>CAWCRB010000005.1:0-167960 GCA_963797905.1 uncultured Solirubrobacterales bacterium
GGTTCTTTCTTTCATTCGCCCCGCAGCTCTCCGTGAGCGCGGGGCGTTTGTGCGTTCTGGGAGCACCCCGTATTCGCCGGCGGTATGGCGTCGTCGGCGCGTCGTCGGGGTGGCGGTTCGCGGGGCGTGTGCGACGATGGACGCGTGGGCGACGTCCGACGCTTCTTCAAGGCCAACCCGCAGGCGTTCGTGCTGCTGATCGTGTGCCTCGTGCTCGGGTTGGGGACGTTCATCGCGGTCGTGATCGCACTGGCCGGGGCGCATGGCGGCCAGGTGAGCGGGGAGCCGTCCGGCGTCCTCGCGCTCGCGCGCGGGCTGCTGTAGGCGCCCGCGGGCCGCGGGGCGCGGGGACGGCCTCGAGCCGTTCGCCGAGCCGAGCTGCCGCTTCGATCGATGATGAATCGATGGATTGCACAACGAGGACGGGGAGGGGGCATGGGTGTGCGATCGCGCGGATCGCGGAGCTCGTGCGGGGCGGGCGTCCGTCGACGGGGCTCACGGCGCGCGCGGTGGGCCGGCGGGCGCGGCGGCCTGGCGGGCGCGGCGGCCTGGCGGGTGCCCGAGGATGCGAGCGGGCCTCGAGGACGGCGGAGGGCCTCGAGCCCCGATAGGGACCCGGGCGCGGGGCTAGTGCCGCGAGCCGGAGGTGTTCCGAGCGGGAGCCTGAGCAGGCCGCGGAGCGGCGGTTGGGCGCGATACCGGCGAGATGCAGTGGGCCGGCGTCGGCGCGACCATCCCGGGACGGCGGACGCGGCGCGAACGCAGCGGCCGGCGGTGAGGGTGGGGGACGGAGACCGGTTCCCGAGGTCCGGCGAGGGCCTCCCCGGCGCGACCGTCCGCCTCCCAGTCGAACGGCCCCGTCGGAGTGGCCATGGCCTCACCGCCGCCGGCGGCGACCTCGTCAGGATGATCGGCGAGGACGTCGTCGACGAAGCCCATGAGGGCTTTCCAGTGGCTGGGTGAGGGCCGGAACATGTGTTCGTAAGAGTAGGTCCGGGGTCGGACGGAACCGCCCGATTTGCTGCAACTTTCGTTGCAGGATGACGCTACCCCAGCAACGGCGGGGTAAACGTGCCGGCGCGAGCCCGGCGCCTACGCGGCCGAGGCGAGCAGCTCGTCCTGCCGCGCCGCGAGCGCCTCGATCACCGTTGCGATGTGCTCGTCGAAATCGACGCCGAGGTCCTCGGCGCCGGCGCGGAGCTCCTCGCGGTTGACGGCGGCGGCGAACGAGGGCTGCTTGAGCTTCTTCTTGACCGATTTCGGCGTCATCCCGACGAGCCCCTCGGGCCGGACGTAGGCGACGGCCAACACGAACCCGGACAGCTCGTCGACGGCGTACAGCGTCTTCTCCATCGGGGTCTCGCGCGGGACGCCCATGAAGTCGGCGTGCGAGGCGACGGCGCGGATCAGCTCCTCCGGGTAGCCCTGCCGCTCGAGCTCCTCGAGCGCCTTGCGGGGATGTCCGGTCTCCAGGTCGGGGTAGCGCTCGTAGTCCAGATCGTGGAGCAGTCCGGTGAGGCCCCAGAGCTCGACATCCCCGTCGAAACGGGGCGCGTAGGCGCGCATCGCGGCCTCCACGGCGAGCATGTGGCGGCGCAGGGAATCGGACTCCGTCCATGCGCAGAGAAGGGTCCACGCGTCAGAGCGCGAAAACGTCTGCGGCATGGCTGTTACCCTAGCTGAGCGCTCAGGGCCCGACCCCGCGCCGAACGGCTCAGAGCCGAAAGATCGCGAGATCCGCATCCGGCGGCTGCGATCCGCTCACATCCCCACCTCGGCGCCAGCGATTCCAATGCAGAAGTTCGTCATTGAAGGCGGCGTGCCGCTCTCCGGCACGATCGTCCCGGCCGGAAACAAGAACGGCGCGCTGCCGATCCTGGCCGCCTGCCTGCTCACGGAGGACGAGGTCATCCTCCGCAACGTGCCGCACATCAACGATGTCGTGGCCATGACCCTGCTGCTCGAGACGCTCGGCGCCCGCGTCGACTGGCTCGGCCCGAGTGAGGTCCGCATCTGCACCGCCGACGTCGACTCCCAGCAGGTCGACCGGGATCTCGCCGAGCGGATTCGCGCCTCGTTCCTGCTCGCCGGCCCGCTGCTCGCCCGTTTCGGCCGCGCCGTGATGCCTCCGCCCGGCGGTGACGTGATCGGCCGCCGCCGGCTCGATCCCCATCTCGACGCCTTCCGGGCGCTCGGGGCCTCGATCGAGCACGGCCGCGACATCGAGATCGTCGCCCCGCCCGCCGGTCTGCGTCCCTGCGATTTCCTGATGGACGAGCCCTCGGTGATGGCGACCGAGAACGCGCTGATGGCCGCGGCACTGACCCGCGGCCCGACGGTGATCCGCAACGCGGCCTCCGAGCCCCACGTCCAGGACCTCGCCCGGATGCTCGTGGCGATGGGCGCGCAGATCGACGGGATCGGCTCCAACGTGATGACGGTCCACGGCACGAGCAGCCTGCGCGGCTGCACGCACACGATCGCGCCGGACCACATCGAGATCGGCTCGTTCATGGCGCTGGCCGGCGTCACCGGCGGCGAGCTGGTGATCAAGGACACCGTCCCGGGGGATCTGCGGATGATCCGTCTCGTGTTCGATCGCCTCGGCCTGCGCAGCGAGGTCCGGGGGGCGGACGTGATCGTCCCCGGCAATCAGGAGCTGGTCATCCGCAACGACGCCGGCGACTACACGCCGAAGGTCGAGGACGGTCCGTGGCCGGCGTTCCCCGCCGACCTGACGAGCATCGCGCTCGCGCTCGCCACCCAGGCCGCGGGCTCGGTGATCATCCACGAGAAGATGTTCGAGAACCGATTGTTCTTCACCGACAAGCTCCAGCTGATGGGCGCCGCGATCACGATCTGCGACCCCCACCGGGCGATCGTCGTCGGTCCGCGCCCGCTCCGCGGTGAGCGGGTCGAGTCGCCTGACATCCGCGCCGGGATGGCGATGCTGATCGCGGCCCTGTGCGCCGAGGGGACGACGGAGATCGGCAACATCCGCCAGATCGACCGCGGCTACGAGCGGATCGACGAGCGGCTGCGGGATCTCGGGGCGCGGATCGAGCGCCACGACGACGTCCCGGCCCGGGTCTGAGGGCTCGCACCCGTCCGCCGGGCCCGCCCGGCGTCCCACCGGCGCGGTCCGGCACACTGGTGCGCATGATCCATCGGATCCCCAGCGGGACGCGCGATGTGCTGCCCGACGAGATGCGGGAGCTCCGCGCCCTCACCGACCGGCTGAGCGACGTCTTCCTCGACGCCGGGTACGGCGAGGTCTACACGCCCGCGCTCGAGTACGAGGCGACGTTCAGCCGTGCCGGAATGACCGCCAGCAGGCCCGCGTACCGGATGTTCGACGAGCAGGGCAACGTGCTCGTCCTGCGCTCGGACACCACCGTTCCGATCGCCCGCCTCGTCGCCACCCGCTACGCCACCGCCGAGCTGCCGCTGCGCTTCAGCTACCTCCAGCACGCCTACCGTGGCGTCCGGCCGCAGCGGGGCCACTCGCGCGAGCTGCTCCAGGCCGGCGTCGAGCTGATCGGCAGTCCGAGCCCGGACGGCACCGCCGAGGCGCTCACCGTGCTCTGCCGCGCGCTCGACGCCGCCGGCCTGCGGACATACCGGGTGGGCGTCGGCGACGCGTCCGTCTACCCGGCGCTGCTCGCGTCGGCCGGGGTCTCGCCCGCCGATGGCGAACGGGTGCTCGAGGAGCTCGTCGCCGGGGACTTCGTGGGGCTCGAGCGGGAGCTCCGGCAGCTGTCGCTCGCCGACGACGCGTTCGCGCTGTTGCTCGACGTTCCGCGCCGGCGAGGCGGTCCGCAACTGCTCGAGGAGCTCGGCCCCGAGTTGGAGTCGGCGGCGACCGGGCTGCGCGATCTGCACGCCCGGCTCGCCCCCGAGGTGGCCGAGCGCGTGATCTTCGACCTCGGGCTCGTGCGGAGCCTCGGTTACTACACCGGCGCGGTGTTCCAGGTCTACGACCCCGCGCACGGGACCCCGATCGGCAGCGGCGGTCGGTACGACGAGCTGCTCGGCCGGTTCGGGCGCCCGCTGCCCGCGGTCGGATTTGCGCTCAACGTCGAGCGTCTCCACATCGCGCTCGCCGGCGAGGAGCGCAACCGGTCATGACCGCGCTGCGCATCGCCGTGCCCCGCGGGGCCCTGTTCACGGACACGCTCGACCTGCTCGACCGGATCGGGCTCGACACGGCCGAGGTGCGCTCCAACGACCGCAAGCTGCTGTTCGAGGACGCCGGGATCGTCACGATGCGGCCCTCCGACGTGCCGACATATGTCGAGGCCGGGGCGGCCGACATCGGCATCACCGGCAAGGACGTGCTGATGGAGCAGGGTGGGCGGGAGGTGTACGAGCTCGCCGACCTCGGCTACGGGGGATGCACGATGGTGCTCGCCTCCGAGGCCGGCGAGGACCGCGGAGCGGAGGTGCTGCGCCGGCTCGGGGTGGTCCGGATCGCCACCAAGTACCCGCGGATCGCCACCCGCCATTTCCTGGAGACCGGACGTCAGGCGGAGATCGTCGAGGTGAAGGGCTCGGTCGAGCTCGCGCCGCTGACCGGCCTCGCCGAGGCGATCGTCGACCTGACGGCCACGGGCACCACGCTGCGTGAGAACGGGCTCGTCATCCGTGAGGAGATCGCCCACTGCACGGCGCGGCTGATCGCCAACCGGGTGGCGCACAAGCTGAAGGCCGACCCGATCGACGCGCTCCTGGAGCGGATCGGTGCGGTATGAGCTCAGGCGGGCGGGACTCGATCCCGCCGCCGAGGCGCTCGCGCTGCGGGCGCTCATCCCCGATCCCGAGACGGTGCACGCCCCGGTGCGGGAGATCCTCGCCGCGGTCCGGGCGCGGGGGGATGACGCCGTGCGCGAGTACACGGCACGGTTCGACTCCGCAGCGGCCGCCGAGGGGCCCCTCCGGGTCGCCCCGGCCGCGCTGACCGCGGCTCTGGCCGGGATCGCCCCCGACCTGCGGGCGGGCCTCCAGGCCGCGATCGCAAACGTCGGCGCGGTCGCCGACGCCGCGCTCGTGCCCGAGCGGCGACCGGTTTCCGTCGGCGTCAGCGAGATCGTGCTGCGCCGGGTGCCGGTGCGCCGCGCCGCGGTCTACGTGCCGGGCGGACGTGCGCCGTACCCGAGCACGGTCGTGATGGGGGGGGTCACCGCCCGGGTCGCCGGAGTCGCCGAGGTGGTCGTCTGCGCTCCGCCGGGGCCCGAGGGCGAGATCCACCCGGCGATCCTCGCCGCCTGCGCGCTCACCGAGGTCGACGAGGTCTACCGGATGGGCGGAGCCCAGGCGATCGCCGCGCTCGCCTACGGCACGGCGAGCGTGCCAGCCGCCGATGTCATCGTCGGTCCGGGCAACCTGTACGTCCAGGAGGCGAAGCACCAGGCGTCGGAGCGGGTCGGGATCGATGGGTTCGCCGGCCCGAGTGATCTCGTCCTGATCGCCGAGCCGGGCGCCGACCGGCTCGATCCCCGGCCGCTGGCCCTCGACCTCCTCGCCCAGGCCGAGCACGGCGCGGGAAGCCTGGTCGTCGCGCTCTCCTCGGATCCCGGCCTGCTCGCCGCGATCGCCGCCGAGCTCGCCGACGCAGCGGAGCACGACGGTGTCATCAGTCTGCTCCAGACCGCATCGCCCGAGGACGGCCTCGCGCTCGCCGAGGCGTTCGCGCCCGAGCACCTCCAGCTCGTCGGAGGGCCGGCGGAGGCGCTCTCACGCGGGGTCACCCGTGCGGGATGCCTGTTCGTCGGCCCGGAGGCGGGAACGGCCTTCGGCGACTACATCGCGGGGTCGAACCACGTGCTGCCGACAGCCGGGGCCGCGCGCTTCGCCTCCGGCCTCTCGCCGGCCCACTTCTCGCGTGCCTTCGCCGAGGTGCGGATCACGGACCCCGGCACCCTCGCCCGCGCGGCGGCGCCGATCGCCCGCGCCGAGGGCTTCGAGGAGCACGCGCGGTCGATGGAGGCCCGCATCGAGGACAATCGGGACTGACATGGGCCGCACCGCCGAGATCGAACGGACGACCGCCGAGACGAGCATCCGGCTCGCGCTCGCGCTCGACGGCACCGGCGAGGGCACGCGGAGCACCGGGGTCGGATTCCTCGATCACATGCTCGACCTCGTCGCCCGTCACGGCCGCCTCGACCTGGACGTCGAGGCAAGCGGAGACCTCCAGACCGGCGCACACCACACGGTCGAGGACGTCGGGATCTGCCTCGGCCAGGCGCTCGACCGTGCGCTCGGCGACCGAGCCGGGATCTTCCGCTACGGCCAGGCGATCATCCCGATGGATGAGGCCCGGGCGACCTGCGCGATCGACATCTCGGGCCGCGGCCTGCTCGTGTTCGAGGGCGAGCTGCCGCCCGGCGCGATCGGGAACTTCGACCACGAGCTCGCCGAGGAGTTCCTGCGGGCACTCGCCGCCAACGCGCGTCTCACCCTGCACGTGACGATCGAGGCCGGCAGCAACGTCCACCACATGCTCGAGGCGGCGTTCAAGGCCCTCGCCCGCGCGCTCCGGGCCGCGACGGCGATCGATCCAGCCGAGACGGGGGTTCCGAGCACCAAGGGCACGCTGACGTGACGCCCGCCCAGCCGCTGATCGTGGTCGTCGACTACGGGATGGGCAACCGCCGCTCGGTCGAGAAGGCGCTCGAGCACGTCGGTGCCCGTGCGCTCATCAGCTCCCGGGTGGAGGACCTCGACCGGGCCGATGGGCTCGTGCTCCCCGGTGTCGGGGCATTCCCGCGGGCGGTGGCCAACCTCGCCGAGCTCGGTCTCGCCGAGGCGCTCCACCGCCGCGTCGGCGAGGGCACTCCGCTGCTCGGCGTGTGCCTTGGCATGCAGGTGCTGTTCGAGCGCTCGGAGGAGCTCGGCGGGGCCGAGGGGCTCGGCCTGCTGCCCGGGACGGTGAGCGCCCTGCGCAGCGGCGGCCTTCGCGTCCCGCACATCGGCTGGAACCAGGTGATGTTCCGGCGGCCGTCCCGGCTCACCGCTGGACTGCCCGCCGACGGGTGCCCGATGTATCACGTGCATTCTCTCGCGGTGCGACCGGCCGAGGCGGCCGACGTGATCGCCGAGACCGAGTACGGCGAGACATTCGCCACCGCCGTCGAGCGCGGCGAGGTGTTCGGCGTGCAGTTCCACCCCGAGAAGTCCTCGGCCGACGGCCTGCGCATGCTCGGGAACTTCGTGGCCATCTGCGCGGGTGCCGTCGATGCCTCGACGGCCCCTCGGGTGCGTGACGCGGCGTGATCCTCCTCCCGGCGATCGACATCCTGGACGGCAAGGCCGTCCGCCTGGCCAAGGGGAGTTCGACCAGCGGACGGACTACGACGACGACCCCCTGGAGGCGGCCGAGCGCTGGGTCGCCGCCGGCGCCCGGGCACTCCACGTCGTCGACCTTGACGGGGCGAAGACGGGAACCCCGGCAAACCTCCAGCACGTGCGACGGATCGCCGGTCGCGCCGGGGTCCCGGTGCAGGTCGGCGGCGGCCTGCGGAGCGCCGAGGCTGTCGGCGCGGCGATCGACGCGGGCGCGAGCCGGGTGATCCTCGGCACCGCGGCCTACGACGACATCGACTTCCTCGACGGGGTCCTCGCCGAGCACGGCGATCGCGTCGTCGTCTCGGTCGACGCCCGCAATGGCCGGCTCGCGGCGGCTGGGTGGACCGAGCAGACGGAGATCCCCGCGGCGTCGGTGATCGAGCGCCTCGGGGCCCGGGGGGTGCGCCGGTTCGTGTACTCCAGCATCGAACGGGACGGGATGCTCACGGGCCCGGACCTCGACTCCGCGCTGCGGATCGCCCAGGTGGTGCGCGGCACGTTCGTGTACTCCGGCGGCGTCTCCTCGGTCGACGACATCCGGGCGCTCGCGGAGCTGCGGCAGGTCAACCTCTCCGGCGTGATCGTCGGCAAGGCCCTGTACGAGGGCCGGCTCGACGTCGGCGAGGCTCAGGCCGTGCTCGACGGCGAGAAGCGCCGCCGCGGCGCGCAGAACGGCGGCTGATGCACTACAAGCGGGTGATCCCGTGCCTGGACGTCAACGGCGGACGGGTCGTCAAGGGCATCGGGTTCCTCGATCTCCGGGATGCCGGAGATCCCGTGGAGCTCGCCGCGCGCTACGACGCCGCCGGCGCCGACGAGCTCGTGTTCCTCGACATCACCGCGACGTCGGACAAGCGCGAGACGGTCGTCGAGCTCGCCCGGCACGCCGCCGACGAGCTGTTCATCCCGTTCACGATCGGCGGCGGGATCCGGAGCGTCGCCGACGCCCAGGCGGTGCTCGACGCGGGTGCGGACAAGGTCTCGGTGAACTCGGCGGCGCTGAAGCGTCCCGAGCTGATCGACGAGCTCGCGGCGAACTTCGGCGTGCAGTGCGTCGTCGTCGCGATCGACGCCAAGGCCCGTGAGGGCGGCGGATGGGAGGCGTACCTGGCGGGTGGCCGCACGCCCACCGGGCGGGACGCCGTGGCCTGGGCGGCCGAGGCGGCCGAGCGTGGGGCGGGGGAGATCCTGCTCACGAGCATGGACCGGGACGGCACCAACGCCGGCTACGACCTGCCGCTCACGGCCGCCGTCGCCGATGCGGTGCGGATCCCGGTGATCGCCTCAGGCGGAGCCGGGGAGCTCGCCGACCTCGCCGACGCGGTGCAGTCCGGCGCCGATGCCGTCCTCTGCGCCTCGATCTTCCATTACGGCCATCACACCGTCGCCGAGGCGAAGGCGAGCCTCGCCGCCGCGGGGGTTGCCGTCCGCCCACCGGCCGACCGCGACTGAGCGCTCGCCGCGGCGCTGGAGCGCGAGCAGCGCGGCCACACTCGCCCAGCCGAGCGGCAGCAGCAGCCAGAAGCTGATCAGCCGGTAGAGGATGACCGCGGCGACCGCGGTCGGGGCGGGGACGTGCGAGGCGATCAGCAACAGCGAGAGCGTGCCCTCGATGACACCGATCCCGCCGGGGGTGAGCGGGAGCACGGCGGCGAGCTGAGTGAGGCCGTAGGCGGCGAGGACGGTCTGCCACGGGACGTGGCCGCCGACGGCGAGGATCGAGAGCACGAGGCAGCCGCAGTCGCAGACCCAGTTGAGGACCGCGGCGGCGCCGCCAACGGAGCAGCACGGGCGTGGGCAGACGGACGGCCCCGAGCTCCTCACTCGACGCCGAGCAGGGCGACGAGGAACAGCGCGACGGCCGACAGCGTCCACGTCGCGCCGAGCGCGAAGGCACCGAGCGGTCCGTGAACCCCGCGGCGGCGCGAGGCCACCCTGCAGCGTCGGCCACTGCGTGACGACCGCGATCACGGCGAGGACGAACGCCCCGACCGTGAGCGCCCGGCGGGCGCGGCGGAGCCGAGGCCCGCCCGCCCGGGGCGCATCGGGGCAGCGTCGCGGGAAAGGGGGATGTGCCCCACGGTCGGTGGGGACGGCCGGTCGATCGAGGCCTGAGCGGGCTCAGCCCGCCCATTGGCGCCGGAGCCGGAGGCTCATCCAGGCGACGAGCGCGGCGCCGAGCGCCGAGGAGACCGCGATGCGCATGATGTGCGCGGGCCGACGGGCCCGATCTGCCGGCCTACTCCGTCCACCATGGACCGAATGGGACCACGCCGTGCCCCAGCAGAGCTAACGCCAGGCGACCAGACGGCGAAGAACCGCGTCAGGCTGGCGTCAGTTCGCGGCGCATTCGCCGCTGGATCGTTCTATATGAGGGGTGAGCCGTGGAGGGCGACCGCCTAAGCGGCCTCCTCCACGTATCCCGCGGCGGCGCACGTGTCGCAGTACGCGGCGGGCGGGACCCTGGGCTCGTAGCAGCCGGGACGGCAGCACGTGGACGAGCGCTTGGGGCGCCCGCGACCAATCCGTGCGGCGGCCGCGTCCTTCAGCTCTTCGCGCATGCGATCGAGCTCCGCGGCGTGGTCAGCACAGAACCGTCGACCCTTGAGGGCCGGCTCCTGACAGTGACTTCCACTTCTGCAGCGCATAGACGCCGAATGGTAGCAACAGCGACAACCTCAACGCCGCTTCGCGGCGGCGGGGCGCGAGGCCGATCGGCGGGCCGCGGACCCGCGCGGGAGCATCTCGTACATCGCACCATACCCGTCGAGGTAAATCGCCCCGTTGTCGGCGATGACCGGGTTGTACTGGCCGTCCGGGAACGAGAACACCTGGTGCCCGTCATGGATGTCGAGGCCGATCGTCTGGCGCGAGAGCGTGGCCACGTACAGGACGTTGCCGACGATCGTCGAGGCGCCGGAGATCCGCCCACCGGCGTTGCGGCTCCAGCGGACCGCACCGGAGCGTGCGTCGAAGGCGTACATGTTGCCGTCGTATGAACCGAGGAACACGGTCGGGCCGAGCCCGGCGGGGTCGCCGACGGCGGCCGAGGCGTACACGTAGGCCCCTGTCCCGGTGGCCCAGGCGAGCTGGCCGGTCCGGGCCGCGAACGAGTACACGCGGCCGTCGGTGTTGCCCATGTACACCCGCCCGTAGGCGACGGCGGGGGTCGAGTAGAAGTTGCCGCTGCCGAAGCCGAAGCGGGCCCCCTCGGTCGTCACCGCCCACACCTCGTGCCCGGTGCGGGCATCGACGGCGTACGCCCGCCCGTCGTAGTCCCCGAAGTACAGGATCCCGTTCTGGAGCGCCGGACCGCCCTTCACCGCTCCGCTCGCGTGGTAGGTCCACTGGAGGTGGCCGTCGCTGGCGCGCAGGGAGTAGACGGTTCCGCCACCGTCGCCGAAGTACACGCTGTTGCCGTCGACGATCGGCGAGGACTCCGTCCCCGCGGGGATCGGCCGCTTCCACAGCGTGTGACCGTTCCGCATCGAGAGCGCCGCGAACATCCCGTTGCCCGGGTTCTGGCCGGCGTTGGGGTCGGTCGAGAGCACCGGCACGTAGATCGCCTGCTGAGCGGTCCCGACCGCGGGCGAGGCGGCGGCGAGCGAGCCGATCTTGCGGCCCCAGAGCTGATGGCCGTTGCGCTTGTCCAGCGCCTTCACCCAGCCGTTGTCGTCGAGGAAGAACAGCGACGTGTGGTAGATCACCGGGTTGAACTCCAGCAGCGCGTTGTCGTTGTAGCTCCAGCCCACCCGCAGCGGTGGTCCGAGACCACGGTTGCCGGGGAAGTACCGCGTACGCCCCGCGTCGAAGCCGTAGTTGGGCCACACGAAGGTGTCCTGGACCGGCTTGGGCTTCGGCGCAGCCGGGGTCGTGGCCGTCGTCGGGCTGGTGAACGACAGGTTGGGGTGGGAGACGTTGCCGGGCGAGTGCAGGAGCACGAAGGCCACCGCGCCGCCGGCGAGCACGAGCAGCACGGCGGCCACGAGGCCCAGGCGCACCATCCGCCGGGAACCGGGACGCGGCATCCGGGGATCGTAGCCAGCGATCCGCTGCGCGCGGGAAGATGGCGGCGTGGAACCCGCCTCCGGTCCCGAGCTCCTCGCCCGCCTGCGGGCCGATCCGGACACCGCCGGGCTGATCGGGGAGCTTCCCGGCGAGCCGCCGGTGCACCTCGTCGGCGGCGCGGTGCGCGACGTGCTCCTCGGGCGCGGGGTCCGGGAGTTCGACCTCGTGACCGAGGGGGACGTCGAGGCGCTGGCCGCGCGGCTGGCTGGGGCTGCCGTCGTCCACGGCCGCTTCGGAACCGCATCCCTGCGCCGTGACGGCCGGCGGATCGACCTCGCGCGGGCGCGGCGCGAGCGGTACCCGTCACCCGGCGCCCTGCCGGAGGTGGAGCCGGCGCCACTGGCCGAGGACCTCGGCCGCCGCGACTTCACCGTGAACGCGATCGCGCTCACGCTCACCGGTCCGGCTGCGGGGGAGCTTCGGGCCGTCGACGGGGCGCTGCGGGACCTCGCCGAAGGACGCCTCCGTGTCCTCCACGATCGGAGCTTCCTCGAGGATCCGACCCGACTGCTGCGCCTCGCCCGGTACGCCGCTCGGCTGCAGTTCGATCCCGACGCCCGGACCGGCGAGCTCATCGGCGAGGCGCTCGCCGCCGGGGCCCTGGCCACGATCAGCGGCGACCGGCTCGGCGCCGAGCTTCGGCTGCTGCTCGCCGAGCCCGATCCCGCCGCCGCGCTCGCGACGCTCGACGGGCTCGGGATCGCCGCGGCGATCGAGCCGGGCTTCGGGCTGCGGGACACCGATCCGTCGCTCGTGCGCGCCGCCCGCGACCTGCTCGCCGACGCGGCGCGCGACGGGACGCTCGTGCTCGGCCTCGCGCTCGACGGCGTCCCTGAGCCCCGCCGCGAGCCGCTGCTGTCCCGTCTGGGTTGGCCGGCGGAGGAGCGGGATGCCGCGCTCGCCCTGGCCGAGGGACGACGGAGGCTCGCCGTGCGGCTCGAGCACGCCGACCGCCCGTCCGAGATCGCCGTGGCCGTGCACGGGGCATCCCCGGAGCTGATCGCCGCCGCCGGCGCGACCGCGGGGTCCGACGGCCGCCGCGCCGCGGAGCGCTGGCGTGACGAGCTCCGCCACGTCCGACCGGCGATCGGCGGCGCGGACCTGCTCGCCGCCGGGGTGCCCTCAGGACCGGAGGTCGGCGCCGGCCTGCGGGCGGCGCTCGCGGCGAAGCTCGACGGAACGGCCGACGGCCCTGAGGAGGAGCTCGCCGAGGCGCTCCGGGCGCTCGGACGCGGCGAGGCCGAGGGCTAGCCTCGGTCAGCGTGGAGCTCCCCGACCCCTTTATCTGGCAGGACGAGCACATCCTGATCGAGCTCCCCGGCGCGCGGGCGCAGTTCACGACCCGCCGCGGCGGCCACTCGGCCGGACCGTACGCGAGCCTCAACCTCGGCCGGTGGACGGACGATGACCCCTCTGCCGTGGAGCGCAACCGCGCGGCGGTCGAGCGGTCGATCGGGGCGCCGTTCGCCTTCGGGCGGCAGGTCCACGGGGTCACGGTCCAGCTGTCGCGCGAGGCGCCGGCCGGTGAGCCGGCGGAGGCCGATGGGCAGCTCACCGACCGGCCGGGGCTCGCGCCGATGGTCCTCACCGCCGACTGCCTGCCGGTGGCGGTCGCCGGAGGCGGAGCGGTGGCGATGCTCCACGCCGGGTGGCGCGGCCTCGCGGGCGGGATTCTCGCCGAGGGGGTGCGGGCACTGCGCGAGCTCGTCGGGGGCGCAGAGCTGCAGGCCGCGGTCGGGCCCGGAGCGGGACCGTGCTGCTACGAGGTGAGCGAGGACGTCCATCGTGCCTTCACGGCCCTCGGCCCCGAGGTGCGCCGGGAGCGGAACCTCGACCTCAAGGCGGTGGCGGCCCGCCAGCTCGCCGCCGCCGGGATCGGGACCGTCCACGACGTCGGCCTGTGCACGATCTGCGCCGATCCGGCGCTGTTCTTCTCCCACCGCCGAGATGGCGGCGTCACCGGCCGGCAGGCCGGCGTCGGGTGGCTCCATGCCTGAGCTGATCACCGAGCTCGACCCCGAGGCCGTCCGGCGCAACCTCGAGCGGATCCGCGACGGGATTGCCGCCACCGGCCGCGATCCGGACGGGGTGGACGTGCTGGTGGCCACGAAGTACCTGCCGCCCGAGCTCCTGCTCCCGCTCGCCGACGCCGGGGTGCGGCTCGTCGGGGAGAACCGGGCGCAGGATCTGCTGGCCAAGCAGGCGCTCGCCGGCGAACGGTTCACCTGGGATTTCATCGGCGCGTTGCAGAGCCGCAAGGTCAAGCAGCTGCTCGGACGGGTGCGGCTGATCCACTCCCTGGCCAGCGAGTCGGCGCTCGCCCAGCTCGAGCGTCACGCGGGCGACGCCGGAGGCACGGCGGTGCTGATCGAGGTCGAGCTCGCCGGGGACCCCGGGAAGGCGGGGGTCGCGCCGGAGGCGCTGCCGGCGATGATCGAGCGGTGCCCGCTCCCCGTCCGGGGGCTGATGACGATGCCGCCGCAGACCGGCGACGCGGAGGCCAACCGCGGCTACTTCCGGCAGCTGCGCGCGCTCGCCGACGCGCACGGCCTGTCCGAATGCTCAATGGGGACGAGTCAGGACCACCTCGTGGCGGTCGAGGAGGGGGCGACGATCATCCGTCTCGGGAGCGTCCTGCTGCGGGGCGAGGCGTCCTCTGCGGGCCCATCATCCTCACGGACGCCGCTCTGAGCGTCATAATCACGGCAGGAGAACCGCGCCGCGGCGCGAACACCGCCCACGTCATGGCCTTTCGCGACACCTGGCACCGCACGCTCGTCTACTTCGGCCTGGCCGAGGATGAAGCCTATGAGGAAGAGGTCGAGCCCTATGCCGAGCCCGAGGTGGAGATCCAGGACACCTACCGCGAGCGGCCGAATGTCCGCCGGCTGAGCTCCCGTCGCCGCCGCGACGAGATCGACGACATCTTCGCCGAGGACCCGGCGGCCGACCGCCGCGCCACGGCCCTGCGCCCGGTCGCTCCATCGCGGGGGAACGGCCGCTCGACGGGCGGCGACGTCCGCGTGCACTTCGTCGCGCCGAAGTCGTTCAACGACGTCCAGGACGTCGCGGACAAGTTCAAGGACGCGATTCCGGTGATCATCAACCTCCAGGGCACCGACACCGACCTCTCGAAGCGGCTGATCGACTTCTCCAGCGGGCTGACGTACGCGCTTGACGGGGGGATGCAGCGGATCGCCGACAAGGTGTTCCTGCTGACGCCGCGCAACGTCGAGGTGTCCGCGGAGGAACGGGCGCGGCTCGTGGAGAAGGGCTTCTTCAACCAGTCGTAGCGCGCGGGCGGGTTCGTCCGTGGAAACGACAGGCTCTAACGTTGCGCCCATGCGAGTCGGGCTGATCGGCGCTGGGAACATGGCACGCGCCCTGGCCCGTGGCTGGGGCGATCCGGTGGTGTGCTGCGACCGCGGCTCTGGACGGGCGCGGATGCTCGCCCAGGAGCTCGGTGGCGAGGCCGTGGCCGGCCCACGCGAGGTCGCCGCGACCGCCGATGTCGTCGTGCTCGCCCACAAGCCCCCGGGGCTCGCGGCGGTCGCGCGCGAGCTCCCGGACGTGGAGAAGCCGGTCGTCTCGCTGCTGGGCGGAGTCAGCCTGGCGGCGCTCGCCGAGGCCTACCCATCGGCCCCGGTCGTGCGAGCGATGCCGAACACCCCGTCCGAGGTCCGGCGGGGAGTGACGTGCCTCGCCGTCGCGGACGGGTTCGACTCCGGGCTGCTCGGTGAGATCACCCGGCTGTTCAGCCGCGTCGGGACCGTGCTCGTGCTGCCGGAGGGCCAGCTCGGGGCGGCGACCGCCGTGATGGGGGTCGGACCGGCGTACCACGCCCTCGCTCGCCGAGGCCCAGGTCGACGCCGCCGTCCGCCACGGCCTCAAGCCGGAGCTCGCCGGTCAGCTCGTGACCGAGACGATGGGCGGCACGGCGGAGCTGCTCACCGCGCGGGGATACGACACCTTTGCCGTCCGCCGCGAGGTGACCTCGCCGGGCGGGAGCACCGCGCGCGGGCTCGCGGCGCTCGAGCGGGCCGGCATCCGCGCCGCGTTCCAGGCCGCGATCGACGCCGTGCGCTCGACGGAGCCCGGCAGGTGATCGTGCTCGCGGTCACCCGGGGCGACATCGCCGACTACGTCGACGCGCTGTTCGCCGTCTACATCCTGATCCTGATCCTGTACATCCTGTTCAACCTGCTGTTCTCGTTCGGGATGCGGATTCCGTACTCGCGATGGTCCGATGCGCTGATCGGGTTCCTCAAGGACGTCAGCGAGCCCTACCTCCAGCTCTTCCGGCGGTTCATCCCGCCGCTCGGGATGATCGACCTGAGTCCGATGATCGCGATCTTCGTGCTCGCCATCGTGCGGACCATCATCGTCAACGCGATCGCCGGGTAGCGGGCGCCGGCGATGGTCGTGACCGAAGCCCGCGGCGCACCGACCGGCGCCGGCGCCTCGAGGGGGCGGCACTCGTCCGGGCCGCGGTCCTCGTTGCCGTCGTGATCGGCCTCGACCAGCTGACGAAGCACACGATCGCCCAGAGCTCGGCCGCGCTCCAGGGGCGCAGCGTGTTCCTCGGCATCCATCTCGTCCACATCCACAACCACGGGGTCGCCTTCGGGTTCCTCTCCGGCGGCGGATGGACGGTGCCGGTGATCACCCTCGGCGCGCTGAGCGGACTGCTCGTGTTCTTCACCTTGCGGGGCGGCCGGCCGGGTCTGTGGATGCCCACCGGGCTGCTCATCGGCGGCGCGGTGGGCAACATCATCGACCGCCTGGCCAACGGCTCCGTGACCGACTTCATCAAGCTCCCGCTGTGGCCGGCGTTCAACGTCGCCGACATGGCGATCACCTTCGGGGTGATCGCGCTGCTGTGGGTGCTCGAGGGCGGCCGCGACGGACGCGGGCTGACCGCGACCGCGACGGCGCGGCTGACCGCGACCGCGCGGGTGGCTGACCGCGCCCTGCGCGTCCCCCCGTCGGCGGCCGGGACGCGCCTTGACCGCTTCCTCGCCGAGCCGCTCGGCTCGCAGGTCCAGGGCCCAGAGCCTGATCGACGGCGGCCGCGTGCTGCTCGACGGCGGCCGGCGCGCAAGCGCCACCTGCTCGCCGGCGGCGAGACGATCACGGTCCGCGAGGGGCCCCGCCGGCGGCGAGCGTGGCGAGGTGGAGGACGCTCCGTACGCGATCGTGTATCGAGGACGACGACATGATCGTCGTCGACAAACCGGCCGGGGTCGTCGTCCACCCGGCGCGGGGTCACCGGGCCGGGACGCTCGCCCAGGCGCTCGCCGGTCGGGCGGCCGGCGGGGAGGAGCCCGAACGGGCCGGGATCGTCCACCGCCTCGACGAGGATACGTCCGGGCTGCTCGTCGTCGCTCGCAACGACGCCGCCCACCGCGCGCTGAAGGCGGCGCTCGCCCGCCGCGATCTGCACCGGGAGTACATCGCCCTCGTCGAGGGGCGCCCGGAGGCCCGGACGGGGACGATCGAGGCGCCGATCGGGCGCGACCGGCGTGATCGCAAGCTGATGTCGATCGACACCGACCAGCCGCGCGAGGCCCGGACCCACTTCGAGATCACCGAGGTCCTCGCCCCGGGAGACGCTCCTGCGGGTCGTCCTCGACACCGGGCGCACCCACCAGATCCGCGTCCACCTCGCGGCGATCGGCCACCCCGTGTGCGGGGACCTCCAGTACGGCGGCGGAGCCCACCACGGCCTGCAGCGCCAGTTCCTCCACGCCGGGCTGCTCCGGCTGCCCGCATCCCGTCTCCGGCGCGCCGCTCGAGTTCGATCTCGCGGCGCTGCCCGCGGACCTGGCGGGCTGCGCTCTGCAGTCCGCCCGCGCCGGCCACTGACGGAAAGGGTGCCGGCGGGGCGGCCCGTCCAAAGCCGCCCCGCCGGGCTGCGAACCGAGCCACCGGAGGTAGGGGAAGGGAGGTTCGGCCCGCGTAGGGGAACCGTAGCCGGGGCGCCGACGGTCCCGCTACACCTCAATAACGGCCGAAGCCGGAAAATCTTTCGTAAACTCGACGGGAATTCGTCAAACGGACCCGGTCTGCCGCGGCTCGTATCCCTGACTGCGGGTGTTCTGCGCCGAGTTAACGAGCGCCCGGACGGCGAGCCGGAGCAGTTGCTCTTCAACCATTCAAGGGAGTAGTCACCGTGGCTCAGGTCGGACTCAAGGAGCTGCTGGAGGCCGGAGTGCATTTCGGTCACCAGACGCGCCGCTGGAACCCCAAGATGCGCCGCTTCATCTTCGGAGAGCGGGATGGCATCTACCTCATCGATCTCCTGCAGACGCAGGAGCTGCTCGAGCGCGCCCGCACGTTCTCCGAGGACATCGCGCGCCGCGGCGGGACCGTGCTGTTCGTCGGCACCAAGAAGCAGGCCCGTGACACGATTGCGGAGACGGCCTCGGCCGCCGGTATGCCGTACGTCAACCACCGCTGGCTCGGCGGGCTGCTCGACGAACTTCCAGACGATCTCGCTGCGGATCCGTCGTCTGCATGACCTCGAGCGCTACGAGACCGAGGGCCAGCTCCAGCTGCTGCCGACGCGCGAGCGGATGGCCGCCCAGGCCGACCTGGCCAAGCTGCGGGCAAACCTCGGCGGGGTCAAGAACATGCAGCGCGTCCCCGACGCGATGTTCGTGATCGACCTGAAGACCGAGGCGATCGCCGTCCGCGAGGCCCAGCGTCTGCGGATCCCGATCATCGGGCTCGTCGACACCAACTGTGATCCCGACGGGATCGACTTCGTGATCCCCGGTAACGACGACGCGATCCGCTCCTGCGTGGCGGTGACGAAGGCCGTCGGCGACGTCGTCGCCGAGGGCCACGGCATCTTCCGCGCCGAGGAGGAGGCCGCCCGGCTCGAGCGCGAGCGCCTGGAGGCCGAGGAGCGGGCGCGCCGTGAGGCCGAGGAGCAGGCCCGGCGTGAGGCCGAGGAGAAGGCGGCGGCCGAGGCTGCGGCGAAGGAGGCTGCGGCGCAAGGAGGCTGCGGCGCGGCGGCAGCGGCAGGCGGAGCCGCCCCGGCGGCCAGACGCCCGCGCGAGGCTCAGGGAGCGCTGCCGCCCCTGCAGGCCGCGCCCGCGGCGCCGGCGCAAAGCAGGCCCCGGCAAGCCCAGTCGGCCCCGCAGCCCGCCGAGACGGCGGAGGCGGCTCCGGCCGCGGCCGCCGAGGAGGCCGCCCCGGTGGCGCCAGAGCAGCAGACGCCCGCCGAGGCGACCCCGGAGCCGACCGGGTCCGCCCCGCAGCCGGCCGAGACCGCCGAGACGACGGAGGACAAGCGGATGAGCGCGATCACCGCCAAGTGACGTCAAGGCCCTGCGCGACCGGACCGGTGCCGGAGTGCTCGCCTGCCGCGAGGCGCTGAACGAGGCCGACGGCGATCTCGAGAAGGCCGTCGAGCTGCTTCGCGCCCGCGGCGAGGCCCAGGCCGCCAAGCGGGCCGGGGCAGAGGCCACCGAGGGCGTCGTGCAGAGCTACATCCACTCCGGCAACAAGATCGGGGTGATCGTCGAGGTCGACTGCCAGACCGACTTCGTCGCCCGCAACGAGAAGTTCGTCGAGTTCGCCCGGGACCTCGCCCTGCACATCGCCGCCGCGGCGCCGCTCGCGGTGTCCGAGGAGGACGTGCCGGCCGAGGACCGCCAGCGCGAGGAGCGGATCGCCACCGAGCAGGCCGCCGACCGCCCGGAGAACGTCCGCGAGCGGATCGTCACCGGCAAGCTCGACAAGTGGCTCGACGAGGTCGTGCTCCTGCGCCAGAAGCACGTCAACGAGGACAAGCACGGCGGTCAGACGATCGAGGAGCTCCGCGCCGCTCTGTCGGCCGAGACCCGCGAGAACGTCGTGATCCGCCGCTTCGCCCGCTTCGCCATCGGCTCGTAGGCAGCCGCAGCCCGAACATGGCCACCGCGCCCGCCGGCACCCCCGAGCCCAGCTACCGGAGGATCCTCCTCAAGCTCTCGGGCGAGGCGCTGATGGGGGACCTCGAGTACGGGACCGACCCCGAGCGTGTCGCGGCGATCGCGGGCGAGGTCGCCGCCGTCCAGAAGCGGGGCGTCGAGGTCGCGATCGTCGTCGGGGGCGGCAACATCTACCGCGGGCTCGCCGCCGCCGCGCGCGGGATGGACCGGGCGACCGGCGACTACATGGGGATGCTCGCCACGGTGCTCAACGCGCTCGCGCTCCAGGATGCACTCGAGAAGCAGGGGATCGCCACTCGCGTGCAGTCGGCGCTGACGATCTCCGAGGTCGCCGAGCCGTACATCCGCCGCCGGGCGATGCGCCACCTCGAGCGCGGGCGGATCGTGATCTTCGCCGCCGGCACCGGGAACCCGTTCTTCACCACGGACACGGCGGCCGCGCTGCGGGCGGCCGAGCTCCACGCCGAGGTCGTGCTGATGGCGAAGAACGGCGTCGAGGGGGTCTACACCGCCGATCCGGCGCGCGACCCCACGGCCGAGTTCATCCCCGAGATCAGCCACAAGGAGGCGCTGACGCGGGGCCTGCAGGTGATGGACTCCACGGCCTTCGCGCTGTGCATGGACAACCGGCTGCCGATCATCGTCTTCAACATGGCCGACGGCAGCAACATCGACAAGATAGTGTCCGGCGAGAAGGTCGGAACGCTGGTGCGGACGTGACGAGCGAGCGTGAGGAGCGAGCGTGAGCGAACTAACTGACGAGCTGCTCGGGGACGCGGGCGACAGGATGAGCGAAGTCGGTCGAGTCGATTCGCCACGAGTTCTCTTCGGTGCGCACCGGCCGGGCGAGCCCGGCACTGCTCGACCGGATCTCGGTCGACTACTACGGCACCCTGACGCCGCTCAAGCAGCTGGCCACGATCACCGCGCCCGAGGCGCGGCTGCTCACGATCCAGCCCTACGACAAGAGTTCGATCAAGGCGATCGAGCGCTCGATCCTCGAGTCCGACGTCGGCCTGACCCCGAACAACGACGGCAACGTCATCCGGCTGAGCGTCCCCGAGCTGACCGAGGAGCGCCGCCGCCAGCTGGTCAAGGTCGCCCGCGGCATCGCCGAGGAGGGCCGGGTGGCGATCCGCAACATCCGCCGCGACGTGATGCACGACCTGCGCGAGCTCAAGGAGGCCGGCGACGCGGGCTCCGACGACGAGCACCGGGCCGAGGTCGAGCTGCAGAAGCTCACCGACGCGCGGATCGCCGAGCTCGACGAGCTGCTGCAGCCACAAAGAAGCTGACATCCTGGAAGTCTGAGGTGGCCTCCGCCGAGGGTCGGGGAGCTCGGCACGGCCGAGTCGCCGGCGCGCTACGTGGCCATCATCACCGACGGCAACGGCCGCTGGGCGCAGAGCCGAGGCCTGCCCGTCGTGGCCGGGCACGAGGCCGGCGCGGACACCGTCAAGGGGCGACTGCGCGACGCCGCACGGCTGGGCATCGAGCGAGCTGACCGTGTACTCGTTCTCGACCGAGAACTGGAACCGCTCGGAGCAGGAGGTGGCCGGCGCTGATGGCGATGTTCGCCCGGCGGATCGAGGTCGAGACTCCGGAGCTCCACGCGGAGGGCGTGCGGATGCGGTTCATCGGCCGGCGCAGCCGCGCCGGTCCCGCCCGGAGCTCGTGCGGGCGATGGAGTGGGCCGAGGGGGTGACCGCCGCCAACACCCGGATCACGCTGTTCGTGGCCTTCAACTACGGCGGCAGGGCGGAGATCGTCGACGCAGCGCGAACCTTTCACGGGGGAGACCGAGGAGGAGTTCCGCGCCCACCTCTACGCCCCGGACATGCACGACCCCGACCTCATCATCCGCACCAGCGGCGAGCACCGCATCTCGAACTACCTGCTGTGGCAGGGGGCCTACTCGGAGCTCGTGTTCGCGCCCGAGCTGTGGCCGGACTTCGACACCGCGGCATTCGAGCGGAGCCTGCAGGAGTACGCCGGCCGCCGGCGCCGGTTCGGGGGGCGGTGAGCGCCATGTCCGACCTGCTCGCCCGGATCGCTCGTCGCGGTCCCCGCGGCGTTCGTGGCGATCGTGTTCATCGACATCGGCGGACCGACGTTCGCCGTGTTCATGATCGTCGCCGGCGTCGCCTGATGCACGAGCTGTACCGGCTGCTCGAGCGGTGGCGGCCGGTCGACGTCGTCGGGTTCGCCTCGCTGGCCGGAATGGCGCTCGCCGCGCAGTTCGGCTCGCTGCGCGTGGTGCTCGAGGTGGCGATGGCGACGATCCCGGTCGCGTTCGTCGCCGTGCTGGCGCGGGGCGGCCGCGGCCGACCGACGGTGAGCATCGCCGGGACGCTGTTCGGCGTGATGTGGATCGGGCTGGCGTTCGCCCACGCCGTGCTGCTGCGCCGGCTGCCCCACGGCGGCGCGATCATCATCGACGTCCTGATCGGGACGTTCCTCGCCGATACCGCCGCGTACCTCGGCGGCCGGATGTTCGGTCGCCGTCCGCTGGCCCCCGCAGATCTCGCCCAACAAGACCGTCGAGGGGCTGTTCTGCGGGATGTTCGTGGCGATCCTGGCCGTGTTCTTCGCCGGGCTCTACCAGGACTGGCTGACCCAGGGCGACGCGCTCGTCCTCGGGCTCGCCGTCGCCATCCTCGGGCCGCTCGGCGACCTGCTCGAGTCGACGGTCAAGCGCGACTCCGGGACGAAGGACGCCGGCACCCTGTTCGGCCCCACGGCGGGGCGCTGGACCGCCTCGACGCGGTGATGTTCACCGTCGTGGCCGGCTACTACGTGTGGGTGGCCGCGCTGCACTGACGCCACCGCCCGGGCCTGGCCGGAGTCGCGGTCCGTGGCTGGGCCGAGCCGACCTAGAATCGCGCGCCGTGCCCCGCCGTGTCGCGATCCTCGGCTCCACCGGCTCGATCGGCGTCCAGGCGCTCGACGTGGTCGAGCGCGCCGGGCCGGACGAGCTGACCGTCGTGGCGCTCAGCGCCGCTCATGACTGGGAGGCGCTGGTCGAGCAGGCCGAGGCCGCATGGACGTCCGCCGGATCGCGCTCGCCGACCGGGACGCCGCGGCGCGCGCTGCCGAGGCGTGGACCGGGGGCGAGGTGCTCGCCGGGCAGCGACGGCCTGATCGAGCTCGTCACCGAGTGCGAGTGCGACCTCGTGCTCAACGCGATCGTCGGCTCGGCCGGGCTCGTCCCGACCGTGGCCACGCTCGGCGAGGGGATCGACCTGGCGCTGGCCAACAAGGAGTCGCTCGTCGTCGGTGGCGAGCTCGTGATGGCGCTCGCCGAGGCGACCGGCGCCCGGATCCTTCCGGTCGACTCCGAGCACTCGGCGCTGCACCAGCTGCTCGCCGGGGAGGGCGCCGGAACCGTCGAGCGGCTGACCCTCACCGCCTCCGGGCGGTCCGTTCCGGGGCCGGAGCGCGGCGGAGCTGCGAGGGGTGACCGTCGAGCAGGCCCTCGCGCATCCGACGTGGTCGATGGGAGGCAAGATCACGATCGACTCCGCGACGCTGATGAACAAGGGGCTCGAGGTGATCGAGGCCCACCACCTGTTCGGCACCCCGTACGAGCGGATCGACGTCGTCGTCCACCCGCAGTCGATCATCCACAGCCTGATCTCGCTGTGCGACGGGGCGACATTGGCCCACCTCGGCTATCCGGACATGCGGGTGCCGATCGCCTACGCGCTGCACCATCCCGAGCGGGTCGACGCTGCCGGTCGCGGCCGCTCGACCTCGTCGAGCTCGGCGCGCTCACGTTCGAGCCGGTCGACAGCGACACGTTCCGCTGCCTGACGCTGGCCCGGCGACGCGGCGCGGGCCGGCGGCACCGCGCCGTGCACGCTGAACGCGGCGAACGAGGTCGCGGTCCATGCGTTCCTCGACGGCCGGCTCGTCGTTCCTGGACATCGCGGCGGTGATCGAGGCGACGCTCGAGGCGCCACCCGGCGCGGGCGTGCACAGCTTCGAGCAGCTCGGGGCAGGCCGACACGCGGGCCCGCGAGACGGCTGCCGAGAGGGTCGCGGAGCGAACCGCGGCCGCCTGAGCGAACCGCGGCGCGACGTCGCGGGACGGGCTTGAGAACCGGCGAAGCGGCCGGTCGGCGAACCGGCGCGTGTCACACTGGAGGCGCCCCGATGTCGTACCTGCTCGCCTTTCTCGGCTTCGCCGTCACTGATCATCCTGCACGAGGCCGGCCACTTCGTCGCCGCAAAGGCGGTGGGAATGCGGGTCGAGCGCTTCTCGCTGTTCTTCGGACCGATGCTGTTCAAGCGTCGCCGCGGGGAGACCGAGTACGGGATCGGCCCGATCCCGCTCGGGGGCTACGTGAAGATCACCGGGATGAACCCGCACGAGGAGCTGCCCGACGAGGTCCGCCCGCGGGCCTACTACAACCAGCCGGTCTGGAAGCGGATCGTGGTGATCGGCGCCGGGCCGGCGGTCAACCTCGTGCTGGCATTCATGATCGTCTGGGTGCTGTACGTGGCCAACGGCTACTACGTCACCGACACCAGCGGGTCGCCGCCGTCGAGGCGGGCACGCCCGGCGGCGACGGCGCTGCGGCCGGGTGACCAGCTCGTCTCGGTCGACGGCGTGAGCGGCAGCTCGGACCGCCTGCGAGCACCAGCTCACCACGCACCGCTGCGCCGGGGCCCAGACGAACGGCTGCCTCGCCGCCACGCCGGCCCGGGTGCTCGATCCGAGCGTGGCGGGCCAGACGCTCACCTTCGCGCTGCGTCCGCGCTACAGCGCCGCAGGACCAGCGGCCGCTGCTCGGGTTCGCGTTCGACGAGCGCCACGTCGCGGTCGGTGCCGGCTGAAGGCCGCCTCGCTCGGCATCAGCCGACCTGTGGCAGGTGACCACCGCGCACCGTGTCGCCGGATCGCGCGGATCTTCGAGCCCAAGGTCCGCGCAGCAGGTCCACGGCGTCGTCGGCGGCTTCAAGCAGACCCAGCAGTCGTTCGCCAAGAGCACGCACGACGGCGCTGTGGGTGCTCGCGCTGATCTCGCTGTCGCTCGGCGTGATCAACCTGTTCCCGTTCCTGCCGCTCGACGGCGGCCACGTGTTCTGGGCCGCTGGCCGAGAAGGTCCGCGGGCGGGCGATCCGCTTCGAGATCATGGAGCGGGCCGAGCGTGGTCGGCTTCGCGCTGATCCTGATGCTGTTCGTGATCGGGCTCTCGAACGACATCTCGACGCTCACCGGCCGGGGATTCGCCACGCCGTGAGGTCCGCGGTGCGCTCGTCGATCGGTAGCCTGCAGCGGCGGATTTCGATCCCTGAGAAGCGGAGGCGAGCATGGAGAGCAGCACGATCACCGCGGCGGCCGGAGCGGCCGTCGATGCGCCGACGGTCATCGAGGCGCTGCGGCGGACCGCGGCCAACCATCCGGAGCTCGTCGCCGTGCGCACGCCCGACGACTCGGTGTCGCTCACCTGGTCGGAGCTGCTGACGCGGGTCGACGCGATCGCCGGCGGGCTGGCCAAGCTCGGCGTCGGCCGCGGCGACACGGTCGCGATCATGCTCTCCAACCGCCCCGAGTTCCACGTCGTCGACCTCGCCGTGGCGACGCTCGGCGCGACCCCGTTCTCGATCTACACCACCTATCCCGCGGGGGAGATCCGGTACCTGTGCACCGACGCCGCGACGAAGGTGGCGATCGTCGAGCAGCAGTTCCTGGACGTCGTGCTCGAGGCGAAGAAGGAGCTCCCGGAGCTCGAGCACGTGATCGTCGTCGACGGCGAGGCCGCCCGAGGGGACCCTCGCGCTCGGTGAGGTCGAGGGCTCGAACCCCGACTTCGACGCCGCCGCGGCGGCGGCCGAGGTGCAGCCCGACGACGTGCTCACGCTGATCTACACCTCAGGGACGACCGGCCCGCCGAAGGGCGTCCAGCTCTCCCACCACGCGATCATGGTCTCGGCCCAGGCGATCGAGGAGATCATCCCGCTCGAGGTCGGAGGCCGGCTGATCTCCTGGCTGCCGGCGGCCCACATCGCCGAGCGGATGGCCCACCACTACATCCCGACGATCTACGCCGGGACGATCACCACCTGTCCGAACCCCCGCGAGGTGCTGTCGTTCCTGCCGCAGGTCCGCCCGAACTGGTTCTTCGCCGTGCCGCGGATCTGGGAGAAGCTGAAGGCCGGCCTGGAGACGATGCAGGCCGCGCAGCCCGAGGAGCAGCGCGCGCCGATCCAGGAGGCGATCGCGGCCGTCGATCGAGCGGGTGCGGCTGCGCCAGCGCGGCGAGCCGGTGCCCGAGGAGCTCGAGGCGCCAGGTCGCCGAGGCCGACGAGCAGATCTTCTCCAAGCTGCGTGAGATGCTCGGGCTCGACCAGGTGCTGTCGGTCAACGTCGGCGCCGCGCCGACCCCGGTCGAGGTGCTGGAGTTCTTCCACGCCGTCGGGATCGAGCTCGCGGAGCTGTGGGGGATGTCCGAGACCTGCGGCTTCGGCACCTGCAACCGACCCGGCGCAGGTGAAGATCGGCACGGTCGGTCCGCCATCGCCCGGCGTCGAGGTGAAGCTCGGCCGAGGACGGCGAGCTGCTCGTCCGCGGCGAGTTCATGATGCTCGGCTACCGCAACCAGCCGGAGAAGACCGCCGAGGCGCTCGACTCCGACGGCTGGCTGCACACCGGCGACATCGCCGAGATCGACGACGACGGCTTCGTGAAGATCGTCGACCGCAAGAAGGAGCTGATCATCAACGCCGCGGGCAAGAACATGTCCCCGGCGAACATCGAGGCGGCGATCAAGAGCGGGAGCCCGCTGATCGGCCAGGCGTGCGTGCATCGGCGACCGCCGGCCCTACAACACCGCGCTGATCGTGCTCGACGCCGACTTCGCCCCCGGATGGGCGGCGCAGCCACGGGCTCGAGGGCAAGAGCCTGGAGGAGCTCGCCGGCGAGCAGGCGATGCGCGAGGCCGTCCAGGCGGGCGATCGACGAGGCCAACCGCCACCTCGCCCGGGTCGAGCAGATCAAGAAGTTCACGATCATCAGCGGCGACTGGCTGCCGGGCGGCGACGAGCTGACCCCGACGATGAAGCTCAAGCGCAAGCCGATCGCGGAGAAGTACGACGGCCGAGATCGAGGCGATGTACGCCTCCTAGACCCCTCGTGGGCGGCGCGGGACCGCCGCACCCGGCCCGCCCGCTCAGGCGGTCCGGCCGGCCTCGATCGAGCGCCAGATCAGCTCGACCGGGTGATGGACCGGCACCTCGCGGCCGAGGTCGCGGAGGTGCCGCTGGAGCTGCGCGGAGCACCCCGGGTTCCCGGCGGCGATCGCGTCCGGCTCCGTCTCGAGCAGGTTCTTCGCCTTGCGGACACCGAGCTCGGCGGCCGCCTCGGGCTGGACGACGTTGTAGATGCCGGCCGATCCGCAGCACACCGCCGCCTCGCGCGGGACCTCGAGCAGCGTGAGCTCCGGGATCTCGGCCAACAGGCGGCGGGGCTCGGTCCGCACCTGCTGCGCGTGGGCGAGGTGGCATGCGTCGTGGTAGACGACCCGCATCGGGACCGCGCCCCGGCGGGCTCGCGAGGGCTCGGCGGCGAGCAGCTCGTGGACGTCGACGACGCGGCTCTCGAACGCGCGGGCCGCAGGCGTGCCGAGCAGGGCGCCGTACTCCTTCATCGCGGCGCCGCACCCGGCGGCGTTGACGACGATGTGATCGACCCCGCCGAGGGCTTCGAACGCGGCCACCGTGGCGGCGGCGCGGGCCCGGGCCGCCTCCTCCTCGCCGGCGTGGAGCTCGAGCGCCCCGCAGCAGTCCGGGGCCTCGGGGGCGAGCACCTCGTAGCCCTCCGCGGCGAGCGCGCCGACGGTCGCGCGGTGGACCTCGGAATAGAACACCCGCTGTACGCAGCCGAGCAGCAGCCCGACCCGGCCACGGCGCTCGCCGACGGCGGGTGTGACGGCGGGGATCGCGGCGCGCCGCACGGCCCGCGGGCTGACCCGCGGCGCGACCTTTGCCAGCACCGACAGCCGCCCCGGGAGGTGCTCGGCGCCGAGCCGCCGAGCGGCGGCGAGCGCGGGGACGAGGGCTCGCAGGCGACGGGGGTGGGGGAGGGTCTCGAACAGCAGCAGCCGAACGGCCTGCTCGCCGCTCGAGCGGTCGTGGTGGCGTTCGACCTGGGGCCGGATCCGCTCGATCAGCCGGTCGTACTGCACACCGGACGGGCATGAGGTGACGCAGGCCATGCACCCGAGGCAGCGGTCGAAGTGGGTGACGATCTCGTCGCTCAGCTCGTCGGCCTCATTGAGCGCGTAGTCGATGAGCTGGATGCGCCCCCGCGGCGAGTCGGCCTCGCGTGCCCACAGCACGTAGGTCGGGCAGGAGTCCAGGCAGAACCCACAGTGGACGCAGTCGTCGATCAGTGACTGCTCCGGCGGCCGGTTGGCGTCGAATGCGTTCACGTCCCTAGATGCTCCCCACGAATATGCCCGGATTGCACACGCGCTCGGGATCGAAGCGGTACTTGATCTGCTCCATCAGCGCGACCGCCCCAGGGTCGCCGGTGCTCCACGGATCGAGACCGTCGCCGGCGCCGTGCGGGAGGTCGAGCACGTCGGCCCGCCAATCCGCGCCGAGGTCGGCCCGCAGGGTGGCGATCGCCGCAGCGGGCAGCTCCACGTAGGCGATCCCCAGCGCGGAACGGCCGACGACCGTGCCGCCGATCGCGTCGACCGCGCGGAGCAGCGCGGGCAACGCGCTCGGACGGCCCGCGGCGCGGACGAGGGCGTGGCGCGCCGAGCGCTGGCCGGCCCGCTGGCGGGCCCACAGCGCGCCGTCGTCCTCCCGGACGCCCACGTCCTCCAACCCGCTGGCGCCCATCAGCCCGGCCACCCGAGCCGCGCGCCGGGGTGCCTCGGTGCCGGCCGTCCGGGCGAGCAGGCCGCCCCGTCCCTCACGCCAGGCGAAATCCAGGCTGTCGAGCTCGAACGGCGCCGCGGCGACCGCCAGCGCGGCCCGGGCCAGCGCGGCCGCGTCGGGCGCGATGCCGAGCGCGGTCGCCGTCGTGTCGGGCAGCGGGTGCAGCCGGAGGCTCACCGACAGGATCAGCCCGAGTGTGCCGAGCGAGCCGGCGAACAGCTTGCCGAGGTCGTACCCGGCGACGTTCTTGATCACCTTGCTCCCCGAGCGGGCGATCGTCCCGTCGGCGAGCGCGACCGTGATCCCGAGCACGAGATCCCGCGCTGCCCCGTAGCGGTGGCGCAGCGGGCCCGAGTCGCCGGTGGCGACGACCCCGCCGACGGTCGCCTCGTCGCCGTCGCCGAGCGGCGGGTCCAGCGCCAGCATCTGACCGGCCTCGGCGAGCTCGGCCTGGAGCGAGGCGAACGGCAGTCCGGCCTGGACGATCGCGGTGAAGTCGCCCGGGTTGTGCTCGAGCACACGGTCGAGGCTGCCGGTCCGCAGCTCGATCGCCGGCTCGGGAACCGCGCGGCCCCAGCCGAGCTTCGTCCCGCCGCCGCGGATCCGGACGGCATCGCCGTCAGCCCGCGCCGCGGCGAGTGCCTCGGCGACCTCCTCGAAGCTCTCGGGCTCGATCGTGGTCATCTAGAACCGCTCGGCCACGCCGGCCCGCTCGAGCGGGTGCTCGCGGTAGGGCCCCGGGACCTCGCCGCACAGCCGCGGCGTCGGCATCAGCTTGCCGGGGTTGGCCAGTCCGGCCGGGTCGAACGCGCACCGCAGCCGGGTGAACGTGTCGAGGTCGGCCTCGTCGAACATCGTCGGCATGTAGCGCTTCTTGTCGAGCCCGACGCCGTGCTCGCCGGTGATCGAGCCGTCGGCCTCGACGCAGGCCTTGACGATCAGCCCGGCGAGCTCCTCGGCCCGCTCGGCCTCGCCCGGCACGGCGCTGTCGTAGCAGACGAGGGGATGGAGGTTGCCGTCGCCGGCGTGGAACACGTTCGCCACCTGGAGTTCGTACTCGGAGGCCAGCTCGTCGATCCGGCGGCAGCACCTCGGACAGCCGCGTGCGGGGAATCACGCCGTCCTGGACGAAATAGGCCGGGGCGATCCGTCCCATCGCCGCGAACGCCGCCTTCCGCGTCTGCCAGATCGCGCTGCGCTCCTCCTCGGTGAGGGCGATGTGGATGTCGGCCGCGCCGGCGGCGGTGCACAGCTCGATGAGCGTGCTCGGACCGCGCGGTGCACTCCTCACGCGGGCCGTCGAGCTCGACGAGCAGCGCGGCGCCGGCATCGAGCCGGTAGCCCGCGCCGGTGGCCGCCTCGGCGGCCTGGATCGAGAGCCGGTCCATCATCTCGATCGCGCCGGGAACAATCCCCGCCGAGACGATCTGGCTCACCGCCTCGCCGGCCGCCACGGTGTCCTCGAAGAAGGCCACCAGGGTGCGCACCGTCTCGGGCACGGGCACGACCCGGAGCTCGATCCGGGTGGCCACCCCGAGCGTTCCCTCCGAGCCCACGAACGCGCCGAGCAGGTCGTAACCGGCGGCGTCCCGGCGGAGCTCGACCCGCTCCCCGTTGGGCAGCACGACGTCGAGGCCGGTGACGTAGTTGGTCGTGAAGCCGTACTTGAAGCAGTGGGCGCCCCCGGCGTTCTCGGCGATGTTGCCGCCGATCGAGCAGACGATCTGGCTCGACGGGTCAGGCGGATAGAAGTGCGTGGGGGCGACGGCACGGGAGATCGAGAGGTTCGTGACCCCGGGCTGGACGACCACGCGTGAATCGGCAAGCTCGACGGACAGGATCTGTCGCAGCCGGGAGAGACCGATGAGGACGCCATCGGCGACCGGAGTCGCGCCGCCTGACAGCCCGGTCCCGGCGCCGCGGGCCACCCAGGGGACGCCCGCTTCGTGGCAGGCCCGGACGACGCCCTGGACCTCGTCCTCGGTGCCGGGGAGAACGACGGCGATCGGCTCCCCGCTGAGGTGCAGGAGGCCGTCGGAGCGGTACGGGACGATCCGGTGGGGGTGCGTCAGCACCTGGTCGGACCCGCAGATCGACTGCAGCCGATCGATCAGCTCGGCGGCGTGGCTCACCCGGTCAAGTATGGCGGCCGCGCGCGGATCGGCGCGGCGGGCCGTCGCGCAGATGGCCGCGGGCGGCCGCGTGGTTCTGGGTGTCAGCCCACCTTGATGAAGGTGTGCCCCGGAAGGACGAGCTTGCGACCGACCGTGCACCCGTCCTTGATGACGTAAAACGTCAGCTTGTGGCCTGTGAGCTTGACCATGTAGGTCCCAACCCCGGGACAGCTGTTGCCGCCGGGTGCGGTCAGTGTGGAGCCCTTGAGCGAGGCGTGGTTGGCGGTCAGCTGCCCGTTGCGGAAGACCACCACGGAGCCATTCGCCTTGAACTCCAAGGTCCACGTCGCCTTGACCATCGCCGGCTTGGTGATCGTCGTCACATACTTGCCTGTGACGGCCGCGGGCGCTCCCGCGGCGCTGGTCGACGTGGAAGCGCCGCTCGAGGTGGACGAACTGCTTGATGTGGACGAGCTGCTCGACCCGCACGCTCCCAACGCGACGATCAGCAGAGTGGCGGCAAGCGGCGCGCCGAGCACTCTTGCGTATGGCGGCCGAGCGCGAGGCTTGATCGGACGGCCGCAGACTTCAGCTACGAGATTCATCCGAGGTCCCTTTCTTGAGATGAAAACCAGGCAACGCTAACCGACACCATCGCCCCGGTTCCTAAAGGTTGATGGACTTCCCCGGTTTCGTACGCCCGCCTGCCCTGCGCTGACCGCGCGGCCCGCTCACGGAAGTTCAAGCCAGAACCGCGCTGTCGATCTCAACGGGGTAGCCCGCACGCAGAACCGCGACCGAGGAAGGCGGTGTGATCACGACCGCCTCGCCGCGTGCGGGCCGCCGCCGACGCGGCCCGTACCCCTCGTCGGTCCACTCCACCAGTTCGCTGCCGTGTACGACGTGCGGCGCGCCATCGGCGTGCAGCACGAAGGTTCCGTCCGGAAGCCCGCGCCACGACATCGGGTGCAGGCGCCGGCGGGGCGTGCCACGCACGATCCGCTCGGTATGAAGCTGTCGGTTCATCTCCCGCGCCGACGGCGCAGGTCGGCTCGGGTCGGCGTCCGCCCACGCGTCTCTGTATGCCGTGTAGCTGGCGTGGCGGCACTCACCGCACGGCCGATGCCCGGCCGCCAGCGCCACCGCCTCGTCGTAGAAGAACAACCAGGTGAACCGTCGCGGCAGCCACTGCTCGCTCCAGCGATCCCGAAAGCGCAGCGCGCAAACGATCCACAAATCACCGGCGTGGAAGCGCACGATCCGCCGACCCTCATGCAAACACCCGCGATTGCCCGTAAACGCGCCTCGCAACCCGAACGCCTCGAGCTCCCCCAGCGGCGTCACCCGATTCTGATCGGTCACACCACCATCATCGCGCAACCCTGATCCCGTAAACGCGCCGGGCGCTCCGCGTACCAACGCCCCTCACCGACGATCCTCCATGCCAGATCGGCGAAGACCTCACCCGGCGGCGCTCAGTGACGGGACTTCGCGCCGGGCACGACCTGTGCGATCGCCACGTGGCGGCTGTACACGGGGTAGTTGGCCGGGAGGCCGGGGTCGCCCACCGGATAGCGGTAGACGAGTCGCACCGCGCCCGTGCCCGGGAAGCCGACCGGGATGTCGAAGTACCCATGGGGGTCGGTGATCGTCACCGTCCGGATCGTCCTGAACGCGCTGCTGCGCGGCCGCGCCCATTGGATCTGGACCTGCTCGGGCCCGTATGTCTCGGTGAGGCCGAAGAACGCCGGGCGCGCGCACCCCCAGACCTCGAGCCGGGATCCCTTGCGGAAGCTCGTCCTGGGGAGGAACAGCGGCAGCCGCCAGGCGCTATAGGTGACCTTCTGCTTGCCCGCGTAGGTGATCAGGCCGCTCGCGAACCCGCCGTTGTTGGTCTGCTTGTTGGCGGGGAGCGGATCCCGGAGGAGGAATTGGTTGAACGAGGCGATCCGCGGGTCGCGCCACGAGATGTACTCGGCCTGGTTGAGGAATGCGGCCGCCGTCGCGGTGGAGACGTAGTAGATCTTGCGCCGGCGGTCCGAGCGCTGGGGCGGCGAGGTGATGTAGCCGTACTCGGTGTTGTAGATCGGGTAGCGGCGGTGTGAGCCGTAGACGCGCTGGAGGCGGTCCAGCGAGTGCTCGAGCTGTCCGATCTGGGCGAGCACCGAATAGTCCGGATCGGGCACCTGCTCGGTGTTCGGCGGATACCACCGCGAGTAGGGGTGGTCACTGACGCCGCCGGCCTTGAACAGCGCGGGATGCTGACGGGCGAACGCCCGGCTGCCCGCGCTCGTCGACGGGCAGCCGCGGAGGCTCGCGGCGCGGCCACGCAGTGGCCTGTAGTTCGCGTCGACGCAGTACAGGGCCCGCAGGAAGGTGAGCGGCTTCATTCCTGAGAACACGCCCCAGCTGTAGTGCGGGGACACACCGCGGGCGGGGTAGCCGCGCGGGGCGAGCTCACCGAACAGGATCGTGTCGCGGCCATGACCGGTGTGCTGGAGGGCGTTCCAGCCCTGGTCGAGAAGGCTCCGGTACAGGGAGGGGCTGTGCTCGACGCCCAGGTTCCCGGGGAGGCCCTGGGGGGAGAGGCTCGGGCCGTAATCCGGCTCGTTCCAGATCGACCACATGTGCACGGCGGGGAGGTCGTCCGGGTTGCCGGGATCGAGCTTGTTCGTCACCGGATCGAACTTCCCGCTGTAGCGCACCGCGGCTGCACGGACGAAGGCGCCGTACTGCGAGGCGTTCGGGGCCCAGCTCGGATGGGGCTGGCCAGTCGGCAGACCGGGGCCGGCCGCCCACCGGGGCTCGCCGCCCATGACGTCCATGTCGACGGTGATTCCTCCCTTGGCGGCCGCGATCACCGCATCGTCCCAGGCGATCCAGACCCCCTTGGGGTAGGCGGCCGGGTCCGTCGCCGTGAAGTGACGCGGGACGCGGCTCGACTTCGGCGACGGGGCGATGCGATTCCACGGCAGGACCAGCCGTGTCTGGCTGACCCCAAGGAGCCGCATCGCATGCACGGACGCCGGGGCGTCCGTGAGCAGCGCCTGATCCTCGACCATCGCCGTCTGCCCGCGGGAGGCGACGGCCGGGGCGGCACCCGCGCCCAGCGCACACATCGAGATGAGCGCGCCGAGCGCGAGCGTTCGCCGCATACGGGGCCTAGTGGATCGAGACCGACGCAGTCCGGCTGTAGGCCGTCGCACCGTGCGGGTACGTCCAGGCGATCCGGACGTGGCCGCTCGCCGGGAAGGCGACGCCAGTGTCGAAGTACCCCTGCGAATTGGTCAGCTTGACCTTGGCCAGGTTCGTGTACGCCCCGCGGGAGCCCCGCTGGAACTGGACGTACGCGTACTGGGTGCCGGAGAACTGGTGCGCCGGGCGGGCGTCGCCCCAGACCTCGAGCCGCCGCCCCTTGCGCGTGCTGGAGGACGGCATCCACAGCGGCATCCGATAGGCGGCGAAGGTCGCCTTCGGCTTGCCGGTGGAGCTCTCCAGGCCGCTGTAGAAGTGGCTGGCATGGGGGTTGCGCGCCTGTGCCTCGCTCGGGTCGCGCAGCAGGAACTGCATCGTCGAGGCCACCCGGCCGTCACGCCAGCTCAGGTACTCGGCCTGGTTGATGTAGACAGCCGCCTGCGCCGGGGAGGCGAACGTGCGGTCGGTGTTCGGCGGGTGCGTGACGTAACCGAACTCGTTGTTCCACACGGCGGCGCGGTGGTGCGAGCCGAACGTGCGGTTGGCGCCGTCGAGCGTCCGCTCGAGCGTCCCGAGGTGGTTGAACGTCCCATAGTCCGGGTTGTTCACCGAGTCCCGGGTGGGCGGAAGGCCCTGCGGGTACGGATGAATCCCGAAGCTCGTCTGGAACAGCCCCGGGTGCTGACGGGCGAATGCCTTCGAGGGCCTGGTCGGGCAGCCGACGGCGCTCGCCGCCGAGCCCCGGAGGGCCCGCAGCCGGGTGTCGACGCAGTACAGCGCGCGGACGAACGTGAGCGCCCGGGTCTGGTTGAACTCACCGTTCGAGTTCGTCCCTCGCGCGGCGAGGTTGCCGATCACGACACTCGAGCTGCTGACGCGCAGCGAGTGCAGGCTGGAGTACCCGGCGTCGACGAGCGAGCGGTAGCTGGCGGTCGACTCGAGCCGCTTGTGCTCGCCCTGCGGCGCCAGATCCTCGCCGAAGTTCGGCTCGTTGAACAGCTCGTAGAGCGAGACCTTGCCGCGGTAACGGCTGCCGACCGCGTACACGAAGTTGCCGTACAGCTTCGGCTGAGGCTTCCACGCGAACAGAAGGCTCTTGGCCTCCGGGGGAATCCTGGAGCTGGCGGCCCAGTAGGGCTCGCCGCCGGTGAGGAGCAGATCGACCTTGATGTGCGCCGCCCGGGCGGCGGCGATGACCTTGTCGTATCGGGTCCAGACCCCGGAGGGATAGCTGTTGCTGTTGCGGTCGTTGAAGCTCGGCTTCTTCGTCGACGTCGGCTTGGGCGCGACGAACGCCCAGCTCACCGTGAGTCGGATCTCGCCGACACCGAGCAGCTGGAGGGTGCTGACCGTTCCGGAAGGGTCGGACAGAAGCGCACCGTCGTCCTCGAACAGGGCGACCTGGCCGTGACTGGCCTGGGCCGGCGTCACCTGGACGGCGAGCGGCGCGAGAATCCCTGCGGTCATCGCGAGGGAGAGAGCGAGTCGCTTGATTTTGGGCATACGTGTGGAACCCGATGCGGCGGCGGGAGTTGCGGAGCGGCGCGCGTCTTCGTGCGGTAGGACGTGTGTCATGCGGCTCGGGGACCTCCGGTCTATCGGGGGCTGACGGTGATCGGTGCGGCTGAAGCTCGGCGAATGTCCGGGAGAGCTCCAGGCCAGTCGGACCGCGCCGCTCCCCGGGAACGTCCGGAGGACGTCGAAGGTGAAGTCGGTCGCGGACAACCGGACGCGCGCGATGTCGCGGAATGACCCACTGCCGGCGGCGCGGAACTGGATCACCGCGTACTCCGTGCGCCCTGCGACCGTAGCGTAGCGAGCGGGACGCACCCGACCCCACACCTCGATCGCCTGACCGTGGGCAAAGGTCTGCGTCGGCAGCCACAGCGGCATCCGGTAGGCGGCGAGGCCCGGCTTGGCCCGTCCGTCGGCGAACCGCAGCCCGGTGGCGAAGCTGCCCGACGGCGGGTCGGTGAGCAGGTACTGGTCGTAAGACCGCATCCGCGGGTCCTTCCAGCTGAGGTACTCCGACTCGTTCAGATACGCGGCGGCGAGCGTCGGGCTGACCGTTCCGAGCACCGTCTCCGGCGGGTTCGTCTCGTACCCGAACTCGGTCGCGTAGAGGGGGTAGCGGCGGTGGGACCCGTAGGCCCTGAGGATCCGGTCAAGCGTGGCCTCGACGTGGGGCACCGTGGCGAGATCGGCGTAATCGGGCTCGCCCGAAGCGGCCACCGTGGGCGGTCCGAACTCGTAGGGATGCAGCGCGAAGCCGCCGGCGTTGAACAGACCGGGGTGGGCCGCGGCGAAGGCCGCCGGTGAACCGCCCGCCGGGCAGCCGACGGCGGTCGCCGCGGTACCGCGCAGGGGGGTGAGGTCGTCGCCGACGCAGTACAGGGCACGGAGGAAGCGGAGCGGCACCATGTACCCGAAGGCACGCGGGCCGGCGCCGAGGCTCACGCCGCGGGGGGCGAGCTCGCCGATCAGGATCAGGTCATGGCCGTGGCCGGTTGCCGTCAGTGCGCTGTAGCCGGCGTCGAGGAGCCCGCGGTAGAGCGAGGCCGAGGCGACCTGCCCGGTCGCCGGGTCGATCTGAGGGGCGATCATCGGCCCGAAGTTCGGCTCGTTCCACAGCGCCCACATGTCGACGGCGGGCAGCGGTGCGGTGGCGCCCGTCGGCCGATAGTGCCCGTCGTACCGCGTCGCGACCGCCCGGACAAAGGCTCCGTAGAGCCGGGCGTTCGGGCGCCACTGGGCGTGTACGGGGTGACCGGGGTCGCCCGGACCCTGGGCCCACAGCGGTGGCGGACCACCGAGGGTGAGGTCGATCCGCATCCCCCGGGCCCGGGCGGCGGTGACGATCCGGTCATAGACGGCCCAGTTCGACGCTGGGTAGGCGGCAGGGTCGCGCCCGTCGAACCCGCCCGTGATGTGGCGGGCGGCCGGCGATGGGGCGACGCCGGGCTGGGCCGCCGTCCCGCCCCACGCCATGAACACTCGGACGGTGTCGACCCCGAGGCCCTTCAGCGTTGTGAGCGCATGGTCGGGGTTGGCGTGGAGCTGTGCCTCGGCCTCGAAGATCGACAGCAACGGGACCGTCCGCACGGGTGGCAGCGTGACCTTGTGGCCGGAGCCCCCGCCACAGGCACCGAGGAGCACCATCGCCGCACTGCACAGGGCGGCAAGGGGCACGCGATGGGTTCTCAGAGCGCTCGGCAAGCCCGCCAAGATAGTCGGCGGCTCCGGGCCCCGTCGTACACTCGCGTCCGATGTCGGCGTCCGGTCTTGTGGCTCCCCCGCGGACCGCTGCCCGCTCATCGGTGGTTCGCCGCGGAATGGCGCGACCGGAAACGGTCGCGCTCGTTGCCGTCTGCATCGGCGCGGTTCTGCGGTTCGCCACGATCAGCTCACAGAGCCTGTGGTACGACGAATCGCTGACCGCCCACGATGTCACGCTGTCCTTCGGCGGTCTGCTCGGCGTGATCGGTCCGCACGAGGCCAGCCCGCCGCTCTACTTCACCCTCGCGTGGTTGTGGGCGAAGGTGTTCGGGGCCGGAGAGGCCGGCCTTCGCTCGCTCTCGGCCGTCCTCGGCGTCGCCACGATCTGGCTTGCCTTCCTGTCCGGCCGGGAGCTCGTTTCCCGCCGGGCGGGAGCCGTCGCAGCGGCGCTCGTCGCCATCAGCCCCCTGATGATCTGGTACTCGCAGGAGGCCCGGGAATACGCCCTCCTGGCCGCGATGAGCGCGGCCTCGCTGCTGTTCTTCGCCCGGACGTGGAACGGCCCCGGCAGCCGCAACGTGGTGTGGTGGGCGGTGTTCTCCGTGCTCGCGCTGCTCGCGCACTTCTTCGCCGCATTCCTCGTCGCTCCGGAGGGAGCGCTCCTCCTGTGGCGACATCGGTCGCGGGCGGTGCTCGTCGGGTGCGCCGCGGTTGCGCTCGTTGGGCTGGCGCTGATCCCACTCGCCGTCTCCGATACCGGCCATGGCGAGCTGATCTCATGGATCGGGGCGTTCCCGCTCGGCACCCGGATTCAGCAGGTGCCGATCGCGCTCGCGGCCAATACGCTCGATCGCTCCTCAGCGGTGAGTTACGCGCTCCCGCTCGCCGGGCTGGTGCTTGCGGTCATCGTGCTGCAGCTCATCGCCGGCGCCAGTTCGGCGCAACTCCGCGGGGCCGGGATCGCCGGTCTGATCGCCGCGTCCGTCCTGCTCCTGCCGCTCGTCGCGGCCCTGCTCGGCTCCGACTACTACATCGCGCGCGCGCTGATCGGGGCCTACGTGCCGCTGGCGATCGTGGTCGGCGCCGCCGGAACCACAGATCGGCTGAAGATCGCGGGAGCGGTCCTGATCGCCGTGGCGCTCGTCGGCCAGGTGCTCGCCGGGATCGCGATCGCCGGCAACCGGGACTACCAGCGCCCCGACTGGCGCGGGGTGGCCGCGGCGGTCGGCCCTCGGACCGCCGCGGCCCGTGCGATCGTCGCCTACGACGGCTCGCTCGCCTCACACCCGCTCGCGTACTACCTCCCCGGGGTGGCGTGGAATCCTTCTCCGGCCGCGGTCCGCGTCGCCGAGATCGACCTCGTGACGAGTGAGCTCGTCACGCCGGAGCGCCTGCCCGCCGGGGTGCATCTGCTCGCCCGGCGCTCGGTGGCGGGATACGAGGTCTCGCGCTACGGCCTCACCACCCCGTGGCAGCTGACGCCGGCGCAGCTCGGGCTTCGGGCTGGGGCGCTGTTGACGCCCGCCCCGGTGAGCCCTGCGGTCCTCATCCAGCCCGGTCGCGGATAGTCTCTGGCGCCGACATGCGACGCCTGCTGCAGATGGCCGCCGCGCTCGGCTGCCTGATCGCCCTGGCGGGCGCGCTCGCGCCCGCCGCCCTCGCCGCGCCCGATCCGGCGACGGTCGACTGCACGACGCACAACCACCTCACCAGGCAGTACTCGGCGGCCGAGCTCCGCCACGCGCTCGCGACGCTGTCGGCCGACGTGAAGGAGTACACGAGCTGCCCGGACATCCTGCAACGGGCGCTCGACGCCCGGCTCGGCAACGTCCACGCCAGTGGTGGTGGGGGCGGGGGAGGCTCGTTCCTGCCCACGCCGGTGCTCGTGATCCTGATCGTGCTGATCCTCGCCGGGGCCGCATTCGGCGGCCTCGCGCTGCGCCGCCGCGCGGAGTCGGGCGACGGCCCGGGAGCCGCCGGCAGCGACACGGCCGGCGAGCAGCCGACGGCCGAGACTCGCGTCACCCGTGAGGCCGAGCAGCCGACCGAGGTGATCGAGCCCCCCGAGGGCGAGAACCGGTCGTAGCGAGCCGGGAGGCCGCCTCTACACTCCGGATCATGGCCTCTGAGCGGCAGATCCACGTCGGAACCGTGCCCGTCGGCGGCGGCGCCCCGGTCGCCGTGCAGACGATGACGAAGACCGAGACGGCCGATCTGGCGGCCACGATGGGCCAGATCCGCCGCGTCGCCGAGGCCGGCGCCGACATCGTCCGCGTCGCCGTGCCGCGGGAGAAGGACGCCGAGGCGCTCCGCACGATCGTCCGCGAGTCGCCGATCCCGATCATCGCCGACATCCATTTCAACCACACGCTCGCGCTGAAGGCGCTCGACGCCGGTGCCCACTGCGTCCGCCTGAACCCCGGGAACATCGGCGGACCCGAGAAGGTCGCGGAGGTCGCCAAGCGGGCGAAGGAGCTCGGCACGCCGCTGCGCATCGGGGTCAACTCCGGCTCGCTGCCCGCCCATCTGCGGGAGCTCGAGTTCACCAACCCGGTCGACGCGCTCGTCGCCGCGGCGCTCGGGTTCGTCGAGCTGATGGAGAGCCTGGAGTTCACGGACTTCAAGGTCTCGATGAAGTCGACGAGCGTGCCGAACACGATCGCGTCGAACCGGCTGCTGTCGGAGAAGATCCCGTACCCCCTCCACCTCGGTGTCACTGAGGCGGGGACGAAGTGGTCGGGGTCGCTGAAGTCGGCCGTCGGCCTCGGCACGTTGCTCGCCGATGGGATCGGCGACACGATCCGGATCTCGCTCTCCACCTTCCACGCCGAGGAGGAGGTGAAGGTCGCGTGGGAGATCCTCAAGGCCCTCAAGCTCCGCGAGCGCGGGCCGGTGCTGATCGCCTGCCCGACCTGCGGCAGGCTCCAGTTCGACATGGACACCGTGGTGGCAGAGGTCGAGCAGCGCCTGGAGCAGTACGAGGATCCGATCGAGGTCTCGGTGCTCGGCTGCGCGGTGAACGGGATCGGCGAGGCCCGCCATGCCGATTTCGGAATCACCGGCGCGAAGGACATGGGGATGATCTACTCCCGCGGGGAGCCGCTGAAGAAGGTCCCCACCGAGCAGCTCGTCGACGAGCTGTTCGCCGAGATCGACCGCTACTACGCGGCCGGCAAGCGGGTCGTCCGCGATGAGCGCAGCGCCGCCGAGGCCCGCGCATGGCTGGCCGAGAACGAGGACGCGACGGCGATGACCCCGGAGCGCCTCGCGGCTCTCGAGGCTGCGGCGGCGGACGGCGCCGAGACGGGGGCCCCGACCGCGATCGACGAACAGCTCTCGCCGGCCGCCGGCCGCCGCTTCACCCGCGCCTAGACCGCGAGTCGCTCAGCCGGCGAGTTTCGTCGCGCTCCGGCCGCCCAGCGGCGCCCCGGAGAAACGCCTGAGGGGCGCGCCGAGCCGCTCGACGCGCCCCTGCACAGGGCTCAGCCCGCGCTCTGGAAGGCCTCCGCGACCTTCGGCCAGTTGATCACGTTCCAGATCGCATCGAGGTAGTCGGGACGCGGTTCTGGTACTTGAGGTAGTACGCGTGCTCCCAGACGTCGACGCCGAGCAGCGGTGTCTTGCCGTCGGTGAGCGGGTTGTCCTGGTTCGCCGTGGAGACGATCGCCAGACCGGAGCCGTCGTGCACCAGCCAGGCCCAGCCGGAGCCGAACGGTTGACGCCCGCCTCCTTGAACTTGGTCTTGAAGTCGTCGAACGAGCCGAACGCGGACTCGATCGCCGAGGCGAGGTCGCCGCCGGGCTCACCGCCGCCGTCGGGCGAGAGCCACTCCCAGAACAGCGAGTGGTTGAGGTGGCCGCCGCCGTTGTTGCGGACGGGGCCGCGTTTGTCCTCGGGGATCTGGCTGAGGTTGGTGACCACGTCCGCGATCGGCTTGTCGGCGAACTCGGTTCCCTCGAGCGCGGCGTTGACCTTGTCGACGTACGCCTGGTGGTGCTTGTCGTGGTGGATGCGCATCGTGTCGGCGTCGATGTGCGGCTCGAGCGCGCTGTAGTCGTAGGGGAGCGGCGGGACTGAGTAGGCCATCGTCTGATCTCCTTGGTGGCTGGGGGAGTTTCGTTCTTCTATCAGACTGCCCACGGCCCGCCGGGCCTACGCCCAAGTAGGCTCTCACCGCACATCCGATGACCCGCCTGTCGCACTACTTCCTGCCCACCGAGCGTGAGCCCCCGGCCGACGCCGAGGCGATCTCGCACAAGCTGATGGTCCGTGCCGGGCTGATCCGCCAGGTCGGCTCGGGGCTGTGGTCGTGGCTGCCGGCCGGATGGCGGGTCCACCAGCGGATCGTGGAGATCGTCCGCGAGGAGATGAACGCGATCGGCGGGCAGGAGATGCTGATGCCGGTGCTGCACCCGGCCGAGCCGTGGCGCAAGAGCGGCCGATACATGATCGACGAGCTGTTCAAGCTCAAGGACCGCCGCGACGCCGAGATGGTGCTGGCCATGACCCACGAGGAGATCGTCACCGGCCACGTCGCCGCCGCCGTCCGCTCCTACCGGGACCTGCCGATGATCCTCTACCACTTCCAGGTCAAGGAGCGCGACGAGCCGCGCCCGCGGGCCGGCGTGCTGCGCACCCGCGAGTTCATCATGAAGGACTCCTACAGCTTCGACCGCGACGAGGAGGGCCTCGAGCGCTCCTACCAGGCCCACGTGACGGCGTACGACCGGATGTTCGAGCGGCTCGGACTCGAGTGGTATGCCGTCGAGGCTGACGTCGGGATGATGGGCGGGATCGGTGCCCACGAGTACATGGCGCCATGCGCCGCCGGGGAGAACGAAGTGGCGCTCGCCCCGGGATACGCGGCGAACATCGAGGTCGCGAGTGCCGAGGCCCAGCCCGTGGCGCTCGATGCCCCGCGCGATGCGCCCGGAGCCGGTCCACACGCCGGGGGCGAAGACGATCGAGGCGGTCGCCGGCCAGCTCGGGCTCCCGGCCGGGGCGCTGCTCAAGGCCTTCCCGATCGTGCTCGACGGCTCGGGGGAGCTGAAGCTCGTCGTCGTCCGCGGCGACCACCGGGTCAACGAGGTCAAGCTGCCGGACGCTGCTCGGCGGTGACTTCCGGGCCGCGAGCGAGGCCGAGATCGAACAGCGGATCGGTCCGCCGGGGTTCATCGGCCCGGTCGGCGCCGACGTCGACGTACTGCTCGACGCGGCCGTTGCCGACCAGGCCGACGCCGGTGGCTGGGTTGCCGGTGCCAACCGCCCCGACGAGCACCTCCGCGGGGTGCGGCCGGGGCGCGACTTCGCCTACGAGAAGGTCGACGTCCGCACGGTCGTGGCCGGCGACACCGTCGCCGGGGGGACGCTGCGGATCGAGCCGGCGATCGAGGTCGGGAACATCTTCAAGCTCGGCACGCGCTACAGCGAGCCGCTCGGCGCGAGGTATCTCGACGACTCCGGACACGCCCAGCTCGTGTGGATGGGGTGCTACGGCTTCGGTCCGGCGCGCGCGGCGGCGGCCGCGGTGGAGCAGTTCGCCGACGAGCAGGGCATCTCGTGGCCGCGTGCGATCGCGCCGTTCGACGTCGAGCTCGTCGGCCTCGGCAAGGCCGGGAGCGACGAGCGCGAGCTCGCCGAGCGGCTCTACGACGAGCTCCGCGAGGCGGGTCTCGACACGCTCTACGACGACCGTGACGCCGGCCCGGGGGAGAAGTTCGCCGATGCCGAGCTGCTCGGCTGTCCGGCTCGGGTGACCGTCGGTCGCCGAACGCTCGCCGCGGGCGAGCTCGAGGTCCAGGTCCGCCGGGGACAGGAGGCCCGCTCGGTGCCGACTCGAGGGCGCCGCCGCGGCGATCGCCGAGCTGTGGCGGAGCCTCCCCTAGGAGCCCCGGCGTGACTCCCCGACGGCGCGCCGGCGGCCGCTGACCAAGCGCCGGCTGTTCGGAATCGACCGGTCCGGGCCGCCGCCGCCCGCGACACGGTCGGACCAGCCGCTGCGGCCGTGGACGATCCCCAACGCGATCGGCTATCTGCGGCTCGCCGCGATCCCGGTGTTCCTCGTGCTCGCGCTCGGCAGCTCGCGACGGCCACTCCGCGTCGGCGGTGATCGTGTTCGCGGCGATCGGCTGGGCCGACTACCTCGACGGCTTCGCCGCCCGGCTCACCGGCCAGTACAGCCGGCTCGGGGCACTGCTCGACCCGATCGTCGACCGGCTGCTGGTGATCTCCGGGATGGTCGTCGTGTGGCACTTCGAGCTGCTGCCGCGATGGGCGATCGTGGTCGTCGTCGCCCGGGAGCTCGTGATGCTGGTGCTCAGCCGGCTGGCGCTGGCGCGCGGCATCGAGCTCAAGATCAACTGGCTGGGACGCCTCGGGGTCGCCCCGACGATGGGGGCGCCGTTCTTCGCCATGTGCGGCCTTCACACGCTCGCGCTCGTGCTGATGTACGTCGGCCTGGTCGCTCGCCCTCAGCGCCACGGCGCTGTACATCCGCGATGGGCTCGCCCAGCGCGCGGGCCCTTCCAAAAGCCTCAAGCTGAGATTGACCCTTCCCTGAGACGGCTGTATACTCGGCCGCTCGCTACCTCGACCACGCAGGACTGGGGGTTCGCTTCAGACATGGACACGTTTCCCGATCTCGGCGCCCTGGGCGACCAGGAGCTGAAGGAGCTGATCAAGCAGCTCACCGACGAGGAGATGGAGGTCTCCTACCGGCGGCGCATCCTGCACGGCAAGATCGACATCCTGCGGGCCGAGCTCGTCAACCGACTGCGCAAGAAGGACGAGAGCGGCGAGCTCGTGATCACCGGGGCCGACGTCCAGCAGCTGACCGACATCCTCTCCGGCCGCGTCCCCGGGTCGGACGGGCGAGTAGCGCGAGGCCGGCCCCTGTGGCCCTGCATTGCCAGGAGTGCGGCTTCGCCAACGCCGAGGGCGCCAACTACTGCCAGCGCTGCGGAGCGTTCCTCGGAGCCGCCGAGCCGCCGCCCGGGGCGACGACTGCGGCCTACCGCGTGGGTGAGACCGGAGAGATCGAGGAGGTCGAGCTCGGTGAGGTGGCCGCTGACAACGGAGCAGCGCTGGTCATCCGCGCCGGCGGCGGTCGGGCGGGGGAGAGCTTCGCGCTCGATCGGCGAGCGGCTCACGATCGGCCGCCGCCCGGACAGCGACATCTTCCTCGACGACGTGACCGTCTCCCGCGACCACGCGGTGCTCGTGCGCCGCGGCGACGACTTCTTCCTCGACGACTGCGGATCGCTGAACGGCACCTACGTCAACCGCAAGCGGATCGAGTCCCACCGGCTCGCCGACGGTGACGAGCTCCAGATCGGCAAGTACAAGCTCGCCTTCCTGCAGCCGCTCATGACCGCCTCCGACATCCGCCCCTCCACGCTCGACCTCACCGCGGACCCGGCGAGCGACGAACGCCGCGCCGCCGCGCCAGAAGTCGGTGACGATCGGCGCCGTCTGCAAGGCGCTGGTCCAGGAGTTCCCCGACATCTCGATCTCCAAGATCCGCTACCTGGAGGACCAGAAGCTGCTCGCCCCGCGGCGGACGCAGGGCGGCTACCGGCTCTACACCCAGACCGACATCCAGCGCCTGCGGACGATCCTGCGTCTCCAGCGCGACGAGTTCCTGCCGCTGCGGGTGATCCGCCAGGAGCTCGCCGGCGGCCGCGCCGAGCGTGATGTCGCCGCACCGGTCGAGGGCCGCACGCTGCGGCGGGCCTCCGTGTCGGCGAGGAGCCGGGCGCGATGTACTCGCTCGAGGAGGTCGTCGAGGAGACCGGTGCCGAACCGAAGCTCGTCCGCGAGCTCGAGGAGTTCGGGGTGATCAACGGCGAGAGCCGCAGCAGCCCGAACGGGACGACCGCTACTACGACGAGACCGAGCGGGAGATCGTCCGCGCGGTCTCCGAGCTCGCGCGCTACGGCGTCGGCGGGCGCAACCTGCGCGTGTTCCGCAGCTCCGCCGATCGCGAGGCCCAGCTGCTGCAGAGCATCCTCGCCCCGGCCCTGCGCTCGCGCAATCCCGACCGCCGCAAGGAGGCGATCGAGGCGCTCGAGAACCTCGCGTCGGTGACGACGCATCTCAAGCACCTGCTGCTGATCCGCGACCTGCGCAAGATCGCGACGTGACCCCTCGCGCGCACTGACGTGGATCTGCGCGCGTACGTGCGCGACATCCCCGACTTTCCGCGGCCGGGGATCGTGTTCAAGGACATCACCCCGCTGCTGCTGCACCCCGAGGCGCTCGACGCCGCGGTCGCGCGGCTGCGTGCAGGCCGCTCGCGAGCTGGGGATCGAGATCGTCGTCGCCGCCGAGGCCCGCGGCTTCATCCTCGGCGGTGCGCTCGCCCGCGGCGCTCGGCGCCGGCTTCGTGCCCGCCCGCAAGCCGGGCAAGCTCCCGCACGAGACGGTGAGCGCCGAGTACGCGCTCGAGTACGGGCTCGACGCCCTCGAGGTCCACGCCGACGCGCTCGCCGGGGGCGCCCGCGTGCTCGTCCACGACGACCTGCTCGCCACCGGCGGGACGGCCGCGGCGCTGTGCGAGCTCGTCAGCGGGCTCGGCGCCGAGATCGTCGGCTGCGCGTTCCTGGTCGAGCTCGGCTTCCTCGGCGGCCGCGAGCGCCTCGCGCCGCATCCCGTGCACGCGCTGATCACCTACGAGGAGTGAGCCGGTGACCCGCAGCCGCGCGAGCCGCGTGATCGCCGCGTCGCCGCAGCGAGATCTGGCCGCTGATGGAGGACGCCCACCACCAGCCCCGCTGGTGGCCCGGGGTGCGCCGGATGGAGGGCGTCGACGAGGACCGCTTCACCCAGGTCCACCTGACCAAGAAGGGCCGGCCGGTGCGGATCGACTTCACCGTGCTCGCCTCCGAGCCGCCGTGGCGGCGGATCTGGAGCCAGGAGCTCGAGGGGACGCCGTTCGAGCGGGTGCTCGGCGAGTCGGTGACCGAGATCGTGCTCGAGCCCGAGGGGACGGGGACGCGGGTGACGATCGAGCTGCGCCAGAAGCTGCGCGGCTACTCGCGGACCGGCGGCTTCCTGCTCCGCCGTGCGAGCGGCGGGCGGCTCGAGGAGGCGCTGGAGGGGCTCGACCGGGCCTGCGGCGGCTGAGCAGCGCCGGCTCAGCCGCTGATCTTCAGCGCGCCCTGCAGGACGATCGTGCCATGCACGGTCGGCTTGGCGGTCGACTCGAGCGTCACGAGCAGCTGCGAGTAGCGGCTCGCGTTCGCCGGCAGCGGCCCCGCCGTCTGGAGCACGCCGGTGTTCGTCACGCCCGGGTTGACGAAGCCCAGGATGTGCTCGTCGGAGCCGGAGTTGTAGAGCCACACGGCGTAGGCGTTGCGCCCGGTGTTGGCCGGGACGTTCTGGGCCCGGATCACCAGCCCGAGCGTCGTGCCCTGGCGGACGACGATCCCGACGCCCTTCGAGCTTCGCGTTGCCGCTCGGTGAGGCGAGGTTGACCTGGGCGACGGGCCGGGCCGGGGTCTGCGCGGAGGTGTTCGACGCCGCGGTCGAGGACTGGGCCGTCGTGCTCACCGAAGCCTGTGTCGCGCTGGACGAGGACTTGGAGCTGCCGCCGGTCGCGAGCAGAATGATGACGACGGCGATCGCGGCCACGACGCCGATCCCGATGCAGGATCGCGCCACCGACCCGAGAGCTCGGGGCGGGGCGCCGCTGCCGGAGCTGCGCCCTGGGTTGTCGGTCGTCTCCGCGGCTGCGGCCGGTTGCGGCTCAGTCGCCGGAGCCGGCGGTGGGCTCCGGGCGGCTGCGGCGGCGGGGCTCGCGCTTCGGGCCGCGGGCGCGGGCGTCGGCTGCCGGAGCGGCTTTGGCCGGGGCGCCGGAGGGAATCTCGGGCAGCGGGTTGATCGACAGCGGCGCGAGCTCGGCGGCGAGCACGCGGGCCCAGGCGCGCTGCGCCGGGGACTCGGCGAGCCCGGCGCGGGCCGTCGTCGGCCACGCGCGACGGCAGCTGTCCGAGCAGGTAGTCGGTGATCAGCGCTCGGCGGGGCGTCGTCGAGGTCGGTCTCGGGGCCGAGCGTGTCGAGGCCGCGGAGCGCGCGGTCGCGCACCGCCGCACGGTCGATCGAGAGCATCTCGGCGATCTCGTCGAACGTGCGCCCGCGCTGGAGCACGAGCGCGAGCACGGCGCGCTGGTCGGCGGGAAGGCTCTCGAGGGTCGCCATCGGGTGCCTAGCGTAGAGAAGCCCTCGGGCGGATGGCGCCGAACCGCGCTCGCGGGAGCGCGAGGCGGCCTGGGCGGGTATCGTCCGCGCCCGTGGCCGGCGAGCTTCCCCTACACCGCCGAGGAGGGCTTCGACCACCTGCTCGGCCTGGAGGTCGTCGAGCTGGCGGCGAGCTGGTCGCGGGCGCGGCTGGCCGTCCGTCCGCGAGCTCAAGCAGCCGGCCGGGCTCGTCCACGGTGGGCGTCTTCGCGTCGATCGCCGAGAGCCTGGCCTCGATCGCCACGGCGCTCGATGTGATGCCCGACGGCGAACGTCGCGATGGGTCTGTCCAATCAGACGAGCTTCCTGCGGCCGATCACCGAGGGCACGATCCACGCCGTCGGCCGCCGCCGCCACCGCGGCCGCACGACCTGGGTGTGGGAGGTCGAGATGTCCGACGACGCAGGGCCGGCTGTGCGTGCTCACCCGGATGACGATCGCCGTGCGGCCGCTCAGCTGAGCCGCCGGCTGTCAGCGCCGGGCGCGCCCGCGGCCGATCCACTGCTCGGTGAACTGCGCGCAGCCGGGGGTCGGCCGGGTCGGCGACCCGGAGCATCCGGGTCCAGGCGAGCCCGATCAGCGCCGGTGGTCCCGCGCCGGCGCGTCGAGCACCACCGCCTGGCCGTACGTCGGCCGACTGCTGGTTGTACGGGCCCGAGACGACGCGCTGGAGCGCGAGCAGGGCCGGCGGCGGCTTCGGCGTGCCGTAGACGATCACGACATTGCCGAGCTCGAGCGACTCGAGCAGCGCGTCGTCGCTCAGCGGCGATCGCCGTCACGCCGCCCCGCGATCACCGGCGACGTGCGGCGCCGCTGGTCGGCGGGTCGGAGTTGTAGTGCGGGTGGCGGGCGCGGGTGGGCGAGATGGGCGTGCCCGAGGTCGGCGAAGCGCTGGCCGAGCGGTCGTCGCCGGGCGCCTGCCGCTCACGCCGGCCTGGTCCTGGCCGGCGAAGAACCCCGACAGCAGCGCGATCAGCCCGAACGAGAGCAGCAGCGAGGCCACCCCGATCGCCACGCGCTCGAGCACCGTGGTGCGCGCGGTCACCGAACGGCGTGGATTCGGTTTCGTCGGCGCCGCGCGGCGCACCGCCAGCGCGCCGGCCGCGTCCGCGAGCTCGGCGATCGCGGCCAGCAGCTCGTCGCGAGGACGTCGACGTCGTCGAGCGCGTCGCGGTCGGCGAGCAGTCCGAAGTTGAGCTGCCCGTCGTAGCTCATGATCGCGATCCCGAGCGCCGTGTTCTCGGCCAGCGGGACCATCGGATAGAGCGCCGTCGAGCGCGGCGGCCGAGCACGTACAGCGGGAACTGCGGGCCGGGCACGTTGGTGACGACGAGGTTGAACAGCCGCTGGCGGGCCTGGAGCCGGGCCGCCTGGGCCATGATCGTCGGCGGGGCGAAGCCGGAGAGCTGGGTGAGCACCTGCGCGCCGACCGCCTGTCCGGAGTCCTTGATCCCGGCCATCGCCTCGCTGATCGGCGTGGAGGCGCTGCGACGGGATCGGCGATGCCGACCGGGAGCGGTGCCCACATCGCCGCGACGCGGTTGCCGAGCGCGCCGCGCTCGACGTCGGCGCGGATCGAGACCGGGACCATCGCCTTGAGCTCCACCTCGTCGGTGATCGCCGCCGTGCAGGCGCATGTGGCGCCCGAGGGCCCCCGCCACCGCCGCGAGCACGACGTCGTTGACCGTCCCGCCGAGGGCGTTCTTGATCGCCTTGAACTGGGCGAGGTCGCCACGGACCCAGGTGAATCGGCGGTGGGGACCGATCCGGACGTTGTACGGGCTCGGGGGCGCGGCCTGGAGCCCGGCTCGGGTCGACCGCGCCGACACCGGCGAGGCTCTCGCCGACGCGGCCGGCCAATGTGCGCGGGCCCGCGCAGAACGCGCTGCGCACGCCGCGGAGCGATCTCGGCCGGCACCGTCGCCCGCTCGACCAGCGCCTCGCCGAGGAGCTGGACGCCGGTGGGCACGGGGCGGGGAATCCAGTCGTGGTCAGGTGGGGCGACCGGCACCGGGTCGGCCGAGGCGTCGAACAGGACGGTGGCGATGTCGACGCCGGAGACCCCGTCGACGAGCGCATGGTGGGTCTTGGAGAGCAGCGCGAAGCCTCCGTCGGCGAGGCCCTCGACGAGCCACAGCTCCCACAGCGGGCGGTCGCGGTCGAGCGCCTGGCGAGTAGACGCGGCCGGCCAGGCGCTGGAGCTCGCGCTCGCCGCCCGGGCGGGGGAGGGCGGTGTGGCGGACGTGGAAGGCGATGTTGAAGTGCGGGTCGTCGACCCAGACCGGACGCCCCTGGCCGAGGGGAACGAAGGCCAGTCGCTGCCGGTAGCGGGGAACGAGATGCAGGCGCGACTGGATCGCCTCGACCAGCTCGTCGTAGGCCGGTGGAGGGCCCTCGAACACCGCGCACCCGGCGACATGCATGTGGGCCGTCTCGCGCTCGAGGTGCAGGAACGAGCTGTCGAGTCCGCTCAGGCGATCGGGGTTGGACACCGGAGTCGATTATGCCGACGGCCCGGATCAGGCGTGCGAGCGGTCTGTGACCACCCACACACAGTGCGGTCCCGGTCGCTGCCACTCTCCGCGGGTCGTTCAATCGACCTGCCGAGTTCCCCTGCACGGTGCGGGGGGAACGGGGGACCCACTGCCCGCCGCAGTACCGCGCCGCGGGCCGGGGCGAATCGTCCGCACGGCAATCGCCGTCGGCGGAGCGTAGCGACCGGGACCAAGCGCGGATGCGCTGACGTCGACGGCCGCGAGCCCGTCAGCTAACCTCGTAGGCACCGCGGTCGATGTTGCAAAGGAGGACCTCCGATGAGGCCCAATTCGATGCTGCGCACCCCGCGCCCGGTTACTCTCGGCGCGGCCGCGGCCATGATCACCATCTCCGGCGGTGCTGTCGCGCTCGCCGCCGGCCAGGCTGATGCCCAGAGCGCGATTCAGATGAAGGTCTCGCCGGCCCGAACCAGCTTCGGGCAGGGGGTGGCCGTCACCGGTCAGACGAACGGCGGTGAGCGGGTGCAGCTGCAGTTCGCTCCGACGGGTTCGTCCGGTTGGCAGACCCTCGGCTCCACCTCGGCCGGTCCGCACGGGCGGTACCGGTTCGCGATCACGGCGCGGCGCAATGGCCTGCTCCGAGTCGTGCCGGCGACGTTCGCCGGCAAGAACGAGCGGCGGCGCGTCCGGCTTCGCCACGGTTCCCGCGAGTTCGAGTACGGCGACCAGCCTGTCCGTCGCGGCGCGCATCGAACCTCGTTCGTGCATCCACCAGCAAGCCGCACGTGTACGGCACGCTGCGGCCGGCGCTCGGCGGCCGGCGCGTCGCGCTCGAGGAGCGCTCCGGCCACGGGTGGCGGGAGGTCTCCGCCGCGCGCACCGGCCGCAAGGGCGGGTTCACCCTGTCCGTGCCGCGCCGGGCCAATGACCACCACCTGCTGGTGTGGTTCGCCGGCGACCGGGTCAGCCGGTCGGTGAGCGGCTACGGCGGGGTCGTCGCCTCGGTGCACCTGCACCCGAGCGTGGCCTCGTGGTACGACGACTGCGGCGCCACCGCCTGCGGCTTCCATGCCGGTCTATGGCGTCGCCAACCGGACGTTGCCGTGCGGCACGAAGGTGACGATCAGCTACGGCGGCCGGACGGTCACCGCCACGGTCGATGACCGCGGCCCGTTCGTCGGCGGCCGGGACTGGGATCTCAACCAGAACACCGCCGCGCGCGCTCGGATTCGACGGCGTCGGCACCGTCTGGACCTCGGCCTGAGCCCCGCTCGCCGCACGGTCCGATGAGGCCGCACGGCGAGTGATCAGCACCACGGGAACTGGCGCCCCGTCGGGTCTTCCGGCGGGGCGCTTTCTCGTGCTCGCAGGGGCGGATTTCCCCTCCCGCCGCGGCAGGGGGGGCGTCGAGCTCTCTCTTGTCTGATTGCGGGCTTTCCCCCTTACCGGGACGGGTCCGCTCGCCATAGGGTTCGGCATGCAAGCGATCGAGGCGAGGAGAGGGACGTGTGATCTTCATCACCACGTACAGGATCAAGCCGCTCAGCAAGGATGAGACGAAGACGCTGATGGGCGTCTTCGCCAAGGAGGGCACGGGACCGGGCGTGACGGCGCACTATGTCGCCGCCGACGGAAGCCAGGGCGTCGTGATTTCGGAAACAGATGACCTGGGGGACGCCTACCGCAACCTCCTGAACTACACGGAGTGGATCGAGTACGACACCAAGCCGTACCTGACCATCGACCACGCGGTGCGCCACCTCAACGACTACCTCTCGTGATGTAGGAGCCGTCAGGCGCTCATCAGCACGATCTCGCTGATGAGCGCGCCGGTTCTCCGTGACGGCCATCACTCGCACCGGCCCGGGGCGAGGTCGACTTCGCTCGTCCCGGGCGCGTGGAAGATGCCGCTCGATCCGTCTCCATCGGCGCGTAGCGTCTGCCCGCGTGACGTCCGAGCGACCTTCCCGCGTGGTGGCACATCTCGATATGGACGCGTTCTACGTGTCGGTCGAGGTCCGCCGACGGCCGGAACTGGCCGGCCGGCCGGTGATCGTCGCCGGGACCGGGCCCCGGGCGGTCGTCACCACCGCGTCCTATGAGGCCCGGCGGTTCGGAGTCGGCTCCGCGATCCCCGCGGCCCGCGCCCGGCGGCTGTGCCCGGACGGGATCTTCCTGCCTCCGGACTTCACTCTGTACCGCGCGGCGTCCAGGGAGGTACTCGACATCGTCCGCCATCACGTCGAGCAGGTCGAGGTGATCGGCCTCGACGAGGCGTACCTCGACCTCAGCGGCCTGCCCGCCCCGCGCGCGGCGATGCGGCTCGTGCGCGAGCAGATCGAGTCCCGCACCGGGCTCCGCTGCTCGGTCGGCATCGGGCCGAACAAGCTGGTGGCCAAGGTCGCCTCCGATGCCGAGAAGCCGCGCGGGTTCGTGGTCCTTGACCGCGAGGAGGCGTGCGCCCGGTTCGCCGAGGCACCCTGCGGGCTGCTGCCGGGGATCGGCCCCCGCACGGTCGAGCGTCTGGCCGAGCTCGGCATCCACACGCTGGCCGAGCTCGCCGCTGCCGACCCCGCCCGGCTCGCCGCCCGCTTCGGGCCGCGAGCGGGGGCCGAGCTCCAGCGCCGGGCCCGGTTCGAGGACGACTCGCCGGTCACCCAGGAGCGCAAGGTGATCTCCGAGTCGCGGGAGACGACGTTCGACCGTGACATCACGGTCCTGGAGGAGCTCGAGGGCGTGCTCGACCGGCTCGTCGCGCGGCTGTGTGAGACGCTCGTGGGGCAGGGGAGAGCGGGCCGGACGGTGGGCATCAAGGTCCGTCTCGACGATTTCTCGACCCACACGCGGGCTCGGACGCTGCCCCATCGGGTCGCCGCCGCCGGCGATGTCGGGCCCGTCGCCGTCGACCTGCTGCGGCGGTTCGCGCCACCCCGTCCGGTGCGTCTGATCGGCGTCCGGGTGGCCGGCCTCGAGGCCGCCGACGCGGCCGCGGCCGAGCAGCTGCGGTTCGCGGTCGAGGCCTAGTAGAGCGCGGCGGCGAGCCGCCGCCGGCCCTCGCGCGCAAGCGTGTGCTCCACGCCGAGCTCGTCGAGCAGGCCGACGATCACCCGTCGCACGTCATCCCGGTGGCCATCGGAGGAGGGCAGAGCCTGGAGCAGGAGGTCGAGGGCCCGTTCGGGATCGTCGCCGTCGAGCGCGGTCAGCGCCTCCGCCAGCTCCGGCGCCGGGTCGTCGCGCTCGAGCTCGATCCGAGCGGCGAGGCCGTCGGCCTGGAAGCTCCCGGGTACGGCCCGGACGAGGCGGAGCGCCTCGTCGAGCTCGCCGCGGCCGTGGAGGATCCGGGCGAGCGGAACCGCGGCATCGGCGCGGGCCGGCTCGAGCTCGACCGCGCGACGGAGCGACGCCTCGTCGCCCGCGGCCACGAGCCCGTCGGCCTCGGACGGAACGAGCGTGTCGAAGAAGCGCGCGACCTGGGCCGGTGGTTGCGCGCCCGTGAACTCGGCCACCACCTCGCCGTCCTTGAACGCCTTGACGGCCGGGATCCCCTGGATCCGGTACGTGCGGGCGAGGTTCGGATTGGCGTCGGTGTCGACCTTGACCAGCTCGACCTTCCCGGCCCGCTCGGCGGCGGCCTGATCAAGCACCGGACCGAGCTGCCGGCACGGCCCGCACCACTCCGCCCAGAAGTCGACGACGACCGGCACCGTGCGGGAACGCTCGATCACGGCGGTCTGAAAGGTCTGCTCAGTGGCGTCCATCGGGACAGATGGTAGAAAACCGGCCGTGCCGGAAACCGAGATCAGCGCAGCCGACGTGCGGCTCGCGGTCGCGGAGGAGGGGGAGGGGACGCCCGTCGTGCTGCTCCACGGGCTGACCGCGACCCGGCGCTACGTGGTGATGGGCTCACGGGCGCTCGAGCGCGCTGGTCACCGCGTGATCGCCTACGACGCCCGCGGCCACGGTCGCTCCTCACCGGCTCCGTCGCCGGATGCCTACGGCTACGACCTGCTCGCCGCGGACCTCGGCGCCGTGCTCGACGCGATGGGAGTGGAGCGGGCGGTCCTCGCCGGGGCTTCGATGGGCGCCCATACGGCACTCGTGTTCGCGCTCACCCACCCCGAGCGGGTGGGGGGCCTGGTGGTCATAACACCGGCGTACGTGCAGGGGGAGGAGTCCGCGCCGGCGCGGCTCGCCCGGTGGGATGCGCTCGCCGCGGGCCTGCGCGACGGTGGGATCGAGGGGTTCGTCGCCGCCTACGAGCCGCCCGCCGGCGCCTCACCGGCGCTCGTCGAGACAGTGCTGAAGGTGATCCGCCAGCGGCTCGCCGACCACGAGCGGCTCGAGCCGCTCGCCGACGCTCTCCAGGCCGTCCCGCGCTCGGCGCCGTACCCGGACCTCGACGCCCTCTGCGCAATCGACGCTCCGGTGACCGTCGTCGCCTCGAACGACGAGGCCGACCCCGGCCACCCCGAGGCGGTCGGCCGGGCCTACGCGGCCGCGATCCCGGGAGCCCGGCTCGTGCTCGACGAGCCGGGCCATTCGCCGGTTGCCTGGCAGGGCAGCCGGCTGTCGAAGCTCATCGCCGAGGTCGCGGCGCTCAGCTCAGCGTGAGGTGGTACGCCCCCGAGGCCACCGGCGCGAGATAGCTGTTCCCGCCGAAGCTGAGCCGCGCCGAGAGGTGGACCGTGCGACCGCGCCGGCCACGGCCCGGGAGCTTGTTGAACTGCACGACGGTCGAGAACTTGCAGTCGGACCCAACGGGGATCATCTCCGTGGCGACGATCTTCCGTCCGAGCCGGACGTGGATGTTCACGAACCCGGTGCAGGCGACCGCCGGCGAGGACGAGAGGCCGGTGAGGTGCCCGAACATCGCGAACGCGTACGGGGCCCCGTGGATCTTCCGGGGAGAGATCCCGGTGTGCAGACCCGGCCGCGGGCGGGGGTTCGGGAACGTCGTGAAGTGTCCGTATGCGCCCGAGCTGACGATCGCGCCCGAGTGGACCGCCACCAGGCGGTAGTGGTAGCTCGTGTTCTGAGCCAGCCCCGCGATGAACGCCGCCACGGTGCTCGGGTGCGCCTTCGACGGGATCGTCTTCGGCGCCGTCTGGGTGTCGAAGGCCGGGTTGGCGCTGTCCGCGCCGTACTGGAAGTAGTACGTCGTCGCGGCGCCCTTCGGGCTGACGACGCCGCTCACGAAGGCCGCACTCGACGAGGCGACGGTCGCGGCGCCGGTCTCGGCACCCGCAGGGGCCGGCCCGGTCGTCTTCACCTGGTGGTCGGCGCTCGTCGCGGAGCCGTACTTGTTGATCAGGAAGAAGCGGTAGTGGTAGACCGTGCCCGGCAGCAGGCCGACGAGCTTGGACGCCACCGTCGTGCTCGTCTTGCTGCCGCTCACCGAGATGGTCTTGGACTGCACGCCGTAGGACGTCGTCAGCCCGGACTGGATGACGAAGTACGTCGTCGCGCCGCCGGGGTGGATCGTCGCCCGGACGACGGCGCTGGAGTTCGTCACCGACGTCGGTGAGCTCACCGTGAGCGTCGGCGGCGAGGCCGCCACGGCAACCGTGGCGGTGCCCGCGCCAAGGGCGAGCGCGCTCGCCAAGAGCCCCGTGAACAGCTTCAACCTACCCGACATGCGCCTACCCGTCATGCGACCTCCTCAGGATCTGGACGTACAGCCCTCTATACCAGCCGCACCGGCGAAGTTGCGGACCTCGCGATCGCCGCCGTGGCGCGTCGGAGGAGAACTACCGATGTCGACGGCGGGGCTCCGGACGTAGTTTGCTCGCATCACCGGGCATCGGAGGACGACGTGGCGACCACGAAGCTGGAGAAGGTGGACTTCAAGCGCGAGCTCCGCGACCTGTACCGCGCGCGGATGACGCCGTCGCTCGTGCAGGTGCCGCGGTTGAGCTATCTGATGATCGACGGTCACGGCGATCCGAACGTCTCACCGGAGTTCGGCGCCGGGATCAAGGCGCTGTATTCGCTGTCCTACGGGGTGAAGTTCGCACTCAAGAACGCGGGCGTGATCGATTACGGCGTGATGCCGCTCGAAGGACTGTGGTGGGCGCCCGATGCGGCGCCGTCCGCGACGGGCCCGGCGCCGGCGTGGAACTGGACCCTGATGATCATGCAGCCGGAGGCGGTGACCCGGGCGGCCCTCGCCGAGGTGTGGGATGCGGCCGAGGCCAAGGCGCCCGCGGTCGGCGACGTCCGGCTCGAGCCGCTCGATGAGGGCCGGGCCGCGCAGCTGACGCACCGCGGGCCGTACAACACCGAGGGACCGACGATCGCCGCTCTGCACGCGTTCATCGCCGAGCACGGGCTGCGTGCGGTCGGCCGCCACCACGAGATCTACCTCAGCGACCCGACGCGCTCGGCCCCGGCCAACGTCAAGACGACCATCCGCCAGCCGGTCGCCTGAGCGCCCGGGGAGGGCGTCGGGGCGGACCCGGTTTGTGCGGCGGCGAATCTCGGATCAAACGCTCGATAATCAACGTTATGTAGACCGAGAGGGTCGGGAGCCGTTCGGGCAGCGCCGCGCGCCGGCGGGTTTGCGTCAGTCGTACTGCGCCAGGACCTCCGCGGTGTGCTCCCGGTCGAGCCCGGCCCCGAGACACGCCATCAGGGCGATCCGGGCGGCCGGCGCGCCGAGCGAGCCGGCGCACGCCACCGACCCGCTGCGGAGGTCGCCCTCGGCGCCGTCGAACCCGTAGGTCTCGTGCAGGAGCGCGCCGCGCCACGGACGCGCGACGGCGGCGACCGGCAGCCGCTCGGCGAGGGTCAGGATCGCCGCCATGACCGCCGGCGGCGCATGACCGGCGCCCGGGAGGCTGACCACGACGCCGTCGCAGACGCCGGCCACGGCCTCGATCAGCTCGGGCCGGGTGTCGAGCGCGACGGTGACGATCTCCACCCGCGCATCGAGCCGCTCGACGGCGAGGGCCGGCCGCCGCTGCGGACGCCAGAACACGGTCAGCCGCCCCTCCTCGATGTAGCCGAGCGGGCCGGTCTGCGGCGAGGCGAAGGCGTCGATGCTCGTGCTGTCGGCCTTGCGGACGAACCGTGCGGCATGGATCTCGCCGGCGAACACCGTGAGCACCCCGAGGCCGCGGGCTGTCGGGCTTCCGGCGACGGCCACCGCGGCGTGGAGGTTGGCCAACCCGTCCGCGCCGGGGGCCGACGCGGTCCGCATCGCCCCGGTGAACACGATCGGCGCCGCGGCGTCGTGCAACAGGTCGCACAGGAACGCGACTTCCTCCATCAGATCGGTCCCGTGGGTGATGACCACCGGCAGCCCGTCGCGGGCCAGATCGACGGCCCGGCGGCACAGCGCGAGCGCGTCGGCCCGGGTGAAGTGAACGCTCGGGGTGAGTTGCACGACCTCGCTGCGGACGTGCTGGTGGGCCTCGCGCTGGAGCTGGTCGATGACATCGGTCGACGGGACGGCGGGCGATCCGGACATGGCGATCGTCCCCCCCGCAACGAGCAGCCGGACCTCGTCGGCCACGTCCCCGGCCGCCGGGCGCACCTCGTCGTGATCCTCTGCGCTCGTCACGCGTGTCGTTCTAGCGCAAGCGGGGTACCCCCCACTCCGAGAGGTAGTGACCGGAGGCGGAGCGGCGAAGAGCCCACCGCAAGGAGGAACGGATATGCGTCGGTGCTGTGGGTTGTTCGCGATCGTCCTGGCCCTGGGCCTCGTCGGTGCCGCATCGGCCGGTGCGTCACTGCCGGTGATCTACAACGGCGTGCTCGGCTACACCCACGCCAACCCGACCGCGAGCCCGCCCGGCGCCAACAACTGGAGCTGCCGGCCGAGCAGCGCCCACCCCCGGCCGGTGATCCTCGTCCACGGCACCTTCGGTGACATGTCCGACAGCTGGCAGGCGCTCTCGCCGCTGCTCATCGACAACGGCTGGTGTGTGTTCGCGCTCAACTACGGCTCGTACGACGGGAGCGGAGCGATCGGGATCGACGGCACCGGACCGATCGAGCAGTCGGCCCAGCAGCTCGCGGCGTTCGTGGACCAGGTCCGCACGGCGACGGGCGCCTCGCAGGTCGACCTCGTCGGGCACTCGCAGGGCGGGATGATGCCGCGCTACTACCTGAAGAACCTCGGTGGAGCGGCGAAGGTCCACACGCTGGTCGGTCTCGCGCCGTCCAATCACGGCACGACGCTGAACGGCCTGTTCACGCTCGCGACCTACTTCCCGGGCTCTAACGCCACGCTGGCGGCGTGTCCGGCGTGCGCCGAGCAGGAGGCCGGCTCGCCGTTCATGACCGCCCTGAACGCCCGCGGCGAGACTCAGCCGGGCGTGTCCTACACCGTGATCGAGTCGGCCAACGACGAGGTCGTCACCCCGTACTGGTCGGCCTTCCTCACCGGTCCGGGTGTCACCAACATCACGCTCCAGCGCCAGTGCATCCTCGATCAGGGGGAGCACCTGTCGATGCCCTACGACCACATCGCCGACGCCGACGTGCTCACCGCGCTCGATCCCGCGCATCCGCGCCACCCGGCCTGTACGCCGGTGCTCCCGGTGTCCGGCGGCTGACAGGCGATTTGCGCGGACCGACCGCCGGACGTTTACCGTAGGGCCCCGGGACTGCACCACTTCAGGGGCTGTCCGCTTCTGCCGACGAGATCACAGATGCTTCGCGTCGCCCTGCACCGGACCACGTCAGCACCCGCCGTCGCGTGCGCGGTCGTGCTCGCGACCCTCGCCCTCGGCGCCGCCGCACGGGCGACGAACACCGAGCCCCGGGCCTCGGGCGGCGTCGGCTTCGGCGGCCCGGCGCCGACGCAGAGCCACCCCACATCACCGTCCCCGCCCCGCCGGGCAAGCACAGCCACGGCAAATGGGTGAGCAACTTCACGATCACCGAGTACTGGCCGGCACCGGAGTCCTGGTTCATCGGACGGCTCGTCTCCACCCCCGGCCTTCCGGGGAAGCACCGCATCGACTGGCTGTACTCCGCGATGGGCGTCTCGATGGAGGGCGAGGGCCTCGGCATCGACGGCCGCATGTACCACATCGACGCCCTCGGCAGCGGCGGCTGGGTGACGAAGTCCGGCCGGTCGACCGACCCATCGACCGGATGGTCGGGCGGGTCGCCGTACTGGCGCGCGGGCGGTTACTGGAAGAACAGCCACGGCGGCGTCACCTTCCCGCTCTCTGCCGGCGGCTGGGAGTCGGGGACCGGCCGGCGTTATGTCCCCCTCAGAGGGGTGACGTTCGCATCCGGCCCGTCGCTGCCGCTGAAGTTCTGGCAGTCGATCGCCGTCGACCCCCACACGATTCCGCTCGGCAGCCGGGTCTACCTTCCCGCGTACCGCCACGACGGCTACGGCGGCTGGTTCGTGGCCCAGGACACCGGCGGCGCGATCAACGGTCACCACGTCGACGTCTACCGTCACCCGCCGGCCTCCTCGGCCGACGGCGGCCAGTACCTCACCGGCCAGCGCGTGTACGTGATCAAGCCGCACTAGAGCGTTGATTTGATCAAGCGGCATGTCGCGCCGCCGCATCCTCGCCGCGTTCGCTGTCGCCGCCGCCGTGGCCGGCTGCGGCTCATCCGCGCACGCGCCGTCGAGCACGGTGACGACCGCGCCCTCATCCACGGCCTCCGCGCCTCGAGCCCACCCGCAGGCGGTCGAGCCGCTGATCGGTGACGCCGGCCCGGCGACGCAGAGCGCCGCCGGGGGCGCCCCCGTCGGGGATCCGACCGCTCACGCTCCGTCGCTGGCCGAGGTCCGGCACGAGCTCCAGCAGCTCAACCTGTGCGGCGGCACGACGAACCCGGCGATCGCCGCGCCGCTCGTCCACACGAGTGGGTCCGGCTTCTTCGCCGACCCGGGGACGATCCAGAACGTCGGGCAGCTCCCGGTGCTCACCGCCCGGCTCGATCAGCTCGCCCGCGCCCTCCACGTCGCGATCTACGGGATCAGCGGATACCGGACGCCGGCCCACAGCGTGGCCGTCGGCGGGTTCGCCAACGATCCCCATACGCAGGGCCTCGCCGAGGACATCGGAGTCGGCAGCCTGCTCCGCTCGAGCGCCGCCCAGATCAGCGAGGCGACGCTCGCCCAGTTCGGCCTGTACCGGCCGTTCGACCCCTCGGACGACCCGAACAACACCGAGGTCAACCACATCCAGCTGATCCCGCACAGCGGTCCGCTGACGCTCGCCCAATCGACGGCCAGCTTCGATCCCGACCCGAGCTGCAAGTGAGGTTCGCGACGGCGCCCTGAGCGACCCGCGGACCAACTAAACTCCGCGCCGCGATGGCCAAGCAACAGCGAGTGATGCGCGTCGAGCAGCGCAGCCAGATGGCGCAGATGCAGCAGCTCGAGTCGCGCTCGGACGAGGAGCTCGAGGCGGAGACGAAGTTCAAGTCGGCCGCCCAGGCGATCCTCGGTGCCCGGGCCGCCGAGCGCTACGACGCCAAGGCCGCGCGCGCCCACTTCCAGCGTGCGCTCGCGTCCGCCCGGCCGCAGGAGCGCCAGCAGCTGCGGCGGATGGCCGATGCCTCGCTCGCGCTCGCCGAGCGCCGCCCCGACGACCTCAAGAAGGCCACCGAGCGGCTCGGCGTCGAGGCGCCGACGCACCCGGCAGCTCCGCGGCCTGCGGCTGATGGGGCTGATCGCGCCGCCGGCCAGCGCCGGCGTGCTGGCCCGGATCCGCGGCATCGTGCTCGTGATCCTGCTGATCATCCTCGTGCTCGCGATCGGCATTCGGGATCGTCAACCTCGTGGCGCTGCCGTTCGGCGGCGTCTCGCTGGACCTCAGCATCTTCTACGGCTTCGTCCTCGTCGTGATCGCGCTCGGCGTGCTCGCGTACTTCGGACGCCGACGCCAGCGCTGCCGCCAGGAGGAGCGCTCGGAGCAGATCGCCGCAGGCCGCCAAGCGGTAGTCCCCGCGCCGTGTGCGGTCGGTACACGCTCGCGGCGTCGAACCCGGCCGAGGTCCGCGCCCGGTTCCGGATCGCCGAGGAGATCGAGGTGCGCCGTCGCTACAACGTCGCCCCCGGCGACGAGGTCCTCGCCGTCACGACCGACAAGGAGGGCCACGCCCGCGGCGATCTGCTGCGCTGGGGACTCGTGCCGTCGTGGGCGGACAGCCCCGACCTCGGGCTGAAGATGATCAACGCCCGCGCTGAGACGGTGGCCGAGAAGCCGGCCTACCGCGGAGCGTTCGAGCGCTTCCGGTGCCTGATCGTCGCCGACGGGTTCTACGAGTGGCAGAAGCGGACGAGGACGCCCCGCCGGGCCGGCCGCCGAAGCAGCCGTTCCACATCACCCGCAGCGACGGGTCGCTGTTCGCCTTCGCGGGCCTGTGGTCGATCTGGCACGCGCCCGACGGCGAGCCGGCTGCGGACCTGCTCGATCATCACCACCGCGGCCAACTCGGCGCTCGCCTCGCTGCACGACCGGATGCCGGTGATCCTGGAGCCGGCAAAGCGAGTCGGCGTGGCTCGAGCGCGGCACGCCGCGCGGCGCGGCTGCACGAGCTGCTCGCGCCGCTCCCCGCGGCCGAGACGGCGCTCCGTCCCGTGTCGCTCGCGGTCAACGACGCCCGCTACGACGGGCCCGAGTGCCTCGAGCCGCCCGCGCCGGATCCCCAGACCGCGCTGTTCTGAGATCCGCCGGGCCGCTCGGCTCAGAACGGCGAGCTGGCCGCGAGCCCGAGCGCGCGCGGGAGATCGAACGGGTTCGCGCCGTAATCGAGCCACGGCCGGCCGACCCACACATCTGCACGTAGCGCTGCGCGGTCTGCTGGGCGGAGCCGTCGGGGACCCAGGCGCCGAACCAGTGCACGATCGAGCGCGTCGCGATCTTGCCCAGCAGCGCTCGGCGGCGGCCACGGGAGCCGGCGTAGGCTGCGTAGAGGCCGTCGGAGGAGCCGGTGTAGAGGCCCAGTGCATCCCGGCGATCGGGTTGCCGCGGGAGGCGCCGGGGAGGCCGCGGTTGGCGACGCCGGCCTGCGCCGTGGCGGGCGCGAGCAGCGCCAGCATCACGAGTGCGCACAGCGATGCGCGAATGCCCCCGTGGCCTGTCGTACCCCTGACGGACGCGGCGTGTGAGCGTAGACGGTGGGTCCATCGGACCCGCGATCATCGAGTCCTCAGGCGCGCCCGCGATAATCACCGGCGCCGTGCCCCTCTCCCCCCTTCTGTCCGCCTACGAGAACGTGATCCTGGATCTCGACGGCTGCGTGTACCTCGGCGACGGAGGCGATCCCCGGGGCGCCCGAGGCGCTGGCCGCGCTCCGCCGGGCCGGCAAGCATCTGTCGTTCGTGACCAACGACGCCCGGCGAGCCCCGGAGGAGTACGTCCGCAAGCTGTGGGGACTCGGGATCCAGGCCGCACTGGAGGAGATCGTCACCGCGGGCAGCGCGCTCCAGCACGTGCTGGCCGACCGCCGCCAGCGCGCCCGGACGTACGTGATCGGCTCACCCGCCGTGTTCCGCCACGTCAGCGACTCCGGGCAGCGCGTCGTCAACGGCACGCCGGACGCAGACCGAGGCCGAGCTCGTGGTGATCGCCGGTCACGACGAGCCTCCGCTTCGAGCATCTGCGGATGGCGACCCAGGCGGTCCTCGGCGGGGCCGAGATGCTCGCCGCCTGCCGGGACCGGACGTTCCCCACCGCCGACGGAGCGAGCCCCGGGACGGGCGCGGTCGTCGCTGCTCTGGAGTACGCCACCGAGCGCCCGGCGACGATCGTCGGCAAGCCCGAGCCCCAGGTGTTCCGCACCGCTCTCGACCGGCTCGGGCCCGGGCCGACGCTCGTCATCGGTGATCGGCGTCGACGCCGACCTCGCCGGCGCGGTGGCTGCCGGGCTCGACGGCGCGATCGTGCTCACCGGCGCGAGCAGCCGGGCCGAGGCCGAGGCGGCGGAGCCGGCCCCGGTCGCGATCGCCGACACCCTCCGTGCGCTGGTGCTCGGGCGATGACCAGCGAGATCGGACACCGGCGGCTGAGTGCTGATCGTCAATCCGCACGCCGGGGGCGGGCGCGCCGCCGAGATGCTGCCCGAGGTGGAGCGGGAGCTCACCCGCCGTGGGATGTCATACACCGTGACGCGCACCCGGGACGTCGAGCACGCCCGCGAGCTCGCCCGCGATGCTGTCGCCGACGGCCGCGTCGCGGTCGCCGTCGGCGGCGACGGTCTGATCGGGGCCGTCGCCGATGCAGCTGCGCGGCGCCGACGGGATGCTCGGGATCCTGCCCGGGGGGCGGGGCAACGACCTCGCCCGCGTGCTCGGCATCCCGTCGGACCCGGTCGCCGCCTGCGATGTCCTCCAGCACGGCAACGTCCAGCGGCTCGATCTCGGCGAGGTCGACGGCCGGACGTTCGTCGGGATCGCGAGCTGCGGCTTCGACTCCGAGGCGAACCGAATCGCCAACGAGACGCGGCTCGTCCGCGGGCAACCTGGTCTACGCCTACGGCGCCCTGCGGGCGCTGATCGGCTGGCACCCCGCGCGGTTCACGGTCACCCTCGACGACGGCAGCGACCCACCGGCTTCCGCGGCTACTCGGTCGCCGCCGCCAACTCGAAGGCCTACGGCGGCGGAATGCTGCTGGCCCCCGACGCGTCGCTCCAGGACGGCGTGCTCGACGTCGTGCTGATCGCCGACGGCCCGAAGCTCCGCTTCATGCGGCTGCTGCCGAGCGTGTTCAAGGGCGAGCACGTCCACCACGAGCCAGGTCCAGGTGCTGCGCACGCGGGAACTGACGATCGCGCCGACCGGCCGTTCACCGTGTACGCGGACGGCGACCCGATCGGCGACCTGCCGGCGCGGATCCGCGCGCTGCCCGGCGCGATCCAGGCCCTGGTGCCGGCAGCAGGATGACCTGCGCCGACGACAGGCGAGCCGGGATGGCGAGCGGAGGCGATCACCATGAGCCGCGGCCTCGCCGTGAAGATCGGCGCCGCGCGCGCCGTCGGCGAGCTCGCTCGGCGAGCCGGCCGGGGTGGCGGCACGAGCCTGCCGGGCAAGGTGCTGATCCGGCTCGAGCCGGACGCGATCACCGAGCTGGCCGCCCGCCTGCCCCAGGGGTCGGTGATGCTCTCGGCCACGAACGGCAAGACGACGACGGCGGCGCTGACGGCGCCTCGATTCTCGATCGCCACGGAATCGTCGGTGGTCCACAACCGGGCCGGGGCGAACATGGCCGGCGGCGTCGCCTCGACGCTGCTCGCAGCGCCGCGCGCCGCGGCGGGCGGAATCGACGGCGAGCTCGGCCTGTTCGAGGTCGACGAGTTCTGGCTCGACCGGCTGGCACCGCGGCCCTGCGCCCGCGGGCGATGCTGCTGGCCAACCTGTTCCGCGACCAGCTCGACCGCTACGGCGAGCTCGAGACGATCGCCGACCGGTGGGCGTCGGTCGTGGCCGGCGTCTCGGCCGGGCACCGGCCTGATCCTCGGAGCCGACGACCCGCTCGTCGCCGATCTCGGGCGCGACCGCGCCGACACGACGTACTTCGGCGATGGAGGACGCGGCGGTCGCCCTGCCGGAGCTCCAGCACGCCGCCGACTCCAAGCACTGCCGCAGCTGCGGGGCGCCGTACGTCTACGACGCGGTGTTCCTCGGCCACCTCGGCCACTACCACTGCGAGCAGTGCGGCCAGCGCCGCCCGGAGCCGCAGGTCAGCGCCGAGGAGATCGTGCTGCACGGCACGCGCGCTCGACGTTCACGCTCGCACGCCGGAGGGCGCGCGGACGATCGAGCTGCCGCTGCCCGGCCTCTACAACGTCTACAACGCGCTCGCGGCCGCCGCGCTGACGCGGCAGCTCGGGCGTCCCGCTGGACACGATCGGCGCCGGGCTGCAGGCCACCGGCGCCGCGTTCGGGCGGGCCGAGAGCGTCCGCATCGATGATCACGAGCTGAGCATCCTGCTGATCAAGAACCCGGCCGGAGCCAACGAGGTCCTGCGCACCCTGACGCTCGAGGACCGGCGAGCTCGACCTGCTCGCGATCCTCAACGATCGCACCGCCGACGGCCGCGACGTCTCCTGGGTGTGGGACGCGGACTTCGAGCTGCTCGCCGGACGCGTGGCCCACGTCACCTGTGCCGGGACCCGCGCCGCCGAACTCGCGGTGCGGATGAAGTACGCCGGGGTCCCGACCGAGCGGATCGAGGTCGAGCCGAGCCTCGGCGAGGCGCTCGCCACGCGCGCTCGCAGCGGGCAGACGGCGAGCGGGTGTTCGCGCTGCCGACGTACACCGCGCTGCTCGAACTCCGTGAGCTGCTCGCCCGGCAGGGGCACGTCGCGCGGTTCTGGGCGCCGAGCGGGGCCGCGCGCGTGACCGTGGCCGGAGCGGTCATCTGGCACGACCTGGAGTGCGGCGGCTACCGCGAGGACATCGCGCTGTGGCGCGGGCTGGCCGCGGCCCACGGCGGTCCCGATCCTCGACGTCGGGGCGGGCACGGGGCGGGTGGCGCTCGAGCTCGCCCGCGCCGGGCACGGGGTGGTCGCGCTCGACACTGGACCCGAGCTGCTCGCGACGCGCTGCGCGCGCGGAGCGCAGCGGCGAGCGGCTGGCGATCCGCACGCCGAGGCCGACGCGCGGTCTTTCGCTGACGAGGAGCGGTTCGCGCTGTGCCTGGTGCCGATGCAGACGATCCAGCTGCTCGGCGACGCCGGCCGGCCGCAGGCGGTTCCTCGCCGCGGCCCGCTGCCCAGCTGCGCCCCGGTCCGGCCGCCTGGCGATCGCGATCTCGGAGGCGCTCGAGCCGTTCGCACCGGGTCCGGCCGGTCCGTCTCCCGCTTCCGGACATCGTCGAGCGCGACGGCACCGTGTACTGCAGTCAGCCGACGGCGGTGCGGGCGACGGGCACGGCGTTCGTGCTCGAGCGCCGCCGCGAGGTGGTCGATCCCGCACGGCGGCCACGAGGTGTTCGACGATGCGATCGCGCTCGACGCGCTCACCGCGGACACGCTCGAGCGCGAGGCGACCGCCGCCGGGCTGCGCCCCGCCGGACGCGTCACGATCCCCTCCACCGACGAGTACGTCGGCAGCACGGTGGTGATGTGTCGATGGCTGACCGGGCGCACGCTGCGGGTCTGCGCGCTGTACCCGGACCTGATGAACATCTACGCCGACCGCGGCAACCTGCTGCTGCTCGAGCAGCGCTGCCGGTGGCGGGGGATCGGCTTCACCGTCACCGCCGCCGGGCTCGGGGACCCGCTCGACCCCGACGGCGCCGACCTCTTCTACATGGGCGGCGGCCAGGACCGCGATCAGCGGCTGTGCGCGCTCGACCTCGCCGAGGTCAAGCGCGACGCGCTCCACGCGGCGGCCGGCGCGCGGACGCGGTGATCCTCGCCGTCTGCGGAGGGCTCCAGCTGCTCGGGCACTCCTACGAGCTCGGCGACCGAGACGCTGCCCGGCGTCGGGCTCGTCGACCTGCATACGGTCCGCGCGGACGGCCCGCGGCTGATCGGCAACGTGGCGATCGAGGTGGAGCTGACCGCCGGGCGAGCCGCGGGTTCTCGCCGGCTTCGAGAACCACGGCGGCCGGACGCACCTCGGCGCCGGCGCGCCGGCCGCTCGGACGGGTGCTGCGGGGCCACGGCAACAATGGCCATGACGGAACCGAGGGGGTCCGGCGCGGCAACGTCATCGGGACCTACCTGCACGGGCCGCTGCTGCCCAAGAACGCCTGGTTCGCCGACTGGCTGATCGCCACGGCGCTCGGGCTGACGGAGCCGCTCGCGCCGCTCGACGATCGGCTCGAGGCGGCCGCGCATGCCGACGCGCGACGGGCGGCGGGGGTCTGACCCGATGGTCCGCCGTGCCGTTCCGGTGATCGGCTCGCTCGCCGCGCTCTTCGCGCTGGGCGGGTGCGGTCGGGGACGAAGCGACGGCGGTCGATCACCCGGGGACCAGCACCAGCGACCCCGACGACGACGACGAGCACCTCGTCGAGCACGACCTCGAGCACGACCTCGACGACGAGCACGCTGCCCGGCGCGGGCCGTCCGCAGATCACGATCGGGGACAAGAACTACACCGAGCAGTTCGTGCTCGGGGAGCTCTACCGGCTGGCGCTCGGGGCCCAGGGGTACGACGTGGCCGTCAATCGCAACATCGGGCCGACGGAGGTGACCCTCGCGGCCGCTCAAGAGCGGGCGCATCGACGTCTATCCCGGAGTACCTGTCGACCTGGAACACGCACGGTCGCAGCCGACGCGCAGGCGGTTCGCGACCGTCAAGGCGGCGCTCGCCGCGGGCCGCCGCTACGCCCGTTGCCCAGGGCCTGTGGCTGCTCCCGCCGACTCCGTTCTCCGACACCGCCGGGATCGCGGTGACCCCGGCCTACGCCCACGCCGAGAAGCTGCACACGCTCGCCGACCTGCGGCCGCGTCGGCGGCCGCTGAGCCTCGGCGGCCCGCCCCAGTTCCAGACCGACCCGGCCGGCCTGCCCGTGCTCCAGGCTGCCTACGGGTTCGCGCCGATCTCATTCGTCTCCCTCGGGGTCGGCGAGCAGTACCGGGCGCTCGATCAAGGGCACGGTGCAGGCCGCGGAGGTGAACACCACCGACGGCGCGCTCGCGTCGCGCCGCTACCGCGTGCTCGGCGACCCGCACCACCTGTTCGGCATCGGCAACGTCGTCCCGGTCGTCTCCCAGCAGGCGCTGAGCGCCGAGGGCCCGGCGTTCGCGCGGACGATCGAGCGGGTCGACGCGCTGCTGAGCCTCCCCGTGATCCGGCGGCTGAACGCCGCGGTCGACCTCGGCGGGCAGGGTCCGACCGCCGTGGCCCAGCGGTTCCTTCAGCACCACGGACTGGTGCCCGCGACGCCGGCGAGCGGGGGCTGACCCGGACGCGGCCGCTCAGCCGCTGGAGCCGAAGCCGCGACCCGCACGCTCGCTCGTCGCGAGATCGTCGGCCTCGACGACGGCGAACGCGGGCGACCGCGACGAGCACGCAGCTGGGCGATCCGGTCGCCCGGGGCGATCTCGAACCGGGCCGCGCGCGTCGGTGTTGAGCAGCAGCACCCGCAGCTCGCCCCGGTAGCCGGCGTCGATCAGGCCCGGCGCGTTGACGAGCGCGATCCCGTGGCGCGCGGCGAGGCCCGAGCGGGGCAGCACGAGACCGGCGTGGTGCTCGGGGATCTCGACCGCGATCCCCGTCCCCACGCTCGCCCGGGCGCCGGGCTCGAGCGTCGCGGACTCGCAGGCATACAGGTCGAGCCCGGCGTCGCCGGCGTAGGCCCGTGTGGGCAGGATCGCCTGCGGGTGCAGGCGTCGTGCGCGGAGCTGCTCCATCCTCAGCCGGGCGTCACTCCAGCGTGAACGCCTCGTAGCGCGCGGCGACGGTGGCCGGGACGCGCGCGCGGACGTGGACCCCGTCCTGGCGGTCCTCGCGCTCGAGCTCGCCGGCGAGGCCGTGGAGCTCGGCCAGCCGGCGGCCGTCCTCGTAGGGGATCAGCAGCTCGACCTCCTGGAGCGTGCGCCGGAACTCGTCCTCGATCCGGCTCCACGAGCGCGTCGAGCCCCTCCCCGGTGACGGCGGAGACGAGCACGGCGTCCGGGTGGCGGTGGCGGAGCTCGTGGCGGCGCTCCTCGTCGACGAGGTCGATCTTGCCGAGCACGAGCATCCGGGGCGCCTCGTCGGCGTCGATCTCGTGGAGCACGTCGTCGACGGCACGGATCATCTCGCCGAGCTCCTCCTCGTCGGCCGAGGCGTCGACGACGTGGAGGAGCAGGTCGGCGAGCCGGGTCTCCTGCAGCGTCGCGCCGAACGCCTCGACGAGCTGGTGGGGCAGCTTGCGGATGAACCCGACGGTGTCGGTGAGGAGCAGTTCGCCCGCAGCGGTGCGCAGGACGCGGGTCGTCGGATCGAGCGTGTGGAACAGCCGATCACGGACACCGACCTCCGCGCCGGTCAGCGCGTTGAGCAGCGTCGACTTGCCGGCGTTCGTGTAGCCGGCCAGGGCGACCGTCGGCATCCGGCGCGCTCGCGCTCGGCCCGCATCACGCCGCGGTTGGACCGAACGCGATCGAGCCGGCGCTTGAGCGCGGCGATCCGGTTGCGGGCCAGCCGGCGGTCGGTCTCGATCTGGGTCTCGCCCGGTCCGCGGGTGCCGATGCCGCCTCCGAGCCGCTCGAGGTGCGACCACAGGCCGCGCATGCGGGCGAGGTTGTACTGGAGCTGGGCGAGCTCGACCTGGAGCTTGCCCTCGGCGCTGTGGGCGTGGTCGGCGAAGATGTCGAGGATGATCGCCGTGCGGTCGATCACCGGGACCCCGAGCGCCTGCTCCAGGTTGCGCTCCTGACGGGGGGTGAGCTCGTCGTCGCAGGCCGACGAGGTTGGCGTCGGAGGCCGCGATCGCGGCCTTCACCTCGTCGAGCTTGCCCGAGCCGAGGTACGTGTTCGGGTGGGGCTGCTCGCGGCGCTGGACGAGCTCGCCGACGGCCGCCACGCCCGCCGTCCGCAGCAGCTCCCGCAGCTCGTCGAGCGACTCCTCGGTGCCGTCGGGCAGCGCCGCGATCATGAACGCGCGCTGCCGGGCGCGGCCCGCTGGGACGCGGCCCCGCGCCGTTGCCCGAAGCCCGTGAGATGCGCCCGTCGCGCGTGTTCGGCACGCGTCGAATGGTAGCTCCGGCGAGGAGCCCTCAGCCGAGGCGGCGGATCCGCTCGACGGCCTCGAGCAGGCGGTCGTCGGGCGTGGTCAGCGAGATCCGGAAGAAGCCCTCGCCGCTCGGGCCGTAGGCGCCGCCCGGCGAGATCACCACCGCCGCCTCCTCGAGCACGTGCTCGCAGTAGTCGGCCGCGGAGGCGAACCCGCGCGGGAACGGGCGCCCACACGTAGATCGTGCCCTTCGGCGGCGTGACGTCGACGCCGGCATCGGCCAGGGCGTCGCAGACGAGGTCGCGGCGGCGGCGGTAGATCTCGTTCATCTGCGCCACCTCGCGGTCGACCTCCGGGGCGAGCGCGGCGACCCCGGCGAGCTGGATCGCCTCGAACAGCCCGGAGTCGACGTTCGACTTCAGCCGCCAGTAGTGGCCGATCGCCTCGGCGTTGCCGACGATCGCCGCGCACCGCCAGCCGGTCATGTTGTAGCCCTTGGACAGCGAGAACACCTCGACCCCGACGTCCTTGGCGCCGGGGGTGGCGAGGAACGAGGGCGCGCGGTAGCCGTCGTAGGTCGTCTCGCTGTAGGCGTTGTCGTGGACGGCGAGGATGTCGTGCTCGCCGGCCAGCTCGACGACCCGCTCGAAGAAGCCCTCGGGCGCGACCGCGCCGGTCGGGTTGTTCGGGTAGTTGAAGAACATCAGCCGCGCGCGCTCGGAGATCGGCGGCGGAGATCGCGTCGAGATCCGGGGCGAAGCCGAGCTCGGGCATCAGCGGCATCAGCAGCGAGTCCGGCGCCGGCGAGCAGCGGGCCGCCGGTGTAGACCGGGTAGCCGGGGTCGGCGGCGAGCGCCAGGTCGTCCGGGTCGAGGAACGCGAGGTTGAGGTTGAAGATGCACTCCTTGGCGCCGATCGCCGGCATCACCTCGGTCTCCGGGTCGAGCTCGACGCCGAACCGGCGGGCGTAGAAGTCGGCGACGGCCTCGCGGAACTCGGCGCGGCCGCGGTTCGACGGGTACTGGTGGGTGCTGGGATCGGCGACCGCCTCCTGCGCGGCGGCGACGATCGGCGGGTAGGTCGGGGTGTCCGGATCGCCGATCCCCAGGCTGATCACGTCGACCCCGGCCGCCTTCTTGGCCGCGATCTTGCGCTCGAGCTCGGCGAACAGGTACGGCGGGAATGCGTTCCAGGCGGCTACTCGGTCTGCATGCAGCTCCTTCAGCATCGCGTCGGACAGCGTCCCGGCGAACACCGGCACCGCCCATCCGGTCAGGGTCACGTCAAGGGTCGTCGCTCACGGCGACCTCCAGCTCGCCGCCGTCGAGCTCGACCGTCGACCGGTGAGCGGCCGCCGGCGAGCACGTGGGCGACGGCGGCGCCGGTCGCGCCGGTCCCACTGGCCGCGGTCTCCCCCACCCCGCGCTCGAAGATGCGGGCGCGGATCCGGTCGGGGGCGAGCGGCGTGTACCAGGACACGTTCGTCCGGTGCGGGAACAGCTCGTGGTGCTCGATCGCCGGGCCGATCGCCGGCAGGTCGAGCGCCGCCAGCGCCGGCAGATCGCCGACGGCGATGGCGCACTGGGGGTTGCCGACCTGGACGTGCTGGAAGGCCCAGTGCCGTCCGTCGGCCTGGAGCTCGGCCCGACCGTCGGCGGGACCGCCGGGGAAGTCGTCGCTCGCCGTCCGAACCGTCCCGAGCTCGGTGGCGCACGTCGTCGGCCCGGTCAGCGTGGCCCGCACCGCGCCGGCCGCGGTGGCGAGCGAGAACGTGTCCCGGTCGGTCCAGCCCTTCGAGCCGCAGGTACATGATCGCCTCACGGGCGCCGTTGCCCGAGAGCTCGGCCTCGGAGCCGTCGGGGTTGAAGATCCGCAACGTGGCGATCGTCCCCTCCGCGCCGGCGGGCGGGTCGGAGAGCAGCAGGATGCCGTCGGCGGCCACACCGGTGTGGGGTGCGCAGATCGTCCGGATCCGGCCCGCGGTGAGCTGCGCACGGGAGCGCGCGCTCCTCCACGATCACGTAGTCGTTGCCGAGCGCCTGCCACTTCTCGAAGTGCACGCGGCGGGAGTCTAGGTACCGTCGCCCGGCCATGGCCGAGCGATATGACCGCCTCACGGGAGCGGTGCGGCGCATCTCCTGGCCGACCGGCCTGCTGCTGGCCGCGGTCATCGTCTCGGTCGGCCTGCGGGCGGCATGGCTGAGCGAGCCGTGCCGCGCGCCCTGCCGGACGGCCGCCGACCACTCGCTCGTGTTCGACGAGACCTACTACGTGTCGGCCGCACGAGCGATCGCCGGCCTGCGGCCACTCCCCGGGCAGGCCCACTACGCCAGCATCCCGGCCGGTGATGACCCGAACGCCGAGCACCCACAGCTGGCCAAGCTGGTGATCGCCGGGTCGATCGAGCTCCTCGGCGACAACCCGTGGGCCTGGCGGCTCGGCAGCCTGATCGCCGGGACGGTGGCGATCCTCGGCATGTTCGCGCTCGTCCGGGCGGCGGGCGGCCCACGTTCGACGGCCGCGGTCGCCGCCGCGCTGATGGCGGCTGACAACCTGCTGCTCGTCCACGGCCGGATCGCGACGCTCGACATCTACGCCGTCGCCGCGATGGTGTGGGCGGTCGCGCTGTATCTCCGCGGGCGTGTGCTCGGCGCCGCCGCCGGGTTGGCGATCGGCAGCTGCTGCAAGCTCGTCGCGCCGTACGCGCTGCTCGTGCTCGCGTTCGTCGAGCTCGCGCGGGCGCTCCGGACGGGCCGGGCCGAGCGCCTCGCCGCCGCGCGGCGGTTCGGACTGATGACGGCGGCGAGCGCGGCGGGAACGGTGGTGCTGCTCGCGGTGCTCGACCGCATCGCCCCGCCGTACGACCCCGTGAGCGGCCACCGCGTCGGCGGCGGGGTGTTCGGCCATCTCGCGCACATGGTGAGCTACGCCTCGCAGCAGTCGAGCCCGCATGGGCCGAGCGGGATCGCCTCCGTTCCATGGGGGTGGCTGATCGACCTGAAGTGGATCACCTACCTCAACATCGAGCCCTCGCGGCCGGCCCCGGGCCTCGATCACATCCACCCCGCGGTCCACTTCATCGGCGTGATCAGCCCGCCGATCCTGCTGCTCGGCCTCGCCGGGGTCGGGTGGGCGGCGTGGCGGCGGCGGCCACTCGCCCCGGCCTGGCTCGCCGGCACGTTCCTCCCGTTCGCCGCCCTCAGCGTGTTCTGGCAGCGGACGAGCTACCTGTACTACATGGTCATCGTGATGCCGGGGCTGTACGTCGGGGCGGCCGAGCTCGTCGTTCGGTTGCGACCACGGTTCCCGCGCGCCGTCCTCGCGTGGTCGGCGAGCGTCGTCGTCGCGCTCGTGCTGCTCTACCCGTTCACGCCGCTCCCCTGAGCGCTCCCGGCCCGCCAGCGGGCGAGCACCTCGTCGGCGAGCTCCTCCGCGCTCCGGTCGGTCGCGTCGAGCGTCCGCACCGCCGCGAGCTTTCGCATCCAGGTGAGCTGGCGACGGGCGAGGTTTCGCGTGCGGCGCTTCATCGCCTCGAGATCGCCGGCCAGCAGATCGGCGAAGCCGAGCGCCTGGCGGGCCGTCGCCGATGCGCCGGCGGCATGCGCGCGGAGGACCTCCTCACGGCCGCCGGCCGCGACCATCGCGTCGACGCGGGCGTCGATCGTCGCGTACAGCGCCTCGCGGTCCATTGTCAGGCCGACGAGCAGCGTCGCGATGGCGTGTGCTCGCCGTCCACAGCTCCGAGACCTCGGGCGAGGGCTCCAGCTCGCCGGCCTCGTGCAGCTCGAGCGCGCGCACGATCCGCTGGCGATCCGCCGGGCTCGATCGCCTCGGCCGCCCATGGCGCCCGCCGCGCGAGCTCGGCGTGCAGGGCCTCCGGCCCCCGGGCGCTCGAGCTCGGCCTGCCACCGTTCCCGGACGCCCTCGGGGGCGGCGGGCGCAGGCTCAGCTCGGTGAGCGCGGCCCGGAGGTACAGACCGGTGCCCCCGACGACGATCGGCCGCCGGCCCGCGGCGAGCAGTCCGTCGATCTCGGCGTGCGCCAGCTCGGCGTACTGGCCGGCGCTGAACATGGCGTCGAGCGGGAGGAACGACAGCAGCCGGTGCTCCAGCCGCGCCCGGTCCGCCGGGCCGGCCGCCCCGGTGAGGATCTCGAGCCCGGCGTAGACCTGGAGCGCGTCGGCCGAGACCGCCACCGGGTCCTCGCCGGCCTCGCGGAGGCGGTCCGCGAGCGCAACAGCCACCGCGGTCTTGCCGACCCCGGTCGGGCCGAACAGCGCGATGACCTCCGCGCGGGGGGGTCGCGGATCGGTGCTCATGGGAGTGAGTATCCCGCCGCCGAGCCGTAGACTGCCGCCGCGTGGATCACGGACAGCTGCTCAGCGGACGGGTGCTCGTCACCGGCGCCACCGGTGGGATCGGCCAGGCGATCGCCCGTGCCTGCGCGGCCCGCGGCGCTCAGCTCGTGATCACCGGCCGTCGCGCCGACATGCTCGAGCCGCTCGCCGCCGAGCTCGGCGCGCAGGCCGCCGTCCGGGACCTCAGCCGGCGCGAGGAGGTCCAGGCCCTCGTCCGCGAGGCCGGCGAGCTCGACGTCCTGATCGCCAACGCCGCGCTGCCGGCCAGCGGGCTCCTCACGGACCTGAGCGCCGAGGAGATCGACCGCATGTTGGAGGTCAACCTCGGCTCGGTGATCGCGCTCGCCCACGCCGTCATTCCGGGGATGATCGAGCGCGGCCGCGGCCACCTCGTGTTCATCTCGTCGCTGCTCGGGCAAGGTGGCCGCGCCGGCCTCGTCGATCTATTCGGCGACGAAGTTCGGGCTGCGGGGCTTCGCCCTCGGGCTGCGGCAGGACCTCGCTCCGCACGGGGTCGGCGTCTCGGTGATCGCCCCCGGATTCATCCGCGAGGCGGGGATGTTCGCCGAGGCCGGCGTGAAGCTCCCCCCGGCGTCGGGACCCGCTCGCCGCAGGACGTGGCGGCCGGGGTGATCCGGGCCGTCGAGCAGGATCGCGCCGAGCTCGATGTCGCACCGCTCGGCCTGCGGATCGGCGCGATCTTTGGCGGGCCTCGCGCCGAAGCTGGCGGCGACGATCAGCCGTCGCGCGGGTGGCGAGAAGATCGCCGACCAGATGGTCGCCGCTCAGCGCGGCAAGCGTTCCTGACCGCAGCGACCCGGCTCTGGCCCGGCCGGCCCGATCCGGCGGCGCTCAGCCGCGGATCGCCCGTGGCGCTGAGCGCTCCGGGGCATCCTCGGCCTCGGCGCCGGGATCGTCGACGACATCCTGCTCACCCGTGACGGCAGCCAGGGACGCGATGATCTGGTCAGCCAGCTTGGCGCCGTCCGCCGCGCGCTCGGGGGTGGCCTGGATCCGGACGACGAGCTCGTCGCCGTCGAGCTCCTCGAGCAGCACGGTCGCCGCCCGGCGGGTCGGGGTCGAGATCGCGTCGTCGAGGATGTGCTGCACGTGGCTCGGCCGGATGCCCGACGCGAGTCGGACCTTGACGTCGACCGAGTCGGGCTCACGCAGCGGCACGACCGCAGCGCTGAGCACGACGTTGTTGGGGATCATCACCCGGTCCTCGCCGCGGGCGAGCTCCGTGTAGAGCAGGCCGAGCGAGCTGACGATGCCCTCCACCGATCCGCCGACCGCGCCGGCCTGGAGCCGGACACGCTCGCCGACCCGGAACGGGCGCGCACTGAGCAGCACCATGCCGGCGAACAGGTTGCCGAGCGTCTGCTGAGCGGCGAGACCGAAGATGACCGCGGTGAAGGCTCCGCCGACGGCGATCGTCGAGGGACCGATGCCGGCGACGCTCAGGGAGACGAGCAGCGTGATCCCGAGTGTGGTGAGCCGGATGACGAACCCGACGGTCCCGGCCGTCGCCGGATCCATGCGCCGGAAGAACGTCGGGGCGGCCGCCTTGCCGACATCGCGCGCGATCGCCCAGCCGAGGGCGAGCAGGACGATCACCGTGACGATCCGGATCGCCGTCAGGTAGTGCGCCGCCGTCGAGCGGCCGAGGATCTGCACGCGCTCCTGGTAGGCGACGTACACCGCGATCAGCAGCGGCAGCAGGACGATCGCCTCGCGCTGCGCTCGGCGGAGCGCCCGCTGGCTCACGTTGACGGCCAGGCCGACACGCTCCCACGCCTCGCTGCGGGTCTCGAACATCTTCTCCAGATGGAGGTCTCGCTTACGTCTCAGAGTCAGGTCACCTCCGGTCGCTCGGGTTGCCGTTGTCTACACACACCTACCACCGCTCGGGGACACCAGTTTCATCACGTCTGGCTGAACGCGGCTTCAAAACAGCCGCACCTGGCGCATTTCCGGGCGATTGGGGACCTCCGCCGCCGGCGGTTGCGCCCACCCCGGTTCGATGCGCGCCGGGAGTCCGCGGTGCGACGCGGCGCTCCCCTCAGGGGGTGTGTACCCCTCCAGCATGGCAGCCAGTCGCCGACGCTCCGCCCGATCGGCGTACGCCCCCCTGCGGTACAGGCGCTCGTAGTGCTCCACGAGCTCGGGCCGGTACTGCCGCAACCACTCCATGAACAGGCCGCGGAGCTCGCCCCGCAGGTGCAGCGCGATCCCCGTGACGTACGCCGCTCCGGCCTCGCCGGCGAGCTCCAGGATCTCCTCCACCTGAGCCGGCGCATCGTTGATCCCCGGCATCAGCGGCGCGACGAGCACACCCGTGCGGATCCCGGCCGCGGTGAGCTCCCGGACCGCCTCGAGCCGCGCCCGGGGGTTCGGGGTCCGCGGTTCCGTCGCCCGCCAGGCGCTCTCGTCGAGCGTCGGGACCGACAGCGCCGCGCTGAACTCCGTCCGCTCGGCGATCTCACACATCAGCCCGAGATCGCGCAGCAGCAGCGGCGACTTGGTGAGGATCGAGCACGGATTGGCCGCGTCCCGCAGCGTCTCCCAGATCCCGCTCATCAGCCGGTAGCGGCCCTCGACCCACTGGTACGGGTCGGTGTTCGTCCCCAGCGCCACGTGCTCGCCCCGCCACGATGGCCGCGCGAGGTCCGCCCGCAACCGCTCGGGCGCGTTCACCTTGACGACGATCTCCCGCTCGAAGTCGCGGCCGGCGTCGAAACCGAGGTATGTGTGCGTCGGGCGGGCGAAACAGTAAGCGCAGGCGTGCGTGCATCCCCGGTACGGGTTGACGGTCCACCGGAACGGCACGGCCGATGACTCCGGGACGCGGTTGAGGACCGACTTCGCCCGGACCTCGTAGAACCGGGTGTCGACGGCCTCGGGAGCGTCGAAATGGCGCACCACGGCCTCGTCGCGGTACCCGGGCAGGTGGGTGTGCTCGTCGGCTCCGAGTGTGAGGTTGTTCCACCGCACGAACATATGTTCGCATGGCGGCCGGATGTCATCAGTTTGCAGGGCTTTTGGCCCTGCCGAGCTGAACGCGCGCCGCGCTGAGCGCCTTGAGCCTGGCGGTCTCAGTACGGCGTTGTCGCCGCGAGCTGGAGCGAGCGCTGCAGGTCGAACGGATCGGCCTGGTTCTCGAGCCACGGCCGGCCGATCCACAGGTAGGCGTCGACGAACCGCCCCGCGAGGCTCCGAGCGTGGCCGGAGAGCCCCCGCCAGGACGCGCTCACCCGGGCCGTGGGCGGGATCCCGAGCGTCACGCAGCGGCTGGAGCTCGCCGTCCGGCAGACGGTGGCGTTGTCGTAGTTCGGGCCGTGGTACTGCTGATAGGTGAACGGCCGCCCGTTCTCGGCCGTGTTGATCACGAAGTGCTTCGTCCCGAGGCCGGCGTGGCGGAGGCCGGTGACGATCCGGGCGCCGAAGCCGATCTCGTCCGATGTGCTCGCGTAGTGGGTCGCACCGAGGGCGAAGCCGCGGGCGTAGCGGACGCCGGAACGGCGCAGGATCGTCACGGCCTGGCTGACGGTCGGCCAGTCCGAGGCGCCGACATCGAGGTACACGGTGGTGTGGGGAAGCGACGCGAACACCCGGGAGGCGTAGGCGACGAGGTCGAACGGCAGGGTCGAGTGATGGGGCGCGCAGACCCCGATCGGCAGGTCCGGCTGGAGGACCAGCGCGACCCGCGCGGAGCCGATGCCGCGGGCGAAGCCGTCGATCCAACCGCGGTACGCGGCCTGCTCACCGTCGCTCGGGAGCTGCTGACAGATGTCGCCGATCCCGCCCTCCCAGGGCTCCATCGCGAACACCGCCATCTGGGCGAGCGCCGTCGGGTCGCCCCCGGTGACGTTGTCGATGTACTCCCGGGCGGTCTGTTCGGGGTCCCCGTACCACTGACCGAACCACCGCATTCGCGGACGGAGCGCGATTCGTCCGAGCAGCTGGCGTTGCCGGCCGGATGCGCCCTCGTAGGCCGGGAAGACCTCATCGAGGCCGCCGGAGTAGTTGCCCCAGCGGATCGCGCCGAGCGGGTTGGCGGGAGCTCCTGGAATCCCCCGGTTGGCGACGCCGGCCGCCGCCGGAGCGGCGCAGCAGAGCGCCACCGCCAGCGTGCCGAGAAGTGGAGCGAGCCGTCGCACGGCAGAGAGGGTAGGGCCGCCGCAGGCCGATCCGCGCGGCCTGGACGAAGTTCGTACCTCAGGCGGTCCGGGCAAGGAGCGACTGCAGACCGGTGAGGGTCTGGCTCGTCGCGGCGGTGATCTCGACGTCGACGAGCTCGCCCGCCGTCGCCGTGCCCTGGAAGTTGACGACCTTGTTGTGGCGGCTGCGACCCCGCAGGCGGGTGGGGTCGGTCCGCGATGGCCCTTCGACGAGCACGTCGACCGTCCGGCCGACGAATCGCCGGGCGCGCTCGAGCGCTCGGCGCTGGACGACCTCGACGAGCTGCTCGAGCCGCTCGACCTTGACCTCATGGGGAATCTGATCTGGGAGCTCGGCCGCCTCGGTCCCCCGCCGCGGGGAGTAGAGGAACGTGAACGCGCCGTCGTAGCCGACCTCCTCGGCGAGCGAGAGGGTCTGGGCGAAGTCCTCGTCCGTCTCCCCGGGGAAGCCGACGATGATGTCGGTGGTGAGTGAGGCGTCGGGCACGTGCTCGCGGATCAGCGCGACGCGGTCGAGGTACCGCTCGCGCGTGTAGGTCCGGCGCATCCGCTTGAGCACCGGGCTCGATCCGGACTGGAGCGGCAGGTGGATGTGCTCGCACACCGACGAGAGCTCGGCGTGGGCGCGGATCACGTCCTCGCGCATGTCCTTCGGGTGCGGGCTCGTGTAGCGGATCCGGTCGATCCCCGGGATCCCGTCGAGCCGTGCGAGCAGGCCGGCGAACGTCTCCCGGCCCTCCCGGGGCAGGTCGCGTCCGTAGGAGTTGACGTTCTGCCCGAGCAGGGTGACCTCACGCACCCCGTCGGCGGCCGCCCGCTCGACCTCGGCCACGAGCTCGTCCGGGTCGCGGCTCACCTCCCGCCCGCGGGTCGAGGGGACGATGCAGTACGCGCACACGCAGTTGCAGCCGACGCTGACCTGGACCCAGGCCTGGAACGGCCGCGCCCGCTTGGCCGGAAGGTGGCCGGTGAAGCCCTCGAACTCGAAGTACCCCTGGGCGCTCAGCGAATCGCCGACGAGGAACTCGGCCAGGCGGTGGACCTGACCGGGACCGAACGCGACGTCGACGAACGGGAACCGGGCGAACACCTCCTCCTTCACCGACTGCGCCCAGCACCCGCCGACACCGACCACGCGGCTCGGGTCCTCGGACTTCAGCCGCTTGGCATGGCCGAGATGGGCGAGGAACCGGTCGTCGGCCTTCTCGCGGATCGAGCAGGTGTTGAACAGGATCAGGTCGGCCTGCGCCTGTTCAGCCGCCTCGCGGTAGCCGAGCGACTCGAGCATCCCCTTCATCCGCTCGGAGTCGTGCTCGTTCATCTGACAGCCGAACGTCGTCAGGTGGTAGCGCTTCTCGGTGAGCTCCCGCTCGGGCATCGGGTCATGATGCCATCCCGCCCTCCCCCGCCCCGTCCGCTCTATGAGACGACCGTACCGCGAGCCGCGCTCACGGTGTGTCGGTGGGGTCACCACCGGATATGTTGGTCATCGTGGACCGGCTACTCGCGGCGTACTACGACGAGCATCCGGACCCCTCGGATCCGACCCAGGCGGTCTCGTTCGGAACCTCGGGACACAGGGGCAGCTCGCTCACCGGGACGTTCACCGAGGATCACATCGTCGCCATCAGCGCGGCGATCGCCCGCTACCGGGCGGCCAACGGAATCGACGGCCCGCTGTTCCTGGGACGCGACACGCACGCACTCTCCGGACCCGCGTTTCGCACCGCCATCGATGTGCTGGTCGCCGAAGGCGTCGCCGTGGCGATCGATTCCGAGGATGGTTTCACGCCGACGCCGGCGATCTCTCACGCGATCCTCACCCACAACCGCTCCAACCGGGCGCAGGCCGACGGGATCGTCATCAGCCCGTCCCACAATCCGCCCGAGGACGGCGGCTTCAAGTACAACCCACCCCATGGCGGGCCGGCGGACACGGCGGTCACCCGGCAGATCCAGGATGTCGCCAACGAGCTGCTCGGGACCGGGCTCAGCGGCATCAAGCCCCTGAGCCACGACGACGCGCTGACCCGCGTTCGCCGGTACGACTATCGCTCGGCGTACGTTGACGATCTGGGCAATGTGATCGCGATCGACGTGATCCGTGAGTCGGGGCTGAGCCTGGGTGCGGATCCGCTCGGCGGGGCGAGCGTGGCGTACTGGCCGGCGATCGCCGAGCGCTACGGGCTGCGCCTTGAGGTGGTCAACGACCGAGTCGATCCCGCGTTCGCCTTCATGCCGCCCGACCACGACGGCAAGATCCGCATGGACTGCTCCTCGCCGCAGGCGATGGCCGGGTTGATCTCGCTCAAGGATCGCTTCGACGTCGCGTTCGCCAATGATCCGGACGCCGACCGCCACGGCATCGTGACGCCGAGCGCCGGGCTGATGAACCCCAACCACTACCTCGCGGTATCGATCGCCTACCTGATGGGTGGGGCACGGCCTGGCTGGCCGGCCGGCGCGGGCGTCGGCAAGACGATGGTCTCGAGCAGTCTGATCGATCGGGTCGCGGCCGGGCTGCAGCGCAAGCTCGAGGAGGTCCCCGTCGGCTTCAAGTGGTTCGTGTCCGGTCTGCTCGACGGGACGCTCGGATTCGGCGGCGAGGAGAGCGCCGGGGCGAGCTTCCTGCGCCGCGACGGAACGGCGTGGAGCACGGACAAGGACGGACTCATCATGTGTCTGCTGGCCGCGGAGATGACCGCTCGCTCCGGGACGGATCCCGGCCTGCTCTACGGCGAGCTCACCGAGCGCTACGGGGCTCCCGTCTATCGGCGCGTCGACACTCCCGCCACCCTGGAGCAGAAGCAGGTCCTGGGAGGCCTGGCCCCCAGCGACGTGACGGCCGAGGAGCTCGCCGGAGAGCGGATCGAGCAGGTGGTGACGGCGGCGCCGTCCGGTGCGCCGCTCGGCGGGGTGAAGGTCTCGACGGCGAGTGGCTGGTTCGCGGCGCGGCCTTCAGGGACCGAGAACATCTGCAAGCTCTACGCCGAGAGCTTCCGGGACGAGGAGCATCTGCACCGGATACTCGAACAGGCCCAGGCGCTGCTCGACCGGACGCTCACGCGCTGACGCTCCCGCTTCTGCAACCAGAATCGATCACATATGCTGGCTCGCTGAGGCATGAGCCACCAACCGAAAAGCCCAGCGGACGACGAACGCGTCGGGACGCGGTTCGGTGAGTACGAGATCGATGCGCTGATCGGTGTCGGCGGGATGGGCCAGGTCTACCGGGCGATGGCAGGTGACCAATCCCCGGTGGCACTGAAGCTCGTCAAACAAGACCTGGCTCGCGACGAGACGTTCAAGCGCCGGTTCCGGCGGGAGGCCCGTATCGCCCAGACGGTGAAGAACCCGCATGTGGTCGCCGTCCTGGACACCGGCGAGGTCGACGGCATCCCGTACCTCGCCGCTGAGTTCATCGAGGGGACGACACTGGAGGAGAAGCTGCGCATCGAGGGTCGCCTGGCTCTGAGCGAGACGGTGCGGATCTGCGGCGAGGTGGCCGAGGGGCTGCAGGCGCTGGGCGATGCGGGCATGGTCCACCGTGACGTGAAGCCCGCCAACATCCTCCTCGACCGCACGGGGAAGTCATACATCACGGACTTCGGACTGGCCAAGGTCAGTGACGGCACGGTCCTGACCCGGCCAGGACAGCCGCTCGGCTCGATGGATTACATGCCGCCGGAGCAGATCCGGGGCGAGCCGGTGACCGGGGCCGCGGATGTCTACTCGCTCGGTTGCGTCGCATTCGAGTGTCTGCTCGGGCGCCCGCCGTTCGCGGACCGCGAGGGCATGGCCGTGCTCTGGGCCCATCTGCAGGACGATCCTCCAGACGTCTCAGCCGAGCGGAGCGACGTGTCCGCGGAGTTCGCCCGGGCGCTGAACGGAGCCCTGCGCAAGCTGCCCGCGGAGCGGCCGCCGACGAGCATCGAGTTCGCTCACTCGCTCTCCAGGGCGGCCGGCACTCCGATCAACGACGCCGCTCGATGACGCGCACCGATCGAGGCCCGTCCCGGCGCCGAAGCTGGCGAATCTGGCTTGCCGCGCTGGCGGTGACGCTGCCCGTCGCGGGGTGCGGCTCGAGCTCCGTGGCCACGACCACGTCCGACACACCCCCGCCGACGTCGGGCGGACCTCCGCACGTGGTGATGAAGGTCCTCGAGTTCAGCCCCACAGCCGTGCGCGCCAGGGTCGGACAGCTCGCCACCTGGACGAACAAGGACAGCTCTCCCCACAACGTCACGTACGTCAGCGGGCCCCGATTCAAGTCCTCGTCCACGCTCCGTCCCAACGGACGCTTCGCCCTGCGGCTGACCCAGGCCGGGACGATCCACTACATCTGCACCCTGCATCCGTGGATGAAGGCGGAGATCGTCGTCTCGCCCTGAGGAGCGCTCAGATCACGCGGTGCCGGCCGCCCCGCTGCGCGGATCGGTGGCCGGCGTGTCCGGCAGGGCAGGCAGGTGGCAGAGGAGCGCGAACAGACTGCTCGGCCCGGCGGACGCAGGGGCCGACACGGGTGGGGCCAGCACCACTGCGTAGACCGTGTGCTTTCCCTGTCGGACAGCCGCTGTCGCGGTCCCGCTCTTGGTCACCGGACCGCACAGCGCCGGGGCGCTGGCCTCCCCGGGCAACCGTGAATCGAGATCGCTCTTGCCCAGGAAGTCGTCGTAGAAGCCGGTGTGGTCGTAACTGATCCCGTGGACGACGAACACGGCGTTGTTCGCCCGAAGCGCCGCGGCCACGCCGGGGCCGACGGTGAACGTGCGCTGGTAGGAGATCGTCCCGGTCGACGGGTAGCGGTCGGATACGACGATGCTCTTGGGGCTGGTGTCCCCCGAGGTCGTCAGAGAGACCTGTGCCGGACCGTAGAACTTGATGCCGTTGCCGGTGCTGATCGAGAGGTGGCCGTTGTGCAGGCGGGCCGCTGAGGCGGGCGGGCACTGGCCAGTGCCACCCGCGTGGATGTGCATGAAATGGGGCTGGTTGATCAGGCCGTGGATGTTGATCGTCGCTGTCACCTTGTTGCCGACCAACACCAGCGTCGCGGTTCCGCCGCCGGTGACGCGGTTGGTGGGAACCGGATCGGCGGTCGCGTGGAATGACGGGCCGGCCGGGGTCGACTTTCCACCCCCGCTCGAAACCACGTAGGCGACGGCTCCGGCCGCGATCAGCAGCAGGACGGCGAGGACCGCCAGGGGCTTGCGGCTCCCCTTCCGCGCCGCGCCGCTATCGGGAGGACCGCTGCCGCCGGACGCCGGCGCGGGTGGTGGCACGGCGGGAGGAGGCGGTGGGCTCGGGGGGCTGGAGGACTCTGGTGCGGCCGCCGCTGCGCCGCCCGGCGCGATGAACTCACTGCCCCCCGCCTGCGCGGGCTCTGGTGGCTGGGTCGCCTGCGCCGGAGGCTGAGTCGGCTGCGCCGGAGGCTGAGTCGGCTGCGCCGGAGGCTGAGTCGCGTCCGCCGGAGGCTGCCCGCCCGGCAGCACGGTCTCGGCTCCGGCTGAGAGCGCCGTGGCCTCGATCGCGCCTGGCAGGGGCGTGGCCTCGCCCGTTCCCACCGCGGTCGCCGGTCCCGTGTGTCTCGAACCGTGCAGCGCGGCCCCGGCATCCCGGGCGAAGTCACCCGCCGAGAGGTACCGATCCCCGGGTTCCTTGGCCATCGCCTTCTCAAGCACGGGGATGAAGGCGGGGTACTCGGTGCTGATGTGACCTTTGAGCGCCGGCGGCGGCTCATGCACGTGGGCGAAGAGGGTCGCCACCGAGTTCTCACGCTCGAAGGGCACCTCGCCGGTGAGCATCTGGTACAGGACACAGCCAAGGGCGTAGATGTCGGTGCGGGCATCGGTGTGGCCGCCGGTGATCTGCTCCGGAGCCATGTAGTCGACGGTCCCGACGACGGCGCCCTTCACGGTGAGCCCGGAGACGGTGTCGAACTTCTTGGCCAGACCGAAGTCGGTGAGGTAGGCGTGCTCCTCCCCGTCGTTGACAGTGATCAGGATGTTGGCCGGCTTGACGTCGCGGTGCACCAGGCCCCGGCGGTGGGCGGCGTCGAGCGCGGCCGCGAACTGGTCGAGCAACTCGACCGCCCGACCCGGATCGAGTGCGCCCTGCTTGAGCAGGAGCTCCCGCAGGTCGGTGCCGGTGACGAAGTCCATCACGAAGAACAGCAGGCCGTCGTGCTCCCCGGCGTAGTGGATGCCGACCACGTTGGGGTGGTGCAACGACGCCGCGATCCGGGTCTCGCGCTTGAACCGCTCACGGAACTGTGCGTCCTCGGCCAGCGCCGGTGCCAGCAGCTTGAGCGCGTAAATCCGGTTCAGCTGGACGTGGCGGACCCGGTACACGAGGCCCATTCCGCCACGGCCGATGGGCTCCTCCACGCGGTACCCCGCGATCACAGTCCCGGCCGCCAGCTGGTCCCCTCTCACCGACATGTCATGGATCCTCTCGGGAGCCGAAGTAGAGAGCCGAGGGGTCGGAAAAGTCGCGCAAGCGCGCACCCCTCGCGCAGTCGTTGGAGCTTAACGGGGCCAGCGTGTGAGTCAAGACGCACGCCACACCACGCTGTAGACGGCATGCTCACCGAGGACCCCCTTGAAGTGATGCTCCCCGCGGGACTCGAAGCGGAAGCTGGGATCTCCCTCCGTGTACTCCCTGAGGTTCGAGGAGACGAGGATCTCATCGGCTGCGGCGAGCGACGCGATCCGGGAGGCCAGGACGACGTTTCGACCCATCGGCGCATCGGAGCCGGCGATCACGAACCCCGAGTGCAGGCCCACACGCACGCTGGTGCTCGCCGGCACGCCGGTGGCGCCGCCGCCCCCGACCATGCGCTGCAGCTCCACGGCGGCGTGCAGACCCCCGTGGGCGCTGTTGAACGAGGCCAGGAACCCGTCGTTCTCGAACCGGATCACCTGGCCGTCGTGGTGAGCGAGGAGCCGCTCGACGAGCAGGTGGTGATCGCTCAGCAGCCGCTCCCACCGCTCTGGGCCCAGCTCTCTCGACAGGGCGGCGGCATCGGCGATATCGCCCAGCATCAGCGTCAACGCGCCGTCGGGCGAGCTCAGCCGGCTGACGGCGGGCATCAGCGGGTCGAGCGCCGAAGCGATCACGTCGATCGATGTCTGGTCTGCCGGGGTTGCCACGTCGCGAGGGTCTGTGCGCTGCGCGCCAGGGCGCGCGAGCATAGCTTGACAGCAGCGCCAGGCGAGACGAGGATCCTCGGGATGACGGGGGCCTTCGACAGCGGGAGCCGCGCGAGCGCGTTCCCTCCGATCGGCGATTACGCGTTCCTGTCCGACTGCGAGACCACGGCGCTGGTCGCGCCCAGCGGCAACGTCGAATGGCTGTGCCTGCCGCGGATGGACTCGCCGAGCACCTTCGGCGCGATTCTCGACCGCGATGCGGGAACGTTCCGGATCGCGCCGGCAGACGTCAATGTGCCGGCCGCGCGCCGCTACATCCCGGGGACGATGGTGCTCGAGACCACCTGGGAGACGCGGATGGGATGGGTGATCGTCCGCGACGCTCTCAGCATCGGTCCGTGGCATCACCACTCCGAGCGGTCGCGAACCCACCGCCGCTCCCCGACCGATCACGACGCCGATCACGTGATGCTGCGGATGATCGAATGCGTGCACGGGTCAGTTGAGATGAAGCTCGAATGCGAGCCGGCCTTCGACTACGGCGGTCTGGCCGCCGACTGGTCCTACGCCGGCTCCGGGTACAACGAGGCGGTGGCCCGCTCCGAGGGGGTCGATCTCCAGCTGCGAATTGTCACCGATCTGCGCCTGGGGTTCGAGGGGCCACGAGCTCGTGCCCGGACGATGCTCCACGAGGGCGATGTGGCGTACGTCGCGTTGGGTTGGTCCGAGCACGCGCTTCCCGGCACCTACGAGGAGGCGTCGGCGTGGTTGACCCGGACGGGGCGCTTCTGGCAGGAATGGCTCAAGCACGGCAGCTTTCCCGACCATCCCTGGCGCGAACATCTGCAGCGCAGCGCCCTGACGCTGAAGGGACTCACGTACGGGCCGTCGGGGGCGATGATCGCGGCGGCGACAACCTCGCTGCCCGAAACGCCGGGCGGCGAACGCAACTTCGATTACCGCTTCAGCTGGATTCGAGACTCCACGTTCATGCTCTGGGCGCTCTATACGCTCGGTTTCGACGACGAGGCGAACGACTTCTTCTACTTCGTCGCCGATGTGGCCGAAGCCGAGGAGGGACGGCTCCAGATCATGTACGGGATCGACGGGGAGAGCAAGCTCCTGGAGCACGAGCTCGACCATCTCTCCGGTTACGACCACGCTCGCCCGGTGCGGATCGGCAACGCGGCGTACGACCAGCACCAGCACGATGTCTGGGGCGCGGTCCTGGACTCGATCTATCTCCACACGCGCTCGCGCGATCAGTTGCCAGATCGGCTCTGGCCGATCATCAAGCGCCAGGTCGAGGCGGCCCTGGCGAACTGGCGCGAGCCCGATTGCGGCATCTGGGAGGTGCGCGGCGAGCCGCAGCACTTCCTCTCCTCGAAGCTGATGTGCTGGGTGGCGGCGGATCGTGGTGCGCGCCTGGCGCGGATCCGCAACGCCGAGGAGGCGGCCGAACGGTGGGAGGCCGCCGCGGCGGAGATCCATGCCGACATCTGCGCGAACGGCGTCGACCAGCGCGGCGTGTTCGTTCAGCACTACGGGACCGAGGCTCTGGACGCGTCCGTGCTGCTGGTGCCCCTCGTGCGGTTCCTGCCGCCCGACGACGAGCGGGTTCGGGCCACCGTATTGGCGATCGCCGACGAGCTGACCGAGGAGGGCCTGGTCCTGCGCTACCGGGTCGATCAGACCGATGACGGATTCTCCGGGGAAGAGGGCACCTTCACAATCTGTTCGTTCTGGCTCGTGTCGGCGCTGGTCGAGATCGGCGAGCTCGCCCGGGCGCGAGGGCTGTGCGAGAAGCTGCTCTCCTATGCCAGCCCGCTGGCGCTGTATGCCGAACAGCTCGATGCGGTCAGCGGTCGCCACCTCGGGAACTTTCCGCAGGCCTTCACCCATCTGGCGCTGATCAACGCCGTCGAGCACGTCATCACCAAGGAGCGGGAGCTCGAGTCACCGGGTGAGCGGCCCCGGGTGTGACGGAGTGGACCGGCGATGCGCCGGGGTGCTCGTCGTGGCCCTAGGCATGGTCGCGGCCCTCGACGGCCTCTCCGCCCTCTGACGGCTCATCTCCTGAGCTGCCCGGTACGCCTTGTTCCAGCTGCATCCCCGCCCGCGGGCAAGTGCCTGGTAGGTCGCGGTGCCGCCTCGGTTCTGACTGAACATCTCTGTCTCCTGGTTGCTGGGCCTGATCACTCCCGCATGGTCCATCGACGGGCGCGCGGGCAGAAGCCCCCCTGGGGTGGGTGAGGGCAACACCTTCGTCGTGTGTGTCGGGCCCGGACGCCCGGGCGCGCCGGCCCTACGCTTCGAGTCCGGCGGCCGCCGAGGCGGATTCGCGCGGGGCCGAGCCGGCGGACGGGATGAATCCCGGCAGGCGGAGCTCGAACCGGGCACCGCGACCGTCGCGGGGGGCAACCGCGCGGACCGACCCGCCGTGGGCCTCGGCGATCGCCCGGACGATGGCCAGGCCGAGGCCGGAGCCACCGCTGTGGCTGCGCGAGCGCGCGCGGTCGAGCCGGTGGAAGCGCTCGAAGACCCGCTCCCGCTCGCCGGCCGGGATTCCGGGGCCGTCGTCGATGACGGCGAACAGCAGCGAGCCGCCGGCGGTGCGGGTGACCTCGAGGCGGATCAGGCCGTCGGGCTCCTCGGTGTGGTCGATGGCGTTGGTGGCGAGGTTGCGGAGCGCCTGCGCGAGCCGATCGGGATCGGCTTCGAGCGTGCCGTCGGGCACCGCGCTGAGCTCGAAGTGGCGGGCCGCGGTTGCCTCCATTCCGGCCCACAGGTCACGCACGTACTCGGCGACGTCGATCTCCTGCACCGACAGCGAATCGCCCTGATCGGTGCGGGCGAGGAGCAGCAGGTCGTTCACGAGCCGGCTCACGCGGCCGACCTCGGCCAGGAGCATCCGCTCGGTGTGGCGGATCTCCTCGGTCGAGGGATGCTCCTGGGCCGCGAGCACCTCGAGCTGGCCACGGATCACCGTGAGCGGGGTGCGGAGCTCGTGCGAGGCGTCGGCGACGAACTCGCGTTGGACCGAGAAGGCCTGTTCGAGCCGGTCGAGCATGTGGTTGAACGCGATCGCCAGGACCTCGATCTCCCGGCTGCTCCCGGCCGGTGGGTGCATGCGCGGCGCCAGGTCGCCACCGTCGACCTGCTGCGCGACGGCCGCCAGCCGCCGCAGCGGGGCGCTCACCCGGCTTCCGACGAGGTACGACACCGCGCAGGCGAGCAGCAGCACGATCGCGCCGGCGAGCAGGAATGCCGTGGTGAGGCTCTCCTGGACCTCCCGGACCTGGGCGAGCGGCTGTCCGGCGCCGACGGTGATCCGCCTCCCCCCACGGTCACGGTGCGCTCGATGATCCGCAGTCGCCCGGCGTCGACGAGGTTGGCGTCGAAGCGGCCATCGCGGGGGACCTTGAGCCGCGCGCCGGAGCGATTCTCGGCCGCCTGCTCCCGGAGGCTCTCGCCCCGCTCGGCCTCGCGGCTGCCGAACAGCTCGGGGTGGTTGCTGATCACGGCCACGCCAGGAACGAGCACGAACAGGAGCGTCGAGGACGAGTGGTAGGGCTGGGCCCGGACATCGCGCCCCGCGACCCGGGTCACCTCGGCGACGGACAGACCATCGAGCGCCGTCAGCGCGCGGGCGAGACCGTTGGCCTGCGCCGCGACGTCGCGATCGATGCGATCACGGATCTGGCTCCCGGTGCTGATCAGCACGACCGGGTAGACGACCGCGGCGCAGGTGATCAGCACGGCCGCCACCCACAGGGTCAGACGCCAGCGCAGGTCGTCCGGCCGCAGGCGGGCGAGGATCCGCCGGACTCTAGGCGGAGGCGACACGGTCGTCGAACCTGTACCCCACCGAGCGGATGGTCACGATCGGCGCCCTCCAACCGTCGTGGGCGAGCTTCTTGCGCAGATAGCCGACGTACACGTCGACGACATTCGTCCCCGACTCGTGCTCGATGCCCCACACGGCGCGGAGGATCTGAGCGCGGTCGAGCACCCGCCCGGGGTTGCGCATGAGATGGGCCAGGAGCTCGAACTCGGTGCTCGAGAGGCGCACCTGCTCCCCGGCGCGGGTAACCTTGCGGCTGATCAGGTCGACCTCCAGCTCGCCGCTGCGCAGCACGGTCACGGCAGGCGGGCGGGACCCGGCCCGAAGCTGGGCACGGATCCGGGCGATCAGCTCGCGCAACGCGAACGGCTTGGCCAGATAGTCGACGGCGCCGGCCTCGAGCCCGCGGACGCGGTCGTCGATCTCCCCGAGCGCAGTCAGCACGATCACCGGGAGGTCAGGGCGGGTCCGGCGCAGGCGGTCGAGCACGGTCAGGCCGTCGAGTCTCGGGCAGCATCACATCGAGCACGACGAGATCGACCGGCTCGCTCTCGGCGGTGAGGATCCCGGCTCGCCCGTCGGCGGCGGAGACGACGTCGAAGCCCTCGGTCTTCAGTCCGCGCGAGACAAAGTCGACGATCCCCGGCTCGTCCTCGACGATCAGGATGAGCTCGCGGCCGGCCGATCGGCTCCCGTTCTCAGCGGGCGTACTCAACGGCTCTCGACTCCCGGATCACGGTGACCTTGATCTGACCGGGATACTCGAGCTCCTTCTCGATCTCCCGCGCGATCTCGTGCGAGAGGATCGTCGCCTCGTCGTCGTCGATCGCGCCGGGCGCGACCATCACGCGGATCTCGCGGCCGGCCTGCATCGCGTAGACCTTGTCGACGCCCTTGTGGCGGGTGGCGATCTGCTCGAGGTCGCGCAGCCGCTTGACGTACTGCTCGAGCGACTCGCCGCGGGCCCCCGGCCGGGCCCCGGACAGGGCATCGGCGGCCTGGACGATCACGGCCTCGATCGTCTGCGGCTCGACCTCGTTGTGGTGGGCCTCCATCGCGTGGGCGACGGCCTCGGACTCGCCGTGGCGCCGGGCGAGCTCGCCGCCGACGAGCGCGTGCGGGCCCTCGATCTCGTGCGTGACGGCCTTGCCGATGTCGTGGAGCAGCGCCGCCCGGCGGGCGGTCGTCGGGCTGGCCCCGAGCTCCTGGGCCATCATCGCGGCGAGGTGCGAGACCTCGATCGAGTGCGGCGAGCACGTTCTGGCCGTAGCTGGTGCGGAAGCGCAGCCGGCCGAGCAGCTTGGCCAGCTCGGGGTTCAGACCCTGCACGCCGGCCTCCATCACCCCCTGCTCGCCGAGCTCGACGATGTGCGCCTCGAGCTCGGACTTGGCCTGGTAGTACATCTCCTCGATCCGAGCGGGGTGGATCCGCCCGTCCTGGAGCAGCTTCTCGAGCGTCAGCCGCGCGACCTCGCGCCGAACTCCGTCGAAACCGCTGAGCACGACCGCGCCCGGGCGTGTCGTCGATGATGAAGTCGACACCGGTGAGGTTCTCCAGCGCCCGGATGTTGCGGCCCTCGCGGCCGATGATCCGGCCCTTCATGTCGTCGGCCGAGAGCTGGACGACGGACACCGTCGTCTCGGCGGCGTGGCCGGCGGCGACGCCGCTGCATGCAGACCGAGAGGATGTTCCGCACGCGCCGGTCGGCCTCGCGCTTGGTCTCCTCCTCGATCTGGCGCAGCCGCCGCGCGGCGTCGTGGCGGGCCTGGTCCTCGACCTCCTTGAGCAGCAGCTGCTTGGCGCGGCCGGCCGGCATCCCGGCGAGTCGCTCGAGCGACTGCGTGAGCTCGGTCGCGCTTGTCGGCGAGCGCATGGCGCTCGCTCGGCCAGCTCGGCCTCGCGGCGGGCGACCGACTCCTCGCGGGCCGGCGAGCGCGGCGGCCCGCTCGCGCAGAGCCGTCGGCCGGCCGGGGGCGATCGTCGGCTCGGGCCGCGCGGTGGCGCGACGGGCTCGCGCGCTGCGTGGTGCGGGGTCCGGGACCGCCGGCACGGTGCTCGCCCGACCCGGCGCCGGGGCGGCGACCGCGGCACGGGCGCCCGAGCGGCCGTAGGCGACCGCGGCGGCGACGATGCCGACCGCGATCAGTGCTGCGGCGGCGATGATGTCCATGGTCGTTTCCTCTCCTGACGGCGGTCCGCGGTGCGGAGCGCCGAGTCCCTGGGCTTGGTTTTCGGGAGCGACCGAGCGGCCGTGCGAGACGGAAACGATGAGGCCGGAAACGGCTGGGTGCGCCGCGCGCTGCGCGAGGCCCTAGCCGGCGATGGGTCTACCGATCTGTCGGGCGGGTGCAGTCCCGCGGATGTGCTGTCGTCGTCTGACTTTCCGGAGGCACGTGTATCTGTGAAGTTTGCTGGTGTTTTGCGGCCCGCAGGCCGTTCGTTCGCTGCCCGGATCGTATCTCCACGGGGCAAACCGCGCAATCCGGGGTGGGGCCGCAGGCGGGCGCCCAGACGCGGTGCCAGGGCCGGTTTTCAGTCGTCGTAGCGGGGCCAGCCGCAGGCGCTCAGCGCGTCGAGCGCGAGCTCGGTGCCGTATCCCTTGCGGAGCAGCACGCCGAGCGCACGCTCGCGCTCGCGGCGGTCGGTCCGCGGCGGCGGAAAGCGCCGTCGAGCAGCGCGACCGCGCGCGAGAGCTCTCCGCTCGTGCGCCGCCGGCGTCCGTCCTCCCGCGAGCGCCGCGTCGATCAGCTCGCGGTCGACCCCCCGGTCCCCGAGCGCCCGCCGGATCCGCTCGGCCCCCCAGCCGTCGAGGTTCCGCCGGTCCTCGGCGAACACCCGCGCGTAGCGGCCGTCGTCGAGCAGGCCGTCCTCGCACAGGGACCCGATCACCGCGTCGATCTGGGCGGTGGGGATCTCCTCGCGCTCGAGGCGCTGCCGCGTCTCGGCCACCGTGCGCTCGCGGCGGTTGAGGAACACCAGCGCCACCTCGAGCGGCTCACGCCTCATGGAGGGCGGCGGATCGTCGTGGATGCGGCGTCCTCGGGACTCGCTGTAGCGCTGCTACAGCCTCGCCCCTGCGTCCTTGCCCCACTCGATCCGGCGCCCTCCCGACAGCCCCGGCGGATCGTCGTGGATGCGGCGTCCTCGGGACTCGCTGAGCGCTGCACAGCCTGCCCTGGCGGCGGCAGGGCGCCCGCTCACTACGCGGCGAGCGGGGCGTCGGCGGCCTCGGCCGCCTCCTCGCCCTGGGCTGCTGCTCGATCGGCTTGACCAGGTCGCGGCCGATCCCGAGCGCGGCGTAGATCTTCGCCTCGATCTCCTTGGCCATGTCCTGGTGCTCGTCGAGGAACGCCTTGGCGTTGCCGCGGCCCTGGCCGAGCCGCTCCTCCCCGTAGGAGAAGAACGAGCCCGACTTGGTGATGATGTTGTGCTCGATCCCGTAGTCGATCAGGCAGCCCGAGGTCGAGATGCCCCTGCCGAACTCGATGTCGAACTCGGCCTGCTTGAACGGGCGCGGCGACCTTGTTCTTGACCACCTTCACCCGGACGCGGTTGCCCGACCGCCTCGGTGCCGTCCTTGAGCGTCTCGATCCGCCGGATGTCGAGCCGCTGCGAGGAGTAGAACTTCAGCGCCCGGCCGCCGGGCTGCGTCTCCGGCGAGCCGAACATGACGCCGACCTTCTCCCGGATCTGGTTGGTGAACACGCACAGCGTCTGCGTGCGGTTGAGGTTGCCGGCGAGCTTGCGCATCGCCTGCGACATCATCCGCGCCTGCACGCCGACCGTCTGGTCGCCCATCTGGCCCTCGAGCTCGGCCCGCGGGGTCAGCGCGGCGACCGAGTCGACCGCGATCACGTCGACCGCGCCGGAGCGGATCAGCATGTCGACGATCTCGAGCGCCTGCTCGCCGTAGTCGGGCTGGGAGACGAGCAGCTCGTCGATGTCGACGCCGATCTTCTGGGCGTACAGCGGGTCCATGGCGTGCTCGGCGTCGACGAACGCGCACACCCCGCCGAGCTTCTGGGCCTCGGCGAGGATGTGGTAGACGAGCGTCGTCTTGCCGGAGGACTCCGGGCCGAAGATCTCGACGATCCGGCCGCGCGGGACCCCGCCGATCCCGAGCGCGATGTCGAGCGAGAGCGCTCCGGTGGGGATGGCGTCGACCGACGACCCGGGCGCCGGGATCGCCCATCCGCATCACGCTGCCCTTGCCGAACTGGCGCTCGATCTGGGTCAGCGCGCCCTGCAGCGCGGCCTGGCGCTTGGCGTCGGTCTTGGCGTCTCTGTGCGCGTCGTCGTTGCCGTTCTTCTGGTCTCGCTCATGCTGTGGCTCCTCTTCGCGCTTTGGGGGTCCACCGTAGGGGCCGGTGCGGACGGAAACGGGACGCTACGGGCGCAGCGTGTGACCGAACAAGACGCGTTCGTGCCGGATGCGACAATCTGCGCCAATGTGTGCGCTGACGCGGCAGAGCCGGCGGTGTCAGCGCCCTGGCCGACCGGCACCCGCAGCGGCTCGTGCTCGCCGTCGGGGAACGACGAGGATCGCGCCCTCGCCGGAGTTGTAGGCCTCCTCGCCGTGGCGGACGACGTCCATGCCCGAGCGCCTCCTGCGCGGGCTGACACCCGCAGCGGCACGAACCGGCCCATCACCTTGAGGATCGCGAAGGTCATCGCCGAACGCGTAGGCCGGCCCGGCCAGCGCGGCGATCGCCTGCCAGCCGAGCTGGCCGGCATGGCCGTAGAGGAGCCCGTTGCCGGCGCCGTTCCACGAGCGCTGGGCGAAGAAGCCGATGAACAGGATCCCGGTCAGGCCGGCCAGGCCGTGGGCGCTCGAGCACGTCGAGCGTCTCGTCGAGCCGGGTGCGGGGGCGCAGGACGATCGCGGCGTAGCTCGGCAGCGCGGCGACCGCGCCGAGCAGCATCGCCCAGCCCGGGCTGATGTAGCCCGGCCGCCGGGGTGATCCCGACGCAGCCGACGATGATCGCGGTGGCGGCGCCGATCGCGGTCACCCGCCGTCGCGCACGACGTCGAGCACCATCCACACCACGAGCGTGCAGGCCGGGCAGAGCAGCGTGTTGGTGAACGCGAGCACGCTCGGGTGGCCGGTGATGTAGCCGCTGCCGCCGTTGAAGCCGAACCAGCCGAACCACAGCAGCCCGGCGCCGAGCAGCACGTACACCGCGTTGTGGGGCAGCAGCGCCTGGCGGCCGTAGTCCTTGCGCGGCCCGACGACGAGCGCGGCGGCGAACGCGGAGAACCCGGAGGCCATCTCGACCGGCACGCCGCCGGCGAAGTCGAGCGTGCCGTGGCGCTGAGAGCCAGCCTCCGCCCCACACCCAGTGGGCGAGCACCGGATAGACGAGGATCGACCACAGCGCCATGAACACGAGGAACGGCCCGAAGCGCATCCGCTCGACGACCGCGCCGGAGACCAGCGCCGCGGTGATGATGCAGAACGTCGCCTCGAAGGTCATGAACAGCAGGTGCGGGATCGTCGTCCCGGCCCGCGGGGCGAACGTCACGCCGTGCAGGCCGAGGTAGCCGAAGCCGCCGATGAACCCGTTGCCGTGGGAGAACGCCAGCGAGTAGCCGATGCAGCGCCCAGGTGACGGTCACCACGCCGAGCGCGGCGATGCTCATCATGAACGTGTTGAGCGTGTTCTTGGAGCGCACGAGGCCGGCGTAGAACAGGCCGAGCGCCGGGGTCATCATCAGCACGAGCGCGGTGGCGACGAGCATCCACGCCGTGTCGCCGGTGTCGATGCCGCCGAGGCAGGCCGACGCCAGGCGCGCGTCATCGAGCCACCGGCGTGACCGCCGCGGTGTCGGTCTCGCCGGTGCGGATCCGCACCACCTCGTCGAGCGCGACGACGAAGATCTTGCCGTCGCCGACCTCGCCGGTCCGGGCGCCCGTCGCAGAGCGCGTCGATCGTCGGCTGCGACGAACTCCTCGGAGACCGCGATCTCGAAGCGGACCTTCTCGGAGAGCTCCATCTTGACCGTGGTGCCGCGGTAGGTCTCGACGCGGTCGAGCTCGCCGCCGTGGCCCTGGACGCGGGTCATCGACAGCCCGCGGACGTCGGCGCGGTACAGCGCCTCGAGCACGTCGTTGGCCTTCTCCGGCCGGACGATGCCGATCACCAGCTTCATCTCGCACTCCCCTCTCCGACCGCGTCGGCGCCACCGCAGGCGGGCGAGCGGGGGCTCCCGGACGGCGGCGCGGCGAGGCTACAGCGCGACGAGGCCCGTCGCCCGACGAGGGCGACGGGCCTCGGCCCGGGTGGGCGAGCGCGGCCGGTGAGCTTCGAAGGTCACGTCGCGTCTCGCCGCCCCGCCGGAAGTGCCCGAAGGTGTCGAGCAGACCACCCCCTCCCACTCGCCGTCCGCCGGCGCACGCGAGTGCCGGCGCTTGCAGCCGCGCCCAGGGCGACTTACGATCGGCGGCGATGGCAGACGACGATCCGCGGCGCACCGCTGCAGACGCCCGAGCGAACTGCAGGCCGTGATCGCAGCCGAGCGCAACGTGATCCCGTTCCTCGTGTACCGCGATGGGACCGGCGATCAGCAGATCGTCGTGCTCGAGGACCCGCCGGGGCGGGTGACGATCGGCCGAGGCCCGGCGTGCGATCGTGCGGATCACTCGCCGACGAGGAGGTCTCGCGGCTGCACGCCGAGCTCGTGGCCCTCGCCGACGGGTGGGCGATCTCCGACGACGGGCTGTCCCGCAACGGCACCTACGTCAACGCCGAGCGCCTCGGAGGGTCGCCGGCTGCTTCGAGAGCGCGACGTGATCCGCTGCGGGCCAGACCCCGTTCACCTTCCGGGACCCGCACCGCGCCGGCGGGACCGAGACGCGGGTGGCCGCCGACGTCGTCGATCGGGCGAGCCTGTCCGACGCACAGCGACGGGTGCTGATCGCCCTCTGCCGGCCATTCAAGGAGTCCACCGGGTACGTCACGCCGGCGACGAACCAGGCGATCGCCGATGAACTCGTTCTCAGCGTCGACGCGATCAAGACCCATCTCCGGGTCCTGTTCGCGAAGTTCGGGATCGAGGCGCTGCCGCAGAACCAGAAGCGCATCCGGCTCGTCGAGCTCGCGCTGCGCGAGCGGCGTCGTGACGATGCGCGAGCTCTAGCGTGCACTCGGCCAGCGCTCGAGCCGCTTGTAGCGGGCCGGCCCGCCGCCGAGCTCGGAGCGCATCAGGCTGACGACGCGCGCCCCGTCCGCGACGCCGCGGATGGCGCCGGCGAGCTCGGGCGATCGCCCGGCGCGCCGCGGCGGACCCGGGCGACGGTGACGTGGGCCAGGAAGCGGCGGTCCTCGGCGCCGTAACGACCCGGCGGCCGCGAGCACCGCGGCCGAGGCGGCCTGGAGCGCCCCGAGCCAGCCGTCGCTGTCGTCGAGCCCCACGGCGAGGACCCGCGGCCGCCGGCGCGGGCAGCCACAGCGCGGCCGCGAGCGACAGTGGCCGCACCGTGCGAGCGCCCGACCGCCGGCTCGCCGACCGCGGCGATCTCGCTCGACCGCCGAGACCGGCTGCTCGCCGAGGAAGCAGAGGGTGACGTGCAGGCTCTCCGGTCGAACGGGCCGGAGCCAGTCGTGTGCCGACGACGAGCGGGTCGCGCCAGCGGACGAGCACGCCGGGCAGCGGCGCGGGGAGCTCGAGGGCGACGAACAGCCGCGCCGGGCCCTCGCCCATCAGGCTCGGTACGCCACCGTCAGCAGCAGGCGGCGGAGCAGGTGCAGAGCGACGGTCGTCGTGCGGTCGCGGACGTCGGAGCGGTTCCCCGGCAGGCGCGACGTGGCGGGTGATCCGCCCGGCGCTGCCCGGCTCCCGCCCGGCTCGCGGGCGCGACCGAGAAGCAGACCGAGCCGACCGGCTTCTCCTCGGTGCCGCCGTCCGGGTCCGGCGATCCCGGTGATCCCGACGCCGACCTCGGCCCCGAACCGCTCGCGCCGCGCCGTCGGCGAGCGCCTCGGCGACCTCGTCGGAGACCGCGCCGTGGCGCTCGATCAGCTCGGCGTCGACGCCGGCGAGCGCGACCTTGGCGGCGTTGGAGTACGCGACCACCCCCCCGGCGAAGTACGCGCGAGGACTCCGGCCCGGTCGGTGAGCCGGGCGGCCATCAGGCCGCCGGTGCACGACTCGGCGACGGCGATCGTCCGCTCGCGCGAGCAGCGCCACCACCTGCTCGTCGATCGTCTCGCCGGTGAGCGAGAACAGCGTGTCGGCGTGGCGGCCGGCGACGAAGTCCACGAGCGCCTCGTAGGCCTCCTCCGCGGCCGGCTCGTAGCGCGTGGCGACCTCGATCTCCCCCCGGCGCAGGCAGGTGGTGATCTCGAGCGGGTCGAGCTCGAGCCCCTCGGCCTCGGCGGCGCGGAGCGTCGAGGCGATCTCCGACTCCGGGATGCCGAACAGCCGCACCATCCCGCGCTCGGTAGCGTCGGCGCCCCGGCGATCGCGGCGCGGAACGCGTCGGTGCGCGATCGCGTCCGCCCACATCGGCTGGAGCTCGCGCGGCGGCCCCGGGCAGCACGACGATCGTCGGGCCCTCGCCGGCGGCCGGCGGGACGACGAGCCCGGGCGCGGTGCCGACCGGCTCGAGCACCGTCGCGCCCTCGGGGATCACCGCCTGCTTGCGGTTCGAGATCCGCAGCGCCTCGGCGTCGAGGTTCGGCCAGCGCTTGAGCATCGGCTCGAGGATCTCGGCGATCCGCTCCTCGAGCGCGGGGTCGAGCACCATCTCCCGCCCGCTGAACCGCCCGACGATCTCGGCCGTGAGGTCGTCGGCGGTCGGTCCGAGGCCGCCGCTGGTGACGACGAGCGCCATCCCCTCGGCGCGCATGTGCCCCAGCGCCGCGAGCAGGTCATCGGGGCGGTCGCCGACGATCTGGATCATCGCCGCGTCGACGCCGAGCTCCCGCAGCCGCTCGGAGAGCCAGGGGCCGTTGCGGTCGGAGATGATCCCGGTGAGCACCTCGGTGCCGGTGATGAGGATGCCGGCGCGGGGCGCTGAGCCGCTCATGCGCACCGGGGCTGCTGTGCGGCCGGCAGCGGCGCCGCGCCGTCGGGCGGTGAGCCGGAAGCCGATCGAGCCTGGCCGAGGCGGCACGGCGACGGTGCGCGCCGTTGACCCGCATCGACACCGACGCGTTGCCGAGCGTGAGCAGCAGCTCGGAGGCCGTCTCGGCCGGGATCGCCTGGCCGGCGGCGAAGATCCGTCCCGGGATCAGCTTGCGGCCGCGGCCGTCGACGAGGCAGACGTAGACGGTCCCGGTCGGGCGCAGCTCGAGCTGCGCGGTGCGTCGCGCGGTGGACGGCGCGCGGGAGCGCGAGCGGCTGCGGTGGCGGGCCGTCCGGTGGCGTGCGCGGCGCTGGACCCCGGCCGGCGGGGCGGGCTTCTTGTTCCCGCCCCGGCTGCCGACGTACGCGAGCGCGGCGACGACGAGCACCAGCACCGCGGCGATGATCGCCCACGGGGGAGGAGCGGTCCGCGGGCGGCCCGCTCGCGCTCGCGGTGCAGCGAGGCGATCGGCCGCAGCTCGTTGTCGGAGGGCCGCTCGTAGCGGCGCTTGTAGTCATCGATCAGCAGCCGGCTGTCGAGGCCGAGGTAGTCGCCGTACGTGCGCAGGAAGCTCTTGACGTAGATCGGCCCCGGGAGCAGGTCCCACTCCTCGTTCTCGATCGCGCGCAGGTACTTGGCGCGGATCTTCGTCCGCGCCTCGACCTCGCTGATGTCGATCCGGGCGCGCATCCGCGCCTCCCGGAGCGTCGAGCCGATGTCTGCCACGCGCCGAAGGCTAGCGGCGCCGTAGACGGCGAAAGCCCATGGTCACCGGGCATAACGAGGGTCGAATCTCGTCACTCGCTGCGGCGTGCGCGTCGGCGGACGGCTGCCGGACGACCGCAGCGATTCGGGGGCGGGTCCCGGCCCCGAATCGAAAACGGCTGGAAGTTCATTGCCCAGGTGATTCAATGCTGAGAGGGCTATACATAACAGGATCGATTGGGGGACACATGGGGCATCGTGTTTTCGGGCACTTCCGGCGACTTCCGTCGCCGGCGATGGTGGTCGCGCTGTTGGCGTTGATCGCCGCGTTTGCGGGGACTGCTGGGGCCACCGGCATCTTGGCCGGCACGGCCAAGAGCACACAGGAAGAGCAGCAACGTCGGCCCGCGGGGCCCGCGCGGGCCACAGGGCCCGCGTGGGTTCAGGGGATTCACCGGTGCGCGTGGCGCCACGGGCACGACCGGAGCCACCGGTGCGCAGGGTCCGAAGGGAGCCACAGGGTCCCAGGGCATCCAGGGACCAAAGGGCGACAAGGGGGATCAGGGCATCCAGGGCCTTAAGGGGGACAAGGGGGATCAGGGCATCCAGGGCATCCAGGGCAGTCCCGGACCAAGCCTGGCTCCGACCACCTTCTCCAGCAGTTCGGGCGCCATCGCAACTGTCGGTACGAAGTCCTGGACGACGAGATGCCCTCTGGAGCCCGGTAGCACGACGGTCCTCCAGAAGGCGATCGGAGGCGGAATGGGGACCAGCGCCACGGGCATCACGCTGTCGGACTCGTATCCGAGCGATCCGAACGGCGTCGCGGTCGTCTCCCCGGCCAACCCGACCGCCTGGACAGCCGACGCAAACATCACGACGGTCGGGCAGGACTTCACGGTCTACGTGATCTGCGTTCAGTAGTCACCCATTGAGGCATCAGCCCGCGGCCACCAGGGTCGCGGGCTGATCGTCTACACGATCGGGGTATCGTCGCCGGGGCCGGATGCTGCCGCCGGGGCCAGACTCTCCGGTGAGGCGGACGGCGCGCCGCTCGCCTCGGCGAGGTTGGTGAGGATGCGCGGGACGTCGGCCTCGGTGATGAGGACCTGGCGCGGCTTGGAGCCCTCGTAGCCGGAGATCATGCCGCGTCGCTCGAGCATGTCGATCAGCCGCCCGGCGCGGGTGTAGCCGAGCCGCAGCCGGCGCTGGAGCATCGAGGTGGAGGCCGTTCCCATCTGGGCCACGAGGCCGATCGCCTCCTCGAGCAGCGGGTCCTCGTCGCGGATGGAACTCGGCGTCGTCGGCCGCCGGATGTCTCCTCCTCGGAGGCGTGCCTCCTCCAGCAGCTCCTCGCGGAACTCGGGTTCGCCCTGCTTGCGCCAGGCGTCGGTGAGCTCCAGGATCTGCTCCTCGTCGATGTAGGCACCCTGGATCCGCTGGAGCCGGCTGGAGCCGACCGGCGAGAACAGCATGTCCCCCATGCCGATGCAGCGACTCGGCGCCGTTCTGGTCGAGGATCACCCGCGAGTCGGTCTGCGAGGAGACGGCGAACGCGATCCGCGAGGGGACGTTGGCCTTGATCAGGCCGGTGATCACCGTCGACCCGCGGCGACTGGGTGGCGAGCACCAGGTGCATGCCGACGGCCCGGGCCTTCTGGGCCAGGCGGATGATCGAGTCCTCGACGTCGGCCGGCGCGACCATCATCAGGTCGGCGAGCTCGTCGATCACGCACAGGATGTACGGCAGCGGCGGCTCGCCCCGCGCCTCCCGGGCGCGGTTGAGCTCCGGCAGGTTGCGGGTGCGCGCGAGTGACATCTCGCCGTAGCGATCCTCCATCACCTTGACGAGGTTCTGCAGCGCGTTCGCCGCCATCCGCGGGCTGGTGATCACCGGCGTGAGCAGGTGCGGGATCGAGTCGTAGTGGTTGAGCTCCACCTGCTTGGGGTCGACGAGCACGAGCTTGACCTCGTGCGGGTCGGCCCGCAGCAGGATCGAGGAGAGCATCGCGTTGACGCAGGCCGACTTGCCGGCGCCGGTCGTGCCGGCGACGAGCAGGTGCGGCATCTTGGCCAGGTCGGCGCCGATCGCCCGGCCGGCGACGTCCTTGCCGAGCCACACCGTGAGCGGCGACCAGTCCGGCCGGCGGCTCCTGGAAGATGTCGCCGAGGTGGACGATCCGCCGTCGCGCATTGGGAACCTCGACGCCGACGGCCTGCTTGCCCGGGATCGGGGCCAGGATCCGGACGTCGGTGGCGGCGAGCGCATAGGCGAGGTCGTCCTTGAGGTTGGCGACCCGCGACATCTTCGTTCCCGGGGCGAGACGGAGCTCGTAGCGGGTGATGTGGGGCCCGCGTCACCCGCGCGACGATCTTGGCCTCGATCCCGTGGTGGGCGAGCGCCTCGACGAGCGAGGCGGCGACCTGCTCCTGCCCCTCGGTGTCGGGCTTGGCGGCCTCGCCGGTGGAGCGGGTGAGGAAGCGGGCAGCTCGGGACCCGCCAGACGAAGTCGGGGTCGTCGGTGACACTCGCGCGGTAGCGGCCCTGTGGCGTGAGGTCCTCGTCGCCGACCGGGCCCGCCGGGGCCGTAGGCGTGGTCGTCGTCGAGCTCGAGCTGTTCCTCGCCGGCCGGCTCGGGAATCTCGTCCTCGTCGTCGAGTTGCGGGATCTCGTCCGTCGGCGGGGCCTCGACGTGGGTGGCGCGGACGACCAGCTCGGCGGTGTCGGGATCGGGCACCGAGAGCGGGTCCTCGTCGCCGTACGGATCGGCCGCCGAGCGGCCCACGGTGTCCGGGCGGCCGCGGTGGCCGGCGCCGGGCGGCGGGCGGTCGGCGTCGCGCTCGGCGCCGACCGGCGCAGCGCGCGCCCGCTGCCGGCGACGCCCGCGCCGGTGGCGCGGATGACGCCGGCGAGCGTCGCGCCGGAGACCAGGATCAGCCCGGCGAGGAGCAGGAACACGGCGAGGATGTCCGCCCCGGCGTTCGAGAGCAGGTGCGAGGCCACCCACAGCTCACCCTGGCCGAGGACGCCGCCGCGGGTCTCGAACGCCGCGGAGTGCCAGAACTGGCCCGACGGGAGCCGGGCCCGGGCCGATCCCGAGCGTTCCGCCGGCGAAGCGCAGCGCGAGCGCGCAGAGCAGGCACAGACCGCCGGTCCGCAGCGGCCGGCCGGGCGGCCGCAGCTCCCGGGCGAGGATCAGCGCGCCGCCGGTCGACCAGCGCGGCGGGAACGACGTTGCCGAGCGCCCCGAACAGGAACTTCGCGGCCCGGATCGCCCCACCGCCGAGCGCGCCGCCGGACCAGTGCAGGTAGGCGACCCCGGCGAGGAAGATGCCGGCCGCGATCAGGGCGAGGCCGATGATGTCGAGGTGGTGGGCCTCGAGCTCGAGGGGGACGTGAGCCTCGGCCGCCAGCCCGAGCGAGCGACCGGCGCGCACGCGCGAGGCGGCGCTGTGCGACGGCGCCTTGGCCGCCGCGCGCCGCCTCTTCGGCGCCGCGCGTTTGCGCGTGCCCTTGGCGGGACTCTTCTTGCGGGTAGCGGCAGCCATCTCCGGCTCTATGGCTTCGACGCCGGTTGCCCCCTCCTGCCGCCCCGCGAGCGGGGCACTAACGGCGCCTAAAGAAACTCCCGGATTTCCCCTGCTCGCCGTACCATTCGGCGCACGATGACACGACTATCGAGAGATCCCCGCGGGTGCTCGTCGTCGAGGACGACGAGGCGATCGCCCAGGTCCTCCAGCGCTCGCTGCGGATGGAGGGCTACGACGTGAAGATCGCCGGCGACGGCGTCAGCGCGCTCGATCTCGCCCACGGCTTCCTGCCCGACCTCGTGATCCTCGACCTCGGGCTGCCCGGGATGGACGGGATCGATGTGGCGCGGACGATCCGCGAGAGCGACGACGTCCCGATCCTGGTGCTCACCGCCCGCGACGCGGTCGAGTCGCGCGTCGAGGGCCTCGACTCCGGGGCCGACGACTACCTGGTGAAGCCGTTCGAGCGCCAGGAGCTGCTCGCCCGGCTGCGCGCGCTGCTGCGACGCCGTCCGCCCCGCGGCCAGGCCGCCCTGGCGGTCGGCGACCTCACGCTCAACCCCGACACCCACGAGGTGAACCGCTCGGAGCGGCCGGTCGAGCTCACCCAGCGCGAGTTCGAGCTGCTCGAGTACCTGATGCGCAACGAGCGGATCGTCGTCTCCCGCCAGCGGCTGCTCGACGAGGTCTGGGGATACGACCCGTTCTCGACGACGAACACGATCGAGGTGTTCGTCTCGAACCTCCGACGAAAGCTGGAAGCCAATGGCGAGCCTCGGCTCCTTCACACGATCCGCGGCGCGGGCTACGTTCTCCGCGTATAGGCGGGTTCCGGTCCGCTGGCGGCTGGCCGGCGGCTCGGCGGCGCTGACGTTCGTGATCCTCGCCGGGTTCGCGGCGATCGTCGGGGTCCTCACCACCCGCCAGGTCCGCAGCCAGTTCAACGACGAGGTTCGCTCGGCCGCGGACCAGCTCGAGCGTCGGACTCCGCCCCCTGCGCTACAAGCACGGCGCGCTCGACTGCAACGACGCCACCGTCAGCCTGAGCGACTACGTGACGGCCGAGCAGGCCCAGATCCGGATCTACGACGACGACGGCAGCCTGCTGTGCACCCAGGATCAGGTGTCGTCAGCGGGGCGACGCTGCCGCCGGCCACGCCGAAGTTCCGGCCCCCGAACCGGACGCGGGACCTTCCAGGAGCTCGGCTACCGGGTCGACGTCCGCGACCACCGCGCCGACACGCCCGATCGGCACGGTCAAGGTGCTCTACGCCCGTCCGCTGTCCGACATCGACCACACACTCGCCCGCGTCCAGCTCTTCCTGCTGCTCGGGAGTGCTCGGCGGCACCGTGCTCGCGCTGCTCGCCGGCCTGGCCACCGCCGCGCGCGCGATCCGGCCGATCGCCGAGCTGACCGATGCCGCCCGCGAGGTGGAGCGCACGCGCGATCCGAGCCGCCGCCTCCCCCACCCCGAGGCCGACGACGAGGTCGCCGAGCTCGCCCGCACGCTCGAGGACATGCTCGCTGCGCTCGATTCCGCGCGCTCGGACACCGAGCCGATGCTCGAGCGTCAGCGGGAGTTCGTGGCCGACGCCTCGCACGAGCTGCGCACGCCCGCTGACCAGCGTCCTGGCCAACCTCGAGCTGCTCGCCGAGGAGCTCGACGGCGAGCAGGCCGACACCGCCGGGGCCGCCCTGCGTTCGACGCGGCGGATGCGTCGACTGGTCGGGGACCTGCTGCTGCTGGCCCGGGCCGACGCCAAGCGCGAGCAGACGCTCCACCCCACCGACCTGGCCGCGGTGCTCACCGAGGCCGCCGCCGAGCTCGAGCCCGTGGCCGAGGGCCACGAGCTGACGGTCGATGCCGGGACGGCCGTCGTTCCCGGGCGTCCGCGACGATCTCCACCGGCTGGTGCTCAACCTGCTGGAGAACGCCGTCCGCCACACCCCGCCCGGCACGCACATCGCCGCCGCGAGCTGGACCGATGGCGGGATCGCGTACCTCTCCGTCGAGGACGACGGCCCTGGGATCCCGCCTGAGATCCGCAAGCGGATCTTCGAGCGCTTCGTCCGCGGTGGCCGCGACGGCGGGCGCGGCTCCGGGCTCGGTCTGGCGATCGTCCGAGCGGTCACCGCCACGCCACGGCGGGACGGTCTCGATGGAGCCCGATCCGTCCCGGCGGGGCACCCGGTTCGTCGTCGCGCTGCCCACCGGACGGCGTGTCGCGCAACCCAGCCCGACGCGCGCCGAACCGGCGCGCCCGCTCTAGGCTCAGACCTCGACGACGACCGGCAGCACCATCGGCCGGCGGCGCAGCCGGTCGTAGACGAGCGCCGCCGAGGTCGTCGTGGAGCTCCTGCGAGAGCAGGTCGATCTCGCGCAGGCCGTCGGCCGCCGCCCGCTCGAGCGTCTTCGTGACCTCCTCGCGGATGTCGGCCACGAGCTCGTCGGCCTGCTCGACGAACGGCACGCCGCGGAAGATCACCTCGGTGTCGGCCACCGGACGGCCGGACTGCTCGGAGACCGTGGCCACGACGATGAAGATGCCGTCGGCCGAGAGCATCCGCCGGTCGCGCAGCGCGACGTCGGCCGGATCGCCGATGTCGACGCCGTCGACGAAGATCATGCCCGCCTGCTCGGGCTCGCCGAACCGCGGCGCCGGCGCTCGTCGATCTCCAGCGGGAGCCCGTTCTCACCGGCGAAGATCCGGTCCCGATCGATCCCGACCGCCTCGGCCAGCGCGGAGTGCAGCCCGATCCGCTTGTGGTCGCCGTGGACCGGCAGCACGTAGCGGGGCTTGACGAGGTTGAGCATCAGCTTCAGCTCCTCGGCGTAGCCGTGCCCGGAGGCGTGGATCGGCGCCTCGCGCGGGGTGATGACGTCACACCCGATGTGGAACAGGCGGTCGATCGTCTCGTTGACCGCGCGCTCGTTGCCCGGGATCGGCGTGGCCGAGAAGACGACCGTGTCGCCGTCGCGCAGCTTGATCATCCGGTGATCGTTGTGGGCCATCCGCCGCAGCGCCGACAGCGGCTCGCCCTGGGAGCCGGTGGAGATCACGATCACCTTGTGGTCGGGCCAGTCCTCGACCTCCTGGGGCTGGATCAGGATCCCCTCGGGGAGCTCGATGTGTCCGAGCGAGCGGCCGATGTTGACGTTCTTGCGCATCGAGCGGCCGACCAGCGCCACCTTGCGCCCGAGCGCCGCGGCGGCGTCGACGACCTGCTGCACGCGGTGGATGTTCGAGGCGAAGCTCGTGACCACGATCCGCCCGTCGGCGCGGCCGAACACCTCCTCCAGATGGGGCCCGACGCCCCGCTCGGAGGGCGAGAAGCCGGGACGGTCGGCGTTCGTGGAGTCGCCGCAGAGCAGCAGCACGCCGTCGCGGCCGAGCTCGGCCAGCCGGCTGACGTCGGCCGGCGGGCCGTCGACGGGGGTCTGGTCGAACTTGTAGTCGCCGGTGACGAGCACCGTGCCGAGGTCGGTTCCGAGCGCCACCGCGCAGGAGTCGGGGATCGAATGGGTCATGTGGACGAGCTCGATCGTGAACGGCCCGGCGTCGATCACCTCGCCAGGGTCGACGTCGTGGAGCTCGACGTCGCGCAGGCGGTGCTCGTCGAGCTTGGAGCGGGCCATCGCCATCGTCAGCGGGCCGCCGTACACCGGCGGCAGATCGCTCGCCGAGCTCGCGCAGCACCCACGGCAGCGCGCCGAGGTGGTCCTCGTGGCCGTGGGTGATGACGATCGCCTCGATGTCCTCGGCCCGCTCGCGCAGGTAGGCGAAGTCGGGCAGCACGAGGTCGATCCCGAGCATCTCGGCGGTGGGGAAGCGCAGCCCGGTGTCGACGACGACGATCCGGCCCTCGCGCTCGACGACCATCATGTTCTTGCCGATCTCGCCCAGGCCGCCGAGCGGCAGGACGCGGAGCGCCGAGCTGCTCACGCGGTGCGGGCGGCGGCCAGCAGGCCGTGGCGCTCGAGCAGCGCGCGGATCGTCGCGGTCTCGGCGTCGTCGAGCGCGACGTAGGGCAGGCGCGGCTCGCCGACCGCGACGCCCGAGCAGGTTCAGGGCGGCCTTGACCGTGCAGGCGCGCGGCGCGATGCTGAGGTCGCGGTAGGTGTCCTTGCAGCGACGCGTCGATCTCGCGCCGCCGCTCGGGCTCGTCGACCAGGCGGCGCATCTCGGGCCCGAACACGTGGCTGCCGGTGAGGATCCCGCCCGCTCCGCCGAGCTCGAGCACGTCGATCAGCGTGTCGTCGTCGCCGGCGTACAGCTCGAGGCCGTCGATCATGGCCAGGTTCGCCGCGTTGGCCTGCTTGACCCCGGCGATGTGGTCGAGCTGCGCGAGCTCGGCGAGCAGCTCGTTGGGGATGTCCTCGCCGGTGCGCTGCGGGATGTTGTAGAGCAGGATCGGGCAGGTCGGTGGCCCGCACCACCTCGCGGTAGTGGGCGACGATCCCTCGGCGGCCGGGGCGGTTGTAGTACGGGTTGACGCTGCAGCAGCGCGTCCGGGCCGAGCGCCGTCGCCCGCTCGGTCAGCTCGACCGCGTGGCGGGTGTCGTTGGAGCCGACCCCGGCGATCACCGTGCGCGCGGCCGCGCGTCTCGCTCGACGGCGAGCTCGATCACCCGCAGGTGCTCCTCGTCGTCGAGCGTCGCCGCCTCGCCGGTCGTGCCGCACACGACGAGCCCGTCCGTGCCGTGCTCGACCAGATGGTCGATCGAGCCGCGCCGTCGCGTCCTCGTCGACGGCACCCCGCTCGTCGAACGGGGTCACCATCGCCGTGAGGATCGCGCCGAGATTCAGGGCCATCGGCGCGCGATTATCGCAGGGCGCCCGGCGGCGGGTCGACGCCCCGTGGCCCCGCTCATGCCGCCGCGCGCACCTCCTCGCGCGCGCCCTCGCCGCTGCCGCGGACCCGCGGTCCGTGGTAGGGCCCGGGCTTCGGCCGCGGCTTGCCGCCGGGGAACGCGAGCCGCAGGATCGTCCGCTGCACGGTGCCGAGCTGCTGGTGGAACGGGCCGTGTTGTACGGCAGCCCGTAGCGCTCGCAGATCTCGCGCACCTTCGGCGCGATCTCGCCGTAGCGGGTGGAGGGCATGTCCGGGAAACAGGTGGTGCTCGACCTGGTAGCCGAGGTTGCCGCTGATCACGTGGAACATCGGGCCGCCGTCGATGTTCGCGGCGCCGAGCGAGCTGGCGCACGTACCAGCCCGCCGCGGGTCTCGTCCTCGGTCTCCTCCTGGGTGAACGTGTACGTCTGGTCCGGGAAGTGGCCGCAGAAGATGATCGCGTAGGACCACACGTTGCGGATCAGGTTGGCCACCACGTTGGCCGATCACCGTGCGGCGGAACGGCTCGCGGAACGAGCGTGCGCTCGACGAGCTGCCGCAGCACGCTCGGCCGAGAGCCGCCTTGCCGCCCGGCCGCAGCTTGCGGCCGAGGCGGCTTGGCCCTGGTGCGACGGGGCGCTGATCGGGCTCGTCTGGCTCGCCTCCTCGCGCAGCGCGAACACCGGCGAACTCGATCAGCGTCACGATCAGGCCGCTGAGCACCGGCCAGGCGATGTAGTCCTTCTGGATCTGGAGCCGGGCCTTGCCGGCGATCCCCTTCAGGTCCTTGAGGAGCTCCTTCTGGCTCTTCTCGCCGGTCGCGGATCGCCTCGAGGTCGAGGTCGTGCAGCGCCACCCCCCACTCGAACAGCAGCGGCGAGCAGCACGTTGTAGATCGGGCTGGAGCAGATACACCGGGTGCCACTTCTGGTTCGGGTCGATCCGCATGATGTCGTAGCCGAGATCGTGGTCCTTGCCGAGGATGTTCGTGTACGTGTGGTGGATGTAGTTGTGCGAGTGGCGCCAGGACTCGGCGGTCGAGGCGGTGTCCCAGTCCCAGGCCCGCGAGTTGATCACCGGGTCGTTCATCCAGTCCCACTGGCCGTGCATCACGTTGTGGCCGATCTCCATGTTCTCCAGGATCTTGGCCATGCCGAGCGTCGCGGTGCCGAGCAGCCCAAACGGCCGCCGCCAGCGCGAGGCGAACAGCTCGACGCGGCCGATCAGCGCCAGCCGGCGCTGGAAGGCGATCATCGAGCGGATGTAGGTGGCGTCGCGGTCGCCGAGGTCGGCCTTGACCTGCTCGTGGAGCTCGTCGAACTCCTTGCCGATCGCTCGATCTGCTCCTCGGTCAGCCGGTGCAGCGGGTTCTCCTGCGGGTCGATCTGCCGGTCGACGTCGGCGACGTGGCCGTTCTGAGTGGCGGTTGCCATGTGTCTCCCTGTCTGTGGTCTCTGTCAGATTGTCGTTGGATCGGTCCGAGGCCTACAGCTCGATCTCGACCTCGCCCTCGGGCGCGCTGATGCAGGTGCGGATCATCTCGCCCTCCTGACCAGTACACCTCGCCGTGGCGCAGGTCTCGGACCCGGCCGGAGCGCAGCTCGCCGACGCAGGTGTGGCAGATGCCCTCCCGGCACCCGTACGGGAGGTCGAGCCCCGCGTCCTCGCCGGCGACGAGGATCGGCTTCTTGCCGTCGCGAGGCGGCCTCGCAGCGGACTTCAGGAACTGATCGTGCCGCCCTCGCCCTCTCCGCCCTCGCCGAGCCCGAGCTTGGGCTGGAAGCGCTCCATGTGCAGGTCGCTCGCAGTCGCCCTGCGCTGTCCCAGTGCTCGGTGAACGCGTCGAGCATGTCGCCCGGGACCGGAGATGTAGGTCGACGCGCTCGCGCCAGTCGGGGCATAGCTTGTCGAGGTCCGCGGGACCCATCCGGCCCGTTGTCGCGGGTCAGCTGCTCGTGGAGGGTGAAGCCCTCGTTGCGCTCGGCCAGCTCGCGGAGCTCGTCGCCGAAGATCACGTCGTCGGTGTGCCGCGCGGAGTGCAGCAGCACGACATCGTTCATGTCGCGGCGTGATCGAGATGGCGCAGCATGCTCATGATCGGCGTGATCCCGCTGCCGGCGCTGATGAACAGCAGCTTCGGCGGCAGCTCGTCGGGCAGCGTGAAGTCGCCCTCGACGCCGCCGAGCGAGACGATCGTCCCCGGCCGGCCGCGCCGCACGAGGTACGGCGAGACCTTGCCCTCGTCGACGTTCTTGACCGTGATCGAGATCAGGCCGTCCTCCCGCCACGGGTCGGAGGTCAGCGAGTACGCGCGCCAGTGGCGGATGCCCTCGATGTCCAGCCCGATCCGCAGGTACTGGCCCGGGCGGTGGCCGGACCAGCGGTATCCCGGCTTGATCAGCACGGTCGCGGCGTCCTCGGTCTCGGGCCGGATCTCCTCGATCTTCCCCTTAGCTCGCGCGTGGACCACAGCGGGTTGATCAGCTCGAGGTAGTCATCGACCAGCAGCGGCGAGCTGAAGCGCGGACAGCAGACTTCAGGACCCGCTTCTGGACCGGGTGGACGTTCGGGGGTGCGCCTCGCTCCGGCATTGTCGGTGCCTCTCCTCCTCGCTACTGACGGGTAATATCCGCCGCGAGTAGGATTTATAACAGCTTGTCCTCACGCGCCTACCCTCTCACAGCGGTCTTCTACACGCGCGGCGCCCGGCCGGCACCCGCGGGATGCCGCGGGCCGAGCGCGAGCAGCTGATCCTCGACGTCGCCGGGCAGCGCTTCGCCAGCGACGGCTACCACGCCGCCTCGATGGACGAGATCGCCGCCGCGGCCGGCGTCTCCAAGCCGATGCTCTACGCGTACTTCGGCTCCAAGGAGGGGCTGTACGTCGCCTACATCGACCGCGACCGGCGACCGAGCTGATCGAGCGGCTCGAGCAGGTGTTCGGCGACGAGGACGCGACGCCGGTGTCGATGCGCACCCGCGTGGAGGAGTTCCTGCGCTTCGTCGAGGAGCACCGCGACGGCTGGCGCGTGCTGTGGCGAGAGGCGAACGCCAGCCGGCCGGTCGCCGAGGAGGTCGCCGGCAGCTGCGGGCGCAGATCGTCGACGCGGTGCAGCGGCTCGTCGCGACGGGGCCGGCGACGCGCTCCGGCGCCGAGCTCCCGCGGGGCCACCGAGACCGCGGCCCACGCGATCGTCGGGGCCGGCGAGTCGCTGGCCAACTGGTGGCTCGAGCACCCCGAGGTCTCCGCGGGCAGGTCGCCGACTGGTACGCCGGTGATCGTCCAGGCGCACGGTGGGCGCGGTGATCGGCGTCGCGGTCGGCGCAGGCGGTACGTTCGCGCTCGGGGGCCGATACGACTCGGCGTTACGAGCCCGCCGACGAGAGCGTGTGAGGAGGCGTCATGTAGCAGCTTGCTCGATCTGACCGTTCAGGGCGACGTCGCCACGATCAGCGACGAGACCAAGCTGCCGGAGGTCAAGCTGATGGAGCCGCTGGCGCTCTACCGGCTGTGGGAGCGCCAGAACTGGGTCCTCGCACGAGATCGACCTGACTCGGGACCGGGCGGACTGGGAGTCCCTGCCCGGCCGAGGTGCGCGACGAGATGACTCTGGGGCATGGCCGGCGTTCTTCGTCGGCGAGGAGCGCGTGGCCAACCAGTTCTCCGGCCTCGTGCTGGCCGCCGAGGACAAGCACGAGGAGGCCTTCCTGCATCACCCAGCAGGTCGACGAGGCCCGCCACGCCCAGCATTTCAACCGCCTCTACGAGGAGGTCTTCGGACTCGACGGAGATCCTTCGAGGACCGGCTCGACGGAGGCCCGCGAGGACCTCACCGCGGACTACTTCACGCTGTTCGACGGTTACGCTCGTCGACGCCCACGCGGCGCTGCTCGCCGACCCCGCGGACATCGGAGCCAAGGTCGAGTTCGTGACGCTCTACCACATGGTCATCGAGGGCACGCTCGCCCTCACCGGGCAGTACTTCCAGACCGACAACCTGGAGCGCCGCTCGATCCTGCCCGGTCACCTCGAGGCCTTCAAGCTCATCTCCCGCGACGAGCACCGGCACGTCGCCTACGGCACCTGGTTCCTGCAGCAGAAGGCGCGCGACCCGGAGCTCGCCGCCCGGATCCAGGAGACGCTCGTCCAGCACGCTGCCCGCCGCCGCCGGCGTGCTCGTCCCGCGTGGCTACCAGCTCGGCGACGAGTACGAGTACCTCGGTTACGACAGCCAGACGATGAACGAGTTCGCGTTCACCGCGCTCTCGCGGCGGCTGAAGGTGATCGGGGTCGGGCTGCCCGCCGTGGCCACCTAGCCGCCCGCGCCCGGCGGCCGGCTACAGGAGGTGCTCGAGCCCGACGACCGGTGACTCGGTCAGCGCGCCGACGCCGCGGACCGCCAGCAGCACCCCGGGCATGAACGACTCGCGGTCGATCGAGTCGTGGCGGATCGTCAGCGTCTGGCCGACGTCGCCGAGGATGACCTCCTGGTGGGCGACCAGCCCGGGCAGGCGGACGGAGTGGATCGGCACCGCCGGATCCCGGGCCCATCAGCGCCGCCGTCCGCGCGGCGGTGCCGCTCGGGCGGTCGAGCTTGCGGTCGTGGTGGAGCTCGATGATCTCGGCCTTGGCCATGTGCCGGGCCGCCTCGGACGGCGAACTGCATCATCAGCACCGCGCCGATGGCGAAGTTCGGCGCCACGAAGACGTTCGCGCCCGTCGAGTCCGCGCAGCTCGTCGAGGTCGAACCCGGTCGTTCCGATCACGACATGGACGCCGGCTGCGATCGCGGCGCTTGGCGTTGTCGACCGCGGTGTCGGGCACCGTGAAGTCGACGAGCACGTCGGCGTCGCCGAGCACGTCGGCGAGGGTCGTGTCCGAGCGCGGGGTCAGCCCGCCCGGTGAGCGTCATGTCCTCGGCGCCCTCGACCGCGCGGCAGACCGTCGCCCCCATCCGGCCGGCGGCGCCGGCGACGGCGACGCGGATCATCGCGTCGCGCCTCGCAGCGGTCGGCGTCGAGCTCGGCCAGCGCCTCATCGAAGGCCTCCTGCTCGGGGCCGATCCCGGCCGCCGAGAGCCGCGCCGGGTCCCACAGCTCGACGGCCAGCGCCTGCAGGTCGTCGAGGGTCACCGCGTCGATCCGCGCGGTGACCTCGTCGAGCGAGAGCAGCGGCGCCCCGGCCAGCACCTCCGAGCCCGAGGCGGTTCATCCGCGCGCCGGTCGACTCGAGCGCCAGCACGATCCGGCCCTTGAGGTTCTCCTTGGCGCGGGTCAGCTCCTCGGGGGTGGCCGGCTCGCTCGCGCAGGCGCTCGAGCTCGGCAGGCGACGATCGCGGTCGCCTCGCGCCAGGTTGTCGGTCCGCGTGCCGACGTACAGGCCGACCTGGCCGGTGTCCTGGTAGGCGCCGGTGAACGAGTAGACCGCATAGGCCAGGCCCCGCTTCTCGCGCACCTCCTGGAACAGCCGGGAGGACGAGGTGCCGCCGAAGATCGTGTCGAGCACGCGCAGCGCGAACCGCCGCTCGTCGTGGCGCGAGAGCGCCGGTGCCGCCGAGGGCAGGTGGTACTGCTCGGTGTCCTTGCGCTCGAACCGCCGACTCGGCTCCGGGTCGCGCGGGCGCCGGCGCGAACGCCGGGCGCCGGGCCCGGACGGCAGCTCGCCGAGCCGCTCGGCGACCAGGGCCACGAACGCGTCGTGGTCGACCGCGCCGGCGGCGGCGATGACGACGTTCTCCGGCGCGTACCGGGCGTCGATGGAAGGCGGCGATCTCGGCTCGCCGGGGTCTCGGCGACGACCTCGGCGCGGCCGATGATCGCCCGGCCGAGCGGGTGCTCGCCGAACACCGCCTCGCCGAGGACGTCGAAGACCTTCTCCTGGGGATCGTCCTCGTACATCGCGATCTCCTCGAGGATCACCGCGCGCTCGGAGTCGATGTCGGTGAAGCGCGGGCCGGAACACCATGTCGGCCATCACGTCGAGCGCCTCGGGCACGTGCTCGTCGATCACCCGGGCGTACACCGAGGTCGTCTCCTTGCCGGTGCCGGCATTGAGCTCGGCTCCCATCGCGTCGAAGATCTGGTCGATCTGGAGCGACTCGTAGCGCGCCGTGCCCTTGAACAGCAGGTGCTCGAGCAGGTGGCTGAGGCCGGCCTGCGCGTCGCGTCTCCCCGCGCGAGCCCGTGCCGACCCAGAAGCCGAGCGACACGGAGCGGACGGAGGGCATCGCCTCCGTCACGACCCGCACGCCGCTCGGCAGCGTGGTCAGCTGGTGCTCGAGAGCCACCAACGCGGCGCTACCGCGACGAGCGCTCGGGATCGCGATCCCGCACGCGTGCGTCGCCGCCACGGTCGTCGCCGCGGTCACGGTCGCGGTCCCGGCCGCCGCGTGCGGCCGCGGTCCGCGGTCCCGGCCGCCGCGTCCACCGCGGTCACGCTCGGTCGCGGCCACCACGGCCGCCGTCGCCGGAGCCGACCGAGGCGAGCTCCTCGACGGTCTTGCCCGCGACCTCCGGGTCGTCGGCCAGGCGCAGGCCGATCCGGCCGCGCTCGCGGTCGACCTCGACCACCCGCACGGCGATCTCGTCGCCCTTGTTGAGGACCTCCTCGACGGTGTCGATCCGTCGGCCGGGGGCGACGTTGGAGATGTGCAGCAGGCCGTCGGTGCCCTTGGCGAGCTCGACGAAGGCGCCGAACGTCGTCGTCTTGACGACCTTGCCGGCGAACTCGTCGCCGACCTCGACCTCCTTGGTCATCGAGCGGATCCGCTCCACGAGCCCGTCGCCGAGCTCGCGGTTGGAGGCGTAGACGAGGACCTGACCCTCGTCGTTGACGTCGATCTGGGAGTCGAACTCCTCCTGGAGCGCGCGGATCGTCTCGCCGCCCTTGCCGATCAGCAGGCCGATCTTCTCCGGGATCGATCTTCACCGTGGAGATGCCCGGCGCGTAGCGCGACAGCTCGCCGCGCGGCGCGTCGATCACCTTGTGCATCTCGCCGAGGATGAACTCGCGGGCGACCTTGGCCTGGGCCAGGGCGTCGCGCATGATCTCGAACGTCACGCCCGTGATCTTGATGTCCATCTGCAGGGCGGTGATGCCCTGCTCGGTGCCGGCGACCTTGAAGTCCATGTCGCCGAGGTGATCCTCGACGCCGGCGATGTCGGTGAGGATGACGTAGTCGTCACCCTCCTTGATCAGGCCCATGGCGATGCCGGCCACCGGCCGCTTCAGCGGCACGCCGGCGTCCATCAGCGACAGCGACGAGCCGCACACGCTGGCCATCGAGGACGAGCCGTTGGACTCGAGGATGTCCGACACGACGCGGATCGTGTACGGGAAGTCCTCCTGGGTGGGGATCATCGGCACGAGCGCCCGCTCGGCGAGCGCGCCGTGGCCGATGTCACGGCGCTTGGGACCGCGCATGAACCCGGCCTCCCCGACGCAGAACGGCGGGAAGTTGTAGTGGTGGAAGTAGCGCTTGGCGGTCTCCAGCCCGAGCGTGTCGAGCCGCATCTCCTCCCGCGTGGTGCCGAGCGCGACGACGCTGAAGCGCCTGCGTCTGGCCGCGGGTGAACAGCGCCGAGCCGTGGGTGCGCGGCGAGATGCCGACCTCGATCGAGATCGGACGGATCTCCTCGGTGCCGCGGCCGTCGGGACGCTTCTTGTCCACGGCGATCCGCTCGCGGATGATCGTCTTCTCGAGCGTGTCGAACGCAAGCTGGGCGCGCTGGCGGTACTCGGCGTAGGTCTCGGCCTCGGGGTCGCCGGAGTACTGGTCGAGGATCGGCTCCTCGACGGCCTTGGTGGCGTCCTGGCGCTCGAGCTTGTCCTCGACCTGGGTGGCGTGCGTCGAGCGCCTCGCCGTGCGAGCGCCTTGATCTGCTCGACAGAGCTCGGATCGGCCTGCGGGACCTCGACCTCGAGCTTCGGCTTGCCGGCCTTCTCGGCCAGCTCGCGCTGGGCGGCGCAGATCTGCTTGATCGCGTCGTGGGCGATGTCGAGCGCATCGAGGATCTCGGCCTCGGGGATCTCGTTGGCCCCGGCCTCGACCATCAGGATCGCCTCCTCGGAGCCGGCGACGATCAGATCGAGATCGGTGCCCTCGAGCAGGTCCTCCTCCGGCGGGTTGACGACGAAGTTGCCCTCGATCTTGCCGATGCGCACCGCGCCGACCGGCATCGGGCAACGGCACCGGCGAGATCATCAGCGCCGCGGAGGCGCCGTTCATGGCCAGGATGTCGTACGGGTGCTCGTGGTCGACCGACATCGGCAGCGCGACGAGCTGCGTCTCGTACCGCCACCCCTTGGGGAACAGCGGCCGGATCGGACGGTCGATCAGGCGCGCGGTGAGCGTCGCCTTCTCGCCGGCGCGGCCCTCGCGCTTGAAGAACGAGCCGGGGATCTTGCCCGCGGCATACATCCGCTCCTCGACGTCCACCGTGAGGGGCAGGAAGTCAACATCGCGGAGATTCCCCGCGGTGGCGGTGCAGAGCACCATGGTGTCGCCCGCTACGGACGACGACGGCGCCGGAGGCCTGCTTGGCCAGCTTGCCGGTCTCGAACGAGATCTCGGTTCCCGCGACCTCGACGGACACGCGCTGACGGCGTCAGACATATTCAATTCCCTTCCGCTTCGCCCTTCGGTCGGCGAAGTGCTTCTCGTTATCTCTTTGTTCCGAACGGGGTGATAGTAGCGTCAGCGCGGCCGCTCGGACCGTGAAACCGGGATCGGCCTGCTGAGCTCACCGCTCCAGCGCGGCGCGCCCGGCCCGCATGTCCGCGCCGTCGAACACCGTCGGCGTGGTGACGACGCCGGCCCTCACGCCGCCGAGGAAATCGGCCTGCACCCGGCCCTCGACCTCGGCCCGCGGCGGTCGGCGTCGAAGCGCTCGACGTCGAGCCCGAGCCGCTCGGCGCGCCGCCACAGGTGCGGATCCTCGAGCCGCGCCTGATCGGCGAACAGCAGGTCGTGCATCTCCCAGAAGTGGCCCTGCAGCGCCGGCTGCCTCGGCCGCGCAGGCCGCCGCCCACGCCCGGGGGTGGCTCGAGCGGACCGGGAAGTGGCGGGACACGTGGCGACCGTGCCGCGTCGCGGCGAGCCGCGCTGCGAGCTCGGCGCAGAACGGGCACTCGTAGTCGGCGTAGACGATCAGCGGCTCCCGGCCCGGACCTTCGCGGAGGTGGTCCTCGGCAGCGACCGGCGGGACGGGCGCCGAGCCGAGGTCGGTCACCGCGGCACGATCCCGGCGGACACCGGCTCTATACGGCGAGCGCGTCGAAGATCAGGTTGGCGCCCGGGAGGTCCCCCGGGGTCGGCGCCTGGTAGCTCCACTGAGACGACCCCGTCGGGCTCGATCAGCACGAGCGCCCGCTGCGGGAAGCCGCCGGGGTGCAGGACGCCGAAGGCGCGGCAGGTGGCGCCCTTGGGCTCGAAGTCCGACAGCTGCTCGATCTCGCACGCCGAGCTGCTCGCGGAACGCGGTCTGGCGACGGCCCGGCGTCGCACGAGACGCCGTACAGGTCCGCGCCGTGCGCGGCGAAGTCGTCGAGCAGCTCGTTGTAGAGGCTCAGCTGGTCGGTGCACACCGGGCTGAACGCGAACGGATAGAACACGAGCACCGTGCGGTGGCCAGCAGGTCGGCGCGCGTGAACTCGCTGCCGTCCTCGCGGCGCAGCGTGAACTCCGGCGCCGGGGTGCCCGGCGGCGACGGATCGCCGCGGGGGCGTCGCTCACCGGCGCAGGCCGAGCTCGCGGATCAGCGACCGGTAGCGCTCGAGGTCCGAGCGCTGCAGGTAGTTGAGGAACCGCCGGCGGCGGCCGACGAGCATCAGCAGCCCACGGCGCGAGTGGTGGTCCTTGCGGTGGGTGCGCAGATGGTCGGTGAGCTCGTTGATCCGCTCGGTGAGCATCGCCACCTGGACCTCGGTCTTGCCCGGTGTCGCCGGGCCCGTCGCCGAAGCGGTCGATGAGCTCCTGCTTGCGTTCGCTGGTCAGCGTCATGCGGCGGCTCAGAGTAGCAGGGACGCCGCGGGCGGCCCTGCGCTCACGGAGGTGGAGGTCCTGCTGGCCGAAGATCTCGACCTTGTTGCCGGAGACCATGTGGATCGTGATCGTGCCGCTGCTGTTCGGTGTTGTCGGCGTTGACGTGGAGCGTGACCTGGCAGTCGTAGGAGCCGCCGGTCTGCTGCTTGACCCCGGACGGGCAGCTTCACCGACTTGATCGCCACCCGGTTGCCGCCGTACTTTCTTGCACGTAGTCCTTGATCAGGTTCTCGCCGGATGCCGGCGGAGTCGAACGACCCGCATGCGGACAGGCCCACGGCGGCGGCAATCGCCGCGGCGGCGATCGGGAATCTCCTCATCTCTTCCTCCCGGCGTGACTCATCATTCAGCGCACAGCGCTCTCGTGTGGCGCACATCCTCGTGCATCTGCTCGATCAGTGCATCGACGGACGCGAAGCGCCGCTCGCCGCGCAGCCGGCGGAGGAAGTCGATCTTCAGCTCGCGGCCGTAGAGATCCTCGTCGGTGTCGAGCAGGTAGGCCTCGATCAGCACCGCGCGGCCGGTGCCGAACGTCGGTCGGACGCCGACGTTGACCGCCGCGCACACGCCGTTGGCACGGGCGGCGTACACGCCGTGGCCGGGGCACACGAGCTCCTCGTCGGGAACGATGTTGGCGGTCGGGAAGCCGAGCTCGCGCCCGCGCCGGTCACCGGAGACGACCTCGCCCCGGACCTGGAACGGGCGCCCGAGCAGCCTGGCCGCCTCCTCGACGTCGCCGGCGAGGACGAGACCACGGATGTGGCTCGAGGAGACGATCTCTCCGTCCAGCTCGACGAGCGGCGACGATCGTGGTGGCGAAGCGGGGATCGGCGGCGAGCATCTCGGGGTCGCCGGCTGCGCCGTGGCCGAAGCGGAAGTTCTCCCCGACCGACACGCTCGTCGCCCCGAGCCGGGAGACGAGGACCTCGTCGATGAACTCCTGCGGGCGTCTGCGCCGCGAAGCGCTCGTCGAACGGGATCAGGACGAGCTCCTCGACGCCGAGCTCGGCGATCAGCTCGGCCTTGACGTCGAGGCTGGTGAGGAGCTTCGGCGCCGCCTCGGGCCGCACGATCCGCAGCGGATGGGGCTCGAACGTGAGCACCGTGTCGTTGCCGTCGATCACCTCGCGGTGGCCGAGGTGGACGCCGTCGAACTCGCCGACCGCGATCCGCCGGGGCCCAGGCTCGGCGTCCTCGAGGGAGGTGACGCGCATGGGCCGGGAGAGTAGTTGTTGCGTTCCGCGTCAGGCGGCCCGGCGCCTGCGGGCGGCGAGGATCGCTCTGAGACGGGCGGCCTCCTCGCTGGGCTCGTGCGCCATCCGGCGGGAGGTCGAGGCGGACCGTGACGATGCCCGCGGCGAGGGCGATGACGTCCTTGTGGCGGTCCCGCTCGAAGGCGTCGCGCTCGCGGTGGAAGTCCCAGCCGTCGATCTCGACGATCACGCGCTCCTGCGGGAAGTAGACGTCCCTCTCGCGGCCATCGGGGAGGAGGTGGTTGACGATCGGTTCGGGAAGGTCGTGGGTGGCGCAGAAGGCCAGGAAGTCGTCCTCGAGCCGGGAGGCCGTGGGGTTGGCGTCGGTCGCGGCGTGGGGTGCGAGGCGCGCGGCGCCGGGGTGACGGCCGGCGCAGGCGAGGATCCCACGGAGGTCGCGACGGCCGAGCAGCTTGCGGCGGAGCGCCTCGTTGACGGTCCGGCGTGAGCTGGGCAGCGGTGAGACGCGGGGCGACGTCGAGCAGCGTGCGGGCGGGGCTGGTGACGGCGATCCGTGGCGCCGCCGGCCGTCTCGCGGCGTCAGGGTTCTCGCGCGGTGGGTCGTGACACCGTGGGGGTTGCGGCCGCTTCTGGTCGTGACCTCCGGATGGTCGGGCCAGGGCGCGAGCTCCCACAGGGCGGGCGCGGAGGCGTGCGAGAGCAGCGCGTGCGGACCGCAGGCGAGCACGACGGCCGCCGCGCGTTCGAGGTCGGTGCGGGCGGGGCGGCCGACGGCGTAGACCCCGCGGGGGTAGGGGTGAAGCAGCCCTTGCCGCACTCGACGGTCGACCCCGGACTTCGAGAGACCGAGCGTGAGAAGCTGGTCGCGCGTCACGTTTCCGTTTTGCCGGGCGGCGATCGCGGCGATTGCGTGTTCGATTTGCCCCGCATGGCGACGCTTATCGGACACGCACCCGAGGAAACCACCGCTCCGGCGCGTTGGGACGGGTCGGCACAGACTTGTTACTCGCTCAGCCCCGGAAGCCCACGATCGGCTTCAGCATCTCGCCGGCCGGCTCGGCGATCGCGATCAGGTCACCGTCGGGGTCCAGGAGCCGGACCGGGCCGTCCGCCGCCGCGCCACCCACCGCGACCCCATGCGCGGCCCGCTCCGCGTCCTCCGGCCCGAGCTGCACCGACGGCAGGAAGCCGAGCGCCTCCCCGAGCGGGATCAGGCGCTCCGGGTCGGCATCGGCGATCGCGAACGGGCCGATCGCCGTCCGCCGGAGCGCCTCGCAGTGCGCATCGCCGAGGTCGGCGATCAGCGAGCGGATGTAGGTCCCCGACGAGCACCGCACCACGAACCCGCGCCGCGGCCCGTCCCGCCACAGCTCACGGAACTCGTCGACCCGCACCGGCCGTGCGGCGAGCTCCACCTTCTCGCCGGCCCGGGCCAGCGCATATGCCCGGCGTCCCGCGACCTTCACCGCCGAGTAGGCCGGCGGACGCTGCATCAGCGCGCCGGTCGGGCAGCGGCAGGTCCCCGTCCGGCACGTGCCCCGTCTCTGTGATCTCCCCGTCGGGGTCCCCGGTGCTCGACACCGCGCCGAACCGGGCCACGACCTCGTAGGTCTTCGGCAGTGCCATCAGGAACCGTTGGGTTCGAGTCGCCCGGCCGACGAGTACGAGCAGCACTCCGGTGGCGAACGGGTCGAGCGTTCCGGCGTGGCCGACCTTCACCCCCCGGCCGAGACGCCGTCGCGCCCCGGCGACGACGTCGTGCGAGGTGACCCCGGCAGGCTTGTCGTAGAGGATGACTCCGGACGCCGTCACGCCAGCTGGCGGGCGACCTCGCCGCGCAGGAACTGCACCAGCTCGGGCCACTCGAGCGCGGTCGTGAAGCCGGCCGCCTGGCGGTGGCCGCCTCCCCCCTGCGCGCGGGCGATCGCCGAGACGTCGATCCGCTCGTCACTCGCGCGGAGCGAGACCTTGCGCAGCCGGGCGCCGTCGCCGTCGCGCTCGCCGACGCGATCGCGAACGAGCGCGGCGACCGCGGTCCCCTGGAGCGCGCGGAGGTGGTCGACGACGCCCTCGGTGTAGCTCTCCTCGGCGCCCGACTCCATGAAGTCCTCGGTCGACAGCGCGGTCACCGTCAGCTTTCCCTCGTCGTAGCGCTCGATCTTGCCCAGGCCCCGGGCGAGCAGCGCGAGCTTCCCGTACGGGACGCCCTCGTAGACGCGGCGGTAGATGGCGTGGACGTCGATTCCGGCCTCGATCAGCTCGGCCGCCATCCGATGGGCGGCCGCGCCGGTGTTGCCGTACATGAACCGGCCGGTGTCGGTGATCAGACCGACGTACAGCGCCTCGGCGATCGTGATCGACGGGGTCACGTCGAGCCCGTGCATCAGCTCCCACACGATCTCCGCCGTGCACGAGGCATCAGAATCGGACGAGGTTGACGGTGCCGAACCGGGTGTTGTCGTGATGGTGGTCGACGTTCAGGATGTGGGCGCCGGGGCGCTGGAAGGCCTCGGCCGGATTGCGCTCCAGGTTGCCGCAGTCGAGGAACACGATCGTCCGCTCGTCGAGGTCGGCCGGCGGCTCGGTCACGAGACCCTCCAGAGGGAGGAACCGGTACTCGTAGGGCAGCGGGAACTCGCCCTCGGCCACGAACATGACCGAGTCCTTGCCGAGCCCGGCGAGGATCTGCTGCATCGCCACGAGCGACCCGAGCGCATCGCCGTCGGGATGCTCGTGGGTGATCACGACGAGTTTCTCGGCGGCGCGGAGCTCCTCGAGGACCGGCGCCGTGTCGTCACTCATCGCCGGTCTCCTTGATCAGCTCGCCGATCCGCATGCCGTGATCGACGGAGTCGTCGAAATGGAAGGTGAGCGTCGGCGTGTGCTTGAGCGTCAGCTCGGAGCCGATCACGCGTTGGAGGAAGCCGTGCGCGGAGCGCAGGCCGTCGAGCGACGCCTCGCGGGCGGCCTCATCGCCGAGCACGCTCACGTAGACGCGGGCATGGCGCAGGTCGGGGCTGGTCTTCACATCGGTCACGGTCACAAAGCCCACACGGGGGTCCTTCAGGTCGGAGGCGATCGCGCCAGAGAGCACGGCGCGAACGGCTTCATCCACTCGCCGCATGCGGCCGCCGCTCATCCTAGCCTCACGTATAAAGCGGATCTGGGGTACGTGAGGGCCATCACACAGCGGGCCATCAGAGCAGCTCCTCCACCGAGGCGACGCCCCGTCGCAGCGACACCTGCTCCGGCCAGCGGGCGAGCAGCCAGCGCTCCACTCCGTCGGCCGCGGACTCGAGCCCGGACATCGATCCGGCGGTGAGCGCCGCCGCAAGCCGCGCCCGCTGCCAGAGGTCGTGAAAGGCGACCTCCGCCACGGAGATCCCCAGGCGGGTGCGCATCTGGGCCTTGATCGAGGACAGCTCCCGGCGTTTGGCCTTCAGGCTCTCGGCATCCGGAAAGTGCAGGTCGACGACGATCACGGCGACGAAGCCGCTGTCCTCGGGCGTGCGGTGCGGAGCCACTCAGCGGCGGGAGCGACTCAGGCGAGCTCGCGCTCGACCTGGCGGGTGGCGTAGGCCTCGATCACGTCGCCGTCCTTCACGTCTGCGTAGTCCCGGAGGACGATGCCGCAGTCGAACCCGGAGGCGACCTCGCGGGCGTCGTCGTTGAAGCGACGCAGCGAGGCGACCTCGCCGTCGTAGATGACCGTGCCGTCGCGCACGAGGCGGACCTTCGCCCCGCGGGTGATCTTGCCCTCGGTGACATGGGAGCCGGCGATCGTGCCGACGCGCGAGGCGCGGAAGGTCTGACGGACCTCGGCCGAGCCGAGGGCCTCCTCGACCTCCTCCGGAGCGAGCATGCCCTGCATCGCGCTGCGCAGCTCCTCGATCGCCCGGTAGATCACCGAGTAATGGCGGATCTCGACGCCCTCGCGCTCGGCCACCGCCCGGGCGTCGCCGACCGGTCGGACGTTGAAGGCGAGGATGACCGCGTCGGACGCTGCGGCGAGCATCACGTCGGACTCGGTGACGGCGCCGACCGCTCGCCGGATGACGTTGACCGAGACCTCGTCCTGCGGGAGCTTGGCGATCTCGTCCTCGATCGCCTCGAGCGAGCCCGCGACATCGGACTTGAGGACCAGGTTGAGCTCCTGGAGATCGGAGCCGAAGATGTTCTCCAGCGAGACCCGCTTGCCGCTGCCGACGCGGGCCAGCGACTCGGCCTTGAGACGGGTCGCCCGCTCGCCGGCGAGCTGCCGGGCACGCCGCTCGTGCTCGACCACCCGCACGCGCTCGCCTGCCTCGGGAACTCCGTCGAAGCCGAGCACCTCGACCGGCTCGCCGGGCGAGGCCGCGGTGACGCGGTTGCCGAGGAAATCGTGCATCGCGCGGACGCGGCCCCAGTGGGCGCCGGCCACGAGGGCGTCGCCGACCTCGAGCGTGCCGCGCATGATCAGGATCGTCACCACCGGCCCGCGGCCGGGGTCGAGCTTGGACTCGATCACCGTGCCCGACGCCGACGCCTCGGGGTTGGCGCGGAGCTCCTCGAGCTCGGCCATCGCGTCGATCGTGTCGAGCAGGTTGTCGAGACCGTCGTGGGTCCGTGCGGACACGTCGACGAATTCGATCTCGCCGCCCCACTCCACCGGCTGGAGCCCGAGGCCGGTCATCTCGGTGCGGACCCGCGCGGGGTCGGCGCCCTCCTTGTCGATCTTGTTGACCGCGACGAGCATCGGCACGCCGGCATCCTTGGCGTGGTCGACGGCCTCCTGGGTCTGGGGCTTCACGCCATCGTCGGCCGCGACGACGATCACCGCGATGTCGGTGACCTTCGCGCCGCGGGCGCGCATCGCCGTGAACGCCTCGTGGCCGGGCGTGTCGAGGAAGGTGATCGTCCGGTTCGCGTGGTGGACCTGGTAGGCGCCGATGTGCTGGGTGATTCCGCCCGCCTCGCCGGCGGCGACCTCGGTCTCACGGATGGCGTCGAGCAGCGACGTCTTGCCGTGGTCGACGTGGCCCATGATCGTCACCACCGGGGGACGCTCGACGAGCTCTTCCTCGGCGTCGTCGAACACCGGCTCGGCGACCGTCTCGTCCTCGGAGTGGACGATCTCGACCTCCTTGCCGAGCTCCTCGGCGAGCACGCCGATCGAGTCGTCGGACAGGGTCTGGGTGAGGGTCTTCATCTCGCCCAGGGCCATCAGCTTCTTCATGATCTCCGGCACCGGGACGTTGAGGTACTCGGCGACGTCCTTGACCGTCGAGCCGGAGTTGATCCGGATCGTGTTCGTCTCGACCGGCCGCTGGGTCGGACGGGATTCGGCCTCTTCGTCGTAGACGCCACGGCGACGCCGACCGCGGCGCTGGCGGCGGGGCGGCTGGTTGGACTGCGGCGGCCCACCGCCCGGAGCCCGGCGGGAAGCCTGCGAATCGATCACCACGCGCCGACGGCCACCGGCCGAGCCGGGGGTGCGCTCACCCTGGAGCGAGTCCCGCGTCGGTCGCTTGTTCTGGCCGTCCGCCCCCTGCTGCGGACCACCGGAGGGGGCCGCGCCCTCGGCGGAGGCGGCGGGCTGCTCGGTCTCCGGCGGCGTCGGCTGGATCGGGGGTGCCGTGACCTTCGGCGCCGGCGCGTCGCGTCCGGCCCGGCGGGGATCGCCGGGCGGGTCGCCCTTCGGTCCGGCAGGCGGGCCGCTGCGCGGGGCCGCCTTCGACCGCGGAGGCGCCTCTGAGCTCTTGCCGTTGCCGCCGGTCGCCGTGCGCTTGGTCGGCTTGGCCGGCGCCTTGGTCGCGGTCGCCTGGCCCTTCGAGTCACCTGGAACGGACGCCGAGGCGCCGTTGCCGAACACCCGGGCCGCGGTCTCCTCGTCGACGCTCGACGACGCCGCCTTGACGTTGACGCCGGCGGCGCGGAGTTGGGCGAGGGCCTCCTTCGGGGCGATGCCCCGTTCCTTGGCGATCTCGTGGACGCGCTTGCTCATGGACCTCCGAGTCTACGCAGCAGCCTGGGGCTCGTCGGCCCCAGCGGCAGCTGCGTCGGCGACCTCATCGGCCGCGGCGGCCGGACCATCGCCAGCCTCATCGGGGACAGGAGCGGCGGGGGTCTCCCCCGGCGCGGGCGGCGGGGTGTCGGTGACCTGGTCGCCCTCCTGGTTGGCCAGCGCCTGATGGGCCTCGATACCGCAGTAGCGGGACCCCGGCAGCGCGGCATTCGGGCACCGACGGCCGTTGGTCAGAATCGCGGCGCAGCGGCCCTGGAGCTCCTCCTCCTCGTAGCCGTGCTCGGCCTCCTCGGCGGCGAACTCGGTCTCCGAGCGGATGTCGATCCGCCAACCGGTGAGCCGGGCCGCGAGACGGGCGTTCTGGCCCTCGCGGCCGATCGCCAGCGACAGCTGGTCGTCGGGGACGATCACCGTCGCCTGCTTGCCGGCGTCGTCGACGAGCACCTCGCGCACGCGCGCGGGTGAGAGCGCCTTGGCCACGAACCGGGCGGGCTCGTCGTTGTAGGGAATGATGTCGATCTTCTCGCCGCGCAGCTCGGACACGACCATCCGCACGCGGGAACCGCGGGGGCCGACGCACGCGCCGACGGGGTCGACGCCGTCGACGTGGGAGACGACGGCGATCTTCGAGCGGTAGCCCGGCTCGCGGGCGACGCCGGTGATCTCGACGAGGCCGTCGGCGATCTCCGGCACCTCGAGCTCGAACAGCGACTTGATCAGTTCGGGATCCCGGCGGGAGACGATGATCGACGGGCCCTTGGTGGAGTTCGAGACGTCCTTGATGACCGCCTTGATCCGCTGCGAGTGGTCGTAGCGCTCGCCGTCGACCTGCTCGGACTTCGGGAGCAGGGCCTCGACGCGCTCGCGGAGCTGGACGAGCGTGTACCGGGAGTCGGACTGCTGGACGATGCCGGTGATCAGCTCGCCGACGCGGTCGCGGTACTCCTCGAACATCATGTCGCGCTCGGCCTCGCGGATCCGCTGGAGGATCACCTGCTTGGCCGTCTGGGCCGCGATCCGGCCGAAGTCGTGCGGGGTGACGTCCTCGGTCTCGATCTGATCCTCGAACTCCTTGAGCTTCTCGAGGTCGATCTCCGGCTCCGGCGGCTCGCGCATCTCCCCCGTCTCGGGGTCGACGGTCGGGCCGACGTCGGTCGTCGCCTCGATCAGCAGCTGCTCCTCGAGCTCCGGCGGGATTTTCAGCTCCCAGACTCGGAAGTCGGCGGTGTCGCGGTCCATCTCGACCTTCGCGTACGGCGCGGCGCCCGGGGTCTTCTTGTAGGCCGAGAGGAGGGCATCCTCAAGCGCCTCCATCAGCTTCTCCTGGGAGATGTTCTTCTCGGTGGCGAGGCCGCGGACGGCCTCGACGATCTCTCTCGACATACGGTCAGTCTCCGGGGACGAGGTTGGAGCGGGCGATTTGCTCGTAGGCGATCGTGACCACGCCTCCCGGGGAGGCGATGGTCACATCGCGCTCTGAGGCGCCGACGAGCTCACCGGTCACGCTGCGGTGACCTTCGGCCGCATCCCGCAGTCGCACGCGGGCGCGGCGACCGATGAAGCGGCGGAAGTGCTGGGGCTTGGTGAGAGGACGATCCTGTCCCGGCGAGGAGACCTCGAGCGAGTACCGCTCGCGCAGGTCGCCGAGGTGCCCGGTCACGCGCTCGCACAGCGCGAGGGTGACGCCGTCGGGATGGTCGATGAACAGCCGCAGGGTTCCCCCGGGCATCACCTCCGCGAGCAGCACCTCGACCTCGGGCTCGCTGGTCGCGAGCCGCGATTCGATGTCGGCCTGTGGTGTGCTCACTGTCCTCTCCATCTACTGCTTAGTCATAAAAAAAGCGGGCCAGCGCCCACTTCCGGAACTACACCGGGAAGCGCCCGGCGCGCAAGCTGTCGGTCCAGATTAGCACCGCAAACGTGCTCAGGTGGCCGCAGGAACCCGCCACCGTGCGGGCTTCTCGGACCGCACGGAGCGGGGGCGCCCGGAGCGCCGGCCCGTACCGCCGATCGGCCGTCGGGACGCCGGTTGTGGCGGTTACTGGCCCGCGGCGCGAGCGGCCCGGCGGGCCTGATCGCGGTAGCGGCGGTAGTCCCGGCGACCCGGGGCCATCCCCGCCGCCTGGGCCAGGGGTTCACGGGCCTCGCCGTGCCGCCCGAGCATCTGGAGGCTGCGGCCGAGGCAGAACAAGGCGTAGTCGTTCGTCGGCGCCCGCTCGATCACCGCCCGGAATTCCTCGGCGGCCTGCTCGTAGCGCTGGGCGTGGAACAGCGCCCGTCCGAGCGCCTCGCGCACCGAGCTCTTGTCCGGAGCGAGATCACGGGCCCGGCTGAGCGGGATCGCCGCCTGGTGGTAATGGCCCGCCTCGAGCAGCGCGGTTCCCCTCCGGAACAGGTCATACGCATCCTCCGTCGCCACTGGCCACAGTGTAGGCCCCGCGCGGGTCCCCTAAAGGCGCCGCGGCGGGAGCACCCAAAGGGCGATCAGCCGGCCGGCGGGACCGCGTCCCCGGCGGAGCGCGTTCCGCAGCGCGCGCCGTCCCTCGGCCGAGACCGGAGCCCCGTTCGCTGCGCCGTAGCGCTGCGCGCGCAGTGCACGGACGTATCCCGCGGCCAGCTCGTGATGGCGGAGCCGGTGTTCGACCGCGACGAGCGTCTCCCCCGGCCTGACCGGGCGCCGGCAGCGACGGAGCGCCCGATCGAGCTCGGCGACGAGTGCCTCCGAATCGGGCGGAGGACGGCGGAGTGCCAGCGCGACGAGCAGGGCCCCGGCACACAGCACGAGAATCAGCACGACGGCCCAGGCCGGGAAGCCTCCGCCCGGCCGGATGGCCCTCCCGGGGGCCCGCACCGCTCGGGCGCCGGCCGGCGTGAGCAGCTCGCGGTGACGCTGCGGCTTCACGCGCGGGACTCCGAGGCTCCGGGGGGTCGCGCCGAGGTCGGGCACGCTCGCCGAGGTGGCCCGGGCCGGGGCCACGGCCGGAGTCGGGTCGAAGCGAACCCACCCGTAGTGGGGGAACCACACCTCGACCCAGTCGTGGGCGTCGAGGTCGGAGACGATCCACCGTCCGCTCGCCGTGTCCCGCACTCCCGGGGTGAAGCCCCCGGCGACGCGGGCCGGCAGTCCGCCGAGGCGCAGCAGCAGCGCCATCGCGCCCGAGAACTGCTGGCAGTAGCCGAGCTTGTCCTTGAACAGGAAGCTGACGAGCGGGTAGCTCGACGGCGGCGGGTTCTGGTCGTAGACGAAGCCGCGGCCGAGGTAGGCCATCACCCGGGCGACGAAGTCGTATGGCGTCGCCGAGCTCCTCTCGAGCCGCTGGGCGAGCGTGAACACCGGCGCGTACGGGCCCGACAGGACACCGGCGGCGAGCGTCGAGGAGTGAAACGGCGGGACGAGCAGCGGCTGCACCGTCCCCGGCGCGCCGCTGGGGAGCAACACGCTCCGATAGCTCACGAGCTCGGACTCCGGATAGCCGCTCCCGGCGCGTTCCAGTTCGGTCGCGCTCGGCTCCGGGGAGTACGTCGTCGTGGTGTAGCTGTCACCCGGTCCGAGCGGGGCGCTGAGGACCCAGGTGCCGGCATTCAGCCCCGGGCTGACGTTGCGCGACAGGTGGCTCGGAGGAGTGGACTCGCCGGCGGCGATCACGTCCGGGGTCGAGAGCCCCCGGATCGTGACCGTGATCGGCTGGGTGAAGCGGGCCCGCTGGGCGGGGTCGGGGGCCGGCAGGCTGCCCACGGCCGCCGCGGTCCCGGCCACGAACCCGCGGCCGTCGAACGCCGAGAGATCCTCGACCTTCCAGTAGTCGGCCCGCGGCGCGCGGACCTCGAACACCTGGCGGCCACCGCTCGGCCAGTGCAGCGGGCCGTAGCTCTGGTCGAAGGTGAACTGTTCGGGGGCCTTGGGGGCGAGCCGACTGGCCAGCGCCTGGACATCGAGCCACGGATGGTGCGGGTCGACCGCGGGTGCGACCGCGAGCGCCGCGAGGCTCGCCGTCCCGGCGAGCCCGAGCGCCGCCGGCAGCCCATCCCGGGGCACCCGGTCCCCCCACACCAGGCCGCACAGCAGCGCGAGCAATAGCAGCCCGTGCAGCGTCGGCGCGGCCGGCCGGATGAGGACCGACGGCGTGAGCCCGAGCACGAGCAGTGGCAACGCCGCGGCGGCCCGCCACCCCGGCGTCGGCCGGCCGGCGGCCATGATCAGCCCCGCGAGGGCCAGCAGCACCCCGGCGCCGCCCGTGATCGCGACGCGGACCCATTCGTCGGCCTGCTCGTACGGGAGCAGCACGGCGGGGAGCGCGCTGACGCCATCGCCGACCCAACGGCCGATGACCGCGATCCGGGCGTGGACGAGCCACGCCACCGGCACTCCGGCGAGCGCGAGGAGGACCGGGATCGCGACCAGGGCGAGGACCGCGACCAGCCACCGCGGGCGGCCGGCGATCGCCCGGCCCCCGAGAGCAACGAGGACGGCGAGCCCGGCGAGGCCGAGGAGCCGCGGCGTCGGGCTCGGCGTGAGCAGGATGCCCCACCGCAGCGCGCCGTAGAGGGCGAGGCCGCCGAACGCGACCGCGGGCACGGCCGCCCCGCCGCCTCCGCGGCGGTCGCCGCCTGGCGCGGCGCCCCCGGCGGTGCCGAGTGGCTCGAGCGTCGGATCGGGGGCGAGCGTGCTCACCGACCGGCCCCGGCCGCCACCGCCGCGCGCTCGACGGCCCGGGGGCCGCGGACGAGGCGGTAGCCGCGGCAGCCGCTCACCTCAAGGCCGGTCGGCAGCCGCCCCGGCGTGGGACGGGCCTCGGGAAGCACGAGCGTTGCCTCGCCGATCCCGTCGAGCGTCAACGGAGCGCCCTCTGGCGCCCGCGCACAGACGAGGAACAGCGCGACCGCCTGCGTCCCGGGCGCGAGCCGCGGCGCCCCCGAGCCCCGGGCCTCGACGAGCGCGAGGCGGGCGTGGGCCGCGGGCCAGGCGATCAGGTCCCGGCCGATCGCCATCGGCCGGCGCTCGCCGGCGAGCAGCAGCCGGCAGCCTCCCGCGCGGGCGAGCGCAAGCGTGAGCGAGGCGGCGGCGCGGACGGCGGCATCGAGCGCCGGACCGTCGCCCCCACGGGAGTCGAGCACGACGAGCGGCCGCAGGTCCCCATCAGCGATCAGCCGGCGTTCCATCAGACCCGCGCCGCGGGCGAGGGCGGGCCAGTGGATGCGCGAGGCCGGGGTTCCCTCACGGTACGGGCGGAGGCCGTCGATGTCGGTGGCCTCGGGCGGCGCCCCGAGCGAGCGCCCCTCCCCCTCGCCGCGGCGGCGGCGCGGGCCGACCGGCCATCGCACCGGCTCGGTCCGCGGCAGCACGAGCACGTCCTGGGCGCCTCCGGGGGCCTCCCGGGCCTCGCGGGCGAGGCCGAACGGATCGGCGGCAACGAGCGACGGCGGGGCGAGCGTGTGCAGGCCACGGCGGTGGATCCGTGCCGCGAGCGGCACCTCGGACACGCGGGTGCCGTCCTGTGCGCGGCGGGGGCGTCCGATCACCGTCGGGCCATCGGCGAGCGGATCGACGAGCCGCGCCCCCGGCAGCCGGACCCGGCCGTGCCGGATCTCGGCCACGGCCTCGACCACCTCTCCCTCGACGAGGCTCGTGGTGACGAGCCGGCGGCGGACCTCCCCGCCGCGGACGGCGAGCCGGAGCCACACCGGGGTGAGCGTGCCGAGCGCGACGAACGCGATCGCCGGGACGAGCAGCGGCGCCGCCCCGAAGGTGAGCGCGGCGACGGTGAGCAGTGCACCGGTCGCGGCCAGCCACGCCGCCCCGCGGGCGCCGCTCACGGCCGCGCGGACGTTCACAGGGCCCGCAGCGCCCCCAGCGCGTCCCGGATCACGTCGGCCGCCGTCGCCTGCGGGTGCTCGGGGTTGATCACGAGGCGGTGGGCCAGCACCGGCTCGGCGAGCTCCTGGACGTCGTCGGGCAGGACATGGTCGCGGCCGCGGATCTGGGCCATCGCCTTGGCGGCGCGGAGCAGGAGCAGCCCGGACCGCGGGCTCGCCCCGAGCTCCACCCTGGGGTCCTCGCGGGTCCGCCACAGCAGCCGCACGACGTAGTCCCGCAGCGCATCCGAGGCCACCGTCGCCGCGGCGGCCCGCTGGGCGCCGAGCACCTCCGAGGCGGTGGCCACCGGCTCGAGCTCGAGCACGCGGTCGCCGTCGCCGTGGGCGGCGAGCATCTGCGCCTCGGCCGAGCGGCCGGGATAGCCGAGCGAGATCCGGATCGTGAACCGGTCGACCTGGGCCTCGGGCAGTGGGTAGGTCCCCTCGTACTCGATCGGGTTCTGGGTCGCGAGCACGAGGAACGGCCTGGCGAGCTCGTGGGTGCGGCCGTCGACGGTGACCCGCCGCTCGCCCATGCACTCGAGCAATCCCGACTGCGTCTTCGGCGAGGCGCGGTTGATCTCGTCGACGAGCACGATGTTGGCGAACACCGGCCCGGGCCGGAACTCGAACGTGCTCGTGCGACTGTCGAGCACGTTCGTCCCGACGAGGTCGCCCGGGAGCAGGTCCGAGGTGCCCTGGACGCGAGCGAAGCGGCAGTCGATCGAGCGGCTGAGCGCTCGGGCGAGCGCGGTCTTGCCGACGCCGGGCAGGTCCTCGATCAGCACGTGGCCCTCGGCGATCAGGGCCACGAGCACGTGCTCGAGCGTCTCGGGGCGGACCTCGACGGCGGTGGCGACGTTCGCGGCCACGCGCGAGACGAGCGCCGCGACCTCGTCAGAGCGCGGCGCCGCTGCCGGTACGAACTCCGGCTCGCTCATCGTCCCCTCCTCCGATGGTCCGCAGCCGCTCCACCTCGTCGAGCACGGTGGCTGCAACGCGGTCCTTGCCCGTCCGGGCCACGGCCTGCCGCGCGCCGTCGCGGCTGATGATCGTCACCGCGTTCTCGCTCGATTCGAAGCCGATGCCCTCGCCGGCGATGTCGTTGACGACGATCGCGTCGAGCCGCTTGCGGGCCAGCTTGTCGGCCCCGTACTCGACGGCGCCCGCACCGTGCTCGGCGGCGAAGCCGACCACGACCTGGCCCGGGCGCCGGTGCTCGGCGAGCCGGCCGAGCACATCGTCAGTCGGCTCGAGCGTGATCTCCGGGGGCCCGCGGTCCTTCTTCAGCTTTCCGTCAGCTGGTGCCGCGGGCCGGAAGTCGGCCACCGCAGCGGCCATCACGAGCACGTCGGCGGCGGCGAACTCCCGCTCGCAGGCGCTGAGCATCTCGGCCGCGGTCCCGGCCTGGAGCACGCGGACGCCGGGCGGCGGCGGGACGGCGAGATGGGCGGCGATCAGCGTCACCTCGGCGCCGCGACGGGCGGCCTGCGCGGCGAGCGCCGCCCCCATCCGGCCGGAGGAGCGGTTGCCGAGGAAGCGGACGCTGTCGATCGGCTCGCGGGTGCCGCCGGCGGTGACGAGCACCCGGACCCCGGCGAGGCTCTGGGGCGCGAGCAGCGCATCGAGCGCAGCGAGCAGCGCCGGCGGCTCGGCGAGGCGGCCGATGCCGCGCTCCCCGTGGGAGGCGAGCTCGCCCTCCCCCGGGTCGATCACCGTGACGCCGCGCGCGACCAATCGCCGGAGGTTGTCCTGGGTGGCGGCATTGCGGTACATCCGGTCGTTCATCGCCGGGGCGACGGCGACAGGGCAGTCGGCGGCGAGCGCCGCGGTGCACACGAGGTTGTCGGCGAGGCCGTGGGCGAGCTTGGCGATCGTGTTCGCGCTCGCCGGGGCGATCAGGTAGGCGTCGGCCCGCTGCACGAGCGCGAGGTGGCTGATCGGCGAGCGCTCGGGGAGCGGCTCCCCCGGGTAGCTGCCCCGGGCCGGATCGGGCTCGAACTCGCTGAGCAGCACGGGTGCGCCGGTGATCGCCTCGAACGATGCCCGTCCGACGAACCGCTCACTCGTCTCGGTCTGGATGACCCGGACGGCGTGCGACGCCTGCACCGCGAGCCGGGCGGTGAGCAGCGCCTTGTAGGCGGCGATCCCCCCGCTGACACCGAGCAGCAGCCGGGCCATCGCGGTGCGCCTGGTGCCGAGATCCGCTCGCGGCCGCCGGTGCTCCTAGCGGTACTGGTACTTGATCTTGCCCTGCGCGACTTCCTCCAGGGCGATCGTGAGGTAGTTCTTCGAGCGCGTCTGCACCATCGGCGGCGGAAACTCGTCGAACGTCCCCTCGCCGAGGTTGTGGTAGTACGAGTTGATCTGGCGCGCGCGCTTGGCCGCAACGACGACGCTCGCGTAATCGGAGTCGACGTGGTCCAGAAGCTTGTCGATGCGAGGGGAGATCACGGGGTTCGGGGCCTTTCCGTCGTCGGGCGCGCGCGTGCGCGCACCCATAGTGAGACCTGTGAGGTTAGCGGCCGGATCCCACCGCCTGCTGCACGATTCCGGCCAGCTCCTCGGTGGCGTGCTCGAGCCGGTCGTTGACGACGACGTAACCGAACTCCGACTGGGCCTCCAGCTCCCGCTCCGCGGTCCGCAGCCGCTTCTCGACCTGCTCGGAGGCGTCGGTGCCGCGGCCGACGAGCCGCGCGCGGAGCGCCTCCCGGCTCGGCGGGGCGATGAACACGGCGACGGCCTCCGGCATCGTCTCGCGGATCTGGCGGGCGCCCTGGACCTCGATCTCGAGCACGACGGGCGCCCCAGCCCGCAGACGCCGCTCGAGCTCCGAGCGGAGGGTCCCGTAGCGGTTGCCGGAGTACTCGGCGTGCTCGACGAAGTCACCGTCGGCGACCCTCTGTTCGAACTCCTCGGACGTGAGGAAGTGGTAGTCGACGCCGTCGGCCTCGCCGGGCCGCGGCGCGCGGGTCGTCGCCGAGACGGACAGCTCGAGCTCGGGCAGGCGCTCCAGCAGGCCGCGGATCAGCGTCCCCTTACCCACCCCGGACGGGCCGGTGATGACGAACACCGCGGCCACGTCCGGGGCGGACAGGGTCCCTGCTTCCGATCGGCCGGGCTCAGCGCCGGCGCATCAAGTCGACCAGCTCCGCGCGCTGCCGCTGCGAGAGGCCTCCGATGGTCTTGCTCGGGGAGATCCGGCACATCGTGAGAATCCGGTTCACCTTCACGCGACCGTACTTCGGCACGGCGAGCAGCAGGTCGAAGACCTTCGCCGTCTCGAGGTACTCGGGGGGCTCGAGCAGAAGCTCGTGGATGGGCTGGCGGCCGGCTTTGAGATCACGCTTCAGCTGTGCCCGCCGACTACGGATGTCGTTGGCGCGTTGAAGCGCCTCCATACGCTGCACCAGTGATCTCTCAGGCGCGGCGATGGGCTTGGTGGGCGATTCGCTGACCGGCGGCATGGGCGGCGACTATACATCTTGGTCTGGGGTGATCAAGGTCAATCAGCCGAAATTCGTCTCAAGCTCAAGCTCAGGTCGAGCATTGTCGAGCAAGGTTGCGGCGAATTCCTGCGTTTGCAGGAGGTTTCTGCTATAGGCGCGCAGCCGGACTCGACGCGCCGAGGCGGCGTTCGCTCCCGCTCCCAGGGAGTCCGGTCGACCCGGACCGGCGCTTCGAGCCTTCCCCCATCACCGGGTTCTCAGTCACCTTTTCGCCCTCGATCTCAGCGAGCTCGACGGGCGATCCGCGTCCCAGCCGCCGGATCGCGGAACGACTCGGTCCCGACGGCGACCAGATCGGCCCCGACGGACCGCAGCTCGGCCGCGTGGCGGCCGGCCTGAACCCCGCCCATCGCCACGATCGGCAGCGCGACGGCCTGCCGCGCGGCGTGGACCTGGGCGAGCGCGATCGCACGCACCGCCGGCCCCGAGGTTCCGCCGGTCACGCCGCCGAGCCATGGCCGGCCGGTGCGCGGATCGAGGGCCATCCCCCGGATCGTGTTGATCAGCGAGATCGCATCGGCCCCGGCCGCCTCAGCGGCGCGCGCTGGCTCGGCGACGTCGGTTACGTTCGGTGTGAGCTTGACGATCAGCGGCTTTGCGGTGAGCGGCCGGACGCGGTCCAGGAGCCGCGTGAGCTCGCCCGGGTCGGCGCCCATGATCGTCCCCGTCTCGACGTTCGGACACGAGACGTTGAGCTCGAGCGCCGCCACCTCCTCACGCTCCCCGAAGGCCGTCACGAGCTCCGTCGACCTCTCCGGCGGAGAAGCCCATCACGTTGACGATCAGCGGCACCGGGAGCTCGGCCAGCTTCGGGAGGTCCTCGGCGCGGAAGCGCTCGAGCCCCTTGTTCGGCAGCCCGATCGAGTTGAGCAGCCCGGCCGGCAGCTCCCACAGCCGCGGGGGCGGGTTGCCCTGACGCGGCGCGAGCGTCACCGTCTTGGACACGAACGCGGCGAACGGAAAGGCCCGCACGAGCTCGTCGCCGAACGCCCGGCGGGCGGCGAGCGCGTCGAACGTCCCCGATGCGTTGATCACCGGGTGTGCCAACCGCAGGCCACAGAAGGTCACGGTCAATGGCCCGCTCCCGGGGTGAGGGCCGAGGGGAGCGCGGCGGCGTCGAGCACCGGGCCGTCGACGCACAGACGGATGAGGCCCTGGTGGGTGGGCACGACGCAACCGAAGCACGCCCCGTATCCGCACGCCATCCCGGATTCGAGCGCGAGCTGGGCGGGGGTGCCGGACTCCGCGCACATCACGCGGACCGCCTCGAGCATCGCCGGCGGGCCGCAGGCGAACACCTCGCGGGCCGGGTCGGTGGTCAGTGCCTCGGCGAGCAGCTCGGTGACGAGGCCGTGGTGGCCGGCGCTGCCGTCGTCGGTCGCGACCTCGGGCGCCGCGGAGCAGCGCCGCCCCCGGAACGCGCACCCCGTCGCGGAAGCCGAGCAGAACCGGGGCGGGCCCGGGCCGGCTGAGCTGGTCCTGGAGGATCGCCAGCGGCGCGATCCCCACCCCGCCGCCGACGAGCAGCGGGAAGCGGCCTGGCCGCGCGGCGCTGAAGCCGTTCCCGAGCGGCCCGACGATCTGCAGCTCCTCATCCGCGCCGAGCTCGCACAGGCGGGCCGTGCCCGGTCCGACGTCCTCGAGCAGGAAGTGGAGCTCGTCGCCGTCCGGCCGGGGCTCGCAGGACGCTGAACGCCCGTGGCAGGAATGGCCGCTCGCCCTCGCCTCCCCCCCACCGCTCGGCCGCGCTCAGCATGTAGAACTGCCCGGCTCGGGGTCGAGGACCGTCGGGGTCGGCGGCACGCAGGACCGTGTAGGCGCCGTGGCGCTCAGCCGCGGTCACGCGGACCGCACGGCGGCCGAACGGCGCGGTGACGCGTTCGGCCTGCCGTCATGCGTCAGCGTCATTCCGGCGTCGCCGGGGTCATCTCGCGCGGGCGGTGGATCTCCTGGAGCGAGAGCACCTCCGGCTCGCCCCGGCGCGCGGCGGCGATCGCCCGGGCGGCGGCCATCCCCCCGGCGATCGTGGTGATGCACGGGATCCCGTGGGCGACGGCGGCGGCCCGGATCTCCCACCCGTCGGTCCGGGCGCCGGTGCCGACCGGCGTGTTGATCACGAGGTCGACCTCGCCGCGGTCGATGCAGTCGACGACGTGCGGGGAGCCCTCGCCGATCTTGTTGATCGCCCGGGCCGGGATCCCCATCCGCTGGAGCGCCTGCGCCGTGCCCCGGGTGGCGATGATCTCGAACCCCAGATCGTGCAGCGAGGTGGCGATCCCGGTCGCGGCCGGCTTGTCGGAGTCGGCGACGGTGAGGAACACCGTCCCGCTCTGCGGCAGCCGTGCACCCGCCGCGGCCTGGGCCTTGGCGAACGCGGTCGGGAAGTCGCGGGCGATGCCCATCACCTCGCCCGTGGAGCGCATCTCGGGGCCGAGCAGCGAGTCGGCGCCGGCGAAGCGGTCGAACGGGAGCACGACCTCCTTCACGCACACGTGGTCGCGGTCGTCCTCGGCCGGGAGGTCGAGGTCGGCGAGCGTCTCGCCGAGCATGATCCGGCAGGCGAGCTTGGCCAGCGGGAGCCCGATCGCCTTCGAGACGAACGGCACCGTCCGCGAGGCGCGCGGGTTGGCCTCGATCACGTGCAGGCCCTCGTCCTTGTGGACGGCGAACTGCACGTTGAGCAGCCCGATCACCCCGAGAGCCCGGGCGATCGCCCGCGTCTGCTCGGCGATCGTGTCGAGCATCTCCTGGCCGAGCGAGTGCGGCGGCAGCACACAGGCCGAGTCGCCGGAGTGGATCCCCGCCTCCTCGACGTGCTGCATGATCCCGGCGATCCACACGTCCTCGCCGTCGCACAGGGCGTCGACGTCGACCTCGATCGAGTCCTCGAGGAAGCGGTCGAGGTAGATCGGGCCGCCGCCCGCGCCGGTGCCGACCCGCTGGAGGTACTCGGCGAGCCCGTCGACGCTGTACACGATCTCCATCGCCCGGCCGCCGAGCACGTAGCTCGGCCGCACGAGCAGCGGGAAGCCGACGGCCGGCGCCCGCTCGAGCGCCTCCTCGGCGGTGTCGGCGGCGGCATACGGCGGCGCCTTCAGGCCGAGGCGATCGAGCAGCGGGCCGAACCGCGAGCGGTCCTCGGCGAGGTCGATCGCATCGACCGGCGTGCCGAGGATCGGGATCCCGGCCGCCTGAAGGCCGGCGGCGAGCTTCAGCGGCGTCTGTCCGCCGAACTGGACGATCACGCCCTCCAGCTGATCCGTGCCCGCCCCCTCGACCTCGCACACCCCGATCACGTCCTCGAGCGTGAGCGGCTCGAAGTACAGCCGGTCGGAGGTGTCGTAGTCGGTCGAGACGGTCTCCGGGTTGCAGTTGATCATCACCGCTGCACGGTCCTGGTCGCGAACCGTCTCGGCGGCGTGGACGCAGCAGTAGTCGAACTCGATCCCCTGGCCGATCCGGTTCGGCCCGGAGCCGAGGATGACGACACCGCGGCGATCGTCGAGCTCGACCTCGTGCCGCGGGGCGCCGTCGGGCCCCGGCCGCTCCCACCCGGAGTAGAAGTACGGCGTGCTGCGCGGCGAACTCGGCCGCGCAGGTATCGACCGACTTGAACGTCCGCGCTCCGGCGAACGGGCGCTCGGGATCGGCGACGAGCGCGGCCAGCTCGTGGAGGAACCACGGGTCGATGTCGGTCTCGCGGTGGAGCTCGTCGATTCCGACCCCGCGGCCGATCGCCTCGAGCAGGTGGTCGAACCGCTCGGGCCCGGGACTGCGCACGAGCTCCATCAGGGCCGCGCGATCCTCCGGGGCCGGCGGCCGCAGGTCGAGCTCACGGGAGCGGAGCGCCTTGCCGAAGGCCTGCTGGAACGTCCGCCCGATGGCCATCGCCTCGCCGACCGACTTCATGTGGGTGGTGAGGCCGGCCTGGGCGCCGGGGAACTTCTCGAACGCGAACCGCGGCCACTTGACGACGCAGTAGTCGATCGCCGGCTCGAAGCTCGCCGGGGTGGCCCGGGTGATGTCATTGGGGATCTCGGCCAGCGTGTAGCCGACGGCGAGGCGTGCGGCGATCTTGGCGATCGGGAAGCCGGTGGCCTTGCTGGCCAGCGCGCTCGAGCGCGAGACACGCGGGTTCATCTCGATCACGACGATCTCGTCGGTGTCACGGTTGACAGCGAACTGCACGTTCGAACCGCCGGTCTCGACCCCGACGGCCCGGATCACCGCGATCGCCTGGTCACGGAGCAGCTGGTACTGGCGGTCGGTGAGCGTCTGCTGGGGCGCGACGCAGACGCTGTCCCCGGTGTGGACGCCCATCGGGTCGAGGTTCTCGATCGAGCACACGATCACGACGTTGTCGGTGTGGTCGCGCATCACCTCGAGCTCGAACTCGCCCCACCCCAGCACCGACTCCTCGATCAGCACCTGGCCGATCGGCGAGGCCTCGATGCCGCCGCCGACGATCGGCTCGATGTCCTCCTCGGTGCGGACGATCCCGCCCCCGCGGCCGCCGAGGGTGAACGCCGGGCGGACGATGAACGGCAGCCCGACCTCGGCGATCGCCGCGCGGGCGTCGGCGACGCTGTGCGCGATCACCGACCGCGGGACGCGCAGGCCGGCGTCGTTCATCGTCGTCGCGGAACCGCTCGCGATCCTCGGCGCGATCGATCGCCTCGTAGTCGGCGCCGATCAGCTCGACGCCGTGGCGCTCGAGCGTGCCGTCCTCGTGCAGCGCCTTGGCGAGGTTGAGCGCGGTCTGGCCGCCGAGCGTCGGCAGCAGCGCGTCGGGCTGCTCCCGCTCGATCACCTGGGCCACGGTCCGCGGCAGCAGCGGCTCGACGTACGTCACCGAGGCGACCTCGGGGTCGGTCATGATCGTCGCCGGGTTGGAGTTGACGAGCACGACCTCGTAGCCCTCGTTCATCAGCACTCGGCAGGCCTGGGTGCCGGAGTAGTCGAACTCGGCCGCCTGGCCGATCACGATCGGCCCGGAGCCGATCAGCAGGATCTTGTGGATGTCGTCACGGCGGGGCATCTATGCGGCGGCCTTGATCTCCTCGATGAAGCGGTCGAACAGGTACAGCGAGTCGTGCGGGCCGGGGCCGGCCTCGGGGTGGTACTGGACCGTCGCGCCGGGAACGTCACGGAGCGTCAGCCCCTCGACGGTGCGGTCGTAGAGGTTGATGTGGCTGAGCTCGGCGGTCCCGAAGTCGGTCTCCCAACGGACCGCCTCGTCGGTGTCGATCGTCGGCGAGCCGTCGGGACCGAGGACCGCGAAGCCGTGGTTCTGGCTCGTGATCTCGGTCCGGCCGGTGCGGAGGTCCTTCACCGGGTGGTTGCCGCCGTGGTGGCCGAACGGGAGCTTGTACGTCTCCAGCCCGACCGCGCGGCAGAGCAGCTGGTGGCCGAGGCAGATGCCGTAGACCGGGAGCCGGCCGACCACCGATCGGACCGTCTGCACGACGTAGTCGAGAGCCGCCGGGTCGCCCGGGCCGTTGGCCAGGAACACCGCGTCGGGGGAGGTGGCGAGCAGCTCCTCGGGCGACGCGGAGCAGGGGTGGAGCTCGACGTCGCCCCACGGCGAGCGGAGGTGGCGGAGGATCGAGAGCTTCACGCCGGTGTCGATCATCGCGATCCGCGGTCCGGGTCCGTGGCCGTTCGGCTCGCCGTCGAGGACGGTCATCTCGGCCGGCGTCACCTCCCGGGCCAGATCGCGTCCGCGCATCGCCGGCTCGGCATCGATCAGCTCGCGTGGCGCTCGCCTCGTCGATCCGGGCCGGGAACACGCCGCCCTTCATCGCGCCCTCGTCGCGGATGTGGCGCACGAGTGCGCGGGTGTCGACGTCGGTGATCGCCGGGACGCCGCAGTCGGCGAGCCACCCGCACCATCCGCGCTCCGCGCCCGGGGCGTCCTCACGGTCGACCGCGGCGCGCATGATCGCCGCGCGGGCGTGGATCCGGTCGGACTCCATCGCCTCGGCGCTGACGCCGTAGTTGCCGATCTGCGGGTAGGTGAAGGTGATGAGCTGGGCGGCGTAGCTCGGGTCGGTGACCGTCTCCTGGTAGCCGGCCATCGAGGTCGTGAACACGATCTCGCCGACCGCGGCGCTCGTCGGCGCCGCAGGCCTCGCCGTCGAAGCGGGTCCCGTCGGCGAGCAGCACGTAGGCCCCGCTCATGACGGGGCTCCTGCCGCGGCGAGCACCGGCCGCCGGTGGGCCACCGCGCCGGCCGCGACGGTCAGCGCGACGCGCCCGTACAGGCGGCGGCCGTGGAAGCAGCAGTTCGACGAGCGGCTCGCGTACCCCTCGGCCCCGACCTCCCAGCTCGCGCGGAGGTCGACGAGGCACAGGTTGGCCGGCTCGCCCGGGGCGATCGCGCGGCACGGGCAGGCCGTACAGGGCGCCGCCGGCGGTGAGCCGGGCGACGAGTGTGGCGAGGTCGAGCTCGCCGCTCATCACGAGCTCGGTGTAGATCGAGGCGAACGCGGTCTCGAGCCCCGTCGTCCCCATCGGCGCCTGCTCGAACGGGACCTCCTTCTCGTGCGGCGCGTGCGGTGCGTGGTCGGTCGCGATGCAGCTGATCGTCCCGTCGGCAAGCGCCGCGACGAGCGCCCGGCGGTCGTCCTCGGTCCGCAGCGGCGGGTTCATCTTGAACCGGCTGTCGAGCGTGCGCACGACGTCGTCGGTGAGGGTGAGGTGGTGCGGAGTCACCTCACCGGTGACCCGGGCCCCCGCCGCCCGGGCGGTGCGGAGCGCCTCGATCGACTCGATGCACGACAGGTGCTGGAAGTGCACCCGCGCGTCCTCGTAGCGGGCGAGCGCGGAGTCGCGGGCGACCATCGTCGACTCCGACACCGACGGGATCCCGGCGAGGCCGAGGCGGGCCGAGGTGGCGCCCTCGTGCATGACCCCGTCACCGGACAGGGCCGGGTCCTCCTCGTGCAGGGCGATCACCCCGCCACACAGCCGCTGGTAGGCGAGCGCCTTGCGGAGCATCCCGGCGGAGGCCACCGGCTTGCCGTCGTCGGTGAAGCCGAGCGCGCCGGCGTCGCGGAGCTCGGCCATCTCGGTGAGCACCTCGCCGTGGAGGCCGCGGGTGATCGAGGCCAGGAAGCCGGTCGGGACGCGGGCCTCGCGGTCGGCCGCGGCGGTGAGCGCGCCGAGCACGGAGGCGTCGTCGAGCACCGGGTCGGTGTTCGGCATCGCGATCAGCTGGACGAAGCCGCCGGCCGCGGCCGCGGCCGTGCCGGTGGTGAGGTCCTCCTTGTACTCCTGGCCCGGGGTGCGGAGGTGGACGTGCGGGTCGACGAAGCCCGGGAACAGGTGCAGGCCCTCGCCATCGAGCGTCTCCGCGTCGGCCGGGGCGCTCAGCGACCCCGGCGCCGCGATCTCGGCGATCTCGCCGCCGCGGACGAGCACGTCGTGCGAGGCGTCGATGTCCGCGCCCGGATCGCTGACGTGGCGCCGCGGTGATCAGCAGCTCGGCCGGCTCGGCCGGGCGGCTGAACAGCCCGGGATGTCCGGAGCGCCCGGCGCTCATGCCGCCACCGCCTGGAGCGCCGGCGGCACCGACGAGCAGTTCGTAGAGGACGGCCATCCGCACGACGACGCCGGACTTCACCTGCTCGCCGATCAGGGCCTGCGGGGAGTCGATCGCATCGGCGGAGAGCTCGACGCCGCGGTTGACCGGCCCGGGGTGCATCAGCAGCTGCCCGGGGCGCAGCCGGCCGGCCGACACCTGGTACCGCGCCGCGTACTCGCGCAGCGAGGGACGTAGGCCTCGCGCATCCGCTCGTTCTGCATCCGCAGCACGTAGACGACGTCGGCCTCGTGGAGCCGATCGAGGCTCGCCGTCGCCTCGCAGCCGAGCGCCTCGATCCCGCGCGGGATCAGCGTCGGCGGCCCGGCGACCGTGACCTTGGCCCCCATCCGGGCGAAGGCGAGGATGTCCGACCGCGCGACCCGCGAGTGGAGCACGTCGCCGACGATCCAGATGTTCACGTCACCCAGCGAGCCGAGCCGTCGCCGCAGCGTGAACACATCGAGCAGCGCCTGGGTGGGGTGCTCGTGCTTGCCGTCGCCGGCGTTGATGACGCTCGCCGGGGTCCACCCGGCGACGAGCCCGGCGGCGCCGGCGTGCGGGCTGCGGATCACGAGCGCGGCCGGGTCGTAGGCCGACAGCGTCTGGACGGTGTCCTTGAGCGACTCGCCCTTGTCGACGCTCGAGCCGACCGAGCGGATGCTGACGACGTCGGCACTCAGTCGCTTGGCCGCGAGCTCGAAGCTCGAGCTCGTCCGGGTCGAGGCCTCGTAGAACAGGTTGACCACGGTCCGCCCGCGGAGCGCCGGGACCTTCTTGATCTCCCGGCCGGAGACCTCGACGAAGGACTCGGCCCGATCGAGGATCCGCTCGATCCCGGCCCGGTCGAGGTCGTCGATCGAGATCAGGTGGCGACGGGAGCTCATGCCGCCCGCCGTCCGCTCTCGGGGGTCTGGGCCGGACCGATCGTGACCTCGTCGTAGCCGTCGACCTCCTCGACGCGGACGAACACCCGCTCGGACTGCGATGTCGGCAGGTTCTTGCCCACGAAGTCGGGGCGGATCGGGAGCTCGCGGTGGCCGCGGTCGATCAGCGCGGCGAGCCGGACCCGCGACGGGCCGGCCGAAGTCGAAGATCTCCTCGATCGCCGCCCGCACCGTCCGCCCGGTGTAGAGCACGTCGTCGACGATCACGATCGTCTTGCCGTCGACGGGGAACTCGAGCTGGGTGGCGTGGACGACCGGGGCGGCCGGCCGGATGCTGAAGTCGTCGCGGTAGAAGGAGATGTCGAGCGCGCCGAGCGGCAGCGGCTGGCGAGAGCAGCTCTCCGATCAGGGTCCGCAGCCGCGTGGCGAGGTGGGCGCCCCGGCGCTGGATCCCGACGAGCGCGAGCTGCTCGCCGTCCGGGTTCTTCTCGACGATCTCGTGGGCGATCCGCTGGAGGGTCCGGCGGATGTCGTCACGGTCGAGCACGACCGTTCGATCTTGGTCCGCGCTGCCGCGCGGGCGTGCGTCTTCTGGCAAAACGTGCACCTTCCTGGCCTCACGGGACCGGGTTAAAGGGGCCGACGAGAGGAACTTAGCACCGGGCTCGGCGGGTACTCCTCGCGCGTGCCCTCGCGCCCGCGCGGGGTCGCTCACAGCGGCGCCGGTTCGGCCGCCCGCCCCTCATCCCAGCGGATCAGCTCGGGGCGGCCGCGCTCCGCGAACGGGATCGCGATCTCGTCGAAGTCCCGCGGCAGGACGGTCGCCGCGAACACCGCGCGGGCCTCGTCGCGCAGCCGGCTGACGGGATACCGGGTGGAGACGTGGGTGAGCGCGAGCATCCCGACCTCGGCCTCCGCGGCGAGCCGCGCCGCCTCGGTGGCGGTCGAGTGACCGGTCTGAACCGCCCGCTCGGCCTCCTCCTCGGCGAACGTCGCCTCGTGGACCAGCACGTCGGCACCGTGCGCGGCGACGCGCAGGGCCTCGCACGGCCGCGTGTCCCCGGAGACGGCGAGCTTGCGGCCCGGTCGTGTGGGCCCCATCACGTCCTCGGGACCGACGCCGCGGATCGTCTCGCCGCGTTGCACGCGGCCGAACTCGGGACCCGGGGCGAGACCGAGCTCGGCGGCCCGCGCCGGGTCGAACGTCCCCGGCCGTTCGTCCTCCCACAGGATGTAGCCGTAGGCCGGCCCGCGGTGCTCGGTCGGGACCGCGGCGATCGAGTATCCGTCACGCGCGAGCGTCTCGCCCGGCTCGAGCTCCACGAGCTGGAGCTCGTAGGACACCCGGCCGGCCGCCCGCAGCGCGATGCCGAGCAGCTCGCGCAGGCCGCGGGGGCCGTGGATCGCCAACGGCCGGTCGCGGCCGCGGAGATCGAAGGTCTTCAGCAGCCCGGGGAGCCCGAGCCAGTGGTCGGCGTGGTAGTGCGTGAGGAAGATCTCGGTGAGGTCCATCAGGCCGACCGAGGAGACGAGCTGGCGCTGGGTCCCCTCGCCGCAGTCGATCAGGATCCGGTCGGCGCCACGCCGGATGAGCAGCGCGGGCAGCCCGCGCCGGGCGGTGGGGATCGAGCCGGCGGTCCCGGCGAAGAACAGCGACATGTCCATGCGGTCAGTCTGTCAGCGCCAGATGCGTGAAGCGGATCCCGCCGTCGGCGATCTCCGCGATCCCCATCGTGTGCTCGGGCGCTCGGCGCCGCTCGGTCGGGCTGCCGGGGTTGAAGATCTGAAAGCCGTCGGACGCGGTCTCGTGCAGCGGGATGTGCGAGTGGCCGAACACGACCGCGTCCGCGTCCGGAAACCGGCGACGCATCCGCCCGAGCCGGCCGGCGGCCGCTCCGGCGTCGTGGACGACGGCGATCCGCGCCCCGCCGGCGCGCACGATCCGCGTCTCCGGCAGCGCGGCCCGGACCTCGGCGTCGTCGACGTTGCCGCACACGGCGGCGACCGGCCCGAATCGCCTCGAGCTCTCGCAGCACCGCGATCGTGCTGAGGTCGCCGGCGTGAATCGTCATCGCGGCCGCCCGCAGCCGCTCGACGCACTGCGCCGGCAGCCGCCGCGGCCCGCGCGGCATGTGGGTGTCGGAGATGATCGCGATCTGCATCGAGAGGTCCGTCCGGGAAACGGCTGGCGACCGAGCCCCCGAGTCTGCTCTAACCTCCGGATCCTCGCGCCCGTAGCTCAGGGGATAGAGCGTCCGCCTCCGGAGCGGAAGGTCGCACGTTCGAATCGTGCCGGGCGCGCCTCTCAATAGCCCTCCTAGTCGTTGTTTGTTTGTGTGCTAGCCCGGCGACTGGGGAACCCTGGCCGGGTCAGAATCGCCGCTAGTGCCCAATAGTGCCCCCACTCCGGCCTCGGTCTTGGCGGCTCGATCAAGCCAGACAGCGGCCGGCCTCGTGACCTCCAGCTTGCGGTTCCGCGGATTCACTCGCAGCGGGTTGCGCTGAATCAAGCCGTCCTCGTCGGCGACGTCGCGGATCTGACCGACTCGCGTCAGCGTCTTGTTGATCGCGCCCCGGACGCTCAAGGCGAGCGTGCGACCTCGCGCTATTTGCCTATCGGCTTGCCTGGTTGACGCAGCGACGCAGCGCGAAGACGTGGTAACGGCCTACTCCGTACTTGTCCCGGAACGTCAGCAGTCCGATCCTTGCCCGCTCGGTCAGACACCTCTGCCGGGCTTCCTTCACGACGAAGGCCACGCACCGCCCCCGGTTCTTGAACTGCGGATAGGTTCGCCAGCCGCTGTCCTTGCACTGAGCCTTCGAGGTCGGCAGCAGCGGCAGCGGACCCACGGCGATCCCGGCAGGAGTGTTGCCCGCGGCGATCGTCGGGGGAGCCTTGGGTGCTAGGGCGCCGCTGGACGCCTCGATGTCGTATTGCCCGATGCTGTTGTCGGCAGAGTTTGTGACGTACGCGCTCTTACCGTCCGGGGTCACCGCGATCACGCCCGTTCCGCGAGCGGCCACGGTCGCCGGGGTCTTCGGTGCCAGCGCGCCCGTGGCCGAGTCAATGGTGTACTGAGAGATGGTGTTGTCGCCGTTCGAGACGTAGGCGTTTCTCCCGTCGGGGGTCACGACAACTCCTTCTGGCCCAGGGCCGGTCGCGACGATCGCGGGGGACTTGGGTGACAGCCCGCCTGTCAATGGGTCGACGTTGTACTGCGAGATAGAGCCGCCCAGGTTGGTGACATAGGCGCTCTTGCCCTGGGGCGCCACCACAATCGCGAAAGGAATGCTGCCGGTAGCGGCAACGGTGGCGGGAGCCTTGGGCGACAGCGCGCCCGACGACGGGTCGATGTTGAACTGCGAAATTGCCGCCGTCCTGTCATCGGTGACGTAGGCGCTCTTGCCGTCGGGCGTTACGGCCACGTCGAACGGTAGACCGCCCGCCGCGACCGTTGCAGGAGCCTTGGGCGACAGCGCGCCCGACGACGGGTCGATGTTGAACTCCGACACGGTGTTGTCGTCCTCGTTCACCACATAGGCGCTCTTACCATCAGGCGTGATCGCGACCCGGGTGGGACTCGTCCCCGTGGCAACAGTGGCGGGGACCTTCGGCGACAGCGCGCCGGTCACTGGGTTGATGCTGTACTGCGACACAGTCCGGCCCCGGCCAAAGGGTGGCGCGCCGCCACGGTTGGTGACGTACGCGCTCTTGCCGTCCGGGGTAACCGCGATCGCCAGGGGCTCGGTACCCGTCGCGACGGTCGCGGGGGTCAATGGCGAGAGCAGGCTCCCAGCGCCGATCGCGTACTGAAAAACGTCATCGGATCCCCTGTCGGTGACGTAGAGGGTTCCGGACGCCTGCGCGGTGACGGGCGCGACGAACAGCGCGAGCGCGATCAGACATAGCGCCCCCTTCGCACTCGCGATCCGCCGACGGGAGCGCAGGACGACCGTGCAGGCCATTTGCTTGTGCGGGCTCATGTGTGCTCCGCGTCTGCGGGAGGTGACGCGATCCCCTGGGTCGCGCCTCGGGGGGAGAACGCCTACCGGGAGGGCGCAAGAGGCCGTCCGGCCAGTCACGCTCGTCAGCTAGTCAATCTCCAACCGAAGCGAGCTTTCGATAGTCGACCGTACTCGCGCTCGGCACCCCGGTCAAACCCCTCAGCGCCTTCCTCGCCAACCTCATCGCCGTAACCCGCAAGGTCCGCTGCGCGATCGGCCGGGCCTCGCCATGCGCGCCTTTCGGTTGGATGGCTTCGACAACGCCGTGCACCCGCCAACTGCAGGGCGAGGTCAGCCAACGACGCCGAGCGGAGCGCCAGGTGCTCACCCGAGCGGCCGTGGTCCGGGTCGAGCCCTATCAGACGCTCAGTGCACTGAGCGTCTCAGGTGCTCGCCGTCACGAGCTGAGGCTATGGAGCACGCCGAGCAGCCGCGACTCGAACGTCCAGGCCAGGATCGCGTGCCCGGTGTCGTTGGGATGGACGTTGACACCGGTCCCGTCGCACATGTGGGTCCAGTTGCAGATGTTGGCGACGTTGACCGGGAGCCTCTGACCTTTGAACGAACCGGTCGGCTGCCAGTCAAATGTCTGGAAGACCTTCGCCGCGTTCGCGAGGGAGATGTTGTAGCGCTGGTAGATCGCGCGGAGCTCGCGATTGAATTCGACGATCACCCCAATGCTCGCTCCCGCGCCCTCCGGTCCCTGAGCGCCCTGAAGGTAGAGGGCCAGGAACGGGTCGTAGTACTTGAAGCCGACGATCGGCACGTTGCCACCGGCGGCACGCAGCCGGCTGAGGATGATCGGGAGGTTGGTGTTGACGGTGGCGAGCTGCCGCTGGACGCATGCGGCGCTGATCACCACGGTGCCGTGCGGCGTGCATGCGAGCAGGTCGTCGCCGCCCATGTCGATCGTGACGAAGTCGACCTGGCCGGGGTGGGCTCTCAGGAACGCTTCGGCATCCCCGAGTTGGGTGCCGGTCGTGTACTTGGCCTTGCACAGCCCGTTGCCGTTGATCATCCGGGTCGTCGTGTCGCCCCCGCACGCGAGGTTCTCCAGCGCGAGCCCGGGGACCGAGCGCGAGGAGAACGAGAACACGTCATCGACGTAGCTGTGACCGGGGGTGGCGCCGCCGCCGCTCGCCAGCGACTCGCCGAGTGCGAGGTAGTAGCCCGTGGACGCGGTGGCCGCACCGGCCGTCCCCGCCAGCCCGGCGCAGGCCAGCGCACAGACGATCGCGCCCCCAACTCCACGCTTCCACCATCGAGACATCGTCCTCGTCATGAGCCCCTCTCCCTCGTACGCGGTCGGCAGTCCCAGCTTAACCCTCGAACACCGACCCAACCAGAGAGTTGCGGCACTCGAGGCGGACCGTCGGGGGCGCGCTCCCGATTGCCGACACCGCGGGGCCATCTCGGCAAGGAGCGAATGGCGTCCGGGGTCACGCCGCGCGCGTGAGCTTGCCCTTCATCCACACGAGCGCCGGAGGGCGGTACTTGAGTTTCACGGTCTCATCGGCGCCAACGTCCACGGTGGTGGAGGCCTGTCCGACCTTCTTGTTGAGGGCGTAGAGGACCTCGACGTGGATGGTGTGCTGTCCAGGCTCCACGGGGTGGCTGGTATCGCCCCACTTGCACGCCTGCGGCTCGCCGCCGTCGATCGAGATATTCGTCTTGCGGCCGCGGAATGCTCCCTGCATGAAGTTGAAGTGCGTGTTGAGCTCGATGGTTCCCTGAGGCATATGTGAGGGTCCAATGGTTCGCGGGCGGACTGACTTGCGCTAATCCAGTGTATTGGGGTGCGACACCGGTCCGGCGTACGGACGACGGCACACACGCGAGCTCCCGTCCAGACTCGGCTGCTTACCTAAGGTCAGCTCGCCGAGCTGCCGATATGGGCGCCATGCCACCGACATCCTTCGCTCGAGTTCCCCTGTTCCCTGAGCAGGCGCCCCGCCCGTCCGTCCAGCCCGTCGCGGAGCCGGAGCCGGCGCCGGCCTTCCTGGTCCGAGTCGCGCTCCCGTCCGGCTACGTCGTCCGCTATGAGGAATCCACGCGCGAGGACGCCGAACGGCGGGTCCGGTCCTGCAACGCCGGGTTGCAGAGCGGACGCATCGCGCAGGGCGCGACCGTGACGCTCTCGCAGCGCTGACGCAGTCTCTGGCGCCCACGACGAGGCCGGTCGCGAGCCGGCGCACGAGCGCACCCGCGAAATCGCACACCGAGCGTCCCATGGGCGGCTGGTTGTGCGATCTCGCAGATCATTCCGTCGAGATCGCACACCCACCGCGCTGGCCGGGCCTCGCTGTGCGATCTCGTGGATCCCGGGAGCCGCGAACCGCCAACCCGATGTCCGCCGGCGTGCTCAGCCGTCCGACTCCGGCTCAGCCGTCCGAACCGGGCTCAGGGGCCCGGCGGCGTGCTCAGGCGACGAGCCGTCCCTCACCCGCCGCCAGCCCCGCCGCCCGCAGCTCCGCGAGCACCGCCCGCACCGAGTGCTCGAGCGGCTGCGGCGGGAGGCGGAGTTCGGGTCGCGCCGGGGGCTCGTAGGGCGCGTCCACCCCGGTGAGCCCGGACAGCTCTCCGCGAGCATGGCGGGCGTAGAGACCCTTGGGGTCGCGCTCGCGGCAGACGGTCACGGGGGTGTCGAGGTGGACCTCGATGAAGCCGACCCCGCCGCGGGTGTGTACATCCCGGGCGCGGTCGCGGTCCTCGGCGAAGGGACAGACGAGCGCGACGACGGCGATCGCCCCGTCGTCGGCGAGGGTCAGCGCGCGGGTGCAGACGCGGCGGCTCATCTCCGCCCGGGCCGCCCGTTCGAAGCCGAGCTCGGGCCACAGCTCGCGGCGCATCACGTCCCCGTCGAGGAGCGCCGCCGCCCGGCCGGCCCCGGCGAGCACCGTGACGATCTCCGTGGCGAGCGTCGTCTTGCCCGCCGCCGGGAGCCCGGTCAGCCACACGGTCCCGCCTCCCGCCGTGCCGCGGTTCACCGCGCCGTGCTCCAGATCGACAACGCCGCGGCCCGCAGGCGCCGCCACCGTCCGGCCGAGGACCGCAACGGCGCGGTCGCCCGCCACGCCCGCGAGCGCTCGATGTCCGACAGCCGGCGCTCGGCGATCTCAGCTCGGCCACCGGCCTCAGAGACCCGCTGCTCGGCCGCCTCCCCCCACGCGTACGTCTCGGCCAGCCGCTGCTCGGCGGCCTCCGCTCGGGCGTGCTGCTCCTCCCACGCGCCCTGGAGTGCGGTGACGTGGCGGTGGAGGTCGGCCGCGCGCGCCACTCCGGCCACGCGCTCGGTCTCGGCGCGGACGAGCGCCGGTGCACCGGCGCCCGAACGGCGGAGCTCGTCGGGGACGGCGAGCGTCTCCCGGCCCGCTCCGAGTCCCCCGAGGTACCGCCACAGCTCGATCTGGCGCACGGTGAGGTGTTCGTCGGCCGCCGCAGCGGTCGCGGCGTTGCGGTGGAGGTCGGGCCGCAGGGTGCGCTCGACGCCGTCGACGGTGACGCGTTCGGCCAGTTCGGGCGTGAGGTGGGCGGCCACGTCCTCGACGACACCCCGCAGCTCGGCCTCCAACCCGATCAGCTGCGGATACCGCGCCACGGTCACCGGCCGGCCGTCGAGGAACGCCAGGACGCGCGTCATGTGCGACTCCCATGAGGCGAGCGCGAACGGGATCGGGGTCCCGTCGCGGACCGCGAGCGAGCGCGCGATCTCGACCGGGTGGCGCACGGCGAGCACCGGATGGAGGCGCTCCCGCACGAGCGGCCCCCACACCTCGAGCAGCACACCGACACGCGGATCCTTGACGACGACCGGCGCCCCGCACCGCTCGGCCTGGAGCCGGTCGAGCAGCTCGCGGATCTGCGGCTCGGCCCCGGGACGGGCCCCGGACTGCGCCTCCGGGGACGGCGGATCGAACCAGCTCGCCCCGAGCTCACGCAGGATCGCCTCGTTGACGTCATACGTGAGGGCGTTCTCGTAGTAACCGGCCGGGTTGGCCGCGTTGCCCGGCATCAGATCGCCGTCGCGGCCGGCGTGGAAACCGGCGGCGGCGAGCGCGCCGGCGATCGCGCTCGTGCCGCTGCGCCCCATTCCGAGCACGACGGCGCCCGTCGCGCATCGATCCGGAGGCGAATGCTGCGAGCGGCGCACGGGGTGAGGATAAACAGGCAATAAAGGGGCAGTTGCCACCCCCTGCCGGATCGAAACCCCAATGCTGAAGTTTTTGGTGCGACGGCCCAGATATCCCCCCGCGATGGAGGAATCCGGCCTCCGCCAACCGCCCGCGCTCAGCCCAGCGTGACGCTGACGCGGTAACCGTTCGAGTGCTGGTGGCCGGTGGGCGTGCTCTGCCGGCGGACGACCAGCACCCGCCCGTTCGGGACCGAGCGGGCCTTCGGCTTGGTCACCTTGCCGAGCCGGCAGTGGGCCCGGGTGAGCGCCCGGGTCGCCGCCGACAGCGTGAGCCGGGTGAGCCGTGGGACCTTGCAGCCGGGCAGCGGCGCGGGGACGATCTTGTAGCCCGTGAGCGACTGATCGTCGACGCCGACGGCCGTCGTCTGGGTTCCGGTGAGGGCGTAGCGGCCGGTCCGCGTGAACTTCCAGTCCTTGCCGGACGGGAGGCCCTGCACGACCGTGCCGGACGCCGGGAAGGCATTGAGGTGGGAGTTCGGGAGCTTGAGGTTGTCGATCGCCCACTCGTCGACGACGACGGCGGTCTGCGGCCCGCCGTAGAGGTCCCAGCTGCTCACGGGGAACGGTGCGCCGCCGGCGACGCGGAACACCCGCCCGGCCGTCGTGGTCAGGAAGGTTCCGTCGGCCGGAACCGGGTTGAGCGTGTTGAACTGGGCCTGCGTGACGGTCTGGATGTACTGCGAGGTGGCGCCGAACGCCGTGAGCGTGTTGACGGGGAGCGGCGCACCGCCGGCAACCCGGAAGATCGCGGCCGTGACCGTGCCGTTGTTCAGCTCGATGAACGTGCCGTCGGGGATCACCGGGCCCCCGACCGGAACTGCCGGGCCGTCGAGGTAATCACCGTCGATGTTGAGCGTCACCCCGCCGTAGGTGGCGTTGATGTCCCCGGAGAACTGGTGGATCCGCTGGTGGTTGGCCCAGGCGGAGCTCGGGATGTAGGAGTCGCTCACCGAGTGCGCGTCGTTCCAGTGGGCGAACCACACCTCGTCGGGCTCCTTGAACGAGGTGCCCTGCGCGTTCACGAGGTCGGTGATCCCGGAGGCCGAGCTGCTGTAGACGCCGGACAGGTAGCCCGCGGAGTGGAGCGTCGCGGTCCACGCGGCGAGGAACGTGAGCACCGTGTGCGTCGCGGAGGAGGTCGTGTCGTAGGCCTCCATGTCGTAGATGATCGGGTTGCCCCGTCCCATCCCCACCGAGCGAGCGCTGTTCAGCGCGTCGTTGGCGGCGCTACGGCCCTGGGCGGCCGCCTGGGACGGGTTGATCCGCGCGCACCCGCATGAGGTCGTCGGTGCCTGGAGCCCGACATAGGTGGGGATCAGGTGCCATCCCGCGCCGGTCTCGGTGCGCACCCACGAACCCGTGAGGTTCGGCTGGGCGCAGGCCATGTTTGCGCCGCCGAGGTAGACGCCGACGGAGTGATACGGCGACGAGCGCCAGGCCCGCATGGTCGCGGCGCTAGGCGTCGCGCAGGGATCGAAGCCGAGGCCCTTGGTGAACCGGCCGGCGGCCGTGTGCGCGGCCGGCCCGGTGGAGGCCGTCGCCGCCGTCGCGGACCGGGGCGCGTCAGGAAGCGCCCGCATGCCGAGCGCGTGGCGGATCGTCGCCGGCGACCGGTTCCAGGTGGCGACCGCGCGGACGCCTCCCCCCGGCAGCACCACCGTGCCGGATCCGGTCCCGCTCGGCCCGGTGAGGCGGGCACTATCGGCGGTCGCGGCGGCGCTCACCGGCTCGAGCAGCAGCGCCTCGGAGCGGCCGACGAGGTGCGCCGGGCAGTTCTCCTGGACGCCGGGCCGGCCGAGGTAGACCGCGTGACGGTCGAACCGCACGCAGGTCTGCGGCGAGCGGCTCAGGTCGTAGACCGGCCAGCTCGCGGGCACACTGACGCGGGCGCCGTGCCACGACACCGTTTTCGGGCCACCTGCCAGCGCCGATGGGGCAAACCCGCAGATCAGCCCCATCGCCACGACAGCGGCAATGGCTCTTGTCCGACAGCCCACCTTGCGATCGATCCTAGCGGCGCGCTCGGCGACGGTCAGCCGGTTGCCGGTACCCGATTGCAGGGATTCTCAAGGTCGTCGGGCGACGATTGCGTGCAACCCGGCGTTCACCGAACCCCGCTCCGTGCCGTACGCCGAGGCCCGGGGATCGGTGTTGCGCGCAACCGCATGGAGCAGCACGATCGCCACCAGGATCGCGGCGATCCACCACATCAGCGCGGTGAAGCGGGCGCTGACCGACCCCCAGTCGACGAACAGCAGCGGGCGCACGAACGGATCGCTACCCACCCCGCCGCCCGTCAAACCGGGTTCCGGTGTATCGAGGCGGATTTCTCACGAACGTTTCCTTGCAGCGCGGTTCAGGGGTCCGAACGCCCGACCGTCGGATCAGATCGACGGTCGACCGGGCCGGTGGTGTGCGGCTGCACCGTCATCGCCTCTGCAATACCCGGGCTCGGCGGCGGTTAAGCGAGCACCGCCGCGGGTAGCGTCGACCCATGAAGGTGCTCGTCCTCACCGCCGAGAAGCTCTCGGCCGACCGGCTCCGTCGCGCGCTCGGCGAACACGACCCGAGCGCGGTCGAGGTGCTGATCGTCGCCCCTGCACTTCAGGAGAGCGGCCTCAAGTTCTGGGTGTCCGACGCCGACGCGGCGATCGCCCGGGCCGACGAGGTCCAGCGCGAGAGCGTCGCGGCGGTCGACGGCACCGAGATGGCGGCCTCCGGGGATACCGGCGAGAGTGACCCGATGCTCGCCATCGAGGACGCGCTGCAGACGTTCCCCGCCGACCGGATCGTCCTCGTCGAGTCAGACGGCGAGGACCACCACCGCGGCGAGATCGGCTGGGAGGACGTCGAAGCCCGCTTCGGCGTCCCCGTCACCCGCGCCTGAGTGCGGACCGCGCGGCGCCCTGCCGCGCCCCGGATTCGATCCCGGCGCGCTGGGGGCCGACGACCGCCCGCGGATCGGACGCCGACACCGGCCTGGCCTTGAACACGCTCCAGCGCTCCGCCAGCGCACCGCCGCACAGCAGCGTCGCGGCGGCGATCGTCGCCGCGCGCCAGCCGGGCCCCCGGGTGGCCATCAATACCGGGGGCCGTCGCGCTATGTCATATGCGGACCTGGTTCTCGATCGACACCGCGCCGGCGGCGGTGAAGAACTTCTTGATCAGGTAGTTCTCCTCGGTGTCAAGCGTCGCGCCGCCGAGGAAGTGGATCCCCAAGGTGTGGCCGAGCGCACGGCCGTCCTCGGTCTCGGCCTCCCACGTCGGCGCGGGTGCGCACGAGCCGCTCGGCGATCATCTCGTTCGCCTGCGTCAGCGAGATGTGCTCCCACTCGGTGCCGCCGGGCCGGCGGTATTTCACGCGCGTCCCGCGGCTCGGCGAGTTGACCAGCCGTTCGCTCGCGGCGCCCTTCGGGCACAGCCGCCCACGGGAGATCGGAGAGTCCGGGTGCCCCTCGATCTGGATGACCTTCTCGTCCTTCACATAAACCTTCTGTCCGCAGCCGACCGCGCAGAACGGGCAGATCGAGCGGACCTCGCGGTCTGCGTCCCGGGTCCGGGAAGCGAGCGTCTCGGAGCGCTGCGACTCGGCGGCCCGGCCGAGACCGAGCGGATCGCCGCCGAGTTGGCGGACGAACGGCGGGACGAATCGACGAGCGCTCGCCATCGGGTACTGGCTATACCCGAGCGGCGTTGCCGTCAAGCCGATTCGTCGGACTCGTCCTCGCTGCCGGCGTCACTCTCGGGCGGGTTGGCGCCGGGAACGTCGGTCGCGGAGCGCTTGCGCTCCCAGTCCTGCCGCGTCTCGTTGATCTGCTCGCCGACCTCGTCGGCGTGGCGCTGGAGATCGTCGACCTGCTGCTCGAGGTCGGCCGCGAGCGCCTGATGGTCTGGCTTTTCCATGCTCGTTGCGCTACCCGCGTGCGAATCGCGCTAACGCCGATCGACCTACTTCCGCCGGTCGACGGCGCGCTGGAGCTGCGCCTTGTTCATCTTCGAGCGGCCGTCGATGCCGAGCTGCTTCGCCTCGTTGTAGAGCTGCTCGCGGGTCCGCCCCTTCGGCCGGTTGGTCCCGGAGCGCAGGCCCCCGCGCCGCGATGACGAGATGTCATCGGTCGAGGACCGCGACTGCGTTCGGGACTCCCCGGCCCGCGCCCGGGCCTTGTTGACGGTCCGGGCGGCGATCTCCTCGGCCCGGCTCTCGCTCGCGCCCTGCCTGCGCTCGGACTTCTTGATCTCCTCGTACTGCCGGGCGCGCTTCGTCCCGGCCCTGACGCCTCGTGGCGGCATCTCGACCTCCTGCCTGCGGGTGGTACGACGGTGCTCGTCTACCCGTGGTCACCGGGCGATGAAACGGCGGCGCGCTGCCGGCGCCGGTGCGCGAGCGGGATCGCGAACCACACGGTGAGCGTGAGCACCGCCGTCGCCGTGCCGGCGATCGCCGCGGCCGTCCCGTCGATCACGAAGTCCGAGACGAGCACGACGATCCCCGTCATCCCGACAGTCAGGAACCCCATCGCGATGATCACGAGCCGGTTGCCCGTCTTGACCACGAAGTCCTTCTGGGCCCGGCGGAACACGATCCGGTGCTGGATCGACGGAGCCACGAGCAGCACCGCGGCCACCGCGACGCACAGCAGCGTGACGTAGTAGGTGTTGCGCTCGAACGGCGTGATCCGGGCAAACCGGGCATTGAACGGGACGGCGAGCAGGAACCCGAACAGGACCTGGATCCCCGTGCCGGCGATCCGAACCTCGTTGAGCAGCTCGATCGTGTTGCGGTCGAGCCGCTGCGACTCCGTCTCGCGGCGCCCCGACCCCGAGAGGGGGAGCTGCGGCCCGCTCGCCGGACTCTCCGGGCCGTCCATGGAGCCGGTCAGGCCGAGATCTGAGTCGGCGTGCCGAGCGGGATGTGATCGAGCAGCCATCTGCCCGCGGCCATCGCCACCCGCACGCAGCCGTGGCTGACGTTCTCGCCGAGCGTGCTCTCCTCGGGAGTCGAGTGGATCGCGATCCGGTCGCCTCCGCCCCACCCCTGGATGGCGTGCGGGGCGTGGGCCGAGAGGGCGAGGATGCAGCAGCCGTAGGGGCCCGACGGATCGCCGGTGGTGAGCAGGTCGGTGACCGCGAAGCGGCCGGCGGGGTCGGCGCGTCGACGCGGCCGATCGCCACGGTGTAGTGGGAGACGACCTGGCCGTTGCGGATCACCTCGAGGCGCCGGGCGCGCAGCGAGACCCGGAGCTGCCAGGTGACGCGGGACAGCGTCGCCGCCGAGTCCGGGATCCATCCCACGCGGCCGTTGCCGGCCTGCGGGCTGAGGACTCCCAACCAACCCGGTCGCATCGAGGCGACGAGCAGCACCGTCGGGGAGCCGTATGCCGTGCGGCGGCCGACACGGGCGATCGCATGGCCGCCGGGTGCGGTGCGCATCACCGTGGTCGCGTTGACCGCCGCGACGACCGCGCCGTGCCCGGGCGGCTGCGCCGTCGTCGGTCGGCGGGCCGCCGGCGTGGCGGGCTGCGTGCGTCCGGCGGCGGTCCCGGCGGCACGCATCGCGAGCGGCCCGGAGGCGGCCTTCCCGGCGGTGATGTTCAGGCCGATCAGCACCGGGACGAGCGGGAGCACCACCGCGAGGACGATGAGTGGCACGCGGGCGACGCGCGGCAGTGACATGACAGCGAATGTATCGGTCCATCCGCGCCCAGCCCCAACCTCGGCGGGGCCGCCGCGGCGGCACGTGCCCGGGGTGCGGGTCTAGGTCGGCTCCTGCACGTACCCGCGCACGATGCCGCGCAGGCCATGCCAGCGGCTCCCGGCGCGGGCCGGGAGCTCGAAGCGCGCGCCGACGTCGACGTGGGCGTATCCGACCGCCAGCATCATCCGGCGCGGCGCGGCCTCGCTGAGCGGCCACCACTGGAAAGCGGCGAGGGTGCCCGCTCGGCGGCCTCCGAGACCCCAGGGACGAGCCCGGGGTCGGCGCCCGACTGAAGCGCCTCCCAGGTGCCGAGGAAGTACGGCGCGATCTGCTGGCGCCAATGGAGCGTGGCACGGGACCAGATCCACTCGCCGAGCCACGGGATCTCCGGACCGAGGAACCGGGCGAGGATCGCCAAACGCCGGCCCCCCGGCGGGTGCTCGGTCGCCTCGGAGAACACGCGCTGGAACCACGGCGCGACCTCTGGGTGGCTCTCGCAGAACCGCCACTCGCTCACAGCGAGCCGCGGCGCCCGCGCCTGCCACTGCTCGACCGTCATCGTCCGCCAGTGGTCGACCGCGGCGGCCCGGTTGAGCAGCACGCGGACGCCGTGCTCGCGGGCGCGGTAGCCCCAGTCGAGGTCCTCGTAGCCGTACGGCAGCCTCTCTTCGTCGTACCCGCCGACGCGGTCGAGGAACTCCCGCTTCACCGAGCAGTTCGAGCTGTACACGTGGGCCCAGGACGCCTCGGCACCACGGATCGCGCCGAAATCGAACTGCATCCCCTGCTCCAGCCAGCGCATGAACGGGGTCACGTTGATCCGCTCGGCCCAGCGCACGAGCCCGACGACGACGACCTCCGGCTCCGGGTTCTGGCGGTGCCAGGCGAGATGCTGCTCGATCAGCCCGGGCACCGGGACGGTGTCGCTGTCGGTGAACAGCACGAGCGGTGCGCTCGCGGCCCGCCAACCGACGTTGCGGCTTCCCGAGGCCCCCGGGACCGTGCCGTCGAGCACCCGGACGGGGTACGCGCGGTCGCCGACCGCCTCGCGCATCGAGTCGGGGTCGGGGTCGGCGGGGTCGCAGACGACGACGACCTCGAAGGTCCCGGGTACGACGCGCTGATCCTCATAGCCGGCGAGGACCCGGCGGAGGATCTCAAGGTTGCCGAGGGCAGGGATGATGACGCTGATCTCGGGTCCGTCCGACACCGCGCGGATGGTACGGGGTCCGGTGAACCGGCTCCCCCGGGCTGGCTCGAGGCCATCGCCGCCGTCGCCGACTCGGCCCCGGACGCGTTCGTGCAGCGGGGTCACCCGTGTTCGTTCTCTAGATGACCGGACGTCGCTCGCCGGGGGCGGCCGCGAGCTACCCTTCATGGAGATGCTCGGTTTCCGCGACAAGGCCAAGATGATCGCCCCCGAGCGCGCGCTCCCCGGCCGGTCGCAGGCGATGCCCGTCGCCCCCCGTCACGCCGTCCTCGGTACACCCATGCAGCCGCCGTTCCCGGAGGGGATGCAGCAGCTGGTCGTCGGGATGGGCTGCTTCTGGGGCGCCGAGCGGGTGTTCTGGGAGGCACCGGGCGTGTACACCACCGCGGTCGGCTACGCCGGCGGCATCACCCCGAACCCGACCTACGAGGAGGTGTGCAGCGGGAGCACGGGCCACACCGAGGCGGTGCTCGTCGTGTTCGACCCCGCGCAGACCTCGCTGGCCGAGATCCTGCGGCTGTTCTGGGAGAACCACGACCCGACGCAGGGGATGCGCCAGGGCCACGATCACGGCACCCAGTATCGCTCGGCGATCTACGCCGCCGACGAGACCCAGCTCCAGGCCGCCCTCGCCTCCCGTGATGCCTACGCCGAGCGGCTACGGGCCGCCGGCCACGGCGAGATCACCACCGAGATCGCCCTCGCCGGACCGTTCTACTACGCCGAGGACTACCACCAGCAGTACCTCCACAAGGTGCCGAACGGCTACTGCGGCCTCGGCGGGACCGGCGTGTCGTGCCCGATCGGGCTCGGCGCTGCGGCACAGCCGTAGGACGGGGCCGGAGCAGTTAGCCCGGGACGTTGTAGCCCAATGTCACCGATGGCGACGAGCCCTTGGTGCCGTGGCTGATCGACGCGCCCGGCGGGACGAGGCTCGAGCCGCCGCCCCCACCACCGGACCCGCCGATCGAGAAGTTGCCGCGTGAGCCGACGACAGCGCCGTTACCCCCGCCACCGCCTCCGTAGAGACCGCCGCCCCCGCCCCCAGCCCCCGGCGTGCCGCACCTAGCCCCAGCTCCGCCGATCCCGAGCACGCCGACCGCGCCGGGACCACAAAATCCCGTGCCACCCGCTCCGCCCCCCGTGCCCGTCCCCGGATCGCCGCCCATTCCCCCCGCTGCCTGATTGTCGGGCCAGCCATTTCCCCCGGCGCTGCCCGCGGGGCCGCCGATTCCGGCGGGCGCGGATCCGGGGCCCCCGCCACCCCCACCGCCGGCCGCGACCAGCAGCCGGCTGGCCAGATCGTTTTGACCCGTCCGCACGTCAGACGCGCCGCCGCCGCCGCCACCACCGATGCTGCCCCCGGTGCCGCCGGTGCCGCCGCCGTTCGCGCCACCGCCGCCCCCGCCGCCCGTCTGCTCAGCCCCCGATCCGATGCCACCCACCACCGCCCACCAGTCGACCGGGCCGCTGACCGGAAGGTCAGCCGTAACGACCGCTCCGGACCCGCCGACGCCACTGGGGTCACCGCTGCTGCCGCCCGCGCCGCCGCTTCCGCCTTCGGCCACCACGTGCACCGACGTCACTCCGGCCGGGATCTGCACGTCGTGGCTCCCGAATGTGTACGTGCAGGTCACCGTCGAGCCCTGCTGCGAGCACCCCGGGGACAGCGCCTGAGCGGACTCCGCCAAAACCCCGAACGAGCCCGCCGAAAGCGAGACGCCAAGCATCACCAGCCGCCGATCCTCCGCCAGCCGACGCGACAGATACTCGAAGCAGATCACAGCGACTCCCTACCTATATAGACACGCGACTGTAGGAACGGTCGAGGCTACGCCCGCCCGACGCGCATCGCAAGCCCCCGGCGTGTCAGGTGAGCCAGCTCAAGCCCATGGTTCGAGCAGCAGACCGGCTGGCCCGAGCAGAGGAGACGGCGCTCAGACCGACAGAGCAGACAGACCAGCCAGCTCCGGCTCCGGAGCGAGCCGCACGACGGACACGCTACGAGCCTCGGAGGGAGCCGGCTCACCTTCTGATCGCCAGTGGGATCAGGCCGAACAGGGCCGCCGTGACGGCCTCAAGGTGGCTCAGGACGCGCCCGCACCCTACGTACCCGGATAAGGTGCCGAACGGCTACTGCGGCCTCGGCGGCACCGGCGTGTCGTGCCCGATCGGGCTCGGCGCCACCGCCTCCGAGAACTGACCGCGGGCCGCCGGGCTCACCGGTCGATCGCGTAGTGCGAGCTTGCGTATCGCGCCCGGCCGTGCTCACCAACGGTCCGCCGCGCGGGACGCAGCGAGAAGTAGAACGGCCGCACCCCGGCCGGGCAGTAGTGACCGACGAGGCTCTTGCGCGTCAGCCCCGGATCACCGACTTCGGAGCCGCCGTGCGCGAGGTCGGCGGACCAGATCAGAACGTCGCCCTTCCTGGGCAGGAAGCGTTGCTCCTCGAGGCCGAGCTGCTCGGCGTTGCGGTACAGGCCCTGGTGCCACTCGTCGTGCTGCTGCTCCCCGTCCCGGCCCGCGTTCCAGTGCTTGAAACGGCCGCTGAACAGGTACTCCGGCAATCGGTGGCTGCCGTCGAAGTACATCAACTCCCCGGAGCCGGGCTGGATGTCCTCGAGCGCGATCCACGACGCGGCGAACTCCAGCGGTGACTCGACGACCACGAACGCGGTGTCCTGGTGCACCTGCTGCTGCGAGCCCTTCTGGAAGCTGAGGCTCTGGAACAGCAGCGGCGCATCGTCGAACACCGTCTCCAGGAAGTGCACGATCGGCTCGGCGAACAGCGCCCGGCGGGCCGGCTCCAGATGGACGTAGGCGTCGACGATGCGCGCACGCTCGGTGTCGACCCCGCCCTTGACGGGCTGGTAGTCCTCGCTGGCCGGCGAGTGCATGAGCAGACGTTCGTCGCCCTCGCTCAGCGCGCCGTCGATCGCCGAGCGCACCTCGTCGCACACCTCGGGCGGGACCGCACCCGGGAGCACGACCCAGCCGTGCTCGATCCAGTGGCGGAGGCCGTCCTGGTCCTCGGCCGGTACCGTGCCCGCGCGCACCCGGCGGTCGAGCTCGGCCGCGGCGTCACGGCGGTCGGTCCACAGGCCCCCGAAACGGCTGAAATAGCCCTCCGCGGGCTGGTTCGGCGCGGCCAGACGGTTGATGTGCCGTCGGCTGCTGGTGGGCTCCGCCACCGTGATGACGCTCTACGGCCGACCGATGTGCTCGGGGGTCTCGCCGTCGCCCTGGGCGTACTCGTGGTCACGACCGCCGGACTCCGCGCCACCTTGGACGCGCACGCCCGCGTACTCCCCGAACCCGTCCGCACCCACTGACCCCAACCCACGATCCGAGGGTTGTTTTCGCTCATCCGAGGGTTGTTTTCGACGATCCGAGGGTTGTTTCCTTCGGCGTGGTCTTCGGTCCTCAACATCCTCTTCTCGGATGGACGTGAATAACCCTCGGATGAGCGAAGGGGGGGGCGGGGAGGCGGCGGTTGTCGGAGGGGCACCGTACGCTCGGAGCATGCGTCCGATCGACGAGCTCGGCGCACGGTCGCCCCGTTCGAGGTGATCTCCGAGTTCAAGCCGTCCGGGGACCAGCCGACCGCGATCGAGGAGCTCGAGCGCCGGATCCGCGCCGGCGAGCAGGACGTCGTGCTGCTGGGCGCGACCGGTACCGGCAAGACCGCGACCATCGCCTGGCTGATCGAGCGGGTGCAGCGGCCGACGCTGGTCATGCGCCGAACAAGACGCTGGCCGCGCAGTTCGCCAACGAGCTGCGCGAGTTGCTCCCGGACAACGCCGTCGAGTACTTCGTCTCGTACTACGACTACTACCAGCCCGAGGCGTACGTCCCGCAGACCGACACCTACATCGAGAAGGACTCCTCGATCAACGAGGAGGTCGAGCGGCTGCGGCACTCGGCGACCTGGAGCCTGCTGACCAGGCGCGACGTGGTCGTGGTGGCGACGGTCTCGTGCATCTACGGCCTCGGCTCGGCCCAGGAGTACCTGGACCGGATGATCCACCTGCAGGTCGGCGACGAGCGCGACCGCGACGGCCTGCTCCGCACGCTCGTGCAGGCCCAGTACACCCGCAACGACCTGGCCGCGACCCGCGGCACGTTCCGGGTCCGGGGTGACACGCTCGAGATCTTCCCCGTGTACCAGGAGCTCGCGGTCCGGGTGGAGTTCTTCGGCGACGAGATCGAGCGGCTGATGACGCTGCACCCGCTCACCGGCGAGGTGCTGTCCGACGAGAAGGAGCTCTACGTCGGCGCCGCGACCCACTACACCGTCGGCCCGGACCGGATGGAGCGCGCGATCGACGGCATCGAGGAGGAGCTGGGGAGCGGCTGGCCGAGCTCGAGCGGCAGGGCAAGCTGCTGGAGGCGCAGCGGCTGCGGATGCGCACCAGCTACGACATCGAGATGATGCGCCAGGTCGGGACCTGCTCCGGCATCGAGAACTACTCGCGGCACATGGACGGCCGCGGCCGGGCAACGCCGCCGAACTGCCTGCTCGACTACTTCCCGAGGACTTCCTGCTGGTCCTCGACGAGTCGCACGTCACCGTGCCGCAGATCGGCGGCATGTACGAGGGCGACATGTCCCGCAAGCGGACGCTGGTCGAGCACGGTTTCCGGCTGCCGAGCGCGATGGACAACCGGCCGCTGCGCTGGGAGGAGTTCCTGGAGCGGATCGGCCAGACCGTCTACCTGTCGGCGACCCCGGGCCGTACGAGCTGGCCGGTCGACAGCACGGTCGAGCAGATCATCCGGCCGACCGGCCTGGTCGACCCCGAGGTCATCGTCAAGCCGACCAAGGGCCAGATCGACGACCTGATGGGCGAGATCAGGACCCGCGCCGAGCGCAACGAGCGGGTGCTGGTCACGACGCTGACCAAGAAGATGGCCGAGGACCTCACCGACTACCTGCTCGAGAACAACATCCGCACCCGCTACCTGCACAGCGAGGTCGACACGCTGCGCCGGATCGAGCTGCTGCGCGAGCTGCGGCTCGGCCAGTACGACGTGCTGGTCGGCATCAACCTGCTGCGCGAGGGCCTCGACCTGCCCGAGGTGTCGCTGGTCGCGATCCTGGACGCCGACAAGGAGGGCTTCCTGCGCTCCGGCACGTCGCTGATCCAGACCATCGGCCGGGCGGCCCGCAACGTGTCCGGCCAGGTCATCATGTACGCCGACCGGATCACCGACTCGATGGCGAAGGCGATCGACGAGACGAACCGGCGGCGTGCCAAGCAGGTCGCCTACAACGTGGAGAAGGGCGTCGACCCGCAGCCGCTGCGCAAGCGGATCGCCGACATCACCGACATGCTCGCCCGCGAGGACGCCGACACCGCCGAGCTGCTCGGGCGGCGGGCGCCAGCAGTCCCGGGGCAAGTCGCCCGTCCCCGGCTGGCCAGCAGGCTCGGGACGCCGGCCGTGAGCTCGCCGGACTGCCGTCGAGCGACCTGGCCGACCTGGTCCAGCAGCTCACCGACCAGATGCACGCGGCCGCCGCCGAGCTGCAGTTCGAGGTCGCCGCCCGGCTGCGCGACGAGATCTCCGACCTGAAGAAGGAGCTCCGGCAGATGATGGCGGCCGGCGCGCGGTAGCAACCGGCCCGACGGTAGCGTCCGCCCATGGTAGATGTACGAAAGGGCGCGCTGGAGCGGGCACATGCGCACGCGGAGGCCTTCCTCGACACGCTCGACACGCGCCCGGTATGGCCGCGCGCGACATACGACGAGATGCTCGCCGCGTTGGGCGGCCCGATGCCCTCGGCACCGAGCGACCCCAGCGCGGTGATGGACGGTTGGCCGCGGCGGTCGATCCCGGTCTGGTCGCGATGGCTGGTGCGCGGTTCTGGGGCTTTGTGATCGGTGGAGCGCTGCCGGCCGCGCTCGCCGCCGACTGGCTGACGTCGGCATGGGACCAGAACGCGGGCCTGAGCGCGGCGACGCCGGCGGCGGCCGCGGTCGAGACGGTTGCCGCCGGCTGGCTGCTCGAGCTGCTCGGACTGCCGCCGTCCAGCTCGGTCGGGTTCGTGACCGGCGGGATGATGGCCAACTTCAGCTGCCTTGCCGCCGCCCGGCACGCCGTCTGAGCGCCGCCGGCTGGGACCTCGGCGAACGGGGCTGTTCGGCGCGCCGCCGATCCGGCTGGTCGTCGGCGCGGACCGGCACGAGACGGTCGACCGCTCGGTGCGCTTCCTTGGTATGGGCCAGGACGCGTTGGTCGTGGTCGACAGCGACGACCAGGGCCGGATGATCCCGGCCGCCCTCGCCGACCGGCTGGCCAAGGCGTTGGGCCGGCCATCGTCTGCCTGCAGGCCGGCGGTCAATACCGGCGCCTTCGACCTGTTCGAGCAGCTGGTCGAGATCGCCCGGACGCACGCGGCCTGGGTGCATGTCGACGGCGCGTTCGGACTATGGGCCGCGGCGAGTGACGCCACCCGCCACCTGGTCGCCGGGTTCGCCGACGCCGACTCCTGGGCCACTGACGCGCACAAGACCCTGAACGTGCCGTACGACTGCGGGCTGGCGATCGTCCGTGACCCCACCTGGACGGCGGCCGTCTTCGGCCTGCAGGCGGACTACCTGATCGCGGCGAGCGAGGACCCGCTGGAGCGGACGCCGGAGCTCTCCGGCGCGCCCGCGGGTTCCCGGTCTGGGCCGCGCTGCGCAGCCTTGGGTCGGCGGGCGTCGCGACGCTGGTCGAGCGGCTGTGCGCCAGCGCCCGCCGGCTCGCTGACGGGTTGGCGACGTACCCGGCGTCGAGGTGCTCAACGACGTCGTGTTCACCCAGGTCCTCGTGCGGTTCGGTGAGACGACGCACGGACCGCGGACATCGGGCAGCGCATCCTTGCCGACGGCACCTGCGTGATCACGCCGGGCAGCTGGCGTGGGCGCGCGGCGCAACGCTGCTCGATGTCGTCATGGGCGACCACACCCGAGGACGTCGACCGTTCCGTTGACGCGATCCGTGGCATCGTGACATCCGCGGTTTAGTAGTCGGTCAACCAGCCAGAGACAAAGGACACTCCGTGACCGCAACCGATGGCTGCTCGAAGCGACGGGGCACTACGACTTTCCAGGCGCCCTTCCGCTGTCGCCGTCCCGCGGCGTCGCGGTGGTCGCGTGCATGGACGCGCGCCTCGACCCGGCGAAGGTGTTCGGGTTCAAGGAAGGCGACGCCCACGTCATCCGCAACGCGGGAGGTGCGGTGACCGACGACGCCATCCGGTCGCTGACGATCAGCCAGCGGCTGCTCGGCACGACCGAGATCGTCCTCGTCCACCACACCGGCTGCGGGATGCTGACGTTCAGCGAGGACGCGTTCCGCAGTGACCTCGAACGCGAGACCGGCATCCGGCCCACCTGGTCGGCGGAGACGTTCGGCGACCTGGAGGCGGACGTCCGGCAGTCGATCAGGCGAGTCACCTCGTCCCCGTTCATCCCGCACACCGACCACGTCCGGGGCTTCGTCTACGACGTCGACACCGGCAAGGTGTCCGAGGTACTACCGGCCTGACGGCGCGCCGGACCTGCTCGGTCTGAACTGTCCGCGCAGCGTTTGGTCGCAGCGCCCAACGACTGAGAGAATGAGCGGCGGAGGGGAGTACTCCCCCGACGTGGTGTCGTCATCACGGGCGCCCAGGTGCCCCGGTGCCACGAGCTGCACGGCCGGCCGCCGGGCAGCGGAAGAGACCTCCGGAGGCCCGACGCCGTCCGGAAGGAAGCACTGTGCACGTCTCGAACACCGCCTGGATCGTCACCATCGCGATCACGCTGGCCGTGCTGGCGTTCGATGTGGTCATCATCGGGCGTCGCCCGCATGAGCCGTCAACCCGTGAGTGCGCGATCGCGATCGGCGTCTACACGTCGCTGGCGGTGCTTTTCGGGCTGTGGATCTGGTACGAGTACAGCCAGCGCTATTCGGGTGAGTTCTTCGCCGGATGGCTGACCGAGTACAGCCTGTCGGTCGACAACCTGTTCGTCTTCATCATCGTCATGAGCCGGTTCGCGGTACCGAAGAAGTATCAGCAGGAAGCGCTGATGATCGGGATCGTGCTCGCCCTTCTGTTCCGCGGCGTCTTCATCGCCATCGGCGCCGTCGCCATCAACCAGATCTCCTGGGTCTTCTACATCTTCGGGCTCTTCCTGCTGTACACCGCGTGGTCGCTTGCCCGCCACGGCACTGGCGGCGACGAGGCGTACCGGGAGAGCCGGGCGATCCGCTGGGCGCGCAAGCACCTGCCGGCCACCGAGGAGTACGACGGCGTCCGACTGACCACGAAGGTCGACGGGTCGCGGTTGATCACGCCGATGCTCATCGTCATCGTCGCCCTCGGGTCGGCCGACATCATGTTCGCCCTCGACTCGATCCCGGCCATCTACGGGCTGACCCGGGAGCCCTACCTCGTGCTGACCGCGAACATCTTCGCGCTGATGGGCCTACGCCAGCTCTACTTCCTGCTCGGCGGGCTGCTGCGGCGCCTCGTTTACCTCTCGCGGGGCTCGCGGTGATCCTGGCATTCATCGGCGTCAAGCTGGTGCTGCATGCGCTGCACGAGAACAAGCTGCCGTTCGTCAACGGCGGACGCGACGTCTCGGTACCGGAGGTGCCGACCTGGTTGAGCCTGGTGGTGATCGCGGGGACGCTTGTCGTCACGGCTCGGCAGCCTGCTCAAGACCAGGCGGGACGTGTCCCAGACGTCGTCTGCATAGCGACGCGTCCCGCGCCGACGAGCGTCGCCATCCGCTCCGGCGCGAGCGGCTCGTCCATGACCCGACGGAGTCCTCCGGTGCGTGCAGCATCGTCCGGACCGGGTCGGACGCGGACGATGTCGCGAACCCGACGTGGGTGATGCGCTCGGCGTCCCGGCCGAAGAAGTACAGGTCGCCCACCCGTACCTCGTCGAGCGGCACCGCGTCGACGGCGCGGCGCTGGTCATGTGCGTCTCGCGGCACAACGACCCCGAAGGTGCGGTACGCAGCATGCACGAGCCCCGAGCAGTCGAGCCCCCAGCCGGTCAGCCCCGCCCACAGGTACCGCAGCCCGAGGAACTGCCGAGCCATCTCGACCACCGCGGCGGGGGTGCCGTACGGAACCCACCCGGAGGACTCGACGACCACATCCGCCGGGTCGAGCCAGCCCTGCGCAAGCCGGGGCGCGTCGACGATGACCCGGTCAGCGGTGCGCTCGCGGACCGGGAGGCGGGTCGCCCAGGAGACCAGGTACTCGCCCGCCCGGTGTCTGAGCGGTGCGGACGGCCTCGTCACGACGGCGGTCTCCGCACTGCCCGGAACGTCGGGCCGGCCCGGCTCCAGGTGGGCGGAACGCACCCAGCCGCGGTAGCCGCGCTCGTCGGCACCGGTCGGTTGCCAGGGCGCGACGATCTCCGACCACGGTCCGCGCTCATCCAGGACGAGGACCGGCTCACCGAACAGCACTGGGTGTCGACCCGGCCGTGCAGGTCGAGCCGACCCGCCCGGTCCAACCGGGCGACCCAGCCGGCGTGGTCAGGTTCGTCGGCGACGACGGCCCGTCCACCGGCCGCGGGGCGTCGGGGGCGGTCCACAGCGGTGACGCACAGACCGCGACGGTGGCCAAATCGCTCACGAAGGCGACCCGCTCGGTCTGCCGGCTCGGCGCCGTGGGCGAGGCCGTCGATGGCGAGGCCCGGTCCATCGGGAAGCAGGACGGTCGATCCGTCGTAACGGATCCCGCCCCGCACCGGCGACGTCGAGAGCCACCACGCCGCGTCGAGGTCCGCGACGTGGCTGGTGCCGTAGGCGGCGGCGAAGCTGGCAGCCGTCCCAACCCCGATCGGGCCCTCCATCATCGACCCGACGATCGTCCCCATGCCGCTGGCGACCGCGAGAGCATGCAGGGCCGACGCCGTCCGCAGCCCGCCGCACTTCGCGAGCTTGATGTTGACCAGGTCGGCCGCGCGTCGGGTCACGACCGCGGTCAGGTCGCGCAGGCCGAACACGGACTCGTCGGCCATGACCGGGGTGTCGACGTGGTCGGTCACCCAGGCCAAGCCCTCGATATCCGCGGCGGCCACCGGTTGCTCGACGAACTCCAGGTCGCAGCCGGCGTCCTCCAGCGCCCGGATCACCTCGACCGCCTCGCGTACACGCCAGCCCTGGTTGGCGTCCACCCGGATCCTGATCGACGGCCCCACTGCGTCCCGTACCGCAGTCAGCTGGGACACGTCGTTCCCGGTGCGGGCCCCGACCTTGACCTTGAGGGTCGAGAACCCGTCCTCGACCCGGCTTCGCGCCGCGGCGACGGTGCTCGCCAGGTCGCCGGCCGGCACAGTGACGTCGGACTCGACCCGGCGTCTGGTGGTACCCAGGGCGTCGGCGAGTGGGATGCCGAGCCTTCGTGCCCACAGGTCGTGCAGCGCGCCGTCGAGCGCGGCCTTCGCACCGTGGTTGCCGACGACCGCGGAGCCGACAGCGGTGCTCAGGTCGATGAGGTCCGCCGGGTCCCGGCCGCGGACGACGTCAGCGAGCGGGCCGTCGAGGCTGCCCGGGCACCGGCGAGCGACTCCCCGGTGACCTGCCAGACCTGTGGCGCCTCGCCATACCCGCACCGGCCGTCGGTGTCGACCACCTCGACGACGACGGACTCGGCCACCTCAGTCGTCCGCAGCGCGGTGACGAAGGGCGTGTGCAGACGAGATCGTATGGTCGTCGTGCGGACCTCCTTGATCGTCACGTGCCGCCGCCAGGTCCAGCCACGAGCGGCCGCGACGTCCGCGATCAGGCGGGAGCCGTCCGCATCCGGCAACCCGGTCGTCGTGCAGACCACGAGGACGTACGGAGGAGGTCGGCAGGCTCGACGATCGCGGCGTCATGGGAGATACCTTGACCGACCCGGTCTTGTGTCCGACCCGCACGCCCGGCGGCAGACCGGCCGGTATCCGTCGTTCCACTGCTGTGCCCTGAGGAAGCCGCGCATCTCGTCGGTCGCGGTCTGGGATGCGGC
>CAWCRB010000006.1:0-375273 GCA_963797905.1 uncultured Solirubrobacterales bacterium
GATAAAATTCATAGGGGGAAAAATTGGTGCACTTGTTGAAGTTAGAGATAAACATGCTCAAGTTCTTAGAGGCAGCATAAATACTCTTGCAAAAGGTTTCGGAGATGAATTTAATGCTATTCATGCTTTAGGGTATGGAATAAATGAATCTAGCAAGCAAAAAGGGCGAGCTTTTTTTACTGGTTAAGTGGCCCAGGGAGGCTGGGCAAGATATTGCAGTAGAAATGTCGATTTCATCGAATCCCAATGCTATTTCTGCAACAATGTCTTCAGAAACAGCAGGGGATAACGTTGTGGCAAATAAACTTGTAAAAATGTTTTATGAGCCTTATTTTGATGAAAAATCGACTACAGTAACAGGTATGTATGATAAAATGATAGCCCAGCTTGGGCATCAAACTGTACAGGCAAAAGAAGAAGCAACAGCATCACAGGTTGACTTTGATAAACTAAAGGCACAACAAGAAGCATTTTCTGGAGTATCTTTAGATGAAGAAGCTTCAAGCTTATTAAAATATCAACACTTATTTAATGCAAGTTCAAAAATAATTACGACGGCAAATGAAATGTTTCAAACTATTTTAGACTTGAAGAGATGATGATATATGGCGGTCCAGCTCGAATTTCTGAAAATTATAGATACGATACAACTTTAGAGCGAACAGCCCATCCACGCCTCGTTCCACCAGATCTTGTCCATGCGGTTGTCGTGGCAGCCGCAGTCGGCGACGGCGGCCTTGTAGAAGTCGCCGTGGAACAGCACGGCCCCGAGCGCGTTCTGCCCGCCCGCCGAGCCGCCGTAGATGCCCACGCGCGTCAGGTCCATGGTACGGGATACTTCGCCGGCCGCGGCCTTCATCCAGGCGATGCGGTCGGGGAAGCCGGCGTCGGCCAGGTTCTTCCAGCAGACGTCGTGGAACGCCTTCGACCGCCAGTTCGTCCCCATGCCGTCGATCTGGACGACGACGAAGCCCAGCTCGGCCAGCGCCTGCGCCGCGTGGAACGGCGCGAACGCCTTGGGCACGAACGCCCCCTGCGGGCCGGCGTAGATCTGCTCGATCACCGGGTACTTCTTCGCCGGGTCGAAGTTCGTGCGGCCGGATAGATCACGCCGTAGATGTCGGTCTTGCCGTCGCGCCCCTTGGCGACGAACCGCTCGGGGGCCTGCCAGCCGGTCGCCAGCAGGGCCGACCAGTCGGCCCGCTCCAGCTCGCAGACGAGCGTGCCGTCCTCGGCCGGCCGCAGCTCGGTGACCGGCGGCAGGTCGACGCGCGAATAGGTGTCGATCAGGAACCGGCGATCGGGCGAGAACGCGACCTCGTGCGTGCCGTCCCCCTCGGTGAGGACGACCAGGCCGCTGCCGTCGAAGTTGACCCGGGCGTGGTGGACGTGGTACGGGTCCTGCCCGGGGCGGATGCCGCCGGCGCGGAACCAGACCTGGCGCTTCTCCTCGTCCACGCGGTCGACGCCCGCGGACGACCCACTCGCCCCGGGTGATCTGGTTCTTGACCGCGCCCGGTCCGGCCGTCGATACAGGTAGAGGTGGTTCCAGCCGTCGCGCTCCGACATCCAGAGGATCTCGCCCGTCTCGTCGAGGTCGTGCCGGAACAGTCTTCTGCGAGTAGTCGATGAACGTCTTGCTCCGCTCGTCGATGATCGCCGTCGCCTCGCCGGTCGTCGGCGTCGACCGCGACGACGCCGGAGGACCTGGTGCCCGCGCTGGTTGTAGAGGAAGGTGAACCGCGACGAGTCGGCCGACCAGCGGAAGTCGCTCGAGGCTCCAGGGGTTCGCGAAGAGGTCGTCGGCGACCGGGATCTCCTTGCGGGTCGGCGACGTCGAACAGGTGCGGCTTCGGCGATCGGGAGCTCGGTCGCCGGGCTTGAGGTAGTCGTAGGACTGGAGCTTCGGCTGGAGCTGGTCCCTGGGCGACGACTCGATCAGGTAGACCTTGCGCTCGTCCCCCTTCTTCGTCCGCAGGGCGACGAGCTTCGTCGAGTCGGGCGACCAGAAGACGCGCCGCTCGTACGGCCGTCCTCGGCGTCCCGCTCGGTGCTCAGCGCGAACTCCTCGCCGGTCTCCTTGTCGCGCAGGTGGATGTTGTGGTCCTTCACGACGGCGACCCACCTGCCGTCGGGCGATTCCGGCTGCCGCGGCGACCGCGCGGCCGCCGGTCCCGCCGCGCCGCGCCTCGGCGGGCTGGCGTCGGCTCGGGCGAGCCGGCCGAGCGGCTCGCCCGGCTCGAGGGCGTCGGCCTCGGGGTCGTAGCGCCAGGCCTTGCCGTCGGGCCTCGAAGCGGATCGCGCCGTCGTCGGCGATCTCGATGCGGTCGAACGGCAGGCGGTCCGCCTCGTGCGGCGTCTCCGGTGGCCCGGGCCAGGGCCGTCGGCCAGCTTGGCGTGGTCGAAGGCGGGCCGGCGCGTCCCCGCGGCGGCATCGACGAGGACGAACTCGCGGCCCCGCCCGCCAGGTCGTTGCGATACCAGAACCGGCCGCCGCCGAACCAGTGGGGCTCGACGCTGGCCTTGAAGACCTTGCCGCGCGTCCGCTCGCGGAGCGCGTCGGCCCGGGCGTAGTCGTCGCCCGTCCCCTGGGCAGGGGCGGCTCCAGGAAAACCGCCCAACGCGACGACGCCCGCGACCACGATGAGGATGCGGTCTCTTGCTGCGACCAGGCACGTGTGTGGCCATCTCTGAGGTTCTCCAGGGGTTCTTGGTGGCTCATGGTAAGTCGTCCGCCACCGCCGGACAACTCCGGAGCCTGCCCCGCGGAGTGGGCGATCCCTTTCGTCAGCCCCCGGTCACAAGAAGAATACGATCCGGGGGAACATTCATCGCTTAGGAGTTCGGACTCGGAGCGATCCAGGGGAAGCCGACCAGTCCAGCCTCGGTCTGGGAGAAACGCCATGCGAGCCGCCACGACGCGTCTGGGGTCATTCACTGTGGATCGCCTGCCTGATGCTCGGTCTGGAGGCCGTTGCCCAGGACCCCCGCCACGCGAGTCCTCACCGGCGGGGCCGGCAACGTGTTCAACCCGGTCGAGGGAAGGGTCACGGTCCTCTCGAACAAGCCAGACGGTGCCTCCGTCAAGCAGGGCGACCTGGTCTGCGGGGTTCAATCCCTCGCCGCTCAAGGACCGCCTGGCCGTCAAGGAGGTCCTGGTCCGGAGCGCTGAAAGGCCGACCACAAGGGAGCGACGCTGGCCCGCGAGGTCGCGGAGATCGCCGTCACCGAGTACACCAAGGGCGGCTACAAGTACGAAGAGCAGACCTACTTCGGTGAGATCTCGCTGGCCAGGCCGCTCGCAAGCGAGCGAGGACAGCTCGAATGGTCGAACCGGATGATGAAGAACGGCTATGTCTCTGTGGGGAGCAACATGACCGACAACATCTCGCTGAAGCGGGCTATGTTTGCCTACGAAGCCGCCAACACGAAAAAGGATGTCTTTGTGAGATACACCAAGGCAAAAACGCTCAAACAGTTGCAGTCCGAGTCGGGGAGGGCCAGGGCGACCGAGCTGGAGAAGCAAGCGAACCACGACCGCCACCAGGCGATCCGGGCCAGCCTGCTGCACAGGTCGACCGTTGCCGGGTGATCGCTCCGACGGGAGGGCGAGTTCGCTACAACCGGCCGATCGGTGTGGGTGCCGTGCTGCTCGACGGGGAGATTCTGTTGCAGATCGTGTCCCAGCCGGAATCCGCGGCCAAGTAAGCGAGGAAATGACGATGTCCTACCGCCTGACTCGCCTTCCGGTCCTGGCCGCCTGCGTCGTCGCCGCGACTTCCGCGGCGGGCCTGCTGTGCGGCGTCGAAGCCGCCCAGCCGCCGGCAGTCCCGGCCAAGGCCGAAGTGCCACGCTGGCCGCAGCGATCACGTTCGACGAAGCCGTCGCGGCCGGCCTGACCCGCGGAAGCCGGCCGGAGGTGCTGACCTGGGAACGCGCTACCGGCTGGCGCTCGTCCGGAGCCGCTCCGCGCGGGCCTCCTCCGGCGGCGGCTACGCCGAGAGCCTCGACCCGAAGGCCCTCGACGACCAGACGCGCAGGCTGGGAATCGCCGACTTCGCGCGGTTCCGCAACGACTTCCTCAGCGGACAGGACGGTGATGGCAGGGCCGCGGGGACGTTTCGCGACCCGTCCACGGCCCTGTTCGAGGTCTTGCGCCGCGCCAGGCCGCCGAGATCGCGCGAAGGAACGTCGCTTCGTACGAGCAGTTGCTCAGCGTGATGACCGAGCTCGTTGAGGGCGAAGCCTCGGCGCTCACGCAACTTCAGGTCGACCAGTGCGACGAGGCCGTCCAGCAGGCCCGCGGGCGGCTGGGCGAAGACTCCACGGGCTATCGCGACCGGCTCGACGAGCTGAAGGTCGAACTGGAACTCCCCCGGCGCCACCGTCATCCCGGACCGGAGCAGCCTCGGGGCCTTCGCCGACACGTTCCATGCCGGTGAAGACTGGGGCAGGGACCCGGCGCGGCGAGTCGACGAACTGCCGGCACTTGCCGCCCGTTTCCCGAGGCTGGACGACGTGGTTCTCGAGTTCGTCGCCGGCCATTCCCTCCTCGCCTCGGTGGGTGACTCGAACCTGTTCGAGCCCCTGTTGACGGCTGCCGAGCGAGCGGCAGTCAGGAACCGAAAGCCGAAGGCGTCCGACGCCAGCCTCAGGCTGAGCGTCCGACGCAACATTCGCAAGCTGTGGAACACGACCCTGGCCTACGAGATCGAACGGAAGAGGTTTGTCCTCGCCCTCCGGATGAAAGACCAGGCCTTCGCACGCCTGATCGCACCGCCAGCGCAGGCCGCGCCATTGGATTCCACGGTGCTGGACCTGATCGGGCATGAGACAGCGATCTCGGTCTCCGAGAACCGCCTGGTTGCCCTCTGGACTTCGTTCCAGGTGGGACGGCTTGACCTCTATCGCCAGCTCGCCACGTTTCCCTACAACGACTGGAAGTCGTTCTATGCCCAGTTCCAGGCCCAGCGCGGCGACGGGGGTAAGGACGCGAAACAGGTCCTGAGTCTTCCTCAGCCGGCCCCGGAGCCGGGCGGGCGCCGCCTCTCCCGGTCCCGCCCGCTCCTGGCCCCGAGCGCCGAGGCCGAAGCAGTGAGATCACTGCACGGCCGCTGACCCTCACCCCGGCCCTCTCCCAGAGGAAGAGAGAGGAAGAGGCGCTGGTCGGCCGGCGAGCCATTCGGCAAGCCGAATGCCCGAAACGGCAGGTCGAGACCTGCCCTGGAATACCGGACCGCCGCCGGGCCTCGCGAGGCCCGGCGGGGCCACGGATCACACGTGGATCGAGAAGCCCTTGCGGTAGTCGCGGCGGAGGTACTGGTCGGCGTCGGAGTTGTTCTTGACCTTCATGGCGCTCGGCGTCCCACTCGATCTTGCCGCCGGCCTTGAGGGCGACGACGCCGAGCAGGACGGTCTCGGTCAGCCGGCCGGCGTAGTCGAAGTTCGACAGGGCCTTGCTCGGGTCGTCGGCCTTGATCGCCTCGACCCACTCGCTTGAAGTGGCCGGGCGAGCGGGGCAGGGTCGGCTCGGGCCTTGGGCATGTCCTTGAACTTGTCCCTGGGCAGCAGGACGTGCTCGGCGCCGTAGTCGTTGGTGGAGAAGAACGAGCCCTTCTCGCCGACCAGGAGCAGGCCGCTGCCGGGGACCTTCTCGCCGTGGAGCATGGTCCTTGATAGGCGCCGCTTCTCCTCGGGGAGCTTGTCGCCGCCGTCGTACCAGGTCAGGTCGAGCGGGCCGCGGCCGTCGCGCTCGCCGAAGTGGGTCTTGATGATCGACCAGGTCGGGTAGGTCTCGCGGTCGACGATGCCCGAGGTGTCGACGACCTCGACGCGTCTCGGGGTCGAACAGGTCCAGGGCCATGGCGGCGACGTTGATCGTGTGGCAGGCCATGTCGCCGAGGGCGCCGGTGCCGAAGTCGAGCCAGCCTCGCCAGGCGAACGGGTGGTAGGCCGGGTTGTAGGGGCGATCGTGGGCCGGGCCGAGGAACTCGTACCAGTGGACGTTGTTGGGGATGCCGCGGCGTGTCCTTGGGCCGGGCGATCCCCTGCGGCCAGATCGGCCGGTTGGTCCAGACGTGGATCTCCTTGATCGGCCCGAGGACGCCCGAGCGGATCACCTCGACGCCCCGGCGGAAGCCGTCGGCGGCGGTCCCCTGGTTGCCCATCTGGGTGCAGCCAGCTTCTTCTCGGCGGCGAGGGTCCGGAGGACGCGGGCCTCCTCGATCGACCAGGTCAGCGGCTTCTGGATGAAGGCGTGCTTGCCCATCCGCATCGCCATCGACGCCGGCCGGGGCGTGGGTGTGGTCGGGCGTGCTGACGGTGACGGCGTCGATCTTGTCGCCCATCTCCTCGAGCATCTTGCGGTAGTCGAAGTACTTCTTGGCGTTGGGGAACTTCGCCGCCATCTTGTCGAGCGTCTTCTCGTCGACGTCGCAGAGGGCGACGATCTCGCCGTGCTTGCCGGCGTCGTTGGTGTCGCTGTCCCCCTTGCCGCCGACGCCGATGCAGGCGAACCGGACCCGCTCGTTGGGCGCGTCGGCCTTCTTCTCCGGCTCCTGGGCGCGTCCGGGCACCTGCCCCACGAGGAGCGGGCCGGCCGCCCCGGCCACCGCGGACTGCCGGAGGAAGTCTCGACGTGTTGCGCGGCGATTCATCGTGGTGATTCTCCTCGGAGCCTTCGGCCTGCGTGCCCTCGCGAGACGATCCCCTCGCCCCCGCGAACCCGAGCCGCCGGATTGCCTGCGGTCCCGTCGTGCCACGCCCTGCCGGTTCCCGATCGCCCCTCAGTATGGCTCGTCGGGCGGGAGGCCGCAATGAACCGTCGTGGTCAAATCGGGGCCGGGCCCGTCGTGGTCCTCGACCCGACCCGCAAGGATCGGCTTGATGCCCGGCCCGGTCTCCGGATAGAAACGCTCGGGAGCGGACCGATCGCGACCCAGGGCCTGGCTGGCCTCTCCCTACGACCGTCCCCGACCCCGGAGTCACTGGCATGGAAGAGCGGATCACGTAACTGAACCAGGCCACAGAGCCGAGCCCACCGAAATCGACCACCGCCTCGCCGCTCATGTGCGGCGGCTAAATCCGGCGCTGCAAGATCCTCGATGCCGTTGCGCCCTTCGACCATGGCGGGCCGCTCCGCGGAAGAAGCGCCCCTCAAAAATCGCCGCATCTACGCCATCTCCAGCGGCATGATGACGCCCAAGACCTCTTTCCAACCTCTTCCCGCGCAAGCTGATCGACAATGCGGTTCAGACGACGTTTTTCGTCGGCTATGCCGATTCAGAGTCCCCCTGCAGGGCGGTTGCGGCGGGCCGTCCCAGAGACGATGTTGCAACTGAACGAAGAACTGGCCTGCCTTGCCTGTCCGGCGCCAAATCGAGCAATTCGACTTCAGCGCCCATTCGAATCGTGGAAGCCTTGCGCTCCAATATCTGCCGGGGGGGGCCCAAGGTCGTCATGCTCGGCGCATGGGGACAGCGCTGCGGTTGAGTGGTTCTGCGCCACGCTGCAGACGGATCTCCCCAGCAGCCGCATCCTGGGGCCTCGCCCGGCGAGCGCATCGACTTGGGCGGCGAAGAAGCAGCGAGCCCGCGGAAGAAGCGGGGGCTGGAGGCAAACCTGCCAAAGATGATTGCAGATATTAGCTTTACCAATTCTCCGGCGGCTCTATCACATTGGAAGGTAGGGGTCGGCTCCCCCCCCCAGAAAATAACCGGGGTCGCTAGCCATGCATTGATGATCTGTTGAGCAAGCGATTGTTCAAGAAGAAGAGGATCTGCGGATGGTGATGATGTAGAAGTATCTTGACGAGGACCGAAACATTTTTGGAAGATAGGCAACTTAGATGAAGCTGCTCGAGAATTGAACGGACTAAAAGGTTGGGCGAAGACATTGAGAAAGATTGGCTGGCGGAAGTTAGAGGGGTTCTGGAAGTACAACAGACGGGGCGGCGCCGCCAGGCGATTGCTGCCACGATGTTCGCCGCGCTGTCGAACTCCCAGCTCGGCTCGGCGATCGACGAAACGCCCCGACCGAGAGCGTCGCCACAACCGTGCTGACGCCGCGCAGCCGGTCCTCGCGGACGCCGATGCGATCGCCCAGGCGCTGAAGCCCGGGGCCGAACTGGTCGTGCCCGCGTCCGAGTCACTCGATCGGTCCTCGCGCCGCAACCCCGGTCTTCAAGCAGGTCCCGCCGCTCGCAACGAGCTCGGGTCCGCGCTCGCCGACGTCGACGCGCTCGCCCAGGACCCTTCACGGGCGTGTTCACGATCCTCGGCAGCAACGACCTGGCCAGCTTCGGCGCGTCGGCGTTCGTCGGCCTCGGGGCGATCCTAGACGGTCGCGCCTGAGCAGTTCGCCTGCAACACGACCGCGCTGTGGTTGCGCAACTTCGCATCGGGCCTGAGCGAGGGCGACTCGACCGCGCCGTGGCTGCGCTTCTCCCCGGTCCTCGACATCCCCGAGACCTTCCAGACCGCGACGCCGACCGCGGACCTGCACATCAACCCCTACCCGTCCGAGAACACCCGGGCTGCCAGGCCGGCAACGAGGTCTACCGCGGGACGCAGCTGATCGGCGACCCGGGCCGACCTCGACCGTGGTCGACAACACAGCGCCACCGGCCGGGGTGCTCGCCGGGCCAGAGCGCGGGGCTGGTGCCATGAGCCAGCAGCGAACCCGCACGCGGCGCCGCCGCCGTCGCGAGGCCTCGGCGGTGATCTCGCTGCTCGCGATCGTGGCCGCGGTCGCGGTGATCTTCTACGCGTTCAACCAGGGCCTGCCGTTCGTTCACCACTTCACGGTCCATGTCCTGGTGAGCAACAGCGTCAACGTCCGCCAGGACTCGCCGGTGCGGATCGCGGGGGTCGACGTCGGCGCGGTGACCGGGGTCTGCCGGCCGGCCGCTCCTCGGAGATCGCCTTCACCCTCAACGACAGCGGGCTGCCGATCCACAAGGACGCGACGCTGCGGATCCGCGACCGCCTGTTCCTGGAGGGTGGCTATTACCTCGAGCTCGATCCCGGGACCCCGGCTTCGCCGATCGCCGGACGGCTACACGATCCGCAGGCCGACACCTGCCCGGTCCAGTTCTACAACGTCCTCTCGACGTTCAATGCGGCCGCCCGCTCGAGCATCCAGCACCTGCTGGTGACGCTCAACCAGGGCTTCAGCCCCGCCCGGGCAATCCCAGGCCGACGGCGGCGCCGGCGGGCTGAAGGCGGCCGTCCCGGCGCTGACCCCGGTGCTGAAGGACACCGCGCTGATTCGCCCGGGGTGCGGGGCACTCGGCCGGGCGACATCGAGCGGTTCCTCAGCTCCGCCGCGGAGGTCACCGGGACGGTCGCCTCCCAGGAGAACTAGCTCACCGGGCTGGTCCACGACCTCAACGTCACCTCGAGCGCGCTGGTGGCCAGCGACGGCTCGCTGGGGCGACGTTCACCGGACTCGACGAGACGCTGCAACAGGCGCCCGGGACCCTGGCCACGACCGATCGGGCGCTGCCTCCGGTCGTCCGCCTGGCCCAGGCGCTCGACCCCTCCCTGAAGGTCGCGCCGCCGATCATCGAGAAGATCATCCGTCGGTCGACCAGCTGACCGCGGTGACCGCGCCCGCCGAGCGCGGCCGGCTGCTGCGCTCGCTGAACACCACGTTCACCCAGTTCCCGCAGATCCTCCGCATGCTGGCGGGGGCGTTCCCGCCACCAAGAGCGTCACCGACTGCCTGCGCACCCACGTCACGCCGATGCTGCAGAGCACCGTCCCCGACGGAATCTCTGCACCGGGCTGCCGGTGTGGCAGGAGTTCGTCCACTTCCTGCCCAACGTCGCGGGAGCCAGCGGAACGTTCGACGCCAACGGCTACTACACGCGCGTGCTCGCCGGCGCGGGCACCCAGTCGGTGACCGGGACCGCGCTCTCGAAGCTGCCGATCATCGGCCAGCTCGTCGGCGAGGCGCCGGGCGGCAACCTCCTCACCGGGGTCAGTCCGACCTGGGTGGGCGATCTCCCGCCGACCGCCTTCCGTCCGGCCGCGAGCTGCGCCAGCCAGCCGCTGCCGAACCTCGCCCCGCTGTCCGCGGCACCGGACCTCCGCGCCGGCGGCACGCCCCGCGCGCCGCGCACGACGCCCGCGCAGGCCCGGGCGATGGCGGCAGGGCCGCGCCGAGATCACGCCGCCGCCGGGGTGGCGGCCCGGTGGAGGGACGCCGTGAAGGGCCGCTTCGGCTGCAGATGCGCCGTTACGGGCGCTCGGTGGCGATCCTGCTGGTGCTGATGGTGCTCGGCACCGCGGCCGGCTTCTACATCCTGCTCCAGCAGCGCCTGCCCAATCCGTTCCAGCACTTCTACGCGGTCAACGCCGACTTCTCCAGCGCCGCCGCCGTGGTGCCGGGACTCGGCGAGCCGGTCAACGTCGCCGGGGTGCACGTTGGGGAGATCACCGGGTCGTCGCTGAAGAACGGGCTCGGGGTCATCCACATGGAGATCGACCCCCACAAGATGCCCCACCTCTACCAGGGCGCCCACGCGGATCTCGTCGCCGAACACGCCGCTGAAGGACATGCAGGTCGAACATCATCCCGGGCGACCCCCGGCGCGGCCGGCTGCACGACGGCGCGACGATCCCGGTCGGCCAGACGACGACGCCGATCGATTCCGACGAGCTGCTCAGCGCCCTCGACGGCGACACCCGGGCGTGGTTCACGAGCCTGATCACCGAGCTCGACAACGGCACGCGGGGACGCGGGCCCGACATCCGCGCGCTGCTGCGCAACCTCGGCCCGACCGGCGCCCAGCTGCGAACGTCGGCGACCTGCTGGCCGCACGCCGCGCAGGAGATCGCGCAGCTCGTCCACAACCTCGGCACGGTGCGCAGGCGACGGCGCCAAGGACACCCAGCTCGCGCAGGTGATCCGGGCGGGCCAGCAGACGATCGGCGCGCTGGCCGGCCAGAACGTCGCGCTGCGAGCAGTCGATCACGCAGCTGCCGCCGACGCTGACCACGGCCCGGACGACGCTGACCGACCTGGCCGGGCTCGCGGCAGCAGCTGGGTCCGACCGCGACCGCGCTGACGCCGATCGTCCGCAAGCTCCCGACGACGCTCCGCCAAGCGCCGACGCTGTTCAACAGCGCCGCGCTCGCTGCCGCTGGATCAGATCGAGCCGTTCACCAACGCCGTGCTGCCGCTGGCCGATCAGCTCGGGCCACTCGAGCACCAACCTTCGCAGGCGATCCCGCAGCTCGTGAAGTCGTTCAAGGTGCTCACGTACGTCACCAACGAGCTCGCCTACAACCCCGGCGGGCGCAACCAGGGGTTCATGTACTGGCTGGCGTGGTTCGCCCACAACGCGGACTCGTTCCTGGCCACCTCGGACGCCAACGGGCCGGCGTGGCGCGCGCTGCTGCTGACCAGCTGCACCTCGCTGAAGTCGTTCGCCTTCGGGCCGCTGATCGAGACCCTCCTCGGCACGAACTTCGGATGCCCTGACCCCGCTGTGGTAACCCAGGCCCCGAAGCGCACCGCGATGCTCGCCGCGCTGGCGTTCACGCTGTCCTGCGTGGGCCTGATCATCTTCGTCTGCACCCAGTTCGGCGGGACGATCCCGTTCAGCGCCCAGGGCTACCGCCTCAAGGCGCTGTTCAAGGAGACCGGCCTGCTGGTGCCGAACGCCGACGTGCGGATCTCCGGGGTGACGATCGGCAAGGTCTCGGCTGTCCAGAACCGCGGGCTGAACTCGCTCGTGACGATGCAGATCGACCCCCAGTACGCGCCGATCCCCGGTCGACACCCGGGCGATCCTGCGTCAGAAGACGCTGCTGGGGGAGGCCTACGTCGAGCTCTCGACCGGTACCGGGAACGGGCCGAAGTTCGCCGACGGCGGCACGATCCCGACGCGCCAGGTCCAGGACACGCAGGCGCTCGATCAGGTGCTCGGGGGATTCGACAAACCGACCCAGCAGAACCTCCAGGCGCTGCTCAACGGGACCGCGTGTCGCTGGCCGGCCGTGGCCAGACCCTCAACGACGCGTTCGGCAACTTCGATCCGCCCGTCACCGAGCTGTCGGCGATGGTCGGCGTGCTGAACGAGCAGGGCGCGAACCTCCAGCGGCTGATCAGCTCCGGCGCTGTCGTGCTCAACACGCTCGGCGCCCGGGGCCATGACCTCCAGACCCTGGTCACCGCCGGCGACAAGGTGTTCGCGACCACCGCGGGCCGCAACAGCGGGCTGACCGCGACGGTCAACGCGATGCCGCCGTTCCTGCGCCAGCTCCGGACGACGCTGACGACGCTGGACGGGACGCTCGCGATCGCCGGCCCGACGCTCCATGCGCTGCGGCCCGTCGCGCCGCTGCTTGACGCCGGCGCTGCAGGACGTGGTCAAGCTCGGCGGCCCGCCCGCCGGCTGCTCGCGCCGGCGCCCGCGCTGCTGTCCGCGGCCAACGGCGCGTTGCCCGCGATCAAGCGCTTCACGACTGCGTTCCATCCGGCCGTCGACGCGATCCTGCCCGCCGCCCAGGAGGTCGTCCCGATCATCAACTTCATCGCGGTCTACCGCCGCGAGCTGGTGGCGGCGATGGCCAACCTCGGCGCACCCTCCAGGGCACCGCCGCCGCCAACACGACCAGCGGGACGGCGGCCTACCTGCGCGCGGTCGTCCGGGCTGGGGCGGGAGTCGATCTTCGGCCAGACGCATCCGGGAGCCGACCAGCCGCACCAACACGTACTTCGCGCCGGGCGAGCTCTCGAACGTCGGCCAGCGGCGGGCTGAAGGCGGCGAGCTGCGCCAACACCGGCAACGCCTCGCAGGTGCCGCTCGGCGTTCGGCAACGTCCCGTGCCGCGTGCAGGGCGCGTTCAACTGGGGCAACGGCATCGCCAGCTCCTACTACCCGCACTCACGCGCGCGCCGAAGCCGAAGTAGCCGCCGGGCGCGCCGGTAGGGTCGCCCGAGATGTACGAGGAGGAGCGCGCCGAGGTGGCCGCGGCCGCCCGTCGGATCGCCGCCGAGGGCCTGGTGGTCGGAAGCGCCGGCAACGTCGGCCGCCGGGTCGGCGACGTGCTGCTGATGACGGCGACCGGAGCGCGGCTGGCCGAGCTCGCGGCGGGCGACGTCGCGGTGATCGCACTCGACGACGGCCGGCGTCTGGCCGGGCCGCCGCCGAGCACCGAGCTTCCACTGCATATATGCGCCTTCCGCCACGCTCCCGATCGTCGGCGCTCGTGCACACCCATTCGAAATTCGCCACGGCCCTCGGGTGCGTGCTGTCGAGCGAGCTGCCGCTGATCCATTACGGGATGCTCGCGCTGGGCGGGTCCGGTCCGCATAGCGCCATACCGGCAGTTCGGAACCGAGGCGCTCGCCAGCGTGACCGTCGAGGCGCTGCGCGGGAGCGGACGCCGCGCTGATGGCCAGCCACGGCGCCGTGCGCATCGGCGACGACTCTCGACGAAGCCGTGGACCGCGCGCTGCTGCTGGAATGGGCCTGCGACGTCTACTGGCACGCGCGCGCCCTCGGAACCCCGAAAATCCTCTCCGGTGATGAACTGCTGGCCGCGCGGGCGGCGATGACCGGACGCGCGCCGTAGTCAGCACAGGAGGAATCCGACATCGACGAGGAGGCGCATTTGAGCAAGGCAGCAAGGAGCACGACATCACCCGGCGGCGGTTCGTCGCCGGAACCGTCGCCACCGGTGCCGCGCTCGCCGTGCCCGCGGCGGCCGAGGCCGCGACGCGCAGGCGGGTCCCGACCGCGCGACGCACCGAAGGCCGATGTCGTCATCGTCGGCGCCGGGTTCGCGGGGCTGACCGCCGCGCGCGGCTCGTCGCGGCCGCCGGCGATCGGTGATCGTGCTGGAGGCCCGCAACCGCGTCGGCGGCCGGGTGTGGAATCACGACCTCGGCGGGGGCAAGGTCTCCGAGCGGGGCGGGACGTTCGTCGGTCCGACCCAGGACCACGTGATGAAGCTCGCCTCGAGCCTCGGGATCAAGACGTTCGACGTCTACGACAAGGGCGAGGACCTGTACATCAACGGGAGCACGCGCCTGCGCTACAGCGACACCGGCGCCACGGGCACCGCGCCGCCGGACCCGGCGATCATCGGCGACCTGGCCAACGTCGCGCTGAGCCTCGATCAGCTCTCGAAGTCCGTCCCGGTGAACGCGCCCTGGACGGTGCCGGACGCCGCCACGCTCGACGGCCAGACGCTCCAGACCTACATCGCCGGCAAGAACGTCTCCCCGGCGTTCGACCAGCTGATCCCGATCGCCACGCGGCCGATCTTCGGCGCCGAGGCGCGCGAGCTCTCGCTGCTGTTCGTCGCTGTTCTACATCGCCTCGAGCGGCAACGAGAAGAACCCCGGCACGTTCGAGCGCAACTTCGACACCCGCGGCGGCGCCCAGCAGTCGCGGTTCGTCGGCGGGTCGCAGCTGATCGCGCTGAAGATCGCCAGGGCGCTCGGCCAGCGGGTGGTCCTCAGCGCCCCGGTCCGCGCGATCCCCCAGGCCCACGGGACCGTCACCGTCGTCTCGGACAGGGAGACCGTTCACGGCCAAGCGGGTGATCGTCGCCGTCCCGCCGACGCTGGCCGGCCGGATCGACTACCAGCCGCTGCTGCCGTTCGAGCGCGATCAGCTGACCCAGCGCTTCGGTCAGGGCACGCTGACCAAGGTCGCGGCGGTCTACGACACGCCGTTCTGGCGCGGCCAGGGCCTCACCGGCCAGGTGCTCGACACGAGCGGCCCGATCACGCGCCGCTTCGACGACTCCCCGCCCGACGGCTCGCCCGGCGTGATCTTCGGCTTCGTCGGCGGCGACCGCGCCCGGAGCTACAACGCGATGTCGCCCTCCGCGCGCCGCCAGGCCGTGGTCAACCAGCTGACCAGCTGGTTCGGCGCGCAGGCCCGCCAGCCGCGGCAGTTCTTCGACACGAGCTGGTCCGGCGAGCAGTGGACCCGTGGCTGCCCGGTCGGGATCCCGGCGCCGGGCGCGCTGTACGCCTACGGCAGCCGCCTGCGCGAGCCGGTCGGCGCGATCCACTGGGCGGGCACCGAGACGTCGAACTACTGGAACGGCTACATGGACGGTGCGGTGCGCTCGGGCGAGCGGGCGGCGAGCGAGGTGCTGGCCTCGCTGTAGCCGCACCTCAGGGCGCGGACACCGCGGGCGCTCCTGTAGGTTCCTCGCACCGCACACGATCCGGGAGAGATTGCTGCCGATGCCGAACGTTCGCGAAGCCACCTTCGAGCTGTTCCGCGCCCACGGAATGACGACGATCTTCGGCAACCCGGGCTCGACCGAGCTGCCGATGCTCGCCGACTTCCCGGAGGACTTCACCTACGTGCTCGGACTGCAGGAGCTCGTCGTGATGGGGATGGCCGACGGCTTCGCCCAGGCGACGGGACGCCCGACGCACGTCAACCTCCACACCGCCCCCGGAGTGGGCAACGCGGTCGGGCGGGATCTTCAACGCCCAGGCCAACAAGGCCCCGCTGGTGATCACCGCCGGCCAGCAGGTCCGCGCCCACATCGCGATGGAGGCGAACCTCACCAACCGCGACGCCGTGGTCGGGCCCCAGCCGTACGTGAAGTGGAGCCACGAGCCCAGCCGAGCGGCCGACGTCCCGGCCGCGCTCGCGCGGGCGATCCACCATGCGACGCTGCCCGCCGCGGGGACCCGCGTTCGTCTCGATTCCGATGGACGACTGGAACGCCGAGGCCGACGAGGAACGCTCCCGCCAGGCTCAGACGCGGACGGTCGGCGGCCGCGGCAACCCCGGACCCGGAGGCGCTGGCCGAGCTCGCCGAGCGGCTGAACGCCGCCGCCAACCCGGTGATGGTCGCCGGCCCCGACATCGACGCCTCTGGCGGGTGGGACCTCGCGGTCGCGCTCGCCGAGCGCCAGCGGCTGCCGGTGTGGGCCACGCCGGCCACCGGTGGTGGCCGGCTCGGGTTCCCGGAGAACCACCCCAATTTCGTCGGCGTGCTGCCGCCGGCGATCGGCGCCGTGTCCGAGACGCTCAAGGACCATGACCTCGTGCTCGTGATCGGCAGCTCGGTGTTCCCGTACTACCCGTACATCCCGGGGCCGCTGCTGGCCGAGGGCTCGGCGCTCGTGGCGATCACCTCCGACCCCTCCGAGGCCGCCCGCGCGCCGATGGGCGACGCTCTGCTCGGCGACGTCCGGCTCGCGCTCGCGGCGCTCGTCGAGCTCGCCGGCGACTCCGACCGCACGGCCCCCGAGGCCCGCCCGGCCCCGGGCGAGCCCCAGGACGCCGACCCGATGAGCGGCTCACAGGCGATGGCCGCGCTCGCCGACGCCTGGCCGGAGGACGGGATCGCGGTGCTCGAGTCGCCGTCCTCGACGCTCGCGCTGCGCAACCGGCTGCGGATCGGACGGCCCGGGAGCTACTACTTCGGCGCCAGCGGCGGCCTCGGGTTCGGGATCTCGGCGGCGGTCGGCGTGCAGCTGGCGGAGCGCTCGCGGCCGGTCGTCTGCGTCCTCGGTGAGGGCTCGGCCCAGTACGGGATCACCGCGCTGTGGACCGCGGTGGCCTACAAGCTCCCGGTGACGTTCCTCGTCCTGCGCAACGAGGAGTACATGATCCTCAAGTGGTTCGCGATGGTCGAGCAGGTGACCGGCGCACCGGGGCTCGACCTCCCGAGCCTCGACGTCGCCGCCGTCGCCCGCGGCTACGGGATGAGCGCCCGCGACGTGTCGAGCGCCGAGGAGCTGGAGGCCGCGCTGCGCGAGGACATCGCCGTGCAGGACGGTCCACGGCTGATCCAGGTCCGCGTCGCCTCCGGGATGTGGCTGGACTAGTGGTCGCTCGGCGCCACGGCTGGGAGGCCCGATGAGCGCGCTGGTCGAACGGGTCCGCCGGGCGGTCCCGGGCCGGGCGGCGCCCGCACCGCCACCGGCCGAGCCCGCGGCCGCGGATCGGGCGCCGGATTGGGTGGCCGACGGGACGCCGGCCGGTCTGCGCACCGAGCTCGAGTCGCTGATCGGCGGCGACGGGGTGCTCTCGAGCGCGCTCGACCTCGTCCGCTACGCCTCCGACGCCAGCCCGTACCGGCGGATTCCCCGAGGCGGTCGCCGTTCCCGCGTGACGTCGACGGGGTCGTGCAGCTGCTGCGGTTCGCCGCCCGGACCGGGCGCCCGCTGACCTTCCGCGCCGGCGGGCACGTCGCTCAACGGCCAGGCCGGCAGCGACTCGGTGCTCGTCGACGTCCGCCGCCACTTCTCCTCGGCCCGGGTCCTCGACGGCGGGGCGCGGGTGCGCGTCGGCCCGGGCATCGTGCTCGGCCACGTCAACCGGCTGCTCCGCCGCCACGGCCGCAAGCTCGGTCCCGACCCCGCCTCCACCGACATCGCCTGCGTCGGCGGGGTGATCGCCAACAACTCCGGCGGGATGCGCTGCGGGGTCCACGCCGACTCCTACCAGACGGTCGAGGCGATGACGCTCGTGCTCGCCGACGGCACGGTGATCGACACCGCGGCGGCCGACGCCGAGGCCCGGTTCGCCGCGGCCGCGCCCGAGCTCGCCGCCGGCCTGCAGGAGATCCGCGACGAGCTCCGCGGCGACGCCGAGCTGGCCGAGCGGATCCGGCGGAAGTTCGAGATCAAGAACACGACCGGCTACCGGCTGTGCGCATTCCTCGACGCCGACACGCCGCTGGAGATCTTCCGCCGGCTCGTGGTCGGCTCCGAGGGGACGCTGGCATTCGTCGCCGAGGCGGTGTTCCGGACGGTGCCGCTGATGCCCCACACCTCGATCGCGCTCGTGCCGTTCCAGAGCGTCGACGCCGCGGTCGACGCCGTCGGCGGGCTCGTCGCCGCCGGCGCGACGGCGACCGAGCTGATGGTCGCGCCGACACTGATCGCCGCGGCCTGGAACATGCCGGGCACGCCGGAGGAGTGGAAGGAGCTCCCGCCGGACTCGGCGGCGCTGCTCGTCGAGCTCCGGGCCGACGATCCCGAGGCGCTCGGTGAGGCGGAGGGGACGGCCATGGGGCTGCTCGCCGATCGGCCGCTCGTCGGCGACGATCGGCCCGCGTTCTCCCGGGACGCGGAGCGGATCGAGATGCTCTGGCGCGTGCGTGAGGGCATGCAGGGCCTGCTCGCCGCGATGCGCCCGCCCGGGAGTGCAGCTCATCATCGAGGACGTCTGCTTTCCGCCGGACCGGCTCGCAGACGGCGTCCGCGACCTCCAGGCGCTGCTGATCGAGCATGGCTTCCTGCCGGGCGTCGCGGGTCACGCCTCGGCCGGCAACCTCCACTTCCTGCTCACGCCGAACTTCGGCGAGGCCGCGGACCTCGAGCGCTACGACCGGTTCATGCACGCGCTCGTCGAGCTGATCGTCGATCGCTACGACGGCTCGCTGAAGGCCGAGCACGGCACGGGCACGAACATGGCCCCGTTCGTCGAGCGCGAGTGGGGGGCGAAGGCGACCGAGATGATGTGGCGGATCAAGGCCCTCGCCGATCCGAACGGGATCCTCAACCCCGGCGTGGTGCTCAACCGCGACCCGGAGGTCCACCTCGAGAACCTGAAGAGCACCCCGGAGGTCGAGGACACGGTGACGAAGTGCATCGAGTGCGGGTTCTGCGAGCCGGTGTGCCCGTCCCGCAACGTCACCACGACCCCGCGCCAGCGAATCGCGATCCGGCGGGAGATGGCCCGCCAGCCGGCCGGCTCGCCGGTGCGGACCGCGCTCGAGCGAGAGTTCGGCTACGCCGGGATCGACACGTGCGCGGCGGACGGCTCCTGCCAGGCCGCCTGTCCGGTGGGGATCGACACCGGGAAGCTGATCAAGGAACTCCGCAGCGAGCGCCACGGGCCGCGGTCCGAGGCCGCCGGGGTCCGCGCGGCCGAGCATTACGGCGCGATCGAGCACGCCGCCCGGGCCGGGCTGAGCGTCGGGTCGCCGGTGGCGCGGCTCGTGCGGCCGACGATCCCACCCGCCGGAGCGCGGCTCCCCGGCACCGGGCGGACCGGCGCGGCGGCGGTGTACATGCCGGCCTGCATCAACCGGATGTTCGGCAACCCCACCGGTCTCACCGATGCCCCGAGCGTGCCCGAGGCCCTCGTCGCCCTGTCGATGCGGGCCGGCAAGCCGGTGTGGATCCCCGATGACGTCGCCGGACACTGCTGCGGCACGCCGTGGACCTCGAAGGGCTTCTCCGCCGGGCACGCGCGGATGGCCGAGCGGGTCAGCGAGGCGCTGCGGCGCTGGAGCTCCGACGGCGAGCGCCCGGTCGTGATCGACGCCACCTCATGCGCCCACGGCCTGATCGGCGAGATCGCGCCCGAGGGCGTCGAGGTGCTCGATTCGGTCGCCTGGGTCCACGATCACCTGCTCGGCTCGCTGACGGTCCGCCGGCGGGTCGGCCGCGTTGCGCTCCATCCGACCTGCGCGTCCCGGCACCTCGGACTCGACGAGAAGCTCCGCGCGATCGTTGCCGCGTTCGCCGACGAGGTCGTCGTTCCGGCCGGGACGAGCTGCTGCGGGATGGCCGGGGATCGCGGGTGGCTGCACCCGGGTCTGCCCGAATCGGCGCTGCGTGATGTGGCCGCCGAGCTCGAGGGCGAGGAGCTCGACGCCTGCGTCTCGAGCAACCGGACGTGCGAGGCCGCGCTTGCGGGCGGTCACCGGGCGCACGTACGAGAGCTATCTGCTGACCCTGGAGGAGGCGACCCGATGACCCGTCGCCGTCTCGTCGCACCACTGATCCGCGGTCGTCGTCGCGCGGCGCCGTGGCGCTGTTCGCCGGCGGCGGGGCCACCGGCCGGAGGCCGGACACGTGCGCCGTCGTTCGATCGGTACACGATCGCCGAGCGACTGCTTCGTCGTCCGCCCGGCCGGCGAGCCCGTCGTCGCTCACCTTCCACGGGCCGTTCTACATGCAGGCCGCGACGCTCGGCAAGTACCTGCTCTACGGTCCGGGCCGGAACTTCCTCGCCGCGCGCGGCGGTGGCGCACCGGTGATGGTGGGCACGCCGGCGGCGAACACGATCTGGCAGGTGGACGGCAGCACGGCGGCCGGCTTCACGCTCAGCTCGGGTGGCTCGAGGATCCCGGTGACGCTGAGCTCGTCCGGCGGACTGCGCGTCCTACCCGGAGGGCGGCGTCGACGCGAGCGGCGCGGCGTTCACCGGCCGCGCGCCGGAGGCCACGGTCTCGGGCACGATCGACGCCCACACGCACGTCACGGCGTTCGAGTTCCTCGGCGGCAAGTTCCACTGCGGCCGGCCGTGGGACCAGTTCGGGATCCCGTATGCGCTGCCCGGACTGCGCGTCGATCCAGCAGGGCACCAACGGCCAGGTCGAGAGCTTCCTCGACTACGGCGCCCCGGCCCACGCCCACGACACGCGGGGGTGGCCGACGTTCCACGACTGGCCCTCGCCGACCGACCTCGCCGAGGAGGGCGACTACTACACCGGGATCAAGCGGGCGTGGAAGGCCGGCCTGCGCGTGATGGTCACCCACCTCGTCGACAACGAGGCGCTGTGCGACCTGATGACCCAGCGCAGCGAACCCGTGCGACGACATGGCCGCGGTCCACATCCAGGCCGCCGACCTGCGGGCGCTCCAGGACTACATCGACGCCCAGTCCGGCGGCCCGGGCAAGGGCTTCTTCCGGATCGTCACCAACCCGTTCCAGGCCCGCGCGGTGGTCAACTCCGGCAAGCTCGCGGTCGTCGAGGGGATCGAGGTCTCGGACCTGTTCCACTGCGCGACCGAGGCCAGCTGCAGCCAGGCGAGCGTCGACGCCGGGCTGCGAGGAGGTGAAGGGCGCTCGGGGTGAGCACGTTCTTCCCGGTGCACAAGTTCGACAACGCGTTCGGCGGCGCGCGGATGGACAGCGGCGAGGAGGGGGTGCTGATCAACGTCGCCAACCGCGAGAAGTTCGGCAGCTTCTTCGACGTCGTCCGCTGCCCGACCGCCGAGCACGACAACGCGCAGATCAACACGGTGCCGGCCGGCGGGCTGAGCACGTTGCTCTCGACGGTGCGGAACGTGCTGTCGGTGCCCACGAGCCTGTTGCCGAAGACGCCGCTCGCTCACCGCGCCGGCCCCCGTGAGCTCGTCGCTGACCCCGAGCACGACGCTGCCGGTGTACCCGGCGCCGCCGCAGTGCAACGCCCGGCAGCTGTCGAGCGATCGGCCGCGTACCTGATCAACAAGATGATCCAGCAGCAGTTCATCGTCGAGCTCGACCACATGGACGTCGCCACCGGCAACGACAGCGCTGAAGATCCTCCAGGCCCATCACTACTCCGGCGTGATCTCGGCCCACTCCTGGGACGACCCGGGCGAGAACCGCCAGATCTACAACCTCGGCGGGTTCGTCACCCCGATCGCCGGGCGCCTCGCCGCAGTCGTTCATCGACCAGTGGAAGACGAGCCTGACGATCCGCGACAAGCGCTTCTACGGCGGCACCGGGTTCGGCTACGGCGCCGACATGAACGGCCTCGCCGAGCAGAGCCAGCCGACCGCGGGCCACCCGATCACCTACCCGTTCCGCTCCTATCGACGGGCAGGTGACGTTCAGCCGCGAGCAGTGGGGCCAGCGGACGTTCGACCTCAACCAGGACGGCGTGGCCAACTACGGCATGTACGCCGACTGGCTCCAGGAGCTGCACACCCTCGCCGGCCGGCCGATCCTCAGCGACATGTTCCACGGCGCCGAGGCCTACCTGGAGATGTGGGAGCGGGCCGTACGGCGTGCCGGCCACCCGCTGCCTGCCCGCCCACGGCAGCGTTCAGCTCCGGCGGCCTCGCCGCCTGCGCCTCGGCGCGAGCCGTCCAGTCGGTCGCTCTACGCCGCCGGCCAGCCGCTCGCGCGACCCGGCACCGCCTTCCAGTACTGCGACGGCGGGGCGCTCCGGCGGCGGCTCGGTGCCCGCGGGCGCGCAGACCGCCACGGTGTTCGACCGCCGGGCAGCGCGGCGCTGGTCCTCAGCAGCGCCTCCGGCCACCGCCTCGCCGGCATCGCGCCGGGAGCGCGGCTGAGCGCCACGCGGCTGAAGCGGCTGGCCGGTCCGGTGGGCGGCGGTGTGTGGGTCGGCCGCCACGCGCTCGCCCGGGGCTCGCGCGGTGTTCGTGCGTGCGCTCCGGTGGGCACGGTGCGGGAGGTCGGTGTGGCCACCCGTCCGCGGACCGCCGGGTCGGGCGTCGGCGCTGCGCGGGGACGTCGCGCCGCCGGGCTGTGAGGCCGGCCCCGCCGCCCGTCGGGCTGTGCGCGCGCTGCCGCCACCAGCAGCTCGTGCGCACGACGCGGGGCTCGGTGTTCTCGCTCTGCCGGCGCTCGCGCGATGAGCCGGAGCGCTACCCGCGCTACCCGCGGCTGCCGGTGATGCGGTGCCCCGGGTTCGAGGAGCGGCCGCCCGGCTGACGCGTGGCGGCTGGGTGTCGGTCGCGCGCGGCCGGAACCCCGCTGGGAGGGGGCGCAGGCGTGAGCGCCCGTCACCCGTCCCCGGCGGGGCTTCGTCGCGCGACTGCCGCAGCCGACTGGCGCCGCCTACTGCGGCGGCAGCGCGTCGAGCACGATCAGGTTCGTCCCGTCCTGGGTCGTGGTCGTGTGCTCGGAGAACAGCCCGCGCTCGGTGATCTGCGCGACGAGGGCGGCCTCGGTGGTCTGCTTCCACAGCGGGAGCTGGGCGACGATCGGCGGGAACTGCTCGGGCAGGGTGTCCGTGATCGGCTGCTGGAGCCAGGGCTTCAGCTCGTCGTGGAGGAACAGGAGCGCGTAGTCGACCGAGGTCGTGCCGGTCTTCGTCGTGGCGGTCGCTCGGGCGGCTTGGCGCTCAGCCGGCTCGTCGTGGTCGTGACCGCATGGCCGGGCGGCAGCACGGCGACGACGTTCTGCACGCCGCAGATGTACTTGAAGGTGTAGAGCGCGAGCTCGAGCGCCTCGCGGCTGAGCAGCAGCAGCCGGTCGGCGGACGGCGTTCCGACCCCGATCGAGCAGTTCGAGCTCCCGAGCCCGCACAGGTTGAAGGCGATCGTCTGGCCGTTGATCAGCGAGACCTGGCTCGAGTTCGGGTCGGGCCGGACCGCGACCTGCAGGCCTCCGGACGTGCTGCTCGAGGAGCTGCTCGTCGCGGTCGCGGAGGTCGTGGTCGGCGTCGGTGAGGCTGGAGACGGTGACGACCGCAAGCTGGTTGACCCCGTCGATCCGGTACAGCGGGGCGATGTGGTCGGCGATCTCCCGCGCTCCGGCGAGGCCGTCCTGGGTCGGCTTCCAGCTTGACCACGCCTGATCGCTCGACGACGAGCCGCTGCCGCCGACGAGCACCGCGATCGCGACCGCGAGCGCGCCGATCGCGATCCCGGCGAGCATCGCCGTTGCCACGCGGAAGCGGTGGGCATGGGGGCTCGCGCTCACCCGCGGCTCCTCGGCCGCCGACTCACGCCGGTCGCTGTGCCCAGGGGCGGGCACGGGGAGCGGTCGCTCGCTCGTCGCCTCACCGGTCGACGCCCGCGGCTCGGTGCGGTCGGGATCGGTTGGCTGTGCAGCGCGACTCTCGGGCTCGGAGGTCATACGGAGGGCCAAGTGGTGTGGTCGTGCAGATCGATGTCCGGCTTGGTCAGGTTCGACGCTCGTCGAGCAGCGTCGACGACCTCGTCGCCGTACAGCTCCTTGCGCTCGATCAGCGTCTGCGCGATCTGCTCCACCGCAGGCCGGTTGGCGTCCATCAGAGCGTAGGCGGTGACGTAGGCCTGGCCGAGGATCTGGGCGGCGGCGACGCGCTTGTCGCGGTCGCCGAAGACGACTGGAGCGGGTTGTCGGGCAACATGCCCCTGCACGGTCGAGGCCCGGTTCATGATCGTGTTCGCCCATCTGCTCGAGGCGCTCGGCCGTCTCCTTCGTCGAGCCCTCGACCTCGGGCTTTCCGTTGAACGTCAGCGGCTCGGCGCCCATCGCCCACACGCCGACCATCGACGCGGCGGTCGCGGTGGCGGTGAAGACGTCGCCGCTCACGCCCTGCGAGTTCTCGCCGTAGAAGACGTGCTCGGCGGCCATCGCCCCGAGGGTCATGATCAGATCGCCCATCACGCGCCCTCGGAAGTGCGAGAAGCGCTCGTCCTTCTCCATGCTCTGGTAGTGGCCGAGCGAGCCGCCGCGCTTGCGGATCGAGAGGCGCGTGGAGAGCAGCTCATTCCGGAGATAGACGTGGCCGGCGGCGGCGTGCCCGGCCTCGTGGATCGCGACGGCCCGCGTCTCCTCCTGGATGTACTCGATGTTCTGCGCGGTGCCGGACTCGACCGTGGTCAGCGCCTCGACGATGTCCCGCCAGCCGAGCTCCGGCCGCCCCTCGGTGTGGGCGATCGTGAGCGCCATCGAGCAGCACTGCTCGATCATCGACGGCGAGTAGCCGTTCGTGATCCGGGCGAGCTCGTCGCGCCGGCGATCGGTGTCGAGGTCGGGCTCGTGGGCGACCTTGTTCAGGTACAGATCGAAGATGTCGAGCCGGTCGTCCTTGGTCGGCGTGCGGAACCAGATGTGGCGGCCCATCCGGCCCGGGCGGATGAGCGCCGGGTCGAGCACCTGGAGCGGCACGTTGCAGGCGCCGATGAAGTAGATCTGCTCGCCGCTCGGCCCCGGTCGGGGCAGTCGCAGCGAGACGTTGCCGATTCGGCGGGGGACCACGAACAGGGCGTCGAGCACGGTGTTGACCCGGTTGGTGATGAACTTCCGAAACCAGCGCGGCTCGCCGATTCCGTCCATCACCACGAGCAGCGAGTTGAGCGCCTGGCCGGAGTTGTTCATCCCCATGCCGCCGATGAAGTTGCGGATCTTGCCGTTGAGGGCGTCGACCAGACCGGCCGGCCCCGGGGCGGTCTCGGCCCGGGTGGCGAACAGCTTCTCGCGCCACGCGCGGCTCTCGACGATCAGGTCGCCGCTCGGGTTGAGCGCGCCGTCGGGGCCGAAGAAGCAGAGATCGTTGATCGGCTGGGTGCCGGTCTCGTTCACCGTCGAGTAAGCGCCCTGGAGCGACTGGCGGCGCATCCCGACGGCGTCGATCTCGTCGATGAACACGATGCACTGGCCGCCCCACTTGCGGGCCAGCTTGCGGGCGCGGCGGGCAAGGAACCACACCGTGAGCGCGTCGAGGCCGATGAACATCCCGGCGAAGCCCGAGCCCGGGATGGTGACGAATGGGCAGTTGAAGTTCGTGGCGATCGCCTTGGAGATCATCGTCTTGCCGGTGCCGGGGGCGCCGAGGAACAGCAGGCCGCGCTCGCGCTTGCCGCCGGCCTTCTCGAACTCCTCGCCGGACTGCCACAGGGTGATCACCCGGGTGATCTCCTCCTTGGCCTCGGCCTGACCGCGGACGTCCTCCATCCGCACGCCCCAGCTCGCGTCGCCGGGCTCGTACGAGCGGATCGCCCGGGCGGCCATCATCACCATCGGGCCGCCGATGATCAGGAAGTTGCCCAGGAAGAACAGCGGGAACAGCAGCATCTGGAGCACGACCAGCACGAGGTCGGTGGGGGGGATGAGCCCCTTGATCGCGTTCCAGGGGTTGAAGAACGGTGCCGAGACGCCGCCGACGAACAGCATGAACTGGATCACGCACAGCAGCAGCAGGAACAGCGACGACGAGGATCGGGATCAGGCGGAACAGGACCCAGCGCCACGTCCAGTTGCGCCGCCGGGCGATCAGGTCATCGGCCTTCACGTCCTCGATCGGCGCCGTACATGCTCGGCCACGGGATGAACCGGTGGACGACGACGTCGACGATCCCGCGGAACACGAGCAGCGCCACGGCGGTCAGCACGAGCGACCACACGACGCTGTGGTTGGCGTCGTGGAACAGCATGTAGAGCGCCGGGCTCGTCAGCAGCGCGACCGCCGTGGCCAGGCGCGCAAGGCGACGCCACTCCGTGGCCAGAGCGGTGTGATGCTGGTGAATGGCCCCGGGGCCCCGTGGGCTCTGCTCTGCAGCGACTGCCATGCGCTCCCCCGTGAGGGTACCGCCCGCGGCGCGTCGGTGAGCAGGGTTCGTGTCACCGTGGGGGAACGACCTCGTACAGTGGCGGGCGTGCCGCTCTACGACTTCCGGTGTCCGCGGTGCGGAGAGCGCTTCGAGGCGTTTGCCGCCGTTTCCTCGGTCGCTCCGTGCCCGGCGTGCGGTGCCGAGGATGCCGAGCGCGTCTACTCGGCTCCGGGCGGGCCGTTCCTCGTCCGGCCTCGTGGGCTCGCCGCCAGGCGCGCCGATGCGACCCGCGCCGCCCGCGAGGAGCAGCGTCTCGAGCGGCGGGAGACGCGTCGCGCCGCCCAGAAGGAGCAATCGTGAGGCGGGCAGCGGCGATCGCCTCACTGCTCGGACTGGTCCTCGCCGGCTGCGGAGGCTCGTCCTCGAGCAGCTCGAGCAGCTCGGGCGGTGGTCAGACCGCCGTCCACGGCCCGCTCATCGGGACGATGTTCGACGGCCCGGTCGTCGGCGGGCAGGTCGACCTCGCCAAGCAGATGGACCTCGCCGTCGGCTCAGGCGCGGAGAGCCTGCGGGTGACCGTGCCCTGGTCGACGGTCGAGCCGTTCCCGAACCTGAGTGCGGTCCCGCCGCCGGCCCGGAGCGCCTTCCCGACCCTCGTCGGCGGTGTGCCGGCGAGCTTCACGGCGTTCGATCGGATCGTCTCGCTGGCCGCGCAGCGCCACCTCCAGCTGCTGCCGGTCGTGCTCTCCACCCCGGGCTGGGCCAATGGCGGCCGGTCGACGGCGGTCCCGCCGAGCTCGCCTTCGACCTACGCCACGTTCGTCAGCGGCCTCGTGCATCGCTACGGCCCGAGCGGGAGCTTCTGGAGCAGCCACCCATCGCTGCCGAAGGTGCCGATCCGCAGCTGGCAGATCTGGAACGAGCCGAACTTCACCCGGTACTGGACGACCCAGCCGTTCCCGGCGAGCTACGTCCAGCTCCTCCGGGCGGCCCACGACGCGATCAAGGTCGCCGACCCTGGAGCGCAGGTGGTGATGGCCGGCTTCCCGGAGTTCTCCTGGGAGTCCGTGGCCCAGATCTACGCCGAGCCGGGGGCCAAGGGTGCGTTCGACGCCGTTGCCGTCCACCCCTACACCGCCCGTCCGCAGGGGGTGATCAAGATCCTCGGCCTCGTCCGTCAGGCGATGGACCGCGCCGGCGACAGCGCGAAGCCGATCATCGCCACCGAGATCACCTGGCCATCCTCCCAGGGCAAGGCGCCGCCCCAGTTCGGCGTCGGCACGACCGAGGCCCAGCAGGCGACCCTGCTCGGCCAGGTGATGCCACTGCTGGCGGCCAACCAGCACCGGCTGGGGCTGAGCGGGATCTACTGGTACACGTGGATGGGGGACGAGACCCCGCGGACCACGTCCTACGGATTCGACTACGCCGGCCTGCTCAAGTACGTGAGCGGCACGGTGACGGCGAAGCCCGCGCTCGCCGTCTACAAGCAGTGGGCGCTGAAGCTCGAGGGGTGCGCCAGCAAGACCACCTCAGCGGCCACCTGCGGCTGACGCGGCGTCTCTAGGGACGGCGGGTGGCGGGGAAGCTCGCCGTCGACGGCGGGTCGCCGTTCCCCTCACGGTCGAACAGGCGGAGGAAGTCGGCGAAACCGTCGACCGGGATCGCACGGCTCAGGTGGAAGCCCTGGGCGAGGTCGCAGTCGAGGCCGGCCAGCCGCTGGAGCGTGCGCTCGTCCTCGACGCCCTCGGCCGTGACCCGGAGCCCGAGGTCGTGGGCGAGGTTGATCGTCGAGCGGACGATGATCAGGAAGCTCTCGTCCATCAGCATCGGGGTGACGAAGGAGCGGTCGATCTTCAGCTCGTCGATCGGGAGATCGCGGAGGTTGGCCAGCGAGGAGTACCCGGTGCCGAAGTCGTCGATCGAGATCCGCACACCGAGATCGCTGAGCCCGCGGAGCGTCCGTCTCGCCCGCTCGGGGTCGGACATCAGCATGCTCTCGGTGATCTCGAGGCGGAGCGCGTCGGGCGGCAGCCCTGAGTCCGCGAGCATGTGCTCGATCTCGCGCAGCAGATGGCGATCGAGGAGGTTGCGGACCGACAGGTTGACCGACGTGGCGAGACCGGGCTTCTGCTCGCGCCACTGGGCGCAGTTGACGATCGCGTCCTCGAGCACGTGGCGGGTCAGCGCTCCGATCAGCCCCGTCCGCTCGATCGTCGAGATGAACGAGTCGGGCTGGAGCAGGCCGAGTTCGGGATGCTTCCAGCGGACGAGGCCCTCGGCGCCGCTCACCTCGCCGCGGGTGAGGTCGACGATCGGCTGGTAGTGGACGACCATCTCGCCGGCCATCAGGGCTCGGCGGAAGTCGCCGAGCACGATCATCCGCCGCGAGGACTCGACGTCATGCTCGTTGCTGTACAGGCGGTGGCCGCTCTGGCTCTCCTTCGCCGCGTACATCGCCGCGTCGGCGTGGCGGAGCAGGGTGCTCGCGTCGGTCCCGTCGAGCGGGAAGCGGGAGATCCCGATGCTCGCCCCGACCTCGAGCGAGAGCTCGTCGACGGTGAACGCCTCGTGGAGGCCGCTGAGCATCTCGGTTGCGAGCGCCTCGAGGCGCTCGGGGTCGGCGGTCCGCTCGCCGGGCAGGATCGCGAACTCATCACCCCCGAGGCGCGAGACGAAGCCCCCGGTGCCGGCCCGCTCGGTGAGGCGGGGGCCGAGCTGGCGCAGGAGCTGATCCCCGTAGTGATGGCCGAGGGTGTCGTTGATCTCCTTGAAGTGATCGAGATCCATCAGCATCACCCCGAACTCGGTGCCGGCCTGAGCCGCGGCGCGGATCCGGGATTGGAGGTGCTCGAGGAACGAGTTCCGGTTCCCGAGGCCGGTGAGCTCGTCGAAGGTGGCGAGCCGATGGAGCGCCTCGCCGCGCTGTTGGGATTCGAGCAGCTCGCCAACGAGGTACTGGAAGACGAGCAGGACGACGGCGGCGAGCAGCAGTCCCTCGTTGCCGAGCACGACGGTGACGTAGACCGTGGCCATCGTCAGCACGGCGGAGAACAGTTCGGCGCCGATCAGCGGCCCGACCGCCTTGCGGAGCTTCGTGACCAGCGAGGCGTTGTCGAGGTAGGCCTGGTAGCCGGCGACACCGATGAAGTTGATCGCCAGCGTCAGCACGAAGGTGACGAAGACGAGCACGTAGAACCCGGCGGAGCGGGAGCCGAGGTGCGCCTCGGTGGTGATCGCGTAGAAGAAGCGGCCGCCAAGGAGCGGGAACCACACGAACACCAGGAGGTTGTTGCGCAGGTAGTGGGGGGCCTCCCGCCAGCGCAGCCAGCCGACGAGGATCACGAGCGCGCCGACGAGGGCCGCCGGCCCGCCTCCGAGCAGCACGGCGGCGACGATCAGCGCGTTGTGCGTCCCGGAGAGCTTCAGCTTGGCCGAGTTCGTCGGGACGGCGATCAGGTCGCTGATGCAGCCCAGCGAGATGATGATCAGCAGCGGCTGCAGCTCCCAGTGGTCGGCGCCCGCGCCGAGCACGATCACCGCGACCGCGCCGATCAATGCTGCTGCATGAATGCCCACGACAACGCGCCCGCCCGGTTGGCGGGGTGTGGTGGACCCCGAAGCTCCATCAAAGCTGCCCATCGTCCCTGCCTATTCGGCGCAATTGCAGGACAACCTTACCCGACCTGCGAAGCCAGGGCTCAAGCTACGTCTAGATCGTGCCGATTAGAGACCAGCACGAAAAAATCTTCGGGGGGCCCGCTGCAACGGACCCCCCGATGGTCGGTCAACCACCTCGAAGGCTCACTGTCCACCTCCTCTCCAGGGGGAACTGTGTGCGTTTTGTCACGGAGGAGGTTATCGGCGGGAGGGTCGGGGCAGTGCCTCGACCCTCCCATCTAGCCAAATGTTCTAGACGCACGTTCGACCGCCGTCCAGAACCGGCCAGGGGTCTGTCTGCACCTGATTCCGGACTCTCGCTCGCGCGGGTCCGGAAGGCGGCTTAATCGCCGGAGAGCGCCGCTGCCGCGGTGGACGAATGATCGGCTTCCGCAGCCAATCGGGCGTCCGGCGAGAGGTCCGTCGCGGCCCCGGGGCCAGGGTCACGGAGCAGCGCGCACGTCAGCACGACGACGAGCGCCGCGCCCGCCGCCGCGACCCCCATCGCGACCCGGGCGCCGGCCAGCGCCGCGAGCGTCCCACCGATCAGCACGCCCACGCCGGGCAGCGCCTGCCAGAGCGACTCGTTCAGGGCCATCACCAGGGCCATCCAGTGCGGATCGGTGCCCTCCTGGAGACTCGTCCGCGACGAGACGGCGTCGATGCCGTTGCCGGTGCCACCGAGCACGGCGCCCGGAATCGCCGCTGCGAGGGTCGGAGCGACGCCCATCGCGAGGAAGCCGATCGCGAGCAGTCCGGCGCCGAGCGCGAGCATCCGCCAGGTGGCGACCCGGCGGGCGACGGTGTAGATCGCGCTCCCGAGCACCGTCCCGGCACCCCAGCCCGTCAGGAGCAGCGCATAGCCCGCCGCGCCGCCGTGGAGCGTGTGCTGGGCGAGGACCACCTCGACCGGGACCGAGATCGTGAACAGGATCAGCGCCGCGCCCCGGACACCGAACTGACGGCGCACGAACGGGTCGCGCCGTGCGTAGGCGAACGCCGCCCGTAACCGCGGCCGCTCCCGGCTGTCGTCCCCGCCACCCGGGATCGTCGGGGCCATGGCGAGCACGACGGCGATTGCCCCGAACACCACAGCGTCGACGATCAGCGCCGAGGTCGTGGTGCCGATCAGCAGCAGCAGACCGCCCAGCGCGGGCCCGGCGAGGTAGCAACCGGAGAACACGACGTTGATCAGCGCATTGCCTTCGCGCAGGAGTCCTGCCGGCGCGGTCACCGTCACCGATGCCACGCGGGCCAGCGACCGCGCGCTGAGCGCGACGATCCCGTCGATCAGCGTGAGCACCAGCAGCGGCCCGGTGGCGAGTCCGGTGGCGACCCCGGCGGCGAGCCCGGCGAACAGCACCACCTCGACGGCGTACAGCGCCGGGAGGATCCGGGAGAGGTCGGGGCGGTGGAGCCGCGCGACGAGCGCGGGGGACAGGAACGCGGGGACGAACTGGGCGGCGAGGAAGAACGCCGCGGCGCCGAGGGCGCTCCCGGTTCGCCGGTAGACGTACGCCGCGAGGACGACGGCCGCGACCTGGACCGCCACCTCGTTGAGCCCGTACGCGAACACGAGGCGGCGGAATGCCGGTAGACGGAGGACCCGGTTCATCGGTGCGGCTGCGCTCCGCGCAGGTCTCCGCCGGGCCCGCCGGTCAGGGCCGCGATCCTCTCAGGACGGCGGGGAGGCCCTGCAGGTGCACGGCCCGGCGGGGTGCCCGGCCGCGCAGGAGGCGGACGTCGAGCGTCAGCCGCCGGGAGCCGATGACCCCATAGCCCATGCCGGCCGGCGTGCCGAGCGGGGCCGGACTCCGGAGCTGGGCTCGGCCTCGGGCAAACCCGAGCCGCAGGAGCGGAGCCCCGGCGCACGCTCCGTTGCCGTAGATACGCAGTGCATCGCCGCCGCGGTACCGGCCGCGGATCCGCGCATGAACCCCGAGGATGGGGGGGTTCGATGGCAGACGGAGCCCCAGGCACCGCCGGTCGACGGTGATGCGACAGGCCGCGCCGATGGCGCAGATTCGGGCGCGACCGGCGTCGGACGCGGCGGCGAGGCCCGGTGATGACGCGGCGGCCGGGGTGGGGTAGCGCAGGGCATGGACCCCACCGTCGATCGTGCCGAGGAAGAGCTCGCCGTCGGCGAGGGTGGGGGAGGCCAGGATCTGGCTGCCGAGATCGTTCGCGTACAGGATCCGGCCGTCGGCCCCGTTCAGCACGTAGAGCCCCGTCAGCGCGGGAACCGCCACGGTCCCGGCCTGACCTGTCAGGCTGCCCAGGACAGTGCCCGGAAGCCCGACCGCCCACGCGACCCGGCCGGTGGTGGGATCCAGGGCACGGACGGAGCCCCGGAACACCTCGCCCCCGAGGGTCGTTGTGCCGCCGGCAACGTAGACGAACCGCCCGTCGAAGTAGGCCGTCGAGATCGACCCGTTGCCACAGCCCGGGCACGGGCCGCCGCTCGCGATCGGCGTCTGCCAGACCGCTCCGGCGCTGAGGTTGTTGCGGTCCAGCGCATAGAAGGTCCCGTTCTTGTTGACGGCCCCGACGAGCTGCCGTCCGTTCCCATCGGTGAACAGCGTCGGCGAGGCGCCGAAGTCGTCGTCGCAGGTGTTGCAGTTTGTCGCGGTGGGCGACCAGGCTCCCTTCACGGCGAGCGTCGTGGCGTCGAGCCCGACGAACGCCTCGGCGTTCTGCTGGGACGGGTCGGCGCGCGTACCGGTGGTGACGAACACGGTGTTGGTGGTCGGGTCGACCACCGGGGTGGTCCAGATCGTCCCTCCGACCTGGCCTTCGGGCACCGACTTCCACGTGCTCACGACTTGATGCGAGTGAAGGTCGACCTTCATGAGCTTGCCCTGCACGAGCGGGTTATCGCAGAAACTCGCTGTGCCGACGTACCCGTAGCCGTTGTAGACGAGGGGGCTCGCATAGTTGAAGTTGCCGCCGCTCGCGGAGTTGTCGCCAACCGGGATGCTCCATTGCACAGCCCCGGTCGATGTGTCCAGGGCGTACCAGTTCGCGTCGCCACCGCCGAGGTACGCCGAGCCACCCAGCACGGTCGGCGACGAGGCGATCCCCTGCGTCTGGGGTTCGGGGCAGAAGCCCGTGGTCGTGCCGAGGTTGGTCTGCCAGTTCACCCCCCCCGTGGCCTCGGAGAGTGAGTATTCGACGCCGTTGGCGAACCCGCCGACGAGGACGCTCCCCCGCGAGACGCCGGCCTTCGAGGCAACCGAGGACGGAAGGTTGGTCGTCCACTGAGGCGCCAGGGGCCCGAGGGCACTGATCGGATTGCAGCCCGCCAGACAGAGGGCGCAGGCGGCCCCCGGCACCAGCAGCGCGTGGCGGAGCCCGAGCCGACCGGCGTGAGCTCGCGATTTCGGGTCCGACATCTGCCTTGTTTCGCTCACCCTCGATTCCCCCCGGCGCGTTCCGGTCAGAGGTTCACGGCCACGTACTTCGTCTCGAGGTATTCCTCGATCCCCTCGGGGCCGCCCTCCCGTCCGAAGCCTGACTGCTTGATCCCGCCGAACGGAGCGGCGGCATTCGACACCAGACCCTGGTTGAGCCCGACCATCCCGGTCTCGAGCCCCTCGACAACGCGCAGTGCGCGCTTCAGATCCCGCGTGTACACGTACGCGACGAGGCCGAACTCGGTCGCGTTCGCGGCGGCGATCGCCTCGTCCTCGCCGGAGAACGCCCGGACCGGCGCGACCGGCCCGAAGATCTCCTCGGTGAGCAGCTCGGCGTCATCGGTGACGTCGGCGAGCACCGTCGGCTCGTAGAAGTAGCCGGCGCCGTCACGGACCTCGCCGCCGACGAGTGCCCGTGCGCCCTTGCCGACGGCGTCCTCGACGAGCCCCGCGACCTTCCCGCGCTGGTCCTCATCGATCAACGGGCCGACATCGACGCCGTCCTCGGTGCCGCGCCCGACCTTCATCGCGCCGATCTTCGCCGCCAGCTTCTCGGCGAACTCGGCCGCGATCGGCTCCGCGACGTGGAACCGGTTGGCCGAGGTGCAGGCCTCGCCGCCGTTGCGCATCTTGGCGATCAGGGCTCCGGCGACGGCATCGTCGACGTCGGCGTCCTCGAAGACCAGGAACGGGGCGTTGCCGCCGAGCTCCATCGAGAGCCGCAGGAGGCTCTCCGAGGCCTGCTTCATGAGCATCCGGCCGACCTCGGTCGACCCGGTGAACGAGAGCTTGCGCAGCCGCTGGTCGCCGATCAGCGGTCCGACTGTCTCGCCCGACGAGGAGGCGGTGAGGATGTTGAGCACGCCCTTCGGCAGCCCGGCCTCCTCGAGGATCGAGACGAGCATCAGCATCGACAGGGGCGTCTGCTGGGCGGGCTTGACGACGATCGTGCAGCCGGCTGCGATCGCCGGCCCGATCTTGCGGGTGCCCATCGCCAGCGGGAAGTTCCAGGGCGTGATCAGCAGGCACGGTCCGACGGGCTGCTTCATCGTCAGCAGCCGGCCCTGTCCGTTCGGGGCCACGGCGTAGCGGCCGTCGATCCGCACCGATTGCTCGGAGAACCACCGCAGGAACTCGGCTCCGTAGGCGATCTCGGCCTTCGACTCGGCGACCGGCTTGCCCATCTCGAGCGTCATCAGCAGCGCGAGCTCGTCCTGGCGGGCGGTGACCATCTCGAACGCCCGCCGGAGGATCTCGCCCCGCTCCCGCGGGGGGTGGGCGGCCCACTCCGGGCCGGCCTCGACGGCGGCATCAAGCGCCGCCCGGGCGTCGTCGGCCGATGCGTCGGCGACCTCGCACAGGGACTCGCCGGTGGCCGGGTCCTCGACAGACAGCGTCCCCTTGGCCCCGTCCCGCCATTCGCCGGCCACGTAGAGCTGCTTGGGGACGCGGTCGAGGACGTGTTGCTCTTCGGAGGCGGAGATCGTGGTCATGTCCTTGAACCTACCCGACGCCGACCCCTGCGAATAGGATCCCGTTCGTGAGGGCACTGGGACCGACAGGCGCAGCCGTTGTGCTCGCCGCGCTGCTCGCCGGATGCGGCGGCTCGACGAAGGTCGTCACCGTCGTGACCTCGACGACGACGGTCAGCTCATCGCCGGTCACGAGCTCGCAGTCCTCAAGCTCGAGCACCGGCGACACGAGCACCCAGACGAGCAGTTCGGCGGCGGCGAGCACCGTTTCGCTGACGACGTTCAAGTCGCCGACCGGCAACATCGGCTGCATGCTGTTCTCCGGGAGCGCGCGCTGCGACGTCCGCAACCGGAGCTGGTCGCCGCCGCCGCGGCCGGCCAGCTGTCCGAACGTCGTCGACTTCGGCCAGGGCGTCGCGCTCGGCAGCTCCGGATCCGGACAGCTGGTGTGCGCCGGTGACACGACGCTCGACCCGAGCGCCGCCGTGCTGCCCTACGGCACTGTCTCGGCCGCCGACGGCTTCACGTGCACGAGCGCGACGAGCGGGATGACCTGCACCCGTGGTGGGCACGGGTTCTTCATCTCGGCGCAGAGCTACCGCACGTTCTAAGTCGAACGCGCGGCAGCCCCGCGCCGAGGAAGGGAGCTCAGGCCGACTGGCGGACCGGAGCGGGCTCGAGCGCTGCGCCGAGCACCTCGTCGATCCCCATCGCGAAGTGGAAGGTCATCTCGTCGCGGACCTCCTGGGGGACATCGTCAAGGTCACCGCGGTTGCGCTCGGGGAGCACGACGTCGGTGAGGCCGGCGGCGTGGGCCGCGAGCACCTTCTGCTTGAGCCCGCCGATCGGCAGCACGCGACCCTGGAGGGTCACCTCGCCGGTCATCCCGACGGTGTGCTTGACCGGCCGGCCGCTGAGCAGCGAGGCGAGCGCGGTCACCATCGTCACCCCGGCGCTCGGGCCGTCCTTCGGAATCGCGCCCGCCGGCACGTGGACGTGGAACGAGTGCTCGTCGAACGCGTGCGGGTCGATCCCGAGCTCGTCGGCGTGGCCGCGGACGTAGGAGAGGGCGATCTGCGCCGACTCCTTCATCACGTCGCCGAGCTGTCCGGTGAGGGTGAGGCCGGGGGCGCCGGACCCATTGCCGGACATCGCGGTCGCCTCCACGAACAGCACATCGCCGCCGGCGCCGGTCACCGCGAGGCCCGTGGCCACGCCAGGGACCGCAGTGCGGATCGCCGACTCCTGGAAGTGCTTCTGGCGGCCGAGCGCGTCGCGGACCGCGTCGAGGTCGATCGTCACCGGCGCCTCGGCGCCCGACGCGATCTTCGTGGCGGTCTTGCGGAGCAGCGTCCCGAGCTCGCGCTCGAGGTTGCGCACACCGGCCTCGCGCGTGTACTCGGCGGCGATCGTGGTCAGCAGCTCGTCGGAGATCGTGACCTCCTCGGACCGCAGCCCGTTGCGCTCGAGCTGGCGCGGCCACAGGTACCCGCGGGCGATCGCCGTCTTCTCCGTGGTCGTGTATCCGTCGAAGCGGATCACCTCCATGCGGTCGAGCAGCGGGCCGGGGATGGAGTCGGCGACGTTCGCCGTGGCGATGAACAGGACGCCGCTGAGGTCGAGCTCGACGTCGAGGTAGTGGTCACGGAACGAGTGGTTCTGAGCCGGGTCGAGGACCTCGAGCAGCGCCGAGCTGGGGTCGCCGCGCCAGTCGGCGCCGACCTTGTCGACCTCGTCGAGCATGATCACCGGGTTCATCGTCTTGGCGTCGCGCAGGGCGCGGACCAGGCGACCGGGCAGCGCGCCGATGTACGTCCGGCGGTGGCCGCGGATCTCGGCCTCGTCACGGACGCCGCCGAGCGACATGCGGACGAACTCCCGGCCGGTGGCGCGGGCGATCGACTCGCCGATCGAGGTCTTGCCGGTGCCGGGCGGTCCGATCAGGGTGAGGATCGCGCCGGAGCGCTTGTCGTCGGTGATCCCCCGGTCGACGCGCAGCTTCTTGACCGCGATGTACTCGACGATCCGGTCCTTGACGTCCTCGAGGCCGGCGTGGTCGGCGTCGAGCACTTCACGCGCGTGCACGGGATCGAGTCGCTCCTCGGAGCGGTCGCGACCACGGCACCGCGATCAGCCAGTCGAGGTAGGTCCGGATGACGCTCGACTCGCCGCTCTGCTCGCCGACGCGCTCGAGCCGCCCGAGCTCCTTCTCGGCCTGCTCGCGGACGTCGTCGGGCATCCCGGCCTCGTGGATCTTCGTCCGGTACTCCTCGACGACCGATGCGTCGTCCTCGCCGAGCTCCTTGCGGATCGACTCCATCTGCTTGCGCAGGAAGTACTCCCGCTGCTGCTTCTCGGCGCCGGACTCCACGTCATCGCGGATCCGCTTGCGGACCTGCATCTCGGCCAGCCGCTCCCGCTGGAAGCTGCAGGGCCAGCTCGAGCCGCTCGGTGACGTCGACCGTCTGGAGCAGCTCGACCTTCTGCTCGTAGCGCAGGTCGGGCGAGTAGCCGCTCGTATCGGCGAGCGGGCCGGGCTCGGTGATGCTGCGCACGAAGGCGGCGATCCGGCCGTCGTCGCCGCGCAGCTCGAGGATCTCCTCGACGACCGCGCGGTACTCGCGCTCGAGGTTGCGGGTCCGGCCGTCGACGGGCACCTCGTCGAGGTGCTCCTCGACCTCGACGTACAGCCGCCCGTCGGGCATCGTGTGGGCGGCGCCGGCGACCCCGCGATGCAGGCCGGTGAGCGCGACGGCGTGGGCGCCGCCGGGGAGGCGGACCTGCTCGGCGACTTCGGCGACCGTGCCGATCGCGGCGAAGTCCTGCTCGTGACGGGGGACCAGCAGCACACGGTCCTCCTCGCCGGCGTCGACCGCCAGCGTGACCGACATGCCCGGGAAGACGACGGCGTCGTCGAGCGGGACGAGAAGAAGGCGTGACATCCGGTGGTTCACTTTCGTTAGGCGCTTACCAAAGGTAAGCGGTACTCTAGCACGCCGCTGATGCGGATCTCAGCGGCAGGGACTGAGATTATCGCATCGCTCCGCATGGTCACCGCGGGGCGGTCGGACTTGGGTGCCGGCGGCCCGCGCCGCGGTTTGCCAACATGGGCGGCGATGTCCGACCGAGACAGCACGACCGACCGAGCACGCCCACGACATCCTGGCCGCGGACGCGTTCGCGATGCCGGGCGCCGACCCGGACCTCCACCACCACGGTCCGGTCCGGCTTCCCGACGACCCGGCGGACCCCGGCGGGCGGACCGACCCCCACGACATCCTCGCCGCCGAGGAGTTCCCGATGCCGGCGCCGCGCGTCGCATCCGGTGGCGGCGCTGGCCGAGCGTCGCGGTGGTGCGGGCCGGCTGACGCTCGAGGTGCTCGGCCGCTGCTGCTGCTCGTGGTGCTGCTTCGGCGGCGCCGCCGCGCCGCCGCCGCCGCCTAGGCCGGCGCTCGACCTCGCTGTCAGCGGCGCGCGGTCCCGCCGCGGCATGAGGTCGGTGATCGTCCCCTCCGCCATCTCGGCCGCGAAGCCGACGGTCTCCGGACAGCGTGGGGTGGGGGTGGATCGTCAGCGCGATGTCCTCGGCCACCGCGCCGAGCTCGATCGCGTGGACGACCTCGGCGATCAGCTCCCCGGCCCCGACGCCGACGATCCCGCCGCCGAGCACCCGCCGCGTAGCCGGGCTCGAGCACGAGCTTGGTCAGCCCTCGTCGCGCCCCAGCGCCAGCGCCCGTCCCGAGGCCGCCCACGGGAACACCGCCGTCTCGTAGGCGATGCCGCGGCCTTGGCCGCTCGGTCTCGGTGAGCCCGGTCCAGGCCACCTCCGGGTCGGTGTAGGCGACCGAGGGGATCGAGCGGGGGTCGAACGCCGCGCCCGGCTCGCCCGCGATCACCTCGGCCGCGACCTTGCCCTCGTGGCTCGCCTTGTGGGCGAGCATCGGGCCGCCACACACGTCGCCGATGGCTGAGATCCAGGCGACGTTCGTCCGCATCCGGCTCGTCGACGGCGATGAAGCCGCGCTCGTCGACCGCGACCCCGGCGGCGCCCGCGTCGATCAGCGCGCCGTTCGGCCGGCGGCCGACGGCGACGAGGATCGCGTCGAAGCGCTCGGTCGTCCCGCTCGAAGTCGGACCTGCAGGCCATCGTCGGCGGCGCGGACCTCGAGCGACCTCGGTCGCCGGTGTGGATCGCCTCGTAGCGGCCCTCGATCCGCTTCTGCAGCGGCCGGACGAGATCGGGGTCACAGCCGGGGATCAGCTCGTCGAGCAGCTCGACGACGGTGACGCGCGCGCCGAGCGCGTCGTACACCGTGGCCATCTCCAGCCCGATGATGCCGCCGCCGATGACGAGCAGCCGGTCTGGGATCGAGTCCGGTGAGAGCGCCGCCGGTGGAGTCGAGCACCCGCGGGTCCTCGGGCAGCGACGGCAGTCGAACCGGGTCGGAGCCGACGGCGATGATCGCGTGTCCGAACGTGAGCTCCCGCTCGCCAGCAGCGCAGCGAGTGCGGGCCGGTGAACCGCGCCTCGCCGTGCACGACCTCGACCTTGCGCTGGCGCTGGCGAGACCGGCTGAGGCCGCCGGTGAGCCGGTCGACGACGCCGTCCTTCCAGGCCAGCAGCGCCGCGAGGTCGACCTCGGGTTCGCCGAAGCGGATGCCGTGCGCGGCCATCTCCTCGGCCTCGGCCATCACCCGCGCGGCGTGCAGCAGCGCCTTCGACGGGATGCAGCCGACGTTCAGGCACACGCCGCCGAGGCGCTCGTGGCGCTCGACGAGGATCGTCGCGCAGACCGAGATCGGCGGCGCGGAAGGCCGCGGTGTAGCCACCCGGCCCGGCGCCGATCACGATCACGTCCGCGTCCGTGGCGCCCTCGTCCCGCCCGGCGGCACGCCGCCGTTGGCCGACCGGGTGGCCGGCGGGGCGGGAGGTGTCTCGGCCTCGGCGACGCCGTCGAGGATCAGCAGCACCGTGCCCTCGGAGACGCGATCGCCGAGCCCGACCCTCAGCTCGCTGACCCGCCCGGCGGCGGGCGCCGGGATGTCCATCGTCGCCTTGTCGGACTCGAGCGTGACCAGCGGGTCCTCCGGCGCGACCATGTCGCCCGGCGGCGACGTGGATCTCGATCACCGGCACGTCGGCGAAGTCGCCGATGTCGGGAACGCGGACCTCGCTCGGCGCTCACAGCAGCAACCGCCGGAGGTCGCCGAGAACACGCGCCAGATATGCCGTGAAGCGCGCGGCCGCCGCGCCGTCGATCACTCGGTGGTCATAGGAGAGCGAGAGCGGCAGCATCAGCCGGGGCACGAACTCCGCTCCGTCCCACAGCGGCTTCATCGCTGAGCGCGTGACGCCGAGGATCGCGACCTCGGGCGCGTTGACGATCGGGGTGAACGCCCGTGCCGCCGATCCCCCCGAGAGAGGAGATCGAGAACGTCCCGCCGGTGATGTCGGCCGGTGCGAGCTTGCCCGCCCGCGCCCGGCCGGAGAGCTCACCGAGCTCGGCCGCGATCTCCACGATCCCCTTGCGGTCGGCGTCGCGGATGACCGGGACGACGAGACCCTGCGGAGTGTCGGCGGCGAAGCCGATGTTCCAGTAGCCCTTGCGGACGAGCTCGTCGCCGTCGAGCGAGGAGTTGAAGTCCGGGAACTCCTTCAGTGCGTGGACGCTCGCGGCCACGAGGAACGCCACCATCGTGACCTTGACCCCGTCGAGCTCGCCGTTCAGCTCTCGCCGCCAGGCCTCGAGGTCGGTGATGTCGGCCTCGTCGTGGTGGGTGACGTGGGGGATCATCACCCAGTTCCGGTGGAGGTTCGGGGCCGAGATCCTCTGGATGCGCGAGCGAGGGATCCGCTCCACGGGGCCGTAGCGCTCGAAGTCGACCGTCGGCCATGGCGCGAGGGCGAGCCCGCCGGCCGCCGCCGGCGCAGCGCCGGACGCGACCTCCCCGGCCCCCGTGCGCTGCACGTCGTCGATCGTGATCCGGCCGCCGCGCCCCGATCCGGTGCACTCCGGTCGAGGTCGATCGCCGCGCTCGCGGGCGATCCGCCGGGCCGCCGGGCTGGCGTAGACCTGTTCACGCGCGGCCGGCACGCCCCCGTCCGCCTCGGCCGGTGCGCCGGCAGCCGCGCCGGCCGGCTCGAGCGGTTCCTCCGCGGCCAGCGCGCCACCGACCGCGTCGGGTGCCGCGGCCTCCGACGGGACGCCCTCGGAGGCGATCGCCGACGCCCGTGGGCCCGGGCCGGCACCGTTCTCCTCCGGCGTCATCCGCAGCAGCAGCGAACCCTGCGAGACCCGGTCGCCGATCGCGACCTGGATCTCGTGCACCTCTCCGGCGAACGGCGCGGGGACATCCATCGTCGCCTTGTCGGATTCGAGCGTGATCAGCGGGTCGTCGACCCCGACGACGTCACCGGGGGAGACGAGGATCTCGATCACCGGCACGTCGGAGAAGTCGCCGATGTCGGGGACCTCGACGTCGACTGATCCCGCGGCGCTCACACGCTCACCGGGTCGGGGGCTGAGGGGTCGATACCCCACCGCTCGATCGCCTCAGCGGCGCGGCGGCCGTCGAACTCGCCGGCGTCGACGAGCTGCGCGCAGTGCGGCGAGCGCGACGTGGTGGCGGTCGACCTCGAAGAATCGCCGCAGCGCGCGCCGCGAGTCGCTGCGGCCGAAGCCGTCGGTGCCGAGTGTCCGGTAGGCGCCGGGCACCCACTCACGGACGAGGTCGGGGAGGCCGCGGATGTAGTCGGTGGCGGCGATCGTCGGCACCCCGTCGAGCTGTTCGGTGACATAGGCCTGCCGGCGGGTCTCGGCGGGGTGGAGGTCGTTGAAGCGCTCGGCGCTGAGCCCGTCGCGCCGGAGTTCGCCGTAGGAGGTGACGCTCCACACCGCAGAACCGACGCCGAACTCCTCCTCCAGCAGCTCGGCGGCGGCGAGCACCTCGCGGAGGATCGAGCCGGAACCGAGCAGCTGGACCCGGGGGCGGTCGCCGCTCGCCTCGCGTACCTTGTACATGCCGCGCAGGATCCCGTCCTCGGCGCCCGCGGGCATCGCCGGGTGGGGGTAGTTCTCGTTCTGGAGCGTGAGGTAGTAGAAGACGTCCTCCTGCTCGGCGCACATCCGCCGCAGCCCCTCGCGGATGATGACCGCGACCTCGTAGCCGTAGGCCGGGTCATAGGCGAGGCAGTTCGGGACGACGCTGAACAGCACGTGGCTGTGGCCGTCCTCGTGCTGGAGGCCCTCGCCGTTGAGCGTCGTCCGGCCCGCGGTGCCGCCGAGCAGGAAGCCGCGCGCGCGGCTGTCGGCCGCCGCCCACACGAGGTCGCCGACCCGCTGGTAACCGAACATCGAGTAGTAGATGTAGAACGGGATCGTCTGCTCGCCGTGGGCGCTGTACGACGTTCCGGCGGCGATGAACGAGGACAGCGAGCCGGCCTCGGTGATCCCCTCCTCGAGGATCTGGCCGTGCTCGTCCTCGCGGTAGAACATCAGCTGCTCGGAGTCCTGGGGGCTGTACAGCTGGCCGAACGGGGAGTAGATCCCGACCTGGCGGAACAGGCCCTCCATCCCGAACGTGCGGGACTCGTCGGGCACGATCGGGACGATCCGCGGGCCGATCTCCCGGTTGCGCAGCAGCGCCGCGAGAACCCGGACGAACGCCATCGTCGTCGAGATCTCACGCTCGCCGGTGCCGATGAGCTGGGATTCGAACAGGGACAGGTCGGGGACCGCGAGGGGGACGGCCTGCCGCCGCCGGGCCGGCAGCCATCCGCCGAGGGCGGCGCGCCGCTCGCGGAGGTACTCCATCTCCGTCGAGTCCTCGGGAGGCTTGTAGTACTCGGCGGCCCGGACCTGCTCGTCGGTCAGGGGGAGTTCGAAGCGGTCCCGGAAGCGCAGCAGCGCGTCCTCGGTCATCTTCTTCGCCTGGTGGGTGATCATCTGGCCTTCGCCGGATGAGCCCATCCCGTAGCCCTTGATCGTCTTGGCCAGGATGACCGTCGGCTGACCGGTGTGACGGACGGCCTCGTGGTAGGCGGCGTAGACCTTCTGCTGGTCGTGGCCACCGCGGTTGAGCAGCCAGATCTCGTCGTCGCTCATCCCCGCGACGCGCTCGGCGAGGACCGGGTCCCGGCCGAAGAAGTGCTCGCGGACGTAGGCGCCGTCACGGGCCTTGAACGTCTGGTAGTCGCCGTCGACGCACTCATCCATCACGTGCAGCAGACGGCCGTCGACGTCGGCGGCGAGCAGCGGATCCCACCGCGAGCCCCAGATGACCTTGATCACGTTCCATCCCGCGCCACGGAAGTCGGACTCCAGCTCCTGGATGATCTTGCCGTTGCCCCGGACGGGTCCGTCGAGCCGCTGGAGGTTGCAGTTGACGACCCAGATCAGGTTGTCGAGCTGCTCGCGGCCGGCCAGCGCCGTGGCGCCCATCGACTCGGGCTCGTCCATCTCGCCGTCCCCGAGGAATGCCCAGACCTTGCGGCCGGCGGTATCGGCGATCCCACGGGCGGCGAGGTACTTCATGAACCGCGCCTGGTAGATCGAGGTGATCGCCCCGAGGCCGAGCGACACGGTCGGGAACTGCCAGAACTCCGGCATCAGCCACGGATGCGGATAGGACGACAGGCCGCCGGGCACGGTGACCTCCTGGCGGAACCCATCGAGCTGCGCTTCGCTGAGACGGCCCTCGAGGAACGCCCGCGCGTAGTTGCCGGGGGACGAGTGGCCCTGGAAGTACACGAGGTCGCCGCCGTGCTCGCCGTTCGGCGCGTGCCAGAAATGGTTGAAGCCGATCTCGTACAGCGCGGCCAGCGACTGATAGCTCGCGATGTGGCCGCCGAGCTCGGACGAGGTCTTGTTGGCGCGGATGACCATCGCCATCGCGTTCCAGCGGACGATCGAGCGCAGGCGGCGTTCGAGCGCCGGGTCGCTCGGGAGGGGCGCCTCCTCGTCGGCCGGGATCGTGTTGACGTACGGCGTGTTGAGCGTCGCGATCGGGCCGGTGCCGCCGTGCTGGGCGCGCTCGACGACCCGCACGAGCAGCTGACGGGCCCGCTCCGGACCATCGTGGGCGATGACCGCGTCGACCGACTCGAGCCATTCGCTCGTCTCGGTGGCGTCGAGATCTCCGGCGCCGTTGACGTTGGAGTTCTGGAGCCGGTCTGTCATCGCAGGCTGTGCCGATCATACCCGCGGGCGGCTAGGGTCCTGACGATGTCGTTGCACGCCGTCGACGGGCCCGCCGGAGCACCCTGGGAGCGCCCCTTGGCCGGAGCGCTCGACCGGCTCGTCGTCGAGTCCGCAGCTGCTCGCCGGCAATCCCCTCGGCGACCCGGCCCGCCGGCCGCTGTACGTCTACCGCTCGCCGGGGGTCGTGGGCGATGGCGCGGCCGACGTGCCGGTCGTCTACGTCATCCAGGGCTACAGCGGCCAGCTCGACCAGTGGCTCGCACGCAACGCGTTCGAGCCGAACGTCGTCGAGCGGATCGATGCCCTGTTCGCAGCCGGCGAGACGCCCGATGCCCTCGTCGTGTTCGTCGACGCGTGGACCTCCCTCGGCGGCTCGCAGTTCCTCAACTCGACGGCGACGGGCCGGTATCTCGACTATCTCTGCGACGAGGTCGTCCCGTTCATCGACGACCGCTACCCGACCGCGGCTGGTCGTGCGCACCGAGGGCTGGCCGGGAAGTCCTCCGGCGGGTACGGGGCGATGGTCGTGCCGATGCTCCGGCCCGACGTGTTCGGGGCGTTGGCCACGCACGCCGGCGATGCGCTGTTCGAGGCCTCGGTGGGACGCATGTTCCCGGCCGTCGTGCGCCAGCTCCGCGACCACTTCGACGGCTCCTACGAGGCGCTGCTCACCGCCGCGGCGACAGCGGACCCGTTCAGCTGGGACCGTTTCAATCCCGCACGCGAGGTGTACGCCTACGCCGCGGCCTACTCGCCCGATCCCGCGCGACCCGAGCGGCCGGCGCTCCCCTTCGACCTCCGTACCGGTGCGCTTATCCCGGAGGTGTGGGACCGGTGGCTCGCCCACGATCCGGTGCGGATGGCCTCCCGCCACGCCGATGCGCTGCGGTCGATGCGGCGGATCCTGATCGAGGCCGGGCGCCACGACGAGTTCTTCCTCGACCTCGGCGCCCAGGCCTTCGCTGACGAGCTCGCGCGGCTCGGCATCGAGCACTCCTTCGAGCTGTTCGACGGCGGCCACAGCGGTCTCAATTACCGCTATCCGGGCGCGATCCGTGAGCTCGTGCTTGCGCTGGCCGCCCCGGACTGAGACGCTCCGAGGCCGATGGCCGTCAGCGCCGACACCGCACTGCTGTTCGCCGGGCCGGCCGTGCTCGCCGAGCGGGTGCGCGCCCGCGAGGTCCATCCGCGTGAGCTCGTCGAGCTCGCGCTCCGGCGGATCGACGAGCTCGACCCGAAGCTCAACGCCTTCCGGGTCACGATGGCCGAGGAGGCGCTGGCCGCCGCCGAGGGCCCGCTTCCCGACGGCCCGCTGACCGGCGTCCCGTTCGCGATCAAGGACGACGTGATGGTCGCCGGCCAGATCGCCACGCAGGGGTCGCGCAGCTTCGGCGCGCCGGCCACCCACGACGCCGAGATCATCCGCCGCCTGAGGGGCGCCGGCGCGATCCCGGTCGGGATCACGAACGTGCCGGAGCTGTTCATCTTCCCGTGGACCGCGACGGCGGCAAACGGCATCACCCGAAACCCCTGGGACACGTCCCGTACGCCGGGCGGTTCCTCGGGCGGCTCCGCGGCGGCCGTCGCCGCGGGCCTCGTGGCGTTCGCCACCGGCGGGGACGGCGGTGGCTCGATCCGGATCCCTGCCGCGGCCTGCGGCCTCGTGGGAATGAAGCCGAGCCGCGGGAGGGTGACGACGGCACCGCTCGCCGAGCATTGGCTCGGGCTGAGCGTGTCCGGCGCGCTCGCCCGCACCGTCGCCGACAGCGCGCTGCTGCTCGACGTCCTGCACGGGACCGTTCCCGGGGAGCGCGAGTTCGTGCCGCGCTATGCGGGCAGCTATGCCCAGGCTGCTGCGACCCCGCCCGGGAAGCTGCGGATCGCGATGTCCCGCAAGTCCCCGCCGGGGCTGATCACGAAGCTCTCGAGCGACCAGCGCAGCGCCTGGGAGGGGATGGGCGAGCGGCTGCGGGGGCTCGGTCATGAGGTGAGCGAGCGGGACCCGGACTACGGACTGGCCCAGCTCGACTTCCTGCGGATGTGGGTGCGCGGCATCTACGAGGAGGCCCGGCTCGTCCCCGAACGCGGGATGCTCGAATCCACGACGCGGCAGATGGCCGCGGCCGGCCGGCTGATCTCGCCCCGCCGCCGCGACAAGCTGCTGGCCAAGCGCGAGCGGACGAGCCAACGGATCATGGGTCTGTGGGACTCGGTCGACGTGCTCGTCACGCCGGGCCTGGCCAAGACCGCGATCGCCGCCGAGGGCGGGTTCGGCAAGCCCGCGCCGCTCGCGATCGACATCGCCGGGCGCGCGACGCCGTTCACGCCGATGTTCAACCTCACCGGTCAGCCCGCGATGACGATCCCAGCCGGAATCGGAGCCGACGGGCTGCCGCTGAGTGTCCAGCTCGTCGGCCGGAGGGGGGCGGAGGACGTCCTCTACTCGCTCGCCGGTCAGCTCGAGCAGGCGGCCCCATGGGCCGACCGCCGGCCGCCCGGTTTCTAGCCTCGGTGGCAAAAGCCCGGTAAGTCAATCGAGTTAGTGCTAAATTGCCCGGTTCCGAACCGATCCGGGAGATGACGATGAGCACGACCGACGAGCTGCTGAAGAACAACGAGACCTACGCCGCCGGGTTCGACAAGGGCGATCTGCCGTTGCCCCCCGGCAGGAAGGTCGCGGTCGTGGCCTGCATGGACGCTCGGCTCAACGTCTACGGCGCACTCGGGCTCAGCGAGGGCGATGCGCACGTGATCCGGAACGCCGGCGGCGTCGTCACCGACGACGAGATCCGCTCGCTGGCGATCTCGCAGCGCCTGCTCGGGACGGAGGAGATCATCCTCATCCACCACACCGACTGCGGGATGCTCACCTTCACCGACGACGAGTTCAAGGCCTCGATCGAGGCCGACACCGGGATCAAGCCGGAGTGGGCGGCCGAGGCGTTCGGCGATCTCGACCAGGATGTCCGCCAGTCGATCGCCCGGATCAAGGCGTCCCCGTTCATCCCCCGCACGGACAGCGTGCGCGGGTTCGTCTACGAGGTCGAGAGCGGGCGCCTGCGCGAGGTGTCCTGACTCGATTGCGCCCGGCCGTGGTGACGCGCTAGCGTCCCGGCCGCCGGGCATCCACGCCTCGGCCGAGGGCAGCTAACCGGACACATTCGAGGAGGGACCGTGGCCAGACTGAGCGTGCGTGCAGGGCTCGTGATGGCGATCGCTGCGGTGGGCGCGGTGGCACCGTCGAGCACCGGCTCGCCGCTGCTGCTCGTGTGGTCCGGGACCCGGCCCGCGGGAGCTACACGCTCACTCTCGGCAGCGGGCGGAGCGCGCGGCGGAGCACGATCACGATCAGCTGAGCCGAGACAGCGCCGCGAGCCGCCGGCGCATGAACACGAGCACGGCGTCGGCCGGATCGGAGGCCGCGCAGATCTCCTCGTAGCTCAGCTCGGCGCCGGGGAACCCGGTCGCGTTCCACAGCTCGCCAGGCTCCGGAGCCTGCCATGGGCCGACGTAGGCGTAGGGCTCGGGGTGCGTGGCGTCGCCCGGGCTGACGCCGTAGTTGGCCCGGGCGCCGGTCGCCTCGGCGCCGAGCTCGACGGCGATGTCGAAGTGCTCGGGCCAGAGCTGGATCAGCGACGGCTCGGCCCCGGCCCCGGCCTCGTCGCGGAGGAACAGGAGCACGCTCGCGCCGAGGGCGTACACGTCCGCCAGCACAGCAGCGGCGGCGGCATCGACGTCGAGCGGAGCTTCGTCGAGCGAGACGTCGTCGGGCAGCGCGTCGCGTCCGACGTGATCGGCCGCGGCGTCGAGCGTCGTGAGCGGGGCGCGCCTCGTCTCGTCGCCCTGCAGGGCGACGAGGAGCTCCGTTCCCTCGACGCGGACCTGGCGCCCGTCACCGAACAGCGGGGTGCCGAAGCCACCAGGGGTCGCCCGGAGCCCGATCCGTCCGGTCGCGAGCCGGCGCGCGGGGGAGACCACCTGCTCGGCGACCCGGTGCAGCGCGGTCCGGGTGGCGACGAGCGACGGCGGAGCGGGGCGGAGCGCAGCCGGCGCGGCGATCGGCTGCTGGTCGATCTGCCGCTCAGCGTCGTCGGGGGTTGCCATCCCGGTCAAGTGAAGACGATCTGAGCACCCGCAGCAAGGCCGTCGCACTCGACGACACGGGCGCGGTGTGGCTGCGCAGACGTGCCGCGGAGGTGATAGACGTCCCATGGTCGATCGGTTCGAGCTGGAGGAGAGCGAGATGGAGAGTGCAGATCGTGGCCACCACGGTGACGTGCGCCGGCTGACGGCGTGGCTCGTCGCCCTCGTGGTCGGTCTCGCCGTCCTGCCCGCGAGTGCCGCCGCCGCGTGCGGCAGCCATCCCTGGTGCACCGCCTCCCAACCCGCCTCGGCGCGCGCGACGCTCGTCGTCAATGCGATGACGACGGCCGAGAAGCTGGCGTTCGTCGCCAGCGACAACGCGGGCATCACGCGGCTCGGGATCCCGGCCCTCACATCGATCGACGGACCGAACGGCATCGGCGAGGGCAACACCGGCGTGACGGCCTTCCCGGACGCCGAGACGATCGCCGCGAGCTGGGACCCCGCCGTGGCCGGCGCGTATGGGCGGGCCCTCGGAGCCGAGGCGGCGGGCAAGGGCCGCGATCTGCTGTTCGCCCCGACGGTCAACATCGTTCGCACGCCGCTGTGGGGCCGCGAGGCGGAGACCCTTGGCGAGGATCCGTTCCTCACCGCGACGCTCGTCGCGCCGGAGATCCGTGGGATCCAGAGCCAGCATGTGATGGCGCAGGTCAAGCACTACGCCGGCAACAACCAGGAGATCGACCGCTTCGGCCAGCCGCTCGCATCGACCGCGGTGAGCGACCAGGTCTCGCAGCGCACGCTCCAGGAGATCTACCTGCCGGCGTTCAAGTCGGCCGTGCAACAGGGCCACGTCGCCTCGGCGATGTGCTCCTACAACCGCATCAACCTCCAGTATTCGTGCCAGAACCCGCAGTCGCTCGCCACGCTGAAGAGCTTCGGCCTCCAGGGCTTCGTCGGGCCCGACGCCGACCTCGCCGTCCGCGACGACATCGCCGCGGTCAACGCCGGCGTCGACAGCATGGTGCTCGGCAGCCTCGCCACGGCGACCGGCGCGAACGAGCTGACGATCCTCACGAACGGCTTCAACGCGGGCCATCTGTCGATCGGGCGGCTGAACGACGCGAGCCACCGGATCCTCACCGCGATGTTCGCCGTCGGGCTGATCGACCATCCGATCACCGGCGGGGCCGGTTCGGTCGTCAGCACGCCTGCCCACCTCGCGCTGTCCGCCCGGGTCGCCGAGCAATCAACCGTGCTGCTCAAGAACCGGCAGGCGGTGCTCCCCGTGAGCCGCGGCGCCGGCTCGATCGCCGTCATCGGAGCGGACGCCGGGCCGGGGACGCAGATCGAGGAGAACGGCTCGCCCGCCGTGCGCCACGGACCGGTGATCACCCCGCTGGCCGGGATCCGCAGCGTCGTCGGCTCGGCCTCGCGGATCACATATGCCCCCGGCACGCTCGGCGACGTGCCGCTGCCCGACATCCCCGCCGCCGCGCTCACACCCTCCAGCGGCCAGGGACACGGCCTCAGCGCGAGCTTCTACCTGGCTCAGCCGCCGAGCGGCCAGCCGACGGTCACCCGGATCGACCCCACGGTGGACTTCGCCAGCACGCCGGCCCCGCTCCAGACGATCCCCAACTCGGGCAGCGCGAGTTCCGGCGTGTGGACCGGCACCCTGACTCCGCCCGCGACCGGCGTCTACCGGTTCTCGATCGAGACCGCCGGGATCGCCACGCTCTCGCTCGGCGGCCACGTGATCATCAGCGCGAACGCCGAGTTCGGGCGCGCCGACGGGCCCGGGGGAATCGTGAGTGCCCCGGGCGGTCCGCGCATCACGTTCCAGGGGCTCGCGCGGTTGACGAAGAACCAGCCGGTCGCGATCCGCGTCCAGTACGAGACCGGTTCCTCGATCGCCGGCGCGGCGCTCCAGGTCGGCTGGCAGCCGCCGAATCCCGCGCTGCTGGCCGCCGCGGTGCGCGCCGCCCGCCACGCCAAGGTGGCGATCGTCTTCGCGGGCGACGTGACCAGCGAGGGGATGGATCGGCCGTCGCTCGCTCTCCCCGGCGATCAGGACGCACTGATCGAGGCGGTGGCCCGGGTCAACCCGCACACGATCGTCGTGCTGCACACCGCGGGGCCGGTGCTGATGCCGTGGATCTCGAACGTCGCCGGGGTGCTCGAGGCCTGGTACCCGGGTCAGCAGAGCGGGACGGCGATCGCCGCAACCCTGTTCGGCCGCTCGGACCCCAGTCGGCCGCCTGCCGGTGACCTTCCCCCGCACCCCCGGCCAGGGCCCGCTGCGCTCCGTCGCGCAGTACCCGGGGGTCAACGGCGAGGCCCAGTACTCCGAGGGCCTGCTCGTCGGCTATCGCTACTACGACCAGAGCCACCAGACGCCGCTGTTCCCGTTCGGGTTCGGGCTGTCGTACACCCAATTCACGTTCGGTGCGCTGCACCTTGCCCGGTCCGGAAGCGGGTACCGGGCCACGGTGCGGGTTCGCGACACCGGGTTCAGGTCCGGCACCTCGGTCGTCGAGGCCTACGTCGGCTTCCCGTCCTCGGCCGGAGAGCCGCCGCGGCAGCTGAAGGCCTTCGCCAAGGTCGCCCTCAGGGCGGGCCAGGCGAGGACCGTCCGGCTCGATCTTCCCCGCTCCAGCTTCGAGTACTACGACGCGGGAAGCGCCACATGGCGGGTCGCCTCCGGCGGGTACCGGCTGTGGGTCGGCTCGTCCTCACGCAGTCTGCCGCTCAGCGCCCGGCTCTCGCCCCGCTGATGCGCGTCGGCGGGGCGTGAGCGACAGAGTCGGCGAGGTCGGCGACGTCGGTGCGCGCAGCGTCCCGGATCGCGAGGCACTGACGCGCGTCCATCCAGATCTCCCACCGTCGGGAGAGGGCGTGACGCGGGGCGAGGAAGTGGTAGGGCCGTGCGCCGCCGAACTCGCGGTGGCGCAGGCGCGAGACCCCACCGAGGACCGAGGCGATCCGGCGGTGCGGCCAGCCGATCGCGTCCTCGACCTCGGGAAACGGACGGGGGGTGTCGGGAGCGTGCGAGAGCCCGTCGAGGAGCGCGCGCATGAGGTCGCTGCAGCGGTCGTAGAACCGCGCGATCGCCTCCGGGTCGGCGAGGATCCGTTCGCTCTCCGACGGGTACCCGGGGATTCCCACGAGCCGGCGGCCGGCCCGCATCGTCGGGGTGGCGCAGCTGATGTCGGTCGCCCTCATGCGTCGGCCTCCGTGCGGTTCTCGATCGGCGACCCGGTTCGGTGGCGGCATCGCGTGGAGGTCATTTGAGCGAGGATTCGATCACACATGCCACTCAGCTACACGGACTACTACGAGGTCCTCGGCGTTCCACGCGACGCGGACCAGGACGCGATCCGGCGCGCCTACCGCAAGCTTGCGCGCAAGTACCACCCGGACCTGAACTCCGACAGCGGCGCCGAGGACAGCTTCAAGGAGCTCGGCGAGGCGTACGAGGTCCTCTCCGACCCGGAGAAGCGAGAGCGCTACGACCGGCTCGGCGCGCGGTGGCGGGAAACGGAGCAGCAGGCCCCTGAGGAGAGCTTCGAGGACTTCCTCTCAGGCCAGGACTTCGGCGACGGCAGCCGGGTGCAGTTCGGCGACGACCTGTTCGAGGCACTGTTCGGAGCACGGGCCGGACAGGCCGCCGGACCCCTGCGCGGCCACGACCGCGAGGCCCTCCTCGAGCTCTCCCTCGAGGACGCGCTGGCCGGTGGCCGGCGGCGGCTGACGCTCGGCGGCCGCGAGATCAACGTCAATTTCCCAGCCGGCGTCCGTGACGGACAGCTGATCCGCCTGGCGGGACAGGGCGGCGAGGGGCGCAACGGCGGACCGCCGGGGGATCTGTTCCTCCGTGTGGTGCTGAAGCCCCATTCACGCTTCCGCCGGCGGGGCGAGGTCGATCTCGACGTCGACCTCGAGCTCACGCCGTCCGAGGCGGCGCTGGGCACGACCACAGCGGTGGAGACACCGGCCGGGGCCGCGCGGGTGCGTGTCCCGGCGGGCTCCTCCAGCGGCCGACAGCTGCGACTCCGCGGACGGGGACTGCCCACGCGTGAGGGCGGCAGCGGTGATCTGCATGCGATCGTGAGGATCGTCGTGCCGAAGGCGCTCTCCGACCGCGAGCGCGAGCTCTACGAGGAGCTCGCGCAGAGCTCAGGCGACGACTCGGGGGAGGCGTGACATGAACCCAGACGGACAGACCCAGGCCGAATCGTGGCGGCGGCGCCGAGCATGCGGTCGAGCTGACCGTCGTCGCTCGGCAGGCGGGGGTCAGGATCGTGCACGTCCGGCGCTACCTGGAGTTCGGGCTGATTGAGCCCCATCCGGGCGCGCCGGCGCACGCGCCACGCTTTGACCCGGGCTCGGCAGCCCGGGTGGCGAGGGCCGAGCGGCTCCGCCGGGACCTCGGGCTCAACTACGCCGGCGCCGTCGTCGTGTGCGAGCTGCTGGACCGGATCCGCGAGCTCGAGGCGCGCCGCCGGTGATCACGGAGCGTGGTCTACGATGCGCTGCGGGGAACGTGGACACGCATCTCAACAATCATCACCGCGCCCCACGGCAAGGATGTCGACGTACAGATGGTCGTTGACCTCCGCCGGATGCTCACACAGGCTGGGTTCGAACCGGGCGAGCCGGCGAGCCCCGATCAGCGCTCCCGCGACCACGGCGATGGTCGGTGGGGCGAACCGACCTGAGGGCCGGCGTCGATGAACTCTGACCGCGCGCGCGAACTGCTGACAGGCGAACGGACGCGTATCGAGCAGGCACTCGCCGCGCTCGAGGGCCAAGGCCCGCAGGAGGCCTCCGGCCGCATCGAACCAGGTGACAGGGGCTCGGAAGACCTCTACCAGGATGAGTTCGCCGCCGGGCGGACCGAGGATCTCCACCGCCAGCTCGCCGCGCTGGAGCGCGCCGAGGCCCGGCTTGAAGCCGGGACGTACGGACTCTCGATCGAGAGCGGTGATCCGATTCCCGACGGGCGGCTGGAGGCAGTTCCGACGGCCGAGCTGACGATCGAGGAGCAGGAGCGCAGCCGGCGCGCGTGACACGACCGGCAGTGCCGGTCGGTGTCACTACGCCGGGGACGGTCTGGGCTTGGCCTGCGGCGCCGGGCTGGACGGTCGGGATGCCGCGCGTGAACGGGAGGGCGATCAGCGCGAGGAGCGCGAGGATGGCCTCGGCGGCGCGCAGCCCGTCGATCTGGCTCTTCTCGTTGACCTTGACGATCTCGTCGGCGGTCGCGGGGGGCACGTTGGCGTCCTTGAGCGCGGCCTGGACATCGGACTTGGACATGAACGGCACGCCGCCGGCGAGTTCGGTCTTGGCCTTCGAGACGACGCTGTCGGGAACGTTGGGGTTGTTCTCGATGCCGGTGAAGAACGCTGCGGTCATCGCCGAGATGAGCACGGCGCCGGCGATGCGGTGCCGATCGAGGCGCCGAGCTGGGTGCCGGTGTTCTGGAGCCCGCCGACCTCGCCGCTCTTCTCGTCGGGCACCGATGACACGGTCACGGCGCCGAGCTGGGAGGCCATCATGCCGAGGCCGGAGCCGGCGAGCAGCAAGGGCCAGGTGATGATCTCCGGGCCGACGCCGACGTCGAGCAGCGCGACCAGGAGCACGAGGCCGGCGAACAGCAGGAGGAATCCGAGCCGGACGACCCGCCGGGGTGACGCGTCGGGACGGAGCTTGGGGACGCCGACCGCGAACAGGAGCAGGGAGAGGGACAGCGGAAGCAGCCGGACGCCGGTTTCGACTGCCGAGACCCCGAGCGCGACCGAGAGGAACAGCGGGACGGTGAAGAAGATCCCGGCCTGGATCAGGAACATGAACAGGAACGACATGACCCCGCCGCGCAGCTGGAGGTTGCGCAGCATCGCCGGGTCGATCAGCGCGCTCTCGCCGCGCTTGATCCGCCGGTTCTCCCACGAGACGAACAGGCACAGCACGAGCACCGCCGGCGAAGATCAGCCAGATCACGGGGGAGAGCCCGAGCCAATGGGGAGCGTCCGGCTTCGGTTGCACGAACCCCCACGTACCGGCCTTGAGGATCCCGAGCACGATCGCGCCGAGTCCGAGCGCGGACAGGGCCGTGCCGACGAGATCGAGCCGGGCGCCCTCCTCGGCCGGGGTGTCGTTCATCCGGCGCGTCATGGACAGGATCCCGAGCACGATCAGTACCTCCCCGGCGAACACCCAGCGCCACGATGCGTAGGTCGTGAACAGGCCGCCGATCAGCGGTCCCAGTGCGGCGGCGATCGCTCCGGCCGCGGCGACGAGTCCGTACGCGCGCGGCCGGTCGGGCTTTCCGAAGTTCGACGCGACCAGGGCCACGATCGCCGGCATGATCAGCACCGCGCCGAGCCCTTCCAGGCCCGACCAGCCGATCATCAGCACGGTCAGATTCTGTGACAGCGCGGTGGTCAGTGACCCGCACGCGTAGATGATGCATCCGATCGCAAACGCGCGTTTGCGTCCGATCATCTGACCGACCTTCCCGCCGGTGATCATCAGCGAGGCCATCACGAGCGTGTAGAGGGTGATCGCGGTCTGGATGCCGGTCACCGTCGTCCCGAGGTCCTTGGCGACGGTGGCGATCGCCGTGTTCATCACCGTCGTGTCCAACGCCATGACGAACTGCCCGGCGGCGAGCGTGATCAGGACGATCTTCGTCGCGCCGGCGCGCGTCGCCGCCGTTCCCGCCCCGGCCCCCAGCGCTCCCTCAGCGTGCGCGTGGGAGCTCATCCGCGCACCTCGACGAACGTGGATCGCTCAGCCCGCACCATCCGGGAATCCTTCCTGAACAGCTGCCGGCCGGCATCCGGGTCTCCCCGCAGGGATGCATCGGCCAATCATGCCACCAGTGGGTGCGGGTGCTGTCCGCCGCGCGGGAGGCGGCTACGGCACGGGCTTCGACGGCGGCAGCGGCGACACGACCCCCGTCGCCGCCGAGATCGCCGCCCCGCTCGAGCCGGCTGCGTTGATGGCGGTGACCCTCACCCGGATCGTGTGCCCCACCCTGGCGCTCGTGAGCTTGAACCTCTCGTGCGTCGCGCCGTGAAGCGGCGCACATTTCCTGCCCGTGCTGTCGCACTGCACCCACCGGTAGCTGTAGCGCCTCGGATTGTTGGTCCACGAGCCGTGTGACGCGATCAACGTGCGGCCCGGTGTCACCGGCCCGGAGATCGAGGGCGGGGAGACGTTCCGCGGCGCGGGAGCGAACGCGTACAGGTACCCGTCCACCGACGAGGCGAAGACCTTGCCGTTGACGACCGTGAGACCCGCGTACACCGATCCGCGGATCGCCCGCCCGGAGTCCCACAGGCGGTGGCCTGTGCGCGCGTCGAATGCGACCGCCTGGTGGCCATAGCCGTCTCCGAAGTAGAGGACCCCGTCGGCGAGCGTCGGACTCGAGTTGTCTCCCCTCGGTCCGACCGTCGCCGACCACCTGAATGAGAGCCGACAGCCCCCGGTCACCCGGAAGGCATCGATGCCGTGGCGGTACCGACCTCGGCTGAGGGGGGTGCTGACGAAGACCGTCGCCGTCTTCGGCCAGTACGCCGCGACGCCGAGCAGACCGAATTGGCCGTAACCGGACCCGCCGAGCGCGATCCGCTGTACCGGCCCGCTCGAAATCCGGTTGCGGTCGTACACGAAGAACGACCCGTACTTGTTGCCGACGGCGAGCTCCGGCGGGCAACCTCTGCGCTGGAACAGGACAGGTGTTGACGCCGAAGTCGGCATCGCCCTTCGGCAGACCCGGGTAGTTGGCGCCGACGACGTGGAGGCCGGGCGTGAGCGCGACCACGTGCTCGCCGTAGGCGGCGGCTTCGTTGGAGCCCTGCGAGTTGCCGACGGCGGCGAAGACCCCGCCGCGCGGGTCGACGGACACCCCGCCGAAGCCCCAGATCGAGCCCCCGTCGCGCGCCCCGGATGGGTACCAGGTGTTGAGGCGCCTGCCGTCGCGGACCCGGATCGCCGCGACGAACCCGCGGTAGGGGTCCGTGTCGCAGTTCCCCGAGTAGGGGACGTACAGGATTCCGTTCGCCAGCGTCAGCGCGCTGTAATCGTCCTCGTGCGCTGGATCCCGGGTCATGACCCAACGCCGCTTGGTCCTCCCCGTGGCGAGGTCCAGCTCGTAGAGCCTGCCGTCGCCACCCGTGGTGTAGATGCTGTGCCGGCCGCGATCGATGACGGACGTTCCGGTGATGCCGAAATCGTTGTTCGGGAGATCGCTGCAGAACGAGACATGCTGGAACCCGAGTCGCCGGATCCAGACCACGTGGCCCGTGTTCGCGTTCATCGCCGCGAACCGGCCGTGCTCGGTGGCCGCGTAGACCAGGCTCACGGTACGCCGCGGATGCTGCAGGACCAGACCGCTCGCCAGCACCGGCTGAGTGAGGATCGGCGCGCCAAGCTTCGTGGACCAGATCTCACGGATCGAGCGCACGGTCGATGTACCGAGGTCGTCCTCGGCGGCGTTGAATCCGCTCCGCTGGTTGTCGTGGCCATAGGTGCCCCAATCCACGACCGGTTCCAGGCCAAGGGCAGGGGTCACCGCCCATACGGACATGGCGACAACTACCCCCAGCAGCCCACCCACGAGGCGACGCACCGCGTAAACCTATCGCGAACATAAAGAGGCGTGCGTTCTCGTGCCCCGGCGGGCCGACGCGGATCCCTGAAGTCCGGAACTGAGCCCCGCCGGCGAGCGGGCGGTCGCATGGTGAATGACTCCCGGGTCGCGGGACAGGGCACATTTAGACTCGGCGGCAGTGGAGGTGGATGAGGGCGATTCCGGTGTCTGTCTGGCCGAGTTGATCGCGGCGCTGTCGTTGGGTACCGATCTGGGGCTCGGGCAGCCGGTGGAGCACGTGCTTCGGATGTGCGTGCTCGCTCTGGGGCTTGCCGAGCGGTACGGGTTCTCAACGCTCCTCTGCACGCCGGCATCGCTCTCACAGGATGTTGGGCTCGCACTCGGTGCGCAGGCCGGGAGGCGCGGATCCGGAAGGTCATCGAGACGGGGGCTGCACGGGCTTTCGCCGCGTCGCCGAGACGCCGTTCAACCTCGTGTTCGAGGCGCGGCGCTGAGATCGCGCTGGGTCCCGCTGCGTCTAGCGCGCAGGTCTCAGCATCGAGATCATCGGCGGGCAGGCGCCGGCCTGCGACTCGGCAGTGACCTCGAATCCGTGCCGCTCGTAGAAGCGCACCGTGCGCGGATTCGGGGTCTCCAGGTAGGCGGGCAGATGGCTCTCGTCAACGATTCGGAGGCCGTGTTCGAGTAGCTGGCCACCAAGGCCGGAGCCCTGTGCGGCAGGCTCAACCCCGAGCCACGGGAGGTACCAGTGCGCAACCTCGGGATGGGCTCGGTCCATCAGCTCGAGCACCGAGAACATGTCGTCGTGCTTCTCCGGTGAGACCGCGTCGGTGAGCACCGCCACGATCGCCGCCTCGTCTGCTGTCACACCGGGCGCGAGCCAGAATGACACCGCCTGGAAGCCTCCGAGGGCCCAGACCGTCTGGTGCTCGAAGGCCTCCCCGGCGAACGCGGCGACGAACTCGGGAAACCGGGTCTCGTATTGCTCGGGATCGGGAAACAACCAGCGCTCCACCGGATCGCGGACAAAGGCCGAGACGATCGTCGAGATCGCCCGCGCCCGATCTCCTCTGCCGGCCCGCGCTGCGGAGAGAGCGCCCACGGCAGCGATCCTATCCACGGCGGACGCCACCGTTAGATCCGCCGCCCGCACCCCTCAGATCCGCCGGGTTTCCGGCGAGCCGGGGGCTTTCCTGCAGAATCGCGTGATGCCGGAGGAGGGACTCGAACCCCCGACACGCGGATTATGATTCCGCTGCTCTAACCGACTGAGCTACTCCGGCGAGGGGGCCGGAAGTCTAGTGCGAGATCTCCGGTCGGTCATTCGAATGCGAGGAGCGGGACATGGCCGTGCGGACCGTCGGGTACGTCGCCCCGTGTCCTCAACATGCCAATCGTCGCCGCCCGCAAAACGGCTGGCACGTTGAGGACCGATGGCGTCCTCAACGTGCCAACGGATTCCTCGCGCTGATCGATTGGCAGGTTGAGGACATCAAGGGTGGCGCAGGCCCGCAGGCCCGCAGGCGCCGCCCGCCACGACTACTGCCGCAGCCTGATCGCCGTCGAGTACGACCCGAGCCCGCTCACCGTGACGTTGGCCCAGACCCCCACCGTGCGGTGGTGGGCGAACAGCCGCCGCCCCGCGGCGCTCAGCCGCACCTTGACGGTCCCGTGGCCCCGGGCTCCGATCCGGAACGAGCTCGACCCGTAGGTTGTCGCGCCCGCGGCGGTCGCCACGCGGGGGCGGCCACGCGTGGCCGACGGCGAGGTCGGGGCTCGCTCCGCGGCGGTTCTGGAGCGTGATCCGGCCCCGGCAGGCCGCGCTGGCCAGGCAGCGCAGTGCGATGTCGGCCACGGAGCCCCGGACGGGCTCGGTCCCGCCGCCGCCGAAGCCGACCGGGTCGGTCGGGAGCAGCTCGCCGTCGAGCGCCACGAAGAAGCCGCCGGAGTCGGTCGAGAAACCGGGGGTCACGGTGCTCGGGGTCGAGGTGTTCCAGACGAAGTCGGCCGGCTGGCTCGTGTCGCCCGTGTAGTAGAGCGGGACCGGGACGCCCGGCGCGAGCACCGCGAGGCCGAGCGTGTCGAAGTCGGCGATCGTCGTGATGTCCTCCGGCGGCGGCGTCACGTCCTCGCGCACCCGGAGGTGGACGGGGACCGTGGTGATCCCGTTCGCGCGCGGGGTGAACGTCTGGCTGCGGGCCACCGGGAAGCAGCAGGCGTCGTTCGGACGCCCCGGGGTGAGCGTGTTCTCGTACAGCGAGCGCATCACCACGACCTGCATCGGACCGGTTCGCGGCCCGACGGCGACGCTCACCTTCGTCACCGTGCCGCTCCCCGGCGGGGTGAGGGAGATGCTCCGCCGCGGAAACAGCGCGGCTTCGGCCGGGGTGGGAACGTGGATCCAGATGCAGCTCGAGGCAAGTGCGCCCGTCGCGGTGTAGAGAGGCACCACGCCGATCACCGGGGCGGTGACCGCCGAGCAGTCGTAGGGATAGCTCGGGAGCGTGTTGAACGGGGAGGTCCCGAGCGGCGGGCCGAACGGCACCGCGCCCGCCGTCGCCGGCAATGCCAGTGCGAGCACGGCGGCGAGCAGCCACGCCCTCGGCTCCCAGCAGCCCCCGATGCATGCCCGGGCAGCCTAGTGGAGCGCCCGCCGCCGGTCCAGACCCTGCCTATGATGCGCCGGTGCCCGACCTGACCGCTGCCGTCCGCGCCGTCGTCACCGACTGCCTGGCCATCGCCCCGGGCGAGGAGGTGTGCGTGATCGTCGACCCCGCGAGCCGGACGATCGGCGAGGCGCTCCGGGACGCCGCCCGCGACTCCGGAGCCGACGCCGTGCTCACCCTGATGGACGAGCGGGAGAACGACGGGACCGAGCCGCCGCGCTCGATCGCCGCCGCGATGGCCGCCTGCGACGTCCTGATCGCACCCACCTCGCGCTCGCTCAGCCACACGGCGGCGCGCAAACGCGCGAGCGAGAACGGGGTCCGCGGGACGACCATGCCCGGCGTCACCGAGGACATGCTCGCGCGCGTGATGACCGTCGACTTCGACACCATGCGCTCCCGCTCCCGCGCGGTCGCCGCGCTGCTCTCCGACGCGACCGAGGCGCACGTCACCTGCCCCCGCGGGACCGACATGCATCTCGACCTCACCGGCCGCGACGGCATCTCCGATGACGGCGACCTCGCCGCCCGCGGCGCGTTCGGCAACCTCCCGTGCGGGGAGGGCTTCGTCGCGCCGGCCGGCGGCGAGGGCACGATCGTCGCCTCCAGCCTCGCCCCGCTCGGGCTCAGCGACCCTCCGGCCAGGCTCACCGTCACGGGCGGCCGGATCGCCGACGCCCGCGAGGGGATCGGCCCCGAGTTCATCGGGCGGCTGCGCGCCCAGGGCGAGCTCGGGACGAACCTCGCGGAGCTCGGCATCGGGACGAACGACCGGGCGACGCTCACCGGCAACGTGCTCGAGGACGAGAAGATCCTCGGCACGGTTCACATCGCGTTCGGGGCGAGCGCCGGCATCGGCGGCACCGTCTCGGTTCCGATCCACCTTGACGTCGTCGTGCTCGATGCGACCCTGACGATCGGCGACACCACGGTGCTGCGGGACGGCGAGTGGGTGCTCGCGAGCTGAGCGACGCTCGGGGCGGCCCGGCTGCGCCCGGACCGCTGCTGCTCGCCGTGCCGAACATCTCCGAGGGGCGCGACGGCGCCACGATCGCTGCGATCGTCGCCGCGTTCGGGCCCGGGGTTCGCGACGTCCACCGCGACCCCGATCACCACCGCAGCGTCGTCACGCTGGCCGGACCGCCAGGGGGAACTGGCTGCTCGGGTCCTCGCGGGCGCGCGCGAAACGGTGCAGCGCCTCGCCCTCACCGGCCACGACGGTATCCACCCCCGGATCGGCGTCCTCGACGTCGCGCCGATCGTCCACCTCGACGAGGCCCGGCGCGGGGCCGCGTGCGCCGAGGCGCTGACGCTCGCCGATGGCCTCGCCGACGAGCTCGCCCTGCCGGTGTTCCTCTACGGGGTGCTGGCCGGCGGGCGGACCCGGGCCGAGCTCCGCCGCGGCGGTCCGGCCGAGCTTGCCCGCCGGCTCGCGGCGAAGGAGCTTCGACCCGACTTCGGCCCCGCCGAGCTGCATCCCACGGCCGGCGCGGTGCTCGTCGCCGCGCGGCCTCCGCTCGTGGCCTTCAACGTCGAGCTCGCCCCTCCGGCCGGTGTCGACGAGGCCCGCCGGATCGCCGCGCTGATCCGCGAGTCCGGGCCCGAGGGGCTGCCAGGCGTGCGGGCGATCGGGCTGTGGCTGGAGCAGCGAGGGCCGCGCCCAGGTCTCGACGAACGTCGAGGACCACCGGGCGGCGCCGCTCGGCCGCGTCGTGCGGGCCGTCGCGGCCCACGCGCCGTGTCCGGCGCCGAGCTCGTCGGCCTGGCGCCGGCGGCGGCGTTCGACGGGGTTCCCCGACGATGTCGCGATCCGCCACCGCCGTGTGCTCGAAGACGTGCTCAAGGGCTAATCTCGGGTCCGGCCATGGCCCAGACGAAGAAGAAGCGCCGGAGCAAGCACCGCGGCACGGCGGCCGGGACGATTCGAGGCCCGTGGCCGCACCGGCCGTCCGCCGACCGCCGATGAGCGCAAGAAGCAGACCAAGGCCGACGCCCGGGAGAGCGCCGGCTCAACACCCCGCCGACGTGGAGAGTCCTCGTTGCAGCGGGCGGCGTTCGCGGCCGTGATCATGTTCGCGTTCCTGCTGCTCACGACCCACGGCAAGAATCGGCTGGCGACCGCGGCGTCGTTCGCGGTGTTCGCGCTGATCCTCTACGTGCCGGCCGGGCTTCTACCTCGAGCGGTTCCTGTTCAACCGCCGCCAGCGCGGCAAGAAGGCGAAGGGGGAGGGGCGATGAGCGGGCTCGACGTGCGCATGTTCACCGTCGGCCCGGTGCAGGAGAACTGCTTCGTCGTGCGGCGGCCCGAGGCCACCGAAGCGGTGATCGTCGATCCCGGCGAGGAGTCCGACAAGCTGCTCTGCCGCGCTCGAGCGCGCTCGGGATCGACGAGCTCGCCGGCGATCCTCGTCACCCACACCCACTTCGACCACATCGGCGCGGTCGCGCCCGTCGCGGCCGCGACCGGCGCCCCGGTGTGGTGCCCGGAGCTCGAGCGCCAGGTGCTGGCCAACATCATGGACTACGTCCCATGGGAGGGCTTCGGGCCGTTCGAGAGCTACGAGGCCGAGCACACCGTCGTCGGCGGCGAGACGCTCAGCCTCGCCGGAATCGACTTCGACGTCGATGTTCACGCCCGGCCACAGCCCCGGTCACGTCGACGTACTGCCGCGGACGGCGAGGACGCGCTGTTCTCCGGCGACGTCCTGTTCCAGGGCTCGGTCGGACGGGTCGACCTCCCGGGTGGGGACTGGCCGACGCTGCTCGCGTCGATCGAGACCTGATCGAGCCGGTTCCCCGGCGAGACGATCGTGTATCCCGGGCACATGGGAACGACGACGCTCGCCGCCGAGCGCGCGACCAACCCGTTCCTGCAGGAGCTGACTCAGCAGTGACCCGCGCCGGACAGGACGGGCCGCCGATGATCCAGGCCCCGAAGGGGACGTTCGACGTCCTCGGCGAGGACAGCGCCCGCCGCGCCGCTGCTCGAGGGCCACGCCCGCCGCATCCTCGAGGCCGCCGGCTACCACCGGATCGAGACGCCGACGTTCGAGGCCACCGAGCTGTTCGCGCGGGGGGTGGGGGAGGCCACCGACATCGTGCGCAAGGAGATGTACAGCTTCGACGACGGCGGGGGCCGGTCGTTGACGCTTCGCCCGGAGGGGACCGCGCCGGTCTGCCGCGCGTACATCGAGCACGGAATGCACAAGCTCCCGCAGCCGGTGAAGCTCTGGTACCTGTCGAGCTTCTTCCGCGCCGAGGCGCCGCAGCGCGGTCGCTACCGCCAGTTCTGGCAGATCGGGGCCGAGGCCGTCGGGTCGGCGGCGCCGGACGCCGATGCCGAGCTGATCGTGCTCCTCGCCGAGCTGCTCGAGGCGGTCGGCGTACGCGACGTCCGGCTGCGGCTCGCCAGCCTCGGGACCCCGGAGACCCGGGCCGAGTACCGCGAGGAGCTGATCGCCTACCTCCGCGACCCACGAGGACGCGCTGAGCGCCGATGTCCGCGAGCGGATCGAGCTCAACCCGATGCGGGCCTTCGACTCCTCCGACCGCGGCACCCGCGCGGTGATGGCCGATGCGCCGAAGCTGCTCGACCGGCTCACCGTCGAGGACGCCGAGCACTTCGCCCAGGTGCGCGCGCTGCTCGACGACTCGCAGGTCGCCTACGAGCTCGACCCGACGCTCGTGCGCGGACTTGACTACTACACGCGCACGTTGTTCGAGTTCACCAGCGACGCGCTCGGCGCGCAGTCCGGCGTCGGCGGGGGCGGACGGTACGACCGGCTGATCGAGCAGCTCGACGGAAAGCCCACGCCGGCGTGCGGCTGGGCGGCTGGAGTCGAGCGGATCCTGCTCAGCGCCGGCGAGCTGCCGCTGCCCGCGGAGATCGTCGACCTGTTCGTGGCCCGGGCGCCCGACGCGCTCCGCGAGGCCGCGTTCGCGCTCGCCCGCGACGCCCGCCGGGCCGGCCTGGCCGCCCAGCTCGAGCTCGCGGGGCGCTCGCTCAAGGGGCAGCTCAAGCAGGCCGACCGGGTCGGCGCGCGCTACGTGGCGATCGTCGAGACCGGCGAGGAGGTCAGCCTCAAGCGAGATGGAGACCGGCCAGCAGCAGGAGCTCGCCGTCGAGGCGGTCATCCCGATGATCCTCCGCGGGGTGCGGCTGTGACCCCGATGCAGCCGCCCCGACCCAACGACGTACCGCGACCACTGGTCGGGGAGCTGACCGCGGCCGAGGTCGGGGAGACGGTGCGGGTCGCGGGCTGGGTCCACCGCCGGCGCGATCACGGGGGCCTGATCTTCATCGACCTCCGCGACCGCACGGGGGTCATCCAGCTCGTCTTTCACCCGACGACGGCGCCCGACGCCCACGCCGCCGCACATGCTCTGCGCGCCGAGGACGTGATCACCGTGACCGGGGCGATCACGCGCCGCGACGAGGCGAACGTCAATCCGGCGCTCGCCACCGGCGAGATCGAGCTGACCGGTCGGCGAGCCTGGAGATCCTCGCCGACGCCGAGACGCCGCCGTTCCCGCTCGACGAGGGCGCAGGCGTCGACGAGGCGCTCCGTCTGCGCCACCGCTCGCTCGATCTGCGCCGCGACGGGCTCCAGCGGGCGATCGCGCTGCGCCACACCGTGATCAGCACGATGCGCTCGGTCCTCGACGAGCGTGACTTCCTGGAGATCGAGACGCCGAACCTCACCCGTTCGACTCCCGAGGGGGCCCGCGACTTCCTCGTCCCGGCGCGGACGCAGCCCGGCTCGTTCTACGCGCTGCCCCAGTCGCCCCAGCTGTTCAAGCAGCTGCTGATGGTGGCCGGCTTCGAGCGCTACTACCAGATCGCCCGCTGCTTTCGCGACGAGGACACGCGCGCCGACCGCCAGCCCGAGTTCACCCAGCTCGATCTGGAGATGTCGTTCGTTGACGAGGATGACGTGATCGAGTGCATGGAGGCGGTGATGGGCGCCGTGTTCGCCGCCGCGAGTATCGAGGCGCCTGCCGGCGCCATGGCCGCGGATGGCCTACGCCGAGGCGGTCGGGCGGTTCGGGATCGACCGGCCGGACACCCGCTTCGGGCTGGAGCTGCGCGACCTCAGCGATGCCGTGGCCGGCTCGGAGTTCGGTGTGTTCGCGCGGCGCGGTCGAGTCCGGGGGAGTGGTCCGGGGGATCAATGTCGGTGCGCGCGCGAGCTGCCCCGCTCCGAGCTCGACGCGCTCACCGAGCTGGCGCGCCGCCACGGCGCCAAGGGGCTGGTGTGGGCGTTCGTCCAGGACGACGGCACACTGCGCTCACCGATCGCCAAGTTCCTCAGCGAGGCGGAGGTCAGACGGATCACCGCCGAGCTGCAGGCGAGCGTCCGGCGACCTGCTGCTGATCGTCGCCGACTCGTTCGAGCACGCGCGGCCAGGCGCTGTCGTGCGCTGCGGATGGAGCTGGCCAGCGCGCTACGAGCTGATCCCGGCCGGTCGTCACGACGTCCTCTGGGTGGTCGAGTTCCCGGCCTTCTTCTGGGATCCGGAGGAGCAGCGCTGGGACGCGGCGCACCATCCGTTCACCGCGCCCGACCGGGGACTTCGACGATCCGGCCGCGCTGCGCTCGCGTGCCTACGACCTGGTGCTGGACGGCGCGGAGATCGGCGGTGGCTCGATCCGTATCCACCAGCGCGAGGTCCAGGAGCGGGTGTTCGAGCTGATCGGGATCAGCGCCGAGGAGGCCCAGGCCCGTTTCGGCTTTCTGCTCGATGCGCTGCGCTACGGGGCCCCGCCGCACGGCGGGATCGCGATGGGAATCGACCGGATCGTGGCCGCGATGGCCGGGACCGACTCGATCCGCGACGTGATCGCTTTCCCAAGGCGGCCAGCGGCGCCGACCCGCTCACCGGGGCCCCCGCGCCGGTCGATGCCGCGCAGCTGCGCGAGCTGGGTCTTCGGCGCACCTGATCCGCGCGTCGACGACACGGGGGGAGCGTCCTTCGAGCCTGCCGCGCCTCATGTCCACGCGGTCTCGTGCCGATGGGGGAGGATGGACAGGGTTTCCCGTCCATTGCTCGGCCTGCTGCTGGCCACGGTCGTGTTCTTCGCGCTGTGGACGTCGTGCTGAAGCCGGAGCTCCCTCGGGGGCGACGGCACGAGCGGCGCCATCGAGCGGCAACAGCGGTCTCGGGCAGCTGCGGTTCGGCGATCTCGGCGGCCCAGGCGCGTGTGGCGACCGCAAACGCCGCGAGCGCACGGCAGGGCGGCGTGATTCCGACCGCGCACGCTCCGTCCGCGTCGTCCGCGGCGAAGTCGACCCACAAAGCGACCGCCGGTCCCGCCGGCGTGACCGCCAAGACCCCGCCAGCACCGTGACCACTCCGCCACGCAGCCGAGCGCCGGGACCCCGCTGTGGGCTCCAGCCACGGCGACCGCACGTCCACGACCGCGTCCACATCACGGGCCGCCGCCACAGCAGCGCCGCTCGGACGGCTCCGCGCTCATCGGCAATGCCACGCCGGCGCAGCGCGAGCAGGCGGTCGTCCGCGCACTGCGCGCCCATCGCGTCGTCGCGATGCTGTTCTTCAACCCCGCCGGCGCCGATGATCGCGCCCTCCGCGCAGAGCTCGCCAGCATCCCCACCCATGGCGGCCGGGTGCTGATGCTGGCCGCGCCGCTGTCGGAGCTCTCGTGTATCCGGTCGATCACGCGCAGGTACCGATCACCGGCTCGCCGACACTGGTCGTGATCGACCATTCCGGCGGCGCGGTGCCCTGGTCGGGTTCCAGGACCGTTTCGCGATCGCCCAGACGGTCCAGGACGCAACGACGTCATAGGGCGTCTCTGCCGTCCTGAGGCCGACCGCACCCGCGCGCCATATCCTCGAAGGCGTGGATCGCCTCGCCTTCGAGCATCACCTCACCTCGCCGCAGGGGCTCGATCACATCCCAGCCGGCGCGCGGACGGTCGCCGTCGAGGGCGGATCGTGCTGCGACAGCGCTCACGCTCTCGCTCGCACTGGATGGGCGACACCGTCGCCGATGCGGGTTTCGCCGCCCACGGCTGCGGGGCGGCCGCGGCCGCCGGGAGTGCCGTCGTCACGCTGATCCGCTCCCGCCCGCTGCTCGAGGCGGCCCGGATCGGCCCGCGTCAGATCGCCGAGGAGCTCGGGGGCCTCAGCCCGGCGAAGCTCCACGCCGCCGAGCTCGCCGCCGACACCCTCGGCCGGGCCCTCGGCGATGCGCTCCGCCACGCCGATCCGGTCGCCGCCGGTCGCGGGGCGGACACTCGTGGCGATGAGCGGGGGCGTCGACAGTGCGGTCGCGGCGCTCGGGTGCGCGGCGGACCGGCGAGGCCGTGGCGGTCACGCTGGAGCTGTGGTCGGACTCGGCGAGCACGACCCGGAGCGGAGCTGCTGCTCGGCGTCAGCGGTCGTCCCAGGCCCGCGCGCTCGCCCACGGGATGGGGCTGCCGCATCTCACGCTCGATCTCCGGCCCGAGTTCCGGCAGGGGGTCGTCGAGCCGTTCATCGACGTCTACCTGGGCGGCGAGACGCCGAACCCGTGCGTCGGCTGCAATGGGCATGTCCGGCTCGATGCGCTGCTCGAGCTCGCCGACCGCCTCGGCTGCGCGGAGCTGGCCACGGGCCACTATGCCCGCGTCGAGGCCGACGGCGACCCCACTCGTCCCGCTGATCCGCTCGCCGCCGACCCGGCCAAGGACCAGAGCTACATGCTCGCGGCGCTCGCCCCGGCGTCGCTGGCCCGGATGCGCTTCCCGCTCGGCGAGCTCCCAAGGACCGAGGTCCGCGAGCGCGCCCGCCGGGCGCAGCTGCCGGTCGCCGAGAAGGCCGACTCGCAGGATCTCTGCTTCCTCGCCGGCACCGACCGCGCGAGCTTCCTGCGCCGCCACGGGGGCGATCCCGGTCGGCGCGGGCCGGTGCTCGACGAGTCCGCCGGCCGCCTCGCTCCCACGCCGGCCAGCACCTGTTCACGGTCGGGCAGCGCCGCGGGATCGGCGTCGCCTGCGACCGCGCCCTCTACGTGCTCGATAAGGACGCCGCCACGAACCCGTCACCGTCGCCCCGCGGGAGCGGCTCGGCGCCGGCGGGGTGCCGCTGCGCGACGTCACCCTGCACCGGGATGGCGCTCGGGTGCGCGCGGTCAAGCTCCGCTACCGCTCGACGGCCGCACGGCGCGGCGATCGAGGGCGCGGTGCCCGCCGGCCGCCAGCGGCGGCTCGAGCTCACGCTCGGCGATCCCGCCGACGCTGTCGCACCGGGCGCAGCTCGCCTGCCTGCTCGACGGCGAGCACGTCGTCGGGTCAGGGGACGATCGCCCGGAGCTGAGGCGCTGAGGCGGAGCTGATCGGTCCGTCGGCGGATCGCCGGCTCCAGCGGACCCGGAAGTCCGCGTTGCGGACCTGGGCCTCGGCCAGCGCCGGCCAGAAAGTGTCGGCCGGGGGCGAGTTCGGCGTGCAGTGGCCCGAGCGGCCGGGGATCCCGATCCAGGCGAAGGCGTCGACGAGCCGGTAGCCCGTGTTGAACGTCGGCTTGGGGCCGAGGCCGCGGCCGGCCGGGTTGCACAGCACCTCGTTGCCCTGCGGACCGGGTGGGGCGGCTTCAGCGGCCCGCGGCCGTTCACCGAGGTCGAGACGACGAAGTGCTTGCCACCGGTGTGCCGGGAGATCGCCCACCCGTAACGGATCTCGCGCGAGGTCCAGTCGTAGTGGGTCGAGTTGAGGAAGAAGCCCTGGATCTTCGAGACGCCGGCGTGGTTGAGCAGCCACGCCGTCCGGGAGGCCGACAGGCCGTCGGCGGCGCCGGCGTCGAGGTAGATCACGAGCCGGGGCTGCTGTGAGAGGACGTCGATCGGCGTCACGGAGCTCGGCCAGCCGGACCTGGAGACCGTGTGAGCTGAGGCAGCCGGTGGTGATGATCGCGTCCATGTCCAGGAACAGGACCGCCCGGTAGCCCGCGATCCCCTTCGCGAGGTCGAGGTCCAGCGGTGGTACAGCGCCGCACGGGCGGGCGAGTCGGAGTAGTGGCCGCAGTGGCCGTTGTTCAACCAGTACGTCGCCATCTCAGGGACGGTCGCGGCGGCGGCGTTGGCTCGGGCGAGGAAGCGGGAGACGTGGCTCGCGATATCGCTGCGTCCAGTTGCCGAACCGCGCGACCTCGGGCTGGCTGGCGATGACCCGCAGCAGCCGGGCCGCGCGCGGGATGGCGACCATGCCAGCGCCTGGATCTGCTGGGCCGGCCTCGTTCCACTGCAGGTCGATGAACGGCGGGCGCCGGTGAGCGGGTCGTGGCCGGCGGGCGCGGCGGCGAGGCCGAGCGGGTTGAGCGGGTTGCGGAGCATCGAAAGTGCGTCGTCCTCGATGATCGTGAGCTCCGCGTTCGACGGCCGGGCGAGGCCGATCGGCGAGGCCCCGAACAGCCCGAGCTTGACCGTCCGCGTCGCGCCGGGCATGTGGTGATCGACGACAGGGATGGAGAAGGTGGCCGTCGCCTGGCCGGGCGCGAAATCCAGCCGGCCCTTGACCGGGGTGTAGTCCTGGTAGGGGGTCGCCGAGTCGTGGACGGTGACGTAGCGGACCTGGGCCCCGTTGAGGATGTTCCGGCGGGTGACGGTGATCGTCGCCCGGTGGTCGGACTCGTGGGCCACGAACACGGGCGAGACGAACCGGAACCCGAGCCGGTCGAGATGGTCGGCGCTCGCGCCCGCCGGAACGGCGAGCAGGACAGCGGCGACCAGAGCGGAGAGGAGCAGGCGGATACGGGCCATCAAGGGTTTCTGTCGGTAAGACACCGCAAGGCCTTGAGCCATCACGTTGGCGGGCGGACCGTGGTCCGATCTCGGCCCGACCATCGACTCCTACACTGCGGCGCGTGACCTCCGACGAGATCCGCCGCCGCTTCACCGAGTTCTTCGAGGCCCGCGATCACCGTCGGCTGCCGTCGGCGTCGCTGATCCCCGCCGAGCACGACCCCTCGGTGCTGTTCACGGTCGCCGGAATGGTCCCCCTGAAGCCGTACTTCCTCGGCCAGGAGCGGCCCCCGCACCACGCGGCTGACGACGTGCCAGAAGACGTTCCGCACGGCGGACATCGAGATCATCGGGACGACGACCCGCCATCTCACTCTGTTCGAGATGCTCGGCAACTTCTCGCTCGGCGACTACTTCAAGGAGGGTGCGGTCGACTTCGCCTGGGAGCTCTCCCGCGCAGGGGTTCGGCTTCGCCGAGGAGGACATGTGGATCACCGTCTTCGGCGGCGACGACGAGCTCGGGATCGGCCCTGATCGAGGAGGCGATCGAGGCCTGGCTGGCCGTCGGCGTTCCCCGCGAGCGGATCGTCGAGTGCCCGCGCTCGGAGAACTTCTGGCAGATGGGCCCGACCGGGCCGTGCGGCCCGTGCTCGGAGCTGTACTTCGACCGTGGCCTGGAGTTCGGCCGCCCCGACGATCTGCCGGGCGGGGAGAACGAGCGGTTCCTGGAGTTCTGGAACCTCGTGTTCATGCAGTTCGACCTGAGCCCCGAAGGCGTGCTCACCCCGCTGCCGGCCCAGAACATCGATACCGGGCTCGGCCTGAACCGGCTCGCGGTCATCCTCCAGGGCGTCGAGAGCGTGTTCGAGACCGACCAGTTCGCGCCGCTGATGGAACTCGGTCAGGAGCTGTCGGGCCGCCGCTACGGCGAGGACGGCAACGTCGACCGCGCGCTGCGGATGCTCGCCGACCACACCCGGGCGATGACGTTCCTGATCGCCGACGGGGTCGTGCCGTCGAACGAGGATCGTGGCTACGTCCTGCGGCGGATCATGCGCCGCGCGATCCTCCAGGGCAGCCGCACGCTCGGCCTCGACCCCGGCTTCCTCGATGCCTACGCCGAGCGGGTGCACCGAGCTGATGGGCGCCGAGTACCGCGAGCTGGTCGAGCACCGGAGACCGTGCGCAAGTGGCTTGGCGCCGAGGAGGAGGGCTTCGGCCGCACGCTGGCCCAGGGCAGCAAGCTGCTCGACGACGTCATCGCGCGGGCGCGGGAGAGCGGCGCGGAGGGCGTGAGCGGCGCCGACGCGTTCCTGCTCCACGACACCTACGGCTTCCCGATCGACCTCACGCTCGAGCTCGTCGCCGAGCACGACCTCGGCGTCGACGAGCAGGGCTTCGAGGCGCTGATGGGCGAGCAGCGCGACCGGGCCCGAGCGGGCGCGGGCCGCGGCCGCGGCGAGGGCGCGCTGCGCGATCAGGCGAGCCACTTCGCGACCGAGGCCGGCGTTCGGACCGAGTTCGTCGGCTACGAGACGACCGAGCGCGAGACGACGCTCGCCGCTGTCGCCGGCTCGAACGGCCAGCTGTTCGCGAAGCTCGCCGAGTCCCCGTTCTACGCCACCGGCGGCGGCCAGGTGGCCGACCAGGGCGTCGTCGAGTGCGCCGATGGGGACTGTCTGGCCCGGGTGACCGACGTCTTCCGGATCGGTGACGATCAGGTTCTGGCCCTGACGAGCGAGCGAGGGATCGCCATCGCCCGGCACCCGGGTGCGGGCGCGGGTCGACCGGGCGGCACGTCACGCCACGGAGTGCAACCACACCGCGACGCACCTGCTCCACGCCGCGCTCCGGGCGACGCTCGGCGACCACGTCCACCAGGCGGGCTCCTACGTCGGCCCGGACAAGCTCCGCTTCGACTTCACCCACTCCTCCGGGATGGACCCGGCGGAGCTGAGCGCCGTCGAGGAGCAGGTGAACGAGTGGATCCTGCAGAGCCACCCGGTCCACGCCCTCACCACGACGCTCGACGAGGCGCGCCGCCTCGGCGCGATGGCGCTGTTCGGTGAGAAGTACGGCGACATCGTTCGGATGGTCGAGGTCGGGGACGGGAACTTCTCCCGCGAGCTGTGCGGCGGGACCCACGTGCGGCTGACCTCGGAGATCGGCGTGTTCCGCGTTGCTCTCGGAGAGCTCGAGCGCGGCGAACGTCCGCCGGATCGAGGCCGTCACCGGGCCCGAGGCGGTCGGCCTGCTCCGCGAGCCACGACCGGCTCCTGCGCGACACGGCCGCCGAGCTCCGGGTGCCCGCCGAGCGGGTGCCCCGGCGACGGCCGAGCTGCGGGCGCAGGTCAAGAAGCTGGAGAAGGCGGCGCCGCGCGGGTCCGGGCGGCGGAGGCGGCGTCGACGTCGATGCGCTCGTCGCCGGCGCGGCCGAGGTCGATGGGGCGCGGGTACTCACCGCGTCGGTGGCGGTCGGCGACGGCAAGGCGCTGGCCGATCTCGCCGATCGTCTGAAGTCGAAGCTCGGCGAGGCCGCGATCGTGCTCGGCAGTGCCGGCGAGGGCCGCGTCGACCTCGTGGCCGCGGTCACCCCGGTCTCGTGGAGCGGGGCGTCCGGGCCGGGGAGATCGTGAAGCTCGCCGCGAGTGCCGTCGGCGGTGGTGGCGGCGGCCGAGACACGATGGCGCGGGCCGGCGGGCGCGATCCCGAGCGGTTGCCCGAGGCGCTGTCGGCAGCGCGCGAGGCGATCGAGGCGGCGCTGCGCGGCGTAGTGCGGGCTCCGCGTCGCCGGCTGTGGGCTAGCCTGATGCGCGTGCTGGCGCTCGATTACGGCAGCGCGCGCTGCGGTTGCGCGGTGAGCGACCCGACCGGCGTCCTGGCCACCCCGATCGGACCGGTGGCGGCTCCCGGGACCCGGCGCGGCTTCGCGCGTGTTCGGTCGCTCGTCCGCGAGCTGGAGGTCGAGCGCGTGGTCGTCGGCCTGCCGCTTTCGCTGTCCGGCGGGGATTCCGACCAGACGCGGGAGACCCGCGCGTTCGCGGCCCGCCTCCAGGACGCGGTGGCCGTCCCCGTCGAGCTCTACGACGAACGCTTCACGACGAAGCTCGCCGCCGGCACCCCGGGCGCGGCGAGCGAGGATTCGCGCGCCGCTGCCCATCTGCTCGAGGGCTGGCTCACCGCGCGAGCCGGTGGAGGGCCGGCGTGAGCCGCTGGAGCAGCCGCACGCCGGAGGAGCGCGAGGCCGCCCGCCGCGATCGCGAGCAGCGCCGGGCCGCGCGGAGGGGGGAGGCGCCGCCTCCGGCGCCGCCGGCTGCCGCGGCTGAGCCGCCGGCACCCGCTCCGCAGCCGCCGGCCGCCGCGCCGCAGCAGCCGGCACCCGCTCCGCAGGCGCCGGCCGCCCCGCCGCAGCAACCCGCCCCGGTTCCGCCTCCCCAGTTCGCGCCGCTGCCGTCCCCGGCCCGCTCGACGACCGTCGAACACGAGCACGAGACCGGCGAGCACGACCTCGGCACGGGCGAGCACGAGTACGAGACCGGCGAGCACGACCTCGGCACGGGCGAGCACGAGTACGAGACCGGCGAGCACGACCTCGGCACGGGCGAGCACGAGTACGAGACCGGGGACCATGCAGCCCTCGACGAGCCCGTCCCACCGCCGCTGGCTCTCGACGGGGGCGACGCCCCGGCCGGGACCCGCCGCGTGTCGGGCCTCGAGCGGGCCGACGAGGGCCGGCGCGGCCGCCAGGACCGCTCCGCACCTCGCCGCCACCGCGGACGGATCTCCCGGGGCGGGCGCGTGCTGGCGCTCCTGGCGATCATCCTCGCGGGCGCGGTGATCTGGTTCCTCGTCTCGCTGTTCCAGCCCTTCCACGGGGCCGCCGGAGCGAAGGTCCGGGTCGTGATCCCGGCCCACGCCACCTCGTCGCAGATCGGCGACCTGCTCGCGAAGGATCACGTGGTCAGCTCGAGCTTCTTCTTCGAGCTCCGGGCGAGCCTCGCCGGCGAGCGCGGTGACCTGCGATCCGGCGTCGTACACGCTGCAGACCGGGATGAGCTATGGCGACGCGCTCAAGGTGCTGACGACGCCGCCGCCGCCGGTGCCGGTGACCAACCTCACGTTGGTCGAGGGGGAGACCCGCGATCAGTTCGATGCCGTTCTCCGCGCGAGAGGGATCCGGGGATACCTGGCTGCCAGACGCCGCTCGCCGGCTGCTGGACCCGCGCCAGTACGGCGCGCCGGCCAGAACCTCCGCCTCGAGGGCTTCCTGTTTCCGTCCACCTACCAGCTGCGCAAACCGGTGCGGGGGAGCGCCCTGGTCGGGGACCAGCTGAAGACGTTCAAGCGCAACTTCGCCCACGTCAACCTCAGCTCCGCCCGCCGCCGGAACCTCACGGCCTACGACGTGCTGATCGTCGCCTCGATCATCGAGAAGGAGGCCGGCACGGCCCACGACCGCCCGCTGGTCGCCTCGGTGATCTACAACCGACTGCGTGATCGACATGCCACTGCGGATGGACTCCACGACGCGGTAGCAGTTCAACGACTACACGCCGCCGCTGACGGTCTCGCAGCTGCACTCGCACTCGCCCTAGAACACGCTACACGCCACACGGGCCTGCCACCGACGCCGATCGGCAATCCGGGCCTGGCCGCGATCCAGGCCGCCGCCCATCCGGCCCGGACGAACTACCTGTACTTCGTGGTGAAGCTGTGCGGCAACGGCTCGCAGGTGTTTGCCACCACCTACGCCCAGTTCCTGAGCAGGACGTGGCGCGCTACTACCGGCCCGGGCGCAGCCGCGGCGGGCGAGCACCCATCTCCACTGCTGAGCCGCTACCGTGCGCCTCGGCGTCCTCGGCTGGCCGGTGGCCCACAGCCGATCGCCGGCGATGCAGAACGCCGGCGCTGCGTGCCGCCGGGCTGCACCGACTGGCGCTACAGCCTGCTTCCCGGTTCCGCCGGAGCTGTTCGAGGAGACGGTCCGCGCGCTGCCCGGCTCGGGGTTCCGCGGCGCGAACGTGACGATCCCGCACAAGGGCGCCGCGCTGGCGGTGGCCACCGACCCGACCCCGCGCGCCCGGGCGATCGGAGCGGCGAACACGCTCACGTTCGAGCCCGACGGGCGCGATCGCCGCCGACAACACCGATGCCCCCGCGCTCGTGGAGGCACTGCCGTGGCCGCCGGCCGGGCGGCCGGGCGCTGGTCCTCGGGGCCGGCGGCAGCGCCCGCGCCGCGCTGTGGGCGCTGCTCGACGCCGGCGCCGCCGAGGTGGCGGTCTGGAATCGCACCCCCGAGCGGGCCGGCGAGCTGTGCGCGGAGCTCGGCGGCCGGCCCGTGGCCGAGGCGGCCGAGCCTGCCGACGTGGTCGATCAACTGCACGTCCAGCGGCCTGGACGGAACGGCGATCCTTCAAGGATGGTCCCGGTGAATGCCGATGACCTCTCGATGTTCGATTGCGTCGTCGACTTCGTCTACGCCGATTCGACCACCGCTCTGATCCGTGCTGCCCTCGACGCCGGAACCGTCACCGTCGACGGCTTGGAGCTGCTGGTCGGCCAGGGAGCGCTCAGCTTTGAGCGCTTCACCGGCCGTGCGGCCCCACGGGACGTGATGCGTGCCGCGATCCGGTGATGCCATGGCTGACGGGGCTCGCATCTCCGCGCCATCGACCGCCGGCGCCGACCCGAGGCCGAGCGGCGGCTCGATGCGGGGATCCCGCCGGGCTGACGCGCCCGCGCCGCGACGGTGGCTCCGGGCCGCTTTCTCGACCGACGTGCTGGTCGAGCTCGGATACGTCGAGGCCGAGCCGCGTGCAGCGGGCGATCGAGGAGGCGCGGCTCGGCGGGACCTCGCCGGAGCAGCTGCTGCTCGAGCAGCCACCAGATCACCTCCGAGCAGCTCTCCCGCGCGATCGCCGAGCGCTACGGCCTCGATCACCTGGACCTCGGGACGTTCAAGGTCGACATGAGCGCCGCGAACCTGCTGAGCGTCTCGGCGGCCAAGCGCTACGGGGCGGTTCCCGTCTCCTATCTCGACGAGCGAACGCTGCTGCTGGCGATGGCCGATCCCGGCAACGTCCTCGCCGTCGACGACATCGCGATGCTCACCCGGATGGAGGTCCGCCCGGCGGTCGCCTCGGCGGAGGACATCGGCGTCGCTGATCGCCCGGATGAACCGCTTCGAGGACGCGGTCCAGGAGGCGGTCGACGAAGGATGAGGAGGGCGCCGGCTCGGTCGAGATCGTCGACCTGCGGGAGTCCGCCGAGGACGCGCCGGTGATCAAGCTCGTCCACTCGCTGATCGCCCAGGCCGCCGAGCGGGGCGCCTCGGACATCCACTTCGAGCCCCAGCCCGACGACGAGGGCCGGCCGGGCCGCGAGCTGCGGGTGCGGATGCGGATCGACGGCGTGCTGACCGACGAGACGAAGGTGCCGCGGCGGATGATCGCCGGTGTCGTCAGCCGCATCAAGATCATGAGCGAACTCGACATCTCCGAGCGGCGGCTGCCGCAGGACGGCCGCGTCGGGCTGACGATCGAGGGCCGCCACGTCGACCTGCGCGCGGTAACGATCCCCAGCGTTCACGGTGAGTCGGTGGTGCTGCGGATCCTGGACAAGGAGCTCGGTCCGGCTGGATCTCGACGGCCTCGGGCTCGGCGACGCCGAGCTCGAGCAATTCCGCCGGGCCTTCCGCCGCTCGCACGGGGCCGTGCTCACCACCGGCCCGACCGGGTCGGGCAAGTCGACCACCCTCTACGGCGCGCTTGACCGAGCTGAACACGCCGGAGAAGAACATCATCACGATCGAGGATCCGGTCGAGTACCAGATCAAGGGCATCACGCAGATGCAGGTGAACGTCAAGGCCGGGCTGACGTTCTCCAACGGGCTGCGCTCGATGATGCGCGCCGATCCGGACATCCTGATGGTCGGCGAGATCCGTGACCGGGAGACGGCCCAGATCGCGATCGAGGGCGCGCTCACCGGCCATATGGTCCTCACCACGCTGCACACCAACGACGCACCCTCGGCGATCACCCGTCTGATCGAGATGGGAATCGAGCCGTTCCTGATCGCCTCCGCGATCGAGTGCATCGTCGCCCAGCGGCTTGCCCGGACGCTGTGCCCGCACTGCAAGAAGCGCACGATCATCTCCGCCGAGGTTCTGCGCGACAACGGTTTCGCGGCCCAGTTCGACCTCGAGGCCTACGAGCCGGTGGGCTGCGTGCGCTGCTCGGGGATGGGCTATCGCGGCCGGCTCGGGCTGTTCGAGGTGATGGCGATGTCGTCCGAGATCCGCGCAGCTCACGCTGGCGCGGGCCTCCTCGGAGGAGATCGGCCGCGTCGCCGTGGAGCAGGGATGCGGCGCCTGCGCGAGGACGGCCTGGAGAAGGTCAAATCCGGACTTACGTCCATGGCCGAGGTCGCGCGGGTCACGGGTTCGGCCTGAGCTGCCGATAGCGGACTGAGTCATGTCGCTGGATTTCGCCGAGGTCCTGCTCGAGGTCGTCGCCCGTCGGGCGTCGGACCTCCACCTCACCGCCGGGACGCCGCCGATGGTGCGCGTCCGCGGTCGGCTCGACGCCGCTCGAGGGCTACCCGAGCCTGACGCCGACCGACACGCAGGGAGATCGTCTACTCGATCCTCTCCAACGCCCAGCGCCAGAAGCTGGAGACGAACTGGCAACTCGACTTCGCCTACCAGATCCCCGGCGCAGCCCGGTTCCGCGTCAACGCCTACTTCCAGCGCTCCTCGCTCGGGGCGGCGTTCCGCCTGATCCCGTTCGAGATCACGCCGCTGCGAGTCGCTCGGGCTTGCCCCCCGTGGTCGCCGACTTCGCCAACCGGCCGCGCGGGCTCGTGCTCGTCACCGGCCCGACCGGCTCCGGGAAGTCGACGACGCTCGCCTCGCTGATCGACGTCATCAACGCCGAGCGCGAAGAGCACATCATGACGATCGAGGACCCGATCGAGTTCCTGCACCGGCACAAGAAGTGCATCGTCAACCAGCGCGAGCTCGGGCTCGGACGCCACCAGCTTCGCCGAGGCCCTGAAGGCCGCGCTGCGCCAGGATCCCGACGTGATCCTCGTCGGCGAGATGCGGGATCTGGAGACGATCGGGACCGCGATCACCGCGGCGGAGACCGGCCACCTCGTGTTCGCCACGCTGCACACCCAGGACACGGCGCAGACGATCGACCGAATCATCGACGTGTTCCCGTCCTCGCAGCAGGGCCAGGTCCGCGCCCAGCTGTCGGTCGCGCTCCAGGGGATCATGACCCAGACCCTGCTGCCGACCTCCGACGGCTCCGGCCGGTGCGTGGCCACCGAGGTGCTCGTGCCGACCCCGGCGGTCCGCAACCTGATCCGCGAGTCGAAGACCCATCAGATCTACTCCGTCCTCCAGACCGGCGGCGCCCACGGGATGCAGACGATGGACGCGTCGCTCGCCCAGCTCACCCGCGCGGGCAAGATCACGCGGGCGATGGCCGAGTCCCGCGCCCAGGCTCCGGAGGAGCTCCGCCGGCTGCTCGGGGGTTCGATGGCGGCGCCGCCGATGGCGGCGTGATCCCCACATGGCCGTGACGCACGAGGACTGACACCGTGGCCACCTACGTCTTCAAGGCGATGGATCTGGCCGGGATGCCGGCCCACGGCGAGGTCGACGCCAACTCCAAGCAGGACGTCGCCGAGCAGCTCAAGGAACGCGGGCTGATCGTCGTCGACATCGCGAGCAAGTACCGCTCGAAGGAGCTCAACCTCGAGCTGTTCGAGCAAGGTCAAGGCGAAGGATCTCGCCGTCGCCTCGCGCCAGCTCGCCACGATGGTGACCAGCGGCATGTCGATCCTCCGGGCGCTGTACGTGCTCGAGACGCAGACCGAGTCGAAGCTGCTCAAGACCACGATCGTTCGCGTTCGCCAGGACGTCGAGGCCGGCCTGCTGCTGTCTGACGCGCTCGCCCGCCACCCGAAGGTGTTCGGCCCCCTGTACGTGTCGATGGTCCGCGCCGGGGAGACCGGCGGCGTGCTCGAGGACTGTCTGAACCGCACCGCCGACCAGCTCGAGAAGGACGCCGCGCTCCGGCGTCAGATCCGGGCGGCGATGATCTACCCGGCGCTCGTCATCACCTTCGCCGTCGGCGTGCTGCTGGCCCTCGTGGCCTTCCTGATCCCCGTGTTCGAGGGGGTCTTCAAGCAGTTCCCGGGCAACCTGCCGGCGCTCAGCCAGTTCATGGTCGACTTCTCCCACCTGCTGACCAAGCAGTGGTACGTGCTGTTCATCGCAGTGATCGTCGTCGTGGGCGCGGGTTCATCGCCTTCCGACGCTCGAAGCTCGGCCGATTGCGCTGGGACGCGTTCAAGCTCCGGGTGCCGATGAAGATCGGCGACATCGTGCAGAAGGTGGCCATCGCCCGGTGGTCGCGGACGCTGTCCTCGCTGACCACCGCCGGCGTCCCGATCCTCCAGGCGATCGAGATCACCGGCAAGACCGCGGGCAACCTCGTGGTCGAGAATTCGATGGCCGAGGTCATCACCAGCGTCAAGGCCGGCGGAACGATCTCCGAGCCGCTCCGCAACGCCAGCGTGTTCCCCCCGATGGTCTCGCACATGGTCGGCGTCGGCGAGGAGACCGGCGCCCTGGACACGATGCTGACCAAGATCGCCGACTTCTACGACGACGAGGTGGCCGCCGCGGTCAAGGCCCTCACCTCGATCATGGAGCCGGTGATGATCATCCTCGTCGGCGGGATCGTCGGGGTGGTCGTGATCTCCATGTACCTGCCGCTGTTCTCGATGTACAACAACATCAAGTAGCGGCGGCGGCGCCGGCGAGCTGCGGGAGCGGTCGCCCCTGACGCGGACGCGAGCCGCTGTATCATTCTGCGACGAACTGTTGCATTCGTCTACGAAGGAGCCTCTGATGGCTGCGACCGCCGACCGCCCCACGCGAATCCCGTCCGATCTGTTCGACAGTGCCGTCACCGAGGGCGCGAAGGAGAACCGCTCGGCCAAGCAGCAGCTCGAGCACTGGGCGCGGGTCGGGAGGTCAGTGTGCGCGCGGCAGACGGTCTCCCGGCGTCGGGTGGAGGCGGCCCTCGGCGGCACGCTCCCGGCCGAGCAGCTCTCCGACGAGGAGGGAACGGTGTTCGACGCCGAGGTGCAGTCGCGGCTCGAGGGCCGGCTGCGGTCGAATGATCTCGGTGCGGTGCTCGCCGCGCGGGGCGTCACCACGGTGGCGCTGAACGAGCACGGCGAGCTGACCGAGTACCGGCCTGACGGGTCACGCGCGCCCGCTTGAGGCACCTGCAGCTCGTCGTCGGCCCGAACGGCTCCGGCAAGACCACCTTCGTCACGGAGTTCCTCGGCCCGGAGCTCCCGGGCTTTGCTTACGTCAACGCGGACGAGATCGCCGCCATGCGGTGGCCCGGGGAGCCGGGGGCGCATGCGTACGAGGCAGCGCAGGTCGCCGCGGAGACACGAACGCAACTGATCGCCGGCGGCCGGTCGTTCATCGCCGAGACGGTGTTCTCCCACCCGTCGAAGCTCGAGCTGATGCGGTCGGCCCAGGCGGAGGGCTACCACGTCGTCGTCCATGTGATGCTCGTCCCGGAGGAGCTGGCGGTCCGGCGCGTCGCCTATCGCGTCCGGGCCGGCGGACACGACGTACCGGAGGTCAAGATCCGCGAGCGGTACCGCCGGTTGTGGCCGCTCGTCGGCGAGGCCATCACGCTGGCCGACCGGGCCGTGGCGTACGACAACTCGCGAGCCGCCGGGCCGACCAAGGTCGGCGAGTACTTCGAGGGGCTTCCGATCGGCCCCGTCGAGTGGCCGGATTGGGCGCCGGAGCCACTGCGCCCCGTCTGAGGGCCGGCCGTCGGCCGCCGTGGCCGCGGGCCACCGCCCACACCGGCCCGACCTGCCGTATGGTGCGGCCGATGCCCGAGATGCCTCCGATCGGTCCGCGACGGACCGGAGAGAAGCCGTGAGCCCGCAGGCCCGCCGCGGCGCCGGGGGCCGCGGGCGGGGGCGCCCGGCGCCCTCGCGGCCGCAGGAGCCCGAGGACCGCAGCACGTGCACGCCGTGCCGCGGCACGGGCCGGTTGAGCTCCGGGCTGGGGGGGACCCCACACGAGGTGAGCTGCCCGTGGTGTGGGGGAACGGGCCGGTTCGAGGCGGGTCGGAACGCGCAGGAGGCTGGGCCGGCCGAGTCCGCCGGGGGCGCCCCCGGCGGCTCCGAGGACAGCCCGGCCGGGTCGGGCTGAAGCCCGCATCGACCAACTGTCCAGAAACGCTTGACTGCTGCCCGGGGGGTGCCGATACAGCCCCTGCCAGAGTCATCAGGTGCCAGGGCAAACCGCTCGCGAGGGCGGGACGCAAAGCCACGGATCTCCGAACCGGAGGCAGCCGGGCTACCACCACGGCTCAAGCTGTCACTAGCCAACGGTTGGCAAGGGACCCGAGGGATCTGGCGCTCAGACCAATCCCTGGATCCTAGGAGGATCTCATGCTCTACAAGCTGCGCCGTCGTGCTGAGGACGAGAAGGGTTTCACCCTGATCGAGCTGCTCGTGGTGATCCTGATCATCGGCATCCTTGCCGCGATCGCGATCCCGTCGTTCCTGAACCAGAAGGCGAAGGCCAATGATGCGTCGGCGAAGGAGCTGGCGCGGACCGCTCAGACGACCGCTGAGACGATCGCCACCGATCACAGCGGCGACTACACGCACGGTGACCACGGCGACGCTCCACTCCACTGAGCCGTCGATCCCGACGCCGCCGGCAACGGAACAACGCGTACATCAGCGCGGCGCCCGGCAGCGGCACCGGTTACACGGTGACCGCGACCGCCGGCGCCCCGTCCTCGAGCCCGGACACGTTCACGATCACCAACGCCGGTGGCGTGATCACCCGGACATGCTCCGGTTCCAACGGCGGCTGCCCGACCGGCGGCACCTGGTAAGCCACGACCGCCTGCGACGCACCGTCGCGGCACTGCACGAGCGGGGCGGCCTTCGGGCCGCCCCGCTCTGCGTTCGGGCCCGATCGAGTGCCGGCCCGAACAGGTGTTGAGCAACCGTCCGTCGGCGTCAGGTTGAGCTGCAGGCCGCCGATGTCCGAAAGGCCAGGGTCGACAGGTGCCAAAGGCAAACCGTCCGCGAGGGCGGGACGCAAAGCCACGGACCTCCCGATGAGGGAGGCAGCCGGGTTGCCACCGGGACTGGGGACATCTCCTCAACGGCGGAGGGACCAAGGGTTCTGGCGCTCAGACCAATCCCTGGATCCTAGGAGGATCACATGCTCTACAAGCTGCGCCGTCGTGCTGAGGACGAGAAGGGTTTCACCCTGATCGAGCTGCTCGTGGTGATCCTGATCATCGGCATCCTTGCCGCGATCGCGATCCCGTCGTTCCTGAACCAGAAGGCGAAGGCCAATGATGCGTCGGCGAAGGAGCTGGCGCGGACCGCTCAGACGACCGCTGAGACGATCGCGACCGATCACAGCGGCGACTACAGCACCGTGACGCAGGCCACGTTGAACTCCACCGAGCCGTCGATCCCGATCGCGGCGGGGAACAACAACGCCTACATCAGCGCCGCGACCGGAAGCTCAAACGGTTACACGGTGACGGCGACCGCGGGCGCCCCGTCGACGAGTCCGGACACGTTCACGATCACCAGTGCCAACGGCGTGATCACCCGCACGTGCACCGGTTCCAACGGCGGCTGCCCGACGGGCGGCTACCTGGTAGGAGCTCCCAGCCGGACCTGCTCGATGAGCACTCGGGGCGGCCAGCGATGGCCGCCCCCGTCGTGATCCGGGGTCTGGACTCAACACAGTCCGGATTCGCGCCGATAGTGCGAGCAGTGAGCCCTCGACAGATCCCCCTCGCCAGATGAACCCCGCGCTTCTCGCATCGGCCGGACTCGGCGGCCTGCTGATCGGCTCGTTCCTCAACGTCGTGGCCTATCGGCTGCCCCGTGGCGAGTCGCTCGCCTTCCCCGGGTCGCGCTGTCCGAGCTGCGGGACGGCGATCCGTGCCTACGACAACGTCCCCGTGATCGGCTGGGTCCTGCTGCGCGGGCGGTGCCGCTCGTGCGAGAACGAGATCTCGCCCCGGTATCCGATCGTCGAGCTGTGCTGCGCGGTGCTCGCGATCGCGGTCGTGCTCGTCAAGAGCGGGGCCCACGACATCGCGCTCGGGCTGACCCTCACCGCGGTGCTCGTCCCGGTCGCCTTGATCGACCTCGATCACCGGATCATCCCCAACCGGATCACCGGACCGGCGGCGGTCGTGGCGATCGCCATCGGTCTCATCACCGACCCCAGTGGCGTTCCCGAGCAGCTCATCGCCGGCGCGGCGGCCGGCGGCTTCCTGCTCCTGTTCGCGCTCGCCTACCCACGCGGGATGGGGATGGGCGACGTCAAGCTCGCCGCGGTTCTGGGGCTCTTTCTCGGGCGTTCGGTGGCGGTGGCGATCCTCGGCGGAACGCTGCTCGGCGCGATCGTCGGCGCCGCCGTGATGGCCCGGGTCGGGGTCGCCGAAGGCCGCAAGACCGCCGTCCCGTTCGGACCATTCCTGGCGCTCGGCGGGATCCTGGCGCTGCTCGCGGGACCGGCGATCGTCCACTGGTACCTGCACAGTGTCGTGTGAGGAACCCCCGGCGGCAGCGGGGCGGCGCGGACCGCTCTGGCTCGTCGCGGTGGCCGTGACGCTGGCCGCTGCGGTCCCGCTGACCCTGAACCACCAGGTGCCGCGTCAGGCGATCGGCACCGCGCGGGCTGTCGCCGCGGTCCGCGCGGATCCGACGCTCGCGCCGGTGCGGGCCGATCTCCGGCGCGCCTCCGTCGACGTCGGGGCGATCGACAGCCGCACCACCCGGGTGAGCTTCACCGACGGGGGTCAGATCGTCGCCGAGGGCGTGGTGGCCGCGAACGGCCGGGTTCTCGCCGCGGTCCCCTACACCAAGGTGCCCGTCCCGTACGGGAACTGGATCGCATATGAGCCCGCGGTGCTGATCGGCCTCGGGGCCCTGTTCCTCCTCGCCACCGCGAGTCTTCCGTTGCGCAACCGACGCAACCTCGACGTCCTTGCGGCGCTGTCGCTCCTCGCGCCGGCGATTCTCCTGCAGCATCGGCTCGTCGGAGCGAGCGTGCTCGCCGCCGTCCCCGGGCTCGGCTGGCTTCTCGGGCGGTGTCTGGCCGTCGGCTTTGGATCCGGGCCCGGACGGACCGGCTCCGCCCCGAAGCCCGCGGACCGTGCGTTGCTACACGTGCTCGTGCCCGGCGGTACCGCGGCGCGCATCCGTTTGCTGCGCATCCTGTTCGTCGCGCTCGGGCTCGTGCTGGTGATGGTGACCGTCAGCTCTGGGGACGCCGTCGACGTCATCTACGCCGTGATGGAGGGCGCGACCAAGCTGATCCACGGGGTCCTGCCCTATGGCCACCTCCCCGGCGACGTCCTGCACGGCGATACGTACCCGATCCTCGGCTACGCCGTGTATGCCCCGCTGGCCGTCATCTCACCCGTGCGGGACAACTGGGCGTCGGTCGATCTCCCACTGGCGTTCACCGCGCTCGCCGCTCTCATCGCCGGGTGGGCACTCGCGCGGACCGGCGGCCGCGGGGCCCGCACCTCGGAGACCGAGGAGCAGGGCCTGCGGATGGCCGTTGCCTGGCTCGCCTTCCCGCCACTGCTGATCACCGCCTCGACGGGCACGAGCGACGTCGTGCTCGCCGCGATGCTCACGGTCGCCGTGATGCTGTGGCGGCGGCCGGTCGCGGCGATCGGCGTGCTTGCGGCCGCCGGCTGGTTCAAGCTCACTCCGTTCGCGCTGCTCCCGGTGTGGCTCGCCGGCCTCCGGGGCCGGGCGCTGGCCATCTCCGTCGCGGTCGTCGGTGCGATCAGCGCCGCGCTGCTCGCGCTGCTCGTCGCGCTCGGCGGCACCGGCGGACCGGCGGCGATGGTCCACGCCGTCTCCTACCAGCTCTCCCGTGGCTCGCCACAGTCCCTGTGGGCCCAGCTCGGGCTCGGGGCCCTCCAGCCTCTCGCGCAGGCGGCGGTGCTCGGTCTGGTCGTGGCCGCGACGCTTGCCGTGCGCCGATCCCCCCAGATCGCCCGCGATCCGCGGCGACTGGCCGCGCTCTCGGCGGCGATCCTCATCGGCCTCCAGATCGCGGCGAACTACTGGGCCTTCCTGTACGTGGTCTGGCTCGTGCCGCTGCTCCAGGTGTCGCTGCTCGTGACCGACGGTGAGCCCGTCCCGGTCGGCGATTCCGGGACCCCGGCGATCGCCCGCGGTCTCGTCCCGGTGGGTGCGTGATGGCGGTCGTTTCGCCCGATCGCGCCATGGGCGGTACCGCCACGAGCGCGTCGCGCGAGGGCCACGGCGATGATCGCCGGCCGATCTGGGACGAGGTCGGTGCCGGCCTGGGTCGGCGTCGCGCGATCTCGATGGTCGGCGCGGTCGGTCTGTTCTGGCCACTGTTCTCGGCCTGGAAGGACGTCGTCTCGGTGCCGGGCACCGGGCTCGCTGCGATCGCCATGCTTGCGGGAACCCTGGTGCTGTGTTGCCTGATCGCGACAGCGCGGAGCACGGCTGATCTGGAGCGCCTCGATCGCTGGCTGCTCGTGCTCGGCGCTCTGACCGTGCTCGCTGTCGGCGCCGCGACGCTCAGCGCCACGAGCGGTTATTCCACCGACGAGGCCGCGTTCACACAGGCGGCGGCGAAGCTGATGCTCCACGGGCACGACCCGTACGGGGCCGACCTCGTCAACAGCCTGTTCCGGTATTCCGTGCCGGCGCGCTTCTGGACGTACACGATGGGGGGCGGATACGTCACCGCTTTTGGCTATCCGGCACTTCCGCTCCTGCTGAGCGCGCCGTTCGTGTGGCTCACCGGAGACGGTCAGGGGGTCGCCTACGCCGGGCTCGCCGGCCTGATCGCCACGATGCTCGTTGCCTATCGGCTTCTGCCTCGCGATCTGAGAGCGCTGTCGGTCGTCGCCTGCGTCGCGTTCCCGTCGCTGGCCGGGTTCGCGACGTCCGGGCTGACGATCGTGCTGTCGCTGCCGTTCCTGCTGCTCGTCGCGCGGCGGTGGAGCGGCGTCGGCCGCGGCGCCGCGCTGTCCCGCCAGGACGTCGTCTGCGCCCTGGCGCTGGGCCTCGCTCTCTGCACCAACCAGCTGTCCTGGCTGCTCGCACCGTTCGTCGTCGGTGGGATCTATCGCCTGCGCCAGTCCGAGCTCGGTCACCGCGCGGCGCTGCAAGTGGCGGTGCGTTACCTCGTGATCGCGGTCGGAGCGTTCGCCGTCGTCAACCTGCCGTTCGTGCTGTGGGGTCCCGGGGCGTGGCTCGGCGCGGTCGCGGCGCCGCTGACCCAGCATGCGCTGCCTTACGGGCAGGGGCTCGTCGGGCTCACGGCATTTCTCCACCTCGGTGGGGGCGCCGTCGACGCGTATTCCGCCGCCGGAGCCTTGCTGCTCCTCGGGCTGCTGGCGGTGTTTCTGCTCGATGTGCGCCGCCTCGCCGGCTGCTGCTTCCTGTTCCCGCTGCTCGCGCTGTTCGTGAGCGGCCGCTCGCTCGGCGAGTACTGGATGGCGCTCGTGCCGGTCGTGCTCGTCAGTCTCTTTGCCCGCAGCGGCGAGCCGCCGGCCACCGGCGGCGGGACCGGGTCGCGTCCAGTCGGCGCCCGCCCGTTGTCCCGTCCCGGCATTGCCGCTGGTCTGCTCGTCCTGCCCGCCATCGGCTGCCTGGCGCTCGCGCTCCTCACCCCGGCACCGCTCCGAATCCAGGTCTCCGCGGCCCACAGCGACCCGGTGAGCGACGTCGTCGATCGGCTGACGTTGCAGGTGCACAACGAGTCGGGCACACCCCTCGTTCCGCATTTCTCGACCGACGACGGCGGCCAGGCCTCGGCGTTCTGGACGATCGTGTCCGGACCATCGACGATCCGACCGCATGCCTCCGCCCGCGTCGTCCTGTCCGTGCCGGCCGGGGGCCGCGGCCCAAGCAACGGCGCGCGGTTCCTGGTGCAGGCCGTGAGCGACGGGCCACGCACGATCAGCACGAGTCCCGGGTTCGCGCAGCCGGGACCGGTCGTATCGAGCTGGTGAGGAGGCCCCGACGCCCGCGTTCGCCACGGCCCCGCCGTCCGCATCCCAGGTGACGAACCGCGCGGATCGCTCCTCGCCCGACGTCCGATGACCTGGTTGGGCGAGGTCTCGTTCGGCGTCTACCTGTACCACCTGCCGGTTCTGCTCCTGATCCGGCGCACACTGCTCGGACTGCCGAGCGACCCCAACCGCATCGTCGCGCTGCCCGCGGGCCAGGTTCTGCTGCTGGCAGTCGCGGCCTTCGCGGGCGGCATCGGCCTCGGCGCGGCGAGCTGGTACGCCGTCGAGCGTCCCGCTGTGAGATTCGGGGCGCGGCGGCGGCCCGCGAAAACCGCTCCGGCAGCGCTCGCCCGGCGGATCTGACCGTCGTCGCAGGACAGCTCTGGTCGTGTGGACGGGCGTCCAGACGCCCTGGACACCGCCTCTGACCCCTCAACCTTCCGGCCATTGCGGCCGATGGAGACCTCAGGCCTATGCGACTGAGTACGGGGAAGACCGTCGTCGGGGTGGACATCGAGCCCGGCTACGTGGCCGCGGTTCAGACGCGGCCCGGCCAACTTGCCGTTGACCGCGCCGCCGTGGCCGCGATCGGACCCGACGTGGTCCGGGACGGCGAGGTGGCGGATGTCGACGCACTCGCCGCTGCGCTCCGCACGCTGTTCGCCGAGCACAGCCTCGACAAGCGCGTCCGTCTCGGCGTGGCCAACCAGCGGATCGTCATGCGCACGATCGACCTCCCGCCGATCAGCGACGCCAAGCAGCTCGCCTCGGCCATCCGCTTCCAGGCCCAGGACCACATCCCGATGCCGCTCGACCAGGCCGTGCTCGAGCATCACTCGCTCGGGCTCGTCGAGACGCCGGACGGTCCGCGGACGCGGGTCGTCCTCGTCGCCGCCCGTCGGGACATGATCGAGCGAATGCTGGAGGTCGTGCGTCGCGCCGGCCTGCGTGCCCACGGGATCGACCTCTCGGCATTCGCCATGGTCCGGGCGCTCCATCGACCCGACCGCGAGGGCGCGACCGTCTACCTCAGCGTCGGCGGCCTCACGAACATCGCGATCGCCTCGGGCCGGACGGTCCTGTTCACCCGCGCGATCCCACTCGGCGTCAGCGCCCTCGCCGGCGAGCTCGCCGAGCGCCGCGGGCTGACGCTCGAGCACGCCCAGGGCTGGCTGCGTCACGTCGGGCTGACCACGCCGGTGGAAGAGATCGAGGGGCAGCCGGAGATCATCCAGGACGCTCGGCACGTGCTGAGCGACGGGGTTCGGCGGATCGGCGACGAGGTCCGCACGACGCTCGACTATCACCGTGCCCAGGCCGGCACGGCCGAGATCGCCCACGCCGTCCTCACCGGCCCGGGCGCGGCGATCAAGGGCCTGCCCGAGGCACTCGAGGAGGATCTCGGCATGACGATCGACCTCGGCACCGTGACCGAGAGCCGGCCCGGAGCGCTCGGTGAGATCGACGGCGCCCGTCTCGCGGTGGCCGCCGGTTTGACCGTCGAGGAGGCCCCGGCATGAAGGCCGTCAACCTCATCCCCGCCGGCTCGGGCCAGCGCGCATCGGCAGGTGGCCTCGGTCGGCTCAGCGCCGCCCACGCCGTGCTGGGCGTGCTCGCCGTGGCCCTCGCGTTCACGACCGTCTACGTCCTCAGCGCGAACAGCGTCTCGGACCGCCAGGCGAAGCTCGCCGCCCTCAACGCCCAGCTCGCCCAGGCGCAGGCTGAAGCGACCCGGCTGAGTCCGTACACGTCCTACGCGCGCCTCGCTCAGGCCCGGACCGCGACCGTGCTCCAGATCGCCTCCTCGCGGTTCGACTGGCACGGCGCGCTGGCCGACCTCGCCCGGGTGATCCCGGCGAACTCCCGGCTCCAGTCCCTGCTCGCCACCGTCGCCCCGGGAGTCACGGTGTCCGGGGCCGGCGGCAGCAGTGCCGGAGGAGGCGCCAGCACGAGCGCACTGCGCTCGGACATCTCGGCGCCGGCCTTCGAGCTGCGCGGCTGCACGACGAGCCACGACGCCGTCGCACGGCTCGTCACACGTCTGCAGCTCATCAACGGCGTTCAGCGGGTGACGCTGGCCGACTCGGTCCGCGCGCCCTCCGCCGCTGCGCACGCCTCGCACGCGTCACCGACGAGCTCAGGCGTGTCGAGCTCCGGAGTGTCCACGACCGGTGCCTCGGCCACCGGCGCTGCTTCCCTTCCGACGGTGACGAGGATCGCCGGCTGCGGCAACAACCCGGCCTCGTTCGACCTCGTCGTCTTCTTCACCCCGCTGGCCGGCGTCCCCACGGCCGCCTCCGGCGGGAGCACCCCGGCCACGGGCGCGGCCACCCCGTCGACCCCGGTCGGATCGACGACGCCGTCGACCACGGGGAGCCCGGCCGGCTCGACCCCTGCGAGCTCCACGCCCGCGACCTCGACCCCGTCGGCCTCGACCCCGTCGGTCTCCACGCCGGCCGCGGCGGCGAGCTCGGCCGGCGCCGCGGCGCAGCAGCCCGTCAGCACCCCGACCGCCGGGAGCACGCGATGACCGGGCGCGACCGCGCTGTCGTGCTCGTCGTCGTCGCGATCGCGGCGATCGCCGCCGCCTGGCTGCTCGTGGTCGGGCCCAAGCGCAGCGAGGCGTCGAAGCTCGGTGGGCAGATCTCGAGCGTCCAGTCCCAGCTGACCACGGCGCAGAGCACGATCACGGATGGCGAGGCCGCCCGTGGCATCTACGCGACGAGCTACACGACGATGGCGCGACTCGGCCAGGCCGTCCCGGCCGACGATCAGGTGCCCTCGCTGATCCTCCAGGTCCAGAACGCCGCGAGCGCGAGCCGGGTCGATTTCCAGTCGCTGACCCTCAACCCCGCGGCGGGCGGCACCGCCCCCCCGGCATCGGCCTCCGCCACCCAGGGCGCGACCGCCGCGTTGCCTCCGGGTGTCGCCGTCGGCTCCGCCGGGTTCCCCGCCGAGCCGTTCACGTTCACCTTCAACGGCAGCTTCTTCCACCTGTCGGACTTCCTCGGCCGGCTCGAGCGGTTCGTATCCGCGACCAACCAGCGGATCGCGGTCTCCGGCCGGCTGCTCAGCCTCAACGCGATCAGCCTCGGCGCCGGGCCGGGCGGATTCCCGAACGTGACCGCGACCGTCGCGGCGACCACGTATGTGCTCCCGGCCACCCAGGGCGTGTTCGCCGGCGGCACGCCGACCGCGCCGCCGGCCGGGACCTCGACTCCGGCATCCACGTCCACCGGTGGCGGCTCGTCGCTCGCCCCCGCGACCGTCTCCTCGGTCCGATGAGCGCCCTCAGCAAGCTGATCAGCGACCTGCGTGAGCGCAAGCTGTGGCCGGTCGCCGTCGCGCTCATCGCCGGGATCGTCGCCGTGCCGCTCGTGCTGGCCAAGAGCCCGCCGCCCCAGCCGACCCCGGTGGCCGGCGTGGCGACCGGGACGGGCGCCGGCGCGGGCGCCACTCACGGTCTTCCGGTCGTGGCCGTGCAGTCCGCGCAGGTCCACCACCAGCTCACCGGTCGCAGCCACGACCCGTTCGCGGCCCAGGCGGCATCGACCCCGCAGACCATCGCGACGACGACCTCGAGCTCGGCCTCGAGCACCGCCACGGCCGGCAGCGCGGGGGGGAGCCCGGCGACCGGAGGCGCTTCCGGTGGCGGCTCGACCAGTACGACGCAGGCGACGACGAGCACGCCGGTGCCCGAGGTCCTGCCCAAGCCGAAGCCGGCCCCGCTCGCCCCGAGCGGGCTGCGCGCGCGCCAGGCCTATCGGGTCGCGCTGGTGATGACGAACGGCGCAGGCGGCCTCGACACGATCGATCCGCTCCAGCGCCTCTCCATCGTGCCGAACGCCAAGGTCCCGCTGCTCGTCGAGCTCGGGGTGCTCCAGGGCGGCCGCAAGGTTCTGTTCGCGGTGCGGCCGGGCACCGTGCTCGACGGACCCGGGTCGTGCATCCCCGGCCCGCTCGACTGCGAGATCGTGTCGCTCGCGCCCGGCGACGTCGAGACCCTGTCGGTCCAGGTGGGGACGGTCAAGAAGGGGATCGCGGACTTTGCGGTGGCCTCGATCGGCGTCGACAACTACCGCACCGCGGCCGCGGCCCGCCGCGCGCGCCAGAGCTATTCCGCGGCGGGTCGGCGGCTGCTGTCCGCGACCTCGCTGCCCGCGCTCTCGCTCTTCCCCTACGACTGGACCGCCGGGGTCATCGTCGACCAACGCAACCTATCGATCGCGGGAGGCACCGGCTGATGCGACGACTCACGATGTTCACCGCCGCGATCGCCGCACTGGTGCTCGCGCTCGCCGGCGCCGCCCAGGCGGTCGTGGTGACCGACGGCACGACGACGCTCGGCACCGCGCTCGTCCCGGGCTCCCGCGCGAGCCTCGGTCCGGCCGGGGTCACCCCGACGACGTACGCTCCCGGTTGCTCGGACCCGTGGCTGACGAGCGATCTGCGGCTCCCCTCGGTCGGCGCCCTGTGCTGGCGCGGGGGCAACGTCGTCCACGCCAACGAGACCTTCGCCCTCACCTGGGACCTCGGCACTCCCCAACGCCGCTACTGGGAGTCGACCCGCCAGGAGGAACAGCAGTTCCTGCGCAACGTCGCCGACGGAAGCGGCACCCTCTCCTCGCCGTACGCCGTCACCCCGCAGTACCGCGACCCGACTGGGCGGGCGGGCAACAACTCGGTCTACGGCGGCGGCTGCATCGACCTCGGCACCGCCGGGGGCTTCACCTGCGACTACCCCGATGCGAATACGTCTTCGGCCGGTCACGACTACCCCGCCAACACCTGCACACCGACCGGTGTCACGCCGTACTACATCTTCTCCGACGGCTCGATCAACCCCTTCACCAACGATCGCTGCATCACCGACGCCGACGTCCGGCAGGAGCTGGCCAGCACGAGCCAGAGCGTGCTCAGCAATCACGTGAAGGCGGGCTATACGCCGGTGATCACGGTCCTGCTCCCGCCAGGGGTCGTCGTCTGCGCGGATTCCGCGGGTCACATGTGCTCGGCGAACAGCACCGCGTCGGCCCGGTTCTGCTCCTACCACGGGATGACCGCGGGTGGCCTGGCCTACGTCGTCGTGCCGTGGGTCGCCTTCACCGCCTGCGATGAGCCTGACGCCCCGCCGGTCCCGTCGCCGCCGCCGCCGGCCCAGCTCGCCCACGATGCCGCGGTGCGGCTGATCAGCCCGCTGAGTCAGGCGCACATCGCCACGCTCACCGACCCTGGCCTCAACGGCTGGATCGGCTCCGACGGCTCCGAGGTGAACGACAACGGCTGCGTCCCGCTCGGCAGCAGCCTCGACGTGGTGAGCGTCGGCGGCGGTTCCTACCTGCTCCAGCGCGAGTTCAACAACGCCGGCGCGATGGAGAGCGACCCGAATGCCCTCGGCTGCACCCCGACGGTGGCGCTGGCGCCGACGTTCGTCGTGCCGAGCGCGGTCAACCGTGGCGACCTCGTCCAGTTCGACGGCTCCACGACGGTCTCGACGCTGATCGTGCCGCGGGCGGACTACTTCTGGAGCTTCGGCGACGGAACCGGGGGCACCGGCCCGAGCGTCACCCACGTGTACTCCACGGGCGGCACCTACACGGTGAAGCTCGTCGTCGTCGACCGCGGCGGGAACCTGGCCACCGTCTCCCAGCAGATCGTCGTGCTCGGGCCGACGGGCTCGACCACGACCACCACCACGACCACGACGACCACGACGCGGACGACCACCCCCGGACCCCCGCCGTTCCGACCGCGCGTGTCGCTCGTCCCGCAGGGTCTCGCCACGATCCTCCGCCACGGGCTCCTGTTCTGGGTCACGAGCAACGATGCCGCCTCGGGAATCGTCACCCTGACGATCCCGCGGGCGACCGCGAAGCAGGCTCATCTCCGGGTTGGCCGGGCGTCGAGCGTGGTCATCGGTCGCGGCACGATCCGCAGCGTCCCGGATGGCCGAGTGCGCCTTCGGGTGAGCGTTCCGACGAATATCGAGCGTCAGCTTCATCGGCTCCGACATCTCACGGTGACGCTCAAGCTCCAGCTGCTGGCGCGCGGGCACGGGACATCGACGATCGACGTCGCCGGCCGCTACTGAGCTGCGGTCCGGCACAGGCCCCGCGCCCGCGGCGGTCCGCGAACCCGCACGCCTCGTAAGCTTGGGGCCGTGATGCTCGATCTGACCACTGCCGGTGAATCCCACGGCCCGGGACTGACCTGCATCGTCCAGGGCATGCCCGCCGGGCTGCGGCTCGACCGCGAGCGGCTCGACCGCGACCTCGCACGGCGCCAGCTCGGCCACGGCCGTGGTGGCCGGATGAAGATCGAGCGCGACCGCGTCGAGGTGACCGCGGGCGTGCGCCACGGGCGGACGCTGGGCTCCCCGATCGCGCTGGTCGTGGGCAACCGCGACTACGCCAACTGGGAGGAGCGGATGAATCCCTGGCCGGTCGAGGCCGACGTGCCCGAGGTGCACCTGCCCCGGCCGGGCCACGCCGACCTCGTCGGCACCCAGAAGTACAACCTCACCGACGTCCGCAACGTGCTCGAGCGCGCGAGCGCGCGCGAGACCGCGGCGCGCGTGGCCGGCGGCGCCATCGCCAAGGCGTTCCTCGCCGAGCTCGGCGTCCAGGTCCGCTCGCACGTGATCCAGATCACCGGTGTTCAGGCCCCGCCACGTTCCGAGCTGACGGTGGAGGACTTCGACGAGGTCGACGAGTCGCCCGTGCGCTGCCTCGACCCCGAGGTCTCCCGTGCGATGGTGGCCGAGATCAACCGGCTCCGCAAGGCCAACGAGTCCCTCGGCGGGGTGTTCGAGGTTGTCGCCTTCGGGCTCGTGCCCGGCCTCGGTTCCCATGTGTCCTGGCAGGAGCGGCTCGACGGCCGGCTCGGCCAGGCGATCCTCTCGATCCAGGCCATGAAGGCCGTCTCGCTCGGGGATGCCTGGGAGGTCGCGGGGCTGCCGGGCTCGCAGGCCCACGACGAGATCTTCTACGACGAGGAGCGCGGCTTCCACCGTCCGACGAACCGGGCCGGGGGCCTCGAGGGCGGTATGACGACCGGTGCTCCGCTGATCGTGCGCGGGGCGATGAAGCCGTTGCCGACGCTCACCAAGCCGCTGCGCTCGGTCGACATCTCCACCCACGAGCCGGCCGAGGCCCTGCGGGAGCGCACGGATTCCTGCACCGTGCCCGCCGCCGGGGTCGTCGGTGAGGCGATGGTCGCGTTCGTGCTCGCCGACGCCTACCGACGCAAGTTCGGCGGCGACCACATCGATGACGTCCACGCCGCCGTCGACGCCTACCGCGAGCGGCTCGGGCTGCCGGCGATCGCGGCCGTGCAGCCGGCCCTGTAGCTCGCGTGCGCTGCGCCGCACGACCCGAGACATGACGAAGACCGTCCTGATCGGCTTCATGGGCGCCGGCAAGACGACCGCGGCGCGGGCCCTCGCCGGCCCGGCGGCCGTCGATCTCGACCATGAGATCGAGTCCCGAGAGGGGCGGACGCCACAGGAGCTGTTCGCGGCCGTCGGCGAGGCCGGGTTCCGCGCAGCCGAGGAGCGGATCGCGCTCGAGATTCTCGCCGACCCCGACGTCGAGGTCGTCGCCCTCGGGGGCGGCACCGCCTCCTCCGAGGCAGTCCGTCGGGCGCTGGAGCCCCACACCACCGTGTGGATCGACGTGGACGCCGAGACGGCGTGGCGGCGGGTCGGGGGCGATGCCCGGCGCCCGCTTGCGCGCGATCGAGACGCGTTCGCCGCGCTCCGCGCCGAGCGCGAGCCGATCTACGCCGCGATCGCCGACGTCGTCGTCCCCGCGACGCGGACGCTCCAGGTCCCCGACGTTCTCCGTGCGGTTGCGGCCGCACCCGCCGGGACGAGGGTCCTGTGGGCGGCGAGCGCGTCGGGCGACTACCCCGTCTTCCTCGCCGAGGGTCTTCTCACCACGCACCGCTTCTGGCCCGCCACCGTCGAGGGCCGCCGGTTCCTCGTCACCGACGGCAACGCCGGCCGGCATTACGGCGAGGCGCTCGAGCCGCTCACCGGCCGCGTGGTGGTGATGCCCGGCGAGGCCTCGAAGACCGTGGCCCACGCCGAGATCGTGTGGACCGAGCTCGCTCGCGCGGGCCTCACCCGCCGCGACGTCGTCGTGGCGCTCGGCGGCGGTGTGGTCGGCGACCTCGGAGGATTCTGCGCCGCGACGTACCAGCGCGGGGTTCCGGTCGTCCAGGTTCCGACGACCCTCGTCGCGCAGGTCGACTCGGCGTACGGCGGCAAGACCGGGGTGGACCTCCCCGAGGCCAAGAACTACGTCGGGGCGTACCACCAGCCGGCGGCGGTGATCGTCGATCCCGCCACCCTCGCCTCGCTGCCGGAGGCCGAGGTCGCCGCCGGCTACGCCGAGGTGGTGAAGACCGCTCTGATCGCCGGGGGTGAGCTGTGGGAGCGGGTCGCCGCCGGCGCCGACCCCGCCGATCCCGCCGTGATCTCCGCCTGCGCGCTCACCAAGCTCCGCGTCGTCGCCGAGGACGAGCGCGACGGCGGCCGGCGGCAGGTGCTCAATCTCGGCCATACGGTGGCCCACGCGATTGAGACGATCACCGGGTACGTCCGCTACCGCCACGGGGAGGCGGTGGGCCTCGGGTTGCTCGCTGCGCTGCGGCTGTCCGGGCAGGACGCGCTGCGGGGCGAGGTCGAGGCGCTGCTCGCCGGCCGGGGGCTGCCGGTGCGGATCGACACCGAGGTCGACCTCGATGCGGTCGTGATGGCCACCCGGCGGGACAAGAAGCGGATCGGCGAAGGGCCGACTCCGTTCGTCCTGCTCGACGGGCCCGGCCACCCCCGCCACGGTTGCGAGGTGGCGGCTGGCGATCTCGTCGGCGCCGTGCGAGAGTTGCGCCCGTGAACGTCAGCCGCAACCGCGTCGAGGTGATGCACGGCGTCAACCTCGACCAGCTCGGCCGCCGCGACGCGGACCACTACGGGACGCTGACGCTGCCCGACCTCGAGCGCCGGATCACTGAGGCCGCCGAGTCCCGCGGCCTCGTCACGCGGTTCTTCCAGACCAACCACGAGGGCGACTTCGTCGAGCACCTCCACCGCCTCGACGGGCTGGCCGACGCGATCATCCTCAATCCGGGCGCCTGGACCCACTACGCGTGGGCGATCCACGATGCGCTCGAGCTCGCCGCGCTGCCCGCGGTCGAGGTCCACATCTCCGACGTCGACGCCCGCGAGGAGTGGCGCCGTCACTCGGTGCTCACCGGCCTGTGTGTCGGCCGGGTGGCCGGCCGCGGGATCGAGGGCTACGACGAGGCGCTCGACATCGTCCAGGACGAGCTGGGGTCCGACGGTGAGTGAGCGAGTGAACACGGCCGGCCGGGCCGACCGGCTCGCGGAGCGCCTGCCCGAGGCCGAGATCGACGCGCTGCTCGTGACGGCGAGCCCGAACGTGCGCTACCTCACGGGCTACACCGGCTCCAACGGCCTCGCCGTGATCGGCGCCGAGACCCGAGTGTTCATCACCGACTTCCGCTACGTCGAGCAGGCCGCCGAGGAGGTCGACGGCGGGTTCGAACGCCGGCAGGCCGCCCAGGACCTGCTCCACGGGGTCCAGGACGCGCTCCCGGACGGCCCCGTGCGGCTCGGCTTCGAGGCCGCCAACATGTCCGTCGCGGTCCACGAGCGCGTTCGCGGGATCCTCGATGATCGGATCGAGCTCGTGCCCACCGGCGGCCTGGTCGAGCGACTGCGGGCGGTGAAGAGCCCCGAGGAGGTCGCGGCGATCCGTCGCGCGGCCGAGCTGGCCGATCAGGCGCTCGGGCGGCTGCTCGCCGAGGGGCTCATCGGCCGCACCGAGCGCGAGCTCGCGATCGCCCTGGAGAACCACATGCGGGACCTCGGTGCGAAGGGACCGACGTTCGACACGATCGTCGCCGCCGGCCCCCACGGCGCGCTCCCGCACGCGCAACCGCGCGATGTCACGGTCGAGTCCGGGCAGCTGGTGGTGATCGACTGGGGTGCCGAGCTCGACGGCTACTGCTCGGACTGCACCCGCACCGTGGCCACCGGACCGGTCGGGGAGGAGGCCGAGGCCGTCTACGCGATCGTCCGCTCGGCCCAGCTGACTGGGCTCGAGGCGGTCCGGGCGGGCGCCGACGGCCGTGAGGTCGACGCGCTCGCCCGCAACACGATCGTCGCGGCCGGCCACGGCGAGCACTACGGCCACGGCCTCGGTCACGGCGTCGGGATCGAGGTGCACGAGGCCCCACGGCTCTCGCAGCGCTCGGAGGACACGCTCGAGTCCGGGAACATCGTCACCGTCGAGCCGGGGATCTACCTGCCGGGGGAGTTCGGGGTGCGGATCGAGGACCTCGTCGTCGTCACCGACCGCGGCTGCGAGATCCTCACCGGGATCGACAAGGACCTGCGGGTCGTCGAGTAGCCGGTGGGGGGCTCGCTAACCTCCCGCGCGCAGTGATCTCGACCAACCAGTTCCGCAACGGCTCCCACATCGACGTCGACGGCACGATCTTCAAGATCGTCGACTTCCAGCACGTCAAGCCCGGCAAGGGCGGTGCGTTCGTGCGGACGAAGTTGCGGCGGGCGAGCGACGGCGCCGTGATCGACCGGACCTTCCGCGCCGGGGAGAAGTTCCGCCCCGTCCGCACCGAGGTCCGCCGGATGCAGTTCCTCTACAAGGACGGGACCGACGCGCACTTCATGGACGCCGAGACCTACGAGCAGCTCACGATCCCGGAGTCGACGCTCGCCGACCCGTTGCGCTTCATGCGCGAGTCCGACGAGGTCGAGTTGCTCTACATCGACGATCAGCCGGCCGACGTCCAGCTCCCGAGCGCGCTCGATCTCGCGATCGCCCAGACCGAGCCGGGGCTGCGCGGCGACACCGCCTCGGGGGGCGGCAACAAGCCCGCGGTGCTCGAGACCGGGACGCGGATCCAGGTGCCGCTGTTCATCGACGTCGGCGACGTCGTCCGCGTGGACACGCGCACCGGCGAGTACGTCTCGCGTGCGTAGGTCCGAGCAGCGGCGCGCCGCGATCTGGGCCCTGTATCAGAGCGACCTCCTCGCCCGCCCGCTCGCCGACACCTTCCCGCGGGACGTTCCGCCGTTCACCCGGGCGCTGGCCGAGCTCGTCGGCCGCCATCGCCCCGAGCTCGACGAGCTGATCGCGGCCAACGCGACCGGCTGGACGCTCGACCGGATCGCCCCGCTCGAGCGCGCGATCCTGCGCGTCGCGCTCGCCGAGATGCTCCACGCTGCCGAGCTGCCGGGTGACCAGACGATCCCGGCCGAGGGCGCGATCGACGAGGCGGTCGAGACCGCGAAGCGGTTCTGCGGCGCCGAGGCGCCCGGGTTCGTCAACGGGATCCTCGGAACCGTGCTGCGCGAGCGCCGCGCTGCGAGCACCGAGGCCGCCGCCGAGTAAGTCCTCCGTAGGAGTTCCCCCACGCCGGCCGTCGCGCGCGCCACAATCCAGACCATGAGACTGCTTGTCGTCGATGATGACCGCGCGCTCCGCGACGTCCTGCGCCGCACCCTGTCGCTGTCCGGGTACGAGATCCAGCTCGCCGAGAGCGGGGCCGACGCACTGGCCCAGGTCGCGTCCGCGGCCCCCGATGCGGTCGTGCTCGACATCGGTCTGCCGGACATCGACGGCCTCGACGTCTGCCGGCTGATCCGGCGCGAGGGAAACCGCGTCCCGGTCCTGATGCTCACCGCTCGCGACGCCGTCTCGGACCGGATCGACGGGCTCGACGCCGGGGCCGACGACTATCTCGTCAAGCCGTTCGACATCGACGAGCTGAAGGCCCGCGTGCGGGCGCTGCTCCGTCGCGCCGGCGGTGAGGTCGACTCCGGGGGGAGCCTCAGCTTCGAGGAGCTCCGGCTCGACTCCGCCCGCCACGGGGTCAACGTCGGCGAGACGTTCGTGGAGCTCACCCGGACCGAATACCAGCTGCTCGAGCTGCTGATGCTCAACCCGCGGCGGGTGCTTCCGCACAGCCTGATCTACGACCGGGTGTGGGGTTACGACTTCGGGCCGTCCTCGAACGCGCTCCGCGTGTACATCGGATACCTGCGACGCAAGCTCGAAATCGCCGGCGCGCACTCGGTGATCCACACCGTGCGCGGCGTCGGATATGCCCTGCGCGAGCCGGAGGGAGCCGGGGTGACGGGGTGACCCTGCGCGCCCGCCTGGCGTTCGCCGCGGGCCTCGCGGTCGCCCTGGCGGTGCTCGCGGTTGCCGTCGTGGCCTACGCCGGGACCCGCAACGACCTGCGCGGGCAGGTCGAAGCCAACCTGCGCGGCCTCGCCGACCGCATCATCCACGGCGACGGCGGACCGGGTACCGGGGCACCCGGCGCGCCTGGCGGCCCCGGGCAGGGGATCGTCCAGTCCGGCGGGCAGGGCGCGGCCCCGTTCTTCGCCGGTGGGGAACCGCCGGGACAGGGCGACGAGGGGCTGCGGCTCGACCGCCAGCGCGGCGCGTTCGGTGGTGCGACCGGCATCGTCACGCTCGTCTACCGCAACGGCGGCGTGTACGTCCCCCCGAGCCAGATCAAGAAGATCCCCGTCGACAGCCGGATGCGCAAGCTCGCGGCCACCGGGACCGGCGAGTACCTCACCGACGCGGAGGTATCGGGCACCCACCTGCGGGTATTCGTGCGTGGCATCGGCTCCGACGGCGCGGTCGCCGTCGCGCTGCCGCTCGCCGACGTCGACCGGACGTTGTCGCACGAGCTCCTGCTCCTGCTCGGGATCGCCGCCGCGGGAATCGCCCTGGCCGCCCTGCTCGGGGTGCTCGTCGCCCGCACGGCGCTGTCGCCGATCTCCCGGTTCACCGCCCAGACCGAGGCCATCGCGGCCAACCCCGAGCGGATCGAGCAGGACCGGATCGAGGTCTCGGGTGGCGACGAACTGGCCCGGCTCGGCCGTACCTTCAACACCACGCTCGACGCGCTCGAGGCCTCGATCGCCTCGCAGCGCAATCTCGTCGCCGACGCCTCGCACGAGCTGCGCACACCGATCGCCTCCGTGCGGGCGAACCTCCAGCTGATGCGCGACGAGGCGCTGCTCTCACCCGAGGACCGCGACGCCCTGCGCCGGGACATGATCGACGAGCTCGACGAGCTCACATCGCTCGTCGCGGACGTCGTCGAGCTCGCTCGGGGCACGAAGGCCGGCGCATCACGTGGCGACATCCGGATCGACCAGATCACCGAAGACGCGATCGCCAAGGTCCGCCGGCGCGGGCCCGGGCTCACGGTCCACTCCGAGCTCGCGCCCACACTCGTCAACGGGGAGGGTGACCGGATCGCCCGGGCGATCGCGAACCTGCTCGACAACGCGGCCAAGTGGAGCCCACCCGACGGCCGGATCGACGTCACCCTCGCCGACGGCGTGCTCGCGGTGCGTGATCACGGGCCGGGCTTCAGCGCCGAGGACCTTCGGTTCGTCTTCGATCGGTTCCATCGGGCGCGCTCCGCCCGCTCCAAGCCCGGCTCTGGGCTCGGCCTGGCCATCGTCCGCCAGGCGGCCGAGGCCCACGGCGGCTTCGTCGAGGCCTCCAACGCCGACGGCGGCGGGGCGCTGATGCGGATCTCCTTCGGCCCGACGCTCGCCGTCGAGGGCGTCTCGGAGCCCGAGCCGATCCGCGCCCCCTGAGGGAGCGCGGTCCGCCGCCGCGGCGGATCGGGGCGTCAGCGTCGCAGCAGGCCGGCGAGTGATGGAGTGCACCGGCAGGCCGCCGCACCGCGCCGGGGGAGTCCGAACAGATCCTCAATCGTCCGGAGCGTCGAGTAGTGGTCGACCGGAGTGCTGAGCCGACCGCCGGGACGCGCCAGCCCCCCGGCGAGGATGGTGACGATGTGGCCGCCGTGCGCCAGCCGGCAGCAGCCGTTGTCGCTCGTACCCTCGTCGAAGGTGAGGATCAGCAGCCCGCGAGGTCCGAGCGCTCGCAGCAGCGCCGGGACGTGGCCCGCGAGCCAGCGGTCGCCCGTCGCAGTGTCGCAGTCGTGCATGTCGTGACACAGGTTCGGGGTGATCCAGATGAAGCGGGGGAGGGTGCGTGAGTGCTCGTCCCGGGCGAGCCGCGTGAACGGCACGATCTGGTGGCATTGCGAGGGCTGGCGGCGTACGGCGTCGTAGTACATGAACGGGTCGTGCCTCTTGGCGTAGTTGCCGGCCTCCGCCCCGGTGAAGCACGGGTAGGGGAGGTCCTCCATGTACGCCCGCCAGCTGAGCCCCGCGCCGGCGAGCTGACCGGCCAGTCCGGCGCCGTGGACATGGCAGTTGGTGCAGTCGTCGGTGATCCCGGCCGTGGAGCCGCCGGTGAGCGCGAGGTAGTTCGGCAACGATGGGTGGGCGACGCCGAACATCCGCTCCGCGAGGGCGCCGGTGCGGGCGAGCCTGTTGATGTACGGCGTCGAGCTGGACCCGAGGATGGCGTCGAACTCCTCGTTCTCCATCACGATCACCGCGATGTGCCGGGGCGCTCCGCCGGCCACCGCGGCCACGGGTGCTTCGGTGCTCTGGGCGGGGAGCTGGCGAGCCTCCCCGCAGCCGGCGACGCCGAGCGCGAGCAGGATGGCGAGGAGGAGTGCCCGTCGCATCGTGGGTGGGATCCCTGGCATCGAGCGCAGAGTCTCGCAGAGCGACGTGCACGGCTCCACCGGACCGGCGTAAGCTGCGCACCTGTGACCGGGCCCGTCATCGACTTCCGCCTCGAGCAGACCCTCCTTCCCGACGGGACCGTCCGGCTCACGCCACTCGGTGAGCTCGACCTCTCGGTCGTGGACCGGCTGCGCAGCCGACTCGAGCAGCTGCGGCTCGGCGGTGCTGCCGTCCGCCTCGACCTCTCGCGGCTGGCCTTCATGGACAGCTCCGGGCTCGGCGCGGTCCTCGATGCCCACACCCGCGCCGTCCGAGAGGGCTGGGACTTCGCGCTCGAGCCGGACCTCGCTCCCGCCGTCGGACGGCTGTTCGAACTCACGCAGGTGGGTCAGTTCATCTGGGGCCCGGCGCCCGAGCCGGGACGCTCGGCCCCCGCCTGATCTCGCCGCCGGCCGAGCAGTCGGGTCAGCCGCGCCGGCGGGTCGTTTGGGGAAGGATCCGCCCCCGGCCGGCGTCTGGAGGGGCATACCAACCCTCACGGAGGCCAGATGACGCCACTTCGCTTCGCCGTTCCGTCGCTCGCCGCGCTCGCGCTGCTTGCCGGTTGCGGGTCCAGCAGCAGCACCAACAGTTCGGCCTCGGCCTCGGCCTCGGCCGGAGCCTCCCCGTACGGCGGGGGTGCTGCGGCGGCCGTGGCCACCACGACGACCGCCACGAGCAGCATGGCCGCGACGGCCAAACCGGTCGTCCTCACCGTCAAGCACGGCAAGCTCGGCGCGATCGTCGCCACTGGTGGTCGGCACATGACCGTCTACCTGTTCGAGGCCGACCACGGCGCGGCGAGCACGTGCACGGGGACGTGCGCCAAGGTCTGGCCGCCGGTTCTCGGTCACCCCAGCGGGAGCGGCCTCCCGGCCGCCCGTCTCGGCACGATCACGCGCGCCGACGGCACGGTCCAGGCGACCTTCGCCGGCCATCCGCTCTACACCTACGCCAAGGACGGGGACGCCGGCGACGCCTACGGCGAGGGAGTCAAGAGCTTCGGCGCCGACTGGTACGTCCTCAATCCGAGCGGCGCGAAGGTCGACCGCTCCTGATGGAGGTCCGTCCGCGTGCCGCGGGGTTACCCTGGGGGTGAGAAGAGACCCGATCGACCCATGTCCTCGCACGATGATCAGTCCTCGCTGAGCTCCGCCCAGCTCGCCGACCTCTCAGCCCTGGCCGACGGGTCGCTCCCGTCCTCGCGGCGCCGTGGGGTGGAGGAGTGGGTCGCCGGGTCGCCGGAGCTCAGCCGACTGTTGGAGCGTGAGCGCGCCGCGGTCGGTGCGGTGCGTGCGGTCGCCATCGACCAGACCGCGCCGAGCGGGCTCCGCCACCGCCTCGAGGCGCAGCGGGACCGCCCCGGGGCGCGCCGCCGGGCGCTCGGCACCTCCGGGGTGCTCATCGGTGGCCTCGTGGCTGCCGCCGCGGTGATCCTCGCTCTGCTGATCCTCCCCGCCGGTACGCCCGGCGGCCCTTCGGTCTCGCAGGCGGCAGCGCTGTGGGCACGTGGTCCCGTGCTCGGTGCACCGAGCCCGGACCCCGGCGATCCCGGTGCGCGGCTCAGCCCCGGAAACGTCGATCTGTACTTCCCGAACTGGACCCGCTCACTCGGCTGGCGGGCGACCGGGTCGCGGGTCGACACGCTCGGCGGCCGACGAGTGTTCACCGTGTACTACGACAGTGCGGGACGGAGTGTCACCTACTCGATCGTCGACGGGGCCGTCCTGCGCGAGCCGAGCGCACGGACCCGGACCCTCAACGGCTACGTCCTGCGCACGCTGCGCGAAGGCGGACGAACGGTCGTCACCTGGCGCCGTGACGGGCACACGTGCGTGCTGTCCGCCGCCGGGGTCGGGGCGGCCGACCTTCAGCGGCTCGCCGGTTGGCGGGCGGCCTAGCGCCCGTCGCCCTCGGAGTGCCCACTGCCGGGTCGCTCGCCCGCGCCGGCGTCGTCCTCGCGCAGTGCGGTGGCGACGCGCTGCCGCGCCCGGTGCAGACGTGAGGTGATCGTCGCCTCGCGGGTGCGCAGCGCCCGGGCCGCCTCGCGGTAGGAGAGCCCGGCGACGTCGACGGCGACGAGCGCATCTCGGAAGTCGTCGGGGAGCGAGGCGATCGCCTCCATCAGCCGGCGCCGATCGAGCTGGGCCGCGGGGTCACTCGTGGCGGGGTCGGCCATCGGCTCGGTGTCCTCGGGCATCGGTGTGGTCCGTGGCCGTCGGGCCGCCGTCCGGCGCTGGGTGATGAAGGTGTTGCGCAGCACGCGGAGCAGGTAGCCGAGATCGTCCTCCGCGCGGAGCAGCCGGGGGCGGCGCAGAACCCGCTCGAATGTCTCCTGGACGAGATCCTCCGCCTCCTCCCGGGAGCCGCACATGAACCATGCGGCGCGGTACAGGCGGTCGAGGTGGTCTCCGAGGGAAGCGGGATCGAGCTCGTGGTGGTCCGGCATCGGCTCCGCCGCAGCATAAGAGCGGCGGCCCGGGAAGGAATCCGCCAGGGCCGGCGTCCCTACCCTGTAATGGCCCGTCCCGGGCAGACAGACCACAGTCAGGCAACAGAGAGGCAGCGACATGACACGAGCGGGATTGTTCGGAGCGATGGCGGCGGCCGCCGGCCTCGCCCTCGCAGGGTGCGGCGGATCGAGTTCATCGAGCAGCAGCGCCGCACCGGCCACGTCCTCCTCGTCGGCGAGTGCCGCGACGAGCAGCGCGGCGGCGGCGCCGGCCACGTCCTCCTCGGCGGCGGCGAAGGCCCCGGCCGGCGGTGGATCGGTTGCGATCTCGGCCGATCCCGGTGGCGCCCTCGCGTTCAGCACGAAGTCGCTGCACGCGGCGGCCGGTCACGTGAAGATCGCATTCACCAACCAGGCACCGCTGCCCCACAACTTCACCATCTCGGGACCGAACGGAACCGTCGTTGGGGCGACGCCGACCTTCCAGGGCGGAACGAAGACGCTCAGCGTCGCTCTGAAGCCCGGCACCTACACGTACTTCTGCACGGTCCCGGGTCACCGACAGGCCGGCATGCAGGGCACCCTCACCGTCAGCTGAGTACCGAAGGAGAGACCATGCGTCAGACATTCCCGCTACGCCGCCCGCTGCGGGCGGTCCTCGTCCTCGCCGCGGTCGCCGCGCTCGCCCCCGCCGCGGTCGCGTTGGCCAAGGTCGTCGCGCTGAAGGTCGCCCCGAGGGCGGCGGTCACGAACACCCACAGAGTCACCCGCCACGAGGCGATCACGGTCACCGCGCACGGCTTTGCGGTCTACACCCTGAGCGGCGACAGCCCACGACACCCGCTTTGCGCCGCGGTCCCCCTCTGCCTCGATGTGTGGCCGCCGGTCACCGTCTCCAGTTCACGCCATCTCACCGTCGCGCACGGCGTCAAGGGCCGGCTCGGCGTGTGGCACCGGGGCCGCACGCTCCAGCTCACCCTCGGCGGTCACCCGCTCTACCGCTTCGCCCCTGATGTCTCCAAGGGCAAGGCGGCGGGCGAGGGGATCATCAGCTTCGGCGGGACCTGGCACGTCGTGCGCGCCGGCTGACCACCGGGGGGATGGCCGAGCCGCGTTGCCGCGGCGCCTCGCCGCTTGCTCGGCGGGGCGCTGTGGTGGCGCGGTTCTTCGCCAATCCTGCCCGCGCTCTCACGTTCCTCTGTCGGCGGCGGCGGATGCTCCCGCCATGGCTCCCACAGCGCTCACCCCCAGCGAGCCGAGCGGGGCCGGTCGCGAGATCCTCATCCATCGCCTCGAGGACACGGTCGACGTCGAGATCGTCGTCCCGGTGCTGAACGAGGAGCACGTGCTCGCCCGCTCGGTCCACCGCCTCCACCACTTCCTGTCCTACGAGTTCCCGTTCACCTTCCGGATCGTGATCGCCGACAACGGGAGCACGGACCTCACCGGCGAGGTCGCCGGCCGGCTCGCCGAGACGGTGTCCGGCGTGCGGGTCCTCCGGCTCGCCCAGCGTGGCCGTGGCCGGGCGCTCCGCGCCGCGTGGTCCCGGAGCGCGGCTCGGGTCGTGGCCTACACGGACGTCGACCTCTCAACCGACCTCCATGCGCTCACGCCGCTCGTCGCGCCGCTGCTGTCGGGCCACAGCGAGGTCGCGATCGGGAGTCGGCTCGCTCCCGAAGCCCGCATCACCCGCGGGGTCAAGCGGGAGCTCATCTCCCGGGCCTACAACCACCTGCTGACCGTCGCGCTCCACGCTGGGTTCACCGATGCCCAGTGCGGCTTCAAGGCGGTCCGTGCCGACGCGGTCGCCGCGCTGCTGCCGGAGATCCGCGACGAGGGTTGGTTCTTCGACACCGAGCTGCTCGTCCTCGCCGAGCGCCGCGGGATGCGGATCCACGAGGTGCCGGTGGAGTGGATCGAGGATCCCGACTCCCGGGTGCGCATCGTCTCGACAGCGCTCGGGGACCTGCGTGGCGTGGCCCGGATGCTCGTCAGCCACCGCACCGAACCGCGTCGGCACCCGCGCCGTCGTCCGGCGCGGCTCGGCGTGTGAGCGCCGGCGCACCTGGACGACGCCGCCTGGCACCCGCGCGCCGTTGACAGCGGGCGCGATCCGGGGTAGGACGGGAGGGATCCCGTCCACGTCCCCGGAGCCCATGCCCCCTGAACCCCGCACCGTCCTGATCACCGGCGCCACCGACGGCCTCGGACGAGCACTGGCCGACCGCCTCGCCGCCCGCGGGGATGCGCTCGTGCTCCACGGCCGTGACCCCGGCCGGCTCGAGGTTCTCGCCGCCGAGCTTGCGGCGCGACACGGAATCGAGCGGCCGCGGACCGTGCTCGCCGACCTCTCCGCGCTCGCGCAGGTCCGCGAGCTCGCCGCCACCGTGCGCAGATCTGTCGACCGCCTCGACGTGCTCGTCTCGAACGCCGGCATCGGGTCGGGGGAGCCGGACGGGCGCGAGCGCCGCGAGAGCGCCGACGGGTACGAACTCCGCTTCGCCGTCAACTACCTCGCCGGGTTTCTGCTCACCCGTGAGCTGCTCCTCCTCCTGCGCTCCTCGGCACCGGCCCGGATCGTCAACGTCGCGTCGATCGGTCAGGCGCCGATCGACTTCGACGACCTGATGCTTCGGCGCGGCTACTCCGGCCCGCGGGCCTACGGGCAGAGCAAGCTGGCCCAGATCATGTCCGGCTTCACCCTCGCTGAGCGGCTGCCCGCCTCCGAGGTCACCGTCAACAGCCTTCACCCCTCGACCTACATGCCGACGAAGATCGTGCTCCGAGAGATCGGCCGCAGCAGCGACACGCTCGAGGCGGGGGTCGCGGCCACCGACCGGCTGGTCAGTGATCCGGGCCTCGGACCGACGACCGGCGCGTTCTTCGACCGCACCGCTCCCGCGCAGGCTCTCCCGCAGGCCTACGACCCCGCAGCCCGGGCCGAGCTCGAGGCACGCAGCGTCGCGCTCGTGGGGGACGGCGGGCGATGAGCGATAGGCTCGAGCCGTGGAGAACCGGGTCAGCCTGATCACGCTCGGGGTCGGTGATCTCACCGCCGCGAAGGCGTTCTACGCCGCGCTCGGGTGGGAGGGCCAGGAGGTCCAGGAGACGGTGTTCTTCCGCTCCGGGGGCGTCGTCGTGGTGCTCTGGGGAAGGGACAAGCTCGCCGCCGACTGCGGGATCGCGGACGACGGCCGCGGCGGGTTCGACGGCATCGTGCTCGCTCACAACGTCCGCTCGCGCGATGAGGTCGACGCGATCACCGCCGCTGCCGAGGCCGCCGGCGCCCGGGTCACCCGGCCGGCCTCTGAGACGTTCTACGGCGGCTATGCCGCGGTGTTCACGGACCCCGACGGCCACGTCTGGGAGATCGCCCACAACCCCGGCTTCACCCTTGCCGAGGACGGGTCGGTCGTCCTGCCCGACTTCGACGCCGGGAGCTGACCCCCGACCTAGCCGCTCGCCGTCGGGACCTCGGCGAACGACGTGAGTTCGATCCCTCGAGCGGCGAGCTCCTCGCGCAGGCCGGGCGTGGTCAGCGTCGCGAGCTCGGTCTCCCGTTCGGTCTCGTAGCCGGAGCGGAGGTCATTGCTCACCCGGCCGGGGTGGCAGCCGAGCTCGCACCACCCATGCTCCGTGCCCTGCCCGACGACCGCGAGCAGGGCCTGGGGAGTGATCCGGCCCGGGGCCGCCGTCCCGTCGGACCCGCGGCCGTGGAACCCGTCGAGGTGAGCGACCCGCCCGTCGAAGCGGACGGGAATCCCGAGCGGCGCAGCAAGTCGCGTGATCACGGCCAGGCGCGCCGCCGGTCGGTGGACGTGGTGATGGGAGTCGACGTGGGTCGGATCGCGGCCGAGGAGCGCCCTGAACCGGGCGAGCTGCCGCTCGAAGGCCCGCTCGGCCGCCCGCGGGTCGTCGAGGTCGACGTCATCGGCGTCGAGGTGGAGGCCCACCGCGAGGGCGGGGTGCTGCCGGGCGAGGGCAGTGGCGCCGGCGGCGCCGGGCCGGTCGACCATCAGGCTCGTGCTGGTGATGATCCCGGTTGTGTGGGCCTCGACGATCCCCGCGCTGACCCCGTGCGCGTACCCGAAGTCGTCAGCGTTGACGATGAGGCGCAGGCTCAGCCGGCCGGGCAGTCAGGGGCGCGGGGGAGGGGGACGCCCGCGAGCCGGTCGGCGAGGAACTGCTCGCCGGTCGGCGCGAACTCGAACCCGCCGGACAGATGGTCGCCGAGCGGCATGTCGTCGAATCGTGCGTCGACGCCGAGCGCACACCACTCGTGGTAGAGGTCGAGCGTGAGCTGTGGCGCGATCGCCTCATCCTGGCGAGCACGGCCGAGGATCACCGGGACGCGCGGGGCGATCGTGCCGAGGTTGTTCTCGGCCAGCCGCGCGCGCCAGTCCGGCTGGGTGAGCGGGTCCGAGGTGACGTAGTGCGAGATCTGCCGGGGGGCGAGCAGGCCGCGGGCGATCGCGTCCTCGATGCACGAGTTCTCGTTGGCGGCGACCGCGTCCCGGCCGGCCGCGTTGAGATAGCTGTCGAGGTGCAGCTCCGGGTATGCGGCGTCGAAGCCGACGGCCGCATAGATCATCAGGAACGCGAAGTTGTTCCCGATCCCCTGCGAGAGGAAGTCGAGCTCGCCGAAGAAGTTGGCCGGCGCGGCGCCGACCGCCCCGCCACGCAGTGGAATCTCGGGCGCGTAAGTCGGCTGGAGCTGAAGCGCCCATCCGGCCGCCTCACCGCCCTCGGAGTAGCCGTAGATGAGCGCTGGTGCATGTGGGTCCAGTCCCGTGGCCGGAAGCCGCGTCGCGGCCCGCATCGAGTCGAGCACCGAGCGTCCGAGCGTCCGCCCGACCACGTACGGGTGGGTTCCGGGGGTACCGAGGCCGGGGTAGTCCGTGACCGCGACCGCCCAGCCCCGCCCGAGCATCGCCGCGAGGTTCGGCGACTCGTACTCGGTCCCCGACGCGAGCTGCTTGGACGCGGCACAGCGGTCGGCGAGGCCCTGGGTCCCGACGGCGAAGCCGACGATCGGCCGCGGTCCCGGGCCGGTCCACGGCGTCCGGGGCACGAGCACCGTGCCGCTCACCGCGATCGGCCGGCCGAGGACGTCGGTCGAGCGGTACAGGATCAGCCACAAGGAGGCCGGCAGCGCGATCCCGGGCAGCGCGAACGCGGTCGTCGGCTGCGCGGCAATGACGTCGCCGGGCCGGCCGGCGGGCAACGGGCTCGGCGGGGTGTAGATGTCCGCCGCCGCGGTGCTCGCCGCGGCCGCTCCGAGTCCGAGCACAAGTGCGATCAGGGTGGCTCCGAGCACCCGTTGTCTCCCGCCTCGGTCCGCTGTCGCTCGTCTCCCGCGCACGGCGCGAGTGCGAGCTTACCCGCGGACGTGCGTCTCTATGCGCGAGGGCGGCCGGCCGGTGCCGTGCGGGCCAGGCGGGCGTCGTCGATCCGCACCACGTCCCAGGCCAGCCCGAGCGCCTCGAGCAGGCGGATCACCGCCGCCGAGGGATCCAGCTGCCAGCGGCGCAGGCCGTGGCGGTACGAGGTCGGGAAGGCGTGGTGGTTGTTGTGCCACGCCTCGCCCCAGGTCGGGATTGCCAACCAGGCCAGGTTCCGGGACTCGTCGCCGGTCTCGTAGTCGTGGCGGCCGAAGAAGTGGCACAGCGAGTTGATGCTGAACGTGGCGTGGTGGAGGAGGAAGATCCGCGCTGCGCCGCCCCACAGCAGTGCGGTCAGGCCGCCGAGCGCCGACCCGGTGAGCGCCACGCCCAGGCCGAACGAGAACGCCAGCCCGACGGCCACCCACAGCACGAAGGTCCGGTCGACGAACCGGATCATCGGGTCGGCCAACAGGTCCTTGGCGTAGCGCCGCTCGTCGGCCACCTCCATGTCTGTGAACACCCAACCGATGTGGGCGTGGGCGAGGCCCCTCAGGGCGCCGCGCCAGCCGGAGCCGTGGCCGACGTGCGGGCTGTGCGGGTCTCCGGTGACGTCGGAGAACTGGTGGTGCTTGCGGTGGGTCGCGACCCAGTCGATCACCGGCCCTTCGGCGGCCGCCGAACCGAGCGCCGCGAATGCCGCGCGCAACAGCCGGCTCGTCTTGAAGCTGCGATGGGTCAGCAGCCGGTGGTACCCGACGGTGATCCCGGTCCCGATCACCACGTAGCTGACCAGGAGCACGAGGATGTCCTTCCAGTCGAGCAGGTTCCCAGCCCAGCCAAACCACATGCCGATCGCGAGCAGGACCGGGGGAACGGCCGTGACCACGCCGCTCGCGACCCGGTCGAGCAGCGGCATCGTCACCGGGCGCACCGGGGCGGCGCTCTCGACGGGATGGTCGACGGCCGTCATCGCGCCCCGTCGGTCAGATCGAGCGGGAGCTCGCACCACACGCTCGTCGCGCCGGCGTCGTCGCGAACGACGCCCCAGTCCGAGGCCAGCGCCTCGACGAGGTGCAGTCCGTACCCCCCGGTGCCCAGGTGCACGGCCGATCGGAGGTGGGGTTCGAGGTGCGAGCCCGAGTCGGTGACCGCGATTCGCAGGCGGCCCGGGAGCGAGGCGCACTCGACGGTGACGTTCTCGTCGGGGCCCACGTCGGCGTGGAGGACGCTGTTGGTGACGAGCTCGCTGATGACCAGCGCGAGGTCCTCGGCCTCCGTCTCCCCGAGCCGGCCGCTGAGCCGGGAGAGCATGCACCGGCGGGCACGGACCGGAGCCCCAGCGCCGCCGGGGACCTCGATCGAGATCGACGGTTCCGAATCCGGTGCGTCGGCGACGTTATGTGGAATCACGTAGAACTGCCCCGTTCTCAGGGAGTAGGACACCTTTCTACGGACCGGAGGGGCGGCCGTCTTGCGACCGCCGATTGCGTTCCGCGAATCCCACGTACAACCCCTGGGGGCGGGCCGGGGCCAACGCCGTGGGGTCGTACTTGGATCATACCCCCGGATCACGCGGCTGACGCAGCCGGGGAGTGGCGGCGCGAGAACCGTCACTGGGCAGTTCGGCCGAACGCGGCGTGGGCGATCGTGCGGATCGCCACCCATAGACCCTCGGGCATCCCGGCCGACGGGGAGGCGCCTGGATGCTGTGGCGCGATGCGCACCCGCAGCGCCTTTGGTCTCGTGCGAAACCGCAGCGGCGGTTCGAGCCGTGCCGCCTCGCCGTCGATGCCGGCCGCGACCCGGCCGTCGGATCGGATCTCGAACGTCGGCGCGGTCCATTCCTCGACGCGGTTGCCGGAACCGTCGCTGGCACGGCCGCCAGCCACGCTGATGCCCAGCACGCCGGCGTCGAGGCGCGGCCGGGTACCGGATCCGAGCACGCGGCCCAGCCGGTAGCGGTCGTTGGAGACGAGCACGACTGCGCGGGTCGTGTGGTCGCGACCGTCGGTGCCTGTCCAGTGCAGGTCAAGGCTCTCGCCGCCCGGGTCGACGATCGACGGGATCGTGTCGGCGATCGTTCGAAGCTTGGCGTCCCGGTAGCCGCCCCGCTGGACGGCTTCGGCGTACACCCCGAGCGACACGTTGTTCACGAACACACGGCCGTTGACCTCGGCGAGGTCGACGACGCGCTCGCCTCCGGTCATGAACGCGTCGAGCGCGCCCACGACATCGTCGCGGTCGACACCGAGATCGAGTGCGAAATGGTTCCGTGTCCCCGCCGGTACGCACACGTACGGGAGTCCGCGGTCCGCGGCGATCGCGGCGACGATCGCCTGGGTGCCATCTCCGCCGGCGACTCCCAGCATGTCGGCCCCGTCTGCGATCGCCTGCTGGACAAGCTCCCCGAGATCGTCGCCGAGGTGCAGTTCCACCGGCTCGACGCCCCGGGCGCGCGCCTCTCGCGCGACGTGGAACCGCTCGGCCTTGCCACCGCCCGACTTCGGGTTGTAGAACAGCACCGGGTGTTGCGGAGTCGAACCGGCTGGAAGCGTGACGTGCACGGTGAACACCCTTCGCGCCGCCGCGATCGAGAGCAGGAGCCCGGCGAGGATCAGCGCATCGACAAGCACACCGCCGTCCAACACGACGAGGAGCACGGCGGCGACGAGCAACACGCCGGCGCCGATCACACCCACGACCCGTCGGGGTCCTCGGTGGATCAACGCCCACCACGCGAATGCCACCGCAACCGCGACACACGCGAGCACCGACAGGCCGCGCGGGAACCTCTGGATGCCGACGACCACGGCCAACACCACGGAGGCCGCGAGGAGCAGAAGCGCGGCGATCGCCATCACCCGCCGGATCATCAGTTCTGGACGCCTTTCACGACTCCCATCGAACCCGGATATCGACGGCCTGTCGTCACCCGGATCGCATGATGGCCCCAGGAACCACCGTGCCTCGGTCAGGCCGGCTCGACCGCCGTGCCGCGGCGGCCGCGTTCCAGCGCGTACGTCGTCGCCTGGGCGATCGCACCGCCGAGCAGCGACCCGGCGAGCACGTCGCCCGGATAGTGGACCCCGGTATGGACCCGCGAATACGCGACGAGCGCCGCGAGCGCGCGCAGCGGGAATCCCGCGACGGGCAACACGTGCCCGACACCGGTGGCGAAGGCGAACGCGGCCGCCGAGTGTCCTGACGGGAACGAACTGGAGGACGGCATCTCGACGTGCCGCGAGCGCGGCACTCCGTGTCCGTCGCGGTCCGGGCGGTGCCGGGCAGCGATCGGCTTGATCCCGAGGTTCAGCGCCGCCGAGGTGACGGCGACGGACGCCAGACCCTCCACGGCCGCGACCCTCCCGCGCCGGCCGCCGACGGTGGCCAGCACGACGGCCGAGGCGATCGACAGACGGGAATGGTTGGCGGCGTCGCTCAGTTGTCCGAGCGCGCGATTGAGGCTCGGGGTCGGAACCTCCGCGACGGCCGAGTAGACAGCGACATCGAGCCTCCGGATCTCGGTCGCCCACCGCCGGACCCAGCTCGGCTCCAGCTCGGCTGTCGATCGCCCGTGGGCGTCCGGCTCGTCGATCGCCATCCTCGGATCATCCTCGCTGTGACGGACTCCGCCTCATCCGTTTGAGGGGACGCTGGACCACGGTGACGGGTACCAAAAAGCCCTCCGGTTCGGAGGGCTCTTGTACAAAGCGGCTGAAGGGACTCGAACCCTCGACCTTCTGCATGGCAAGCCCACCACGGATGCTTCCGTGTGCGAGGGTCTGTGACGAATCGTCAGTGTTGATAGCGATCGAGACCCGCTGAGTTTCAACACAGGTTCGCTCTGTGACGCGTCTGTTGCGCTCTGCCGCTTCCAGAAAGCTTCCACACCCGGAGCGCATAGGTCGGAGGCGTGGTCAGCAACGCGGGAACTCGACGTCGACGCTGGTGGGGTCGAGCTATTTCGGTACCTCCTATCAAGCGGCGCTTAGGCGATATACATCGGCCGGGTCCCGTGACTTGGGCTCATCGGGTTGACTCGGGTGGGGGGCAGGGCTAGGGTCGCCGTGATAGCTCGCCCTTGGCTGGAGTTGCCTACCTGGCGAGCGTGACCGGCCGCTTGGGTCCTTTGCGCCCTCCGATAGACGTCCTTCCTCCGGGGGGCGGGAACAGCAGGCGGAGTCATCGCCTCGAACACCAGGGCCGTCACTGCATCTATGGCCCTCGTTTGCGCACGGTGATGGAGAAGGAGGATCGCGATGTCCGTATCGATCGGTCGGTTACCGGCGGTGCTCGTGCTGGTGTTGCTGGGGTCGGGGTGGGCCGCCCCGGCGAAGGGCTCGCCAGTCGTCTACGTCACAAACACCGCGTCCGCAAACATCTCTCAATACGACGCGGCCGGCGGCGCGCTCGCGCCGCTATCCCCAGCCACCGTGAGCAGCACGGTAAGCGGCCCGGTAGGAGTGGCGGTCACTCCCGACCGCAAGAGTCTGTACGTCACCGACCAGGCCAGCCAGAGCGCCGTCTCTCAGTTCAACATCGACCTGCTGACCGGCGCGCTCTCACCAAAGACGCCGGCGACCGTCGCCACGGACACGTTTCCCGTCGGCATCGCCGTCACCCCAAACGGCAAGAGCGCCTACGTCGCCAACGACCTCCCATCTCCTGAAGTCTCGCAGTACACGATCGATCCGGTCACCGGCGGGCTCTCGCCCAAGACCCCGCCAACCATCGCGAGCAACGGTGCCCCACAGGGAGTGGCGGTGACCCCCGATGGCAAAAGCGCCTACGTCGCCGGGTTCCTCCTCGCGCAGTACACGATCGATCCGATCACCGGCGCGCTGTCGCCCAAGACCCCGCCGACTGTCGCCGCCGGCGCTGACGCGGTCACTGTCGCCGTGGCTCCCAAAGGCAAGAGCGCCTACGTCGCCAACGCCGCCGACAACACCGTCTCGCAGTACAGCGTCGATCCGGTGACAGGCGGGCTCTTGTCCAAGACCCCGGCCGCGGTCGCCGCGGGCGACGGGCCGTTCGTGGTTGCGGTGAGCCCGGACGGCAACAACGTCTACGTCACAAACTTCGTCGGCAACAGCGTCTCGCAGTACAGCGTCGATCCGGTGACGGGCGCGCTGTCCCCGAAGACCCCGGCGACGGTCGCCTCAGGCACGAGCCCCGTCGGCATCGCCGTCACCCCAGACGGCAAGAGCGCGTACGTCGCTAACAGCAGCGATAACACCGTTTCGCAGTACAGCATCGACCCCCAGACCGGGCGACTCGCGCCCAGGACTCCTGCGACCATCGCCGCGGGCACAAACCCCTCTCGCATCGCCATCGTGCCCCTTCCGCTCGTCCCGACCAGCAAGGAGCAGTGCAAGAACGGCGGTTGGCAGAGCTTCGGGGTGTTCAAGAACCAGGGCGCCTGCGTGAGCTTCGTCGCCACCCACGGCAGAACCCGCCAAGCTAGCCCAGCCTCTCGAACGACGAACGAGGACGGACGCTGTCCCGCCCTCGTTCCGTCTGCGGCTTCAGACCAATGCAGACCGTCTCTCGCACGGGCTCGGAGTCGCTGACCCGCCATGCTCAGGAGCCAGGCGTTCGGCACATACCTACGAAGCGACCTTTAGGCTATATATCCCCAAGAGACCGCTTCTAGCCCAAAGGAGGAGCGAGAACCGGTGCCCGGGCCGTAGCCGCTCGCGGTTGGCCTCCGTCTTCTCCTGGCGCCGGTGGCATACAAAGAAGTTTCCTCCGGCTCCGAAGAGGGGCGTAAGGTGGAGCTTGGAACGGTTGCCGTCCTTCCCTGACGAGCCGACGCTAGACCCGCCATCGCGCTCGGCCTCCGCTCCGTCCATCGACGGGCACACGAGCCTGTTAGTTGCGAGCGAACATGGCGTGGCCCAGGAAAGGAATGGCAGGTATGCCGCTACGCAGACTCATCGCTGTTTCAAGTATGGCCCTCGGGATCGCTGCCGCCGTCCCGACGGCAGCGACGGCGACGGCAAAACGCGTCACCCGGCCGCTGAAGGGCATTACGACAAACGTCACGACGGTCAACCTTCTCACGGGGGCGGCAACAATCGTTCGTACCGGGCACCTCTCCCACTTCGGCAGATTCACTGGCAGCGGCAACCTCACATTCACCCTCACCGGTACCAACGGGTTCAGCTTCGCGGGCACGGAAACCCTAGTCTCGGCGAGAGGCGACGAGCTGTTCACTGCCGCCATCGGGTCGGGAACGTTTGGACCCCCCATCGAGACCACAGGGGTCACAACGATCACCGGCGGCACCGGTCGCTTCACCGGCGCCAGCGGGACGATGATGAGCCCAAGCAGTCCCACAGTCGTCTCGATCACCTCGACGACCGAGATAACCACCGCCACCAGCACCGTGACGGGACAGATCAGCTACATCCGACACCGGCCGTAACTCTTCTCCCTTTCGGCCGTCGCCCTGCAGGCGGACCCTCGACTCCGCCGTGATGTGAGCACGCGTACCACTTTTCGAGGAACACCGTCACGAGCACATCTGGCCCCGGCGTGTGGACATCCCTGTGCGAGCCCGAAGGAGTGGACCGGCAAGAGCGCGCACGATCCCGTTCGAACAGGACGTGCCCGGCGGCAAGTGCTGGTTCCAGACCGAGCAGCTCGACGCCTGGCGGCAGGGCGCTTCCGACACGTTTGTGCCTCCAACTGCTTCCAAAACGCTTCCAAGCAGCCGCATCGGAGGACAGGGCTAGATAAGGAGGGCAAACAAAAACCCCGCTTGAGCGGGGCTTTTGCTGAAAGCGGCTGAAGGGACTCGAACCCTCGACCTTCTGCATGGCAAGCAGACGCTCTAGCCAACTGAGCTACAGCCGCGAGGGCGCGGAGTGTAGCGCTGGCGGGGTCCCGCGCTACGCCGCCTGGCGCTCGAAGTAGCGTAGCCGCCCGGGGAGCAGCGGCACGAGCACGCGCCGCGCGTACTGGGCGCCGCCGCTGAGCACGAGCGCGCGCGCCGGGTCCCAGTTCAAGCGGTAGCCGCCGCGCAGACGGTGGGGGAGCAGGCCGACCGTGATGAAGTTGGCCAGCTCGAGCAGCGGGCGCATCGTCACCGGGAGCGGCGGGCGAAGCACGATCTCCACCGCGAGCTCGCGGGCGCGGTCGGTGACCCACAGATCGGGGCCGGCGAGCATCGACTCCATGTAGGCCTCGAACGCATCGATGTCCCTCGGCATCTCGCGGGCCTTGAGCCCGAACTCACGGCCGAGAACCCGGAAGTCCTTCCAGTAGCGGTCGCGCTCGTCGTGGCTCAACGGTCGAACGTACCTGTCGTGAACGATGAGGTTGGAGTCGGCGAGCGACGCGAGGACCCACAGCAGCAGCTCGGGGTCGTCGGCGGCGTAGGGGGTGCCGGCCGGGAAGCGGCCGGCTGCCTCCGGAAGCGTGCCGCGGACGGTCGCGTGCATCTCGCGGACCCGGCGGGTCAGCGCCTGGGCGCGGCGCTTGGGCCCGTAGCGTGAGTGCCTCGAGCACGTTCGCCGTCCGCTGCAGCCGAGCGTATGGATCGTCGAGCGCGCCGGTCTGCATGAAGAAGCCCTCGAACGCCACGGGGTGGGCGGCCATCAGCAGCAGCGCCCGGGGTCCGGCGAGCGCGATCACCCGCTCGCGCTGCACCTGGCGGAGCATCGAGCTGTCGTCGAACAACGTGGTCGGGGCGGAGTCCGTCACGAGAGTCTCAACTTAGCGCACAGCGCGCGTAAGTTTTCCTATACAGCGAGTCGCGAGGGCCGTTCGGCGAGCGTCAGCTCTCGGGCCATGTGGCCCCGTCGAAGCTCGCCCGCCGCTCGATCGACTCGAGCGTCTCGTCGGTGCGGCGATCCGCCACCATCGCGTCCATCGCCTCGGCGATTGTCGCGCCCCGGACCCGCCGGGCGACGAGCGGCTCGCCGGTCCGGCCGTCGAGCTCGCACCATTCGAGCGTCACTCCGGTGGCCTCCTGGCTCGCCACCGGTGCGCCCTCGGTGGGCTCGTCGCGGAGGGTGACCCCGCTCGATCCCCGACGAGGATCAGGGCGCGCCATCCGAACGGGCACAGCTCGCTCATCATCGCCCGCGCTCGCTGCTCGGCCGTGGCCGCCGCGCGGCGCGCGCGCCGCTGTGCCCTCCAGCGGCGCCATGCTCGGCCGGTCCGGGCGATCGCGACGTGCGCCACCGGCACCACCACCGCGCCGAGCCCGGCCACCACGGCGATCACCATCAGCGGCTCCAGCACGCTCGCGTGCCCGAGGCGGGGAACAGGCCTGGCCGCACTGGATCGCGTACCGCAGCATGGGCTCCAAGGTGACAGCCCGCCACACGGCCGTCAAGGCCGACCCGCCCCGGTCCCGAGTCCCGCCGAGGGGCGGGCCCAGCCCGGGGCGAACGCTAGGCTACGGACCCTCTCGGCGACGTGGCGGAGTGGCTACGCAGCGGCCTGCAAAGCCGTGTACACCGGTTCGATTCCGGTCGTCGCCTCTCCATGATGGCCTGCGGGTCCGCCGGGGCTCCGGAGGTGCGGGAGCTCCCGGCGCGCGGCGGTGCGTGTGTCAGAGGCCCGACTCGGCCTTGATCCTTCCGGAGACCACGGCCTGGGTGAGCTCGAGGTAGTCGCGTTCGTTCTGGTCGGCGTAGGCCTTGGAGAATTCGACGATCGCTCGGTCGAAGCTGGTGCCGCTGCCGAGGTAGGCGGCGATCGCGATCCGGTCGCCGCTGCGGGCGTGTGCGCGGGCCAGCGTCCAGCCGCACAGCCTGCCGTAGGTGGCCATGCCCTCCGGAACCATCTGCTCGATCTCAGCTGAGCCCTTCCAGTCCTTCAGTTGGCGGGCGTAGAAGTCGCGGGGTTTGCCGTCGAGCCCGGACTCGACGTGCACCCAGCCGAGGAAGATGTCGCTGGTGGCCTGCATCAGGCGCTGCCCCGCCACGACGCGTTCGCCGTGGTTCGAGAACTCGCTCGGGCCGAGGAACTCCTCCATGACCGATGCTTCGGCCTCCTTCATCTGCAGGAACAGCGGATCCTCGCCGTCACGGCCGAGCATCAGGGCGATCCACGCCCGGGTGCCGACGCTCCCGACCCCGACCACCTTCCGGGCGAAATCGCTGAGTTCGAACGCCTCGAGCAGGATCCGGCGGTCGAACTCGAGCGTGTCGCGGTAGCTGCGCACCAGCTGGTGCAGCTCGTCGAAGATCTGATGGCCATCGCCGGCGGGTGCCAATCGATCGATCGGGACGATCAGCGGCGACTGGTCCACGATCCGTGGCTTCCCGTCGACCATGTGGGTCAGCTTCGCGAACGCGGTCATGCTGTCCTTGGTGCGCGCCTTCGCGAGCGACTTCTCGGTCCGCTTCACCTGCTTCGGCTTGAACTCCGCGGCGTGTTCCTTGAGCACGCTCTCGACATCCAGTCGCGCGTACCACACCTCGAGTTGCTTCATCTTGGCGAAGTCCGCCATCGCGGTGCGGTAGCTCGCACCGTGTCCAGCACGATCCGATCCTGCTGCTTGGGCTTGAAGCCGTTGAAGCGCGCGGCGATCAGCATGCTCGCTGCCAGACGCTTCACGTCCCACTCCCACGGTCCGGGGAGCGTCTCATCGAAGTCGTTGACGTCGAACACCAACGCCCGCTCGGGCGAGGCGAACACCCCGAAGTTCGACAGGTGCGCATCGCCGCAGCACTGCACCATCAATCCGGACCGCGGCGTTCCGGCGAGGTCATGAGCCATGATCGACGCGGCGCCGCGATAGAACGTGAACGGGGAGACCAGCATCCGCCCATAGCGGATCGGCACCAGTTCGGGCACGCGGGTCTTGGCCTGACGCTCGAGCAGCTCCACCGGATCAGCACGGGTCGAGGGCGGCTGGAACACCGCATGCGCCGACCGCGGGACCTCCTTGCGGGCCGCCTTGCCACGCGCAATCCGCTCGGACACGGAGAGATGCGGGACGGCTGCGCTGGCGCTGCCGTTTCCGGCGGCCAATCTGCTCCCGCTCGTCGTGCCGGCCTGCTCGTTCGGTGTGGTCGTCTTCGTCGCCACTGGCTATCGCTTCCTCTCGGTCAGGGGTCGGGTGTCCGGTTCGCCGGAGGTGGGTCTCTGACCGTACGCCGCGGGTCACCCTTCCGCCATCAGCCGAAATGGGTGATGTTCCCGGCCGGTTGCGAGGACTTTCGGTGACGTGCTGGTCGTGGCTCGTCAGGACCGGCCGGTGGGCGAGCGGGCCGGAGATCAGCCATTTCGGCCGATGACACACCGAGCGCTCCGGACGTAGGTTGAGGTACGACGACTGATCCCGGAGTCCGGCCGAACACCTGTCGTGGATCGCAGGAGACGTGACGTGAAGCAGAGCGAGGGGGGGACGAATCGTGGAACCTGGGACCGCATACAGAATCGCCAGCCGGCACCACGTCGGTCAACGCAACCGCTTCGGCGACCCGGTGATCGCACACGTCGAACGGGTCGCCGCCGCTGTCCCCGCCGACGCCCGCACCACGGCGCTGCTGCACGATCTCTTCGAGCTGTGTCGCGACGCTCGTCCCCAGCTGAGCGGTGAGAACCTCTCCCGTACGGAGCTGGAGGCGCTTGAGCTTCTGACGCACGCTCCCGGCGACTCCTACGAGACGTACGTCCGCCGGATCGCGGATGCGTCAGGGCCGGCCGGCCGGCTCGCTCGGATCGTGAAGCTCGCCGATCTCGACGACAATCCTCGCCCATCCATCGATCCCCGCAGACGCGCCCCCATACACGTGGGCGCGCAACGAGCTGCGCACCGCTCGTCATCGGGCCAGGCAGCCGTTCCCGGCTCCGGACCGTTTCCCTCAGACCAGGGGCTAGGCGGCCTCGGTGCGAGGCGTCATGTTCTTTGGCTCGAACAAGAGGCACGGGAGACGTCCAGACGCTTCGCGGACGAGCGATCCGCTCTGCAACGACCCGGTCGATCACGGCAACGAAACCGTGGAGCGGCATCTGAGGCTGTGGCAGACCTGGCGGCTGTCCGCCCAAAAGGTGTCGCGGACGTGGAACGAGTGGCTGGCGGCCGACGATCGCCGGGAGGCCGCCTCCTACAGCCGTTACCTCTGCGCTCTCGCCGAGGAGGAGCGGGCGGCCTCCGAGATGGAGGTCCTCGTCAGATGCGACGCTGAGCGGGAGAGCGCGGGCGATCGCTCCGGCGCGATCGCCCATACCGACGCAGGACGAAGCTGAGGCGAGTGAGGTCCGTCATTCCGGCCGGCCGACACGATCCCGTCGAATTCATCGGCCGAGCCGACATCGCGCGTCGGTCCTCGGCGCAGCAAGAGGGTCGTCACGCGGATCATCGATGGACCAGGTAGCCCGCGTTCTCGGCGGCCTCCACGGCCTCAGCTCGCGTGTTGGCCCCCAGCTTCCGGTAGATGTTCTCGACATGCGTCTTGACCGTCGGACGGCCGATGCCGAGCTGCTGCCCGATGTCAGCGAGGGTTCGATACGTGGGGAGGAACGACAGCACGCGGGTCTCGGCCGGCGTCAGGGGAACCGGCGCGCGGGATGCCGCCTTGTTGTCCTTGTTGGGCTGCTCTGCGATGACGCAACGACCGTAGGTCGCGGGGGAGCAATCCGTCATCGGCCTTAATGGCTGATCTCCGTCCGAGCCCCTTTGGGCGTTGCCGGTCCGCTGCCGCCGTGCGGTTCCTCCAGATGTTTGCGCGTAGTTTTCCCTGATACGACACCCGTTGAGCCAGGGATACAGTCCGGGTTGTCCGTCGGAGGGCGGGCACCGAAAAGTGGCATCTGGGGATGCCGCCAACCGGCTTCATTTGAGCGTCGGCGATGGGATCGATGTTTGCGCAAGATGGGCCGATTTGTCCGAGGTAGTGACGCTGGCTTTGCCCTCAGCTCAAGGGCTGAAAGGTGTGCAGCGGCGATGAGTAGCACGGTCCTGTTCGAGAGCGGCCCACCGCTGCAGGAGTCAGCCCTGGTCGCCCCGCGTGTCCGCCCCGGCGTGGTCTCGCGGACCCGGCTCGCTCCATTGCAGGCCGCGGCCGGCCGCAGCCGGCTGGTGCTGGTGTCGGCACCGGCTGGGTACGGCAAGTCGACGCTCGTCGCCGAGTGGACGGACAGCGATCCGAGGCCCACCTGCTGGATGCAGCTCAGCCACGGCGACAACGATCCGGTGGTGCTGCTCGCCCGCGTCGCGGCGGCGCTCGCGCACACCGGCCCGGTCAGCGGCGAGCTGCTGTCAGAGCTGTCGCGGCCGGTCCCCAACATCGATGATGTCGCCCTTCCGCTCCTGGTCGCCGACCTCTCGGAGCGGGCTCCGTTCGTCCTGGTGCTCGACGACGTCGATGTCATCACGACGGAGAAGAGCCGGGCGGTGCTCGCGTCGCTCGTCGAGGAGGTTCGTTCCGGCTCTCAGTTGGTATTGGTCACGCGCGGCGATCCGGGAGTGCCGCTGGGCCGCCTTCGGGCCGGCGGAGACCTGGTCGAGATCGGAACCGCCGATCTTGCCCTGGACGGCCCGGCGACCCGAGCCGTCGCCGCGAGCGGCGGGTTGGAGCTGTCGGAGGAGGAGGCCGAGGGTCTGCGCGAACGGACGGAGGGGTGGGCGGCCGCGGTCGTGCTGGCGACACTCTCGCTTCGCGGTCGTGACGACGCCGGCGCGATGGCCGCGGGGCTGTCGGGCGATCAAACCGAGATCGCCGACTTCCTCGTGGAGGAGGTGTTGGATCGTGAACCGGACCATCTCAGGAGCTTCCTGCTCGGCACGTCGATCCTGGAGCGCATGTCAGCACCGTTGTGCAATGCGGTCCTCGGGACGAGCGACGCGGCCGCGTCGCTCGACGCCCTGGCGCGTTCGAACGCATTCGTCGTTGCGCTCGACGTCCACCGGGAGTGGTATCGCTACCACCACCTGTTCCGCGATCTTCTCCGCGGGGAACTGGGGCGCCGCAATCCAGAGCTGCTGACCGAGTACCGGCGGCGAGCGGCAAGCTGGTGCGAGCAGCATGGGACTCCTGGCGAGGCGTTCCTCTACGCGTACGAGAGCGGTGATCTTGCTCAAGCCGGTCAGATCGTCCTCGAGCATCGAGACGAGTTCGCGCAACGCGGGCAGAGCGAGACGGTGCGGCTGTGGCTCGACCGCTGCAGCGATGAGGAGATCGCGTCAGACCCGCAGCTGTCGATCGCCGCCGCGTGGGTCCTCTCCTACGGTGGGGATGCCGCGAGGCTGAGGCGGTTCCTCGCTGCGGTGGAGGATGGGCCGCTCGATGTGGCATCGCCCGCCGGCGAGTCGTCACTTCGCTCGACTCTCGCGAGCGTTCGGACTCTGGTTGCTCCCGACGGCATCACCCAGATGCTGCGTGACGGCAGGCTCGTCTACGCGTCCAGTGAGAAGTCGGGCGCCCGCTGGCGTCCCAGCGGCGCTCGCGCAATGGGAGTGGCGCACGTACTCCTGGGACAGCCGCACGTGGGGATCCGCGAATTGCGGCGAGTCGCTGGCGCTGATGCGCGATCAGCCCGAGCTCGCCCCTGTCCGTGTCTTCTGCCTCGGGTACCTGGCCTTTGCAGCCGCTGACACCGGGAACCGTCGAGATCTGCAGCGATGGGCGATCGAAGCAACGTGGCTGGTCGCCGAGGCACACCTCGGTGACACCGCCGGCAGCGCCGTCGCGTACGCGGCAGGGGCCCTGGCGCACCAGCAGCGCGCTGACCACCGGGAGGCCGCGCACGAGCTCGAGCACGTCCGGCGACTCCGGGGGCATCTCGTCGCCGCTCCGTGGCTCGCCGCGGATCTCGCGCTGCGCTGTGCCGAGATCAGCCTCGATCTCGGCGACCCCTGCGGCGCCATCGAGTTCGCGCAGCTTGCGGAGGATGACCTCCAGGGATATCCCGATCCGGGAATCCTGCCCGACCGGCTGTGCCGCATCGAAGGGCGGATCAAGCGCGGAGAGGACTACGGGCTCACCGCGGCCGAGCTCCGCGTCCTCAGCTTCCTCCCCACGCATCGCTCGCTCCAGGAGATCGCCGACCGTCTCTACGTCGCGCGCCCGACTGTGAAGACCCACGTTGCGTCGATCTACGACAAGCTCGGTGTCCCAGGCCGATCTGAAGCCGTCGAGGTCATCGACCGGCTCGGCCTCGGATCCGGAACGGCGATGTCCGCGGCGGTGCCGGGCGTCGGTTGAGACCAGTTGTCGGAACACGATCGCCGAGGGCCGCGCATATCAGCCTTTTTGGCCGATGGCACACGGCGCTCCCCGCCCATAGCGTGACGGGACCAATGTGCAAACGCGCGTTCCCGCCACCCCTGTGGCCGGGACTCTGACAGGAGGCAAGCCTGATGGTCACTCTCGCGACCAGTTACCCGTTTCTGAACATCCTCTGGACGATCCTGATCTTCATGGCGCTGGTGATCTGGATCTGGATGGTGATCTTGGTGTTGATCGACATCTTCGGCCGCTCCGACATCTCGGGCTGGAGCAAAGCCGGCTGGATAGTGCTCATCATCGTCCTGCCGTTCGTCGGCGTCCTGTGTTACCTGATCGCCTACAGCGGCGGGATCTCGGAGCGCCGCGCATAGCACCGCTGCGATCGGATCGGCGACGGCATCAGACGACGCCGTCGCCCTGCCCACCACCTTTCAAGAGATGAAGGAGAAGCTGTGTCTGAATCACTGTTGAACGAGATCCGCCGGGAGAGATCGCAGGGGCGCGTGACCCGCGCACGGGTGCGCGCACCGATGGCGATCGTCGCGGTCGTCGCGGTCGTCGCGCTCGCCGGTTGTGGCAGCAGCAAACCGGGGTACTGCTCGGCTCGCACCAACCTCGAGAACTCGGTCAAGAACCTCCCGAGCACGGTCTCCAGCAGTGGTGTCAGCGGCCTGGGGTCGCAGATCACGACGATCAAGAACGATGCGAACTCATTGGTCAGCTCCGCGAAGAGCGATTTCCCCACGCAGACCAGCGCGATCCAGACGTCGGTCCAGAAGCTCGACACTTCCGTGAAGGCGCTCCCGTCCAGTCCCTCGGCACAGCAGATCGCCACGATTGCCGTCGATGCAGGCAACGTCGTGACCTCCGTGAAGACGTTCTACGACGACGCCAACTCGAAGTGCAGCTGAGCGCTGACGGTCTGCTGAAGCAGGATCGGCAGTCACAGGCACGCGCGTCAGTCCGGCTGGTTTTGGCAGGCCGGTAATCGATTCCGCGGTCGCGCCCCATTCGCGTGGGGGCGCGACCGCGTCCTCGCTGCTCTGTGAGCCGGCGCTGGTCTCATGGGCGACGGGCTGAGGTCACCCGCGGCCGAAACCCCGTCCGCCGCGACGGTCGTGCTCGATAATTCAGCCACGTTGGCCGGCATCACTGCACCACTCCCGCGCGGATAGCGCCGCTCATGGGCGCGATCTTCGGGCTGGCGGTGTGGGCGGCGGTCTACCCGACCCTTCTGGCCTGCGTCACGGTGATCCTGCTGCTACCACGGCCGGGGCGTCTGCTGATCGGCTTCTGGCTCGGCGCGATGGCGACGAGTGTCACATGCGGGCTGATCATCGTGTTCGCGCTCGGCGGCTCATCCGGCGCCACGACCGCGACGCGACGCACGATCAGTCCTCTCGCCGAGATCACCCTCGGTGCCATCCTGCTGTTGCTTGCACTGGTCTTCTTCAGCGGCCGCAACCAGCGCTACAACGCGCGGAGGGAGCGCCGGCACCAGAAGAAGGCCACGAAGCCGCCATCGAAGATGATGCAGCTCCTGCGACGTGGCACGCCTCGCACCACGTTCCTCGTCGGCGCCGTCATCATCGGTGCCCCCGGGGTCAGCTACCTGACGGCGATGCGCCTGCTGAGCCGCCAGCACATGTCAACCGTCGCCGCCGTGCTCGTCGTGTTGGCGTGGAACGTCATCATGCTGCTCCTGCTTGAAGGTCCGATCGTCGCCTACGCCATCGCGCCGGAGCGCACGGCCACGACGGTCACGGGCTTCAAGAACTGGTTGACCCGCGATGAGAGCCGCATCGCGTACTGGTGCGCGCTGGTCGCCGGAGCCGCCCTCGTGACGATCGGCATCCTCCACCTCGCGTCCTGATGGAGACGTCTCATCGTCGGCGCCGCTCGTTTCAGGAGTCGCGTTCCGAGCTCGTCTGATCGACACCCGGGGGCGCGATCTCTCCGCGGTCGATCTCCTGTGCGAACTGCGTCTTGCGCTCCAGGTCTCCAGGGGTGAGCACGCCGGATCCGGCCGCGTGGGAGATCGGGTCGCCGCCGCGGCCTCGCAGGATCACCGCGCATCCGACAGCGATCGCGGCACCGATCAACGGGCCGGCGACGTACACCCAGTACGCCGTCCAGTCGCCGCTGACGAGAGCGGGGCCGAACGAGCGCGCCGGGTTCATCGAGGTGCCGCTCACGGGCGCGGACCACAGGCCGGCCAGCGCGATGTAGCCGCCGACGCCGAGCGCACCGACCGAGCCGACGTTCTGCGCCGCAGACGCGGTCCCCAGGATCACGCTGAGCAGGACCCCGGTCAGCGCGATCTCCATCAGGAATGCCTGCCAGTCGTGGTAGCCGGGGCCGGGAAGTGTCGCGCCGAGGTGCTCCACATTGCCGAACACCGCGAGCAGGAACAGGCACGCCAGCGTCGCTCCCAGCAGCTGCACGATGATGTAGCCCGGGACGCGCCGCCAGCGAAAGTCACCGCGCACCGCGAACGCCAGTGACACCGCCGGGTTCAGGTGCGCGCCGGACACCGCGCCCATGAACAGGATGATCGCCAGCACCATCAGCCCCGGCGCGACCACCGCGGCGGCAAGGCTGATCTGACCCTTAGCGTGCAGGAGCCCACCGCCGGCCGCCACCAGCACGAGCATGAAGGTCCCCAGGAGCTCCGAGAACAGCCGTCGGTGTTCGAGCTTCGGGTCGTCGAACTCCGTTCGCGACCCGAACTCGAGCATCAGCATGCGCCGAGCCCGCGGAAGGTCGTGGTGGATGACCTCCGAGGGGTCTTGGGTCGGCGTTGGCGTTGGCGTTGGCACGGGTCGCCGATGATCGTTCACGCAGCCGGAACGACCCTCATCCCAATCGGGTGACCCGGCACGCTCTCAGCATGTCTCAGCGATCGACGTTCAGTTACCGGAGGGTGACGGGGCGATCTCACCCCGGCCCGCCTGCTGGAGATCGGCGGGGAGCCTGACCCTCGCCCGACCGGCAAGGACGCTCAGACCGGTCCGCCAGCCGATGATCGCCGTCCGCTGCGCATCCTGGGTGTCAGGCAAACGATCGAGCCTTCGCTGAACCAGGCCGGCGGCGAGCGCGCTCAGGTAAGCGTCCTCTTGGATGTACGTGTGGGCGTACAAGCCATGCAGCGGTCGCAGGTCCGCCGCGACCGGCTCGATCGCCGCGATCTTGACGGCGTACACCGCGAATCGTCGCTCGAGTCGGTCCATCCGCTGTCCGGCCTCACCCGGCGAAATGTGGTGATCGCGATAGGCCGTGAGGATGGGATCGGCCTGACCCAGGAGCCGGTTGACAGCGAGCCTGAGGGGCTCCACCTGCCGGAGATAGGTCTCGATCGCCGAGCTGAGGCGGGCGGGGCTGGGATCCGATCGCGCTCCCGTCGCGCAACCGGCCAGCCCCGCCGCGCACAGCGCGCACAGCGCGCACAGCGCGCGCACCCGTAACGTCCGCCGAAGCACGAGCTCGTCTTCGGGGCAGCGTCTCGCGGTGACCACCTGGCCTCGAAGCGGGGCTCAGTAGCCGTAGCCCCCGCCACCGGAGGAAGAGGACGAGGACGATGACGCGGCTGGGGTGGGCGCTGCCGGCTTGGGGGTCGTGGCGCCATTTGCGGTGACGGCCGTCCACACGCCGACGTCCTTGAGGCCCTGACCGTTCGCTTCGCCGGACTTGCCGTCTCCGGCGAACGTGTACAGCGGCATGCCCTTGTAGGTCACCTGGACCGTCCCGTCGGGACGCTTGATCGTCCCGAGTGACCCGACACTGGCGTTCGGCGTCCCGCTCGTCGACGCGGTGAGCGGGTGCCACGCCTTCACGCACGCCGTGGTCGTACAGATCCACTTCCCGCTCTGCTCACCGGAGAGGCGGTACAACGTCAGCCCGTGCGAATTGACCAGCACGGACCCGCCGACCGACGCGACGGACGCGGTCCTCACGACGGCCGTCGCGCCACCGCCGCTCGCCTGTGACGCGGACGCGGAGGGGCTGCTGGTGCTGCTCGAGCTGCTTCCGCACGCCGCCAATGAACACGACACGGCCACGGCGGGGATGAACTTCGCTATCTGATGCATACCGGTCTCCTGAAACGCTGATTACGGGTCTGCGGCCGCTACTTCTCAGAGACGCCTCGCCGACCCGGTTCCTTCCTCACGCCGACGGAGCCGCCTCCGGCGACAGCGGCGCGTAAGCTGCGCTCGCGTGACCGGCAGTGGATCCAGCTGGGCGCGCGCGGACGCCTGGATGGCTCCGGGTCGGGTCTCCGTGGCGAGCGACTCGCGATCGGGGAGGGCGCTCGGCGTGCTCGGCTCATCCTGGGTGCTCGGCATCCTCGTCGCGCTCGCGACCTGGGGGCTGAGGTTCATTCCGCCGCTCGCCGGGCTGGAGTGGAGCTGGAACGCGGCGCTGTACATGGGCCTGCACCGGGGCATCGCGTTCGGCAGCGACATCGTGTTCACGTTCGGGCCGCTCGGGTTCCTCAACCGGCCGTTCATGTGGTACGGGACGATGAGCGCGATCGCCTTCGTCTACCAGGCGGCGTTGATCGTGCTGCTGTCGGTCAGCCTCGTGTGGGCGCTGCGGCGGAGCTTCAACGCCATCGTCGCGGTGATCGTCGCGTACTTCGCGGTGCTCGCGTCGCTGTCGACCGATCTCGCCCCGGTGCTCGCCGCGATCTGGTGCCTGATCGCGCTCGCGCCGGAGTCACCGGCGTTCGTCACGCGGATCGTGCTGTACGGCGGCGCGGTGCTCGGTGCAGTCCAGACGCTGATCGTCCTGCGGTCGGGTCCGGTGATCTGGGCGATGGCCGTGATCGTGCTGCTCGCCCGCGAGGGACGGCGCAGGACGCTTCCGGTATTCGCCGGCTGCGCCGCCGGAACGTTCCTCGTTCTGTGGTTCGCGCTCGGCCAGGGCCTGTCGGCGCTCGGCGATTACGTGAGCAACGGCCTCCAGATCGTCTCCGGCTACAGCGAGGCGATGGGCGGGCAGTGCGCCGGCTGCTGGGGCGTCGATCCGAGCTCCTCGTCGAGCTACCTCCCGGCGATCCTGGTCCTTGGGGCGGCGCTGATCGCCGTCGCGGCCCTCACCTCCGCACCGGGCCGTCGGCTTGCGGGCGCCGCGGTGATGGCCCTGATCGCGTTCGTGGCCTACAAGGAGGCGGTCGTCCGGGCGGACTTCGGCCACACCCCGACGTTCTTCGCGATGGCCGTCGGCGTCGGCGCCGGTCTGGCCTTCGGGCGGCGGCGGGTGCTCGGGCTGGCGGCCGTGGCCGGGCTCGCGGTCCTGTCGATCGCCTCCCAGCCGGTGGCGGTGACGCTCAACCCGTTCAGCCATCTCGACACCGCCCGCGCCCAGTTCTCACTGCTGTTCCACCCGGGTCGCCGCGACGCGATCACCGCCGCTGACCGCCGGGCGCTGCTCGCCACCTATGGGCTTGACGCCGAGACGCTCGCGCTGCTCCGCGGCCACACCGTCCACGTCGACCCCTGGAACACAGCCGTCGTCTGGGCCTACGGTCTGAACTGGCGCTCGCCGCCGGTCTTCCAGGACTACAGCGCCTACACCGCGCCGCTCGACCGGCTGAACGCGGACTTCCTACGCTCCTCGCGCGGGCCCGAGCGCATCCTGCGCGAGAACATCACGGCCAAGGGCGGCGACGTCGACGGGCGGTGGCTCGGCTGGGACCCGCCCGAGCAGTGGCGTGCGGTCCTGTGCGATTACGCGCCGCTGCGCACGACCCCGAGCTGGCAGGTCCTCGGACGGATCCCGGCGCGGTGCGGGACACCGGTGCGGATCGGCTCCGCCACGGCCCGCACCGGGCAGGCCGTTCCGGTCCCAACGGCCCGGTCGGGCGGGGTGGTCTACGCCGTCGTCCACGGCGCCGATGTGTCGGGCCTCGAGAAGCTCCGCACGCTGCTGTACCGCGCGCGGTTCCGGGACGCCGTCGTCAACGGGACCTCGACCTACCGCCTCGTGCCGGGGACGGCGGGCGACGGACTGCTGATGGCTGCGGCGCATGGCGTCGACTATCCGGCGCCGTACGCGCTCACCCCGGCGGCGCGAACGATCGCGTTCACGGGCACCGGAGCGGACCTGCGGATCGACTTCTTCTGGATGCCCGTCCGTCCCGCGCCGGGCGGCCGGGCGTGAGCGGATCGCCCTAGGCTCTGCTCCATGGCCCAGCACTACGTCCACTCCTGCCTGCGCGTCCGCGACCTCGACGCCTCGATCCGCTTCTACGGCCTGCTCGGCTTCGAGCCGCGCGGGCGGCTCAACTTCGACTCGGCGTTCAACACCTACCTCGGCCTGCCCGGCGGCGGCGACATTCTCGAGCTCACGGTCAACGTCGGCCGGGAGGAGCCGTACGAGCTCGGCGAGGGCTACAACCACATGGCGCTCGGTTGCGACGATCTCGACGGGCTGCTCTCCTCGCTCGCCGAGCACGGGATCGAGCCCGAGAAGCCGCCGTACGCGCCCGGCGGTCGTGCGGAATTCCGGATCTGCTTCGTCGCCGACCCCGACGGCTATCGGGTCGAGCTGATCGAGGGGTCCTTCCCCACGCCGCAGGACCCGCCACACCCGTCCCAGCGGGCGTAGGACGCGACTCGCTCAGGCGGCGCGCAACCGGACGGCGTTGCCCGATGGGTCTCGGATCAGCGTCCCCTCGCCGCCGTAGCCGGCGCGCTCGAGTCGGGCGAGCGCGGCGCTCAGCTCGTGCTCGTCGGCGAGCACGAGCTCGTACTCCCGGAGCCCGACGGCGCCCGGTGGCGGGGCCGATCCGCCCGCGCTGTGCCAGGTGTTCGTGCCGAGGTGGTGGTGGTAGCCGCCGGCGGACAGGAACAGAGCGCCCGGATAGTGGCGGACGGTGACGTCGAAGCCGAGGGCGGCGGCATAGAACGCCTCGATCTCCCGCAGCTCGGCGACCTGGAGGTGGACGTGGCCGATCATCGTCCCGCGTGGGATCGGCCCGGCCGGCCGGTCACGGCTCGGCAGCTCGCCGACGAGGTCCTCGAGATCGAGCGGGAGCGTCGCCATCTGCAGCTGGTCGCCCTCGTGCGGCCAGTCAGCGCGCGGCCGGTCGCGGTACAGCTCGATCCCGTTGCCGTCCGGGTCACTCAGGTACAGCGCCTCGCTGACGAGGTGGTCGGAGGCGCCGTCGAGCGGCCAGCGCTCGTGGGCGAGGCGGAGCAGCGCCTCGGCGAGCTCGGCTCGGCCGGGGTAGAGGATCGCCAGGTGGAACAGGCCCGTGCGGCGAGGCTCGAGGGTGGGCGCGGCGGGGTCGCCGACGATCTCGACGAGCGCCTCACCCCCGGGCACCGAGAAGGCGAGGCCACCGTCCTCGGTGTCGCTGGGCAGGAGGCCGAGCACGCGCTCGTAGAAATCGCGCGAGCGTGCGAGGTCGGCGACGGTGAGCCGGACCGTGCCCATCCGGGTCGCCGCGCCGAGCACTGCCCGTCCGGGCTCGGAGGCGGGGGCCGAGGCGCTCATGACACCGTGCACGAGCCGCCCGAGCTCGCGCCGGGGAGGCGCGAGAGCAGCTCGGCGAGCTGCTCGAGCTCCGAGCCGGAGAAGTGGGCCAGGAACAGCCGCTCGATTCCGGCCGCGTGGAGCTCGCCGGCCCGCCGGAGCTTGCGCAGTCCGGCCGGGGTCAGCGTGGCGTGACAGACGCGGGCATCGTTGGGGCAGGCCACCCGCTCGATCAGCCCTGCGCGGACGAGACCGTCGACGAGCCGCGTGATCCCCGAGCGGGTGAGCATCGTGCTGTCGGCGAGCGCCGACATCGCCAGCCGGCGGTCCGGCGCCTGGCCGAGCAGGAGCAAGACCTCGTAGTCACGCGTGGTCAGCCCATGGGCGGCGATCATCTCGGCGTCGAGCTCGCGGAGGATCGTCGCGTGGCTCCGGAGGTAGCCCCGCCACGCCTCGAGCGCGGATCCCGCGAGAACCGGTGTGGTGTCGACGCCTGTCGTCATGCCGTGGAGTGTAGTTGTCCGATCAACCGACTCCGGCCACCGAGCGGGCCAGCTCAGCCCAGGCGGTCCGGAGATCGTCGAGCAACAGCCCGCCGTCGAGTTGGCGGACGATGAGCGCGGGGGAGAGGGCGGCGAGCAGGACGTCGGCGAGATAGCCGACCGGCTCGCACTCGAGCCGGAGGAGCAGGCTGCTCACGTGCGCCCGGTATGCGCCGTAGACCGCTGATCGGTAGATGCCCTCCGGGCCTGACGGGGTGGCGGCGAGCAGGATCGCGCCCCGCGCGGCGGTCAGCTCGATCAGGGCATCCCCGAAGGCCACGAGCCGCTCGCCGGCCTCGGCCCCGGGGCCGAGGGGCGGCGCGCCACGGAGGAAGCCGTCCTGGAGCTCGCGCTCGCTCTCGTCGAGCAGGGCGTGGAACAGGCCGGCACGATCTCCGAAGCGGCGGAACAGGGTCCCCTTGCCCACTCCGGCCTCCTCGGCGAGCCGCTCCATCGTGATCCCGTCGGGCCCGCATTCGCGGATCAACCGCTGCGCCGCGGCGAGGATCGCCGCGCGATTGCGGACCGCGTCGGCCCGGGGGAGCCGCGCCGGCTCGAGCAGCGGGAGCTCGTCGAAGGTGGCCACGGCGGGACTCTCGCAGGAGAGGGCGACGGCTGTTGGGGAAAGTAACCGGACTGCGGTCCGCATATTTGCTAGAGTACTCAACTATCGACGGATCAACCACTTCTTCCGCCCACCCCCTCACCAGGAGACGACATGTCCACCACTGAGATCACCACCAGCACGACCGGCCTCCCGGTCGGCACCTGGAAGCTCGATCCGACCCACTCCTCGGCCCACTTCGCGGTCAAGCACATGATCGTGGCGACCTTCCGAGGCCGCTTCGACCGCTTCGATGCCGAGCTGACGGTCGGCGAGAATTCGGCCGAGCTCCGCGGCACGGTCGACACCGCCTCGATCGTCGTCAAGGACGAGAACCTCCAGGCCCACCTCGGCTCGCCGGACTTCTTCGACACCGAGCGCTACCCGGAGCTCAGCTTCGTCGCGCGGGAGATCCGGCGTACCGGCGACACCGTCAGTGTCGACGGCGAGCTGACGATCAAGGGCCACACCCACCCGGTCCACGCCGAGGGCGAGATCTCGGGTCCGGCGGTGACGCTGGGCGAGGTCAACAAGCTCGGTCTCACGCTGCAGACGACGATCGACCGCACGAAGTACGGCCTGGAGTGGAACGCGCCGCTGCCGAAGGGCGGATTCGCCCTGGCCAACGACGTCACCCTCACCGTCGAGCTCGAGCTCGCGGAGGCCTAGGAGCCATGCGAGTTCTCGGAGTGGCCGGCTCGCTCCGGCGCGACTCGCACAACAAGCGCCTGCTGCGGGCGGCGGCGGAGCTGCTGCCGCCCGCAGTGGAGTTCGTCGAGTACGACGGGCTCAAGGCGCTGCCGCCGTTCGACGAGGACGACGAGGCCTCGCCCGGCCACGCCGTGGAGCGGTGGCGCCGGGCGATCCGCGAGGCGGACGCGCTGCTGTTCGCCACGCCGGAGTACAACGCCTCGGTCCCCGGCTGGCTGAAGAACGCCGTCGACTGGGGTTCGCGGCCCGCCGCCGATCCGGTCCTGCGCAACAAGCCGGCCGCGGTGATCGGCGCGAGCACCGGGATGTTCGGAGCGGTGTGGGCCCAGGCGGAGCTGCGCAAGGTGCTCGCCACCGCCGGAGCGCGCGTCGTCGACCGTGAGCTCCCCGTGCCCGCGGTGGACGAGCTGCTCGCGGCCGAGGGCGGCCTCACCGCCCACGCCGAGCTGATCGCGGAGCTCGACGGCCTGCTCGGCGAGCTGGTCGAGTCAGGGACCGCGCGGCTCGCGGCCTAGTCGCTCGCGGCGGTTCCCTTCTCCTTCTCCTCCTCGGTCGCCTGGCCGCGGGAGCTGTCGGCGCCATCGCTCTGGACGTCGTCGGCGGTGACCTCGCGGGTCTCCGCGCTGCCTGGGTCCTCCATGCGCTCACGGGTCTCGTCGGTGATCTTGTCGGCCTTGGGGGGTTCGAGGCTGCTCGGGTCCTCGACCTTCTGGAACGTGCCCTCGCCGTCGGGCACGAGCGTCGCGTAGGAGTCGTTGTCCTGGCGGAGCTCCTGGTCGGCGACGTCGATCCCGAAGTGATCGCGGAGCTTGCGCTCCTCCTCCTCGGTGATCTCGTCGGAGTTCTCGATCTCCGGCACGTCCTCGATCCGGCTGCGGCTGTAGGGGACGACGAGCTCGCCGTTCTCCTCCTTGACCCGCGCGAGCGGGATCAGTCTGACCTTCTTCTGCGCCATGCCGGAGGACACCTCGACGCTCACCCACCCGGCCTCGCCGTCGCCGTTCTTGGCGTAGACATCCTTGACCTCCCCGATCGGGTTCTCCTCCTGATCGTGGACCTTTCGGCCCGGCAGTTCCTCCAGATTCTCGATCGCCTCGGTCATCCTGCTCCTCTCTCCATGGTCGGCACGTGCAATGGCTCTACCCGGGTGCGGGGGAGCCCTCACGTGGGTAAGGGGGGTCGGCGATGCTCAGCTACCACGCCGACAGCGACGCCTCACCCGCCACCGCGTGGCGGCTGATCAGCGAACCGGCGCTGTGGCACCGGTGGGCGCCGCACGTCCGCGGCGCGTGGGGCCTCGGCTCACCGGAGGTCGATTCCGGCCGCCGCGGCTTCGCCCGGCTCGGCGGGGTGATCCCGGTGCCGGCCGAGGTCCGCGACAAGCAGCCGGGCCGATCCTGGTGCTGGCAGGCCGGCCCGATGCGGCTCGATCACATCGTCGCGCCGAGGGCCCCCGGGTGCCGGATCACGATCACCATCTCCGCGCGGTGGCCGCTCGAGTCGGTGCTGCGCGTCTCCTACGGACCGGTGGTCGACGGGCTCCTCAGGCGGCTCGCCCGGGCAGCCGAGCGCTACGAGGCCGAGGCGAGCACGGCCGCAAACGCCGCGTAGGCGCGCTCGTCGAACAGCCAGAAGCGGGCCTCCTCGACGCCAGGATGCGCCGGGGCCGTGGCCCGCACCGCGCCGATCGCCACCGTGGCCGCCTGCGCCAGCGGATAGCCGTACACGCCCGCGGAGATCGCCGGGAACGCCACGCGCGCGCAGCCGTGGGCGTCGGCGAGCTCGATTGCGCGCCGGTAGCACGAGGCGAGCAGCTCGGCCTCGCCCCGCTCGCCGCCGTGCCAGACGGGCCCGACGGCGTGGATCACGTGCCGAGCGGGGAGGCGCCCGGCGCCCGTGAGCTTCGCCTGACCGGTGGCACACCCGCCGAGGCCGCGGCACTCCTGGAGCAGCTCGGGACCGGCGGCGCGGTGGATGGCGCCGTCCACGCCGCCGCCGCCGAGCAGGCTGGAGTTGGCGGCGTTGACGATCGCCTCCGCCTCGGCGTCGGTGGTGATGTCGCCCATGTGGAGGGTGATCCGGCAGGCCACGCGACCAGCGTAGGGCGGCCGTATCATGACGTCGGTGAGCGTCGCCCCGGAAGTGCCGAGCACCTACGAGCAGTGGCGGGAGGCGTACGGGCTCACGCCCGCGCGGGAGGGCCTGACGACGACGCTGTCCGGCGAGGAGATAGAGCCGCTGTACACCGCCGCCGACCTGCCGGAGGAGGACGCGATCGGCCTGCCCGGCCAGTATCCGTACACGCGCGGGGTCTATCCCTCGATGTACCGCGGCCGGCTGTGGACGATGCGCCAGTTCGCCGGCTTCGGCACCCCCGAGGAGACGAACGCCCGCTTCCACTACCTGCTCGGTCATGGTCAGACCGGCCTCTCGACGGCGTTCGACATGCCCTCGCTGATGGGCCACGACTCCGACCATCCCCGCTCGCTCGGCGAGGTCGGACGCGAGGGGGTGGCCGTCGACACCGTCAAGGACATGGAGACGCTGTTCGCCGGGATTCCGCTCGATGAGGTCACCGTGTCGATGACGATCAACGCCCCGGCGGCGATCATGCTGGCGTTCTACGTCGTCGCCGCGGAGCGGCAGGGCGTTCCGAGCGAGCGGCTCGGCGGCACGATCCAGACCGACATCCTCAAGGAGTACATCGCCCAGAAGGAGTGGTGCTTCCCGGTCGATCCGGCGATGCGGCTCGTCACCGACATGGTCGAGTGGTGCTCGCAGCACATGCCGCGCTGGCACCCGATCTCGATCAGCGGCTACCACATCCGCGAGGCCGGCTCGACCGCAGTCCAGGAGCTCGCGTTCACGCTCAAGGACGGCCTCACGTACGTCGAGCACGCCGTCGCCCGCGGGCTGTCGGTCGACGACTTCGCGCCGCGGCTGTCGTTCTTCTTCAACGCCCAGATCGACTTCTTCGAGGAGATCGCCAAGTATCGGGCGGCCCGCCGGATCTGGGCCCGCGAGCTCCGGGACACGTTCGGGGCCCGTGACGAGCGCTCGCTGCTGATGCGCTTCCACACCCAGACCGCCGGGGTGTCGCTCACCGCCCAGCAGCCGCTCAACAACATCGTCCGCACGGCGATCGAGGCGCTCGCGGGGGTGCTCGGCGGGACCCAGTCGCTGCACACGAACTCCTACGACGAGGCGCTGGCCCTCCCGACCGAGGAGGCGGTGCGGATCGCGCTGCGCACCCAGCAGATCATCGCCCACGAGACCGGCGTGACGAACACCATCGACCCGCTCGGTGGGGCGTACTTCGTCGAGGCGCTCACCGATCGGATGGAGGCACAGGCCTACGAGTACTTCGAGAAGATCGACGCGCTCGGCGGGATGGTCGAGGCGGTCAAGCGGGGCTACCCCCAGCGCGAGATCGCCGACGCCGCCTACGAGCTCCAGACGGAGATCGACTCGGGCCGGCGCAAGGTCGTCGGCGTCAACGCCCACACCGAGGGCGACGACAACCAGACGGCGATCCTGCGGATCGATCCGGCGCTCGAGCGCAAGCAGGTCGATCGCGTCACCGCGGCCAAGGCCGACCGGGACACGGCGGCGGTCGAGTCGGCGCTCGGCGCGCTGCGCGAGGCCGCCGGCCGCGAGGTCAACCTGATGCCGCTGCTGCTCGACGCCGCCCGCGCCCAGGTGTCCGAGGGCGAGATCGTGCAGGCGCTCCAGCAGGTGTGGGGCGACTACCGGGAGCAGCCCGCGTTCTGAGCGGTTTCCCCGAGGTCGCGGGCGGCAGTCGCAGCCGCGCGGCTTAGGGGAGGATCACCCCGGGGTTGAGCAGGTCCCGCGGATCGAGGGCGTCCTTCACCGCCCGCATCGCGGCGATCTCGGCACCACCGCGGGCACGCTCGAGCCACCGTGCCTTGGCCACGCCGATCCCGTGCTCGGCGCTGATCGTGCCGCCGCAGCGCAGCACCAGCGCGAGCACCGCGTCGTCGACCGCCGGGTCCTCCGGCGCGGCCCCGAGCACGTTGACGTGGACGTTGCCGTCGCCGAGGTGACCGAACAGGAGCACGCGCTCGCCGCCGGCCCGGGCGATCGCCTCGGGCACGCGTTCGAGGAAGTCGGCGAGCGCCGCGAGCGGCACCCCGACGTCGAGCTTGTGGGGAATTCCGGCGGCGTTGATCGCGTCGGTGTGACCCTCGCGGAGCCGCCACAGCGCCTCACGGCCCGCCGTGTCGTCGGCGATCAGGGCGTCCTCCGCGCCGGCACGGGTGAGCGCATCGGCGAGCTCGTCCGTCGGGTCCTCTCGGGCGGCGCACTCGGTGAGGACGTAGAACGGGGCCGGGGAGGGGAGCGGAGAGGACCGGCGCTGGTGGGCGAGCGTGAGCTCCAGACCCTCCTCCAGCATGAAGTCGCAGCTCTCGAGCGATGGCGCGTGGGCGCGGAGCGTGGCGAGCAGCTCGGCCGCGGCCGCGGCGGAGGGGAGGGGGACGAGCGCCGCGACCCGTGCGGGGAGGGCGGGGGAGAGCCGCCAGCGGACGCGGGTGATGACACCGAGCGTCCCCTCGGAGCCGACGAGCAGCGCCGGGAGGTCGTAGCCGGCGTTGTCCTTGGTCAGCCCGCCGAGCCGGGAGATCGTCGTGCCGTCCGCGAGTACCGCCTCGAGGCCGGCCACGTGGGCTCGCGCGGTCCCGTAGCGGAGCGCCCGCGCCCCGCCGGCGTCGCACGCGACGACGCCACCGATCGTGGCCGAGTCCCGGGCGCCGAAGTCGAGCGTCGGGTCCTCGCCGGCACGGCGGGCGGCCTCGTGGAGCGCCGCGAGCGTCGCCCCGGCGCCGACGGTTACCTGGCCGCTCGCGGGATCGATCTGCTCGATCGTGTTCAGCCGGGTGAGCGAGATCACGATCTCGCCGTTCCGGGGGACCCCGCCGCCGACGAGGCCGGTGTTGCCGCCCTGGGGCACGACGGCGACTCCGTCGGCCGCGCAGCGTTGGAGCACGGCGGCCACCTCGGCCGGGTCGCCGGGGCGGACGACCGCGCGGGCACGGCCGCCGAAGCGGCCCGTCCAGTCGCGCTCGTAGGACGCGCGCATGTCGGCGTCGGTGAGGACATTCCGCTCGCCGACGACGTCAGCGATAGCTTCTTCGAGGCCCATCGCGGGACTGACGCTACCCGCTCACCGCTGAGACCCTGACTTCAGGAGGACTGCATGGCCGACGGCCACGAGACGATCTTCACGATGGAGGCGACGCCGGTGAAGTACGGGCCCGGGGCCTCGGCGGAGGCCGGCTGGGAGCTCAAGCGGCTCGGCGTGCGGCGGGCGATGCTGGTCACTGATCCCGGGGTCGTGGCGCTCGGCTACCCGGACCGGATCCGGGGGCTGATCGAGGCCGAGGGGATCGAGGTCGCCGTGTACGACGCGAGCCGCGTCGAGCCGACACTCGAGTCGTTCCAGCACGCCGCCGACTTCGCGCTCGAGTACGACGTCGACGGGTTCGTCTCGGTCGGGGGCGGCTCGAGCATCGACACCGCGAAGGTGGCCAACCTGATCCTCTCGCACCCCGCCCCGGTGATGGACTACGTCAACCCGCCGGTGGGCGCGGGCCGCAAGCCGCCGTCGCCGCTGCGGCCGCACCTCGCGATCCCGACCACCTCGGGCACCGGCTCGGAGGCGACGACCGTCGCCGTCCTCGACATTCCGGAGATGCGGGTCAAGTCCGGCATCTCACACCGGTACATGCGGCCGAGTCAGGCGATCGTCGACCCCGAGCTCACCCGCACGCTGCCGCCCGAGGTCACCTCCGCCACCGGGCTCGACGTGGTCTGCCACGCCGCCGAGTCGTTCCTCTCGCGGCCGTTCGACTCGCGACCGCGCCCGGGCTCACCCGACGAGCGCCCGCCCTACCAGGGCTCGAATCCCGTGGCCGACGTGTGGTCGGCGAAGGCGATCGAGTACGGCGGCCTCTACCTGCGGCGTGCGGTCGCCGACGGCGACGACGTCGAGGCTCGCGGAGCGATGATGCTCGCCGCGACGATGGCCGGCGTCGGCTTCGGATCCGCCGGAGTCCACATCCCGCACTCCTGCGCGTATCCGATCGCGGGCCTCAAGCACGTCTACGAGCCGGCCGGCTACCCCGCCGACCATCCGTTCGTGCCGCACGGCCACTCCGTGATCGTCACCGCGCCGGCCGCGTTCCGCTTCACCTACAACGCGATGCCCGAACGCCACCACCACGTCGCCGAGCTGCTCGCCGGCCGCCCGCTGCCGGACGCCGGCCCGGACACGCTGCCCGAGCTGCTGCGCGATCTGATGCGGGACATCGGCGCGCCCCGCGGGGTCGCCGAGCTCGGCTACGGCGAGGACGAGATCCCCGAGCTCGTCGCGGGCGCGATGAAGCAGCAGCGACTCCTCGCGGTCGCCCCGAAGGAGGTCACCGAGGCCGACCTCGAGCACATCTTCGCGGCGTCGATGCAGAACTGGTGAGCGGGCCCCCGGTTGCCGGGGGGTGGCGATCGGAGTAGCGTCGGCCGAGCTGATGCTGCCGACCCGGCGTCTGGGGTGGGTGACCGTGATTGGAGCAATGCTCCTCGTGCCGATGTCCGCCTCCGCGGCGTTGACGTGGTCGACGCCGTCACCGATCGACCGGATCGGGGCGGGGAACCTCACCGCGATCGCCTGCCCGACGGCCGCCCAGTGCACGGCGGTCGACAGCGATGGGCAGGAGGTCACGTTCAACCCGTCCTCGCCCGGTGGCGCGGTGCCAGCCGTCATCGACCCGGGCGATCACCTGAGCGGCGTGTCCTGTCCCACGACCCATCAGTGCACGGCTGTCGACAGCTCGGGTCGGGCGGTGACGTTCGACCCGACCGGTGCCACGCTGTCGCCGCCGACGCTCGTCGACCCCGCCTCCGGCCAGGCCAACGCCAACGATCTGCTCGCGGTCGCGTGCCCCACGGCGCTGCAGTGCACGGCGATCGACGCCACCGTGCACGAGGTGACGTTCAACCCGCAGGCACCGGCCGCGACGACTCCGGTGGTCATCGAGCCGGGGTTCTTCGCCGGCCTCAGTGCGCTCGCCTGTCCGGCCGACACACAGTGCACGGCGGTCGACACCGGGGGCCACGAGGTCACGTTCAACCCCCATGCGCCCGGCAGCCCCACGCCCGTCCAGATCGACACCGCCTCGCTCGGCGGGGTGGCGTGCCCGTCAGCCAGCCAGTGCACCGCTGCCGACGAGGGCGAGTCGGAGGTGACCTTCAACCCGTCGTCGCCGGGGACCCGGACGAAGGCGCGGGTGGGCGCCGGCCATTCGGTCGCGTGTCCGACCACGACGCAGTGCACGAATGTCGACATCACCGGGACGGCGGTCACCTACGCACCGGCTGCTCCCGGCTCTCCGGTTGCGACAGCGATCGACTCCCGGGAGCCGCTGGCCGTCGCCTGCCCCACGACCGACCGGTGCGTCGCCGTCGATCGGTTCGGTCGCGAGGTGACCTTCGACCCGGCGCAGATCGGGACGCCGACGCCGGTCACGATCGACGCCACCGCCGGAGCCGGGCTGTCCCAGGTGGCCTGCCCGTCGGCCACGCAGTGCACGGCGGTCGACGGCCTCGGCCGCGAGGTGACGTTCGCTCCGTCCTCGCCCGGCCATCCCACCCCGGTGCTGATCGACAACGGCTTCCGGTTCAACGGACTCACCACGATCGCCTGCCCGTCCGTGTCACTGTGCGCGGCGACGGACATGGGCGGACGGCTGACCACGTTCAATCCGGCCTTGGCCGGCACCGGGTGTTCGGATTGCCTGGGACCGATGAGCTACGGACGCGTGGCCCTCGAGTGTCCGTCGAGCACCCAGTGCACGTCGCTCGACGCGAACGGCAAGGTGTGGACGTTCGACCCCGGCTCGCCCGCCACGCCCGTTCCGGTGCCCGTCGACACGTCGGGGGACCCCATCGGCATGGCCTGTCCGAGCGTGACCCAGTGCACCGTCGTCAACGGCTACGGACGCGAGGAGACCTTCGATCCACACGACCCCGGTTCGCCGCCCTCGGTGCTGATCGATCCGGGAATCACCGGCGCGACCGGCATCTCTGCGGTCGCCTGCCCCTCGAGCACCCAGTGCACGGCCGTCGATCCGTTCGGGCGTGAAGTGACCTTCAACCCGAATTCGGCGGCCGGGGCCACCCCCGTCCCGCTCGGCGGCGCCGACCACCTCACCACCATCGTGTGCCCAACGGTGACCTCGTGCATCGCGGGCGACGACTCCGGCCACGCGATCAACTTCGATCCGACATCGCCCTCCGCCGCCGGCGCGACGCTGATCGATCCCGGGCGCGCCCTCGACGTCGATCGCCTGTGTGCCGGCCGGGCAGTGCACCGCCGTCGATGACGACGGGTACGCCGTCACCGGGCTCGGCCGCGGCGCGACGACGACATCGCTCGTCTGCTCCCCGGCGACGGTTGCGCCGGGCAGGCTCACTGCGTGCACCGCGACCGTGTCCGGCGCGCCCGGAGCGCCGACGCCGAGCGGGGGCGTGCTCTTCACGAGCACCGGCGCCGGCCACTTCAGCAGCATCCTCTGTCGCCTCGCGGGGTCGGGGGCGGTGGCACGGTGTGCCTCGTCGTTCTCATCGATGACCCGCGGCGGTCAGGCGGTCGTGGCGCGGTATCTCGGCGACGGATCGAGTAGCGGCAGCTCCGGCGCGGCCCTCGTGCGCGTCGCGCTGCCCGCGAGCACGAACGGCTGTGTGGCGGCGCTCGGTGTGCGGCTGAGCCTCCCCGACGGCGATCAGGCGAGCGCGTCGGGTGTCGCCCTGGCCACGTCCCCGCGGGGCGTCGAATCCTTCCTCGAGGGCGGCCCGGCGCATCGCCTGAGCTTCCGCTCGACCCAAGTCGAGGCGCTCGTCTGCCGACCCCGGACACGTCACGCAGTCGTCTTCGGGACCGGGCTCGTCACCGGGGCGGGCGCGGTGCGGTACCGCATCGACCTCCGGGCCGGCACCGCGTTGCGGCGTCCGACGTTCCGGCTGCGCCTGAGCACCGGGTACGACACCGGCGTCGCGTCGGTGCGCAGCGGCGGCGTGGTCGTCAGCGCGGCGCGAGCGCGCTGATCGGCCGCTCGCATGTGATTGCGGGGACGCTCACGAACCTTGGCTCGTGGCCGTAGACTGGCGCCGATGCGCACCTACCTCGTCGCCGCAAACCCGCCTCGAGAGGACTTCGACGAGACGGAGGCGGCCGCACTTCAGAAGGCCGGTCTCCCGCTCGTGGTGTGGGATCGAAGCGGCAGCATCGTGGGGTGGCCCAACCGCGTTCGACGCTACGTCAGGATCAACGCCGAGACCGAGGGCGCGGCGAGGGACAAGGTGGCCACGGTCGCTGGCCTCGATGCGTCGGAGCTGCAGGCGCTCGAGGTCCCGAATACGCAGTGACGCACGCTGCCGGATGGCGATGCCGGCGGGGACTCGCGAGTGGGCGATACTGGGCTCGAACCAGTGACCTCCGCCTTGTCGAGGCGGCGCTCTCCCAGCTGAGCTAATCGCCCGGGAGGGGGAGTAAATGTAGCGCGGGGGCGGTGGGGGGTACGAACGCCATGAGCCGCGTCGGCGTCGACCCGGGGGCGATGTCGATTTCCGTCGCATATGACGGGTTTCTCGCCACGCGGCCGGGCCGGGTGCGCAGCACGTGCCGAGTTGCCTACGATCCGCCCCAATGGACTACGCCCTGCCCGACGGCAACATCCTCGCCCTGCCCGATGGCGCCACCGGCGCCGACGCCGCCGCGGCGATCGGCCCGGGGCTGGCGCGGGCGGCGCTCGCGGTGAAGGTCGACGGCGAGCTCCGCGACCTCACGCGGGAGCTCCCGGCCGGCGACGGCGACGGCCCGGGCGCGATCGAGATCCTCACCGACCGGAGCGGCGACGAGGCGCTCGAGCTGATCCGCCACGACTGCGCGCACGTGCTCGCCGCGGCGGTGCTCGACCTGTACCCCGGGGTCAAGATCTCGATCGGACCGCCGATCGAGATGGGCTTCTACTACGACTTCGAGTTCCCCGAGGGCGTGACGCTGAACGAGGCCGACTTCGCCGCGATCGAGCAGCGGATGGCCGAGCACATCGCGGCCGCGGAGACCTTCGAGCGCCGGGACGTCACACCCGAGGAGGCGCTCGAGCGCTTCCGCGCCGAGGACCAGCCGTACAAGGTCGAGCTGATCGAGGATCTCGTCGCGGGCGCCGACCCCGAGCACCCGCTCCAGACGGTCTCGCTCTACACCAACGGGCCGTTCACCGACCTGTGCCGCGGACCGCACGCGCCGAGCACGGCGACGATCAAGGCGTTCAAGCTCCAGTCGGTCGCCGGCGCGTACTGGCGCGGGGATGCCGAGCGGCAGATGCTCACGCGCGTGTACGGGACGGCGTTCTTCTCCAGGAAGGCACTCGCCGAGCACCTCGAGCGGCTGGAGCGCGCCCGGGCGAACGACCACCGCCGGCTGGGGCCGCAGCTGGGGATGTTCTCGTTTTCGGAGGCCGCGCCGGGATCGGCGTTCTGGTTCCCGGCGGGCGCGGCGGTCTTCAACGAGCTCGTGAAGCTCAGCCGCGAGATGGGCGCGGCCCGCGGCTACACCGAGGTCAAGACGCCGATCCTGTTCGACCGCTCGCTGTGGGAGACCTCGGGCCATTGGGAGAAGTACCGCGAGCACATGTTCACGACCGAGTCCGAGAACCGGGCGATGGCGATCAAGCCGATGAACTGTCCCGGGCACTGCCAGCTGTTCGCGATGCGTCCCCATTCCTACCGCGAGCTGCCGGTGCGGTACGCGGAGCCCGGCCCGCTGCACCGCAACGAGGCGAGCGGCACGCTCCACGGCCTGCTGCGCGTGCGGCACTTCATCCAGGACGACAACCACGTGTTCTGCACCGAGGACCAGATCCAGGACGAGGTGGCTCGCGCGCTGGAGTATGCGTTCGCGGTGTACGAGGTGTTCGGGCTTGAGGTCTCACTCGAGCTGTCGACCCGCCCCCCGAATCGCATCGGCTCCGACGAGCTGTGGGACCGCAGCGAGGCTGCATTGCGCGACGCGCTCGACAGCCGTGGTCTCGCCTATCGGATCAACGAGGGGGACGGGGCGTTCTACGGGCCGAAGATCGACATCCACATGACCGATTCGCTCGGCCGCTCCTGGCAGCTCGGCACGTGCCAGCTGGACTACAACTTCCCCGCGCGGTTCGAGCTCACGTACACGGGGGCCGACAACGCCGAGCACCGGCCGGTGATGCTGCACATCGCGCTGATGGGCTCCTACGAGCGGTTCATCGGGATCCTGCTCGAGCACTTCGCCGGCGAGCTCCCGCTGTGGCTCGCTCCCGTGCAGGCGATCGTGCTGCCGATCAACGACCGCAATGTCCCCTATGCGCAGGAGGTCGGCGCTGCGTTGCGCGCGGCCGATCTCCGGAGTGAGGTCGACGAGCGGACGGAGTCGGTCGGGCGCAAGATCCGTGACGCCGAGTTGCGCAAGATCCCCCTGATGTACGTGATCGGAGACCGCGAGCAGGAGAACCGCGAGGTCGCGGTCCGCGAGCGTGGCGAGGGCGATCTCGGCGCGAGCCCGGTGCACGAGGTCGTGCAGGGGCTCGCCGAACGGGTGCGAGCGCGGTTCTCCTGACTCCGCTGCGCCGCTATACTCACACATGTTGATCCGCACGCTTTCTTACGCACGGCCCGGCACCGCTTGAGCATCCGCCGCCGCCCCTCCCACTAGTGCCGGTCCCCCGTAGGTTCGATCGGCGCCCGCCCGAGCGGGACCAGACCCGGATCAACGACCGGATCCGGGTGCCCGAAGTCCGCCTCATCGGTGAGGACGGAAACCAGGTCGGCGTGCTGAAGACCACCGACGCACTCGCCTACGCGCAGCAGCGCGATCTCGACCTCGTCGAGGTCGCCCCCGACGCCCGTCCGCCGGTGGCCCGCGTGCTCGACTACTCCAAGTACAAGTACGAGCAGGCCCAGAAGCAGAAGGCCGCCCGCAAGCACCAGCAGCAGATCACGATCCGGGAGATCAAGTTCCGGCCGAAGATCGCGCAGAACGACTACGACACCAAGAAGGGCCACGTCACCCGGTTCCTGCTCGGCAAGGACAAGGTGAAGATCACGATCATGTTCCGTGGCCGCGAGGTGACCCATCCGGAGCGCGGGACCGCGCTGCTCGACAAGCTCGCCGGCGAGCTGTCGGAGATCGCTGCGATCGAGCAGACCCCGCTGCAGGACGGCCGCAACATGACGATGCTGCTCGCCCCGTCGAAAGCCGTGCTGGCCGGCGAGCTGGACGAGGAGGGCGAGAGCGCCGCGGAGGACGACGGCGCCAACGCAAGCCCCGGTAAGGACTCACGGCGCAACGTGCGGGCGGCCGAGAGTGCGGCCGCGGAGAGCCCGGCGCCCGAAGAGAACGCCACGCCCGACGAGAGCGCGGTGCCCGAAGAGAACGCCACGCCCGAAAAGACCGGGGTGTCCGAGGAGAGCGCGGCGCCGGACAGCGCAACGCCTGAGACCGGATCAGCCGACGGCGCCACGCCGGACGCCGCCGAACCGGTCAGCAGTCCCTCGGCCGGCTGAGCGACTGCATCGATCGCCGGCCGCTCGCCGTCCCGCGGTCAGCCGTACCGCACCAGCGTCCGCAGCCGCGCGCCGTGGACGACGATGACGGCCAGGTCGTGCGGAGCGAGCACGTAGACCCCAGATCCGGACGGGGTGGGGCGCCCATAGGCGAGCCGGTAGAACGACCCGAGCCGGAAGCGGATCTCGCGATCGCTGTAACGCAGGAGGACCAGGCCCACGCAATCGCCGAGCGCGGTGTTGCCGGCTGACCACCCCTGCGTTCGGTCCCTGATCCATAGGGCGGTGCCGTAGTCCTTCCCGGTGCGGCCGGGGATGCGACCGCAGTGCCCGAGGTACGACGTGCCGCGGCGCGGATCGGCCGGCGGGCGCGGGCCGAAGCCCGACCCCCGGATCACGATCGTCGGATCACGGGGGTCGCCCCGGAAGCGGACGCCGGTGATCGTCGGCTGCGCCACCGGCGAATAGGTGATCTGCACCAACGGTCCGCGGCGGGTGGTGTCGAGCGACTGCCCTCCGCCCGCCGGCACGAGGTTCGAGCCGCCGCCCCCGCCGCCGCCCGGGCCGTTGCCGCTGCCACCCGCGCCGCCGCCGCCGCCGAACAGGCCGCCGCCGCCGCCTCCGCCGGGGCCGCCGATGAGGATGCTCGCCGCGAGTTCGGTCCCGCCGGCGCCACCGCCGCCTCCGTTGCCCACCGTGCCGGGGTTTCCGGGGCCGCCGGGCTGGCACCTCGAAACGCAGAATGCGCTCGAGATCGCCCCACCGCTGCCGCCGGTGGCGGCGGTGCCGCCGCCCCCTCCGCCGCCGGCCAGGCTGGAACTCGTCCCGCCGCCCGCTCCCGCCGCGCCTCCGCCCGCCCCACCGGGAATCGTCGTCCCCGGCGCCGCGGATCCCGCGCCGCCGCCCCCGCCGGCCACCAGCAGCCGACTCGACAGGTCGGTGGCGGAGATCCTGATGTCGGAGGCACCGCCGCCGTTCCCGCCGGTGTCGCCCGCCGGTCCCGGTGGAAACTGCTGGCAGAGCTGGGGGTCGGAGATGCAGAAGCTCGGTACTCCACCGCTGCCGCCGCCCCCGGCCGTCGCGGGCCCACCCGGGTTGGCGACCGTTCCGTTCGCTCCGACGGCGGCGTACAGCGTCGCCCCCGGGGTGACGCCGAGGTTGCCGCTCACCGCGGCGCCGAGACCGCCGGCGCCTCCACCGCTCCCGCCGATCGCCAGCACGCTGATCGTCCGCACGCCGGCCGGGACGGCGAAGGCGTTCGTGCCCGATATGTACGTGCAGGTGACCGCGCTGCCCGACATCACGCAGCCGGCGGGCAGGGCCGCCGGAGCAGCCGCAGCGCCGGTGAGAGCCGCAGCGCCGGCCAGGGCGGCAGCGACGATCGCGGTGGCGGCGAAGGGGCGGGTGGGGGACATGGATCCTCCGTGGGGCGCCAACGTCACGTCCGGCGGCGGGCGGCACGTTGCCGACAGTTCGTGAGGATCCGAACATACTCCGCACCCAGCCTGCGTCAAGCTGTGCCCTCGGGCACGGGCGGCAGACACGCGCCCGCGCACTGGATCCTGCCGGGGGTCTGCTTTACTGGGCCGTCGCCATGCCCAAGATGAAGACCCACTCCGGCGCCAAGAAGCGCTTCAAGGTGAGCGCCAACGGCAAGGTCCGCGGCCGTCACTCCTTCACCAGCCACATCCTGGAGAAGAAGTCGCCGAAGCGGAAGCGCCGCCTCGGGCAGCCCGCCTCGATCAGCAAGCACGACGAGAAGCAGGTCAAGACGCTCCTCGGCGCGAAGCGGAGGGCCTCGTGACCCGCGTCAAGCGTTCCGTCCACGCGCGCAAGAAGCGCCGGGCGACCCTCGAGCTGGCCAAGGGCTACCGCGGCGACGCGAGCCGCCACTACCGGACGGCCAAGGAGGCCGTGCTCAAGGCCGATCAGTACCGCTACCGGGACCGCCGCAACCGCAAGCGCGATTTCCGCCGACTGTGGATCACCCGGATCAACGCCGCCGCGCGCCAGAACGGCATGTCCTACTCGCAGTTCATCCACGGCCTCCAGGCCGCCGGGATCGAGCTCGACCGCAAGATCCTCGCCGACATCGCCGTCCGCGACGCCGACACGTTCCGACGTTTTGCCGACCGCGCCCGTGAGGCGCTGGCGGCCGGCTGACGCAGCACGAGCCACACCGCCAGTACCGCCGCACCCGGGCGCCGCTCCAGTTCACGGAGGGCGCCCTTTTTGTTTCTCCGGACCGACCCCAGCCGAGATGCCCCCGACGATCACCAGCCCCCACAACGAGAAGCTCAAGGAGATCCGCAAACTCCGCGCGCGGCGGCGCGATCGCGAGCGGACCGGCCGGTTCGTGGCCGAGGGCGAGGACCTGCTCGGGGCGGCCGACGCCGCCGGCTGGGTCCCGATCGAGCGCTACGTCGCCGCCGGGTGCGGCCTCGCCGGCACCGAGGTCGAGCCGGGGCTGCTCGCCGAGGCCTCGGGGCTCGGCTCCGGAACCCGCGCTCTCGCGGTCTACGCGGAGCGGTGGGCGCCGGCGGCGGCCGGCCCGGTCTGCGTGTTCCTCCACGGGGTCCGCGACCCGGGCAACATCGGCACGATCCTCCGCTCGGCGGCGGCGTTCGGAGCCGCGAGCGTGGTGTTCGGTCCCGGCTGCGCCGACCCGTTCGGGCCGAAGGCAGTCCGCGCCAGCATGGGCGCGGTGTTCGCCGTGCCGCTCTCCCGCACGGCGGCGGTGGCCGATCTCCCCGGCCGCACACTCGCCCTCGTCGCCGACCGCGGCCGGCCGCTCGCGGAGCTGAGCCTCGCCCCCGGGGCGGCGGTCACGTTCCTCGTCGGGGCTGAGCGCGAGGGCCTTCCGGAGGACGTCATCCGCGCCGCGGACGAGGCGGTCCGGATTCCGATCGCCACCCACTCGCTCAATGCCGCAATGGCGGCCACGGTCGCGCTCTATGAGGTGACTAGGATGGCGCGCGCATGAGCACGAGCACCGAGCGGATCGAGCAGATCGCCGCGGAGGCCCTGGCCGCGATCGAGCGGGCGGCGAGCACCGAGGAGCTCGAGCAGGTCCGGATCCGGTTCCTCGGCCGCAAGGCCGAGCTCCCGAATCTGCTGCGGTCCGTCGCCGAGCTGCCGCCGGAGGAGCGGGCGGCGACGGGCAAGGCCGCCAACCAGGCCCGGCAGCGGCTCGAGCGGGCACTCGCCGATCGCGACGGCGCCCTCGCCGCCGGCGAGCTCGAGGCCCGCCTCGCCGCCGACCGGATCGACATCACCCTCCCGGGAGACCCGGCGCCGAGCGTCGGCCACCTCCACCTCATCACCCGGACCCGGCGCGAGATCGAGGACGTGTTCCTCGGGCTCGGCTTCAACGTCGCCGAGGGCCCCGAGGTCGAACGCGTGGGTTACAACTTCGACGCGCTCAACACGCCGCCGACGCACCCGAGCCGGCTGACGACCGACACGTTCTACGTCGCCCCGCTCGACGATCTGTTCGACCCCCAGACGGTGCTGCTGCGGGTCCACACCTCGCCCGTCCAGATCCGGGCGATGGAGAACCAGCCCCCGCCGCTGTACATCGTGATGCCGGGCCGGGTCTACCGGCCGGACTCCGACGCCACCCACACGCCCCAGTTCCACCAGATCGAGGGGCTCGCGGTCGACACCGACATCACGCTCGCCGACCTCAAGGGGACGCTGCTCGCCTTCGCCCGCGCGATCTTCGGCGAGGAGCGCCAGATCCGGCTGCGGCCGCACTTCTTCCCGTTCACCGAGCCGAGCGTCGAGGTCGACGTCTCATGCTTCAACTGCACCGATGGCGTCACCGCCGACGGCCACCGCTGTCCACTGTGCAAGGGGACGGCGTGGATCGAGATCCTCGGCGCCGGGATGGTCGACCCGAACGTGCTCGGCCACGTCCGCGAGCACGGCTACGACCCCGACCAGGTACAGGGGTTCGCGTTCGGGATGGGGGTCGAGCGGATCGCCATGCTCCGGCACGGGATCCCCGACCTGCGGTTGCTCTACGACAACGACATCCGGTTCCTGGAGCAGTTCTAGTGTCCGGCCGGGAGAACTAGATGCGCGTCCCGCTCCACTGGCTGCACGAGTACTGCTGCGCCGGAGATGTCCGCGGCTGCGCTCGCCGAGCGGCTCGCCCTCACCGGCACCGAGGTCGAACGGGTCGAGCACCACGGTGTCGGCAACCTCGATGAGTTCGTCGTCGGCCACGTGCTCGAGCGCCGCCGGCATCCCGACGCCGATCGGCTCAGCGTGTGCATGGTCGACGCGGGCCGCTCGACGCCGACCCAGATCGTGTGCGGCGCCCCGAACGTGGCCGCCGGCCAGACCGTCGCCGTCGCCCGGCCGGGGGCGGTGATGCCCGACGGCACGGTGCTCGGCAAGGCCAAGCTGCGCGGCGTGCACTCCAACGGGATGATCCTCGCCGAGGACGAGCTCGCGCTGGGCTCCGAGCACGGCGGGATCCTCGTGCTCGACACCGACGCCGCGCCCGGGACGCCGCTCGCCGAGGTGCTGCCGATCTCGACCGACGTGCTCGTGCTCGAGATCACCCCCAACCGGCCCGACTGCCTCGGGATCTACGGCGTCGCCCGGGAGGTCCACGCCGCCACCGGCGCACCGCTCGCGCCGGCGCCGTGGGTCGAGGACCCGGGCAGCGACGGGGACCCGCAGGGCATCTCGATCACCGTCGAGTGCTCGCCCGAGCTGTGCCCGCGGTTCACCGCGCGCGTGTTCGAGGACGTGACGATCGGCCCGAGCCCGCTGTGGCTGAAGGCCCGGCTGATGGCAGCCGGGCAGCGGCCGATCTCGAACGTGGTCGACATCACCAACTACGTGATGCTGCTCACCGGTCAGCCGCTGCACGCCTTCGACCTCGACCGGGTGAGCGGCTCGCGGCTCACCGTCCGCGAGGCGGCCGCTCCCGAGCCGGTGGAGACGCTCGACGGCCAGACCCGCACGGTCAAGGCCGGGACGGTGCTGATCGACGACGCCGAGGGGCCGACGTCGGTCGCCGGAGTGATGGGCGGCGCCCGCTCGGAGGTGTCCGCGGAGACGACGCGGGTGCTGATCGAGGCCGCGACCTGGAACGGGGCGAACATCCACCGCACCGGGCTCGACCTCGGGCTGCGCAGCGAGGCCTCGGCCCGGTTCGAGAAGGGCATCGCCCCCGAGCAGGCGATGGAGGCCCAGGCCCTCGCCGCCCAGCTGATGGTCGAGCTGTGCGGGGCGACGCTGCTCCCCGGCACCGTCGACATCGGAGGCCCCGGGCCGACACCGCCGACGATCCGCCTGCGCGACGCGCGGCTGCGCAGCCTGCTCGGCACCGAGGTGCCGCGGGCCCGGTCGGTCGAGGTGCTGACGGCGCTGGAGTTCCGGATCACCGAGGCCGACGACGGCCTCGACGTCGTGCCGCCCGCGTTCCGGCGCGAGGACGTCACGCGCGAGGCCGACGTGATTGAGGAGGTCGCGCGGCTCGCGGCGCTCGAGGACCTCCCGGCGACGCTGCCCTCGCGGCACGGCGCGGCCGGCCGGCTCACGCCCCGCCAGCGTCAGCGCCGCGAGGCCGCCGACGCGCTCACCGCCTGGGGGCTGCACGAGGTCGTCGGCTGGAGCTTCGCCTCCGAGGCCCAGGCCGAGCTGCTCGGCCTCGGCGAGGTGCCGGCGGTCGCGCTCGCCAACCCGATGTCCGCCGAGCAGGCCCGGCTGCGGACGACGCTGCTCGGTTCACTGCTCGACACCGCCCGGCGCAACCAGGCGCGCGGGTCGCGAGGCGATCCGGCTGTTCGAGGCCGGTGCCGTCTATCTGCCACGGGGAGCCGGGGAGCAGCCCGACGAGCCGCACCACGTCGGCGTGCTGCTGCTCGGCCCGCTCGTGCCGGGGACGTGGCGCCACCCGGATCCACCGCCGGCCGACTTCTTCACGGCCAAGGGCGTCCTCGCCGAGCTGCTCACCCGGCTCGGGGCGGCGTTCGAGCTCGCGCCCGGCGGGCAGCCGTTCCTCCATCCCGGGCGGAGCGCCGCGGTCCAGGTCGACGGCGCCGCCGTCGGCTGGCTCGGGGAGCTTCACCCGCGCCTCGCCGAGGCCTACGAGCTGCGCGGTGTCGCCGCGGCCTTCGAGCTCGACCTCGACGCCGTGCCGATCGCCCCGACCGCGACGTACACCGATCTCGTCAGCTTCCCCGCCCTGCGCGAGGACCTCGCCGTCGTCGTCCCCGACGACGTGAGCGCGGCCGCCGTGCTCGCCACCGTCCGCGCCGCGGCCGGGCCGCTGCTCGTCGGGGTCGAGGTGTTCGACGTCTACCGGGACGCCGAGCGTCTCGGGGCCGACCGCGTATCGCTCGCGCTTGCGCTCAACTACCGGGCGGGCGATCGGACACTCACCACCGCCGACGTGACCGATCTGCGGCAGGCGATCGCCGCCGCGCTCACCGCCGAGCACGGCGGGGCGGTGCGCGATGCCTGACGTGGCCACCGTCTCGGTGTTCGGTGCGGCGGGCTTCGCCGGCGCACTCGCCGCGCGCCTCGTCCAGCGTCACCCGACCTTCGAGCTCGGGGTGATCACCTCGCGCTCGGACGTCGGCCGCAACCTCGACGAGCTCTACCCCCAGCACCGGGTCGGGCAGGTGCTCGAGGAGCTCGACCTCGCCCGTCACTCCGACGTCGACGCGGCGATCGTCGCGTACCCCCACGGTGCGGCCGCGGAGCTCGTCGCGGAGCTGCGGGCAGCCGGGGTGAAGGTCGTCGACCTCAGCGCCGACTTCCGCCTGCGCGACCCCGCGACCTACGCCGAGTGGTACCGCGAGCATCCCGCCCCCGAGCTCATCCCCGGAGCCGTGTACGGGCTCCCGGAGTTCTACCGGGAGGCGCTGCGCGGCGCCGAGCTCGTCGCCAACCCGGGCTGCTACCCGACGGCAGCGCTGCTCGCCCTCGCGCCGCTCGCGCGGGCCGGGGTGATCGACGATGTCGTGATCGACGCCAAGTCCGGGGTCTCCGGCGCGGGCCGGGCGGCGACCGAGAAGACCCACTTCGTCACCGTCGACGAGAACGTCAGCCCCTACGGCGTGCCGCGCCACCGCCACACGCCGGAGATCGAGCAGGAGCTCGCCATCCTCGGGGCCGACGGGCCGATCACCTTCACTCCGCACCTGCTCCCGCTCGACCAGGGCGAGCTCGTGTCCTGCTACGTCACGCTCGACGAGGACCCGGGCGACCTCCACGCTCTCTACGCGGAGGCCTACGCGGGCGAGCCGTTCGTGGAGGTGACGCGCGAGCCGCCGGGGGTGCGGGCCGTTCGGGAGACGAATGTGTGCCGGATCTCGATCCACCGCGACGAGCGGACCGGGCGGGCGATCGCCTTCGGCGCGATCGACAACCTGTGGAAGGGTGCCGCGTCGCAGGCGGTCCAGAACCTCAACCTGATGCTCGGGCGGCCGGAGGGGGAGGGGCTCTCGTGACCGCGACGAGCGTCTTCGCCTCGCGCTGGATCGACCCGCTCGACCACGTCCGTGAGCTGCCGCCGACCACGCTCGCGCCCGGGTTCCGGGCCGGGGCGGCGGCCGCGGGGTTGAAGCCCGAAGGGCTCGACGTCGGCGTGATCTTCTCCGGGTCCGAGGCGACCGTGTCGGCGGCGCGGTTCACGACCAACGCGCGCGTCGGGGCGCCGGTCGTCGTCTCCCGGGCTGCCGAGACGACCGCGCTGCGCGCCGTGGTGGCCAATGCGGGAGGCTCGAACACCGGCGACGGCGAGCGCGGACTGGAGACCGCGCGGGCCGCCCAAGCGCTCGCCGCGGAACTGCTCGGCGTCCGGCCGGGACAGGTCGGGGTGGCCTCGACCGGGGTGATCGGCTCAGAGCTCCCGCGGGACACGCTGCTCGCCGGGGTGCGGAGCGCCGTGGGCGCCCTTGGGGAGGACAGCGACGGTGTCTCGCGGGCGATCATGACGAGTGACAACGGCCCGAAGCGGCTGTGCCTCCAGGTCGCGCTGCCGAGCGGCTCCACTGTGCACCTGTCGGCCCAGGCGAAGGGCGCGGGGATGATCTCGCCCCGATTCGCCACGATGTTCTGCTTCGTCCAGACCGATGCCGCGATGTCCGAGGCGACGCTCGACCTGCTCACCGCGGTGTGCGTGAAACGCTCGTTCGATCGGATCTCGGTCGACGGTCAGCTGTCGACGAGCGACACGGTGTTCGTCCAGGCCGGTGGGGCGAGCGGGGTGCAGATCGAGCCTGAGACCGAGGACGAGCTGAAACTCGGCGAGGCGATGGACGTCGCGATGCGGGCGCTCGCGCTGCAGATCGTGGCCGACGGCGAGGGGGCCCGCCGGGTCGGACGGATCGTCGTCACCGGGGACGACCGGCTGATCGAGCCCGTCGCCCGCGCGGTGGCCAACTCGCCGCTCGTGAAGACCGCGCTCCACGGCGCGGACCCGAACTTCGGACGGATCCTCCAGGCCGCCGGGATGGCGTTCCCGCCCGACGAGGAGTTCGTCGTCGACCTGGAGATCGAGGGCCGGCCCGTGGTGAGCGCGGGCCACGCGATCGTCGATGACCTCAGGGAGCTCGAGCCGCTGGTCCAGGGCCCGGAGGTCGAGTACCGGCTCACGCTGCCCGGCTCCGGCGGGGAGACCGAGGTGTTCTTCTCGGACCTCAGCGCCGAATACGTCCACTTCAACGCCGACTACACGAGCTGATGCGGGACATCGCCACACTGCTGGAGGCCCTCCCGTACATCCGGGAGTTCCACGGCCGCACGGTGGTCATCAAGTACGGCGGGGCGGCGATGGTCGATCCCGCACTGAAGGCCGAATTCGCTCGTGACGTCGTGCTGCTCAAGTACGTCGGGATGAACCCGGTGATCGTCCACGGCGGCGGGCCGGAGATCACCGGCTACATGGAGCGGCTCGACCTCCCGGTGCAGTTCGTCGACGGGCTCCGCGTCTCGGACGCCGCCACCGTCGAGGTGGCCAAGATGGTGCTCGTCGGCAAGGTGAATAAGGACATCGTGCTGATGCTCGGGCGGCAGGGCCAGCCTGCGGTCGGGCTGTGCGGGGACGACGGTCTGCTGTTCCGAGCAAGCCGCCAGGCGGCCCCGAGCGGTCAGGACATCGGCTTCGTCGGCCGGATCGACCACGTCGACGTCGACGTCCTCACCCACATCGCCCAGGACTACATCCCCGTCGTGGCGAGCGTCGGCGCCGACCGGGAGGGCAACTCGTACAACATCAACGCCGATGAGGCGGCGGGCGCCGTCGCCGGCGCGCTCGGTGCCCACAAGGTGATGTTCCTCACCGATGTCGCCGGATGGCTGCGTGATCCGGCCGACCCCGCCAGCATCGTCTCCCGAGCGGCGGCCGACGAGGTGACGGCGATGCTCGGCGAGATCGCGGGCGGGATGCGGCCGAAGCTCGCCGCCTGCGTGCAGGCGATCGAGGGCGGCGTCGGCTCGGCTCACATCGTCGACGGTCGGGTGCCCCACTCGCTGCTGCTCGAGCTGTTCACCGATGACGGCCAGGGGACGATGATCACGCCATGAGCCTGTCAGAGCTCCAGGCGCTCGAGCGTGCGCACGCCATCGGGACCTACGTCCGCAACCCGGTCGAGTTCGTCCGCGGCGAGGGATGCCGGCTGTGGGACGACGAGGGCCACGAGTACCTCGACTTCCTCGCCGGGATCTCGGTGCTGAACGTCGGCCACTGCCACCCCCGCGTGGTCGCGGCGGTCACCGCCCAGGTGGCGAAGCTCACCCACGTCACCAACCTCTACTACACCGCCCCGGCGATGCGGCTCTCCGCCGCGCTGGCCGAGAGCTCGCTCGGCGGCAAGGTGTTCCTGTGCAACTCGGGGGCGGAGGCCGTCGAGGCGGCGCTGAAGCTCGCCCGCCGGGCGCGGCCGGGGGGAGAGATCGTGGTCGTCCACGGCGGCTTCCACGGTCGGACGTTCGGTGCGCTGTCGGCGACGCCGCAGGAGTCCAAGCAGGCCCCGTTCGCCCCGCTCGTTCCCGGGTTCCGGCCCGTCGCCCCCGAGCCGGAGGCGATCCGGGCCGCCGTCGGCGAGCGGACCGCCGCCGTGCTGCTCGAGCCGATCCAGGGCGAGTCCGGGATCCACCTGCTCTCCGACGATGTTCTCGTCGCCGCGCGCGAGGCCTGCGACCGCACCGGCGCCGCGCTGATCTTCGACGAGATCCAGACCGGAATGGGGCGAACGGGAACGCTGTGGGCCTACGAGGCGACCCCGGTCGTCCCCGACGCGCTCACCTCGGCCAAGGGTCTCGGCGGAGGGCTGCCGATCGGTGCCCTCGTCACCGGCCCGAGGCTGGCCGACACCTTGCAGGCCGGCGACCACGGCTCGACCTTCGCCGGCGGCCCGGTGGCCTGCGCCGCCGCGCTCGTCGCGCTCGAGATCTGCTCCGATCCCGCGCTGCTGACCCGCGTCGGCGAGCTCGGCGCGCGGCTGCGAGAGGCCCTGTCCGAACTGCCGGCGGTGGCGACCGTCCGCGGCCGGGGGCTGATGGTGGGGATCGACCTCGCTCCCGAGGTCTCGGCCCCCGAGATCGCGCGGCGGGCCCTGCTCGAGCAGCGTCTCGTGGTCAACGCCACCGGACCGGCGACGATTCGGCTCGAACCACCCCTGATCGTCTCCCCGGACGAGATCGACGTCGCCGTCGAACGCCTCGCCCGCGTGCTTCCGTGAGCAGCTCGGCCCCCGTCGAGCCGTCCACCACCGACCTCCAGTCCGGTCAGCGCGATCTGGCCGCCGCCACCGCCCGGATCTCCGCGCGCCTCGACGTCCGCGACCACGGCGAGGAGCTCGCCGAGCTCACGTACCTCGACACGGTCGATCGGCTGCTCCGCGCCGACGGGCTCGATGCGGTCCACGAAGGGGGACGGCTGACGCTGCGAGCGCGCCGCGACGGTGCCGCGCTGGCGAGCTCGGCGCTGCCCGTCCTCAGCGGGCCGCTGCGTGTCCCGGCGGTCGGCTCCGCGCAGCTCCGCGAGCGGCTGCGCGCGTCGATCGGGCAGCGGGCGCTGCTCCCGCTCGCCCACGTCAGAGCCCGGATCCGGCGGCTCGACGTCCTCGACGAGGTCCGCAAGACCGTCGTCCGGCTGTCGGTGTCGGCGATCGAGGCGGGGACGCCGACCGGCGGCGTGGCCGGAGCCGCCGCCGACGGCGTGTGGACCGGGTTGCCCCTGCGGATCCGCCTGCACGGGCTGCGCGGATACGACGGCCAGCTGCACCGCGTCCGCACCCTGCTCCACGCCGAGCTCGGCTTCGACGAGGCCACCGAGCCGGTGTCCGACGCCGTCGTGCGCGCGGTCGGCGGGAACCCGGCCGGGATCACGAACAAGGTCGTCGTCTCGCTCGCCCCCGGCCAGCGGGCCGACGCCGCCGCGGTGGCGGTGCAGCGGCGGCTGCTCGACGTGATCGAGGACAACCTCCAGGGCACGATCGAGGACATCGATCCGGAGTTCCTGCATGACTTCCGGGTCGCTGTACGGCGCACCCGCTCGGTCCAGCGCGAGCTCAAGGGGATCTTCCGGCCGATCGAGCTCCACCACTACCGCGGCGAGTTCCGCTGGCTCCAGCAGGCGACCGGCGAGATGCGGGACCTCGACGTCCAGCTCGCCGAGTTCGACGATCTCCGCGCCCTCGTCCCGGAGCCGATGCGGGAGGGGCTCGCGCCCCTGCGGGCGGTGCTCGAGGACCGGCGTGACCGCGCCCGGGAGCGGCTCGTGACCGACCTGCGCGGAGCCCGGGCCGGGACGGTGCTCCGCGACTGGGCCGCGCTGCTCGAGGAGCTCGTCGAGCAACCGCTGGACGAGCGTCCCGACGCGGCGGTGCCGATCGCTCCGCTCGTCGCCCGCCGGGTTCGCAAGGTCTACCGGCAGATGGTCCGGATGGGGGGCGAGATCACCCCGGACAGCCCGGCCGAGGACTTCCACGCCCTGCGCAAGCGCGGCAAGGAGCTCCGCTACCTGCTCGAGCTGTTCGCGCTGCGGCTGTTCGACGAGGACACGTGCGGCCGATGATCAAGTCGCTGAAGGCCCTCCAGGACGTGCTCGGTCGCCACCAGGACCGCGAGGTGCAGCAGGCGCTGATCCGCGAGCTCGCCGGGGACGTCGATGCCCAGCCCGGCGGCGCCGATGGGCTGATGGCGATGGGGGCGCTGCTCGCGCACTCAGAGCCGACGAGCGCGCCGCCCGCACGGAGTTCGCCGAGGTGTTCGCGGCGTTCTCGGCCGCGAGCGCCGGCGGGCGGTGAAGCGCACGTTCCGGGCCGCGGAGCCGCGATGACCACGGTGCTCGCCACCTACAACATCAAGGGTGGGGTGGGGAAGACCTCGGCTGCGGTCAACCTCGCGTACCTCGCCGCCCGGGACGGCGCACGGACGCTGCTGTGGGACCTCGACCCGCAGGGCGCGGCGACATACCTGTTCCGCATCCGCCCGAAGGTCCGCGGTGGGGGCCGGAGGCTGCTCTCGCTGAAGTCCCGCGCCGACCGGCTGATCAAGGAGACCGACTACGAGGGCCTCGACGTGCTCCCGGCGGATTTCTCCTACCGCCACATGGACCTCGCGCTCGACCGCTACAAGCGCCCGACCCGCCGCCTCTCCCGCGTGCTCGCGCCGATGGCCGGCGACTACGACGTGATCGTGCTCGACTGCCCCCCGAGCATCTCGCTCGTCTCCGAGAGCGTGTTCGAGGCCGCCGACGCGCTGCTCGTCCCGGTGATCCCCGCGGCGCTGCCGGTGCGGACGTTCGAGCAGCTCGCGGGCCTGATCCGGGCCGACGGGCCACGGCTGCTCGCGTTCCTCTCGATGCTCGACATCAGCCGGCCGCTCCACCGCGAGCTGATGGCCCGTCTGCGCCGCGAGCATCCCGACGAGATGCTCGGCGTGGCGATCCCGTACAGCGAGGACGTCGAGCGGATGGGCTCCGAGCGGACGGCGATCACCGAGTTCGCGCCCGGGTCGCCGGCCGCCCAGGCCTATCGCGCGCTGTGGTGGGACATCCGCCGCAGGCTCGGTCGGCGGCTCAGGTGAGCGCCGGCGCCTGAGGAAGGTTCTCGAGCGCCTCCTGGAGTTCGGTGTCGGAGAACTCCGGATCCTGCAGCTGCCCCGACAGATAGGCGTCGTAGGCACTGAGATCGAAGTTCCCGTGGCCGCAGAGGCCGAACAGGATCACGCGCTCCTCGCCGGCCTCCTTCGCCGCCTGTGCCTCCTCGAGGACGGCCCGGATCGCGTGGGCGGGCTCGGGCGCCGGGATGATCCCCTCGGTCCGCGCGAACTGCACCGCCGCCTCGAAGGTGTCGTTCTGGCGGTACGCCCGGGGCTCGACGAGGCCGTTCTTGACCAGCCCGCAGACGAGCGGCGAGTCGCCGTGGTAGCGCAGGCCGCCGGCGTGGACCGGGGGCGGCACGAACCCGTGGCCGAGCGTGTACATCGGCATCAGTGGGGTGAGTCCGGCGGTGTCACCGAAGTCGTAGGCGTAGACGCCGCGGGTGAGCGTCGGGCACGCCGCCGGCTCGGCGGCAACGAACCGCGTCTTCGCCTGGCCCTGCATCACACGGCGCACGAACGGGAACGTGAGCCCGCCGAAGTTCGATCCGCCACCGACGCAGGCGACGATCACGTCGGGCTCCTCGCCGGCCATCGCCATCTGCGCCATCGCCTCCTGCCCGATCACAGTCTGGTGGAGCAGCACGTGGTTGAGGACCGAGCCGAGCGAGTAGTTCGTGTCACCGGCCTGGGCGGCGACCTCGACCGCCTCGGAGATCGCGATCCCGAGCGAGCCGGTGGGATGGGCGGCCTGCGCGCGGCCACTCTCGGTGAGCTCGGACGGGGAGCGGTGGACGGTCGCGCCCCACGCCTCCATCATCGAGCGGCGGTAGGGCTTCTGGTCGTAGCTCGAGCCGACCATCCACACCTCGCACTCGAGTCCGAACAGCTGGCAGGCGAACGCCAGCGAGGAGCCCCACTGGCCGGCGCCGGTCTCGGTCGTGAGCTTGCGGATCCCCGCCGCGGCGTTCTCGTAGGCCTGGGGGACCGCGGTGTTCGGCTTGTGCGAGCCCGACGGCGAGACCCCCTCGTATTTGTAGTAGATGTGGGCCGGGGTATCGAGGGCCCGCTCAAGGCGCCGGGCGCGGTACAGCGGCGTCGGCCGCCACAGCCGGTAGGCGTCGCGGACCTCCTCCGGGATCTCGATCAGCGGCTCGGCCGAGACCTCCTGGAGGATCAGCGCCATCGGGAACAGCGGTGAGAGGTCGTCCGGACCGGCCGGTTGGCCGGTCCCGGGATGCAGCGGCGGCGGCCCGTCCGGGGGCAGGTCGGCCATCAGGTTGACCCAGTGGGTCGGGATCTCCGACTCGTCGAGCACGAACTTCACCGTCTCACCCATCACCGCTCCTCGTCTCGCTCGCGTGGTGAGGCGATCCTAAACGGGTCGACCGGGACGCCGCCGCGGACGCGGCGTGTCTAGTCTCCTGCCCGATGAGCGACCAGACCGCCACCTACCTCGCCGATCCGGCCGACGTGCACCGGGTGCTGCTGCTCTACAGCGGCGGACTCGACACGAGCGTGATGCTGAAGTGGATCCAGGACCAGTACGGCGCCGAGGTGGTCGCGCTGACCGTCAACCTCGGACAGCCGGGGGAGGACTACGAGGTCGTCAAGGGCAAGGCGCTCCAGCTCGGGGCGCTCGAGTGCCACGTCGTCGACGCCCGCGAGGAGTTCACGCGTGAGTACGTCTGGCCGGCGATCCGGGCCAACGCCATCTACGGACTCGGCTACCCGCTGTTCACGGCCCTCGGCCGGCCACTGATCGCCAAGCTCGCGGTCGAGTACGCCCGCCGGACGGGATGCGACACGATCGCCCACGGCTGCACGGGCAAGGGCAACGATCAGGTCCGCATCGAGGGGACCGTGGCCACGCTCGCCCCAGAGCTGAAGGTGATCGCCCCGGTCCGCTCGTGGGCGATGGGCCGCGAGGAGGAGATCACCTACGCGCGCGAGCACGGGATCCCGGTCAAGGGGGGCACCGAGGTCGCCCCGTACTCGATCGACGACAACCTGTGGGGCCGCTCCAGCGAGGGACGCTGGATAGAGGACCTCGACACCGCGCCCGAGGACGACGTGTTCCAGCTCGTCACGCGTCCGGAGCTCGCGCCCGACGAGCCCCAGACCGTCGAGGTGGAGTTCGAGGCCGGGGTGCCGGTTGGGCTCGATGGCGAGCGCCTGGATCCGGTGGCGCTGCTCGAACGGGCAGCCGAGCTCGGTGCTCGCCACGGCGTCGGGATCGTCGACCACATCGAGGACCGGATCGTCGGGCTCAAGGTCCGCGACATCTACGAGGTGCCGGCGGCCGCGATCCTGCTGCCGGCGCACGCCGAGCTCGAGCGGCTCGTCGGGACGATCCACCAGAACCAGTTCAAGTCGCTGCTCGATCAGCGGTGGGCGTACCTCGTCTACGCCGGGCTGTGGTGGGAGCCGTTGCGTTCGGACATCGACGCCTATATGGCGGCGGCGAACGAGTACGTCACCGGCACGATCGGAGTCCGGCTGTACAAGGGCTCGGTGCGCGTCGTCACCCGCTCCTCGCCGAACGCCGTCTACGACGCGCAGCTCGCGACCTTCTCGGAGTCCGGGGGCCTGTTCTCCCAGGACGCCGCCCCCGGGTTCATCGAGCTGTGGTCGTTGCAGTCGAGGATGGCCTGGCGCGTGCGCCACGGCGATCACGGGTAGGCTCCCCTCGCGATGGGTTACAAGCTGCTCGGTTTTGTCGTCTGGCAGGGCGGCCGCATCTACGCCAAACGCCGCCTGCGCGGTGCTCGGCGCAAGCTCGCGGTCGGCGTGATCACCGCCGCCGTCCTCGGCGGGGTGGTGGCGGCGGGCAAGTCTGCTGCGGCCGGTGCCCCGGCCGGCGGCCAGACCTGAGCCGCGAGTCACCCGTCTTTCCCGTCCGGGGTGGAGTTCCAGCCCAGCGTGCTCTAGTTTTGTGATGAGCATGTCTGAGAATGGATCACTCGGCTTGCATCTGAGCCTGGAGGACATCGAGTGCACGGCGCTCGAGGGGAGCCGGGCGGTCGTCCGCCTGCGCGGAAGCTGGCGCGGCGAGCGCCGCGACACCGACTCCCACACGGTCCTGATCGTGGAGGCCGACGGCCACCGCCACCGGTTTCCCGCGCTCCCCTCGCAGCCGCGACCCCGTCAGACCGGTTTCACGGCGCGGTTCGAGTTGCCGGTCCGGCTCGTGTCCGCGCTCGGGCGATCCGGGTCCGTCGCCGTCGGCGAGCACCGAGCCGGTCTGCCGAAGCTGACAGGATTGCCGAGCATGATGTTCGACGACAACGACAACGGTGATGCCCCCGGAGACGCCGGCGGTGACGCCCCCGATGTCGACGCCGAGCTCGGCCGGCTGACCGAGGCTCCGGCCGCGGCTTCGCCGGGCACCCCGGAAAGCGGCCTGCCGCCGGCGGGCGGGACGCCTCCGAGCGCCGGCCAGGAACCGGAGGGCCCGGGTGGGGAGGAGCCGCTGAGCACGGCCGAGACCTCGCTGATCGAGCTCCGCGAGGCACTGCGCCGACGGGCCACGACCGAGGCCCAGCTCCGCGGCGAGCTCGCCGACCTGCGGGCGGAGCTGAGTGGGCGCTCGGCCGCCGGCGAGCGATTCGACGAGATGCGCGAGGCGCTGCGCACCGAGCTCGAGCGGGTGGCCGACTACAAGCGCCGGGCCGACGCCCGGCGGGACGAGATCGAGTCCCGTGCGATGGTCCTCGCCGCCGAGCTCGCGGACACGCACGCACGCGCCCGTGAGCTCGAGGCCGAGCGTGACGCGCTCGCCGCGCAGCTCCGCGAGGGTCGCAGCGAGATCCAGGCCGCCCGCGCGGCGGCCGAGGCGAGCGCCGCCGAGGTGACGACGCTCCACGCCGAGCTCGGACGGCTGGAGGGCGAGCTGACCGCCGCCCGAACCGCGCTGCACCAGCGCGAGAGCGGGATCCAGGAGGCGGAATCCCTGCTCAGCCAGGCCCGCGCTCTGACCGCTGAGCTGAAGGAGGACTAGGCCTTCGATCCGCCCACGGGCGGATCGGTCGGAGGGGTCCGCGAGCGGGGTCGATCCGTCCGCTTCGGGCCGTAGCGTCGCCCCGGTGAACGAGCCGCCGCCGCTTCCGTCCGCCCTCGGTCTCGAGGCCGCCAACTGGACCCGCCGCGAGGACGGCAGCCTCGAGGTCCGGGTCACCGGCCGCTGGCTCCGCCGCCGCCCGCTCGGTGGTGGGCAACCGCTGCTCGTGATCGAGCGCGAGGGGCTCCGCCACCGCTTCCCGGCGATGCCGGAGCCGCCGAGCCTCACCGGCGCCGCCCCGGGAACGTGGCAGATGACCTTCATCGTCTCCGCGGCGCTCGCGCCGGGGGAGGGGGATCGGGCGTGGCTCCAGTTCGGGACGATGACGATCCCGCTTCCGGTGAGCGCGCCACCGGAGCACCCAGCGCCCACGGGTGCACCACTGCCGACGGATGCCGCACCCGCCCCGGAGCCGGCCCCGGCTCGGCCGGCGATCCGGCCCGCGGGACCGGCGGACGACGAGCTGCTCGTCGAGCGCCGACTGCGGAGCGCGGAGCTCGCGCTCACCAGCTCGCGCGAGCACGCCGAGCAGGCCGAGCGGCGGGCCGAGGAGCTTCGCGAGCAGGTCCACGGCCTCCAGCGCGAGCTGATCCTCGCCCGCCGGGGCGTGCGGGAGCACGACCGGGCCCGGCGGGCCGCCGAGCAGGAGGCGCAGGCCGAGGCCACGCGCCGCGTCGAGCTCCAGGAGGAACTCGCGCGGGCCGCCCGGGGTGAGGACCTCCGCGCGGCCGAGGACCGCCTGGGGGCGGCCCGCGCGCGACTGACCGGCTACGAGGACGAGCTCGACCGGCTGAGCCGGGCGCTCGCCGAGGCGGAGCGCACCGTCGAGGTCGCTCACACCGATCGCCGGCGGGCCCAGGCGGCCGCCCGGCACGCCGCCGGCCGTTCGCGGGGGGCGGCGCTCGCCCGCGAGGAGGAGCTGGCCAGCAGGCCCCGCCCCGCGGCGCACCGTCCGGGTGAATCCGGGGGTCGGCAGGCGGAGTCCCGGCCCCGCGCGGTGTCCGACGTGCGCGCGCTGGCCGCCGAACAGCTCGTGCTCGCGAGGCGCCGGACGGCCCCACCCGGACAGCGGGAGATCGCGGTCGAGGAGAGTGCCCGGCTCGAATCCGTGCTCCGCGAGCTCCGGGCCGAGCTCGAGCTGCTGCGGAGCCTCGCCGAGCGCGAGCGGACCGCTCGCCTGGCCGCCGAGGCTCGCGCGGCGGAGCTCGAGCGTCAGCTCCGCGAGTCCGATGCCCGGGTGGGCGGAGCCTGGCGCCAGATCGAGGAGCTGCGGCGGGCGCTCTCGGGCGCGCCCGAGGTCGCCGAAGCGGGTGAGCCCGCTCCCGCGCCCCCGGTGGCCTCCGAGCCCGCTCCCGCGCCCCCGGAGCCGTCCGAGCCAGCTCCCGCGGCGCCCGTGGCGGGATTCGACCCGAGCCGCCTCGACGCCGCCCGCTCCCGGCTGCGTGCCGCCGAGACGCCGCTGCCCGGCCTCCCCGAGGGCGCGACCGTGCGTCCGTGGCTCCGCCGGGTGTTCACGGTCCTCGCCGAGCGCGACCCGGCGCTCGCCGGGCGGCTGGCGATCGCGCTGCTCCCGCTCCAGCGGTTGACGGGGTCCGAGCCGCTCACCTACGCGATCCAGGTCCCCGGCGACGAGCCGATCCGCGTTGCGGTGCCGGGGGAGGAGGGGCCGGTGGCGGTCACGATCGCCACGGGAAGCGAGGCGATCGAGGACGCCGCGTTCACGGTCGCCGGCGACCACGCTGCGCTCGGCCGCCGTGTCGCGGCCGGGTCGGTCCGCCGCCGCCTCGGGGGCGGGCGGGCCCGGATCCGAGGCGAGCGGACCGCCGCCCGCGTGCTCACCGGCCTCCCCGACGCCGAGGTGAGCCTCGCCGCCGTGATCCGCGCCGGCGTGGTCCTCGAGCCGTGGCTCGCGGTGCGCCTGATCGCGGCCATGATCGAGCCCTCTTGGACCCGCGGCGAGCGCTTCCAGCTCGCCTTCGCGGATCCGTCGGCCCGGTCCAGCGGCACGGTTCTCGAGATTCGCGACGGGGGCATTCCGGCCGTCGCCGAGGCCGTCGAGCCCGCCGAGGGGGCGACCCTGGTGCGGTGCGCGCCGGGCGCGATCCTCGTCGTCGCCGGGGGCGGCTGGCCCGAGGGGGCGGAGGTCCGGGGGCCGGTGCGGGGCCTCGAGCTCGTCCAGCAGTGGGTGCTGCGCGCACAGAGCGGGGAAAGCCCCGCCGAGCCCTCCCGGTGAGGCCCAACGCGTCCGCCCCGGGACCTATGCTCGGAATCGATGGCCGAGTCCACTCCGTCCGACGACGTCCGCACGGCTGCGCACCCCTCCATCTGAGCCCTCGATGACCCCGTCCTGCGTCCACCTCCACGTCCATTCCGAGTACTCGCTGCTCGACGGGGCGTGCAAGATCGACAAGCTCGTCGCCCGGGCCGCGGAGTTCGACCAGCCGGCGCTCGCGCTCACCGACCACGGGGTCATGAACGGCGCGGTCGAGCTGTTCAGCGCCGGCCGCAAGCACGGCGTCAAGCCGATCCTCGGGTGTGAGGCGTACCTCGTCGACGACCACACCCGGCGGGCGCCGGGCCGGCTCGAGCGGTACCACCTGACGCTCGTCGCCGCCACCCCGACGGGCTACCGCAACCTCGTCAAGCTCTCCTCGGCCGGGTTCCTGGACGGGTTCCAGCGGGGCAAGCCGTCGGTCGACCTTCAGCAGATGGCGGCCCACTCCGAGGGTGTGATCGCGCTCACCGGCTGCCTGGCCTCGAAGTTCTGCCAGAACCTGCTCGCCGACGACGTGGCCGCGGCGCGTGGCCATGCGGACGAGCTGACCCAGATCTTCGGTCCCGAGAACGTCTACTTCGAGGTCCAGAAGAACGGGCTCGCCGAGCAGGACAAGTGCAACGAGGGGATCGTCCGGATCGCCCGCGAGATGGGCCGGCCGCTCGTCGCCACCGGCGACGTCCACTATCTCCGCCGCGAGGATTACCACCACCACGCCGCGCTGCTGTGCGTGCAGACGAAGTCGACCCTCAGCCAGCCGAAGATCAGCTTCGAGACGAACGAGTTCTACCTCCGCTCCAACCAGGAGATGCTCGACGCGTTCGCGGAGTGGCCCGAGGCGATCGCCTCGACGGTCGAGATCGCCGAGCGCTGCGACGTCGAGATCGAGCTCGGTCGGCAGCTGATCCCGCGGTACCCGACCCCGGACGGGGAGCCCGAGGGCGAGTACGTGCGGACGCTCGTGATGGAGGGCCTGGCCAAGCGCTACGGGACGCCGATCCCGGCCGCGGCGGTGGAGCGGGCGGAGTACGAGCTCGGGGTGATCGAGCGGATGGGCTTCAGCGGCTACTTCCTGATCGTCTGGGATTTCGTCAACTACGCCAAGGGCGAGGGGATCGCGGTCGGACCCGGCCGCGGGTCGGCGGCAGGCTCGATCGTGGCGTACTGCCTTCAGATCACCGACGTCGACCCGCTGCGCTACGACCTCCTGTTCGAGCGGTTCCTCAACCCCGAGCGGGTGTCGATGCCGGACATCGACATCGACTTCTCGGTCCGCGGCCGGGAGCGGGTGATCCGCTACGTGACCGAGAAGTACGGCAAGGACTCGGTCGCCCAGATCGTGACCTTCGGCAAGATGTTCCCCCGCGCGGCCACCCGGGACGCGGCCCGCGTGCTCGGCCACGACTACGCGGCCGGGGACAAGCTGGCCAAGCTGATCCCGGACCCGCAGCAGGGTCGGCCGCCGAGCTTCGAGGATTGCCTGAAGGCCGGCGAGCCGCTCCGGGCCGAGATCGACCGCGACGCCACCGCACGCCAGATCGTCGAGGTCGCCCAGGGTCTCGAGGGGATCGTGCGCAACTCGTCGATCCACGCCGCCGCGGTGGTGATCGCCGACCGGCCGCTGACGGACATCGTTCCGCTCCAGATCGCCGACGCCGGGACCGGCGCGGACGGCGAGCGGGTGTTCCGCACGGTGACGCAGTTCTCGATGAAGCCGGTCGAGGAGCTCGGCCTGCTGAAGATGGACTTCCTCGGCCTGCGCAACCTCGACGTGATCGAGGACGCGCTCGACATCGTCGAGCGTTCCACCGGCGAGCGGCCGGACATGAGCCGGCTCCCGCTCGACGACACGAGGACCTACGAGATGCTCGCGGCGGGCGACGCGGTGGGGGTGTTCCAGTTCGAGTCCGAGGGGATGCGGGAGGCGCTGCGCAAGGTCCGACCGACCGAGTTCGACGACCTCGTCGCGCTCGGCGCCCTCTACCGACCGGGGGCGATGGACTCGATTCCGACCTATGCCCGCGGCAAGCGGGATCCGGAGACGATCACCTACGCCGATGAGCGGCTGCGTCCGATCCTCGAGTCGACGAAGGGCGTGATCATCTATCAGGAGCAGGCGATGCAGATCGCCAAGGAGCTCGGCGGGTTCAGCGGCGCCCGCGCGGACGACCTGCGCAAGGCGATCGGCAAGAAGAACCGCCAGAAGATGGCCGAGCTGAAGCCCGAGTTCTTCTCGGGTTGCCGGGCGTCGGGGACGAGCGAATCGACGATCGAGCTGCTGTGGACGACGAATGAGAAGTCCGCCGACTACTCGTTCAACAAGTCCCACGCCGCCTGCTACGCGCTGATCTCCTACCGCACGGCGTGGCTGAAGGCGAACTATCCGGCCGAGTACATGGCGGCGCTGATCTCCTCCGTGATGGACACCAAGGACAAGGTGCCGTTCTTCGTCTCGCAGGCCGAGCAGATGGGGATCGAGATCCTCCCGCCCGACGTCAACCTGTCCGACCACGAGTTCGTCGTCGTCGAGGGCAACATCCGCTTCGGCCTCGACGCGGTGAAGGGAGTCGGCTACAGCGCGGTGGAGGCGATCAAGCGGGCCCGTGCCGAGGGCCCGTTCGCGGACCTGTGGGAGTTCTGCTCGCGCGTCGACGGCCGGTCGGTGAACAAGAAGGCGATCGAGGCGCTGATCAAGTGCGGCGCGTTCGGGTCGACCGGGGCGAGCCGCAAGGGCATGCTGGCGGTGCTGGAGCAGGCCCAGGGGGCAGGCCAGAAGGCCCAGCAGGATGCGCTCATCGGCCAGGGCTCGATCTTTGACCTCGAGATGGGTGAGGAGTCGCCCGGCTCGCCGTTCGCGACGCCGAGCCACGCCCCGATCCCCGAGGAGGAGTTCGACCGCAGCGAGCTGCTCGCCGCCGAGAAGGAGGCGATCGGGCTGTTCATCTCCGCCCACCCCCTGAAGGAGGTCGGTGCGGCGTTGCGTGCGGCGGCCGACTGCCCGCTCGGCGAGCTCGCCACCCGCCGCGACGGCGACTGGGTGACGATCGGCGGGATGATCACCCAGAGCAAGAAGATCCGGACCAAGAAGGGCGACCCGATGATGTTCGCGACGCTCGACGATCTCGGGACGTCGATCGAGATCATCGTCTTCGGCAAGGCGCTCGCGGCCAACGAGGAAGCGCTCCAGAACGACGCGATCGTGCTCGTCCGAGGCCGGGTCGACCACAAGGATCGGGACAAGACGTGCGTCATCGTCCAGCAGGTCGAGTTGTTCGACCCCACGCCCGAGGAAGTCGAGCACGCCCGCGAGCAGGAGGCCAAGCAGGTCGTGCCACCGAGCGCCCTGCGGCTCCGGCTCGACCCCACGGCGCTGCCCGCCTCGGTGCTCGGCGACCTCAAGGATCTGCTCGGAAACCACGGCGGCGAGTGCGACGTCGTGCTCGAGCTCCACACGAGCGGCGGGCCGCGGCGGCTCCGGCTCGGCCCGGATTTCCGCGTGACCCGCAGCGCCGGCCTCCACGCCGAACTCGACGCCCTGTTCGGGACGGCGATCGTCGCCGCTCTCGATGAGGCGGCCGACGCCGCGGTCACCGGGGTCCCGGCGAGTCCGGCCCCGAGCATGCCCTCGCCGGCGCCCAGCGCGCCCCAGGCGACTCCCGCCGTCGCGTGACGGCGCTGAGCACGAAGATCACACCGCGAGCAGGGATTCTTTAGCCTACGCCGTATCGTGAGATCCATGTCCGGGACGGGCCGGACTCCGCAGGGACGACCGTGACACGCATTCTTCGACCACCTCGCTCGGTGACGGTGTTCGCCGCCTCGGCCGCGGCGCCGGGTGCGCTCACGCCGGACGCCGCCGTGCCGGTGGCCACCGACCCGCCCGGCATCGCCGAGACGCCCACCGCGACGGCCCGGAGCGCGCGGTCGAGCAGGGCACGCGGTGGCACCTCATCCTCCTCGCCGGGCTGATCGCTCTCGGCGCGGTGCTCCGCTTCACCAGGATCGGCCACCAGTCCTACTGGTATGACGAGGCGAACACGGTCCGGCTGCTCCACCTGTCGTTCGGCAAGATGCTCGGCGACCTGCGGCTCACCGAGTCGACTCCGCCGCTCTACTACGGCCTCGCCTGGGTGAGCGCCCGGCTGTTCGGCTTCAGCGAGACGGCGATTCGCTCGGTCTCGGCGCTCGCCGGGGTGGCCACGATCCCGGTCGTCTACGAGCTTGGACGGATCGCGCTCTCGCGGCGCGCCGGGCTGATCGCCGCCGCGCTCACCGCCTGCAGCCCGTTTCTCGTCTGGTACTCCCAGGAGGCCCGCTCATACGAGCTGCTCGTGCTGATGGCGGCGGTCGTGCTGCTCCTCGCCGTGCGGGCCCGCGAACGGCCCACCCCGGCCCGCCTCGCCGCCTGGGCGGTGGCGTGCTGCCTCGGCCTGCTCACGCACTACTTCGCGCTGCTCGTGATCGCTCCGACCGCGGTATGGCTGTTCGTGGCGCACCGCCACCGGCGGGCCCTCTGGGGGGCGCTCGCGCTGATCGCGGTCTGCGGCGGAGCGCTCGTTCCGCTGTTGATCTCCCAGGACACCACCGGCCACTCGGCCTGGATCCAGAACACGGACCTGGGCCTGCGCCTGCGCCAGGTCATCCCTCAGTTCCTGATCGGTTTCGGTTCCCGGGACGGACGGCGCTGCGATGGGCCGCGGAGATCGTCGCGCTCGTCGGCGTCGGGCTGCTCATCCTGCGCACCGACCGGCGGATGCAGAGGGCCGGACTGATGTTCGGGGCCTGCGCGCTCGCCGGGTTCCTGATCATGCTGCTCCTCGCCGCGGTCGGCTCCGACGACCTCATCAGCCGCAACCTGATCGCGCTGTGGGTGCCGCTCGCCCTGATGCTCAGCGCCGGGCTCGCCGCCCTGCGCCCGCGACTGCTCGGCGGCTTCGCGGTCGTGGTTCTCTGCGCGATCGGCGTGTTCGTGATCGGCGAGACAGCGTTCAACCGGTCTCTCCAGCGGCCGGACTGGCGCGCCGCGGCCCGCTTGCTCGGCCCGGCGCCGCCCGCGCCGGTCCCCGTCCCGGGAGCGGAACTGCTCGCGGGGCCGGCGAGGCCCGTCACCCGCGGGCGGATCGTGATCATCCAGCACTACTACTTCCCGATCCCGCTCGCCATCTACCAGCCCGGCCTGAGGTGGATGACGAGACCCGTTCGAACCCGCGAGATCGATGTGATCGCCGACCACTCGATCGCCTCGGGGCAGTTCTGCTGGTGGGGGGCGGCGTGCAACCTGGTGCCGAGCACGTTGCCCGCGAGTTATCCGCTGCCCGGCTTCCGGCCCGTCTGGACTCATCACGCGGCGCAGTTCAGCGTGCTGCGGCTCACCGCGGCACGGCCCGAGGTCGTGACCCGCCGGGAGCTCCGCCTGGCGCTCGGCCGGGCAAACCGGTCGTGGTCCACGGTCACCCTCGTCCAGCGCTGACACCGAGCCGGCGCAGACGCCCGGCGGCCCCCGCCCTCAGCCGCGCGCCTTCAGCCCGCGGGTGCGCAGACGTCGTGCGGCCGTCACGTCGCCCTTCTCGATCGCGCCGTTCGAGCCCGTCTCCAGCACGCAGGGGAGCCCCTCGAACCGCGGCTCGGACAGGAACGCGGCGCAGCCATCGCGCCCGATCTCACCCTCGCCGAGGCGGGCGTGACGGTCGCGGTTGGAGCCGAGCGGGGTCATCGAGTCGTTGACGTGCAGCGAGTGGAGGCGGTCGAGGCCGACCGCGCGGTCGCACTCCCCGAGCGTCTCCGCGAGCCCGTCCGCGGTCCGGATGTCGTAGCCCGACGCGAGCAGGTGGCAGGAGTCGAGGCACAGGCCGAGGCGCGCGCCGCCGCCCGCGGCCTCGATCAGCGCCGAGAGCTCGTCGAACGAGCGGCCGAGCGTCCCTCCGGCGCCGGCGGTGTCCTCCAGGTGCAGCGGGCAGGAATCGGTCTGCTCGAGCGCCTCGCGGATCACCCCGCCCGCACGGGCGATCGCCTCGCCGACGTCTCCGCCTTGGCCGAGCCGGGATGGAGCACCACCCCGGCCGCGCCGATGCCGTCGCCGATCCGCAGCGACTGGGTCGAGCGAGGCGAGCGACTTCTCGCGGATCTCGGGATCCTCGGAGGCGCAGTTGAGCAGGTACACCGCATGGATCAGCACGGCGTCGACCCGGCTCGGCTCCATCGCCTCGCGGAAGGAGGCGAAGTCCTCCTCGCCGTAGGCGGTCGGCCGCCACATCCGCGGCGACTGGTTGAAGATCTGGATCGCGTCGCAGCCCCGCTCGACGCCCCGCCCGATGGCGTTTGCAAGCCCTCCGGCAGGTGACACGTGGGCGCCGATTAGCATGGAGGGCAATCCTGTCATGCGCGTTCGCTTCGCTCCATCACCCACCGGGGCACTCCACATCGGAGGAGCCCGGACCGCGCTCTACAACTGGCTGCTCGCGCACGGGCCCGCCGAATCGGGCGATGGCCGGGCCGGCGCTCGTGTTGCGGATCGAGGACACCGACCGCGAGCGCTCGACGCCGGAGAACGTGGAGCAGATCCTCGACGCCCTGCGCTGGCTCGAACTCGACTGGGACGAGGGTCCGATCTTCCAGACCGACCGGGCCGAGCGCCACGGGGAGGTCCTCCGCGAGCTGCTCGACTCCGGCCACGCCTACCACAGCAGCGCGACCGCCGAGGACGTCCGCGCGTTCAAGGACCGCCACGGTGCCGAGCGCGGGTTCCGCGGCGAGGCCGAGGCCTCGGGTGCGGTCCGTCTGCACGTCCCCGACGAGGGCGACGCGATCGTCGACGATGTGATCCGCGGCGTGACGCGGTTCCCGTACGCGAACATGGACGATCCCGTGATCGCCCGTGCGGATGGGTCGGTGCTCTACAACTTCGCGGTCGCCGTCGACGACCTCGACGCCGGTATCACCCACGTCGTTCGTGGCGAGGACCACCTCTCCAACACCCCAAAGCAGCTGCTCGTGTTCGAGGCGCTCGGCCAGGATCCGCCGCGCTACGCCCACCTGCCACTGCTCCACGGCCCGGACGGCCGCAAGCTGTCCAAGCGCCACGGTGCCGCCTCGGTCCAGGAGCTCCGCGACGCGGGCTACCTGCGCGAGGCCGTGGTGAACTACATCGCGCTGCTCGGCGCGGGGTTCGCCGCCGACGAGGAGCACTTCTCCGTGCAGGAGCTCGCCGAGCGCTTCCGCCTCGAGCGCGTCTCGCGCAATCCGGCGGTCTTCGACCAGCAGAAGCTCCGACACATGAACGGTCGCTGGCTGCGCTCGCTGACGATCGACGACCTCACCGCGCGACTCGAGCGCTTCACCGGGCGCAGTCGGTCTTCGCCCGGCGGTGGAGATCTCGGCCGAGAAGATCCAGACGCTCGCCGAGTTCTGGCCGCTCGTGGGGTTCATCTACGACGGTCCCGCGGATGACCCGAAGGCGTTCAGGAAGGTGCTCGGCCGAGACGGCGCCCCGGAGCTGCTGGGCGAGGCCCGCCAGGCGCTCGAGGCCGTGCAGAGCTGGGACGTCGAGAGCCTCGAGGCGGCCCTGCGGACGGTCGTCGAGCGCAACGGCGTGAAACCCGGAGCGGTGTTCCAGCCGATCCGGGTCGCGGTCGCCGGAACGACGATCTCGCCGGGGATCTTCGAGACGCTGGAGCTGCTCGGAAGCAGGGAGACGCTCGACCGCATCGAACGAGCAGAGACGCGGCTGGTGGCCGCGCCGTGAAGCCATGACCTCAGTCGGCCCTCACGCGGGCTCCGGGACCGGGGTCTCGGGAACGCTAAAACCGGATCGAACATCTGCCGATACACCTGGCAGGCGAGAGTCAGAGCTCTCGCAACGAGCCGAGGTGCCGCCCTCCGGGGTGGGCGAAGAAAGGGACAGAGAAGACACCGTGGCAGCTGCGCTAGGGATGGCGTCATCCCCCACAGATCCATATGCCGTTCGCGACCGGCGCCTCAACGAGGGCCACGGCCGTCGGCTGACCGCTGCCTTCGAGGCTCTGGAGGCCTTCCCGGTCCTCGCCGAATCCCGCAACCGCGTGATGCGGCTGTTCGAGAGCGGCGAGCCGGCCACCGCCGACGTCGTCGCCGCCGTCGAGGGTGACGTCGCGCTCGCCGTGACCGTCCTGCGACTGGCCAACGGCGTCGAGGGCCGCTCGCGCGGGCAGGTCGAGAGCGCCGTCGCCGGGGTCGAGGTCCTCTCGCCGCGCTCGGTGCTCGCCATCGCCACCCGCGCGCGGACGTTCGACTTCTTCGAGCGGACGACGATCTGGCAGGGGATCCCGGAGCGCTTCCGCCTCCACGCCGTCGCCACCCAGCGGGCCGCCGACCGGATCGCCCGCGAGATCGACTATGGCTTCCGCGACCGGCTGATGGTCAGCTCGCTGCTGCACGACATCGGCAAGCTGGTCCTCGTCCACGCCTACCCCGGCTACCCCCGGCAGGTCCACGGCGATGCCCGCACCCCCGAGGAGCGGATCCAGCGCGAACGCCGCGAGCTCGGCGTCGACCATGCGCTCGTCGGCGGCGTCCTCGCCCGCCGGTGGGGACTGCCGAAGTCGATCGCCGGCGTGATCGAGCAGCACCACTCGGCGGAGGGCTCGACCGAGTCCGCGATCGTCCGGCTCGCCGACATGCTCGCCCACTACGTGTTCGGCTCGCCGGTCTCCTCATCGGACCTGCTCGCCGTCGGCGCGTGAGCTCGGCATGAGCCCGGCGCAGCTGCGAACCGTCCTCTACGACCTGCCACTGCCGACGAGCGGTGAGCGCCCGCGGCAGATCGACCCATGCCCGATGTCGACCCGTGAGGTCGATGTCCTGCGGCGTCTGGCCAAGGGCATGGTGTACAAGCAGATCGCCTCGGAGCTCGGCCTCTCGACGAGCACCGTGCGGACCCACCTGCACAACGTGTACGGCAAGCTCGGCGTGATGGATCGCGCCCAGGCCGTGCTGATCGCCACCGAGCGCGGCTGGATCTGATCGGCCGCCGGGTGGTTCGGGTGGCCGGCCGCCGCCCGTCAACCCGCCGATTCCGGTCAACAATCCGGGTTGGACCACTAGCATCGCTCGACGAGCGATGCTCTCGATCACGACCAAATCGCCCTACGCGCTGCGCGCTCTCGTCGAGCTCTACCGTCACGGCGACAGCGGTCCGGTGCCGATCGCCGAGCTCGCCCGCGGCGGCGACATCCCGGTGCAGTTCCTGGAGCAGCTGTTCGCGACGCTTCGCCGGGCCGGCATCCTGCGCTCCCAGCGCGGCGTCAAGGGCGGCTACAGCTTCGCCCGCAAGCCCGAGGAGATCACGGTGCTGGAGATCGTGGAGCTGCTCGAAGGGCCGCTCGGTCGCGACTCGACCGGAGTGTTCGCCGACGCCGCGCGGGCGGCCGGCGATGTCCTCGGCCGCTCGAGCGTCGTCGACGTCTCCGAGGCCGAGGCGCGGGCCGCCCGCTCCCCGATGTACTACATCTAGTGATGATGGAGCCCGTCGCCTCCTCCGAGCTGACCGTCGCGCCGAGCATCGCCGACTGCGTCGGGCGCACCCCGATGGTCCGGCTGGAGCGGATGACCGAGGGTCTCGACGCCGAGCTCTACGCGAAGCTCGAGTCGCTCAATCCCGGCGGAAGCGTCAAGGACCGGATCGGGGTGGCGATGATCGATGCCGCCGAGCGCGAGGGGCGGATCGCGCCCGGCCGCACGACGATCGTCGAGGCGACGAGCGGCAATACCGGTATCGCGCTGGCGTTCGTGTGCGCGGCCCGCGGCTACCGGCTCGTGCTGACGATGCCGCAGGGGATGAGCCGCGAGCGGGAGGGGCTGCTGCGCCTGTACGGCGCGGAGGTCCACGTGACCGAGTCGATGGGCGGGATGGACGAGGCCGTCGAGGCCGCCCGCGCGCTGGCCGGCGACACCGACGTGTTCCTGCCCGACCAGTTCTCGAATCCGGCCAACCCGGCGATCCACCGCCTCACCACGGGACCGGAGATCCTCGCCGCGCTCGACGATCGGGTCGACGTGTTCGTGGCCGGGGTGGGGACCGGTGGGACGATCACCGGTGCCGGCGAGGCGATCCGCGCCCGTTGCCCCGATTGCCGGATCGTCGCCGTCGAGCCGAGCTCGTCCCCGGTGCTGTCCGGGGGCGCCCCGGGTCCGCACCGGATCCAGGGCATCGGGGCCGGATTCGTGCCCCCGGTGCTCAACCGCGACCTGCTTGATGAGATCCTGCCGATCGAGGATGAGGTGGCGATCGAGACCGCGCGTGAGCTCGCCCGCCGCGAGGGCGTGCTCGCCGGCATGTCGTGCGGGGCGGCTGTCGCCGCGGCGCTCCGCATCGCCGCGCGGCCCGAGCACCACGGGGCCCGGATCGCCACCGTGCTCCCCGACTCCGGCGAGCGGTACGTCTCGACTCCGTTCTTCGCCCCATAGGCCGGCAGCTACGCTGTCCTCATGCTCGGCCTGGGGCTCATCCGGCGGACGCTCGCGGAGGTCAGGCGTGACGTGCGCACCGCGCAGACGCGCGATCCCGCCGCGCGGACCGTCGGGCCGGTCCAGGTCCTCGTCAGCTGGCCCGGGGTGCACGCGGTGCTCGCCCATCGCCTCGCCCACGAGCTCCACTCCGCCGAGGTGCCTGTCCTCCCGCGGCTGATCTCGCTCGGGGCCCGGACGCTGACCGGCATCGAGATCCATCCCGCGGCGAGATCGGGCCCGGGTTCTTCGTCGACCACGGGATGGGTGTGGTGATCGGCGAGACGGCCGAGATCGGCGCCGACGTGACCCTCTACCAGGGCGTCACGCTCGGCGGCACCGGCTTCGCCACGGGGAAGCGGCACCCGACCGTCGAGGACAACGTGACGATCGGTGCGGGGGCGAACCTGCTGGGGCCGATCGTCGTCGGCCATGGCGCGAAGATCGGCGCCGGCAGCGTCGTCATCCACGACGTCCCGCCCAACGCCACCGTCGTCGGCAACCCCGGCCACCCGGTCCGGGTCGAGGGCCGCCGCCCCGAGGGGCCGGACGCCGACTGGGTCCACCTCCCGGACCCGATCGCCGACGCCCTCAAGGCCCTGTCCGGACGCATCACCGAACTCGAGCGCGACCTCGCCGCAGCCCGCGGCCGCCCGACGGTCCGCCCCGGCGCGTCCGATCCCGCGAGCGAGAAGGCCGACATCGTTCCGCTGCGCTCGCGCGGCCCGAATCCGGCCGGCGGCTAGAGCGAGCCCCGCCGGCTCGAGTCAGTCGCCGTGCGGCGTCTGCTCGGAGGCGACCGGGACCGGATCGGGCATCGTCCGCGGGTCGGGCATGTTCTGCCGGGCGCGGACGAGGTACAGCGGGCGGCCCTTCACCTCGTCGTAGATGCGCCCGACGTACTCGCCGATGATCCCGATCGCGATCAGCTGGATCCCGCCGAGCAGCAGGACCGCGATCGTCAGCGCACCGAATCCCGGCAGGTAGGACCCGAGGATCCGGAGCACGACCACCACGGGGATGGCGACGAACGCGAGCGTCGAGATGATGAAGCCGAGCAGTGTGGCGAGCTGGAGCGGACGGTGCGAGAACGACGAGATCGCATCGAGCGAGAAGCGGAGCATCTTCGACAGCGTGTACTTCGTCTCGCCGGCGTAGCGGGGATCGCGCCGGTAGGGGACGGCGGCCTGGCGGTAGCCGACCCACACGGTCATGCCCCGCAGGAACCGGTTGCGCTCGCGCATCGACAGCAGTGCGTCCAGCGCGCGGCGATCGAGCAGCCGGAAGTCGCCCGAGTTCTGGTGGAGCTCGACCTGGGCGAGCTTGTCGAACAGGCTGTAGAACCAGCGGGCGGTGGTGAGCTTGAACCGCGACTCGCCCTCCCGCTCCTCGCGCACGGCGTACACCACGTCGACGCCGTCACGCCAGTGGTCGAGCATCTTCGGGACCAGTTCCGGCGGGTCCTGGAGGTCCGCATCGAGCATCACCACGGCGTCGCCGACGGCGTTGTCGAGCCCCGCGGTCAGCGCCGTCTGGTGGCCGAAGTTCCGGGACAGGAACACGACCTTCACGCGGTCGTCCTCGGCGGCGATCCGCTCGAGCTGCTCCGGGTGGAGTCGCTCGAGCCGTCGTCGACGAGGACCAGTTCCCAGTTGAGCCCGTCGAGCGCGCCGCAGACGCGGGCGTAGAACTCGCCGATCAGCAGCTCCTCGTTGTACACCGGGGCCACGACGCTCAGCAGCCCGAGCTTGCGGGTCCCAGCGCGGTCGCTGATCAGGGCTGCCATGTCGTTCGAATGCTAGTCACCGGCGGGGGCGATCCGAGTCGGTCCTACAGGCTCGGCAGCGTGCCGTGGTTGGGGATGTAGCTGATCAGCTGGATCGCCTGGACGACGACGCACACGCCGATCGTCGCCCGCCACAGCCGCCGGTCGGAGGCCAGCGCGGCGAACGGCATCAACCAGGCGACGTACCACGGCAGCATCGAGCCCGCCGTGGCCAGCAGGGCCAGCGCGGCCCAACCGGCGCCATCGATCCAGTCCATCTCTCCCCGCCACACCCGGCGAAGCAGCCACGCGAACACGCCGAGGAACACCACCCCGAGCACGATCCCGGTGATGCGGCCCGCCGTGCCGAGCCCGAGGACGCTCGAGATGAAGCCCGGGATGCTGTGCCAATCGCCCTCGCCCTGGGTGTGCTGGAGCGTGCCGACGAGCTGGAACTGCCCGAACCCGAAGGCCGCGAAGCCGATCACCAGGACCGCGACCGACGCGATCGAGGCGCCGATCAGGATGTCGAGCCGGCGGCGACGGCCGCCGAGCCCGCTCGGCGAGGCGAGGGCGAACGGCAGGAACAGGCCGCCGGTGAGCTTCACCGCCGCGGCGAGCACCGGCATCGCTCCGGCCAGACGGTCTCGGTGCACGAGGACCGCGTACACGCCGGCCATCACGAGGGCGAGCATCAGCAGATCGTTGTGGCCACCGCCCACGCCGTAGAGGACGACCAGCGGGTTGAGCGCGACGGCCGTCGCGGCCCGCGCCGGGTTGAGCCCGCGGACCCGGGCGGCGTTCCACACAAGCGCGACCGTCGTCAGGCTGGCGAGTGCCGCGAGGGCCTTGTAGGCGAGGGCGCGAGGCGGCGATCGAGAGGCTCGCGGTCGCCCCGCTGAGGATCGTGAACAGCGGGCCATATGCCGACGGGGTGGCGACCCACTTCGCGCCGATGTACGGGTACAGCGGATCGAGCGCCATCACGTGCGGGCCATGGACGTAGGGGTTGGTCCCGTAGTCGGCCCAGATCTTCGCGTAGGCCTGATAGCTGAATACATCGGTGGACAGCAGCGGCGGGGCGATCAGCACCACGGCGTGGACCGCGGCGATGCACATCAGCACGACCCGCGGCGAGATCCGGCCGACGGCCTGCACGGCGATCACGTAGCACGCGAACATCGCCGTGAGCAGCGCCGCCAGCGCGACGGTGGGGAGGTGCAGACCGGTCGCGCCGAACGGCCCCGCGAGCCAGCTCGGCACCGGCCGGACGGACTCCGGCAGCAGCGTGTCGGTGCCGGCCGCTCCGAGCGCCAGTACGAGGGCACAGGCCATCACCCCGGAGAGCCCGATCAGGCCCCAGGCGGGGGACGTCAGCTGAAGGCCGCGACGCTCGCGCGCGGGGCGTCGCAGCGCACGCGCAGTGAACTCAGCGGCCGTACTCTGCGGCGAGCCGCCGAGCGGACCGGAGACGCTCATGGCAAGAGGATGCCCGATCGCCCTGCGGAAGCCTTCAACGCGACGTTGAGATCGCGTTAAGAGGCCGTCGGCGCGCCGGCGCGCCGCGCCCGCTCAGCACCGCGCGCGGCGCGCCGCAGTCCCGGGACGAGCCACATCGCCTCGAGCGCGATCCGCGCCGACATCTTGCTCGATCCAGCCTGTGCGGTCGCGGAACACGATCGGCACCTCCTTCACGGTGAAGCCGGCGAGGATCGCCCGGTAGGTGACCTCGATCTGGAACACATAGCCGTCGGCGCGGACCGCGGACAGGTCGATCGTCTCGAGCACGCGGCGATGGATGCACTTGAATCCGCCGGTGAGGTCGCGGACCCCGACGCCGAGGATCACGCGGGCGTAGAGGCCGCCCCCGCGGCTGATCAGGCGGCGCAGGAGGCCCCACTCACGGACCCCGCCACCGTCGACGTAGCGTGAGCCGAGCACGACGTCGGCCTCCTTCGCCGCGGCGAGGATCGCCTCCAGGTGGGCAGGGTCGTGGGAGAAGTCGGCGTCCATCTCGAGCACGAGCTCCGCGCCGGCGTCGAGCGCGACGGTGAACCCGGCCAGGTAGGCGTGCCCCAGGCCCTGCTTCGCGGGCCGGTGGAGCACCTGCACGGCGGGCAGCTCGCCGGCGAGCCGGTCGGCGATCGCGCCCGTCCCGTCCGGCGAGGCGTCGTCGACGATCAGGAGTCTGTACTCCCCGGGCGCTAGCCTATGGAGCTCCGTGGTGGTGGCCCGGACGATCGCATCCAGGTTCTCTGCCTCGTTGTAGGTCGGCATGACGATCCAGGTCGGCGCTTGCATCGAGGGGCAGGGTAATGGCACCTCTGGCCGGAAAGAGGCGTGAGACCAGACCACCGGGCGCGGAGTGCCCTCGGCCGGGGGCCGAGCGAGGAACAACCGAGGACCTCTTCAGCGAATGAGCACAGGTAGAACCCAAAGACGCACGCCGGGCGCCGTTGACAGCCCGCTCTCGCCCGCCGGGCGCTACCGCAGCCGGCAGGCCCACCATGTCCGCCGCCGCCGGATGCTCGGGCTCGCGCTCGCCGTGCTGCTCGTGGTGATCGTCGTGATCGCCGGAAGCGGGGGAGGGAGCCACGCGCCGGCCAGCCACGTCACCGCCACGCCGGCCGGCTACTTCACGCGCATCGCGACCCTCGCGGGCACCGGTCCGGGATCGTTCATCGCCGAGCAGAAGGCGGCCGAGAACACCGCGATCGACCGGACGCTCGCCGTGAGCCCGTACGTGCGGATCGCCGGCGCCCAGCACAAGGAGATCGCGCTCACCTTCGACGACGGGCCGGGGCCCTACACGCCGCAGGTGCTCGACGTCCTCGAGCGCACGAAGACCCCGGGCACGTTCTTCGAGGTCGGCCTCGAGGAGCAGTACTTCCACGCGTCGACCGCGCGGATCGTGGCCGACGGGTTTCCGATCGGCGACCACACGCAGACCCACGCCCCGATGAGCAAGCTCTCGGTGGCCGACCAGAACTCCCAGCTGCTCCAGCAGATCTCCGCCACCGGGGCCTACGGCGCCCCGTTCCCGCGGATGTTCCGGCCGCCGTACGGGCTGTTCGACCAGTCGACGCTCCGCGTCCTGGCCAAGCTCCACATGCTCACCGTGCTGTGGACCGTCGACACTAATGACTACCGCCAGCCCGGCGTCGGCGCGATCGTCAACACTGCCCTCAGCGGGGCCCAGCCCGGCGCGATCATCCTCATGCACGATGCCGGCGGGACGCGCACCGAGACGGTCGAAGCCCTGCCGCAGGTCATCGCCGGGCTGCGTGCCCGCGGCTACAAGCTCGTCACCGTGCCGCGGCTCCTGCTCGACAACCCGGCGCCGGCCAACCAGCAGCTCAACGGGCTGTCGGGCTCCGGCGGCTGATCAGCGGCGCACGTAGGCGAAGCGGTTCCAGCTCGGCTCGGGTGCGAGCTCGATCGGCTCGTTGCCGCGATGGGGCTGGACATACACGAACGCGCTGGTGTCCTCGTCGAAGACGACGTCGAGCTCGCCCTCCTTCACGCGCTGGTCGAGCCAGGCGCTGCGGAAGATCAGACGGCGCAGCCAGTGGACGAGTGAGCGGTCGGACGGACCGACGAGCTCGGGCCAGCAGTCGTTGACGTGCTCGCCCAGGCCGGAGGCCGGATCGGTCACCTCGCCGTTGACGACGAGGTTGATGAGATCCTCCGCCTCGTCCTCGTGGACGCCGTCGCCGAGGAAGCCGAGCTTGCGGGCGGCCTGCTCGCAGCGCTCGCGGAAATCGCGCTCGTTGAAGGTGAAGCGAAGGTCTCCGTACTCGAGCACGAAGTCGTCGCCGGAGCTGTAGTTACCGCGCCGGTACATGCCGTCGTGACTATATGGGCGTGTCCTGCCTGGACGCAGTGCCTGAATGTGATGTTGCAGCCCTCCGGGCCGTTTCGACGCCGGCCGTGCGGGCTGAAAACCCGCCCTGTGCAGGCGAGGAACACCATCGAGGCGATTTCCAGCTTTACCTGCGTGGGGGCTTCGGCCAGTGGCAGGTCATGGACCCCGCCACGCCCACGGCCTCGGTGCCGCCCTCGTCGAACATCGGATAGAAGCCGCCCCCCACCGTTTTGTTGTGGCCGGAGAAACTGATCCGACCGCCGCTGGGGATGTGGTGCGGCGGGACGAAGTCGCTGGCCCACACGTTGCCGGAGGGCGACGTCAGCGACAGGTAGGTGTGGGTCTGACCGCGCACCAGCTTGTAGGCGTGGAATCCGGTGAAGGGAGAGATCTGGATCGTGAGCCGCCAGCCGCGGTCATGGGCCACAGCTCCGAACGTTTTCCGGTTCCTGACGCTGCAGTTCGCGGAGTGGTAGACCAGAAACGACGGGTCCGTGCCGGTGAACACCCGCATGCCGAACCCCGGTCCGCCGGCAGCGCGGGCTCCCGCCATCGGGACGGCGAGCGCAGTCAGCGCGACGGCGATGATCATCCTCCGACGCGACACGGCTCGGGTGGACGGTCCATTGGTCATGCGTCTCCTCCTCCCGTGCCGCCATGCGAGATGCTCGGCACCTGTGATCCCCAAGGCACTGGCGTCATGTGCCAGCCGGTTGCGGCGCGAACTGCTGAACGGACTGTACTGCGGCCGTCCACCGCTGCGAACGGGGGGCGAAAACCCGCCCGGTGCAGGCTAGGAACATCATGGAGGCGACTTCGGCCCGAATTCTGATCGTCGAGGACGATCGGCCGACGCGGACGTTCCTCGCCGACAACCTCTCCGCGGACGGGTTCGAGGTGGCGGAGGCCGGAACCGTCGCCGAGGCCTGGCGGGAACTCGAGAATGCGCCGGCCGACCTCGCGGTGCTCGATCTCGGCCTCCCCGACCGCGACGGGCTCGAGCTGATCGGCGGGATCCGCGCGGCCGACCGGGCGGATCGGATCAATCCCGAGCTGCCGCTGCTCGTCCTCTCCGGCCGGGCGGGCGAGCTCCACCGGCTGCGCGGGTTCGATCGCGGGGCCGACGACTATCTCGTGAAGCCGTTCTCCTACCGCGAGCTGCATGCCCGGGTCCGGGCGCTGCTGCGGCGCAGCGCGATGCGCTTCGCCCGCGGACGGGTCCGGGTCGGCCCGGTCGAGCTCGACGCCGTCTCCCGCCAGGCGTGGGTCCGCGGCGAACCCGTCGAGCTCTCGAACAAGGAGTTCGCGTTGCTCCGGGCACTCGCCACCGAGCCCTCGCGCGTATTCACGCGCGAGGAGCTCCTGCGCGACGTGTGGGGCTTCCGGGCGCTCGGCACGACCCGGACGCTCGACTCGCATGCCTGCCGCCTGCGGCGCAAGCTCCGCGCGCGCGGGGTCGAGTACGTCGTCAACGTGTGGGGCGTCGGCTATCGGCTGATCGACGCCGACGGGGGCGCCTGACGCGATGCTCGGCGCGGGATGGTCGGTGGCTGCGCCCGCCGTCGCGCTCGCGGTGGTCCAGTGGCGCGGACACCGGGCGCTCTGCCGCCGGGTCGAGCGCGCCGGGCACGAGGTCCGCGGGCCGCTGACCGCGCGCTGGGTTCGGTCTGCATCCGGCGGCCGCGGGGCGGGGGATGGGGGCCGAGCGGGCCCAGGCGATCGTCGCCGAGCTCGAACGCGCTGCGCTGGCGATCGATGATCTCGTGGCCCCGCCCGACCGGTTGGTGGCGGGCTCGCCGGCGGCGGGGCACCGCGCGGGCGTCGACGGGGCATTGGAGCGCGTGGACCTGGTCGGGCTCGCCCGCGACTCGGTCGAGGCGTGGTCGGCGTTGGCCGCCGCCCGCGGCGTCCGCCTCAGGCTTGTCCCGGTCCTCGGCGAGGTCCCGGAGGTCGCCGGCCACCGCGTGCGGCTCGCCCAGGCGCTCGGCAATCTGATCGCCAACGCGATCGAGCACGGCGGCGGCGAGTGAAGGTGCGCTGTCGCGGCGACGCCCGGGGTGCGCGGATCGAGGTCTCCGACGATGGCCCGGGGCTGCCCGCCCCGGTCGGCGAGATGCTGGTCCGCGGCGGTTCAGGTGGCGGGTGCGGCGGCGGGTGCGAGGTGGCGGGCGGCGGGCGCGGCGTGGCGGCGCGCGGGTCCGGCGCGGCCGGGTGTCCGGTCGAGGCCACGGCCTGGCCGTGGCGAGCGCCGTCGCCGCGTCCCACGGGGGCCGGATCGCCGCCGCTCCGAGCGAGCGCGGCGCGCGGATCGTGCTCGCGCTGCCGGCGTGTGCCGGCGTCGGCCGATCCGCGCCCGGCTGCACCTCGACTGACGCCCGACGCCGGGCCTCCCACTCCTGCACACCCGGCGGACGGAACCGGCCGCTTCTGCAACTCCGCGCCCAGCCCGTGCGAGGCTGCAACGCACCATGCACCTCTGGCGGGCTGACCCGTGCGGCGTGCCGAACCGCCGCGCGACCGTCGGGGCGGCGGTTTTCGGGGGGTCGCGGGGAGGGGAGAGAGGACGAGTGGAGAAAGATGTGGCAGTTGGGTTGCAAAGTGGGAGATCGTGGGTTACAGTGGGCGCCGCATGCGGAACCCGGGTGGCAGGGCTCCTCCCACCCAGCCACCCGGGTTCAGAACTCTCAGGTGAGGCAAATGAGCGACCTTGAACTTCCGCGGAACCTTCGAACACTCGCTGGACGCCAAGCACCGGCTCACGGTGCCGTCGAAGTTCCGCGCGGCACTGGCCGGAGGCGTCGTCGTCGCCGCGTCCTACGAAGTCGCCGCCGGCTCGCCGCGCTCGGTCTCGCTGTGGGTGCCCGGACGCGTTCGAGGAGTTCACCGCCCGAGCGCTCGCGCCGCTCAATCCGCTCTCGGCTCAGGCCCGGGAGCTCAAGCGCTTCTTCTTCGGCGGCTCGTTCGACTCTGAGCTCGACTCGGCCAACCGCGTGATGATCCCGCCGCCGCTGATGCGCTACGCGAGCCTCGACAAGGACGTCGTGGTCATCGGCTCGGGCGAGTGCATCGAGATCTTCGACCGCGACGGCCTACGATGACTACCACGAGGACGTCCTCACCCGTGTCCCCGACATCGCAGCGAGCCTTGGCGACACTGCTTGACATGACCCAGACCCACGTCCCGGTTCTCGCCGGGGAGTTGATCGAGCTGCTCGATCCCGCAGCCGGCGAGGTGGCGGTCGACTGCACCTTCGGCGGCGGCGGTCACGCCCGGGTGATCGCCGAGCGGATCGGGCCCCGCGGAACGCTGATCGCGATCGATCGCGACCCCGTCGCACACGAGCGCTTCCTGGAGCTGGCCGGCCGAGGTCCCGTGCCAGACGCGCTTCATCCAGCGCCGACTTCGCCGACGGGCCTCGCGCAGCTGCTCGACGAGGGCACGCGTCGCCGACCTCGCGTACCTCGACCTCGGGATGTCCTCGATGCAGGTCGACACCTGGACCCGCGGCTTCTCCTACGCCTACGACGCGCCGCTCGACATGCGGATGGACCCGTCCCAGGAGCTCACCGCGCGGGAGATCGTCAACACCTGGGACGAGCGGCGGCTCTCACGGCTGCTGCGCGACTACGGCGAGGAGCGCTACGCCGGCCAGATCGCGCGCAGGATCGTGCGCGAGCGCGCCCGCGCCGAGCTGACCGGGACCCAGGAGCTCGTCGAGGTGATCAAGAGCGCTGTCCCGGTGCCGGCCCAGTTCGCCGGCGGCCACCCCGCGCGTCGGACCTTCCAGGCGCTGCGGATCGCGGTCAACGACGAGCTGACCCAGATCGACGAGGCGCTGCCGCTCGCCTGGGACGTCCTCCGTCCCGGCGGCCGGTTCGGCGCGATCTCCTTCCACTCGCTGGAGGACCGGCGGGTGAAGCGCTTCCTGGCCGCGCGCGCCCGCGGATGCGTGTGCCCGCCCGAGATCCCCATCTGCGTCTGCGGCCATGAGCCGGAGGCGGAGTTGCTCACCCGTCGCGCCGTCGCCCCGACCCCGGGCGAGATCGCGGCCAATCCCCGGTCCAAATCGGCGCACCTGCGTGCCGCGAAGAAGCTGGAGGCCCAATGACGCCCGCAGCCATGACCCCCGCCGCGCAGCGGGCCAGAGCGAAGCGGGCCGCGGCCCCCGCCGAGGGCTCGTCCACGCAACCGAGCGCCGCGCCGCCGCGGACGCAGTCTGGGCCGAGCGCCCCGTCGCGCGGCCACCGCCGGACGGCCAGCCCCGCCCCGACGCGTGCGCGCCGCGTCTCCGGGCCGACGCGCGGCCGGATACCGGCTCCCGTGCGGGCACCCGCGGGCCCGCCGACCCCGACCTCCTCGGCACCGGCGAAGACCCGGCCGGCGAGCCGGACCACGGCGCCGAGGGCGAGGCCGCGCCGTCGGCCCGCGCCCGCGCTGCGGCGCCGGGCACTCCGCGTCCGGTCGTCGATCGCGCTCCCGTCGATTTCGCTCCCCTCGATCGCGCCGCGGTGGCATCGGCGCAGCTCGGGGCCGGCGACCGCGCCGAAGCGGCCGTTGCACCGCCGGGTGCTCGCCGGGATCGGCGCGCTGCCCGACCACGCGCTTGTCGACCGGCTGGTCCGCGGACGCTCGTGGATCCCGGTGCTCGGCGTGATGCTCGCCGGGATCGTCGCCATGCAGGTCGAGGTGCTCAAGCTCGGCGCGAGCATGGGTCGCTCGATCGAGCTCGGGACCCAGCTCCAGGCCCACAACGAGGCCCTCCGGGCGTCGGTCGCCTCGCTGGCCGACGACCAGCGCATCGAGCGGCTCGCGGCCAAGCAGGGGATGGTGATGCCGGCCCCCTCGGACATCGGTTTCCTGTCCGCCGATCCTGCCAACGTCCCCAAGGCCGTGAACACCATCCACGCGCCCGCGCCGGCGACATTCCTCAGCGCCAGCACTCTCAACGGCGCGGTGACGACGGCGCCGGTCACGACCTCTGATCCCAGCGCGACCGGATCTTCATCGGTGACGTCCGGCTCGAGCTCGAGCTCGGTCGGGGCGAGCGGCACCAGCTCGGCCGCCTCCGCGCTGAGCTCGGGCAGCGCGACCGGCTCCGGGAGCACATCGAGCTCGTCCGGTTCCGGCTCGAGCGCCGCTGCGGTGGCTGCTCCGCTCGGCGTCACCGGGCAGAGCCACCCGTGAACCTGATCGATCGCCGCATCGGCCTGCTGTTCCTCATCTTCCTGAGCCTGCTCGCGATCGCGGTCCTGCGCGCCACCTACCTCGGCGCGGTCCGGGCCGGGACGCTCCAGCACGTCGCGGCCAGCCAGCAGGTGAGCACCGTGTCGCTGCCCGCCGAGCGCGGGTCGATCACCGACCGCAACGGCGTCGAGCTGGCGATCAGCCAGACCGCCCAGGACATCGCCGCCGACCCGTACCTGATCAAGGACCCGCAGGGGGTGGCCGACCAGCTCTCGCCGCTGCTCGGCAAGCCGAAGCTGACCGCTGATCACGCTCCTCACCAAGCCGCACACCGGGTTCGTGTACCTCGCGCACCTGGTTCCCGGCGACCGGGCGGCGGCGGTCAACAAGCTGAACATCGACGGGATCTCGATGACGCCCGAGATCAAGCGCGTCTATCCGCGCTCGTGGGCCGCCTCGCAGGTGCTCGGCACCGTCGGCTGGCACGACCAGTACGACAGCGGCCTCGAGTACCGCTACGACTCGGTCGCTGCGCGGCAGCGACGGCGTGCGCCGGATCGTGCGCGACGCGATCGGCCAGCCGATCTCGATCGACGACGTCAAGCGCGACCCGGCCCGGCAAGACGGTGACGCTGACGATCGACGCCGCGCTCCAGGACGAGGTCGAGCAGGTACTCGCCGGCGTCGGCGCCCAGTACTCGCCGCGCGGGGCGACGGCGATCGCGATGGACCCGAACACCGGTGAGATCCTCGCCCTGGCCAACTGGCCGCGGGTCAACGCCAACGACCACGCCGGGGCGCCGTCGTACGCCAACGAGGACCGCGCGGTCGGCTTCAACTACGAGCCCGGCTCGACGTTCAAGGCGATCACCGTCGCCGGCGCGCTCCAGGACGGCGTCGTCACCCCCGACACCCGGTTCGACGTCCCCTCGGTCCTCCAGGTCGCCGACCGCCAGATCCACGACGCCGAGAACCACGGCGACGAGAACCTGTCGGTGGCCGACATCCTGCGGGTGTCGAGCAACATCGGCGCCGACGAGATCGGGATGAAGCTCGGCGCGACAGCGCTTCGACTACTGGGTCCACCGCTTCGGCTTCGGCGCGCTGACCGGGATCGACCTGCCCGGCGAGGAGCAGCGGGATCATCCTGCGCTACCTCGCAGTACTCGGGCTCGTCGATGGGCAACCTCCCGATGGGTCAGGGCGAGTCGGTCACCCCGATCCAGATGGCCACCGCCTACTCGGCGATCGCCAACGGCGGGATCCTCCGCCCGCCGCACATCGTCAAGGCGATCGGCGGCAAGGCGACCAAGGTGCCCACCGGCACGCGGATCATCTCCCCGACCTACGCCGCCGAGCTCCGCCACATGCTCCGCGGCGTCCTCGGCGAGGGCGGCACCGCGTCCGGCGCCGCGATCCCCGGCTACGACCTGGCCGGCAAGACCGGCACGGCGAACGTCGTCGTCAACGGCCAGTACTCGCAGAGCAAGTACATCGCCTCGTTCATCGGCTTCGTCCCGGCCAGCCACCCCAAGCTGCTCGTCGCGGTGATGGTCGACGAGCCCCAGGGCGCGATCTACGGCGGCTCGGTCGCCGCCCCGGCGTTCCAGAAGATCATCGGCTGGGCCGTGCCGTACCTCGGGATCTCGCCGCGGTAACGGACCCGGCACGGACACAGTCGCGGCTGATTGGGCTTGAGCAGGAGGAGAGGTGGCTCGCAAACCGCGCAATTGCGGTATCGACTGAGCGCTCGGCCGCAGCGAGAATCATGCCGTGACGCCGACGAGAGCCTGTGCTCGGTGACGGTATGAATGACCTGAGGTGATGAAGCCCGAGCGCGAGCGCTCGCCGGTCACGGTCCTGTGTGCCGACGACCATCCCGGGTGCCGCTCTGTGCTGCGCGAGGTCATCTCCGCGTCGCCGGGCTTCACCCAGGTCGGCGAGGCGGCGTGTGGTCATGACGCGATCGCGGCGGTGGCGACGCTCCGCCCTGACCTCGTGCTGATGGATGTGCGCATGCCCGGCATGGGCGGAATCGAAGCCGCGCGGGCCCTACGCGCCCGCCATCAGGACCTGGCCGTGGTGTTGATGTCCGCCGACGACATGCCACGGCCGTCGGGGTACGCCACTGCCGGCGAGCGGGTGATCTTCGTCCGTAAGCAGGATCTCTGTCCGCATTTGCTGGCCGATATCTGGCACGGCCGTCGGACGCGCTGTGGCCCGAACTGGGTCGTCGTTCGGCTTGGTGACGAATCGCCTCGGGGCTGAATCAGTCCAGGACGAGGCCGTTGCCCAGTGCCTTGGCAACGAGGTGGGCACGCGAGCGGGCGCCGAGCTTGTCCATCGAGTTGCGGACGTGAGTGCGGACGGTGTGATGGGCGATCTGAAGCTCGTCCGCGATCTCCGGGCCCGTGCTCCCGAGCGCGACGAGCCGCACGACCTCACGCTCGCGCCGGGACAGTGTTCCGGTCTCTCGCTCGGCCAGCGGTGCTCGACGAAAGCGCGGGCCCCAGCGTGAGGTGCTCACAACCACGAAAAGAGCCAGGTACCGTCCGGTCACGACCTCGGTGGTGGCCGCCCACTGCACGGCGACGCGGGCGCCGTCAGCACAGCAGAGTTCGGCCTCGCCGCTGAATCGACCGCTCGCCAGCGCGGCCTTCCACTCCGCAGGCGAAAGCAGGGGTCCTCCGGCAACGAATCGGTAGAGCGGCTGGCCGAGAATCGCCTGGCGCTCGTAGCCGAGGAGCTTCACGTACGCGCCGTTTGCGTCGAGGTGCCGGCGGTGTTCGTCGACGAGCACCATCGGGTTTCTCGACTGTGCGAACGCCGCGGTGAACAGCGCCGACATATCCGCGGTACCGCTGGTTTCCCTCGTCGTCTCGAACCCCCCATCAGGAACAGTCATCATCTCGGGCCGGCTCTGAGGCGTCAGCCCAGTGGTGACCTTGGCGAGCCCCCCGGGTCGCGCATCATCCGAAGGGGGTGACAGAGGAGCAGGTAAATATGGGGGTGGGACCGAATCCGTTCACGCCCCACCCCCGTGGGCCAGGAGAATCGGGGGCAGCGATCTCCCGGCACGTTCGCGGAACGGGGGTGGCCCGACCCAAGTACCAGACGCGTTCGCTGGCAATCTCCGGTGACGGAGCGTCTGGGCGGGTACGTCGTTCCGGACTGCAACGGTAGCTGCGTTCGTCGGAGTGGTCCACGTTTCCGCTCGTATCTCCGCCAACTGTACGAGGACGGCCATCGGGTCGAACGGAACGCGGCTGCGCCTGATTCGCGGCGGCTCAGGGCGATGACCCGCTCAGGGCGATGACCGGCTCAGAGCGAGCGCGAGAGCCGGGCGAGCCGCCGGTCCCACTGCCCGCCGACCTCGGCCATCCAGCCGACGGCCTCGTTGAGCGGCTCCGGGGAGATGCGGTAGCGGACCTCGCGGCCGGAGCGCTCGCGGGCGACGAGGCCGGCGTCGGAGAGCGTGGCGAGGTGCTTGACGACCGCCTGGCGGGAGATCGGAAGCGTGCCCGCGAGCTCGGTGGCCGTTGCGGGCTCCGCGGCGACGGCGGCGAGGATGCCGCGGCGGGTCGGGTCGGCCAGAGCCCCGAAGACGTCGGGGTGCGGCGACCCGGTCATGCCGCGACGAGCGCGGGACCGTAGCTGCGGCCGGCGCTCCCGGGGAGCGGGATGCCGACGAGGTCGACCCGGTCCAGCGGACGCGTCTCGGTGATGAGCAGGCGGGTGCGCGCATCGGCGAGCGCGATCAGCGTGAGCTCCACGCGCGAGGCGGGCTCGCCGTCGCTGCCCCACCAGAAGGCGAGACGGCCGGCGACGCCGCCGGGCTCGGTCGCGTCGTCGGCGGGGGGGACGTCCTCGACCCAGCCCTCCCGCATCGTGTCTCCGTCGCGGAAGCGGGCCTCGCCGCCCGGAGTGAGCTCGAGCTCGACCTCGTCGGCGAGCCACTGCGCCAGCGCGTCGCCGTCGGTCATCAGGTGCCACAGGTGGCTCGGGGGGCAGTGAAGGTCGATGGTGCGCTCGATTCGGTCGGGCATCGCGATCAGCTCCTCGTCGATCGGGTACTGCAACTGGAGGGTTGCACTATACCGAGACGAGGACGCGCAACCGAAACGTTGCGCGTCTGCTACGGTCGGCCGCAACCCGTCAGTTGCACAACACAAGGGAGTCCCCATGCCACTGATCCCGATGGTCGTCGAGCAGACCGCCCGCGGCGAGCGTTCGTTCGACATCTACTCGCGGCTGCTCAACGACCGCGTCGTGTTCCTCGGCGGCGAGGTGACCGAGGAGATCGCGAACCTGATCGTCGCCCAGTTCGTCCACCTTGAGTCCGACGATCCCGACAAGGACATCCATCTCTACATCAACTCCCCGGGCGGCTCGGTCTACGCGGGCCTCGCGATCTACGACGCGATGCAGTTCATCCAGCCCGAGGTGCAGACGATCTGTTACGGCGTCGCGATGTCGATGGGGTCGCTGCTGCTCGCCGGGGGCGCGCCGGGTAAGCGGCTGACCCTGCCGAACAGCCGCATCCTCATCCATCAGCCCTCGGGCGGCTTTCAGGGCCAGAGCACCGACATCGAGATCCACGCGCGCGAGGTGCTCGCCCTCCGGGCGAAGGTCGACGAGATCTACGCCCAGCACACCGGACAGGAGGTGGAGCGTGTCCACGCCGACATGGATCGCGACCGCTTCTTCACTGGCGAGGAGGCCGTCGCGTACGGGCTCGTGGACCGGGTGATCGAGCGCCGTCAGCTGAACGGGCGCGGACGGGGGTTCAGCGGCTGAGGCCCGCCGCGGCCGCGGGTACGCTGCGGCGATGCGCCTGGGTCAGATCATCCCCGCCGGGCCGGCCGCGGCGGCGGACATCGAGATCACCGACCTCGCCTTCGACACCCGGCGCGTGGGGCCGGGAACGCTGTTCTTCTGCGTTCCCGGCTTCACCCGCGACGGCCACGAGTTCGCCGCCGATGCGGTGCAGCGAGGCGCGGTGGCGCTCGTCGTCGAGCGGGATCTCCCGGACGTGGCGGTCCCTCAAGTCCGCGTCGCCTCCGTCAGGGAGGCGATGGCACCGGCGGCCGCGGCGTTCCACGGCGATCCGACCGGGACGCTCGAGACGGTTGGGATCACGGGTACGAACGGGAAGACGACGACCGCGTTCCTCGTCCGGGCGCTGCTCGAGGCCGCTGGCAAGCCGACCGGGCTGCTCGGGACCGTGAAGTCGGTGATCGGCGGGACCGAGCGCGAGGTGGAGCGCACGACCCCAGAGGCGATCGACCTCCAGCGGACGTTCGCCGAGATGGTCGCCGAGGGCGATCGGGCCGCGGTCATGGAGGTGTCCTCGCACGCGCTCTCGCTCCACCGCGCCGACGCGATCCACTTCGCCGCGGCGATCTTCACCAACCTGACCCAGGATCACCTCGATTTCCATCCCACGATGGACGACTACTTCACCGCCAAGCGTCGGCTGTTCGACGAGTTGGAGCCGCGCCACGCGATCGTCAACGTCGACGACCCGTGGGGCGCGCGGCTCGCCGCCGAGCTCCCCGGGGCGATCAGCTTCGCGCTGCGCGACACCGCCGCGGACTACCTCGCGACCGACGTCGAGACGGGTCTCGCGGGGAGCCGCTTCACGGTCCGCGCCCCGGACGGCGAGTTCGTCCTGCGCTCACCGCTGACCGGTCCGTTCAACGTGGCCAACGTGCTCGGCGCGGTCGCCGCGGCTCGTGCGCTCGGCGTTCCGGCCGCGACGTGCGCCGAGGCGATCGCCTCGGCCGGCCAGGTCCCGGGCCGCTTCCAGGCTGTCGACGCCGGTCAGCCGTTCGCCGTGATCGTCGACTACGCCCACACGCCCGATTCGCTCGAGAACGTGCTCCGCGCCGCGCGGGAGCTCACCGAGGGCCGGCTGCACGTCGTGTTCGGAGCCGGCGGTGACCGCGACCGTGGCAAGCGTCCGCAGATGGGGGAGATCGCGGCCAGGCTGGCCGACCGGGTGATCGTCACCTCCGACAACCCGCGCTCCGAGGACCCGGCGGCGATCATCGACGAGATCCTCGCCGGTACCGGCCCCGACGTGGACCACCTCGTCGACCGCCGCGAGGCGATCGAGCGGGCCCTGGCCGACGCGCGCGAGGGCGATGTCGTGGTGATCGCCGGCAAGGGACACGAGCAGGGCCAGGAGTTCGCCGACGGCCACAAGGTCCCGTTCGACGATGTGACCACCGCTCGCGACGCGCTCCGCGGCCTGGCCGGGAGCCGGCCGTGACCGGACCCCAGCCCCGTGGGACGGCGTACGTCGATCCGTCGGCCGAGCTCGCACCCGACGTCGAGCTCGGGCCGGGCGCCGTGATCCATGCGCGGGTGCGGATCGGGCCGGGGACCGCGATCGGCGCCGCGGCGGTGATCCACCAGGAGACGGTCATCGGTCGCGACTGCCTGATCGAGGACGGCGCCGTGCTCGGCAAGCGGCCGCGACTGCGCCGCGGCTCGAGCGCCGCGGGCCGGCCGCTCGACGCGCTCACGCTCGCCGACGATGTGACCGTCTGCGCCGGCGCGGTCGTCTATGCCGGCGCCAGGCTCGCCGCCGGGGTGATCGTCGGCGATCAGTCGCAGATCCGCGAGGGCGCAGGCCTCGGCGAGCGGACCGTCGTCGGCCGCGGTTCGACCGTCGACTACGGCGTTCAGGTCGGAGCGCGGGTGTCGATCCAGACGCTCGTCTACGTCACCGGGGGGTCGGTCGTCGAGGACGATGTGTTCATCGGGCCCGGCGTCGTGATGACCAACGACGACACGATGGCTCGCCACGGACCGGGCCTCGAACTCGTCGGCGCGACCCTGCGGCGGGCCTGTCGGGTCGGCGGCGGGGTGGTCCTCACGCCCGGGATCGAGATCGGGGAGGAGGCGTTCATCGCCGCCGGTGCCGTCGTCACGAAGGACGTGGCGCCGCGGGCGGTCGTGATCGGCGTTCCCGGGCGGGTCGTGCGCGAGGTGGGCGACGAGGACCTGCTCGACCGGTGGAGCTGAGCGTCGCCCTCAGCGGAGTGCGGGGGTCCAGTCCGAGATCGCCGTGACGATCGCCTCCGCGGCCCGGCCGGCGTTGTAGAGATCGGGGCGCTCGGACGGGGGATCTCGCTCCAGGGCGGCCAGTGCGTCGGCCCGCGAGAGGTCGACGAGCGTGTTCCAGCCGGCGGTCACGGTCTCGATCCACTCCGTCGTGTCGCGCAGCGTGATGCACGGCGTGCCGAGCACGTAGGCCTCCTTCTGGAGTCCGCCGGAGTCGGTGAGGACAACGCGGGCCGCGCCCGCGAGCTGGAGGAGATCGAGGTAGCCGACGGGAGCGTGCAGGGTGATGTGGGGGCCGGCGGCGAGGCGCTCGAGCAGTCCGGTCGACCGCAGGCGGGCCATCGTCCGCGGGTGGACGGGATAGAACACCGGGATCGGCACCGCGAGCAGCAGGTCGACGAGCGCCGCGAGCCGCTCGGGATCGTCGACGTTGCCCGCGCGGTGGGCGGTGACGAGCGCGAAGCCACCCGGAGCGAGGCCCTGGTCGGCGAGGACCGTCGAGCGCTCCGCGGCGATCTCGGCGAAGCGCAGCGCGACGTCGGCCATCACGTCGCCGACGAGAACTGCCTCCTCGGCGCGGCCCTCGCGGGTCAGGTTCTCGACTGCGACCGGAGTCGAGCACAGGCACAGACCGCTGATGTGATCGGTGAGGACGCGGTTGACCTCCTCGGGCATGGTGCGGTCGAACGACCGCATCCCGGCCTCGACGTGGATCAGCGGAAGGTGGGAGTGCGCGGCGGTGACGGCGGCGGCGAGCGTCGTGTTCGTGTCTCCGTAGACGAGCACGGCATCGGGGTGGACCGCGCGGAGGTGCGACTCGAGCTCGGGAAGCATCCGGCCGGTCTGCTCCAGGTTGGTGCCCTGGCCGAGCGTCAGCTGGATGTCCGGGGCGGGGATGCCGAGCTCGGTGAAGAAGATCCGGCTCAGCTCGTCGTCGTAATGCTGGCCGGTGTTGATCATCACCTCGTCGTGGCGCTCACGCAGGCGGTGCGAGACGGCCGCCGCCTTGACGAACTGCGGGCGGTTGCCGAGGACGGTCGCGATGCGCATGCGTCCGGGCTCTCAGGCGGCCGCGGCGGCGCCGGCGGCCGCACGGGTCACCTCGGCCGCCTGCTCGGCGCTGAGCGCCGGGTTGACCGGGATCGCGAGGTGGGTGAGCGCGAGCTCGGCCGTCGCCGGCAGCGCGTGCGCGGGCGCCCACGGCGCCATCGCCGGGTGCTCGTGCACGGGGGGGCGGTAGTAGACCTTGTTCCCGATCCCGTGTTCGGTGAGCGCGGCCGAGATCGCATCGACCCGGGGCGAGCGGACCACGAACACGTGCCAGGCGGCCTTCGCGCCCGGGGTCGGCTCGGGCAGGCGGACGAACTCCCCGAGCCCGGCCGCCGCGTAGTTCTCGCCTGCGCGGACGCGCCCCGCGGCCCATCCGTCGAGCTCGGGCAGGAGCACGCGCAGGAACGCGGCCTGGAGCTCGTCGAGGCGGGAGTTGTAGCCGATCACCTCCCAGGTCCGCTGGTCGCGGGAGCCGTGGAAGCGGAGCATCCGGACGCGCTCGGCGATCTCCGGGTCGGACGTGGTGACCGCCCCGGCGTCGCCGATCGCGCCGAGGTTCTTCGACGGGAAGAAGCTGAACGTCGCCGCCGTCCCGAGCGCTCCGGGCCGCCCGTCCGGGCCGCGGGAGCCGGCCGCCTGCGCGGCATCCTCCAGGACCGGAACGCCGAGCGCCTCGATCTCGGCCACCGGGGCGACGTTGCCGAATAGGTGGACGGCGATCACCGCCTTCGTGTTCGGGGTGAGGGCCGCCTTCACGGTGTCGGCGCTCACCATCATCGTGTCGGGATCGACATCGCAGAACACCGGCCGCGCGCCGGTGGGGGGGATCGCCTCGGCCGAGGCGTAGAACGTGAACGAGGGGACGACGACGTCGTCCCCGGGCCCGACGCCCATCGCGCGGAGCGCAAGCGTGATCGCATCCGTGCCGTTCGCCACGCCGACGGCCTGGCCGGCGCCGAGGTAGCTCGCGAACTCCTGCTCGAAGGCCTCGACCTCTGGCCCGAGGATGAACCGCCCGCCCTCGAGCGTCCGCGCCGCCGCCTCGAGCAGGCGGGGGCGGAGGGGCTCCAGGGGCGTGTGAAGATCGAACAGCGGAACGGGCATCGGGATCGGTGTGGTGTTCGGGACGACCGGCGGCGGGCCTGCCCGATTATCGGTCGTCCAGGGAACCTAGATGAGCGCGGCGAGCTTGCGCTCGATGTCCGCCTTGCGCTCGGCGACCGCCGCCACGGCGTCGTCGTAGCGCTTCTGGGCGATATCGAGCTCCTGCTTGGCGTGGTCGACCTCGCGGTCGATGAGGTCCCTGGCCGACTCAAGTGCCTGGCGCGCGCTGGACACGTAGTCGTCGACTGTGAGCCGCTGCGCCCGGCGGCCGCGCGGACGTCCCGACCCGCCGCCGCTCGACGGCTCGGACAGCCCGTGCCGGCTCTTGTACTGGTGGATCCCGGCCCGCACGGCGTTCTCGGTCCGCTCGTACCGACGCGCGACGTCGCGGACCGCGTCGGCGTTGCTCATGCCGCTCTGCTTGAGGGCCTCGACCTCGTCGTGGTAGGTCCGGCCCATCAACTTGTCTCGTGCCATTGTCAGCGAGCTCCCTCTGCTGTTAACTAGTATCCAGCCGCGTTATATAACACATGATTGGCAGCCCTAAGGCAATGTTATGCAGGTCGCCATCGTCGACATGCGCCTGGTGTTGTCGAGCTGTTCCGCATCGATCGCTGGCGTCCCAGCCCTGGGGACCCGCCCCGCCGACCGCCCCGATACCCTGACCGCGTGCACAGCTGGACGGCTGAGCGGCTGGCGGAATCCTCGGGTGCCCAGCTGATCGACCAGGCGCGAGCCGGTTCCGGCGGCCCCGAGCGGGTCGTGATCGACTCCCGCGCCGCCGGACCCGGAGCCCTGTTCGTCGGTCTCCCGGGGACGAACGTCGACGGCGGGGAGTTCGCGAGCGGAGCGCTCGAGGATGGCGCCTGGGGAGTCCTGGTGGCCCCCGAGCGGGCGCAGGCGCTCGCGCGCAGCCAGCCCGGCCAGGGCGCGATCATCGCCGCCGGGGACCCGCTGGCCGCGCTGCAGCGGCTCGCCACCGCCTACCGGCGGGCGCTCGGCGCCCGGGTCATCGGCGTGACCGGATCGACCGGCAAGACCTCCACCAAGGACCTGCTGCGGGCGCTGATCGCGCCACAGCGCCGGACCGTGGCCAGCCGGGCGAACTTCAACACCGAGATCGGGCTGCCGCTGGAGATCCTCGCCGCGCCGGAGGACACCGAGGTGCTGATCCTGGAGATGGGAATGCGCGGTCCGGGCCAGATCGCCGAACTGGCGGCGATCGCCGAGCCCGACGTCGGGGTGATCGTCAGCGTCGGCCCGGTCCACCTCGAGCTGCTCGGGTCGATCGAGGCGATTGCGGCGGCCAAGTCCGAGCTGACCGCGGCGCTCGGTCCCGCGGGCACCGCCGTCGTCCCCGCCGACGAGCCGCTGCTGGCGCCGCACCGGCGCGACGACATCGCCACGGTGACGTTCGGGCCCGGGGGCGACGTCGAGCTCGCCGGCGAGGGCGAGGACTCGGTGCAGGTCCTCCAGGACGGCCGGACGATCGAGCTGACGGTGCCATTCGCCCAGGCCCACATGCGCCGCAATCTGCTCGCCGCGGTCGCCGCCGCCCGGGCGATCGGCGTCGAGCCGAGCGGGCCGGTGGCGCTCGAGCTGTCGGCCGGCCGCGGCCAGCGGATCCGGACGTCCGGCGGGATCGTCGTCATCGACGATTGCTACAACGCCAACCCGATGTCGATGAAGGCCGCCCTGGACGACCTCGCGCGCGCCGACGTGGACGGCGGGCGCCGCATCGCGGTGCTCGGCGACATGCTCGAGCTCGGTCCCGATGAGCTCGCGTACCACGAGGAGCTCGGCCGCCATGCGCAGGCGGCCGGGGTCGACGTGCTCGTCACCGTCGGCCGGCTCGCCGCGGCTGCGGCGGACACCTTCGCCGGCGAGCGACACCGCACCGCCGATGGGGCCGAGGCGGCCGAGCTCACGGCCCGGCTCGCCCGGCCGGGGGACACGGTGCTGGTCAAGGCCTCGCGCGGGATCGGCCTCGAGCGCGTCGTCCGCGCGCTGCAGGGCGACGCCGCGGCGGCCACCGGAGCGCCGCGCTGATGGGCTCGATCTCCGGCCGCGTCCTCATCGCCGGGACCGCCTCGCTGCTGATGTGCCTGTTCCTCAGCCCGCGGTTCATCGAGTTCATCCGCGCCAACCAGTTCGGACAGAACATCCGCGAGGAGGGGCCCCAGGGCCACCAGGCGAAGGCCGGGACCCCGACGCTCGGCGGGATCATCATCTTCATCGCCTTCGCGGTGCCCTACCTGATCCTCTCCACCCGGGACTGGGAGTCGATCGGGGTGTTCGGCACGGCGATCGCCTGCGCGCTGCTCGGCTTCGCCGATGACTACACGAAGATCGCCAAGCGGCGCTCGCTCGGCCTGCGCGGGCGGACGAAGCTCGTCGTCACGATCGCGATCTCGCTCGGGCTGTGGTGGGTCGCCACCCAGAAGGCGGGCAAGGCCTCGACGATCAACCTCCGTTTCGTCGACGCCACGATCGACCTCGGGCCGATGTATCCGGTGTTCATCTACTTCGTCGTCGCGGGGACGGCGAACGCGGTCAACCTCACCGACGGCCTCGACGGACTCGCCGCAGGCTGCGCCGCGATCGTCTTCCTGGCCTACATCGGGATCACCTTCATCACCCCGGGCGAACGTGACCTGACGATGCTGGCCGGCTGCTTCGTCGGGGCCTGCATCGGCTTCCTGTGGTTCAACAGCTTCCCGGCCAGCATCTTCATGGGGGACACCGGCTCGCTCGGGATAGGCGGGGCGATCGCCGGACTGGCGATCATGACCAACACCGAGGTGCTGCTCGTGCTGATCGGCGGGATCTTCGTGATCGAGGCGCTGTCGGTGCTGATCCAGGTGTTCTCGTTCCAGACATTCCGCAAGCGCGTGTTCCTGATGGCGCCGATCCACCACCACTTCGAGCTGCAGGCGTGGTCGGAGACGAAGATCATCCTCCGCTTCTGGATCGTTGCCGCGGCGTGCGCGGCGATCGGCTTCACCGTCTATCAGCTGAGCATCCGCGGCTGAGGACCCCGGCCGCGGTCCGCGGACCACAGCCGAACCGCGACGAGCGCCACCAGCAGGACCATCGAGCCGACGTACACCACTCGGGGAACGCTGTCCGCGTGGTTGCTGAACGGCCACAGCAGCGCCACCCCGCTGCCTGGATCGCCGACGTCGCGCCAGAAGTGCAGCGTGAGCCCGGCGGCGATGCCGAGCAGGAGCGTCCGCCGGCGGGGGAGGGCCGCGGCGACCCCGAGGACGACGAGGATCGTCAGCAGCGAGTGGGTGTACGGCCGCGGCGTCCCGCCGGTGAGGAAGTGAAACCCGAGGTGACCCGGGATGTGGTCGACGTCGATCAGCACCGACGCCGCCAGCGCGCCGCCGAGGAAGGCCCGGGGCAGGCGCCGGCCGACCGCCCACAGCGCGATCAGCGCGGTGAGGAGATGGGCGGTGAGGTCAAGCGGGCCACCGGGCCAGAACGATGCGCTCGAGCGCTGGGCGCCGAGATCGGTGAGGGCGAGCACCACGGTCGCGGCGGCGAGCGCCGGCCAGGTCGGCCGTGAGAGCACGTCGAGCCACTGCCCCCTGCGGGCTGAGCGGAGACCGACCTCGCTGCGTGACTGCGTGGCCATCGCCCGTGAGTATGGCCCGCGGTTTCGGTCGCCCGGACCGCTCGGCCGTCCGTGGACGCACCTAGGATCCCGCGGACCATGCGGTCCCGACCCCCGCTGCCGGGCGGCCCCTACCTGGTCGTCGGCCTGGCACGCTCCGGTGTCGCGGCGGCGCTCGCGCTCCGGGCCCGAGGGGAGGAGGTGATCGGCTGCGATGCGGGCAGTCCCGATGACCCCGAGCTCGCCGAGCGTGCCGGAAGGTTGCGGGCCGCCGGCGTCGAAGTAGCCCTTGATGCGTCTGCTGAGGCCCTCGCCGCCGGGGCCGGCTCGGTCGTCAAGAGCCCCGGAGTCCCCCAGAATGCGCCCGCCGTCCGGGTGGCGCGCTCGCGTGGAATTCCCGTCTTCGGCGAGCTCGAACTCGCCTGGCGCCTGCTCCCGCGTGAGTTCATCGCGGTGACCGGCACGAACGGCAAGACGACAACGACCGAGTGGATCGGGCACATCCACCGGACGGCGGCGCTTCCGGCGGCCGTCGCCGGCAACGTCGGCACCGCGCTGTCCTCGCTCGTCGACGCGACCGACCCCGGCACGACGATCGTCTGCGAGGCCTCCTCGTTCCAGCTCGAGGACACGCTCGCGTTCGCCCCTGAGGCCGCGGTCCTGCTCAACCTGGCCCCCGACCATCTCGACCGGCACGGCACGTTCGAGGCCTACGTCGCGGCCAAGCTCCAGATCTTCGCCCGCCAGGGCAACGACGACATCGCCGTCGCGCCGACCGGTCTCGGGATCGAGGATCTCGGCGGCTGCGCACGCCGGGTGTGCTTCGGCGAGGGGCCGGAGGCGGAGCTCGCCGACCGCGAGGGCCATCTGTGGTGGGACGAGCAGCCGCTGATCGCCCACGAGGAGCTCGCCCTGCCCGGGGTTCACAACCGCCAGAACGCCGCCGCTGCGGCCGCCGTCTGCCTCGCCCGAGGGATTCCCGCGGGCGACGTGGCCGAGGGGCTGCGGACCTTCGCCGGGGTGCCGCACCGGCTGGAGCGCGTCGCCACCCGCGACGGCGTCGAATTCGTCAACGACTCGAAGGCCACGAATGTGGCCAGCACGCTCGTCGCGCTGCGCTCGTTCGAGCCCGGGACCGTCCACCTGATCGCCGGAGGCCAGGGCAAGGGCCAGGACTTCTCGCCGCTTGCCGCGGCTGTCGCCGACGCGTGCCGCGCCGTGTACCTGATCGGGGAGGACGGGCCGGAGCTCGCTCGGGTGCTCGGCCCGGCCACGGTGCCGGTGCAGGAACTCGAGACGCTCGAGCATGCCCTCGACGCGGCGGCGCAGGCCGCCCGGCCGGGGGAGACCGTGCTCCTCTCGCCGGCCTGCGCGAGCTTCGACCAGTTCCGCAACTTCGAGGCCCGCGGGGATCGCTTCCGCGCACTCGTGGAGGACCGCTGATGGCCGGGGCCGCGGCCCGCGCCGCCGCGACGGCCCCCGCCTCGGGACGCGAGGCGGGCGGTCGCGGGCGGACACAGTCGACCGCCCGGCGCGTCGCGCCCCCACTCGAGCACCGGGTGCTGATGACCGCGGCGCTGTGCCTGATCGCGTTCGGGGCGGTGATGGTCTACAGCGCCTCGTCCCCGCTCGGCGTGCTCGGCGGCCGCGGGAACGGCACCTCCGAGTTCATCCGCTACCTCGGGTTCGCCGTCATCGGCCTGCTCGGGATGAACGTGATGGAGCGCCGTGGCCTGGCGATCCTCCGCCCCGAGGTCGTGCGCCTGCTCCTGTTCGGGTCGACGGCGCTGCTGCTCCTCGTCCTGATCCCCGGGTTCGGCGTGACGGTCAACGGGGCGCGCCGCTGGTTCGCGGCGGGACCGATCCAGTTCCAGCCCTCGGAGCTCGTGAAGCTCGCCCTCGTCCTCCATGTCGCCCGCCACCTCGCCGACCATCCGAAGCGGATGCGGTCGTTCAAGCAGGCGATGGCGCCGATCGCGGTCGTCGCGCTTCCGGCCTGCCTGCTGATCGTCGTCGAGCCCGACCTCGGCACCACGCTCGTCGTTGCGTTCACGCTGTGCGCGCTGATGATCGCCGCGGGGATGCCGATGCGCTACCTCGGTGGTGTGTGCGCGCTCGGCGCGCTCGCCGTCGTCCTGCTGGTGCTCGCACAGCCCTACCAGCAGGCTCGGCTCACGTCCTTCCTGCACCCGTGGTCCGCCGGGCGCGCGGCGGGCTACCAGGCGGTCCAGGGCCAGGTCGCCCTCGGCTCCGGTGGCCTGTTCGGCGTCGGCCTCGGACACTCGGTCCAGAAGGCGTATTGGCTGCCCGAGGCCCAGACGGACTTCATCCTCGCGGTGATCGGCGAGGAGCTCGGCGTGCTCGGCGTCGCCGGGCTCGCGCTGCTCTACGGAATGATCGCCTACGCCGGCCTGCGCGCCGCCCGCCGGGCCAAGGATCGGTATGCCAAGCTGCTCGCGACCGGCCTCACGTCGCTGATCCTGTGCCAGGGCATTCTCAACATCTTCGTCGTGCTCGGCCTCGCGCCGCTCACCGGTGTGCCCCTGCCATTCATCTCGTACGCGCCCACGAACCTATGCGTGATGCTGGCCGCGGTCGGGCTGCTGCTCAACATCTCCCGGCCCGGTGCGCGCCGGCTCAGCGCCGTGGCGTCTCGTTCGGCGCGCGGACGCCCGCGTGAGCGCGCCGCGGGTGGTGATCGGAGCCGGCGGGACGGCCGGTCACGTCGTCCCCGCGCTGGCGGTCGCTGACGCGCTCCGCGTCCGGGGGGCCGAGGTCACGTTCGTCGGTGGCGAGCGGGCCGAGTTGATGCTCGTCCCCGAGGCCGGCTACGAGCTCCGCCCCATCCGCGTCCTTCCGCTGCCACGGCGAAAGCCGGTGGCGGCGCTGCGGGCTGCGGCGACCGACGCGCGCTCACTCGGCGCCGTGCGGCGGATCCTGGCCGAGCTCCGCCCGGGGGCCGTGCTCGGCGCCGGCGGCTACGTCGCCGGGCCGGTCGGGATGACCGCGGTCCTGCGGCGGATCCCGCTCGTGCTGATGGAGGCCGACAGCCATCTCGGGCTCACCAACCGCCTGCTCGCCCCGCTCGCCCGACGGGTGTGCCTCGCGTTCCCGATCGAGGGCCGGGACGGCCGGAGGTACCGCGTCACGGGCCGCCCGATCCCGCCGCCGTGGACCGACCGGGCCGCCGCCCGGGAGCGGTTCGGGATCGGACCGGACGAGACCTGCGTGCTCGTGTTCGGCGGCTCGCTCGGCGCCCGCTCCATCAACCAGGCCGCGGTGACGGCGTTCGCCGGAGCCCGGTTCCACGTCCTGCACGCCGCCGGTGAGCGTGATCTGCCCGACCTCGCATCGCCCGGCGGCCACTACGACCTGCGGGGCTTCATCGGGGAGTTCGGCCAGGCACTCGCCGCGAGCGACCTCGTCGTCGCCCGCAGCGGCGGCTCGGTGTTCGAGATCGCGGCCCACGGCCGGCCGGCGATCCTGATCCCGTATCCCCACGCCACCGCCGACCACCAGACCGCGAACGCGCGCTACATGGAGGCGGCCGGCGCGGCCGTCGTGATCCCCGACCCGGAGCTCGACGCCGGCCGGCTCGGCGCCGAGGTCGGTCGGCTGCTCGCCGATCGGGGGCGGCTCGCCGCGATGGGCCACGCCGCGGCTTCGCTGGCGCGTCCGGACGCGGCCGCGGAGATCGCCGGCGAGGTGCTCGCCGCGGCCGGCGTCGAGTAGGCCGGTCCACCGGGGCCCGCCGGCGAAGCGGGTTTGCGTACGCTGCCGGACCGTGCCCGCCGACTTCTCGCACCGCCGCCTGCATTTCGTCGGGATCGGCGGCGCCGGCATGAGCGGTCTGGCCCTGATCGCGCGGACGCTGGGGGCCGCCGTCACCGGCTCGGACCGCGCGGAGTCCGCCTACACGGCCGAGCTGCGGGCGCACGGCATCGAGCCGGTGATCGGCCACCGCGCCGAGAACGTGCCCGCTGAGGCGGAGCTCGTGTACTCCACCGCGGTCGCGCCGGAGAACCCCGAGCGGGCCGCGGTGACGGCCGATCGCCAGCTCCACCGCGCCGAGCTGCTCGGCCAGATCGCGGCGCTGAGGCGCTGCATCGCGGTCACGGGCACCCACGGCAAGACGACCACGACGGCGATGATCGTGCGAATCCTCCGCGGCCTCGGGCTCGATCCGGCCTACGTGGTCGGCGCCGAGCTCCGCGAGACCGGGGTCAACGCGGCGTGGGGGAGTGGGGCGTGGATCGTCGTCGAGGCCGACGAGTCCGACCGCTCTTTGCTGCGGATCACCCCGGAGATCGCGGTGCTGACCAACGCCGAGCTCGACCACCACTCCACCTACGCCTCGCAGGCCGACCTGGAGGACACCTTCCGGGCGTTCATGGCCTCCGCGACCGGTCCGACGGTCGTCTGGGACCGGCCGGAGCTGCGGGCCCTGTGCCCATCCGACGTGGTCGCCTACGCGCCGCAGGGCCTGGAGCTCGACCCGGACGGGTCGCGGTTCCGCTGGCGGGACGTGACCGTGCGCCTCGGGGTCGCGGGCGAGCACAACGCGGTCAACGCCGCCGGCGCACTCACGGCCGGCGCGCTCACCGGGGCGGACCCGGCCGCCGCTGCGGACGCGCTCGGGAGCTTCGTCGGCGCCCGGCGACGGCTGGAGTCCCTCGGCCTCACGGCCCAGGGGGCGACGGTGATCGACGACTACGCCCACCACCCGACCGAGGTTGCCGCGGCGATCGCCGCCGCGCGGACGCTCGGACCCCGCCGGCTCGTCGCCGTGTTCCAGCCCCATCTCTTCTCGCGCACCCGCGCGCTCGGGCGCGAGTTCGCCGCGGCCCTCGCGGGGGCCGACGTCGCCGCCGTGCTCCCGATCTACCCCGCGCGCGAGCGGGCCGAGGACTTCCCCGGCGTCGACGGCCATGCGCTCGCTGTGGCCACCGCGGACCGGGCGCAGGGGCGGACCGTGGCCTGGCTGCCCAGCTTCGAGGACGGACGGGAGATCCTCGGCACGATCCTCCGCGAGGGCGACGTGTGCCTGATGATGGGGGCGGGCGACGTCGACGCGCTCGGCCGCTCGCTCGTCGCCGTCTAGTGACCGTTCAGGCCGGGCCGAGCCGCGCCGATGAGACCGTATGCACGTCGCTGCCGGACGAGAGCCGTCCACGGACCGCGGCCGATCCCGGCCGGACGCTGAGACACACGGGCGGCTGGCGGGGCTCGATGGACTCCGGGCGCTGGCGTGCCTGCTTGTACTGATCACGCACGCATGGCAGTTCGGTCCCGCCCACCCTCACCTCGGTGCGGCCGGCCGCTGGCTGGAGCCCACCACGGCGAGTGGCCTGACGCTGTTCTTCACGCTGTCGGGCTTCCTGCTCTACCGGCCATTCGCGGTGGCGCTGATCGACGGCGCCCGGCTCCCCAACTGCGGTCGGTATCTCCGCAACCGGGCTCTCCGCATCGTGCCCGCGTATCTCGCGATCCTCCTCGTGATCGCGGTCGTCCTCCAGGTGGCGGTAACGAGCGCCGGGTTCTACACCTCGCCGGACTTCACTCGGGGCCCGCTGTCGGGTCTCGGGTCTCTCAGTCCGGGAGTCCTGGCGCGGAACCTCTCGCTGACGCAGTCGTTCTCGCCTCACACGCTGCTGACGGGCATCGGCCCAGCCTGGAGCCTCGAGGTGGAAGTGGTCTTCTACCTCGCGCTGCCCCTGCTCGCGGCGGCAGCCGCGCGCCTCGCCGGCCGGCAGGGCAGGTCGCGAGGCACGATCGCGGCGTTGCTGCCGGCGCTGCTGCTGCTCGAGCTCGGGATCGTCGGCAAGTTCGTGGCGATCCACACGGGCCAGGGGTATCTCATGGAGTGGGGGCCGACCTGGCACGCTGTGTTCGAACGGAGCTTCCTCGCCCAGGCTGACCTGTTCGCCTTCGGGATGGCGGCCGCGGTGCTCCACGCGCTCGTCTCCGCCGGGCGGATGCGAGCCGGCCGACTGCGGGGAGCGGGAGCGGTCGCCGGGCTCGGGATCGTCGGTTTCAGCGCCCTCCACGCCCGCGGGCAGCTCGGCGACCTGCCGTACACCACGGCGATGGCGTTCGCGTTTTCGTTGCTCGTGCTGGCCGTCGCGCGGCCGGTTCCGTCGGGACGGCTCCGACGGCGGTCGATCCTGGAGGCGAAGCCGGTCGTGCTGCTCGGCACGATCTCGTACTCGGTCTACCTCTGGCATGAGCCGTTGATCTTCGAACTCCGTCGCCACGCCTGGCTCGACCGCGGGCCTCTCAGCGCCTTCGTGAACCCCCTGATCGCGTTCGGGGTCGTGCTGATCTTCTCGATCGCCAGCTATCGGCTCGTCGAGGCCCCCGCTCTGCGGCTCAAGGCCAGGTATCGAGCCGGCTCGGAGTCCCGGAGTGCCGCGAGGCCAGCGCCGCCGCGCGCGGCTCTACGCTGGGCGGCGTCATGCAGACGCTCCCGCCAGGGGTCCAGCGGGACTTCCCGCTCGCCCGTCTGACCACGATCCGCACCGGCGGCCCTGCCGAGCTGTTCGCCCGTCCGGGCGACGTCACGCAGCTCCAGGACCTGCTCGCCTGGGCGGCCGAGCACGAGCTCTGGGTAGGGGTCGTGGGCTCGGGGTCGAACCTCCTGATAGCCGACGACGGCGTGCCCGGACTGGTGCTGAAGCTGGACAAGGAACTGAGCCGAATCGAATTTGACGGCGCGCAGCTTCACTGCGGCGCCGGCGCCCGCCTGCCCGCGGTTTCCGCCCGGGCGGCGCAGGAGGGCCTCAGCGGCATCGAATTCGGCGTCAACATCCCCGGGACCGTCGGCGGGGCGGTCCGGATGAACGCCAACGCCTACGGCGGCGAGCTCGCTCGGGTCCTGCTCCACGTCGACGTCGTCAGCGCGGCGGGGACCGAGCGCCGGGAGCCGTCCGAGCTCGGCTTCGCGTACCGCCGGTCGGCGATGAAGCCGGGGGAGATCGTGGCCCGTGCGTCCTTCCAGCTCACTCCGGCGCCGAGCGAGGGGGTGAAGGCGACGCTGGCCGAGATGCGCGCCAAGCGCAAGGCGGCGCAGCCGAGCGGCATCAAGACCTTCGGCTCGACGTTCAAGAATCCCGACGATCCCCGGGCCGAGGGCCGGACGGCCGGTCAGCTGCTCGAGGCCGCCGGCTGCCGCGGCCTGCGGATCGGGGGGGCGGGCTTCTCCGAGAAGCACGCGAACTTCGTCGAGAACCATGGCGAGGCGACGACGGCCGACGTGATCGCGGTGATGGCCGAGGGGCGACGGCGGGTGCGCGAGCGGTTCGGCGTTGAGCTCGAGCCGGAGGTCCAGGTGCTCGGCGACGCGGGTCTTCCGGCGGAGTGGAGGGCGGCATGAGAGGCCGGCTCGGTGCGCTCTCACGGCTCCCGTGGCCCGGCCGGCGGGGGCTGCTCGCCCTGCTCGCCCTCGCGCTCGTGCTCGGCGGGGCGTGGCTGTGGTTTCGCGACTCCTCGCTCGTCAGCGTCCACAAGGTGACGATCTCGGGCAACAACGGCCCGGACCAGAGCCAGATCCGCTCGGCTCTGATCCGGGCCGCCCACAGCATGACCACGCTCGATGTCAAGACCGATCAGCTGCGGACGGCGGTCGCCCCGTACCCGGTCGTCCGGGATGTCCAGGTGAGCACGCAGTTCCCGCACGGGCTGCGGCTCCATGTCGTCGAGCAGATCCCCGTCGGGGCGATCGACGTGGGCGGCCGCGAGATCGCCATCGCCGCCGACGGCACGCTGCTGCGTGACACGCCGACCTCGGGCCTGGCCACGATCCCGCTGCGCAGCCCGCCGGGCGGGACCCGGCTGAGTGACCACTCGGCCGAGGGTGCGCTCGCCGTCCTAGCCACGGCGCCCTACCCGATGCTGGCGAAGATCGGCCAGGTCGTGGCCGGGGGCGGCCACGGGATCGTGGCTCAGCTCCGCAACGGCCCGAGCATCCGGTTCGGGGACCAGAGCGAGCTCTCGGCGAAGTGGACGGCGGTCGCCGCCGTGCTCGCCGACTCCGGCTCGGCCGGGGCCTCCTACCTCGACGTCAGCGACCCCTCGCGCCCGGTCGCCGGGGCGAGCTCGTCGCAGGCCGGGATCGCGGCGACCGCCGCGTCGGGCGCGACCGGAGCGGCCGCGAGCGCCTCGACCGCGGCGTCCGGAGTGGGTGCCGCGGGAGCGACGACGACCGGCGGCTGACCTGCCCGTTCATCCACCCAACCCTCGAGTAGAGCTTGACCCCCCTGACCCTCAACTCTCGCGCCCGTGTCGAGAATCAGCCGATCTGCAACGATCGTTGCGTTCGCCCAGAGCGCGTTGACTTGTCGCAACATCAGGACATAACGTGCAAAACTCCGCAAAGAGCGGTTGGGCAGCCAAACGCTCAACGCTAACTCAAGGGTCGGACAGAACTCACATGGCAAACGGCAGCTATCTCGCAGTGATCAAGGTCGTCGGCGTCGGCGGCGGCGGCACCAACGCGGTCAACCGGATGGTCGACGCGGGGCTGCGCGGCGTCGAGTTCATCGCCACCAACACCGACGCGCAGGCGCTGGCGATGTGCGATGCGGACATCAAGCTCAACATCGGGCACGAGCTCACCAAGGGCCTCGGCGCCGGCGCCAACCCGGATGTCGGGCAGGGCGCCGCGGCCGAGTCGCGCGATGAGATCAAGGAGGCGCTGAAGGGCGCCGACATGGTGTTCGTCACGGCCGGCGAGGGCGGCGGCACGGGCACCGGCGCCGCGCCGGTGATCGCCGACATCGCCAAGAACGAGATCGGCGCACTCACCGTCGGCGTGGTCACCCGGCCGTTCTCCTTCGAGGGCACGCAGCGCGCCCGCCAGGCGCAGGAGGGGATCCAGCGTCTCCGCGAGCACGTCGACACGCTGATCGTGATCCCGAACGAGAAGCTGTTGTCGATCGTCGAGCGGCGCACGACGATCCTCGACGCCTTCCGTGAGGCCGACAACGTGCTCCGCCAGGGCGTGCAGGGGATCACCGACCTGATCACGATCCCCGGCCTGATCAACCTCGACTTCGCCGACGTGCGCACGATCATGCAGGACGCGGGCAGCGCGCTGATGGGCATCGGCGCGGCCAACGGCGAGAACCGGGCGGCCGAGGCGGCCAAGACCGCGATCTCCTCACCGCTGCTCGAGGAGGCCGTCGACGGTGCCACCGGGATCCTGCTCAACATCACCGGCGGCGCGAACCTCGGCCTGTTCGAGGTCAACGAGGCGGCCGAGATCGTTCAGGGTGCGGCCGACTCCAACTCGAACATCATCTTCGGGGCCGTGATCGACGACGCCCTCGGTGAGGACGTGCGGGTGACGGTCATCGCCACCGGCTTCGACCGCGGCCACGCGCGGCCGGCCACCGCTCGGGAGACGACCCGGCGCGAGCGGCCGAACCGCGACGTGAACCTCGACGATCGGCAGCGCTCCTCGCTCGAGATCGGCGACGACGAGATCGACATCCCGTCCTTCCTGCGCGACCGCTGACCCGCCGCGGGCGTCAGCTCAGCTGCCCGATCGGAGCGGCGACCGCAACCCTGAGCGTCGTCAGACGTTCTAGACCGGTCATCACGGTCCGTGACATCCCAGCGGTGGTGGCTGCCGCCGCGCTCGTACTGATCGGCGCCCTCGGCCTGTCCGCCACCGCGGCCGCGGCCGGTCCGAATCTCGCTGCGCCGGCGACCATCGACGGTCCGGGCGCCGGCATCACGACGCTCGGCGGGATGGCGATCGCCCGTGACGGGACCGGCGGCGTCACCTACCTCAAGCAGGTCGGCGGCGTCGAGCACGTCTTCGTCTCCCGGCTCGTCGGCGGAGTCTTCCAGCCACCGGAGCAGATCGACGGGGTGCTCGGCCCGGCCTCCTCGCAGCCGGTGGTCGCCGCCGCGGCCAACGGCGACCTCGTGATCGCGTTCATCAACAACGGCAGCCTGTACGAGGTCTGGCGGCCGAGCTCGGCCGCCGGCTACGTCGGCCCGCGGGATCTGTGGGACGGCGCCGCCAACCCGTCCCTGGGGATGACGATCTTCGGCAAGGCATACGTCGCGTTCACGGCGAACGGCTCCGGCGGCCACGACGTGCGCGCGGCCTACATGAGCTCGATCGGCACCTGGTCGGCGCCACCGGACCCGCTCGACGCCTCGGCCTCCGACGACGCCGGCGCGAACTCCGGCCGGCCCTCGGTCGCCGCGGCGAACGACGGGGTGGGAATCGTCGCCTGGGGCGAGGCCGGACACGTGTTCGCCCGCCGCGTGGTGGCGAGCCGCGCGAGCACGAACGTCGAGCAGGTGGATCCGCCGGCGGTGGGCGGCGCGCCCGAGCTCTCGGCCGATCAACCCGCAGCGAGCACGGGCGGCGACAGCTCATACGCCGACATCGCGTTCCACGAGGTGCTCAGCACCGCCTCTGGGCCGCAGTCCCGGGTGCTGATGGGCCGCCTCCACGCCGGGTTGATCGACGCGCCGGTCGGCATCGATCTGCTCAGGACCCCGGGAGCAGGTGGCGCGGATCAGCCCCAGGTCGCGCTCGACGAATACGGCCACGGGTTCCTCACCGTCCACCGCACCGATGTCCAGCAGGTGACGGCGGCCCATGCCGACACGAGCGGGGTGATCGACTCCGTCTTCCGGGCCGACAGCCTCACCAACGCCTGGAACACATACGCCGTCCCCGGAACCGCCGGTCTGTTCTCGACCCTGCTCGCCTGGCAGCACGATCCGGGGCCCCTCGGCCTGCCCGAGATCCGCGCTCGCTACGCGATCGACGGGGAGACACTCGGTCCCGAGCTCATCGTCTCGACGCCGCTCGCCGGCGCCGCCGACGCCGTTGACGGGATCGCGGCCGGCGGCGACGGGCGCGGCGACGCGGTCGTGGCCTGGATGCAGGGTCCGTCCGCGGCCCGGCGGATCTCCGTCGCGCAGTTCTACTGGCCGCCCGGAGGGATCACCCCGATCACCCAATTCGCCTATCTGCGGAGCGCCCGCCCCCGGGTGAGCTGGAACGCCGCCGCCGCTTTCTGGGGCCCGATCCGGTACGTGGTGAGCATCGACGGCGCGCCGGTCGCCCAGACCTCCGGCACGAGCTACACCCCGCCCGCTCCGCTGGCGGACGGGTCCCACACCTGGCAGGTGAGCGCGATCGACCCGGTGAACGGGAGCTCGACGATGCGCCGGGCGAGCTTCTGGACCGACACCGTGGCCCCAGTCGTGACGCTGTCGCTCACCCGCACGTTCCAGGTCGGCACCCACATCCACGGCCACGCCGTCTACACCGACGCCCCGCCCCCCGAGCCACCCGCCGCCTCGTCGGGCATCACGAGCGTGCGGATCAACTGGGGTGATGGCACGACGCAGCCCCTGCTCCACGACCAGTACCACGCCTATCGCCGCGCCGGGCGCTACCGGGTGACGGTCAGGGTCGACCGACCGGACGGGCAACGTCGGCATCGCGAGCCGGGTGATCACGATCAAGGCCAAGCCGAAACCGAAACCCAAGCCGAAGCCCAAGAAGAAGGCCAGACGGGCCACGAGCCACCACGGGACGAGGGATCCGGGGCGATGACGCGGCGCGTCCTGCGGTTCGTGGTGCTCACCGCGCTCGTCGGCCTGCTCGCCGCCGCCGCGGCGCAGGCCCAGGGGCCGGCCTACCCGGCGACGCCGCCGACCTTCGGCGCCCCGTACAGCGACGGGCAGACCGCGCGGTACCTGCTCGGTGGGTCGTGGCTCTACCGGCCCGATCCGGCGAATGCCGGAATCGCCTCGGGCTACTGGCGTGACACCGCCGCGACCGACGGCTGGAGCCCGGTGACGGTCCCGAACGCGTGGAACGCCGGTGACCTCAGCTCGGCGAGCTTCGCCGGGTCGGTCGGGTGGTACCGCCGGGACTTCACGGTTCCGGCCTCCGCGTTCCCCAGCTCGGTGCCGAGCGCGAGTCGCCTGTGGATCGTCCGCTTCGAGTCGGTCAATCTCCGCGCCACCGTGTGGCTGAACGGGCGTCAGATCGGCCGGCACACCGGTGCGTTCCTCCCGTTCGAGCTCGACCTCAAGGGTGTGCGGCCCGGCGTCAACCGGCTCACGATCCGCGTCGACGATCGCCGTGCGCCCTCCGACCTGCCGCCCGGCCCGGGGGGCGGATGGTGGAACTGGGGCGGGATCCTGCGCGAGGTGCTGCTCCGGCCGGTCGCGAGCGTCGATCTCAGCCAGGTCCAGGTCCAGCCGCTGCTCGCCTGCCCCGCCTGCGCGGCCACGGTGACCGAGAAGGCCACCCTGCGCAACGTCACCGGATCGCCGCAGACCGTCCGCCTCCGCGGCCGCTACGGCTCGGCGCCGATCGATTTCGGGACCGTGACGGTTCCCGCGCGCCGGACGATCGTCGTCACCTCCGCGGCGCAGATCCCGCACCCCCACCTGTGGTCGATCGGCGATCCCTACCTGTACCGGGCGACCCTCGCGCTCACCGACCGCCGCGGACGCCGGCTCGCCGGCTGGGTCACGCGCAGCGGAATCCGTCAGATCGCCGCCACCCCGGACGGCCGGCTGACCCTCAACGGCCGCCTGCTCGACCTCCGTGGCGTCGCCCTCCACGAGCAGGACGCCGTGACCGGCGGGGCGATCAGCCTCGCGCGGACGAGACAGCTGATCAACTGGGCGCGCGGCCTCGGCGCGACCCTGATCCGGTCCCACTATCCGCTCAGCCCGGAGTTCCAGGAGCTCGCCGACCGTGACGGCCTGCTGATCTGGTCGGAGGTCCCCGTCTACCAGGTCCAGAGCCAGTATCTGGCCCAGACGGCGGTGCTGGACCAGGCCCATGCGCTGCTCCAGACGAACATCCTGGCCAACGGCAACCACCCTTCGGTGCTGCTCTGGAGCATCGGCAACGAGCTCAACACGCCCGTCGACCATGCCGAGGCGAGCTACATCCGCGGGGCGGCGGCGCTGGCCCGCAAGCTCGACCCGACGCGCCCCGTGGGGATGGCGATCAGCTCGTGGCCCGGCGTACCGTGCCAGGCGGCGTACGCACCCCTCGACGTGATCGGGTACAACGACTACTTCGGCTGGTACGGCGCCGGGGGCGGGACGACCGACGACCGCGACGCGCTGTCGCCGTTCCTCGATTCGCTCCGCGCCTGCTACCCGAGCAAGGCGCTGATGGTGACCGAGTTCGGCTTCGAGGCCAACCGCAGTGGCCCCGTCGAGGAGCGCGGGACCTACGCCTTCCAGGCCGACTCCACCGCCTTCCATCTCGGCGTGTTCGCGACCAAGCCGTGGTTGTCGGGCGCGATCTACTTCGCGCTGCAGGATTTCGCCGTCGAGCCGGGGTGGACCGGCGGCGACCCGCTGCCGGACCCGCCGATCCACCAGAAGGGGATCTACGACTACGCCGGCAACCCGAAGCCGGTGGCGTCGGTCGTCTCCCAGCTGTTCCACGCCACGACTCAGCTCGGCCCCGCGCCGCTCGGCCCGGCCCGGCGGCGCCGCTAGCCCGTCCGGGCGTCCCGACCGAGCCTGGGGCCCGCGCGCCCGCCCGCGCGGGCGCCCGAGACGCCGCCTTGTAGCCTGCACGGGGAGTGACTGCCGCCCCTCAGACCGAGCTTCGCCGCACCCCGCTCAACGACCGCCACCGGGCCGCCGGAGCACGCCTCGTGCCCTTTGCGGGCTGGGAGATGCCGGTCCAGTACGCCGGGATCGTGGAGGAGCACACCGCCGTGCGGACTGCGGCCGGGGTGTTCGACGTCTCGCACATGGGGCAGGTCCAGACCCGGGGGCCCCAGGCGCTCCAGTTCCTTCAGCACCTCCTGTCCAACGATCTCCGCCGGCTCGGCGAGGGGGGCGCCCAGTACAGCCTGCTGTGCAACGAGGACGGCGGCGTGCTCGACGACCTCTTCACCTACCGCCTGGCCGAGTGCAGCTATCTGACGGTCACCAACTCGGCCAACCACGCCAGCGACCACGCGTGGCTCTCCGAGCACGCCGAGGGGTTCGACGTCGACGTCATCGACTGCGCTGACCAGTTCGCGATGCTCGCCGTGCAGGGGCCAGCGGCGCCCGGGATCATCCAGGCTCTCGCCGACGGCCCGCTCCCGCCGCGGATGCACTGCGGCGAGCCGGTCGTCGCCGGAGCCCCGGCGCTCGTGTGCGGGACCGGCTACACGGGTGAGTCCGGCTACGAGCTGCTCGTCGATCCGCGCGATGCCGAGAGGATCTGGGACGCCGTGGTCGCCGCCGGAGCGGTGCCGATCGGCCTCGGCGCACGCGACACGCTGCGGATGGAGGTGTGCTTCCACCTCTACGGCAACGACCTCAGCGCGGACCGGAACCCGATCGAGGCCGGCCTCGGATGGGCCTGTCGCGAGGAGACCGGCTTCATCGGCGCCGAGGCGATCGCCGCCGTGCGGGCCGCAGGGCCGCGTCAGAAGCTCGTGCCGTTCGTCGTCGACGGGGCCGGCATCGCCCGGGCGGGCAATCCCGTCCAGGGTGGCGGGGTCGTGACCAGCGGGACGTTTTCACCGTCGCTCGGACAGGGAATCGGGATGGCGTACGTGGGTTCCGAGATGGCCACCCCCGGGACCGAGCTCCAGATCGACGTACGCGGCCGCATCCGGACCGCGCATGTCGCCAAGAAGCCCCTCTATCGAAAGGACGACTGAACTCCATGGCCGACGCCAGCTATCCGAGCGATCTGCGCTACCACCCCGAGCACGACTGGGCCCGGATCGACGGTGACGTGGCCACGTTCGGGATCACCTGGTACGCCCAGGACTCGCTCGGCGACGTCGTGTTCTTCGAGGCGCCGGAGGTCGGGGCGCAGGTGACCCAGGGCCAGCCCTACACCGAGGTCGAGTCCGTGAAGGCGGTCTCCGACGTCTACGCCCCGCTGTCCGGCGAGGTGATCGAGGTCAACTCCGCGCTGTCGGACTCGCCGGAGACGATCAACGAAGATCCGTACGGCGACGGGTGGCTGGTCAAGGTCAGGCTGAGCGATCCGGCCGAGCTCGAGACACTGCTCGATGCCGCCGCCTACGAGGCCTCGCTGACATGAGCTCGCTACGTCTCGGCCACCGGCGAGGACCGCCAGGAGATGCTCGCCGAGATCGGCGTCAGCTCGATCGACGACCTGTTCGCCGACATCCCGGAGGGCCTGCGGCTGCGCGGCGACCTCGACCTCGGGCCCGGCCTCTCGGAGCAGGAGGTCCTCGGCGAGCTCCGCGCGCTGGCCGAGGCCAACATCAGCGCCGACGACGAGATCTCGTTCCTCGGCGGCGGGATGTACGACCACTACGTGCCCGCGCTGGTCGACTCGATCATCCAGCGCTCGGAGTTCCTGACCCCGTACACGCCGTACCAGCCGGAGATCTCGCAGGGCGGACTCCAGGCGATGTTCGAGTACCAGACGGCGATCTCCGAGCTCACCGGTCTGCCGATCTCCAACGCCTCGGTGTACGAGGGTCCGAGCGCCGTCGGCGCTGCGGCCTACGTGGCCAAGCTGGCCAACGGGCGGACGCCGGATCGTCGTCTCGCAAGGGGTTCACCCGCACTCGCGGGAGACCGTGCGCACCCTCGCCCACGGGTGGGGGGTCGAGGTCGTCGAGGCGCCGCTGCGCGACGGGCGGACCGAGCTGCCGGAGCTCGGCGAGGACGTCTCGGCGGTGATCCTCCAGCAGCCGAACTTCCTCGGTGTGGTCGAGGACGTCGCCCCGCTCTCGGAGGCCGCGCACGACGTCGGCGCGCTGTCGATCTGCGCCTGCGACCCGCTGCCGCTCGCGCTGCTGCGCCCGCCCGGCGAGTGTGGCGTCGACATCGCGGTGGGGGAGGGCCAGACGCTCGGCAACCGCCTCGACTACGGCGGTCCGTCGTTCGGCTTCTTCGCCGCCACCGAGGCGCTCATCCGCCGCCTGCCCGGCCGGATCGCCGGCGAGACGCGTGACGTCGACGGCAAGCGCGGCTTCGTGCTCACGCTGCAGACCCGCGAGCAGCACATCCGCCGCGAGAAGGCGACCTCGAACATCTGCACCGCCCAGGCGCTGAACGCCCTCGCCGGGGTGATCTACCTCAGCTGGCTCGGCCGGCGGGGGATCGTCGAGCTCGCCGAGCTGATGCTCCAGCGGACCGCCTACGCCCGCGAGCGCCTCGCCTCCGTCGACGGCGTCACTCTGCTCCACGATGCCCCGGTCGTGCGCGAGTTCGCGATCCGCCTCGACGCCCCCGTCGAGCACGTCGTCGCGGCCTGCCGGCGGCGTGGGATCAACCCGGGCTATGCGCTCGGCCACGACGACCCCGAGCTCGCCGACTGCCTGCTCGTGGCGATCACCGAGCAGCGCACGAGAGAGCACATCGATGCCCTCGCCGACGCGATCGGCGAGGCGATCGCCGCCGACCGGCGCGAGGTCGCGGAGGTGCAGCGATGATCCGCGCGGCCGACGACGAGCTGACGATCTACGAGCGGTCCAAGCCCGGGCGCCGCGCCTTCGTGGGCCCGGTCCTCGACGTGCCCGAGCGCCCGCTCGACGAGCTGCTGCCCGCCGCCCTGCGCCGCGCCGAGGGCCCGCGTCTGCCCGAGGTCGCCGAGCCTGAGATCGTGCGCCACTACAACCGGCTGTCGAAGCGGAACTTCGACCTCGACACCGGCTTCTACCCGCTCGGGTCGTGCACGATGAAGCACAACCCCAAGCTCCACGAGCGGATCGCGGCGCTGCCCGGCCACTCTCGGCTGCATCCCCTCCAGGACCCCGCTCGGGCCCAGGGCGCGCTCGAGCTGATGTGGCGCCTGCAGTACGCACTCGGCGAGATCGCCGGCCTGCCGCACGTCTCGCTGCAGCCCTCGGCCGGAAGCCACGGCGAGCTGGCCGGGGTGCTGCTCACCCGGGCCTTCCACGAGGACCGCGGGGAGCATCGCCACAAGGTGCTGACCCCGGACACCGCCCACGGCACGAACCCGGCGACGGTGACGATGGCCGGGTACGAGGTGGTGAAGGTCGGCACCGACGCCAACGGCAACGTCGACGTCGAGGACCTCCGGGCGAAGGCCGACACCGACGTCGCCTGCCTGATGCTCACGAACCCCTCGACGCTCGGCCTGTTCGAGCCGCAGATCGAGGAGATCGCCGAGATCGTCCACTCGGTGGGCGCGACGCTCTACTACGACGGGGCGAATCTCAACGCGATCATGGGCATCTGCCGGCCCGGGGACATGGGCTTCGACATCGTCCACTTCAACCTCCACAAGTCCTTCACCCAGCCGCACGGCGGGGGCGGTCCGGGCGCCGGGCCGATCGCCGTCTCGGACCGGATCGAGCCGTTCCTCCCGCGGCCCCAGGTCGTCCGGCGCGAGGGTGCTGACGGCAACGGCGGCGGCCCGCGGTTCGAGCTCGACCACGACCGACCGAAGTCGATCGGGCGTCTGCGCGGCTTCCAGGGCAATTACGGCGTGTTCGTGCGCTCCTACGCCTACATCCGCTCGCTCGGAGCGGCCGGCATCCGCGAGGTGTCCGAGGTTGCGGTGCTCAACGCCAATTACCTGCTCGCACGGCTGCGGGCCGAGGGTGTGCTGGAGTACCTGCCCTCGGCCTACGAGCGGCTGTGCATGCACGAGTTCGTCCTCAGCGGTGGTCCGATGAAGCGCGACCTGGAGATCAAGACGCTCGATCTCGCCAAGCGGCTGCTCGATCACGGCGTCCACCCGCCGACCGTGTACTTCCCGCTGATCGTCGACGAGGCGCTGCTGATCGAGCCGACGGAGACCGAGACGAAGGAGACGCTCGAGCACTTCGCCGAGGTCGTCGCCGAGATCCTGCGGGAGGCCAAGGAGGACCCGGAGATCGCGCGGACGGCGCCGCACACGACCCCCGTGCGGCGACTCGACGAGGCCGGGGCGGTCCGCCGCCCCGTCGTTCGCCAGCCGCTGTAGCCAGGCGCATGGCCCCGTAGGGGCCGGCTGCAGCCGCCGGCGGTCCCGCAGCTCCTCAAGTCGAGCGCGCGGACGACCGATACGCGAGATTATGGAGGCACGGTCCGTGGGCTCGTCGCAGCCCGCTTCGGAAGTTCATCGTTTTTCGCCGCTCGACTCCGTGCACCAGGAGGAGGGCGACATCGCCGGTCGGACGAGCGGCACGATGTTCCTGCTCGGAGGCGCGACGCTGCTGCTGTTCATCTTCTTCCCGGGCGCCCACCGCCGGCATCTCGACGTCGTGCTCGTGATCGCGCTGCTGACGATGGCGTGGGGCGTCTGCGCGATCCTGCTCGTCGATTGGCGGGAGGCCCGGCCGTGGATCATGCACACCGAGATCACCGGCGCGGTGACGGTGATCGCGATTGGGGTCAGCGCCACCGGCGGCGTCGACTCGCTGTGCTGGATCTACCTGTTCTTCGTCGTCGTCTTCGCGGCGAACTTCTATCGCCGCGAGGTCGCAGCGGCCTACATCGGGGGCTGCATCCTGGTCCACGCGATCCCGCTCGCCTACGACCCCGCAGCGCGTCACGAGCGGTTCATCTTCGAGCTGATCATCACCGGGGCGGCGTTCGCGTCGCTCGGCGCGGCGATTGCCGCGGGCAAGATGCTCACGCTGAGGCTGCGCGAACGCTCCGAGGAGCTCGCCGCCGAGCAGAGCGCGCTGCGGCGGATCGCCACCGCGGTCGTCGACGGCCGCCCGCCCGAGGCGGTCTACGAGCTGGTCTCCTCCGAGGTCGCCGGGCTGCTCGGCGCCGCCGGCGCGGGAGTGATGCGGATCCTCGATGAGGCCTCCGTGCTCGTGGTCGGCTCCTGGGCCACGACCGAGGAGGGCCGCTACCCGGCCGGCCGCATCGTCACGGTTGCCCCCGGCAGCGACGTCGACGCCGCGATCCGGGGTGGGCGGCCGGTGCGGATCAACGACCACCCCAAGGACTCCCCGGTCGACCGGATGGGGTACGCCTCGAGCATCGTCGCGCCGATCCGGGTCGCCAACCGCGTGTGGGGGGCGCTCGCCGTCGCCACGCACGGCGCCGACGCCCTCACCGACCGCGACGAGCGGCGGATGGAGCAGGTCGTCGAGCTGCTCGCCACCTCGATCGCCTGGATCGAGGACCGGGCCAAGCTCGCCGCCCAGGCCTCCTCGGATCCCCTCACCGGCCTGGCCAACCACCGCACCGTGCACGAGCGGCTGCGGACCGAGGTGGCCCGGACACAGCGCAGCGGCGACCCGCTGTCGGTCGCGGTGCTCGACATCGACAACTTCAAGCAGCTCAACGACATCGGCGGCCACGACGCCGGCGATCGTCTGCTCGTGCGTGTGAGCGAGTGCCTGCAGGGCCTGGCCCGGGCCGGGGACACGCTCGGCCGGGTCGGCGGCGACGAGTTCGCCTGGATCCTCCCCGGCACCTCGCGCGAGTCGGCACTCGTCGCGGTCGAGCGCGCCCGCCGGCGCCTCAGCTCGGAGGCGGCCGGAACGTACCCGATGACGATCTCGGCCGGGATCTGCGACACGACGACCACCCAGGACCCCGCCGAACTCGTCCGGCTCGCCGACGGTGCCCTGTACTGGAGCAAGGCCCACGGCCGCGACCAGTGCTGGGTCTACGACCCCGAGGTGGTCGAGGAGCTCTCCGCCGAGGACCGCGTCCAGCGGCTCGCCCGCTCCCAGGCGCTGCTCGGGCTGCGGGCGCTCGCCCGCGCGATCGACGCCAAGGACCCCGCCACCCGCCAGCACTCCGAGCGGGTCGCGCAGCTGGTCGGGCGGCTCGCCCGGGTCGCGGGCTGGAGCGCCGAGCAGGCGCTGCTGCTGGGCGAGGCGGCGCTCGTCCACGACGTCGGCAAGATCGGGGTCCCCGACGCGACGCTGCGCAAGATGACGCCGCTCACCGAGGCCGAGCGGGCCCAGATCCGCGGCCACGCCGAGCTCTCGGCCCAGATCACCGAGGGCGTCCTCGCCGCCGAGCAGGTCGACTGGATCCGCACCCATCACGAGCGGCCGGACGGCACCGGCTATCCCCGCGGGCTGAGCGAGCACGAGATCCCCGAGGGAGCGCGCTGATGTCGCTTGCCGACGCCTGGGACGTGATGACCGTCAGCCGGCCGTACAGCCGGCCGAAGACGATCGAGGAGTCGATGGAGGAGTGCCGCACGCTTGTCGGCCGCCAGTTCACCGGCCGAGGCCGTCGCAGCGCTCACGGAGCTCTACGCCCGCGGCGAGCTCGATCTCGTCCGTGAGCCGGGGCCCGACGCTCCGGCGGGGCCCGCGGATACCGAGGCGCTGGCCTCGGCCTGAGCCGCCGCCAGGCCGGTCCGCTCTGCATACTGGCGCAATGCCCGACGACGGCTACTTCGCCGACGCCGCCACCGAGATCGCGGCCCGCGCCGAGCGCGAACTCGAGGCGCTCGTCGCCGTCTCCTCGCCGTCCGGGGACATCGATGGCGCCGAGGAGGCGGTCGCGCTGTCGGCCGCCTTCGGGCCGGTCGGCGCGGCACTTGAGCGCGTGCCCTGCTCGACCGAGGTCTGCGCCCCGGACCTGATCCTGCGCATACCCGGCACGGGTCGCCGGCGACTGCTGCTGCTCGGCCACCTCGACACGGTCATCGCCCACCACGCCCACGCCCCCCTGCGGCGGGACGGCGAGCGGCTGTACGGCCCGGGCACGGCCGACATGAAGGGCGGGGTGGTGCTCGCGCTCGGTGTCGCCCGCCACCTGGCGGAGCGTCCCGAGCGGTTCGCCGAGCTCGCGGTGCTGCTCGTCGTCGACGAGGAGTGGCGGACGGCCCCGTTCGCGCACCTGGAGCGGTTCGCGGGCTACGACGCCTGCCTGTGCTTCGAGGCCGGCGAGCGGACCGCCGACGGGGAGGAGGGCGGTCGTCGTGCGCCGGAAGGCGGCGGGGACGATGCGGGTCCGGGCCGAGGGCCGCGCCGCGCACTCCGGCAGCGCTCCCGACGCCGGAGCGAACGCGCTGCTCGCGCTCGCCGAGATGGCCGGATCGCTCGCCGCGCACCACCACCCGGCCGGACCGCAGCGGCTGAGCGTCGTGCCGACCGTTGATGCGCTCCGGCGAGGCGCTCAACGTCGTGCCGGCCGACGGGGAGCTCGTGTGCGACATGCGGGCCGACACGCTCGCGGCCTTCGATCCCGTTCGCGCTGCCGTGCCCGCCGAACTGAGCGAGGTTCGGCTGAGCGCGGGAATGGACCGCCTGTGGCCCGGAATGGACGCCCGCGAGAGCGCCCGTGGCCTGCTCGCCGCCGCCGCGGAGCGGCTCGGGCGGCCGATCGTCGGCGTCGACCGAGGCGGCGCGAGCGACGCCAGCCACTTCGCGACCGTGCTGCCGCTGACCGTCGACGGGCTCGGCCCTCGCGGCGGCGGCGCCCACACTCCGGGCGAGTTCGTGCTGCGGGACTCGCTGCGGGAGCGCGCCGAGGTCGCACTCGCGGTCGCCGACGCGGCGCTCTGCCAGACTGTAACGGCGATGAGCGCACTGGCCGAGCACCTACCGAGCGAGCCCGGGCGGCGCAACTGCCGCCGCGGACCGCCGTGACGGGATCCGTCTCGTCGTCGCGATGGTCGCGGTCATGTGGGTGGTGGAGATCATCAACGCGATCGACAACCAGGCCCTCGACAGCGACGGAATCATCGCCCGCAACGTCTCGCATCTGTGGGGGATCCTCACCGCGCCGTTCCTGCACGCCGGCTTCGGCCACCTGATCGGCAACACGATCCCGCTGCTGATCCTCGGCGTGATCATCGCCCTGCGGGGGGCGACGCGGGTCGCGATCGTGACCGCGATCATGATCGTCGTGGGCGGCCTCGGCACGTGGCTGATCGCTCCCTCCGGCGCGGTCACCGTCGGCGCCAGCGGCCTCGTGTTCGGTTACGCGACGTACCTGCTCAGCCGGGGTTTCTTCGATCGCAGCCTGTTCGAGCTCGCGATCGGGGCCGTCGTGTTCGTCGTGTTCGGCCTGTCGCTGCTCGCCTCGCTCGTCCCGCACTACGGCATCTCCTGGCAGGGCCATCTGTGCGGCGGCCTGGCCGGCGTGCTCGCCGCCTGGCTGCTCGCCCGCGGCGCCGGTGCCTCGCGCGGCGACCGTGCGGCGACTCCCGCGCTGCCCTAGGGCGCGCCGGCCCGGGCCCGCTCTCCGAGGCGGATGCCGGGGATGCTCGCCCCCGCTGCACCCCCGCTAGCCTGCGGGCCCGATCATGCGCATCTTCTCCGGGATCCAGCCGACGGGCCGCAAGCACCTCGGGAACTACATCGGGGCGATCACCCAGTACGTCGCCGCTCAGGAGCGGGGCGACGGGCTGTTCTGCATCGTCGATCTCCACGCGCTGACCGTCCCGTACGAGCCGCCCGGCCTGCGGGAGTCGGTGCTCGACACCGCCGCGATGCTGCTCGCCGCCGGGCTCGACCCCGAGCGCTGCATCTTCTTCCGCCAGAGCGACGTCCGGGAGCACACCGAGCTGACCTGGCTGCTCTCCAGCGTCTGTTCGGTCGGTGACCTGAACCGGATGCACCAGTTCAAGGAGAAGGCCGGCAGCCAGCGCGATCTCCAGTCGGCCGGGCTGTTCACCTACCCGGTGCTGATGGCCGCCGACGTGCTCGCCTATCGCGCCCACGAGGTGCCGGTCGGCGACGACCAGCGCCAGCACGTCGAGCTGATGCGCGACATCGCCCAGCGGTTCAACGGTCGCTTCGGCGAGCTGCTCGTCGTCCCCGAGGGCCGATACCCGACGGTCGGCGCCCGGATCATGGACCTCCAGACCCCGGAGCGGAAGATGTCGACGACGGGCGGCACCGCGCAGGGACGGTGCTCGTGCTCGACGACCCGAAGACGACGAGCAAGAAGATCCGGAGCGCGGTCACCGACTCCGGCAGCGAGGTGCGGCGGGGCGCGGACAAGCCCGGGATCACCAACCTGATCGAGATCCTCGCCGCGGTGCGGGGGACGGCACCGGACGAGATCGAGGCCGAGTTCGCGGGCGACGGCTACGGCGCGTTCAAGGCCGCTGTCGCCGACGCCGTCGTCGAGTACCTGGCCCCCGTCCGCGAGCGGTACGCCGAGCTGCGGGGCGACGAGGCGGCGCTCGAGGCGACCTTCGCCGCCGGCGCCGAGCGGGCGCGGGAGATCGCCGCCGGGACGCTCGCCGAGGTTCGTCAGGCGATGGGCGTCGGACCGGTCCGAGCCCGGCGCTAGCGTTCGTCGCCATCGTGCGTCTGATCGACCTGGAGCTCGACCTCGACGTCTTCACGGGGCCGTTCGACCTGCTGCTCACGCTGGTCCTGCGCGAGGAGGTCGACCTGCTCGAGGTCGACCTGGCCGAGATCGTGATCCTGTACGTCGATCACCTCGAGCGCCGCGGCGAGCTCGACCTCGAGGCCGCGACCGAGTTCCTCGTCCTGATCGCCGCGCTGCTCGAGCTGAAGTCGCGGTTGATGCTGCCCGGGGAGGAGGTCGAGGAGATCGAGCTCGACCCGGGGGAGGCCGCCGAGGAGCTGCTCGCCCGCCTGCTCGACGCCCACCGCTACCGGGCGGCCGCCGCCCACCTGCGCGAGCGGCTCGACGAGCAGGCCGGGCACCGCTTCCGCCAGGCGCCGCTGCCCCCCGGGCTGCGCCGCGCATCGCTGAAGGACGCTGGGGCGGTCTACGACCCGTCGCGCCTCGGTGTCGCGATCGGCGAACTGCTGACGATGCCCAAGCCGCTCGACCTGCGCCACATCACCCAGGCCAAGGTGAGCGTCGCCGAGCGGCTCGCGCACCTGCGTGCGCTGCTGCGGCGCGGGACGTTCCGCTTCGATGAGGCGGTGGCCGAGGCCGACCGCGTGACGGTGGCGGTGACGCTGTTCGCGCTGCTCGAGCTCTACAAGCAGGGCGAGGCGACCTGGACCCAGGACGAGCCGTTCGGCGAGATCATGGTCGGACCGAGGGCCCGGACCGCGCCCGCCACCGCGGAGTCAGCGGCATGAGGAGGCGCCGGACCTGACCGCTCGAGGCGCCGGCTCGAGGCGCTGCTGTTCCTGTGCGCCGAGCCGGCGAGCGCCGATGCCCTCGCCGACGCGCTCGGCGATCGAGCTCCACGAGGTCGTGACCGCGCTCGAGCGCCTGCGCGAGCAGCTCGACTTCGATCGCCGCGGACTCGTCCTGCGCGAGCTCGCGGGCGGTTGGGCCCTCAGCACCCATCCCGAGGTCGAGCCCGCCGCGCGGCGGCTGCTCGCCCGGCCGCGGACGCCACCGCTGACGCCGGCGCAGGCCGAGACGCTCGCGATCGTCGCCTACCTGCAGCCCGTCTCCCGGCCGGAGATCGCCCGGATCCGCGGCGTGAGCGCCGAGTCCGCCGCCGCGACGCTGATCGAGCGCGGGCTGATCGAGGAGAGCGGCCGCTCGCAGTTCGGAGCCGCGCTCTACCGCACGAGCGAGCTGTTCCTGCGCCTGTTCGGGCTGAGCTCGCTCGACGAGCTCCCCGATGTGGGCGACTTCGACCCCGCCCCCGAGCTCGAGGAGGAGCTCCGCGAGCGGCTGCTGCGGGCCGGTGAGGCTCGGGCGGGGGTGGTGGGGGCGGCGGCGCCGGAGTAGTCGCGCGGTTGCGTCCCGTTGCCCGGGGCGGTCGCGTTCCATCGGGGCCGGTCGGTGAGCCCCGGAACCCCGGCTGGGGAGAGGGATTGGCGGGGCGTGGACGATTTCCGTCGCATGTGACGGGTTTCTGACCACACCTGCCCTCCGAGGGAGCGTGGACGATTGTGCACCTATACGGTCCATTTTCGACATCAACCCGAACCCCACCCCTCCCCAGCGGGGTTATGCCGTGCGAGCCCGTTCGAAGCTCGCCGCGCGAACGCTCTAAGCGCGGTTGGGCTCGTGCCCCGCGAGCGACGCCACGCCGAGCACCGCGCCGCCGAGCGCGAGTGCGCTGACGAGCATGCGGCCGGAGAGCGGCAGCGTCCGGCCGCCGGTGACGGTGGCGAGGAAGTCGGTGCTGTCGGCGACGGTCGCCGCGATCAGCCACGCCGGCAGATGCTCGTCGGAGGAGGCGATCGCGCCGGCGCCGAGGACCAGATCGCGGGCGCCGAGGGCGCGGCCGAGGACCTTGGCCCCGGCGTGGGTTCCCTCGCGCCCGATCCACGGCACGGTGAAGCGCTCGGGCTGGGCGACGAGGCCTGCGCCGATGCATGATGCGGCCGGCGGCGACGAGGCGGGCGAGGGACGCGGCGTTCATGCCGGAGTCATCTTACGTCGCGGCGGGCCGGTGGGAACGGCCGGCCGTTGGGCTGAGGCCGCCGGGCCACGGGCTCAGGCGGCCCGGGCGGCGAGCTGCCCGCAGGCTGCGTCGATGTCACGACCGCGGGTGAGCCGGACGGTGGCATCGACGCCGCGCCGCTCCAGCTCGGCCCGGAAGGCGTCGATCGCCTTCGGGCTGGAGCCCTCGTACTGCGACCCGGTCGGGTTGTACGGGATCAGGTTGACCTTGAACCGCCGCGGGTCGAGCAGCTTGGCCAGCTGGACGGCCTGGGCGTGGGAGTCGTTGACGCCGGCGAGCATCACGTACTCGACGAACACCTTGCGCCGGCGGCGTCGTAGAAACGGTCGCACGCCGCGAGCACATCGGCCAGCGGATAGCGGTCGTTGACCGGCATGATCTCGCGAGCGCAGCGCGTCGTCGGGGGCGTGGAGCGAGAGCGCGAGCCGCACGGGCAGCCCGGCGTCGGCGAGGGCGTCGATGCCGGGAACCCAGCCGACGGTGGAGATCGCCGTGTGGCGGTTGCCGATCCCCACGTCCGGGAGCCGGCGGCAGGCCTCGAGCACGTTCGGCAGGTTCATCAGCGGCTCGCCCATCCCCATGAACACCGCGTGGTCGACGGACTCGATACGGCGGAAGTGGAGCGCCTGGTCGAGGATCTCCGAGGCGGTCAGGTTGCGGTGAAAGCGCATCTGGCCGGTGGCGCAGAACGTGCAGGTGAGCGGGCAGCCCGACTGGGAGGAGAGGCACAGCGAGCGGCGGCCATCCCGGTAGCGCATCAGCACCGCCTCCACCGGGCGCCCGTCGGCGGTCCGGAACAGCGCCTTCACCGTCCCGTCGCGGGCGGTCGCCTCGTGCTCGAGCGTGAGGCTGCTGAACGGGACGCGCTCGGTGAGTTCGGCGCGCAGCGCAGCCGGGAGATCGGTCATCTGCTCGTAGCCCTTCGCGCCGGTCGCCATCCAGCGCCAGACCTGCCGCGCGCGGAAAGCGGGCTGTCCGAGATCGGTGAGGTGCTCGTCGAGCAGTGCGAGGTCCATGGCCACCATGGTGGCAGGCGGTTTCCGCATCGACGGCCCATACAGTCAGGGCCGTGCGCCTGGCCAAGTATCTCGCCCACGCGGGGGTCGCCTCGCGGCGGGCATCGGAGGAGCTGATCCGCGCCGGCCGCGTCCACGTCGCCGGCGAGGTCGTCACCGACCCGGCACGGGACGTGAGCGGGGACGAGCCGGTCACCTTCGACGGCGAACGGGTCACGCCCACCGCGGAGCCGGTGGTGTTCGCGCTGCACAAGCCGGCCGGAGTCGTCAGCACCGCCTCGGACCCCCAGGGAAGGCGGACGGTCGTCTCCCTCGTCGCCGGCCGGGCGGCGGCTGTACCCCGTCGGCCGCCTCGACATCGACACCACCGGCCTGATCCTCCTCACCGACGACGGCGAGCTCGCGCACGGCTCACCCACCCGCGCTACGAGGTACCGCGCACCTACCGCGTCACGGTCGGCCGCCCGCCGGTCCACGACCGCACGCTGCGGCGCCTGCGCGCCGGGGTGGAGCTCGAGGACGGTCCGACCGCGCCCGCGCGGGTACGCCGGCTCGCGCCCGACACGTTGGAGATCACGATCCACGAGGGCCGCAAGCGCCAGGTCCGGCGGATGTGCGAGGCCGTCGGGCACCCCGTCGTGCGCCTCGCCCGGACGAGCATCGGGCCGCTGGTCCTCGGCGACCTGCGGTCCGGAGCGCACCGCCGGCTGAGCTCGGAGGAGGTCGCGGCACTCCGTCGGAGCGGCCGTTCCGCCCCGGCTCCGTCCGGAATCCGGCAGGCCCGGAACTACAGTTCTTAACCCGATCTCAACCCGAGGCCACCCGGGGACCATGACCACCCGTTCACACTCAGCGGCGATGCGACAGGACTCGAGCCAGTCCGATCGGTCCGTCGCGATCGCGACGGCCCCCGCCGGAGCCGCCTCCGCGCAGCCCGACGGCGCGGTGCTGCTGCCGCGGCTCGAGCTGCGGCCGCCGTTCGCGCTGCCGCGGGTGCGCTGGCGGGCCGGGCGACGCGCCGGCCACCTCGCGCTCGCGACCCTCGTCCTGTGCGCCCTCGCCGTGGTGCTCGTCTCCACCGGACGCCCGACGCCGCTCGTTCCCGCGAGCGGGGTGAGCTTCCCGAGTTGGGAATCCGGTCCGCTGCACTTCATCCTCGGGCACTTCCGCGCTCCACCAGCGCACCCTCGACTACGGCTTCAGCGCGCGTCCTGCTGATGATGTTCGCCGCCTACGCGATCGCCCTCACGGCGGCGCGCACGTTCTCGATGCGGACGATCTGGATCTGCGATCGTCGCCCTCCACGCGATCCTGCTCCTCGGTCCGCCGCTCCAGCTCACCGACGTCTTCAACTACCTCGGCTACGCCCGGCTCGGAGCGGTCCACGGCCTCAACCCCTACCAGCACGGGATCGGCACGGTCCTCCACGACCCGGTGTTCCGGTTCAGCAGCTGGCACCACCTGCACAGCCCGTACGGACCGCTGTTCACGGCGTTCAGCTATCCGATCGCGTTGCTGCCGATCCCGGTGGCCTACTGGGTGCTGAAGCTCGCGCCGGTGCTGATGAGCCTGCTGTTCCTGATGGCTCGTCGGCCGCTGCGCGCAGCAGCTCGGTCGCGACCCGCGCTATCGCGGTCCTGTTCGTGGCCGCCAACCCGATCTACCTGATGTACGCGATCGGCGGCTTCCACAACGACTTCTTCATGCTCGTGCCCCTCGACCGCGGCGCTGCTGTTCCTGCTCCAGGGCCGCGACCGCGGCGCGGGTGCGATGGTGGTGCTCGCCGTCGCGGTGAAGTTCACCGCCGGCCTGCTGCTCCCGTTCCTGCTGCTCGCCGCCCGGCCGCCGAAGCGACGGCGCAACGTGCTGATCGGCGCCGTGCTCGCAGCCGTCCCGATGCTCGTGCTCAGCCTCGCGCTGTTCGGGCCCCACCTGCCGAACCTGCGGGACCAGAGCACGCTGCTCACCGACTGGAGCATCCCGAACCTGGTCGGGCACGCTGATCGGCGCCGGCGGCGGCGCGCCGTGGCTGCTGCAGCTGGCCGACGTCGGCGTCGTGATCACCGTCGTCATGCTGCTGCGCCGGCGGGTCGACTGGCTGGCGGGGGCCGGGTGGACGACCTTCGCGCTGCTCGCGAGCCTGGCCTGGCTGGTCCCGTGGTACGTCATCTGGCTGCTGCCGCTCGCCGCCCTGGCCACGAGCGTGCCGCTGCGCCGGGCGGCGCTCGCCTTCACCCTGTTCCTGATCGTCACGTTCATGCCGGCGACGAACCTGTTCATCCGCGATCACGGCATCAACCCGATGAGCAGGGCGGCAGGACGAGCGAGCCTCGCGCGCTGCAGTCGAAGCTCGCCGGGTAGTGGACCTCCGCCGCCAGACGTCGCACTAACCTCGCGGCCGGCCACCCGTCCCCCGCGAGGCATGCGCTCTCTCGACCGCCTCGAACTGTCGCTGCTCGGCGTCCTCGCCGTGCTGTCGCTGTGGGTCCTCGGCGCTCGATCTCGGACCAGGTCGTCGTTCAACGGCCGGGTGTGGACGGGGACCGACGGCGTCTACATCGTCGACCAGCTGCAGTACCTGTCGTGGATCCGCAGTGCCTCCGGGCACCTGCTCGCCGCGAACCTGTTCGTCCTGCGGCCGACTCCGGCCGACTACTTCCAGCCGGCGGTCGTCGTCTCGGCGCGGCCTCACGCTGCTCGGTGTCCCAGCGACGATCGCCCTGCTGGTGTGGAAGCCGGTGGCCGTCGGCGCGATCTTCTTCGCCGTCCGCGCCTACGTCCGACGCGAGCCTGTCGGATCGCCGGCAACGCCGGATCGCGCTCACGCTCGGCCTGTTCTTCGCCTCGTTCACCGTCGCCTACGGCTCGTTCACGACGCTCGGGGACCTGTACGCCGGTGTTCCTCTCGCTGGGGGTACACGTTCGGGCTGATCGCACTCGCGGCGATCGTCGCCGCGCTCGTCCTCCACGGCCGCGGCGCGGGAGCGCGGCCGGATGTCGGTCTGGCCGGGCGTGCTCGGCGCGACGGCGTCGCTGCTGCACCCGTGGCACGGCGAGCTGCTCCTCCTCGTCCTGGTCGGCGCCGAGCTGCTGCTGTGGGTGCTCCGCCGCCGTGCCTCGCTGTGGCCCGCCGCGCTCACCGTGGTGCTCACCGGCCTGCCGCTGCTGTACTACGCCGTGCTCGGCAAGACGGACCTGTCGTGGAAGCTGGCGCGCGACGCCAGCAAGCACGCGTTCTCGATCTGGCCGCTGCTGATCTACCTCGCTCCGCTCGGCATCCCCGCGCTGCTCGCGCTCCGCCGTCGGCCGCAGACATTCATCGACCGCGGCCTCGCAGGCCTGGCCGGGCGCCACGCTGCTGCTGTTCGTCCTCTCGGCCACCGCGCTCGGAGCGACGCCGCTCCACGCCTTCGAGGGGGTGACGATCCCGCTCGCCGTGCTCGCCGTCCAGGGCATCGCCGACCTGCGGCTGCGCGTTGCCGGCGTGGGTGGCCTGGGCGACCGTCGCGCTGGCCACGATCCCCGGCCTGGCGATGCAGATGAAGACGGCCCGCGACCTGGCGGTGCCGACGCCCGAGAACGCGAACTTCATCCGCCCCGACGAGCGCGACGCGATCTCGACTACCTCGCCCACGTCCCGGGCCCGGGCGGGGTGCTCACGCGGAGCTACCTCGGGCCGGCGATCCCCACCCGGACCGGCCGGCGGACGTACATCGGCGACTGCCTGTGGTCGCAGCCGGGGTGCCTGACCCGCACCGCGCCCAGGCCCAGAACCTGTTCAGCGGCCAGATGACCGCCGACGACGCCCGAGTGCTGGTGCGCAACACCGGCGCCCGGTTCCTGCTCGCCGACTGCGAGGCCACGCCGACTTCGCGCGGCCGCTGAGCCGGGCTGGTCGTGCGCGTCGACCACGTTCGGCTGCGCCCGGGTCTACGAGATGCGCCCACCCCGGCTCGCCCGCCGGGCCTCTGGCAGACTCCCCGAGCCATGCGTCTGTTCGCCCTGCGTGGCGCCAATAGCGTCGAGCGCAACGACGCCGAGTCGATCCTCGGCGCGACCGACGTGCTGATGCGCGAGCTGATGGCGCGCAACGAGCTCGCCGCCGACGCGGATGGTCAGCTGCATCTTCACCCTCACCGACGATCTCGACGCCGAGTTCCCGGCCGTCGCCGCTCGGGCGCTCGGGCTCACCGCCGTGCCGCTGCTCTGCGCCCGCGAGATCCCCGTCCCGGGCTGCGATGCCGCGGGTGATCCGCGTGCTGCGTCCACTACTACGCCGAGGAGGAGCACGAGCCGCGTCACGTGTACCTCGGCGGACGCGAAGGCGCTGCGGGCCGACCTCGACGCGGCACAATAGGCCGGCCATGCCGATCGAGTTCGCCGAGCGGATCCGCCGGATCCCCGTCTACCCCGCGGCCTCCGGCTACGACCTCGGCAGCCGAGGTCGCGATGCTGGCCTCCAACGAGTCGTGCTTCGGCCCGCTGCCCGCGGTCGTCGAGGCGGCCGCGGCGACGCTGCGCGGCGCCAACCGCTACCCCGACCCGGCGTACGCGCCGCTGCGGCACGGCGCTGGCCGACCGCTACGGCGTCTCGCCGAGCCAGGTCGCGCTCGGCAACGGGTCGTGCGACGTCCTGCTCGCCGCCGGCGAGGCGCTGCTCGAGCCCGGCGCCGAGCTCGTCTACGCCTGGCCGGCGTTCAGCGTGTACCCGCACCTCGCCGCCACCTCCGGGGCCCGGGCGATCGAGGTCCCGCTCGACGACGATGACCGCCACGACCTCGGCGCGATGCGGCGGGAGATCACCGTGGCGACCCGGCTGGTGCTCGATCTGCAACCCGAACAACCCGACCTCGACGTGCCTGCCGCTCGAGGAGGTCGAGGAGTTCCTGCGCTCGGTCCCGCGCCAGGTGTGCGTCGTCCTCGACGAGGCCTACTGCGAGTTCGCGCTCACGCTCGGCGACACGCAGGCCTCGGTCGAGCTGCTCGCCCGCCATCCCAACCTCGTCCTGCTGCGGACGTTCTCCAAGGTCTACGGCCTGGCCGGGATGCGGGTCGGCTACGGGCTGTGCGGCTCCCGCGAGCTCGCCCAGGCCCTCGACCAGGTCCGCCAGCCGTTCTACCTGAACGCCGCCGCCCAGGCCGCCGCGGTCGAGGCGCTCGCGCCACGGCGACGAGGTCGAGCGGCGCGTGGCGGCGACGATCGCCGGGCGGCTCGAGCTCGCCGACGGGCGTGCGCGCGCTCGGGCTGTGAGGTCGCCGAGTCCGACGCCAACTTCATCTGGGCGCTGCTGCCCGACCCCGACCGCCGAGGCGGACGTCGTCGCCGGCCTGCGCGAGCGGGGCGTGCTCGTCCGCGCCGGGACGTCGCTCGGCCGCGAGGGGGCGATGCGGGTGACCGTCGGGACCGACGGCGAGAACGCGCGGTTCCTCGCCGCGCTCGCCGAGCTCGTCTGACGCCTGCGCCTCGGCGGACGCGATGGCGTACGCCCGGGTGCGATGAATGGCGATTCATCCGCCGGCGGGACGGGATGCCAAATTCGCCGCTCCGCGCGGGCGTGTGTCACAATCCCGCGCGCATGAAGCCCTGCCGCGACATCTCCACCGTCACCGGTCGCTGCTCGGCGCGCTTCTATTCCTGGCGATTTATCTAGGCGCTCGGCCTTCGCCCGCCCCTGTGGCACGTGGCGAGACCATCGAGGCCCGCGTGCGCGGCCATCGACCCCGACCGAGCGCCACCGCACCGTCCGGCCCGCCGAGCGGGCCGGCGCCGCCGCGCATTAATCTTCGTCCAGGAAAAGGACCCGCCAGGACCATGACCACCACCAACGCAGAGATCGAATCGCCGGCCGGCCGATCGGCGGGAACGAGTTCACCCTGATCGCCGGCCCGTGCACGGTCGAGACCCGCGCCCAGACGCTCGCAGAGCGCCGATGCCGTGCTCGCCGCCGGCGGCGACGATGTTCCGCGGCGGCGCCTACAAGCCCCGCACCTCGCCGTACGCCTTCCAGGGGCTCGGCCAGGAGGGCCTGCGGCTGCTCGCCGAGGCCACGGCGAGCGCACCGGCCTGCCGATCGTCACCGAGTGCATGGACGTCCGCGATCTCGACGACGTGCTCGCAGGTGGCCGACGTCGTCCAGGTCGGCGCCCGCAACATGCAGAACTACGCGCTGCTCACCGAGATCGGCCGCAGCGGCCGTGCCGGTGCTGATCAAGCGCGGCCTGTCGAGCACGATCGACGAGCTGCTGATGGCCGCCGAGTACGTGCTCAAGGAGGGCAACGCGCGCGGTGATCCTGTGCGAGCGGGGGATCCGCACGTTCGAGACCGCCTACCGGTTCACGCTCGATCTCGCCGCCGTGCCGGTGCTCAAGGAGCGCACCGCGCTGCCGGTGATCGTCGACCCGAGCCACGCCGCCGGCCGCCGCGAGCTCGTCGAGCCGCTGTCGCTCGCCGCGGCCGCGGTCGGCGCCGACGGGATCATCGTCGAGGTCCATCCCGCGCCCGAGGAGGCGATCTGCGACGGGCCGCAGTCGCTGCCCACCGACGACGCTCGCCGGCTACGTGGAGCGCCTGCGTGCCGCGGCGGCGATCCACGGCGGACGATCGCGGGCGTCGCGAGCTGCCGGACTCGCGGAGGCGCTCAGCCGATGAGCCGCGCCGCGGCCCCCCAGCGCCGCGAGGCGGTCCGCGACCAGCGGATCGAGCGGCTCGAGCCGCTCGCTCTCGCCGGCGGAGCTGCTCGCCGAGCTGCCGCTCACCGACGAGCCGACCGGCGATCGTGCTGCGCGGGCCGCGAGCAGGTCGCACGCGGTGCTCGACGGCGAGGACGACCGGCTGCTGGTCGTCGTCGGCCCGTGCAGCGTCCACGACGTCGAGGCGACGCTGCGAGTACGCCCGCCGGCTGGCCGGGCGGCCGAGCGCCGCCGGCGACGAGCTGCTGCGTGGTGATGCGCGTGTACTTCGAGAAGCCGCGCACCACGACCGGCTGGAAGGGGCTGATCAACGACCCGCACCTCGACGGCTCCGGGCGACGTCAACACCGGGCTGCGGGTCGCGCGGCAGCTGCTGCTCGACGTCCTGGCGCTCGGCGTCCCGATCGGCTGCGAGTTCCTGGATCCGATCATCCCGCAGTACATCTCCGACGCCGTCTGCTGGGGGGCGATCGGCGCCCGGACGACCGAGAGCCAGATCCATCGCCAGCTCGGCTCGGGGCTGTCGATGCCGGTCGGCTTCAAGAACGGCACCGACGGCGGGGTGCAGGCCGGCGGTCGACGCCGTGCGCGCGGCCGCGGTGCCCGCACGCGTTCGCCGGCATCGACGTGGACGGCCGCTCGGCGATCGTCCACACGCGCGGCAACCGCGACTGCCACGTGATCCTCCGCGGCGGCCGCGACGGCGCCGAACTTCGACGCCGGCCGACGTCGAGCGCGCGCTGGCGCTGCTGCGGGCCGCCGGCCTGCCCGAACGGCTGATGATCGACCTCTCGCACGACAACAGCGGCAAGCAGCCCGAGCGCCAGCCCGCGGTGGCCGCCGACGTCGCCGCGCAGCTGGCGTCCGGACAGCCGGCGATCGTCGGCGCGATGCTCGAGTCGTTCCTCGTCGGCGGCCGGCAGGAGCTCTGGAGCGCGGGCAGGCGCTGCGTCTACGGCCAGTCGATCACCGACGGCTGCCTCGGCTGGGAGGAGACCGAGGCCGTCCTCGACCTGCTCAGTGAGGCCGTGGTCGAGCGCCGCGGCGCCCGACCGCACGCCGACCGTGAATGCGCCGCCGCGGATCGCGCGTCGTCGGCGTCGGGCCTGATCGGCGGCTCGGTGGCGATCGCCGCCCGGGAGCGGCTCGGTGCCGAGGTGACCGGCTTCGACGCCGATCCCGGTGTCCGCGACGCAGGCGCTCGCCGCCGGGGTGCTCGACCGGGCCCCGGACGACCCTCGCCGAGGCGGTGGGCGAGCGCCGAGGCGGTGTTCGCGGCGGTACCCGTCGGGGCGCTCGCCGGAACCGTCGGCGAGATCCTCGCCGCAGCGCCCGCGGACTGCGTGGTCACCGACGTCGGCTCGACCAAGCGGGCGATCGTCGCCGCCATCGCCGACCCGCGGTTCGTCGGCGGCCACCCGCTCGCCGGAGCCGAGACCTCCGGCGTGCGAGCACGCCCGCGCGGATCTGTTCGACGGCGCGCGACCTGGTACCTCACGCCGGGCGCGGAGACGAGCGGGGTGCTGTACGAGCGCCTGCACCGGCTGCTCACCGGCCTCGGCGCCCGGCCGTGCGCGGTCGACGCCAGCGCGCCACGACCGCATCCTGGCCACCGTCTCGCACCTGCCGCACGTGTTCGCCAACCTGCTCGTCGCCCAGGCCTCGCGGCGCGCCCGAGGAGGGCGGCGAGCTGCTCCCGGCCACCGGCCCGAGCTTTCGCGACGCGACCCGAGTGGCGGGCGCGCCGAGCTCGGTGTGGACCGACATCTACCTCGTCAACGCCGAGGCGCTCGTCAACGAGATCGACCGGGCGATCGCCGGACTGAGGACGGTGCGCAAGTCGCTCCTGGCCGCCGACCGGGAGGCGATCACGGCCTGGAACGAGCGCCGCGGCGGCCGACCGCCGGCGGCTGCTCGAACGGGGCTCCGACTCCGCACCGCTCGTCGAGCTGCGGGCCTCGGTGCCCAACCGGCCGGGGGTGGTCGCCGAGCTGGCGCTCGAGCTCGGCCGCGCCGGGGTGAACATCACCGACATCGCCCTCTACCCTGCGGCCGACATGAGCGAGGGCGTCGTGGCACTGTGGATCTCCGGTCGGGACGAGGCCGACCGCGGCCTGGCGATCATCGCCGCGCTGGGCTACCCGGTGGCCCCGGCGTGATGAACGTGCCGCCGGTTCGACCCCTTCGCACCGTCGGACAAGCTGCGCGGGAGCGTCCGGGTGGCCGGTGACAAGTCGATCTCCCACCGCGCGGCGATCCTCGGCGCGATGGCATCCGAGCCGGTGCGGATCACCGGCTACCTCCAGGCCGAGGACACCCGCTCGACGCTCGCCGCGCTGCGCGAGCTCGGCGTGATCGTCCAGGAGCAGGACGAGCGATCGTCGTGATCCGCGGCGGCGGGATGCGCAACGCCCAGGCGCCCGACGTCCGATCGACGTCGGCAACTCGGGAACGCTGATGCGGATGCTGCCGGGCTGGCTCGCGTTCCAGCCGAGGGCCACGAGTTCACCCTCGACGGCGACGCGTCGATCCGCCGGCGACCCGTCGACCGGATCGCCGAGCCGCTGCGCGCAGATGGGGGCGCGGCTGGAGGCCCGCGACGAGCGCTTCCCGCCGCTGCAGATCGTCGGCGCCGCGCTGCAGCGGCATCGAGTACGCGCTGCCCGTGGCCAGCGCCCAGGTGAAGTCGTGCGTGCTGCTGGCCGGGCTGACCACCGACCGCAACGACGGTCATCGAGCCCGTGCCGACCCGGGACCACACCGAGCGGATGCTGCTGCGCGCCGGGGCGCCGGTGACCCGCGACGGGCGACCCGCGGTCCGGCTACGCGCGTCACGGTCGGCAACGCCGACGAGCTGGAGCTCGACGCGCTCGACGTGCCCGGCGATCTCTCCTCGGCCGCGTTCCTGATCACCGCGGGGGTGCTGGTCTCCGGGTCGCGGCTGGTGCTCGAGAACGTCGGGGTGAACTGGACCCGGGCCGGATTCCTGCGGGTGCTCGAGCGGATGGGCGGGATCGTCCTCGGCGAGCTCGAGCCCGAGGGCCACGTTCGACGCGGTCGAGCCGGTCGCCGACCTCGACGTCCGCAACGCGCCGATCGAGGGCACGATCGTCGAGGCGCACGAGGTGCCGCTGACGATCGACGAGCTCCCGCTCGTGGCCCTGCTCGGCTGCTTCGCCGAGGGGGAGACGGTCGTCCGGGGCGCGGAGGAGCTCCGGCTCAAGGAGTCCGACCGGATCGCCACCGTCGTCGACGGCCTGCGCGGTCTCGGCGCCGAGATCGAGGCGACCGACGACGGGTTCGCCGTCTGCGGCACCGGCGGCCTGCGCGGCGGCGTCATCGAGGGCCACGGCGACCACCGGCTGGCGCTGCTCGGCGCGGTCGCCGGGCTCGCCTCGCAGGAGGGGGTCGAGGTCGTCGGCATGGACGCCGCCGCGGTCTCCTATCCCGGGTTCGCGCGAGGACCTCGGCCCGGCTGGCCGCGTAGCCGCGATGGTCATCGCGATCGACGGGCCGGCCGGCTCGGGCAAGTCGACCGTCGCCCGGCGGGTCGCGGCCGAGCTCGGCTTCACGCTGCTCGACTCCGGCGCGATGTACCGCTGCGTCGCGCTCGCCGCCGCTCGGCGCCGGGCGCCGCGCCCGGCGAGGTCGCGGCCGGGCTGCGGATCGAGCTCGGAGAGCGGGTGCTGCCTCGACGGCGAGGACGTCACCGACGGCGATCCGCACGCCCGAGGTCTCGGCCGGCGCCTCGCGAGGTGGCCGCCGACCCCGCGGTCCGGCCGGCGCTGGTGGCCGAGCAGCGCCGGCTGCTCGTCCGGCGGCGACTGGGTGGCCGAGGGCCGCGACATCGGCACCGTGGTCGCCCCGGAGGCCGAGGTCAAGGTGTTCCTCACCGCCGACCCCGAGGCCCGCGCCCGCCGCCGGGCGGCGGAGCTCGGGGCTCGATCCGGCGAGCGTGCTCGCCGAGCAGCGCGAGCGCGACGAGCGGGACCGGACCCGCGCAGCACTCGCCGCTGCGTCGCCGCGTCCGACGCGCCGGCGAGCTCGACACCACCGGGCTGACCGATCGACGAGGTCGTGGCGCGGATCGTCGCCCTGTCCGGGCGGCCGGTCAACCGGGGCGACTAGCCTCAGCGGCGATGAAGGTCGCGATCGTCGGCTACCCGAACGTCGGCAAGTCCTCGCTGGTCAACCGGCTCACCGGGACGCCGGGAGGCGGTCGTGCACGAGCAGGCCGGGGGTCACCCGCGACCGCAAGGAGCTCGACGACCGACTGGAACGGCCGTGACGCTGACGCTGATCGACACCGGCGGCGTCGACCTCGATGACCGGCGACGCGCTGGCCGGCGAGATCCGGCTCCAGGCCCAGGCGGCGCTCGCCGACGCCGACGTGGCGGTGCTCGTCGTCGACGCCCGGGCCGGCGCTGCGGCCCGGCGACCAGGAGCTCGCCGAGCTGCTGCGCCGCGAGCCCGATCCCGGTGCGTCGTGGCCGCGAACAAGATCGACACCGCGGCCGACATGCCGCTCGCGCGCGGAGTTCCACGCGCCTCGGCCTCGGCGAGCCGATCCCGGTCTCGGCGGCCCAGGGGCTGGGGACCGGCGACCTGCTCGACCGGATCGTCGCCGTCGCGCCCGAGCCGGGCGACGGAGACCGAGACCGGACGACGCCGAGATCCGCCTGGCGCTGATCGGCCGCCCGAACGTCGGCAAGTCCTCGCTGGTCAACCGCTTCCTCGGCGACGAGCGGGTGATCGTCTCGCCGGAGGCCGGGCACCACCCGGGACGCGATCGACCTGCCGCTGGAGTTCGAGGGCCGGCGGCTGACCGGCTGATCGACACCGCCGGCCTGCGCCGCCAGGCGAAGGTCGACGAGTCGCTCGAGTACTACACCTCGCTGCGCTCCCGCCGGGCCGCCGAGCGGGCCGACGTCGCGCTCGTCGTGTGCGACGCCACCGACGGGATCACCGCCCAGGACCTCCGCGTGGCCGAGCTGGCGATGAAGAGCGGCTGCGCCACCGCGCTCGTGCTCAACAAGTGGGACATCGCCGACGACGTCGACCTCGACCACGAGCGGGCCGCGGTGCCCACCGCAAGCTCCGCCTGCGCCCGCGGGTGCTGACCGCCAGCGCCAAGACCGGCCGGCACGTCCAGCGGCTGCTCGTCGAGGCCGTCGGCGCTCGGCGACCGCAGCCGCGGGCGGATCCCGACCTCGCAGCTCAACCGCTTCCTCTCCGAGATCGTCGCCGCCCGCCAGCCGCCGTCGGCGAGCGGCCGGCGGCGCGGCCGGCCAGCGGCTGCAGCTGCTGTACATGACCCAGACCGGCCGAGCGGCCGCCGCGGTTCTCGATCCAGGTCAACTCCCGCACGCTGGTCACCCGCGACTACGCGTACTACCTGGAGAACCGGCTCCGGGAGCGCTACCGGATGGAGGGCATCCCGCTGATCATCGACTTCGTCGAGCGGGGCGAGCGGCGGGCCGAGACGGCCGCGCGCGGCCGAGGATCCGCGCCTGACCGCTACTCTGGCGCCGGCAACCACCGACCGCGGAGGCCCTGCCTGCCCATGAGCCACATGCCCGACAACGAGTTCCTGTTCACGTCCGAGTCCGTCACCGAGGGCCACCCGGACAAGATCGCCGACCAGATCTCCGACGGCGTGCTCGACGCGGTGCTGCGCGACGACCCCACCGGCCGCGTCGCCTGCGAGACGCTCGTCAACACCGGCCTCGTCGTCGTCTCGGGTGAGATCACCACCGACACGTACGTCGACATCCAGGACATCGCCCGCGAGACGATCCGGAAGATCGGCTACACGAACGCCGAGTTCGGCTTCGACTGCCACACCTGCGCGGTGATCAACGCGATCGACAAGCAGTCGCCGGACATCGCCCAGGGCGTCGACACGGCCTTCGAGGCCCGCACCGACCCGGGCGACGACGACGAGCTCGACATCGCCGGCGCCGGCGACCAGGGGATGATGTTCGGCTACGCCTCCAACGAGACCGACGAGCTGATGCCGCTGCCGATCTCGCTGGCGCACAAGCTGGCCAAGCGGCTGGCCGACGTCCGCAAGGCCGAGATCGTCCCGTACCTGCGCCCGGACGGCAAGACGCAGGTGTCGGTCCGCTACGTCGACGGCCGGCCGGTGGAGATCGAGAAGCTGCTGATCTCCACCCAGCACAAGGAGGGCGCCGAGTCGCTGATCAAGGACGACCTCTGGGAGCACGTCATCGAGCCGGTGCTGCCCGAGGACTCTACGACGCCGCGACGCTGCACAAGAGCTTCCTGGTCAACCCGACCGGCCGGTTCGTGATCGGCGGGCCGATGGGCGACTGCGGCCTGACCGGCCGCAAGATCATCGTCGACACCTACGGCGGGATGGCCCGCCACGGCGGCGGCGCGTTCTCGCGGCAAGGACCCCTCGAAGGTCGACCGCTCGGCCGCCTACGCCGCCCGCTACGTGGCCAAGAACGTCGTCGCCGCCGGCCTCGCCGACCGGGCCGAGGTCCAGGTCGCCTACGCCATCGGCGTCGCGCACCCGGTGTCGGTGATGGTCGAGACGTTCGGCACCGAGAAGATCGGCCGCGGCGAAGATCCTGGAGCTCATCTCCGAGCACTTCGATCTGCGCCCCGGCGCGTTCCGGGAGTACCTGCGGCTCCACCGGCCGATCTACCAGAAGACCGCCGCCTACGGCCACTTCGGCCGCGAGGACGCGCGACTTCACCTGGGAGCGGACCGACAAGGCCGACGAGCTGCGCCGCGCCGCCGGGCTCTAGAAGCTCGGCGCCCGCAGCGGTTCCGGGCGCGGCCGACCGGCCGCGCCTAGACCCCCGTCTGGGGGCGCTGGCTCATGCGCTCCTGCTGCTCGCCGATCGCACGGTCGACGGTGCGCACGATCGCCGAGCGGGTTCTCGACGCCGCGGAAGCGGAAGTCGAAGCCCTCCTCGGCCGCGGTGTCGAAGTTGACCGTGCCGATCCGCAGCAGGCGCTCGGCGAGCGACTGGCCGGTCCCGACGTTCTGCACCCGCTCGAGGCGGGTCTCGTGCATCTCCCGGTTGAGGATGCCGAGCTCGATCGTCAGCCGGCGGTCGGTGATCGTGTACCTGGTGCCGAGCCGCCTGAGGATCCCGATCGGCGATCACGAGCACGAAGCCGACGACGACGATCAGGACCACCCACACCGCGTTGACGCTCGACGACGGCGATGTCGGTGACGATCCCGGCGAGCATCCCGGCGACGAGCGACCATCGCCAGCCCCTTGGCGTAGAACAGCAGCATCGAGCGCCAGCTCGGATGCCCGTGGAAGAAGACCTCCTCGCCGGGGACTGGGTCCATGTCGCCGTGGAGCGTACCCGCCATCCCCGGCGTCCGTCTAGATTCGGCCCGAGTGACCCAGACGGCCCATGCGAGCGCCCCGATCGCCCGGGTGGAGCCGCTGACCACCACCCGGGCGCTCCGGGGGCCGTTCGACTACCGCGCTGCCGGGGACCAGCCGGAGATCGCAGGTCGGATCGCTGCTCGTCGGTGCCGTTCGCCGGCCGGCGGATGCACGGCGTGGTGCTCGAGCTGGCCGCGAGCATCCGAGGTCGCCGAGGAGCGGCTCGCCGAGCCGCACGCGGTCCTCGGCGACGCGCTCCCGGCCGATCTGGTCGCGCTCGCCGAGTGGATCGCGCGCGAGTACTGCTCGACCCCGGCTCGCGCGCTGGCCCTGATGCTCGCTCCGGGCGCGACCGCGGGCGCCGGGCCACGCGAGGCGCTCGTGGCCGAGCTGACCGACGCCGGGCGGGCGGCGCTCTCCGGCGGCGAGCACGGTCCGGCTCACCGACCGCCAGCGGGCGCTGCTCGCCGATCTCGCCGGCCGCGGGCCGACGGTCGCCGCCGAGCTCGGCACGCGCGGCGCTCCGCCGCCTCGAGGCGCGCGGGCTGGTGGCGATCGCGGCCCGCGCGCATCGCCCGCCGCCCCGCGCGCCACGCGGTCTCCACGACTCGCGCCGCAGGCGCCCGCCGCTGACCGCCGATCAGCGGCGGCGCTCGGAGCCGATCCTCGCCGCGCTCGAGCGCCGCGGCCGACGCGGCCAGGAGCCCGGCTTCCTGCTCCACGGCGTCACCGGCTCGGGCAAGACCGAGGTCTACCTCCAGGCGGTCGAGCGGACGCTGCGCCGCGGGCGAGCGCGATCGTGCTCGTGCCGGAGATCGCGCTCACGCCGCAGGCGCTGGCCCGGTTCACGGCCCGGTTCGGCGAGGTCGATCGCCGTGATGCACTCCGGGCTGCTCCGCGGCGTAGCGCCACGACGAGTGGCGGCGGCTGCGCCGCGGCGAGGCGCGGGTGTGCGTCGGGCCGCGCTCGGCGGTGTTCGCGCCGCTGGCGGACATCGGGCTGATCGTCGTCGACGAGGAGCACGAGAGCTCCTACAAGAACGAGGGCGATCCCGCGCTACGACGCCCGCGCGCGTGGCCGCGCGGCGGGCGGCGGAGCACGGCGCGGTGCTGATCGCCGGCAGCGCCACGCCGCGGCCCGGAGAGCGGTCCACGAGCTCGCGCGGCTCGCGGCTGCCGCGCCGGGTCGACGGCGGCGCGCTGCCGCGCGGTGGAGATCCTCGACATGCGCGGCAGCACCACCCGCTGCACCCCGAGACCCGGATGGCGCTCGCCGACCTGCGGCACGCGGGCGGCAAGGGGATCCTGCTGCTCAACCGCCGCGGCTGGTCGAACTTCCTCTCCTGCCGCGCCTGCGGGCGGGTGTGGATGTGCCCGAACTGCGAGGTCGCGCTCGTGCTGCATCGCAGCCGGCGGCGATCGTCGCCTGCCACCACTGCGGCCATCGCGAGCGGGTGCCCGAGCGGTGCCCGGCGTGCGCCTCGGTGGCGATCGCCCGCCACGGCGCCGGGACCGAGCGGGTGGAGCGCGAGCTCGCCGGCGCGCTCGGGACGGCGCGCTTCCCGGTCCTGCGCCTCGACGCCGACGCCAGCGGCGCCGACGCCCGGCGCGGCCACGCTCGAGCGCGTTCGCCGCCGCGCCGGCCGGGCTGCTGTCGGCACCCAGATGGTGGCCAAGGGCCACGATTTCCCCGACGTCGGCCTGGGGATCGTGCTCGACGCCGACGCGACGCTGCGCTTCCCCGACTTCCGCGCCGAGGAGCGGACGTTCGCGCTCGTCACCCAGCTCGCCGGCCGGGCCGGGCCGCGGTCGGGCGGCGGCCGGGTGCTCGTGCAGACGACGCGCGCCGGAGGCGCGCTCGATCTGCGTTCGCCGCCGCGCCACGACGCCGACGGGTTCCTCGCCGACGAGCTCGCGCGCCGGCGGCTGCTGCGCTATCCGCCGTTCTCGATCGCTGATCCGGATCGTCTGCTCGGCGCCGAGCGCGCGCGGACGCCGCGCCGCGATCGCCGGCGAGCTGCGGACGCTGGTCCCGGCCGAGGTCGGGACGGTGCTCGGACCGGCGCCGCTGTTCCGCCTGCGCGGGCGCCAGCGCTCTCAGATGCTGTCAAGGCCGCCGAGCGGGAGGCCGCGATCGACCGCGGTCGGCGCCGCGGTCGAGCGACTCGCGCGCGCGCGGCGAGCCGCGCGCGGGGTGAGCATCAGCGTCGACGTCGACCCGCAGTAGACCGTCTGCCGGCCCACGACTTCCTAGACTTCACCGGCGATGTCCGAGACCGAGCCCGTCGAAGCCGAAGCCGAGCCCGAGTCACGAGGACGACGCTCGATCCCGAGCTCGCCGCCCGCCGGGCCGCGGCGCTCTCCCACGTGCGCAAGTTCGGCGATCCGGTGCTGCGCACCCGAGCCCGCGCCGGTCGAGCGAGATCGACGATGCGCTGCGCGACGAGATCGCCCGCATGGGCGAGCTGATGGACGGCGCGCTCGGCGTCGGGCTGGCCGCGACCCAGCTCGGCGTGCTCCACCGGGTGCTCGTCTACCGGGTCGGGTCCGACGCGCCGCTGCGTCGGGCTGGTCAACCCCGAGATCGAGTGGCGCGGCGACGAGCTCGAGACCGCGCGAGGAGGGGTGCCTCAGCCTGCCGGCCGTGCTCGTCGACGTCGAGCGGCCGCTGCACGTGCGGGTCGGCGCGCTCGATGAGCAGCGGCCAGCCGATCACGATCGAGGCCGCCGGCCTCGAGGCGCGGGTCATCCAGCACGAGATCGACCACCTCGACGGCGTGCTGATCCTCGATCGGACCAGCCGCGAGCAGCGCAAGGAGGCGATGCGGGCGCTGCGCGAGGCGCATGGCCGCCTGACGGTCCGCGCCGACCAGCCGCGTGCGCACCGTCTTCCTCGGCACCTCGGAGTTCGCCGCGACGCGTGCTCGAGCGCCTGGCCGCGCTCGCCGCACCGCCCGCGCGCTCGTCGTCACCCGGCCGGACCGCCCGCGGGGCCGGGGCCGGCAGGCTCGCCGCGCCGCCGGTCGCCGAGGCGGCGCGCGCGCCTCGGGCTGGAGCTCGCCCAGCCCGACGACGTGGGTGAGCCGCAGGCCCGCGCGCAGATCGCCGCCCACGAGCCGGAGGCGGTCGTCGTGTGCGCGTTCGGCGCCCTGATCCGCGAGCCGCTGCTCTCGGCGCACCCGATGCTCAACGTCCACCCGTCGCTGCTGCCGCGCTGGCGGGGCGCGGCGCCGGTCGAGCGGGCGATCATGGCCGGCGACGAGCGGACCGGGGTGTCGATCATGGCGCTCACCGCAGGGCTCGACAGCGGGCCGGTGTATGCCGCGGCGCGCGGAGCCGATCGCCGCCGAGGACACCTACGGGACGCTCGCCCCGCGGCTGGCCGCGCTCGGCGCCGAGCTGCTGGTCGACGTGCTCGGACAGCTGGCCGGCCGGCCGCGCCCCAGCCCGAGGACGGGGTCGACCTACGCCGAGAAGATCACCGCCGAGGACCGGCGGCTCGACCCGGAGCGCCCGGCGGCCGAGCTGGCGCGTATCGTCCGGGCGCTGTCGCCCCACATCGGCGCGTTCGTCGAGCTGCCGAGCGGTCGGGCGCCTCGGCGTGCTCGCGGCCCGGGCGGTCGCCGGACGGGCCGGCTCCGCGGGCACGCTCGCCGGCGACGGCGGCCCTGCCGGTGCTCGGGACCGCGGCGGGCGGGCTCGAGCTCGCTGACGGTGCAGCCCGCCGGGCCGGCGGGCGATGGCCGGCGCGGACTGGCTGCGCGGCCGCCGCGATGAGCCCGGGAGCGGGCTCGGTCGCCCCGGCCCGCGCGCGCGGCCGTACCGCACCATCCGGCGGGTGTTCGAACACGGGGCCTACGCCGACCGCGCGCTGCGGAGCGCGAGCCGACGGACTCGACGCTCGCGACCGGGCGCTCGCCACCCAGCTGGTGTTCGGCACCGTCCAGCGGCGCGCGACGCTCGACCACGTGATCGACGCGCCTCAGCCGACCGGCCCGGCGGCCGGCTCGACCCGCCGGTGCTCGCCGCGCTGCGCCTCGGGCTCTACGGCCTGCTGTTCCTCGATCGGACCCCGGCCCACGCCGCCGTCAGCGACAGCGTCGAGCTCGTCAAGCGCAGCGCGCCGCGGGCGGCGCCGGCTCGTCAACGCCGTGCTGCGCCGGGCCGCCCGCGAGGGCGCCGGCGATCCTCGCCGGGCTGCGACGACGCCGACCCCGGCGCAGGCCGCGATCCGCGCACTCCGTGCCGCGGTGGCTGGCGCGAGCTGTGGTGGGCCGAGCTCGGGCCGGACCGGCGCGCGGCGCTGCTGGCGCGCGATCAACGAGCCGGCCGAGGCCGCGGTGCGGGTCAACACGCTGCGCGCCGACCGCCGCGGCGGTCGCGGCCGGCTGCCGGTGCCGTCGCGCCCGGCGCCGGGGCTGCCCGAGGGGCTCGTGCTCGACGCGCCGTTCGACGTCCACGGCTCGGAGCTGTTCGCCGAGGGGGCGTCATGGCCCAGTCGCGGGCGTCGATGCTCGTCGGCGCGGATCGCTCGGCCCGCGCCCGGCGAGCGGGTGCTCGACCTGTGCGCCGCGCCGGGCGGCAAGACGACGCATCTCGCGGCGCTGGCGGCGGACGCGGCGGAGATCGTGGCGGTCGAGCGCCATCCCGGCCGCGGCGGCGGCGCTCGAGCGACGTGCGGGCGGATGGGGCGCGGGCTCGGTCGAGGTGCGGGTCGGCCGACGCGGCCGAGCCCGATCTCGCGCTCGGCCGGCTTCGACCGGGTGCTCGTCGATCCGCCGTGCAGCGGCCTCGGGACGCTGCGCTCGCGCCCCGACCTCCGCTGGCGCGCGAGCCCCGAGCGCGATCGCGGAGCTCGCCGGGCTCGCAGGCCCGGATCCTCGACGCGGCGGACGCGCTGCCGCGCCCCGGGGGCACGCTGGTGTACTCCGTGTGCACGATCTCCCGGCGCCGAGGGAGCGCGACGCGATCGCCGCGTTCCTCCGAGCGCCATCCGGAGTTCGCCGCCGAGCCGCTGCCGGCGAGCCGCCGGGCTCGGCGATCCGCCGCGGCGCCGTACCTGCAGCTGCTGCCCGGACCTCGACGGCACGGACGGATTCTTCATCGCCCGGCTGCGCCGAGGGTGAGCCTGGCCGTCGGTGACCGGCCGTCGGGTCGTGGTTAACCTTCGCCACCGTGCCCGAGGATCCAGTCAAGCTCGGTCCCGAGTGCCCCGGCTGCGGCGAGCCGTGGCTGCGCCCGACCGCGGTGCCCGGCCGCTACCGCTGCGTGTACTGCATGCAGCGCTACGAGCTCGTGTCGGTGTGCCCCAACTGCGGCGAGCACTCGACGATCGTGCGGATGTCGAGCACGGCGATCGTCGCCTGCAACCACTGCCAGGGCAGCATGCTGCGCGCCGTATGAGCTCGACGAGCGATGCTCCGCCGGCCGAGCGCCACCTCGCCCCGTCGATCCTGTCGGCGGACTTCGGCCGGCTGCGGCGCCCAGGTCGCAGGAGGTGCTCGATGCCGGCGCCCGGGTGATCCACGTCGACGTGATGGACGGCCACTTCGTCCCGCCGATCAGCTTCGGGCCGGTCGGCGGTGTCGGCGATCGCCGACGCCGTCCACGGCGCCGGGGGCGATGATCGACGTCCATCTGATGATCGAGCGCCCGGAGCGCCAGGTCGAGGAGTTCGCCCGGGCCGGAGCGGACTGGATCACGATCCACGTCGAGGCGACGCTCCACGTCGCACTGCGTGCTCGGCCAGATCCGCGAGGCCGGCTGCACGCGCGGGCGCTGCGACTGTGCCCGGCGACGCCGATCGAGGCGCTCGCCGAGGTCGCCGGCCGAGTCGCTCGACCTCGCGCTGTGCATGAGCGTCAACCCGGGCTGGGGCGGCCAGGAGCTGATCCCGGCCTCGATCGGCAAGCTCGACGCGGATGCGCGCCGCCCTGCCCGACGCGGTGGCGCTCGAGGTCGACGGCGGGATCCACGCCGAGACCGCGGCCGGGGCCGTCGCGCGCGGGCGCGAACCTGCTCGTCACCGGGTCCGCCGTGTTCGGGGCCGAGGACCCGGCGGCGGCCTACCGGGAGATCGTCGCCGCCGTCCGCGACATCTGAGGCTCGCCGGCGCCGGACGCTCGCAGGCGCCGCGGCCGGTCCGTCCGGTACGGTCGCCCGCCATGCTCACGGTAAAGAAGAATCCACAACCCTCTGCGGCGTCGCTCGCCGTCTCGCTCGCGCTCGGCGCCTGCGGCGGGAGCTCGAGTTCCAGCTCGGTCAGCGCCGCGCGCCTACGTCAAGTCGATCTGCCAGGCGGTCGGGCCGTTCGAGAAGGACGTCCAGGCCCGCAGCAGCGCGCTGAACCTGAGCACGATCACGAGCCCCGCCCAGGGCAAGACCGCCCTCCAGGGCTTCCTCCGGCGATCGCCACGGACACCGAACAAGGCGGTCAACAAGCTGAAGGCGGCCGGGACGCCGGACGTCAAGCAACGGTCAAGCAGATCTCGACGGCGATCGTCGGCGCGTTCACCCAGCTGCACACCGCGCTCGGGCAGGCGGTGACCTCGGCCGATCAGCTGCCGACGACGAGCCCGACGGCGTTCAAGAACGCCGCGGTCAGCCCTCGGCAACACCGTCCGCACCTCGATGAGCGGCATCGGCTCCAGCCTGTCCGGCCTGAAGAGCCCGCAGCTCGAGGCCGCGGCCAAGAAGGAGCCGGCCTGCCAGAACCTCGGGCGTAGTCCGAGCCGCAGGTCGAACGACGAGCGGGATGACGCGCATGACCCGGGCCGCGAGGCGGTCCGCGTCGTGCGCGGCCCGCTCGGCCTGCGGCCGCCGGTCAGCTGGTGACCGCGACCGGTGACTCCTTGGGGACCGCGTCCGGCGCGGGCCCCTGCCGGTAGACGAGCCACAGCAGTCGCGCACAGCACGAGCGTCGCGCCGAAGTAGCCGACCTCCACCCGGGTGACCTCGGAGGAGATCGTCGGGGCGGCGACGAACACCACGAACAGCGGCGGCCGAGAGGAGCCAGGCGCAGGCCGCGATCCGCGCCCGGCCGCGGGCGAGCGCGGCCTGGTTGAGCGTGCCCGCCGTGAGGTGCAGCCCCATCCCGAGGGCGACGATGGCGAGCCCGAAACGGCCGTAGTGGAAGCCCTTGTTGCCGAGCAGCGCCGTCATCACCGCCGGCCCGACGGCGAGCAGGCCGATCGCCACCGCCCCGGCGAACCCGGCGATCGCGCGGATCGTCAGGCGGATCGCGCGGTGGAACTCGTCGGCGCTCTCGCGCGCCTCGAGCCCGGCGAGGTGGGGGAGGATCGAGGTCTGGATCGCCTGGAAGAGCTGGAGCGGTGCGCGGACGATCAGCAGGACGTTGAACACGAATCCGGCCAGCGCCTGACCGGACGTGCCGTTGACGATCAGCACGGCCGCGTTCATCAGCGTCTGCTCGGCGAGCATGATCCCGACGACGGCGATCGCGAAGCCGCTGCCGTGGCGGAGCGACAGGTCGGCCGAGGCCTCCTCGAGCGCCGCGTGGGCCGGCCCCTCGCTGGCGGCGTCAGCCACCGGAAGCCCGGCGGGGGCCCGATGGCGGACCCGGGAGAAGGCGAACGGGATGACGAGCAGCGAGACGAACGGCGCAACGGCCATCCCGAGCGCAACGGCATCCTGCCCCGACCCGATCCCGACGGCCACGGCCAGCGCGAACAGGAAACGGCTCGTCGACTCGAGGAACACGAGGCTCCCGTAGAGCGCGAACCGCTGGTGGCCGGCGAGCCAGCCGCGGGCGAAGTAGCTGGCGGCGTAGGCGAGTACGCCGACGACAAGGATCCAGAACAGCGCCGACGACCCGCCGAACAGCCGCTTCTCGATCGTTGAGCGCAGCGAGACCGACACGATCAGGAACACGACCGCGAATCCGGCCTGGATCATCGCCGGAACACGGAGCGAGTGGCCCTCGAGGCCCCGGGCGCGGCGGTCGGCGATCGTGCGGGAGAGCAGCTGCTCGACCGGCCGGTAGATCACCGACAGGATCACGAACATCACCGCCCAGCACAGCGACACCCGGCCGTACTCCTGCTGGGTGAGCTCGTGGCTCGCCACCGCGAGGTACAGGAAGGTGAAGATCCCGGTGGAGGCGATCCCGATCGACAGAATCCGCGCGCCGGAGGCGTACGAGCCGTCCGCGTGGCTTCCGTCGGGGGTCGCGGCGGAGGTCTCCGGCTCGGCCGGCTCGCGTGCCTTCAGGACGCCCATCAGGCGGTCCGACGCCCGCCCCGCCGGGCAGCGATCCACCGAGCGTCGGGTGCCGCGTCACCTACTCAGCCCACCCGGACGAGCAGCATCGTCCACGGGAACGGCGAGCGGGCCTCGAGGACCTCGCCGTGGCGGGAGAGCATGCTCACGAACGCGCGCTTGGAGAAGTGGTTGACGTGGCCGGGCGTGTTGCCGAGATCGCGCAGGTACGCGCCGCGGGCCATGTTCAGCATCCGCCACAAGGGCTCGTGGGGGACCGACACGAGCAGGTGACGACGGGCCACCCGGGCCATCTCGGCGACCGTCCGCTCGGGGTCCGGAATGTGCTCGAGCGCCTCGATCGCGGTCACGAGGTCGAACTCCTTCTCGCCGAACGGGAGCGTCTGCGAGTCGACCGTGACGAAGCTCAGGTTGGCCCGCGTCCGCGTCTGCCACTCGGCCCGGAGCTTGTCGTCGTCGAGGTCGACGCCGACGACGCGACCCTCGCGCAGGCGCTCGGCCCACTGCACGGTGAGGATCCCCTCGCCGCAGCCGACGTCGAGCACCGTCTCGGGCGCCGCCCGGGTGAACAGCTCCTCGAGCGTCGCCTCGAAACCCGCCATCAGCCTCCGGACGACCGGGTTGCCCGATCCGTACTTGTCGAAGGTGTTCCCGGTGGGGACGGCGTCCGCCGCGGGCGCTTCCAGACCGCTCATACCTCGAGCGCCTGGCGCTCGGATGACGGTGGGTCGCTCGGCGGCGCGGGGGCGCCGGGCTCGTAGTGCGAGGGCTCGACCCCGAGCTGGAGCTCGATCCGGCGCACGCGCTCGAGCGTCCGCTGGGAGAGCGTCCGCTGGGCATCGAGCAGATCGCCGATCACGCCGAGCGAGCCGAGCAGCATCGCCGCGATGAACAGCACCGCGCCGAAGATCAGCGACTGCACGTGTCCCCGGCCGTGGCCCTGGGCGAAGAACACGAGGAAACGGATGAACACCGCCAACGCCCCGACGCCGAGCACCGCCGCCCCGGTCCAGAACACCCGCAGGGGCTCGTACTGCGTGTAGATCCGGAAGATCGAGAGCGCGTTGCGCCGGACGTAGCTGCTCATCGAGGGGAACAGCCGGGACTCGCGCGTCTTGGCGTTCGTCCGGATCGGCACGCTGTCGAGCGCGACCAGGAGCTTGCCGGCCTGGATGATCGTCTCCAGCGTGTAGGTGAACTTCGAGACGGCCTGGACCTGCAGGGCGGCGTCGCGGTTGTAGGCCCGGAAGCCCGAGGTCGTGTCCGGGATCCTCGTGTCCGAGGCCGCGCGCACGACCCACGAGCCGAGGCGCTGGAGCATCTTCTTGCTCCCGGAGAAGTGCTCGATCGTCATCACCTGGCGATCGCCGATCACCATGTCGGCCTCGCCCCGCACGATCGGCGCGACGAGCCGCGGGATGTCGGACCCCTCGTACTGGTTGTCGGCATCGGTGTTGACGATCACGTCGGCGCCGAGCTTCAGCCCGGCATCGAGCCCGGCCTGGAAGCCCGAGGCCAGTCCCTTGTGGTTCGTGAGGCGCACGATGTGGTCGACGCCGTTCTCGCGGGCGACCTCGATCGTGCGGTCGGTGGAGCCGTCGTCGATGATCAGCCACTCGACGCTGTCGAAGCCTTCGACCTGGCGCGGCAGGTTGCCGAGGGTGACAGGCAGCTGCTCCTCTTCGTTGAAGCAGGGAATCTGGATGATGAGCTTCATCGGATTTGAGGCGGCCCGCCGGGGAGCGGCGGTGCAGTCGGCCGCAAGCCGGCCTGAGGGTGGACGGCCGGACCATGGCCAAGGTGTCCGACCCACACGGTAGCGGGATACTCGGAGGAGAACATGGAGACGGCGACCATGCCCGCGCCCGCACCGGGCGCCCTGGCGGCGCGGCGGGGCGGGGGGTGTCACTCGGCCCACGACCTCAACCCCCACTCCTTCCTCAACCCGCCGGCCTACTCATACCTGCCGCACGTGGTGTTCGAGCTGTGGTTCGGCGGCCCGGACGGCGTCGGCCGCCGCTTCGACTGATCGATCGACTACATCCCGCGCCAGCACCGCCTGCCCGGCCCGGACATGAGCGTCTATCGGCTCACCGGGGGTCGGTGCGGACGGGCCTAGGAGGACCGGCAGTCGGCCGGCATGGCGCCCGGCCGACGTGAATCCGCGTTCACCTCCGGGGCCGCCTGGTCGTATCCTCGATCGCGATGTCGACCGCCACCGATCTCGATCGCAAGCTGCTGGCGCGTGCCGTCGAACTCGCGCGCGGCGGCGAGGGCCGCGTCAGTCCGAACCCGCTGGTCGGCGCCGTCGTCGCGATCGACGGGGAGGTGGTCGGCGAGGGCTACCACGAGCGCGTCGGTGGCCCCCACGCCGAGGTCGCCGCGATCCGCGCCGCGCACCGTGACCTCCAGGGGGCGACGATCTACGTCTCGCTCGAGCCGTGCTGCCATCACGGACGGACCCCGCCCTGCACGGACGCGATCCGCGATGCCGGGATCGCCCGGGTGGTCGTGGCGTCCGACGATCCCTCGACCCACGCCGCGGGGCGCGGGCTCGGCATCCTCCGCGACGACGGCGTCGAGGTCGTCGTCGCCGACGGAGAGGTGGCGAGCTCGGCCCGGTTGATGAACCAGCCGTTCCGCAAGCTGGCGCGGACCGGCCGGCCGTGGATCCTGTTCAAGTCCGCGATGACCCTCGATGGCAAGGTGGCCACCCGCAGCGGGGACTCGAAGTGGATCTCCAGCGAGCAGAGCCGCCGGCTCGCCCACCGTTGGCGGGCCGGGTGTGACGCGGTCGCGGTCGGGATCGGCACCGCGCTCGCCGACGACCCTCAGCTCACCGCCCGGGTGCCCGAGGCGGAGCGCCAGCCGCGGCGCGTCGTGTTCGACTCGCTCGCGCGCCTGCCAATCGACTCGAAGCTCGTCACCGACGCCCGCAAGGTGCCGCTCAGCGTCGTCGTCTCCCGGGCCGCGCCCCGGGCCGCCGTCGACGCCCTCCGGACCCACGGGGTCGACGTTGTGATGGCCACCGGCGAGAACGAGCCCGCCCGCGTCCGCACCGCGCTCGACGCGCTCGGCGCCGAGGGCGTGGGCTCGATCCTGCTCGAGGGCGGTCCGCACCTCGCCGGGGCGTTCCTCGACGCCGGCGAGGTCGACGAGATCCGGCTGTTCCTGGCGCCACTCGTGCTCGGCGGCCGAACCGCCCGGGACCCCCTGGAGGGCGAGGGCGTGGAGGCGATCGCCGACGCCGTACGGGCGCTCACGCTCGAGTGCGAGCGGACCGGCCCCGATCTGGTCATCTCGGCGCGGATCAAGGAGTGGTGAGACGATGTTCACGGGCCTGATCGCCGATCTGGGGGAGGTGCTGTCGGCCGAGCGCTCGGCCGACGGGGTGCGGCTCCGGATCGGTTCGCACCTGGCCGATCAGCTCGCCGAAGGCGACTCGGTCGCGGTCAACGGGGTGTGCCTGACAGCCACGGCGGTCGGCCCCGATGCGTTCGCGGCCGAGGTGATGAACGCGACGCTCTCGGCCAGCTCGCTCGGCGCGGCCGGGACGGGCGCCACCGTCAACCTCGAGCTGCCCGTCCGGGCGGGCGACCACCTCGGGGGACACATCGTGCAGGGGCACGTCGACGCCACGGGAACCGTGACCGGGGTGACCGAGGACGGGTTCGCGCGGAGGGTCCGCGTGGAGGCCGATCCGACGCTGCTGCGCTACGTCATCGACAAGGGCTCGATCGCCGTCGACGGCGTCTCGCTGACGGTCGCCGACGTCGATGCCTCATCATTCACGGTGTCCCTCATCCCCGAGACCCTTGAGCGCACGAACCTCGGCTCGGCAGAGCCCGGCCGGAGGGTGAACCTGGAGGTCGATCTGGTGGCCAAGTACGTCGAGAAGCTGGTGAACCGATGAGCAGCGCGACGAAGTCCCCGTTCGCGACGATCGAGCAAGCCCTCCAGGACATCCGCGAGGGCAAGATGGTCGTCGTCTGCGACGACGAGAACCGGGAGAACGAGGGCGACCTGACGATGGCGGCGCAGTTCGTGACCCCGAACGCGATCAACTTCATGGCCAAGGAGGGGCGGGGGCTGATCTGCCTCGCGCTCACTCCGGAGCGCTGCGACGAGCTCGGCCTCGACCTGATGGCGGCCAAGAACGAGTCCGCGTTCGAGACGGCCTTCACGGTCTCGATCGAGGCCCGCTCGGGCGTCAGCACCGGGATCTCCGCGGCCGACCGCGCGCGGACGATCCAGGTGGCCGTCGACGCCAACGCCACCGCCCGCGACCTCGTCCAGCCCGGTCACGTGTTCCCGCTCAAGGCGAAGGCCGGCGGGGTGCTCGAGCGGGTCGGGCAGACCGAGGCCGCGGTCGACCTCTCGCGGCTGGCCGGGCTCAACCCCGCCGGGGTGATCTGCGAGATCATGAACGACGACGGGTCGATGGCCCGGGTCACCGACCTCGAGGCCTACTGCTCCCGCCACGGGCTGAAGATGATCACGGTGGCCGACCTCGTCGCCTACCGCCGCCGGCACGACCGGCTCGTCGAGCGGGTCGTCGACACGAAGCTGCCGACCTCGTTCGGGGACTTCGTCGCCGTCGGCTACCGCTCGCTCGTCGACAACAAGCACCACGTCGCGCTCGTCAAGGGCGATGTCGAGGGGGCCTCGGACGTGCTCGTCCGCGTGCACTCCGAGTGCCTGACCGGCGACGTGTTCCACTCCCTGCGCTGCGACTGCGGCGAGCAGCTCGAGTCGGCCCTGTCGATGATCGAGGAGGAGGGGAGAGGCGTGCTGCTGTATCTCAGCCAGGAGGGCCGGGGAATCGGTCTGCTCAACAAGCTGCGGGCCTATCGACTCCAGGAGGAGGGCCTCGACACCGTCGACGCCAACCTCCGGCTCGGCCTGCCGGCCGACCTGCGCGACTACGGGATCGGTGCCCAGATCCTCGTCGACCTCGGCCTGACGAGCATCCGCATCCTCACCAACAACCCGAAGAAGATCTCCGGGCTCGCCGGCTACGGGCTGTCGGTCACCGACCAGGTGCCGATCCAGCACGTGCCCAACCCCCACAACGAGGCGTACCTGCGGGCCAAGCGCGACCGGATGGGCCACACCCTGCACCACCAGGGCCTTCCGCTCGACGAGGAGATGATCCAGGCCGAGGAGGAGCGCGACCGTGGCAACTGAGCGTGTGGGAGCGCGATCATGAGCGCCGACGATCGTCGCGTCGCGCTGTGCGTCGCGCGGTTCTACGAGGAACTCGCCGACCGGCTGGAGTCCGGCGCCCGCGAGGCGCTGGGCGAGGTCGGGATCACCGACATCGACCGCTACGACGCGCCGGGCGCGTTCGAGCTCCCGCTGCTGGCCAAGTACGCCGCCGAGTCGGGGCGCTACGCCGCGGTCGTGTGCCTCGGGGCGGTGATCCGCGGTGAGACCGACCACTACGACTGGGTGTGCGGAGAGACCGCGCGCGGGATCCAGCAGGTCCAGCTCTCGACCGGCGTTCCGTGCGGCTTCGGCGTGCTGACCGTCGACACGATGGAGCAGGCCCTCGCCCGCGTGCAGGGCGGGGACAAGCGGGACTCCGGCGCGCATGCGGTCGACGCGGTGCTCGCCTCGCTGGCCGCGAAGGAGCAGCTGGCGGGCCGGCGGGGCCGGGCCGGGTTCGCGACGAGCTGAGCCTCCGTGGGACCCGCTGCGCCGCCGCGCGGTCGCGGAGGCCGCGCGAGCGCGCGAGGCCCTAGGCCCGGCTGCCCCGACCGTCGCCGCGGCGGCCGTGATGGCCGCGGGGGTGGCCGGGGGAGGCACCGCCGGTGGCCGGTGGCCGGGACTCGCGGATCGCCATCACCAGCTCCTGGCGGACGACCCCGGTCTGGTTGGGGATCTGGAGACGGCGAGCGAGCACCGGCACCGCGGCCCCGGGGTCGCCGGCCAGGCGCAGCGAGCGACCGAGGTCATACAGCGCGTAGGCGTAGGTGAGGCTCGAGGGGCTTGACCCCGCGACCGCCCGCTGCAGGACCGGGATCGCCGCCGTGTACCGCCCGCTGTTCATCAGCGCGTGGCCACTCGCCTCGAGTCCGCTCGGGGACGAGGGGGTGGCTGCCGCGGTGGCGGACGTGCTCGTACTCGTGGCCGCGGTCTGCGAGGGGCTGGCCGTCGCGGTGCTCGACGCCGTCGTGACCGAGGGGCCCGGGTGGCGAGGAGCCGGGCGCGCCGTCGGTGCCGCGGCGGGCGCCGGGAGGATCGAGGCGTCGGTCGTTCCGCGGGCCGGTCCGGTGCGCTGCGGGTGGGTGCCCGAGCCGGTCCCGGAGGCGAGCGCCACGGCGACGACCGCGACGGCCGCGGTGAGGGCGGTGAGCGCGGCGGCGCGCGGGGCCCGGCGGGGCCGTCCGGTGCGCGAGCCGGTGAGGATCGGGTTGCGGGGCGGCGGGACGGCCGCTGCGGCCGGGGTCGGGATCGCCGCGGGGCGGGCGCTGACGGGGCGGGCGGGCGTTGCGGTGGCAGGCCGGACGGGCGTTGCGGCGGCCGGTGCGGTGGCCAGGCGACGCGTCGGAGGGTCGGCCGGCAGCGCCTCCGTCAGCTCCATTCCGAGGGCGTCCGACAGCGCCTCCGCGAACGCCTCCGCCGTCGTCCACCGCGCGGCCGGCTCCCGGGCCAGGCCGCGGGCGATCACGCGGTCGACCTGCCGCGGCAGCCGGCGGTTGACGCGGCTCGGAGCCGCCGGCTTGCTCGTCTGCCGCCCGCCGGCCCGGAGCAGGAGCTCGTCGCCGCTGAACGGACGGCGCCCGGTGAGCAGCTCATAGGTGAGCACGGCGAGCGCGTAGCGGTCACTCGCCGGGGTGGCGCGCTCGCCGAGCACCTGCTCGGGCGCGAGATACCCGGCCGTCCCGAACAGGCGGCCGGTGGAGCTGATGGTGTCCTCGGTGCTGGCTCGGGCGATGCCGAAGTCGGCGACGTGGATCGAGCCGGCGCCGCGGTCGAGCAGCAGGTTGGCCGGCTTGACGTCGCGGTGCACCACGCCTTCGTGGTGGGCGTGATCGAGCGCCGCCGCGGTCTCGGCGATCCAGCGGACTGCGAGCTCCGGAGTCACCGAGCCGGTGCGCAGTGCGTCCGCGACCGTGCCCCCGGGCAGGTATTCCATGACGATGTACGGGACGCCGTCCGCGGTCGTCCCGACGTCGAAGATCGAGACGATGTGGCGGTGTCCGGAGAGCCGAGCAGCCGTCCGGGCCTCGCGGGTGAAGCGGCCGGCGGCCTCGGGGTCGTCGGCCAGCGCGGCACCCGGCAGCTTGATCGCGACGCGGCGATCGAGCAGCGTGTCGGTGGCGCACCACACGGTCGCCATGCCGCCCCGGGCGATGGGGCGGACAGGTCGTAGACGGTCCGGCAGGCCGAGGTTCTCGCCCGCCGACGTGGTGGATGTGCTCCCGCTCATCCGCTCTGACGGTACCCCGCTGCCGCGCCGCGCAACCAGGAGCCGTCGCTCCGCGGTCAGCCCGGAGACCGCCGCCGCCCAGGCCGCCGGGGTTCGGTCGGGCTCGCTGTCTATACTCGCCGCGCGATGGCCAAGGTCTGCCACATCTGCGCCAAGGGTCCTGCGTTCGGTCACAGCCGCAGCCACTCGATGGTGGCCACCAAGCGGCGGTTCGAGCCGAACCTCCAGCGGGTCCGGATCAACGATGCCGGCACCCCGCGCCGCGTGTACGTCTGCACGCGCTGCCTCAAGGCCGGCAAGGTCACGAAGGCGGGCTGAGCGCCCCGCGCCGCCCGCGATTCGCTCCGGTGTCCGATCCGAGCATCGTCCGCTTCCGCGCGATCGTGGAGGCAGGCCTCGCCGCGCTCGAGGATCGTCGTGAGGAGGTCAACGACCTCAACGTCTTCCCGGTCGCCGATGGCGACACCGGCGACAACATGGTCCTCACCCTGCGCGCCGTGCTCCAGGAGCTCGACCGGCTCGCGGGAGCGTCGGCCGACCGGCGCTTCGACGACATCGGCCGCGACGAGATCGTCGCCTCCGTGGCTCGCGCCGCCCTGCTCGGCGCCCGCGGCAACTCCGGGGTCATCCTCTCCCAGCTGATCCGCGGAGCGGCCGAGGAGCTGGCCAGCCGTCCGGGGGAGCTCGTCGATCCGGTACTGATCAGCGCCGCCCTGGCCCGAGCCTCGGACCAGGCCTACGGGTCGGTCCGCGAGCCCGCCGAGGGCACGATTCTCACCGTCGTGCGCGAGATGGCCACCCGCGTGGCCTCCGAGCTCGCCCATCGCCGCGACGCCCGGCTCGGTGCCGAGGCGACGATCGCGGAGCAGAACGCGATGATCGCGGACGTGATCGAGGAGGCGCTCCAGGCCGGCGAGGAGTCGGTCAAGCGCGGCCCCGATCTGCTGCCGGTGCTCCGTGAGGCAGGCGTCGTCGACGCCGGCGGGTACGCGCTCACGGTCCTCTTCTCCGGGATCATCGGTGCCCTGCGCGGAAGCGAGCCGGCGCCCCTGGAGCGCCAGGCGGCGGCCCGGGTCACGCACCCCCAGCACGCCTCCAGCACGTACCGCTACTGCGTCAACTTCGCGGTCACCGGCGATTCGCTCGGCGCGCGGCGGTTCATCACCTCGCTCGAGCGGCTGGGTGATTCGGTCCTCGTCGTCGGCGATCCCTCGACGCTCAAGGTGCATGTCCACACCGACGACCCCGACGCGGCCACGGCGGTGTTCGCCGAGCACGGCGACATCTCGCACCTCGACGTGGCGGACATGCACGAGCAGGTCCACCAGCGCGAGCTGCGCCTGGCCGGCCCCGAGCTCGCTCCCGACGCCGTCTGCGGCGCGGTGGCGGTGAGCACCGGGGAGGGGATGCGCGAGCTGTTCGAGAGCCTCGGCGTCCGGGTGCTCGACGGCGGCGCGACGCTCAACCCGTCGACCTACGACCTGCTTGCCGCGATCCACGCCCTGCCGACCGAGCAGGCCGTCGTGCTCGCCAACAGTCCGAATGTGGTGATGGCCGCCGAGCGCGCCGCCGAGCTGTCGGACCGCACGGTGGAGGTCGTCCGGACCCGGTCGCTCCAGGCCGGGCTGGTCGCCGCCGTCAGCCTCGAGCCGGCGCGGAGCGCGCGCGAGAACGCCCGGCAGATGGAGCACGCGCTCGAGGGCGTCCGGACCGGGGCGGTCGCGCCCGCCGCCCGTGACGACACCCAGGGCCGGTTCCGCCATGGCGATGCCGTCGGCTTCGTCGAGGAGCAGATCGTCGCCTGGGGCGACCCCGAGCGGACCCTGGCCAGCGTGATCGAGCAGCTCGCCGACGATGCCGAGCTGATCACGTGCGTGCGCGGGGCCGACGCGCCGCTCCAGGACGACGCCGTGCGTGCGCTCATCCACGGGTCGGTGGAGCTCGAGCTCTCCGACGGCGGCCAGCCCTCGTACTGGTGGCTGCTGAGCGCCGAGTAGCCGGCCCGAGACGACCGCCCGGACGGTCATAGTCCGGGCCGTGAGCCCGCACGCCTTCGCCAGTCCCCAGCCGCTCGACGAGGCGGAGCTCCACACCGCGCCGGTCCGCTACCCGCGGCCCTCGCTGCTCGCCCAGCCACTGGAGCTCCCCGGAGCGAAGGCCGAGCGGGCGGCCAAGGTGCTGGAGCTCGAGACCGTCGGCGACCTGCTCGAGCACCTGCCCCGGGACCGGCGCGAGGCCCGGGCGATCACCGAGCTGATCCCGGACGAGGCGGCGACGATCGTCGTCCAGGTCCGCTCGATCGCGTCCCGGCCGGTCCGCCGGCGGGGGATGAAGCCGCTCGTCGAGGCCACGGTGGCCGATGCGACCGGCTCGGTGAAGGTGACGTTCTTCAACCAGCCGTGGCTGGCCGGCCGCTACCCGCCCGGCACGCGGCTCGTCCTCCACGGCAAGCTCGACCGGCGGCGGCTTCCGCGTGTCGGCCCACGCCCCGACCGGCGAGGCCCCGAGCAGCGGCGGTGCCGTCGCGCACTACCCGGCCTCCGAGGGGATCACCTCGACCCAGATCCTCGCGCTTGTCTCCGAGCACGCGGGATCGATAGCCGAGGGGGTCGAGGCGCTGCCGAGCGCGCTCCGAGTCCGCGGAGCGACTGCCGGACCGTCCGGCAGCGATCCGCACCGCCCACTTCCCCGACGCCGACCGTGACGCCGAGCTCGGCCGCCGCCGGCTCGCGTTCGACGAGCTGCTGCTCGCCCAGCTCGCGCTTCTGCGCCGGCGACGCACCCGGCGGGCGGCGACCCGGGCCCCGGTGCTCGACGGCCCCCCGGCGGTTCGCCGAACGGTGGCTGAAGGAGCTGCTCCCGTTCCCGCCGACCGGCGACCAGGAGCAGGCGGTCCGCGCGATCGACGCCGACCTCGCCGCCGAACACGCGATGCAGCGGCTGCTGATGGGGGAGGTCGGCTCGGGCAAGACCGTCGTCGCGCTCTACACGATGCTCCGGGCCGTCGACCACGATCTCCAGGCCGCGCTGATGGCGCCGACCGAGACCCTCGCCGAGCAGCACTTCGCCACCCTCCAGGCGTTGATGGGCGCCGAGATGGTGCGGGTCGGGCTGCTCACCGGCTCGACGCCGGCCGGCCGCCGCGCCGAGCTGCTGGCGAAGCTCGGCGAGCGGCGAGTGCTCGATGGTCGTCGGCACCCACGCGCTGCTCGAGGACGCGGTCCGCTTCGACGCGCTCGCGGTCGCGGTGGTCGACGAGCAGCATCGGTTCGGCGTGCGCCAGCGCGCCGCGCTCGACGCCAAGGGCATCGCGGGGCTGAACCCCCACGTGCTGCACATGACGGCGACGCCGATCCCGCGCACGCTCGCGCTCGCCGGCTACGGCGACCTCGACTTCACCGTCCTGCGCGAGCTGCCCCGGGGACGTCAGCCGATCCGCACCCACCTGTGCTCGACCGAGGCCGAGCGGGTCCGGGCCTACGAGCGGCTCCGCGAGGAGCTCCGGGCCGGACGGCAGGCGTTCGTCGTGTGCCCGCTCGTGGAGGAGTCCGAGGTGCTCCAGGCCCGCGCCGCGACGGCGCGAGTTCGAGCGCCTGCGGACGGGCGAGCTGGCCGAGTTCCGGGTCGTGCTGATGCACGGCCAGATGCGCCCGGCCGAGAAGCAGGCCGCGATGGCCGCGTTCGCTGCCGGCGAGGCCGACGTGCTCGTCGCCACCTCGGTGATCGAGGTCGGGATCGACGTCCCGAACGCGACGGTGATGCTCGTCGAGGACGCCGACCGCTACGGCATCTCCCAGCTCCACCAGCTCCGAGGCCGGATCGGACGGGGCCGGCACCCGTCGCTGTGCCTGCTGTTCGGCCCGAAGGGCTCCGAGCGGCTCGCGGCGGTGGCCGCCGAGAGCGACGGCTTCCGGCTCGCCGAGATCGACCTCACGCTCCGCGGCGAGGGCGAGCTCGTCGGCACCCGTCAGCACGGCCTGGCCCAGTACCGCGTCGCCGAGCTGCCGCGCGACGCCGAGCTGATGGAGCGCGCCCGCCACCACGCCGAGCAGATCCTCGGCGAGGACCCGGACCTGCTCGAGCCCGAGCACGCGCTGCTCGCCGACGCGCTCGAGTCCCGGCTACGGGGTGGAGGCGAGCGCGCCGATCCGCGCGTGAGCGCGTGCGGGCGATGCGGTGCGGGTGACACGTGCGGGTGAGCGGTGCGGGTGATCGCGGGCGCGGCGCGCGGCATGCGGCTCGTCGCGCCGCGCGGCGCGCGCACCCGGCCGACGGCCGACCGGGTCCGCGAGGCGGTGTTCTCGATCCTCGGGCCGATGGACGGGATCCGGGCGCTCGACCTGTTCGCCGGGTCGGGCGCGCTCGCGATCGAGGCCCTCTCCCGTGGGGCGGTGGAGGCGACGCTCGTCGACAACGATCCGGCGGCGATCGCGGCCATCGATCGCAACCTGAGGACCACCCGGCTGACCGCCGAGCGACACCGCTCCGGACGCCGCTGCATTTCTCGAAGCACGCATCACGCGAGCGTCGTGAATACGATCTCGTCTTCATCGATCCCCCATACGACCGGGCGGAGAGGCTCGCCTCCCGCCTCTCGGCCGACCTCAGAGAGGTGCTCGCGGCGGATGCGCGGGTGGTGGCCGAGAGCGCGGTGCGGGCCCCGCTCGAGCTTGAGCTTCCCCTCCTCGACGAGCGCCGCTACGGCCACACCCTGATCCGAATCCATGGTCCCTGAAAACCGCATCGCCATCTGTCCGGGCTCATACGACCCGGTCACCTACGGCCACCTCGACGTCATCTCGCGCGCGGCGCGGATGTTCGAGCGAGGTCATCGTCGCCGTCGTCAACCTGCCGATCCGCAAGGGCAACGACGCTGTTCTCCACCGAGGAGCGCGTGGCGTTCGTCGAGCGACGCGACGTCCGGGATCGGCAACGTCAAGGTCGAGCCGTTCGCCAGCCTCGTGGTCGAGTTCGCCCACGAGCGAGGGGCCAGCGCGATCGTCAAGGGCCTGCGCGCGATCTCGGACTTCGAGTACGAGCTGGAGATGAATCAGCTCAACCACCGGCAGGCGCCGGACGTGGAGTCGGTGTACCTGATGGCCTCGGCCAAGTACAGTTTCGTGAGGTCGAGCGGAGTCAAGGAGCTCGCGACCTTCGGCGGGAACATCGAGGACATGGTGCCGCCCGAGGTTGCCGCCGCCTTGAAGGAACGCCTCGGCCGCTGACGAAAGAGGGAACGCCATGGACGTCCTGGTTCTCATCGACAAGCTGGACGATCTCGTCCACAACGCCAAGCCGGTCCCGCTGACCGACCAGGTCCGCGTGGACAAAGAGGAGATCTACGACATCCTCGACCAGATGCGCGCCACGATTCCCGAGGAGATCAAGCAGGCCCGCTGGATCGTCAAGGAGCGCCAGGAGATGCTCGCCGAGGCCAAGCGCGAGGCGGAGCGGATCGTCAAGGAGGCCAGGGAGCGTCAGGAGCGGCTGATCTCCGACGAGGAGATCACCAAGCAGGCCGAGCGGGCGGCCGAGGACATCATCGAGGACGCCCGGGCCCGCGAGCGGGAGATCCGTCTCGGCGCCGAGGATTACGCCGACGACATCCTCAACACGCTCGAGGTCAACCTCTCGAAGTTCATCGCCGCGGTTCAGCGCGGCCGCGACCGGCTCGCGGGCAAGGACGAGCCGGCCGAGGTCTCCTAGACCCCGGCGCCGGCGATCCCCGTGCCCGGGGTGTCGCACACCGTCCGTCGTCAGGCCGAGGTCCCGGTGTCCCGGCTGTTCGACACGGTCGTGGCCGAGGATGTGCTGCCGCATGTGCTCCACCGCTGGGGCCCGATCCCCGGGGTCCGGACGACGCGGGATCTCACCGGCCCGTGGGACACACCCGGCTCCCGTCGGACCGTCGTTCTGGAGGACGGCAGCACCGCGCGCGAGGAGGTGCGTGAGTGGCGGCGGCCGGAGCGGTTCGCGTACCGGGTCGATGCGCTGAGCGGCCCGTTCGGCCGGCTCGTCGACCACGCCGTCGGCGAGTGGGAGTTCGCCGCCGCGGGCGCGACGGCGCGCTTCACCTGGACGTACACGTTCACCCCTCGCGGACCGATCTCGGCGCTGCTGCTGCGTGTCTTCGTTCCGCTCGCCTGGGCGCGATACATGGCCGCCTGCGCGGACCGCTGTGCCGTGCGGGCCCTCACCGCACGCTGAAGCCCCGCAGACCCTCCGGTGGCTCCTCGCGGACGTCGGTCTCCCGGACCTCGGCCCGCGGCGGTCCGTGGCGGCAGAAGCCGACGAGCGCACGAACCCCGTCCGGGGCCCCCTCGAACACCGCCTCGACCGAACCGTCGGCGCAGTTGCGGACCCAGCCGGCGACGCCGTGGCGCTCGGCCTCGGCACGCGTGCAGTCGCGGAAGAACACCCCCTGGACGACGCCGCGGATGACGATGCGGCGGCGGATGTCGGCCTCGGTCATGGGCTGAGACGATTCTTGCAAGGCCAGTCTCGGCGGGTGATGCCGACGTGCCGGACCCGGCCGAGGGCTCTCATCCGTCCGTCGTACCGGGTACTCGTTCTCGGCCATGAGCGCACTGTGGCTGCTCCTCGGTCTCGTCCTCGGCGCCGCCGCGGCCGTGCTCGTGCTCCGTGCCCGGCCCGCCGCGCGCGACGGGGCCGAGGAGATCGTCGCGCCGCTCGCCGATCAGCTCGCCCGGCTCGACCGCCACCTGCTCCGTCTCGATCACGACCGCCACGAGCTCCGCGGGAGCCTCGCAGGCGCAGATCGAGGCGCTCGTCCGCTCCGGCGAGCAGCTCCGCGCCGAGACCGGCGCGCTGACCGGGGCGCTGCGGCGCCCGAGTCCCGCGGGCGGTGGGGACAGGTGCAGCTGCGGCGCGTCGTCGAGCTCGCCGGGATGGTCGCCCACTGCGACTTCAGCGAGCAGGTGACACTCCCCGGCGTCGACGGTCCGCTGCGGCCAGACCTCGTCGTGCGGCTGCCCGGGGGGACTCAGGTCGTGGTCGACGCGAAGGCGCCGATCGAGGCCGTCCTCGACGCCGATGCCGCCACCGATGAGGCCGAGCGCCGCCGCCACCTCGCGGGGCACGCCCGGGCCCTCCGCGTCCACGTCGAGACGCTCGCGGCCCGCGCCTACGCCGAGCGACTGCCGGGCTCGCCGGAGCTCGTCGTCCTGTTCCTCCCGGGCGAGCACCTCTACGGCGCCGCGCTCGAGGCCGATCCCGAGCTGCTCGAGGACGCGATGGCCCGACGGGTGCTCATCGCCACCCCGACGACCCTGCTCGCGATCCTCCGTGCGATCGCCCACGGCTGGCAGCAGGAACAGGTCGCCCGCTCGGTGGCCGAGGTCGCGGAGCTCGGCGGCGAACTCCACCGCCGCCTGGTGCGGCTCGCCGGCCTGCTCGGCACGCTCGGCGTCGCGTCTCGGCGGCGCGGTGCGGGCCTACAACGAGACGGTCGGCTCCTACGAGGCCCGGGTGGTGCCCGCGGCGCGGCGGCTCGCCGAACACGGCGCCGGGCCATCGGCGGAGGAGCTCTCAGGCGCCGCCGCGATCACGATCGCGCCTCGGGCGATCGTCACGGCTGACGGCTCGCTGCGCTCCGCGTCTCCCACCACGCGCCGCAGGTCACGCGCGCTGATGGGGCAGCGGATCGGCCGACGGCTTCTGCTGGTGCACGAACCGCAGCGCGTCCTTGAGGTCCATGTGATCGCGGATCGCCACCACGCCCGCGGCGACCACCGCCGAGCGCTGGCGTCCGGCGCGGCAGTGCAGATACAGTGGTGGCCCTCGGCGAGCCAGCCGAGGACGATTCGACGGCCTGCTCGAGCTCCTCGGTGGGCAGGTTGCCGAAGTCGACGAATCGAGATCCGCTGCTCCTCGATGTCCGGCGGCGGCGTAGGCCTCGACGACCGCCTCCCGCTCGCCGGGGTCGTACTCGCCGTCGTCCACGAGGTTGAGCACCCGGTCGACCTTCATCCAGGCGAGCATCTCGACGTCGTCCGCGTCGCGGGGGTAGGCCCCGATCGACGAGGCCGTCGACGATCTCGGCGAAGCCATAGGTGCGAAACCAGGTGGACATGGGATGCGATGATGGTCGATGAGGCGCCGGAGGCAGACTCCGAGGGCGGCTTGGGCAGCGTCTACGCTGGGACCGAGCATGGCCCTGATTGCCGATGTTTTCGATCTGGGCGCGCTGCGGCTGACCTCCGGCGAGGGTCGCCGGCTCGAGCTCCACGTCGCCTTCGACCCCTTCGAGCTCGGGGGCGAGCAGTACGCCGTCGACCCACCGGCCGTCCCGGTGCGCCTCGACGTCTCGCGCACCACCCACGACGGCTACACGCTGCGACTCCGCTTCGAGGCCGCGCTCGCGGGACCGTGCATGCGCTGCCTGGACGACGCCCGCCCGGTGTTCGCGGTCGACGCCCGCGAGATCTCCCAGCCCGGGGGCGGCGAGGAGCTCGATCTCGCCCTACGTCGAGGACGGGCGTCGCTCGATCTGCGCGGCCTGGGCGCGGGACGCGCTCGCGCTCGCGCTGCCGGCGACGATCCTCTGCCGCGCGGACTGCGCGGGCCTGTGCGCGGTCTGCGGCGAGAACCTCAACCGGCGCGGGTCCCGAGCATCACCACGAGAGCGAACCGGACCCCCGCTGGGCGAAGCTCTCCGAGATCCGCTTCGACTGAGCCCCGGCTGAGCGGCGCGCGGCCCGCGCGCCCGGGGCCGGCCCGTCCCCTGCTAGCCTGCCGCGCCGCCATGGCCGTTCCCAAGCAGAAGCAGTCTCACTCCCGCACGACCAAGCGCCGCTCCCAGCACAAGCTGAAGACGACGGGCTACAACGAGTGCCCGACGTGCCACAGCCCCGCGGCTGCCCCACCGGGTCTGCCCGGTCTGCGGCTCGTACAAGGGGCGCGAGGTCGTCGAGCAGGACCTCGGCACCGACCGGCTGACGCCGGCCGATGGTCACGGTCGCCGTCGACGCCGGCGGAGCGGACCTGGGCCCGGCCGAGGTCGCCGCCGGCGCCGCCGCGGCCGCGCATGGCGGGCTCGGAGTGCTGCTGTTCGGTGACGCCGACGCAGATCGGCGAGGTCCCCGACGGCGTCGAGGTCGTCGATGCGCCGGTGTCGATCGCCAAGGCGGCCGATCCGGCGTTCGCCGTGCGCTCCACGCCCGAGGCCTCGATCGTCCAGGCCGCCCGCGCCGTGGCCGACGGCCGCGCCCAGGCGCTGGTCTCCGGCGGATCGACCGGGTCGGCGCTCGCCGCCGGGCTGTTCAACCTCAAGCGCGACCGCGGCATCTACCGCCCGGCGCTGGCGCTGCCGATCCCGATGCCGGGCGCCCCGCCGGTGCTGCTGCTCGACGTCGGGGCGAACGTCACCTGCCGGCCCGAGCACCTGGTCCAGTTCGCCCACATGGGCTCGGCCTTCGCCCAGGCGGTGATGGGGCGGCCGACACCGCGCGTGGCGCTGCTGTCCAACGGCGAGGAGGCCGCGAAGGGCACGCCGGAGCTGATCGCGGTCCACGAGACGCTCGCCGGGCCCAGCGGCCGACGGCCTGAACTTCATCGGCAACATCGAGGGCACGCAGGTGACCGACGGCGTGGCCGACGTCGTCGTGATGGACGGGTTCACCGGCAACATCACGCTGAAGCTGATCGAGGGCGTCTCCGGGCGGACGCTGCGCGCGATCCGCACGGCCGCGACGAGCTCGCTGCGCGCCAAGCTCGGCGGGCTGCTGCTGGCTCCCGCGGTGCGCGCGCTGCGCGAGGAGATCGATCCCGAGGGCCCGGGCGGGGCGTACATGCTCGGTCTGCGCCAGGTCGGCGTCGTCGCCCACGGCCGCTTCACCCGTCGCGGGTTCCAGCGCGCGATCGAGGTCGCCGCCCGCGGCGTCGAGGAGGACGTGATCGGCCGCACGCGCGCCGCGCTCGCCGAGGCGGGCGCGCTGCGCGGATCCGAGCGGGCCCGGACGAATCGACCGAGGCGGCGTCGGCGGCCCGTCCGACGTGGTGGCTACGGTATTCGCGTCATGAATCGCGAGCAGGTCTTCTCACTGATCCGCGCCCATCTCGCCGACGAGCTGGAGGTCGATCCCGGGAGGATCACCGAGTCGACGCGGTTCCGGGAGGATCTCGAGGCCGACTCGCTCGATCTGTACACGCTGGTCCAGGAGCTCGAGGACAGCTACGGCGTGAAGATCTCCGACGAGCAGGCCGCGAAGATCCTCACCGTCGGACAGGCGGTCGAGTTCGTGCTCGCCAGCGGCGCCCCCGGGGCGGCCGCGGCGACGGCGAGCCAGGGCGCAGCACTGAGTGACCGATCTCCAGGGTTCCGGCGTGGAGGGCGAGCTCCGAGAGCTGCTCTCCGAGCTGCCGGACGAGCTCGCCGGCCCTGCCCTGACCCACTCCTCGTGGACCAGTCGCCGCTCGGACTCCTACGAGCGGCTGGCGTTCCTCGGCGACAGCGTGCTCGGACTGGCGATCACCGCCGACCTGTATCCCCGCCTGGAGGCCGAGCGCTACGGAGCCGGCCGGCTGACGAAGATCCGGGCGCAGGCCGTCTCGGGCCGCGCCTGCCGGGACGTCGCCGAGCGGCTCGGGCTGCCGGACCGCCTCCGCGAGGCCGCGCCGGCATCGGCCGAGGCGACGATCGAGGGGCTGCTCGCCACCGAGCGGGTGCTCGCGTCGGTGATCGAGGCCGTGATCGGCGCGTGCTACCTGGCCTTCGGCTACGAGCGGACCGCGCAGGCGGTGGTGAGCGCGTTCGCGCCCGAGGTCGCGGATGCGCTCGAGCATCCGGTCGACTTCAAGTCCGCGCTCCAGGAGCGGCTCGCCCGCCAGGGCGCGCTCGTCGTCTACGAGGTGGTCGAGCGAGCAGGGACCGCCCCACGAGCGGACGTTCGAGGTCAGCGCACGGATCGAGGGCAACGAGCTCGGCCGGGGCTCGGGCCGGTCGAAGAAGGACGCCGAGCAGGAGGCCGCGCAGGCGGCGCTGGCCGCGCTGGACTGACCGACCGGGCCGTCACGGACAATCCCCGACGGTCGACCGACCCGAGACCTCTCGCATGTATCTGAAATCGCTCACGCTGAAGGGCTTCAAGTCGTTCCCCGACCGCACCCGGCTCGAGTTCGGACCGGGGACGAGCGTGATCGTCGGGCCGAACGGGAGCGGGAAGTCGAACGTCACCGACGCCGTGCTGTGGGCGCTCGGCGAGCAGTCTCCGGCCGCGGTCCGGGGTCAGTCGATGCAGGACGTGATCTTCGGCGGCGCCCCCGGGCGACAGGCCGCGCGCGCGGCCGAGGTCGAGCTCGTGCTCGACGACTCGGAGGGCCGGCTCGGGCTCGGCACCCCCGAGGTCTCGATCGTCCGCCGGCTCGACCGTGGCGGGGACGGCGAGTACCGGCTCGCCGGCGCGCGGTGCCGGCTCGTCGACGTGCTCGAGGTGCTCTCCGATACCGGTCTCGGCAAGGAGATGCACTCGGTGATCTCCCAGGGCCGGGTCGAGGCGATCGTCACCTCCAAGCCGCGGGATCGCCGGCTGCTGATCGAGGAGGCCGCCGGGCTCGGCAAGCACCGCAAGCGCCGCCGCCGCGCGCAGCTCAAGCTCGAGCGCACCCAGGACAACCTCGATCGCGCGCTCGACGTCGAGCGCGAGGCCCGCTCGCGGCTGCGGCCGCTCAAGCGCCAGGCCGAGGCCGCCGAGCTCCACGCCCGGCTCGAGCGTCAGACCCTCGAGGTCCGCTGGGAGCTCGCCCGTGACCGGCTTCGGGCCGAGCTGGCCGCGCTCGCCGACGCCACCGAGCAGGTGACCCGCCGGCGCGGCGAGCGCGACGGCGTCGCAGCGTCGCCTCGACGAGGTGGCCGACCAGCGCGAGCGGGCCGAGGAGGCGCTGGCGGCGCGCAGCGCCCACCGCGAGGAGCTCTCCCGCCGGGGCTACCTCGCCGCCTCGGCGGCCGAGCGGATCGGCTACCGGGCCGAGGGCATCCGCACCGCACTGCGCACGGTCGCGGATCGGTCCACGCGCGCCGAGGCGGTGCTGGCGGACTTCGCGCCCAGCATGCCGCCGATGTCCCGGACCCGGCCGCCGGCGAGCGGATCGAGAGCTCGAGCGGCGCCTGGCGGCGCTCGAGCGCGACCGGGAGGCCGAGCTCGCCCGCCAGCTCAGCGAGCTCGAGCGCGAGCTCGAGGCCGCGCTCGCCGAACGGGCCGAGCGCGAGGCGGCGATCGAGACGGCCGCCGCCGCGCGGACGGCCGCCGAGCAGCGGCTCGAGGCCGCCGCGGCGAGGTCCGCGGAGCCGAGCGAGCCGTCGAGGTCGCCCGCCGTGAGGCGGCCCGGGTCGGCGGCGAGCTCGCCGCGGTCAACCAGTTCCTGCGCGGCCAGGCGGCCGCGGTCGGCGGGCGGCGCGACGCTCGCCGAGGAGCTCGAGGTCGACCCGGGCTACGAGCTCGCGCTCGCGGCAGCGCTCGACGGCCGCCTCGGCGCCGCGGTCGTCGAGGACCTCGACGGCGGTGCGTCGCCTGCTCGACCGCTCGGGCGCGCGACGGCGGCCGGGCGCTCGTCGACCGGCACCGGCGCGCCGTGCGCCGGCCCCGGCCGGCGCCCGCGGCCGGAGCCGAGCGGCTCGCCGACCACGTGCGGGGCAGCGACCGCGCCGCTCGCGCTCGCCGGAACGCTGCTCGCCGACGCCTGGGTGGTCGAGGAGCTCGCCGCCGTTCCCGACCGCTTCGCCGGCCTCGCCGTCACCCGCGACGGCCGGGTGTGGTCGCCCGGCACCCGCGAGCTCCGCCAGGCGCCGGCGCACGGCGAGGAGCGCGTGCTCGCGGAGCGCAATCGGCGCGATGAGCTGATCGCGACCAGCGAGCGGGCGGCTCCGGCCGAGCAGACGGCCCGCCGCGAGCTCAGCCGCATCATCGAGGGTCTCGAGGAGCTCGATCGCGCCTGCGAGGCGGCGATCGCCGATCACCGGGCCGCGGTGCGCGCCCGCGACGAGGCCGAGGAGGCCCAGCGCCGGATCTCGGCCCAGATCGCGCGCCGGCGCGCGGCGCCCGACGAGGGGCCGGCGGCGGCCGAGCGCCGTCAGCTCAGCGCCGAGCTGGCGATGGAGCGCTCGGCACTCGAGCGCAGCGAGCGCGAGCGGGCGGAGCGGGCGGCGCGGATCGCGCGGCGTCGACGCCGGCGCTCGCGGCCGACGCGGCGCTGCTGCCCGAGCTCGAGCGGCTGCTCGGGGCGCTCGCTGCGGCGAGCGAGGCGGTCGCCGAGCGACGGGCCGGATTCGAGGCCGAGCTCGCCGCCGACCGGCAGGCCGGCGAGGCCGTCGCGGCCGAGCTGCGGCGCTGCGCCCAGGCGGAGGCCGAGCTGCACGCCGAGATGCGCGCCGTCGCCGAGGCGCTGACCGCGGCCGAGGTCGCCGCGCAGCGGGTCCGCGACGGGGTCGCCGACGCCGAGGAGGACCTGGGCGGCGTGGCCGGCCGGCTCGAGCTCGAGGCGACCCCCGCCGAGGAGCCGCTCGAGGAGGAGGACCGCGAGACAGCTCCGCACGCGGCTGGAGCGCCTGCTCCGCCGCCGCGAGCTGCTCGGCCCGGTCAACCCGCTGGCCGCCGACGAGTACGCCGAGGCGGTGGCCCACGTCGAGGAGCTCGAGCGCCAGCGCGGCGACCTGGAGGCGGCGCTGCGGGAGCTCCACGGCCTGATCGCCGACACCGACCGGCAGATCCGGGAGACGTTCGAGGAGACCTTCGCCGCCGCGGCGGCCAACTTCGAGGAGCTGGCGGCCCAGCTGTTCCCCGGCGGCAAGGGGCGGCTGCGGCTGGTCTCCGAGCGCGAGCCGGCCCGGGTCCTCGGCGGCCAGGACGCTCGGGCGAGGACGAGGGCGCGTCGGAGCCGACGACGCCGACGCCCCGAGACCGACGGAGCCGCGGCGAGGACGAGGAGGACATCGCTCGGGGTGGAGATCGAGATCACGCCGGCGGGGAAGGCGATGAAGCGGCTGTCGCTGCTCTCCGGCGGCGAGAAGTCGATGACCGCGCTGGCGTTCCTGTTCAGCGTGTTCCTGGCCAAGCCGTGCCCGTTCTACATCCTCGACGAGGTCGAGGCCGCGCTCGACGACCTCAACATCGACCGGTTCCTGGCGCTGCTGGCCGAGTACTCCGTCGCGGGCGCAGTTCATCGTCGTCACCCACCAGAAGCGCACGATGGAGGCCGCCGACTCGCTGTACGGGGTGTCGATGGGCGGGCGACGGGATCTCCAAGGTGATCTCCCGCCGGCTGCCCCGCGCCGCGTAGGGGCCGCGTCTGGTGGCGCTGGACGCGCCGTCGGGCAGGGGTCCGTGTGTCCACACTGTCCCCCTGCCCTCCGCCACGCCCAGCATCCACCAGCCATCGGCCCTTCGCGCGGCGACAGGACGTCTACCCTCGCCGCCGTGGCCCGCGACTGGAACGAGCTGTTCGTCCTCGGCGAGGTCGCGCCGGCGTGCGCGACGGCGGCGGCCCGGCGGCCGAGGACGGCGGCGAGCGGCGCGTCGGGCGCTTCCGCCGGCTGCGGGAGAGCCTGCGCAAGACCCGCCAGGCGCTCGACCTCCGAGATCCAGGCGACGCTGTTCGAGGACCTCAGCGACGAGACCTGGGAGCGGCTGGAGGAGGCGCTGATCTACGCCGACGTCGGAGCCCGCACGACCGCCGCAGGTCGTCGGACAGCTCGAGCAGGAGGCCACCGGCGGCGACGATCACCGGCGGCGAGGCGCTGAGCGACCGGCTGGTGGAGCTGCTGGCCGAGATCGCGCGGACGGGCACCGACACGATCGACCTCGACCGCCAGCCCGACGGTGATCCTCGTCGCCGGCGTCAACGGGACCGGCAAGACGACGACGGTCGGCAAGCTGGCCTGGCACCTGCGCCGGGAGCTCGGGCTGCTCGGTCGTGCTCGGTGCCGCCGACACGTTCCGCGGCGGCCGCTGTCGAGCAGCTGGAGCTGTGGGCGGGCGGGCCGAGGTGGCGTTCGTCAAGGGTGCGCCGGAGTCCGACCCGGCCGCCGTCGCCTACGAGACCGTCGCCACCGCCATCCGCGACGGCGCCGACGTGGCGATCGTCGACACCGCCGGCCGGCTCCACACCCAGGAGGACCTGATGGGTGAGCTGGCCAAGATCCGCCGGGTGATCGCCAAGCAGATCCCCGACGCCCCGCACGAGGTGCTGCTGACCGTCGACGCCACGACCGGCCAGAACGGGCTGCGCCAGGCCGGCTGTTCTCCGAGGCGATCGAGGTCACCGGGTCTCGTGCTGACGAAGCTCGACGGGACCGCCAAGGGCGGCATCGCGCTGGCGATCGCCCGCGAGCTGGGGATCCCGGTGAAGCTGATCGGGGTGGGGGAGAAGCTGGAGGACCTGCGGCCGTTTCAGGCCGACGAGTTCGCCCGCGCGCTCGTCGGCGCCTGAGCGGCGCGAACCTGGCCCAGATCCGGGCCCGGCGATAATCAGGCCCCCACCGCCGCGGTAGGACCGGGCGGCCGGCGGTCGGGTGCCGTCGGCCCAGCCCGCCCCGGAACCCCTCGCGTACCACCGGGTGGGACCCACTAGCCTCCCCATCCATGTTCGACTCGCTGGCGGAGAAGCTCCAGGCCACGCTGTCGGACGTTCGCGGCCGGGGCACGCTGACCGAGGACGACATCAACGCCGCGATGCGGGAGATCCGCCTCGCGCTGCTCGAGGCCGACGTCAACTTCAAGGTCGTCAAGAGCTTCACCAGCGCGGTCAAGGAGCAGGCGCTCGGCGCCGGACGTGATCGGGCAGCTCAACCCCGGCCAGCAGGTGGTGAAGATCGTCGTCCGACGAGCTCACCGAGCTGATGGGCGGTGCGGCGCGGGACCTCGACCTTCTCGCCGCGGCCGCCGACCGTCGTGCTGATGGCCGGCCTGCAGGGCTCGGGCAAGACGACCGCTACCGGCAAGCTCGCGCGCTACCTGCGCGAGCAGCGGCTCCTCGGTCGCCGTCGCCGCCTGCGACGTCTACCGCCCGGCGGCCGTCGAGCAGCTGATCAAGGTCGGCGGCCAGGCCGGGGTCGACGTCTACGAGCAGGGCACCGACCGCGATCCGGTCAAGATCGCCGCGTGGGCCCGCGACCGCGCGCAGTCCGAGGGCAAGGACGTGCTGATCATCGACACCAGCGGCCGGCTCCACGTCGACCAGGAGCTGATGAAGGAGCTGGCCGACATCAAGCAGGCGACCGTCCCGCACAACATCCTGCTCGTCGTCGATGCGATGACCGGCCAGGACGCGGTCAACGTCGCCGAGCAGTTCGCCGAGGTCGTCGACTTCGACGGCGTGATCATGACCAAGCTCGACGGCGACGCCCGCGGCGGCGCCGCGCTGTCGGTCAAGGCCGTCACCGGCAAGCCGATCCTGTTCGCCTCCACCGGCGAGAAGCTCGACCAGTTCGAGCGGTTCCACCCCGACCGGATGGCGCAGCGGATCCTCGGGATGGGCGACGTGATGACCCTGATCGAGAAGGCGCAGCAGAGCTACGACGAGGACCAGGCGGCCGAGCTCGAGCGCAAGCTGCGCAAGTCGGAGTTCGGGCTCGACGACTTCCTGGACCAGATGCGCCAGGTTCGCCGGCTCGGGCCGCTGCAGTCGCTGCTGGGGATGATCCCCGGCATGGGCAAGGAGCTCCGCGGCGTCAAGGTCGACGAGCGCGAGTTCGACCGGATCCAGGCGATCATCCTCTCGATGACCCCGACCGGAGCGGCGCCACCCGGAGCTGATCAAGGGCTCGCGGCGGCTGCGGATCGCCCGGGGGTCCGGGACCAACGTGCAGGCGGTCAAGAGCCTGATCAAGCAGTTCGAGCAGATGCGCAAGGTGATGCGCCAGGTGTCCCAGGGGCGGATGCCGGACCTCGGCGCGCTGATGCGCCAGGCGCGCTGAGGCGCGCACCCGCTAACCTCCCGGCCGCTATGGCAGTGAGACTTCGATTGACCCGCATCGGCGGGCGCAAGAACCCATCTGGCGGGTGGTCGTGGCCGACCAGCGCTCCAAGCGCGACGGTCGCGTGATCGAGACCGTCGGCCACTACAACGCCCAGACCGAGCCCTCGACGATCGTGCTCGACGAGGAGCGGTGAAGGACTGGCTCGCCCGGGGCGCGCAGCCGACCGACACGGTCCGCAAGCTGCTGCGCACCCAGGGCTCAGCTGAGCATGCCGGCCGCCGAGCCGGTGAAGGACCTGCTCGAGTATCTCGCCCGCGGGCTCGTCGACCACCCCGAGACGGTCAAGGTCAGCGAGGTGCAGGAGGACGACGGCACGATCGTGCTCGAGCTGTCCGTCGCCCCCGACGACTACGGCAGCGTGATCGGCCGCGGTGGCCGCACCGCCTCCGCCCTGCGCACGCTCGTCAAGGCCGCGGCTGCGCGGACCGGCGCCGCGTGTTCGTCGACATCGTCGACTGATGCCGATGCCGCCGAGCGGGTGGCTGCGGGCCGGCCTGGTCGGCGCGCCGCACGGCCTCGACGGCAGCTTCCACGTGCATCGAGCCGCGGCCGGCGCTGCTCGACGCTCGGCGACGGTGCTGCGCGTCGGCGAGACCGAGTCGGGCGATCGCCCGCCGGGCGGGGACCGACCAGCGCCCGATCGTGCGCCTCGACGGGCGTGAGGACCGCGCGGCGGCTCAGGCGCTGCGCGGCACGGAGCTGCTCGCGCGCGCGCCCGATGCGCCCGAGCTCGGGCCCGACGAGTGGTGGGCCGAGGACCTGGAGGGCTGCCGCGTGCGCGACGGTGACGCGGGAGCTCGGGACGGTGCGCCGGGTGCTCGCGCTGCCCTCGTGCGAGGTGCTCGAGGTGCGCGGCGACGGCCTCGCGCGGCGAGCTGCTCGTTCCGCTCGTCGGCGACGCCGTGCGGACGGTCGACGTCGAGCGGCGGCGGATCGACGTCGACCTCGCGCTTCCTCGGCGCGAGTAGCCTGGTGGAGATCGACGTCTTCACGCTGTTCCCGGGGGCGTTCGAGTGGTTCGAGCGCCAGCGCCACGTGGCCAACGCGCTGGCCGCCGGGACCCGGATCGGCTACGTCGACTACCGCGGGCACACGCCGCTGGGCGCCGGGCAGGTCGACGACACGCCGTTCGGTGGCGGCGCCGGGATGGTGCTGCGGGTCGACGTGATCGAGGCTGCGCTGCGCGCCCGCTACGGCGAGGACCCGTGTCGCGCTGCCGCGAGCGCCGGCGGGTGGTCGCGCTGACGCCCGGCGGGCGGCTGCTCGACGACGCGCTCGTCGACGAGCTGGCCGCCGAGCCGGCGCTGACGCTGCTGGCGGGCCGCTACGAGGGCTTCGACCAGCGCGCGCTCGACCACTTCGTCACCGAGGAGATCTCGATCGGCCGCTACGTGCTCGCCGGCGGCGAGCTCGCCGCGATGGTCCTCTGCGACGCCGTGCTGCGCAAGCTCCCGGGAGCGCTCGGGCCACGAGGACTCGGCGGTCGAGGAGTCGTTCAGCCGGCCCTCGAGGGCGCGCCGGAGTACCCCCACTACACGCGCCCGGCGAGCTGGCGCGGCTGGGAGCGTTCCGGAGGTCCTGCTGTCCGGCCACCACGCCCGGATCCGGGAGTGGCGCCGCGCGCAGAGCCGGCTGCGGGCCTGCGAGACACGACCCGCTACCATGATCCGCCCCGCGGGTCAGGGCCGCTCCAGCACGCGCTGCGACGCCCCGCCGAGCATCCCGGCTCCGCAGGACGTCCCACCTTGCCATGAGCACCGTGATCGACAGCCTCGAGCGTGCCCAGCTCCGCCGCGTGCCGGCGTTCGACGCCGGCGACCGCCTGCGCGTCCATTTCCAGGTGATCGAGGGCACCCGCCGCCGCACCCAGGTGTTCGAGGGCGTGGTGATCAAGCGCCAGGGCCACGGCGCCCGGGAGACGTTCACGGTCCGCAAGCAGTCGTTCGGCGTCGGCGTGGAGCGGACGTTCCCGCTGCATTCGCCGAAGATCGAGCGGATCGAGGTCGCCGCCCGCGGCGACGTCCGCCGCGCCAAGCTGTACTACCTGCGCGGTCGGGTCGGCAAGCGCGCCCGCGTGCGCGAGCGCCGGTCCGCTGACGCCCGAGGTGGCCGTCGAGCGCGAGCTGCTCCACGGCACCGAGTCGAAGCGGCGGTCGACGGCGAGGCAGCCGCCGAGTCGAGACCGCCGTCGGACCCCGCCGAGGACGCGCTCCCGAGGACTCCGGCCGCCGAGGCTCCGCGCCGGCCGAGGCGGCGGCCCCAGCCGAGGACGCGCCGACACCGGCGCCGAAGCTCCCGCCGACGCCGGATCAGAGTGACCGCCGCGCGGCCGTCGACGACGCGCGACCGATCGCCGCGGCGACCGTGAGCGATCGGGCGGCGATGGCCGCGTCAGACCAGGAGAAGCGCAGTCCCGTGAAGTCGCTGGGCGAGCTGATCATCACCGTGGCGGTGGCCGTCGGGCTCGCGCTGCTGATCCAGGCCTTCGTCGTCAAGCCGTACCGGATCCCGAGCGGCTCGATGATCCCGACGCTGGAGATCGACCAGCGCGTCCTGACCAACCGGCTGATCGACCACCCGAGCGTCGGCGACATCGTCGTCTTCCACCCGCCGCACGGCGCCGACCTCGGCGACGGCGTGTGCGGGAACCCCAACCAGGGCCCCGGCCACGCCGCGCCGTGCGCGCAGCCGACGCCGACGGAGTCCAGCCAGACGTTCATCAAGCGCGTCGTCGGCGGACCCGGCGATCGCATCTCGATCATCGACGGCCACGTGATCCGCAACGGCGTCCGCGAGAAGGACTCCTACATCGCGCCGTGCGGCGGCGGAGAAGCTGCACGTTCCGGCAAACGATCACCGTTCCGCCCGGCGATTACTTCATGATGGGCGACAACCGTGGCCTCTCCGATGACAGCCGCTTCTGGGGACCCGTCCCCGACAAATGGGTCATCGGCGTCGCCTTCTTCACCTACTGGCCGCCGGACCGCGATCGGCTTCCTCTAGAGGGCCGCGACCGGTCGCCGGCCGTCGCCGTACGCGCGGCCAAGCTGTTCGCGTTCGACCGCTCGCTTCGGGGTGCGCTTCGTCGCCGGCGCCGACGAGGCGGGCCGCGGCTGCCTGGCCGGCCCGCTGGTCGCCGCCGCGGTGCTGTTCGACCTCGAGCGGCTGCGCCCCGCGGACGTGCGCGTGCTCGGGGCGCTCAACGACTCCAAGCAGCAGACGCCCGAGTCCCGGGCCGCGCTGTTCCCGGTGATCCTGCGCGTCGCGGCCCGCGTGGCGATCGTCTCGCGCTGCGCGCCCGGGATCGACGCCCGCGGCCTCCACGTGACCAACCTCCAGGCGCTGCGCGACGCGCTCGCGCGGGTGGCGTGCCCGGAGTGCCTGTGCCTGAGCGACGGCTTTCCGGTCGCGGGCCTCGAGCACGCGCAGCGGGCGGTGGTCGGTGGCGATGCCAAGAGCGCCGCGATCGCCGCCGCCTCGGTGCTGGCCAAGGAGACCCGGGATCGCTACATGCGCCGCGCCGACGCCGCGCATCCGGGCTGGGAATTCGCCCAGCACGTCGGCTACGCCACGCCCGAGCACCGCCGGGCGATCGAGCAGCGGGGCGTCTCGCCGCTGCACCGGCTGTCGTTCCAGTCGATCGCCTACCAGCAGCTCGGGCTGCTCAGCGCGGGCTGAGCGCTCGGCGCGGCCCTCCGCCGTCGCCACGCGGACGCCGCTCAGAACGCCCCCTCGAGGTGCACGAGGCTGACCAGCCGGCTCGGCCCGGTCGATCGTGACGCCGATCACGTCGAAGCGCAGATCGGCGCCGAACGGCCGGTCGCGGCGGGTCGGCGAGCCAGCGGCCGGCCATCCGCCGGATCTGGACGCGCTTGCGCGGGTGCACCGCCTCGAGCGGGCCGCCGTGGGCCGGGCGCACGCCGCGCGTCTTGACCTCGCAGAACACGATCGCGCCCGGCGCCGCGGCGACGATGTCGAGCTCGCCCCACCGGGTGCGGAAGTTCCGATCGAGGATCGTGTAGCCGCGCCGCAGCAGGTGCTCGGCGGCGAGCTGCTCGCCGCGCTGTCCGAGGTGCTGGCGCGGTCGGTCTGCGGGCACGCCGCCACGCTACGCCGAGACTCGTGACGTGTCAGTGGCGAGTGTTGAAACTCCGTGCACATCTGGCGGCTTCGATTGGCACAGAGTTGGCACGCGGCGGGACAGCACACGTCACACGGTCCGGGGCGTAGCGTCGAAGCGTGCTCGCCCGCGCCACGACGTTCGCCATCGACGGGATCGATCCGCGCCAGGTGTGGGTCGAGGTCGACATCCGCCCGGGCCTGCCGTCGTTCGCGATCGTCGGCCTCGGCGATGTCGCCGTCCGCGAGTCCCGCGATCGGGTCCGGGCCGCGATCCAGAACTCCGGCTTCCGGTTCCCCGATCGGCGGATCACGGCCAACCTCGCTCCGGCGTTCATGCGCAAGGTCGGCCCCGGGTTCGACGCTGCGCTGGCGCTCGCGCTGCTGGCGGCCAGCGACCAGCTCCCGGCGCCGAGCTGGCCGAGTGGGCGATCTTCGGCGAGCTCTCGCTCGGCGGCGAGCTCCGCGACACCCCCGGCGCGCTGGCCGTCGCCGAGGGCGCGCGGCGCAGCGGACTGACCCGCCTGATCGTCCCGCGCGCAGCGGGCGCGCGAGGCGGCGCTGGTCGAGGGCCTGCAGGTGGTCGCCGGCCGTCGACGCTGCGCGAGGCGGCGGAGGTCCTCGCCGGGCGCCGTGCGCCCGCCGCGGCCGCCGGCGCCGGCGCCGCGTCGGCCGCCCGGACGCGCAGCGCCGGACCTCGAGGACGTGCGCGGCCACCGGACGCCGCTGCTGGCGCTCGAGATCGCCGCCGCCGGGGCGCACAACCTGCTGCTCGAGGGCGCGCCCGGCACCGGCAAGACGATGCTCGCCCGCCGGCTGCCCGTCGATCCTGCCGCCGATGACCCGGGCCGAGGCGATCGAGGTCACCCGGATCCACAGCGTCGCCGGGCTCGGCACCGGCGAGCCTGATCACCGCCCGGCCGTTCCGCGCCCCGCACCACACGATCTCCGCCGCCGGGCTGGTCGGCGGCGGTTCGCCGCCGCGGCCCGGCGAGGCGACGCTCGCCCACCACGGCGTGCTGTTCCTCGACGAGCTCTCGGAGTTCCAGCGCTCCGCGCTCGATGCGCTGCGCCAGCCGCTGGAGGACGGCGCGGTGACGATCGTCCGCGGTCAGCGGGCGCTGCGGTTTCCCACGCGCTTCATGCTGGTGGCCGCCACGAACCCATGCCCGTGCGGGTTTGCCGGGGTCGAGGACCGCTGCACGTGCGGCGAGGCCGACCTGCGGCGCCACCGCCGCCGGCTGAGCGGGCCGCTGCTCGACCGCATGGACCTGCTCGTCACCGTCGACCCGGCCGAGCGAACCGCGAGCTGCGGGCGCCGCCGCTCGACGACACGGCGGCGCGTCGCCGACGCGGGTCCGGAGGCCCGCGCGCGCCAGGCCCGCCGGCTCGCCGGCACCGGCGCGAGCTGCAACGGCGAGATGGACGGCCGCCTCGTCGCGCCGCCACGTCCGGCTCGACGACCGGCGCCGAGCGACGCTCGGCCGGGCGTACGCCGCCGGGATGCTGAGCGCCCGCGGCCGTCACCGGGTCCTCCGCGTCGCCCGCACGATCGCCGATCTCCGCGGCCACGAGCGTGGTGAGCGAGGAGGACGTCCTGCTCGCGCCTCGCGCTGCGTCGCCGCGGCGCCGAGCGAGCCGCTCGAGTCGGCGGCGTGAGCCGATGCCGGACGAATCCGATCACGCCTGCGATCCCTGCCTGCGCCGCGCCTGGCTGCTCGACCGGCTCGGCGGCCACCTCGACCGCGTGCGTCCGCGGGCGCTCGAGCTGCTGGCGCTCGACGACGCGGAGCTGATCGCGGCGGTGGCGGGCGCCGACGGCGAGGCGGTGCGGGACGGAGCACGTCGACTTCGATCCGGCGCGGGTCCGGGAGGCGGCGGCCACGGCCGGGCTCAGTTCGCTCTGCCGGCACCGTGCCGCCTACCCGGCGGCGCTCCACGAGCTGTCCGCGCCGCCCGCGGCGCTGTTCGTCGCCGGGGCGCCCGGGTGTCTGCGGGCGATGGTCGCCGAGCCACCGGTGGCGGTCGTCGGCACCCGCCGGCCGAGCCCCTACGGCACCGCGGTCGCGCGGGCGCTCGCCCGGGACCTCGCCGCCGCCGGGGTGGCGGTGGTCAGCGGGATGGCCCTCGGCGTCGATGCCGCCGCGCATGCCGGGGCGCTCGAGGGACCCGGGCGGAACGGTCGCGGTGCTGGCCGGGGGCGCCGACCGCCCGTACCCGGCCGCCCACCGCGGGCTCCACGCCCGGATCCGGTCCCGCGGGGCGGTCGTGTCCGAGCTGCCGCCCGGCGCGGGCGCCCGGCGGTGGGGGTTCCTGGCCCGCAACCGGATCGTCGCCGGGCTCGCCGCGATGACCGTCGTCGTCGAGGCCGCGCCGCGCTCCGGGGCGCTCGTCACCGCCCGGGTGGCCGGCGGGCTCGGCCGTCCGGTCGGCGCCGTGCCCGGCCGGGTGACGAGCCGGACCGCCGAGGGCCCGAACCGGCTGATCGCCGACGGGGCGAGCATCGTCCGCGATGCCCAGGACGTGCTCGATGCCGTGTTCGGACCGGACGCCCGGAGCGTCCCGCGTGGCCCCCGGGCGCCGCTCGACCCCGGGCACGGGCCGCTGCTCGCCGCCCTCGGGGACGGCCTCGGCACCGAGGAGGCCGTCGTCCGCGCGGGGCTCGACCCCTCCGCGGGGCTCGCGGCCCTCGCCGCGCTCGAGCTCGCCGGGCACATCGTCCGCGAGCCGGGCGGGAGGTTCGCCGTGCGACCGTGAGCCCGATGACCGGCGAGCACCGCCCACCGCGCCTGCTGACGATCGCCGGCTCGGACTCCGGCGGTGGGGCGGGCATCCAGGCCGACCTCAAGGCGTTCGCGGCCTGCGGAGTCCACGGAATGACCGCGATCACCGCGATCACGGCGCAGAACACCGTCGGCGTGAGCGCCGTCGAGCACATCCCGCCGGCGGTGATCGTCGCCCAGGTGCGCGCGGTCGCCGAGGACATCGGGGTCGACGCGGTGAAGATCGGGATGCTCGGCCGACGCGGAGACGATCGCCGCGGTCGGCGGAGGCGCTGGCGCTGCTGCCGTCCGGAACGCCGGTCGTGCTCGACCCGGTGATGGTCTCCGAGTCCGGGGCGGCGCTGCTCGAGCCGCCGCGCCCGGCAGGCGCTCGTCGGCGCTGCTGCCGCGGGCGACGGTGATCACCCCGAACCTCGCCGAGGCCCGCGCGCTCGTGGGCGCGGACGGGTATCGCGGCCGGACGGCCCCGAGGATCCGCGGCGAGGCCGAGCGCCTGCGCCCGCGCGCTCCACGCTCTCGGCCCGGAGCATCGTGGTCATCACCGGCGGGCACCGGCGAACGGGCGAGCGACCTGTTCTTCGACGGTGTGACGGCGACCGAGATCCCGGGTCCCCGGCACCCCACCGGCGCCGCCCACGGCTCGGGCTGCACGCACTCCTCGGTCCTCGCCGCCCGTCTCGCCTGCCGGCGACGACCCCCTCGCCGCGGCTCGCGCGGCGAAGGCGCTCGCCTCCGCCGCCGTCCGGGACGGCCTGCACCGCGATCGGCGCGGGCGCCGGCCCGGTCGACGTCCTGGCCGGGGCTCCGGCCGCCGGCGCCGGCCGCCTCGTCCGTCGCATCGACCCTCTGACATAATCGCCCTGTGCGCTTTCTGAGGATGAAGCCCGGTCACGGCGAGGTGCTGATCGCAGAGGGCGACGTGACGAAGACCGAGGAGGAGGAGGCACTCGTGCGCGAGTTCCGTCGCCAGCTCGACGAGGGCCTGTGGGCCGCCGTCCCGCTCACCTCCGCCACCGGCCAGCGCGAGGCGCGCATGGTCCGTTCGTTCGCCGAGATCCCCCGGGACGCCGAGCGCGTGATCTTCTTCCCGCGGGCCGCCGGCGGCAGGTAGAGCCGTGCTGCTCGCGCTCGCGGCCACCGCGCTCGTCGCGCTCGCGCTGCTCTCCGACCTGATCATCCCCCGCGCTCGAGGAGGCGTGGAGCCGCCATCGCGCCCGCCGGCGGCGGGTCCAGGGCCTGGCCTTCGATCCCGGCCGCGAGCGCCGGGCCGAGCAGCGGGCGCGCGAGCTGCTGCGCTCGTGCGTCGACGAGGAGGAGTGGGCGATGTACCGCGACCTCGGCTTCCTCCGCGTGTGGGGCTCCCAGAGCGACGGCCCGGCGGCACCGCCACGACACCGGCGGCGCGCCGTACGCGTACCTGATCTACCCCCACAAGCCGGTCGTCGCCTATCTCGTCCAGACCCACCGGCTGCTCAGCGAGTACTGCATCGAGTTCCCCGACGAGACCCGGCCCTACGGGTCGGCTCGCGGCTGCCCGACTCCGACGACGTGCTCGCCAAGTGGATGGCGCTCACCGGCGACGAGCGCCGCCTGATCGCCACCGCCAACATGCACCTGCCGGGCCGTCAGCTCGACCCCGCCGCCGTACGCCGCGACCTGTGGCGGCTGGCCCAGTGGGAGCGCGAGCGGATGCGTCGCACCGACGCCGGCGCCGATCGCGTCGACAGTCCCAGCTAGCGCCCACCGAGCGCCGAGCCCGCCGCTCGCCGTCCCACCTGACCCGCAACCGGGGAGACGACTCCATGACCGACGCCTTCGACCTCAAGCACCGCAGCCGCGCCCTGACCGAGGGCCCGAGCGCGCCGCCGCCCGCGCGTACCTGAAGGGCATCGGATTCGACGAGGAGGCGCTGGCGAAGCCGATCATCGCGGTGGCCAACACGTGGATCGAGACGATGCCGTGCAACTTCCACCTCCGCGCGCTCGGAGCGAAGGTCAAGGAGGGGATCCGAGCGGCCGGCGGCACCCCGATGGAGCTCAACACGATCGCGATCTCGGACGGGATCACGATGGGCACGCCGGGGATGCGGGCCTCGCTCGTCAGCCGCGAGCTGATCGCGGACTCGATCGAGCTCGTCGTCGACGCCCACATGTTCGATGCCGTCGTGGCCATCGCCGGCTGCGACAAGACGATCCCGGCCGCGGTGATGGCGCTCTGCCGGCTCGATATCCCGAGCCTGATGCTCTACGGCGGATCGATCCTCCCCGGACACCTCCACGGCGAGCGGGTGACGATCCAGGAGGTGTTCGAGGCGGTCGGCGCGCACGCCGCGGGCACCCTCGACGACGCGGGCCTGAAGGAGATCGAGGACGTCGCATCGCCCGGCGCCGGCGCATGCGGCGGCCAGTTCACGGCCAACACGATGGCGATGGCGTTCGAGGTCCTCGGGATCTCGCCCGCCGGCTTCTCGCTCGTCCCCGCCGTCGATGCCCGCAAGGCCGACGTCGCCGAGCGGGCCGGCGAGCTGATCATGGATGTCCTCGCCCGCGGTCAGCGCCCGCGCGAGATCATCACCCGCGAGGCGCTCGAGAACGCGATCGCCGCGATCGCGGCCAGCGGCGGCTCGACGAACGGCGTGCTGCACCTGCTCGCGATCGCCCAGGAGATGGGGATCGAGCTCTCGATCGACGACTTCGACGTGATCAGCGAGCGCACGCCGCTGCTCTGCGACCTCAAGCCCGGCGGCCAGTACGTGGCGCCTGACCTCCACGAGGCCGGCGGGGTGCCGCTGCTGATGAAGCGGCTGAAGGATGCCGAGCTGCTTCACACCGGCGGCGACGACGGTCACCGGTCGGACGGTCGGGGAGATCGCCGACGACGCGAGCGAGAAGCCCGGCCAGCAGGTCGTCCGCCCGCTGACGGACCCGATCAAGGCCACCGGTGGGCTGGCCATCCTCCACGGCAACATCGCGCCGGAGGGCTGCGTCGTCAAGCTCGCCGGCTACGAGCGCCGGCGCCAGAGCGGCCCGGCGCGCGTGTTCGAGTCCGAGGAGGATGCGATGCACGCCGTCACCGCCGGAGAGATCGAGGCCGGCGACATCGTCGTGATCCGCAACGAGGGTCCGGCCGGCGGCCCCGGGATGCGGGAGATGCTCGCCGTCACCGCCGCGCTCGTCGGCCAGGGCCTCGGCGAGCACGTCGCGCTGCTCACCGACGGCCGGTTCTCCGGTGCCACCCGGGGGCTGATGGCCGGCCACGTCGCGCCCGAGGCGGTCCGCGGCGGTCCGATCGGGGCGATCCGGGACGGCGACGAGATCACGCTCGACGTCGAGGCTCGCCGGCTCGATGTCGCCCTGTCCGACGAGGAGATCGCCGAGCGCGTCGCGCAGTACCGGGCGCCGGAGCGGCCGTACCCCGGTCGCGCCCTGGCCAAGTACGCCAAGCTCGTGGGCAGCGCCGCGGAGGGCGCGATCACCCAGTGATCGCCCCGGCCGGGGAGCGCCCCGCCGTCCGGTAGAGGCCGTGAGAGAATCGCCCGCGATGGCGCCGCAAGGATCCAGCGATACGCGCCCGGAAGGTGGAACCGGCGTGAGCGACGACGACGCCACCACGGAGTTCTCCGCGGTGGGACCCGACCGCTCCACGCTCCCGGTCCCGGTCGACCTCCGGGACGAGCTCCCCGGCCTCGAGCCCGAGCGCGACCTCACCGACTGGGGCCGCTCGCGCCGCGTCGAGCTCGCGGTCGACCGGGTGCTGCTCGACTTCCTCTACCACTACTGGTTCCGGGTCGAGGTCGAGGGACTGGAGAATGTCCCGGACGAGGGCGGAGCCCTGCTCGTGGCCAACCGCGCGGGAGGGCTGCCGACCGACGTCGCGATGATCACCAAGGCGGTGGCCGACGAGCATCCCCGGGCCCGGCCGGTCCAGCTGAGCGTCCAGAACGGGCTCACCGGCGTTCCCGGGCTCGGCATGGCGGTGGTGAAGCTCGGCGGCGTCCCGGCGCACCCGGCCAACCTCCACCGCCTGCTTCTCGACGAGCAGCAGCTCGTCCTCAGCTTCCCGGAGGGCCCCGGCGCCGGGAAGGCGCTCGGTCGGCGCTACCTGCTCCACGACTTCGACGGCTCGTTCACCGGCGTGGCCGGCCGGGCCGGGGTGCCGATCGTCCCCGTTGCGCTGCTCGGCGGGGAGGAGGCCTCGCCGATCGTCGCCCGGCTCGGCCGCGCGGGCGCCGCCGGGACCGGGGCTCTCGGCCGGCTGGGATCGCTCGGTCGGCTCGCACGGCTCCCGCTCGCCTCGCCCGTCCCGCTGCCGGCGAAGTTCCGGATCCGCTTCCTGGAGCCCGTGGAGATCGACCCCGACCCGTCGCCGGCGGAGCTCGGGGTGCTGGCGGGGGAGATCCGGGCCCTGATCCAGGAGAACCTGCTCGAGATGGTGTCCGCGCGACGCAGCGTGTGGCTCGGCTAGACGTGGTCCACTGAGATGGCCGGACGACGGATCCTCATCACCGGTGTGTCGACGCCCTGGGGCGGTCGGCTCGCCCAGCGGCTCGAGCGCGATCGGAACGTCGAGGCGATCGTCGGCGTCGACCTCCAGGATCCGCGTCACGAGCTGCTGCGCACGGAGTTCGTCCGGCTCGATCTGGAGCCCGCGCTGCTCAAGCGGATCCTCGCCGCGGCCGCGATCGACACCGTCGTCGACACCCGGCTGCTCGCCGACCCCAGCAGGCCGAGCTGTCCCGTGCGCACGAGGTGAACGTCGAGGGCACTCGGAAGCTGCTCGAGGCGTGCGCCGCTCCGGAGCTCCAGATCGAGCGCGTCGTGTTCAAGTCCTCGGCTCACGCCTACGGCTCGGACCCGCGGGATCCCCAGTTCCTCACCGAGTCGGTCACCCCGTCGGACGCACCGCGGACCGCGATCGAGCGCGATGTCCGTGCCGCCGAGGCGGTGGTGGCCGAGTTCGCGGCCGCCCGCCCGCGGGTCACCGTCACCGTACTTCGCCTCGCCGATGAGCTCGGCACCGAGGTCCGCTCGTCGTTCGGTGCGCTGCTCAACCTCCCGGTGATCCCGGCGCATCCTCGGCTTCGACCCGCGCTGTCAGTTCATCCACGAGGAGGACGCCGTCGGCGCCCTGCACCACGCCGCCGGCCGCGACCTGCCGGGGACCTTCAACGCCGCCGCCGACGGCGTGCTCGCCCTGTCCGAGGTCGCGTCGCTGCTCGGCAAGCCGCTGCTCCCGGTGCTCCCGCCGTGGGGGACGATCTTCACCGCGATCCAGCTCCGCCGGATCGGCATGCCCGTCCCGGTCGAGCTGCTCCGCGCGCTGCGGGCCGGCCGCGGGCTCGACAACCGCCGGCTGAAGGCGAGCGGGTTCACGCTCCGCTACACGACCCGCGAGGCCGTGCTGAAGCTCCGCGCCCACCAGCGGTTGCGCCCGCTGCTCGGCACTGGCCAGGACGGCTACCGCTACGAGCGGGAGGTGGAGGAGTTCCTGCGCCGCAGCCCGAGCGTCCGCCGTGCCCCGGAGGCCGGCGGTGAGTCGCTCGCCGAGGACGTCAGCGAGGGCGAGCTGATCGAGCTGATCTCCTCGCTCGACGAGCCCGCGCTGCGCCATCTGCGTGAGTACGAGTCGGCCCACGCCGCCCGCGAACGGGTGCTGCGGGAGCTCGATCGTCGGCTCGCCCGCCACGGCGGGGCGCGCTGAGCGCGCGCGCAAGATGGCTTGCAGATCGGCGTTCTGAAGCTCCGCAGTTTGCGGGCGCCACGGCGCCCGCTAGCATTTTCTGTCAGGTGGCGCGTGTTTCGTATCTTCGTCCCGCCGGTTCGCCCGACGGGCCGACGTTGAAGGCCGATCGAGGGCTCGGCTCGTTCGTCAACGCCCCGAACCGCCGTGCGCGCTACATCGTCGGGGGGCATTCTGCTGCTCGCGGTGCTCCTCGTCGGAGCCGGGGTGCTGCTCCTGAGCTCCTCGCACGCCACCCTTGCCGCCGACGGAAGCGCCTTGGCCAAGGTCGAGATGCCGTTCGGGGGCGGCTCGATCGAGAAGGCCTCGGCCGTCACCGGCCCCCACGCCAAGCCGATCCCGGTTCACGTCCAGGGCAATCAGATCTGGCCCGACCGGCTGGTCCGCGCCCGCGAGCAGGTCTCGCTCGACGTCACCGTCAAGCGTTCGGCGCCCGCCGCGTGGGTCGCCGGCTCGACCGAGCATCTCACGCTCACGCTGACGACACCGAGCGCGAGCCTCCGCACCCACTACCTGACGCTGCGCTCCGGCGAGCCGATCGTCCTGCGCTTCAAGTCGCCGGTCCAGGCGATCTCCTACGGCTACGGCAACGGCCGCCTCACCCGCCGTACGTTGTCGAAGCCCCTCACCGTCGTCCGCCTGCACCGCAACGCCGACGCCGGAACGATCTCGGTGGCCGCGGTCCCGCGGACCTGGGAGACCTCCTCGCCGGCCACGGTGAGCTGGTTCCCGGCCGGCGCGGCCGCCAGCGGCGTCGTCGATCCGGCCCCCGGGACCGCGATCGGACCCGACACCCCGCTCACCCTCACCTTCTCCAAGCCGGCCGCCGAGGCGCTGCACAACCAGCGTCCGGTGCTGACTCCCGCCACGGCCGGCTCATGGTCGCTGCTCAACAGCCACACGATCCGCTTCACGCCCTCCGGCTACGGCTACGGGCTCGGCGCCAACGTCTCGGTCGGGCTGCCGAGCGGCGTCCGCCTCGTCGGCGGCGCCCAGACCGCGACGTCCAGCACCGCCTCGTGGAAGGTTCCGCCGGGCTCGACGCTCCGTCTCCAGCAGATCCTCGCCCAGCTCGGCTATCTGCCGCTGCGATTCACACCGAAGGGCTCGGTCGGCGGCAGCATGATCGATCAGGAGGCCGCCGCCGTGAAGCCGCCGGCCGGCAGCTTCGACTGGCGCTACGGCAACGTCCCGTCAGCGCTGCGCAGCTTCTGGACCCCCGGCTCGGCCGGCGTGATGACCCAGGGCGCGCTGATGGCCTTCCAGAACGACCACGGGCTGACCACCGACGGCGTCGCCGGGCCGAGCGTGTGGAAGACGCTGTTCGCCGCCGCCTCGAGCGGGAAGGAGTCCACGTTCGGCTACACGTTCGTCAGCGTCGACAAGGCGGCGAGCCCCCAGTCACTGAGCGTGTGGCACAGCGGCCCACGTGGCCACCACCGCCCTGGTCAACACCGGGATTGCCTCCGCTCCCACCGCCAGCGGCACCTATCCGGTGTTCGAGCATGTTCCGGTGACGACGATGAGCGGCACCAACCCGGACGGCAGCCACTACAGCGACCCCGGGATCCAGTACGTCTCGTACTTCAACGGGGGCGACGCCCTCCACGCCTTCACCCGCGGCCAGTACGGGTTCCCGCAGAGCCTCGGCTGCGTCGAGATGGACCTGGCATCGGCGGCGAAGGTGTATCCCTACACGCCGATCGGGACGCTGGTTCACGTCGACTGATCGCGCGGTGGGGCACAGGGGGGCGATTTGCAGGGTTGCCGGGCCTTGACGACGAATAGCGGGTGCGCAATGTCGATGACCGAGCAGCCAATCGTGGGGGACACCGGGGACGGCCTGACCGAGGGCTGGCGTTCCGCGCTGCGCGCGCTCGACGAGGACCTCGTCCGCCGGGCCGTGGCCGAGAAGACACGGCGTGCCTACGGGATCGACACCCGCCAGTTCGCGACCTGGGCCGACGAGGCCGGGCTTGCGCCCGAGCGCGTCGACCACCGGGCCCTCCGGCGCTACGTCGCCGCCCTCTCCGGGCGCGGGCAGGCCCCGAGCACGATCGCCCGCAAGCTCGCCGCGCTCCGGGCGCTGTTCGGAGTGCAGGTGGCGCTCGGCCGCCGTGAGGAGAATCCGGCCGAGCTGATGAGCGCGCCGAAGCGGCCCCGCAACCTCCCCGATGTCCTGCGTCCCGACGAGATCGCGGCGCTGCTCGACCGGATCCCGGCTACGACGCCGCTCGAGCTGCGTGACCGCGCGCTGTTCGAGCTCGCCTACAGCTCCGGGCTGCGGGCCGAGGAGCTCGTCAACCTCCAGCTCGAGTCGCTCGACTTCGACGGCGAGGCCGTGCGCGTCGAGGGCAAGGGCGGCAAGACGCGGATCGTGCCCGTCGGCGAGCACGCCGTGCAGGCGATCGAACGCTATCTCGCCCGCGGCCGGCCGACGCTCGCCGCCGGCGAGGACCGCGCGCTGTTCCTGTCGAAGTCGGGCCGCGCGCTGGGCACCTCCGACGTGCGCCGCAGGCTGCGGACCTGGTCGCGCCAGGCGGCCGCGCGGGTCCCGGCGCTGGCCGGCGCCCATCCCCATGCGCTGCGGCACTCGTTCGCCACCCATCTGCTCGACGGGGGCGCCGACCTGCGGGTCATCCAGGAGATGCTCGGGCACGCGACGATCTCGACCACCCAGGTCTACACTCGTGTTGAGTCGGGACGTCTCCGAGAGGCGTATGTGGGCGCTCATCCGCGAGCCTGACCAGCGGAAACGAGGAGACTCTGGAAACCAACGTCAAAGCGATTGAGCTCCGCGACCTCTGGAGGAGGTACAAGGACACCTCCGATGAGCGCGCGCGTGAGCGGCTGGTCGTCGCCTACTCACCGTTGGTCAAGTACGTCGCCGGGCGCATGAGCACCGGCCTGCCCGCGCACGTCGAGGAGAGCGATCTCATCTCCTACGGGCTCGGGGGCCTGATCTCCGCGATCGAGCGGTTCGACCTCAGTCGCGAGATCAAGTTCGAGACCTACGCCATCACCCGCATCCGCGGCGCGATCATCGACGAGCTGCGCACCCTGGACTGGGTGCCTCGCTCGGTGCGCGCCCGCGCCCGCGAGATCGAGCGGGTCAACATGAAGCTCGAGGCCAAGCTCCAGCGGGCGCCGACCGACGAGGAGCTCGCCAACGAGCTCGAGATGAGCGTCTCGGACTTCCACGACGCGCTCGTCCAGATCTCCAACTCGACGATCGTCGCGCTCGACGAGCTGTGGAGCGTCTCCGACGCCACCGGCGATCAGGTCTCGCTGCTCGACACGCTGCCCGACCGCGCAGCGCCGGACCCGCAGGCCCTCGTCGACCAGGGCGAGCTCCGCGACCGGATCGCCGACGCGATCGCCGCGTTGCCCGAGCGCGAGAAGCTCGTCGTCGCCCTCTACTACTACGAGAACCTGACGCTGCGCGAGATCGGGGAGGTCCTCGGGGTGACCGAGTCCCGGGTCTCCCAGCTGCACACCAAGGCCGTGCTGCGGCTGCGCTCCAAGCTCGCCGGCGAGCTCGATTAGCTGATCGGGTCGCCGAGGGCGAGGTGCCGCCGGATGTCGGCGGCGACGGCCTCGGGGTGGAGGGTGAGCAGCTCCCACGAGTAGCGGAGCACGACGTACCCCGCGGCGCGGAGCTCCAGGTCCCGCCGGTGGTCGGCGCGGAGCTGGGCCGGCGTGCGATGGCCGTCGTAGCCGTCGAGCTCGACGATCAGCTTCGCGTCCGACCACAGCGCGTCGACGAGGTGGCCGTGGAGGGGGACATTGCACCGTGGGATCGGGAGGCCGTGGGCTTCGGCGAGGGCGATCATCCGACGTTCGAGCTCGCTGCGGGTGCGGGCGAGCTCGGGCCGGTGGCGCTGGAGGGCGGTGCGCAGTGCGACGGTCCCGTCGATGCCACGGCCCATCAGCGCGTCCAGTTCGTCGAGATCCAGGTCGTGGTGGTAGTCGGCATTGGCCAGGACGAAGCGCAGGCGGTCCGGGCGAGCGGCGGTCGCGAAATCAAGCAGGGTGCGGTCGGCGGTCGTGACCGGAAGGCCGCGGCGCCACGCGCGGTGGTGGTCGCGGCGCGAGTGGATCTTGATCCCGGGGAGGGACTCGACCCGGCGGGGAGTGCTGAGGATGATCGGCTCGGTGGGGGAGTCGAGCCACCCCCACCACCACACCGCGGTGGCGTAACTGAGCATCGCGCCGGGGCCGGCGTAGAGCAGCGCGGCGGCGAGGTCCGCGTGCAGGGAGGGCGCGGTGTGGCCGACGGCGTAGACGCGGGGGAGGACACGTTCGAGGTACCCGTCGCCGACCCACCTCCGCAGCGTCTTCTCGCTCACCCCGGCTTCGAGGATCTGATCCCACCGCACGCGCCCGAACTGCCGCCCCGCAACCTCGGCGAGACGAACTTTGGCAGCTGACCGTCCAGGGGTGCCGGTGAATCGCCATTCATCGCGGGCGGGGGGCGACGGCATGGCGCCAGCGAAGCGCCGCACGAGTGCCGGAACAAGACGTGCGAACGACAACTTCGTTGCGATAGCGTGACGACACTGTCGCAATAGAGAGAGAGGAGACAGGCATGCACAAGCCCGCGGATCGCATCCGCAACGTGGCGCTCGTCGGCCACCGCGGAAGTGGCAAGACCTCCCTGCACGAGGCGCTGCTGTTCCAGGCCGGCGCCACGAACCGGCTCGGGAGCGTCCTCGACGGGACCACGGTCTCCGACTCCGACGCCGACGAGAAGGCCCGCGGGATGTCGATCTCGGCCACGCTGTCGAGCTTCAACTGGCAGGAGCGGAAGGTCAACCTGCTCGACACCCCCGGCGACTCGAGCTTCGTCGCCGACGCGCTCGGCGCGCTCCGGGTCTGCGAGTCGGCGGTGTTCGTGATCAACGCCCTGATGGGCGTCGAGGTCCACACCGCCCGCCTGTGGCAGCGCGCCGCCGAGCTCGACCTCGCCCGGCTCATCTTCGTCAACATGCTCGACCGCGAGCGGGCCGACTTCTTCCGTGCGCTCACCAGCCTCAAGGACGCCTTCGGGCCCCACGTCGTCGCCACCGAGATCCCGATCGGCACCGAGCACGAGGTCCGCGGTGTGATCGACCTCATCGACATGAAGGCCTACGAGTACGCCGGCCCCGAGCGCGACGCCTGCCGTGAGATCCCGATCTCCGACGACCTCCAGGACGTCGCCCAGGAGTACCGCGAGAAGCTGATGGACGAGGTGGCCGAGAACTCCGACGCGCTGATGGAGCGCTACCTCGAGGGCGAGGAGCTGAGCCACGACGAGATCGTCACCGCGCTCAAGGACGGCACCAACCACGGCCACCTGTTCCCGGTGACGTGCGGGATCGCCACCCGCAACCTGGCCACCAACCGCCTCCTGGACGCGATCGTCGACGACCTCCCCAGCCCGGTCAAGCACGGCGGTCTGCAGGTCGGCGAGCAGACGCTCAACCCCGACGAGGACGCCGAGCTGTTCGCGTACGTGTTCAAGACCCGAGCCGACGCCTTCGCCGGCCGGATCAACCTGTTCCGGGTCTACCAGGGCACGCTCAAGCACGACACCCACCTGCTCAACACCCGCACCCACACGAAGGAGCGGATCGGCCAGCTGCTCACCTTCGAGGGCGCGAACACCGGCCACGTCGACGAGTTCGGGCCCGGCGACATCGGCGCGGTGGCGAAGCTCAAGGAGACCCGCGCCGGCGACTGGCTCGCCGCCCGGGACGAGCCGATCACGATGCCGAGCATCAAGCTCCCCACCCCGGTGATGGCGTTCGCCGTCGAGCCGAAGAGCAAGGGTGACGAGGAGAAGGTGTTCAGCGCGCTGCGCCGCCTCCAGGAGGAGGACCCGACGATCGACCTCCACCGTGACCCGCAGACCGGCGAGGAGATCGTGGCCGGGCTCTCGCAGGTCCACGTCGAGGTGATCGTCGAGCGGATGAGGGCGCGGTTCGGGGCGGAGGTCGAGCTCAAGCCGCCGCGCGTGCCCTACCAGGAGACGATCCGCAAGCCGGCCAAGGCCCACGGCCGCCACAAGAAGCAGACCGGCGGCCGGGGCCAGTTCGGCGACTGCCACATCGCGATCGAGCCGCTCGAGTCCGGCGAGGGCTTCGAGTTCGTCAACGAGATCAAGGGCGGTGTGATCCCCTCCGGCTTCATCCCCGCCGTGCAGAAGGGCGTGCTGGAGGCGATGGCCGTGGGTGCGGTCGCGGGCTATCCGGTCAAGGACATCCGCGTCCGGCTGCAGGACGGCTCCTACCACACCGTCGACTCCTCGGAGATGGCGTTCAAGATGGCCGGCCTCCTCGCCATGCGCGAGGCGCTCGCGCAGGCCAACCCGGTGCTGCTGGAGCCGATCATGCGCGTCGCCATCAACGTCCCCGAGGACACGGTCGGCGAGGTGATCGGCGACCTCAACTCCCGCCGCGGACACCCGCTGGGGATGGAGCCCGTCGGCGCTGGGATGACCGAGATCCAGGCCGAGGTCCCGATGGCCGAGATGCTCTCCTACGCACCGGATCTCAGATCGATCACCGGCGGCCAGGGCGAGTACACGATGGAGCTCGAGCGCTACGAGGAGCTGCCCGGCCACCTGCGGTCGAAGGTGGTCGGCGCCTCCGGCGACGCGGCCGAGGCGGTCCGCGCCTGAGGCACCCGCGAGCGCCCTCCGCGCGGGCGCTGTGTTGCCGGGCGGCGCGAAAAGCGCTGGTACGCTGCGACTCCGATGGCGACCAGGGACATCCGCACCTCGACCCAGGACACGATCTGCGACGTCTGCGGCCGGACGCTGCTGCGCGGTGAGCACGCCGAGAGCTATCTCGACGGTGCCACCCGCCGCGACGTCTGCGAGCTGTGCAAGGACCGGGCGCTGCACGAGGGGTGGGTCCGCGCCGGCACGGTGACCGGGTACGGCGATGGCGCCGCCCCCGTCGACCGCCGCCGCTCGTTCCTTCAGCGTCTGCGCGGCGGCACCCGCAGCGAGGATCCCTCGGCCGCTCCCGGCAGCCCGCCTACCCTGCGCGACGAACTCGACGATCACGCCTGGAGCCAGGAGGCGGCCGAGCCCACGTCCGAGCCGGTGGCCGAGTTCGACGACCCCGCGGCGCCCGCCTCGCCGCCGGCCCGGCGGCGCCGCGAGAGCTCCCGCCCCCGCCGGCAGGGCCGCTCGACCGGCCGCCGCGCGACGCCGGATCCCGTCCCGGCCGCCCCGGCCTCTGAGATCCGCGAGCCGCGGCATGTCCGTGCGGTCCCGACGAGCGACGAGCAGAAGACGATCAGCGCCGCCGCGCTGTTCAACGAGTCCGAGCATCCCCGGACGGTGGCCGGTGTCGCCCGCTCGCTCGGCGCGCCGGCGGTCCACCTCGGGCCGCTCACGACCTCGCCGAGCGGCGTCGGGATCACCGTCTCATGGGAGCTGTGCTGGTACCGCTACGAGGTCGACCTCTCCGACGAGGTCCCGAGCGTGCGCAGCGCCGGCCAGGGCTACGAGCTCTCCGAGCTCGACCCGGGCGAACTCGAGGCCAACGCCGTCGCCGACGAGCACGGCCGCCTGCTGTTCGCGTGAAGCACAGGACGTCCCGGCCAGAGGGCTCGGCGGCTCGCCGTCGAATAGCATCAGCCACGTGATCTACTGCGTGATCCCAGAGGCGCTGGAGGAGGAGCTGTTCGACAAGCTCACCCGCTACTACGCCGATGACGACAACGTCGAGGTGATCGTCGACCGCCGCCGTGGCTCGAGGCGCGAGCGCGGCTCCGGTGCCGGCGGTCAGCGTGAGCTGCGCGATCGCCGGCGCGCCCGGGTTCCCGGGGAGCTGCCCGAGCTGGCGAGCGATTGACGCCCGCCGGGCGGAAGCTGATCGTGCACGTCGACGGCGGGGCGCGGGGCAACCCGGGTCCGGCTGCGATCGGCGTGGTGCTCTCGACCCCGGACGGTGAGGTGATCGAGGAGCTCGGCGAGCGGATCGGCGTGGCCACGAACAACGTCGCCGAGTACCGGGCGCTGCTGCGCGGCGTTCAGACGGCGACGGCGCACGGTGCGACGGAGCTCGAGATCGTCAACGACTCCGAGCTGGTGGCGAAGCAGATCAACGGCGTCTACCGGGTCAAGCACCCGGCCATGCGCCCGCTGCACACCGAGGCGATGGCCGCGCTCCAGGAGATCCCGCAGTGGCGCGTGCGGAGCGTCCCGCGGGCCGAGAACGCCGAGGCCGACGCGCTCGTCAACCAGGCCCTCGACGCCGCCTGAGTCACCCGCGCGCCGTCGCCGGTTAGGGCCGCGCTGTACCCTAAAGGTATGTCCGATGCCCTTATCGAGCTGAGCGGCCGCCTGCTGTACATGGCCGAGCGGCTGCGCTCCGGCGAGATCGACTCGCAGGCCGCCGTTCCGATGATCGAGGACTGCGCCCGGCTCGCCGCTCAGGCCGGTGCGGAGGCTGATGAGCGCGTGCGCGCTGCGCTCGAGCCGCTGCCCGATCTCCCGGGTCAGCTGCCCCTGCCCGCCGCGTGACGGCCGGCTGCGTGCCGGCCGTGCGAACGAGAACCTGACCCGGTGGCGAGCGCCGCCGTCCCCGCCACGGCCTATCCCGACCATCTTCGGGCCGATGTCGAGCGCTACCTGGAGGGCCTTCGGTTCTCCTCGGAGCCCGCTGCCGCCGGACTGGAGGAGGCGATGCGCTATTCGCTGCTCGCCGGTGGCAAACGGATCCGGCCGGTGCTCGCGCTCGCCACCGCCCGGGCGATCGGCCGGGAGCCGGAGGGCGTGATGCCGCTCGCCGCGGCGCTCGAGCTGATCCACACCTACTCGCTGATCCACGACGACCTCCCGGCGATGGACGACGACGACCTCCGCCGCGGCCGGCCGACCTGCCACCGCGCGTTCGGCGAGGACGTCGCGATCCTCGCCGGCGACGGGCTGTACGCCGAGGCGTTCCGGCTCTTGCTCACCGAGCAGCGCGGCGATCCGGCCGGCGTGCTCGCCGCTGCCGCCGAACTCGCGGCCGCAACTGGCGTACAGGGCATGGTCGGTGGGCAGTACCTGGATGTGGCGGAAACCGCTCCCACCGGACCGGCCGGACTGCGCCGGCTGCACGAGCTGAAGACCGGACGGCTGATCGCCTCGGCCGTGCAGTGCGTACTCAGGCTGGAGGGCAACATCGGACCTGCCACAATCTCTGCCTACACGACCTTTGCCAGCGAGCTGGGCGTCCTGTTCCAGATCGTCGACGACATCCTCGACGTGACCGGGTCGCAGGAGGCGCTGGGCAAGCGGCAGGGGAGCGACGAGCGCCTCGGCAAGCGGACGTACGTCTCCGAGTTCGGTCTGGAGAAGGCCCGCGAGCTGGCCCGCTCCTCGCACCGGCAGGCCCGCGCCGCGCTCGCCGACGCGGCCCCCGCCGAGCCCCGCCAGCTCGAGCAGATCACCGACTTCATCGCCACCCGAACCCACTAGAGACACGATGGCCGACCTCAGCGACGTACGCAGCCCACAGGATCTCCACAAACTCAGCGATGAGGAGCTCCAGGCCGTCGCCCAGGAGGTGCGCGAGCACATCATCGACACCGTGGGGGAGATCGGCGGCCACTTCGGCGCGAACCTCGGAACCTGCGAGATCGCCGTCGCGCTCCACTCGCTGCTCGAGTCCCCCCGGGACAAGATCCTCTGGGACGTCGGCCACCAGGCCTACCCGCACAAGATCCTCACGGGTCGCCGCGACGAGCTGGCCACGATCCGGTCCTACGGCGGCCTCGCGCCGTTCTGCTCGATCCAGGAGTCCGAGCACGACATCATGGGCGCAGGTCACGCCTCGACCGCGATCGGCTACGCCGTCGGGCTGAAGGAGGCGATGCGCCGTGGTCACGGCGAGGACGGCAAGGTCGTGGCGGTCGTCGGCGACGGAGCGATGACCGGAGGTGTGGCCTTCGAGGCGGTTCACCAGGCCGGGGGGCTCGGAACGCCACTCGTCGTCCTGCTCAACGACAACGGGATGTCGATCGCCCCGAACGTCGGCGCGCTGTCCCGGTACTTCAACCGCGTCCGGCTCAATCCGAAGCTATGGCACGCGCGCGAGGAGGTCGAGGGCGGGTTGACGAAGCTCCCGGACCCGCTCGGCGCCGCGTTCGAGCGGATCGGTCCGCACTTCAAGGAGTCGATCAAGGCCTTCTGGGCTCCCGGGATGTGGTGGGAGGAGCTCGATTTCGCCTACATGGGCGTGATCGACGGTCACGACATCCGCGAGCTGCGGCGCGCGCTGCGCGAGGCGCTGGCCGCCGAGCGTCCGGTCGTGGTCCACTGCGCGACCGTGAAGGGCAAGGGCTTCGCCGCGGCCGAGGAGGGCGGTCTGGAGGGGATGGAGGCCTGGCACGCCGCCAAGCCGAAGTCGATCGCCGGCCGGGTGCCCGCAATCAAGCCGATCTCGTCGCGGGCCGCCTCGGTCAAACCCCCGCCGCCGCAGTACACGAAGGTGTTCGGCGACGCGCTCGTGAACGAGTGCCGGCGCGACGACCGGGTGCTCGGCATCACCGCGGCGATGAACTCCGGCACCGGACTCAACATCCTCCAGAAGGCGCTGCCCGAGCGTTACTTCGATGTCGGCATCGCCGAGCAGCAGGCGATCCTGCTCGCCAGCGGTCTCGCGATCCAGGGCTGCAAGCCGGTGGCCGCGATCTACTCGACGTTCCTCCAGCGGGCCTACGACCAGATCGTCCACGACGTCTGCCTGCAGAACCTCGACATCGTGTTCGCGATGGATCGCGCGGGTCTCGTCGGCGACGACGGCCCGACCCACCACGGGGCGTTCGACATCGCCTACCTGCGCTGCCTGCCGAACATCGTGCTGATGGCGCCCCGCGACGAGGCGCTGCTCGTCCACATGCTCCACACCGCGATCCGTCACGACGGTCCCGTCGGCCTGCGCTATCCGCGCGGTGCGGGGGTCGGCGTCGCGCTTCCGAAGGAGCCCCAGCCGATCGAGATCGGCACCGGGGAGATCCTCCGCGAGGGCGACCGCGTGGCCCTGCTCGGCTACGGCAGCGGGGTCCAGAAGGCCCTCGAGGCCGCCGACCGGCTCACCGAGCACGGGATCTCGGCCACCGTCGCGGACGCCCGCTTCGCCAAGCCGATCGACGCCGGCCTCGCGGCTCAGCTCGCCGCCGAGCACGAGCTGCTCGTCACCGTCGAGGAGGGCGTGCTCGCCGGCGGATTCGGCTCTGCGGTGTGGGAGACGCTGTCCGACGCCGGCCTGGCTCCCCGGATCATGCGCGTCGGCATCCCCGACCGGTATGTCACGCACGGTGCCCCGGCCCTGCTCCACGAGGAGATCGGCTACACGGGCACGCGGATCGCGGAGCGCATCATGGCCGCGGTCGCCGAGCGCTCGCACGTCACCTCCTGAGCCGCGGCTCCGCGGCCCGGACCCGGGGACCGTCCGTTGCGGCCCCGGCGGAGGCACGATCCGGCCCCGGACGCACGAACGGCCCGCCGAATCGACGGGCCGCTCGCAGGAGGAGAGAGGTTGCTGATTCGTATTCAGCTATGGGCTCGACGCCGTGCGCCGAGCGAACATATGATCGCACGCCGAGTGCCGTCCGATGTGTGATCTCGATCACGTAGCTTTCGCCGCGGCGTGAACCGCCTCCGATTGGACACCCTGCTCGCCGAGCGCGGGCTGTTCCCCTCCCGTTCCCGGGCGGCGGCGTCGGTGATGGCCGGCCAGGTGCTGCTCGGGCCCGATCGGCGACGGGCGGCGAAGCCCGGTCAGCTCGTCGCCGACGACGTCCAGGTGGAGATCGCGGGGGGGCCGGCGTTCGTCTCCCGCGGCGGGATCAAGCTGGCCAACGCGCTCGACCGCCTCGGCCTCGACGTCCGCGGGACGCAGGCTCTCGACGTGGGGGCCTCGACCGGCGGGTTCACCGACTGCCTGCTCCAGCGCGGCGCGGGCCACGTGGTCGCGCTCGACGTCGCATACGGCGAGCTCGACTGGGGTCTGCGCTCCGATCAGCGGGTGACCGTGCTCGAACGGGTGAACGCGCGGGCGGTGTCGATCGAGCAGTTGCCCTACCGTCCCGGGCTCGTGGTGGCCGACGTGTCGTTCATCTCGCTGACGAAGGTCCTGCCGGCCGTGCTCGCCGTGACCGCGGATCGGTTCGACTGCCTGGCCATGGTCAAGCCGCAGTTCGAGGTCGGCCGGGCCGAGGTCGGCAAGGGCGGCGTCGTCCGCTCCGCCGCCACCCGCCGCGGCGCGCTCGTGGCCGTCGCCGCGGCCGCCCGCGGGCTCGGAGCGTCGGTGCTCGGCTTCGCGCCGTCCGGGCTGCCCGGGCCGAAGGGCAACCTCGAGACGTTCGTGTGGCTCGCCGAGACCGGGCGTTCCGGGGGTCTGGACGACATCGAGGCCGCCGCGGCGGAGGTCGAGCCCGGATGATCCCGCTGCGGACCGCGACCGTCTTCACCCACCGCCGGCCCGCCGAGACGGCCCCCGCCGTCCGGGAGCTGACGGAGCTCGCCGCCGCCGCCGGGGTGACGCTCCGCTTCGACCCCGGCGAGACCCGGAAGCACGGGCTCGCGGCGGGGGAGGGGATCGAGGTCGACGCCACGGTCGCCGCCGACGTCGACATGTGCTTCGCCCTTGGCGGTGACGGCACGATCCTCACCGCGCTGCGGACCTACGCCGGCACCGGAGTGCCCGTATTCGCGGTCAACTTCGGCGAGATCGGGTTTCTGGCCACGGTCGACCGGGAGGGCGTCTCGTCGGGCCTCACGCGCGCGCTCGCGGGAGAATTCGAGGTGCTCTCGCTTCCGGGCATCGCGCTCACCGGACCGCAGGGGGAGTGGCTGGCCATCAACGACGTCTCGCTGCACCGCCAGCCGGGGCTCCGGGTGGCGGACCTCTCCTATGCCGTCGGAGCCAACGAGATCGGCCGGGTGCGCTGCGACGGGCTCGTGGTCGCCTCGCCGGCGGGCTCGACGGGCTACAACCTCGCCAACGGGGGGCCGGTGATGGCCTGGGGGGTTGCGGGCTACGTCGTCTCGTTCATCGCACCGCACTCGCTCACGGCCCGTGCGCTCGTCGTCGCTCCGGGGGACGGCCTCAGCATCCAGAACCGCTCGCAGGAGGAGCCGGTCGACGTCACCGTCGACGGCCGGCCGGTGTGCACGCTCGGACCGGCCGAGAAGATCGCCGCGCGGTTCGTCGACGACCAGGGCCATCTCGCCCAGCTGACGGGGGCGAACTTCTACAGCCGCCTGCGCGAGAAGTTCGGCCGCCTGGCCACCGGCGTCTGACCGGCCGGCGGCGCCGGTTTTCCGTCGCCCGCGGTTGCTAGACCAGATCCCATGCTCCATGAGCTTCGGATCGAGAACCTGCTGCTGCTCGAGCGGGCCGAGCTCCGGCTCGAGCCCGGGCTCAACGTGCTGACGGGGGAGACCGGCGCGGGCAAGACGCTGCTCGCCCACGCGCTTGATCTGCTGCTCGGCGGCAAGGCCCGGAGCGGGATCGTCCGGGACGGCGCGCGCGAGGCCTACGTCGAGGGGGTGTTCGCGATGCCCGCCGAGCTCGATCCGGCACTCGCCGAGCGTCTCCCCGGCGACGCCGAGGAGATCGTGCTCGCCCGCCGGGTGTGGCCGGACGGTCGCACGCGGGCCTACGTCGGCGGTCGTGCGGCGACGGTCGCCGACCTCCGCGAGCTCGGTGGACGCCTGCTCGCCTTCTACGGCCAGCATGAGCACCGCCGGCTGATGCTCGCCTCCGCCCAGCTCGAGATCCTCGACGAACTCGGCGGCGAGGAGCACCGGGCGCTGCGCGAGGCGGTCGGCGAGCTCCACGCCGCCGTCCGTGAGCATCGGGCCCGCGTCGAGGAGCTGACCGCGCTCGCCGGCTCGCGCGAGCGCGAGCTCGACCTGCTCACGTTCGAGCTCGACGAGATCGACGCCGTCGGCCCGGATGCCGCCGAGGAGGCCGAGCTGCTCGCCGAGCGTGAGCGGCTCCGCCATGCCGAGACGCTGTCCGGGGCCGCCGCTGGCGGCGCCGAGGCGCTCTCGCCCGAGGACGGCGCGGGTGTCGTCGAGGCGCTCGCCGCAGCCGGCGCGGCGCTCGAGGGGGCAGGCACGATCGACGCCGCTCTGACGCCGCTCGCCGAACGGATGACCGCGCTGCGGCTCGAGGCCGAGGACCTCGGCGGTGAGCTCCGGGCCTACGTCGACGGTGTCGAGGCGGCCCCGGGGCGTCTGGTCGAGGTCGAGGAGCGGCTCGCCCTGTACGCGCGGCTTGCCCGCAAGCACGGCGGCTCGGTGGCTGAGGTGATGGCCCACGCCGAGCGCTGCCGCGCACGCCGCGACGAGCTCCTGCACGCCGACTCGGCGCTCGAGGAGGCGGAACTCACGCGCGGCGCCGCCGAGGTGGCGCTTGCTGCGGAGGCCGCCACGCTCACCGCACGCCGGCGCGAGGCGGCCGAGCGGCTCGCGCGCGGGGTCGTCGAGCGGCTCGCCGAGCTCGCGATGCCCGATGCGGGCTTCGCGGTGGACATCTCCGAGCGGCCCGACGGACCGGGGCCGCGCGGGGCGGACGCGGTCGAGTTCTCACTCGCGCCGAACGCCGGCCTCCCGGCCGGGCCGCTCCGTGAGATCGCTTCGGGCGGCGAGCTCTCGCGGGTGATGCTGGCGCTGCTCAGCGTGGCCCACGAGGGCGCCGGGGAACGACGGGCCGACCAGCCGCTGCTCGTGTTCGACGAGATCGATGCCGGAATCGGCGGCCACACCGCCCGCGCGGTCGGCGAGCAGCTGCGGCGGCTCGCCCACGGGCGTCAGATCCTGTGCATCACCCACCTCCCGCAGGTCGCGGCGCTCGGCGCGCGGCACTTCACGATCGCCAAGGACGGGAGCACCTCGCCGGCGCGGACGACGGTCGAGGCGCTCGAGGGCGATGGGCTCGTCGGCGAGCTCGTGCGGATGCTCGGGGCGGGGGAGGGTGACGCTGCCGCCAGCCAGCACGCGCGCCAGCTGCTGAAGGCCGCGTGACCGGGTCGGCGCGCTCGCGGCGTTCCTGTGCGCATTACGCGGAAATCCGCGTCTCCACGGTGCCAGTTGCGTCCGCGCGCGGCGCTACGGTGAGGTCCGACAACCAGTGACGCCGCTCCGGCCTCACTAGACTTGAGGATCGATCGATGGCCCCTGACCTGCGACGCGTCGCGACCACCTCCACCGGCGAGACCCGGTTCATCTTCATCACCGGCGGGGTCGTCTCCTCGCTCGGCAAGGGCATCACCGCCGCCTCGGTCGGGCGGCTGCTCGTCGCCCGCGGCTTCAGCGTCCAGCTGCAGAAGTTCGACCCGTACATCAACGTCGATCCGGGCACGATGTCGCCCTACCAGCACGGCGAGGTGTTCGTCACCGAGGACGGTGCCGAGACCGACCTTGATCTCGGTCACTACGAGCGGTTCACCGACGCGAACACGAGCCGGGCCTCGAACGTCACCGCCGGCGGGATCTACAACACCGTCATCCGCCGGGAGCGGCGCGGGGACTACCTCGGCGCGACGGTCCAGGTCGTCCCCCACATCACCGACGAGATCAAGCAGCGGATCCGGCTGATGGCCGAGTCGAGCGACGTCGACTTCGTGATCACCGAGATCGGCGGCACGGTCGGCGACATCGAGTCGCTTCCGTTCCTCGAGGCGATCCGCCAGTTCCCGGTCGACGTCGGCCGGCGGCGGTGCATGTTCATCCACCTGACGCTCGTTCCCTACATCGGCCACGCCGGCGAGCTGAAGACGAAGCCGACCCAGCACTCGGTCAACGAGCTGCGGCGCATCGGCATCGCGCCGGACATGGTCGTGTGCCGCTCCGAGTCGGTCCTCTCGGTCGAGATCCGCCGGAAGATCGCCCTGTTCGCCAGCCTGCCCCAGGAGGCCGTCGTCTCGGCCTACGACGTCCCCGACATCTACCGCGTGCCGCTTGCGTTCCGCACCGAGGGCGTCGACGAGTTCATCCTGCGCGAGCACTTCGGGATCGAGGCGCCGGCACCCGACCTCACCGGCTGGGAGGAGATCACCCGCCGGTACAGCGAGGCCGATGGAACGGTGCGGATCGCGCTCGTCGGCAAGTACGTGAAGCTCGAGGACGCCTACCTGTCGGTCGTCGAGGCGCTCAAGCACGCCGGGGTCCACCACGGCAGCCGGGTGAAGATCGAGTGGGTCGACTCCGAGGCCGTCGAGGATCCCGAGGTCACCGAGCGCCTGCGCGGGGTCGACGGCATCCTCATCCCCGGCGGGTTCGGCGGCCGTGGGTTCGAAGGGAAGATTCGCGCCGCGCAGATCGCGCGCGAGAACGACATCCCGTACCTCGGGATCTGTCTCGGCATGCACGTCGCCGTGAGTGAGTTCGCCCGTCACGTGGCCGGCATGGACGGCGCCAACTCGACCGAGATGGACCCCGAGACCCCCTACCCGGTGATCGACCTCCTGCCCGAGCAGAAGGAGATCGCCGACATGGGTGGGACGATGCGACTCGGGGCTGATCCGGTCAAGCTCCACGAGGGCACGGTGGTCCGCGACCTGTACGGCGAGGCGGTCGTCTACGAGCGTCACCGCCATCGCTATGAGGTCAACAACCACCTCCGGCGCCGGCTCGAGGGGCTCGGCCTCGTCTGCTCGGGCACCTCGCCCGACGAACGCCTCGTAGAGGTGATCGAGCTCGACCGCGCGACCCACCCGTTCTACGTCGCCTCGCAGTACCACCCGGAGTTCAAGTCCCGGCCCGAGCGGCCCGCGCCGCTGTTCCGGCAGTTCGTCGGCGCGGCGATCGTCCGGGCGGCGGCCGTCGGTCCCGCCCCGGGCTCAGGGTCGGGCGAGACGGCGCGCGCCGGCAACCCGTGAGCCCCCGAGCGCTCTGAGTCCGACGCCCACGAGTTCGGCCGCCGACAGGGAGCGGCTCCACCGCACCTTCGACGCGCTGTGCCGGATCGACAGCCCGACCGGCCACGAGCGGCCATGCGCCGAATGGCTGCGCACCGAGGCCGCGGGCTTCGGCCTGGAGCTGACCGAGGATGGGGCCGGGCCGGCCGCCGGGTCGGACTGCGGGAACCTGTTCGGTCGGATCGAGGGCCGTGGCGGCGCGACGCTGATGTTCTGCGCGCACATGGACACCGTGCCGGCGCTCGCGCCGATCGAGCCCCGGCTGCGCGACGGGGCGTGGGAGAACGCGAACCCGGCGATCCTCGGGGCCGACAACAAGGCGGCCGTCGCGGTGATGCTGGAGCTCGCCCGGCCGCTCGCCCGGGCCGAGCACCCTCCCGAGGTCGGCGTCGAGCTCGTGTTCACGGTCTCCGAGGAGACTGGCCTGCACGGTGCGAAGGCGTTCGACGCCGCGGTGCTGCGCAGCCCGTTCGGCTACGTCTACGACCACGCCTCGCCGATCGGCGAGATCGTCACCGCCTCGCCGACCTATCAGAAGGTGATCGCCGACCTGCGCGGGCGGGCGGCCCACGCCGGGATCCGGCCCGAGGACGGTCGCAACGCGATCGCCGCCGCCGCCCGAGCGATCGCCTCGTTGACGATCGGTCGGCTCGATTCCGGCACGACCTGCAACATCGGAACGATCACCGGCGGCACAGCGGCGAACGTCGTGGCCGAGTTCTGCCGCATCGAGGGCGAGGTGCGCGGTCTCGACGAGACCCGCGTCGAGGAGGTTCTCACCGAGATGATCGACCGTCTCCAGGATGCCGCCGACGCGGCCGAGTGCGACCTCGACGTCTCCGTCGAGCGGATGTTCACCGGCTTCCGGCTGGCCTCCCGATCCGAGGAGATCGTGCTCGCCGAGCGGGCGCTCGCGGCCTGCGGCTTCACCCCGACGGCGATCGCCACCGGTGGCGGCTCGGACGTCAACGCGCTGCGCGTCCAGGGCTTTCCCTGTGTCAACCTCGCCAACGGCACCGAGCGCAACCACGAGCCGGGCGAGCGGGTGACCGCCGCCGCGCTCGAGGCGATGCTCGACGTCTCCCATGCGCTGCTCGCCGAGCACGCGCGGGCGGGGGTGGTGGTGTGAGCCCGGCGTTCGAGCGGACCGGGGAGGAGGTCGGCTTCACCGGGGCGATCATCCGCGCCGGGACCGAGTACTTCCGCCACGCCGACGGCGCCGAGGTGACCCGCGACAAGGTCTGGCATCCAGGTGCCGTCGGGATCCTCCCGGTCGACGACGAGCACGTGTGGCTCACGCGGCAGCCGCGCGAGGCCGCCGGCATGACCGACTCGCTCGAGATCCCGGCCGGGAAGCTCGACGTCCCCGGCGAGCCGCCGATCGAGACCGCGCGGCGCGAGCTCGTCGAGGAGATCGGCAAGTCGGCCGGCCGCTGGGAGGAGATCTTCTGCTTCTACACAAGCCCCGGCTTCACCGACGAGCGGGTGTGGATCTATCTCGCCACCGACCTCGGCGAGGCCGAGGAGGAGGGGCACGCCGAGGAGGATGAGCGGATCGAGATCGTGCCGTGGCCGCTCGCGGAACTCGACGCGGCAATCGCCGATTGTCAAGACTCGAAGTCGCTGATCGCCTTGCTCTGGCTCGCTGCCCACCGGACCTGAGCCCAGGCAAGTCTCGTTTCACCGGGGGGAGGGCGTGGGCCGCGGGCGAATGACGGCCCATGGCGGTCTCCGACGCCCCGGCCCGCAGCCCCCAGCTCGCCGAGCTGACGCTCGACTTCCTCGGCTACCTCGAGCTCGAGCGGGGCCTGTCGCGCAACACGCTCGACGCCTACCGCTCGGACCTCCAGCAGTACGGCCAGTTCCTGGACCGGAACGCGCTGGACCCGGTGACGATCACCCCGTCCGGGCTGGCTGCATTCATCACCGAGCTCGCCTCGGGCTCCGAGGGCCGCCCTCCGGTCGCCCCGGCGACGCTGCAGCGGAAGATCGCCTGCCTGCGCTCGTTCTACCGCCACCTTCGCCGTGAGCAGGTCATCGACCACGACCCCACGTCCGAGCTGCGCCCTCCCCGCAGCCGCGCGCAAGCTGCCGAAGGTCCTGAGCCGTGACGAGGTCGCGGCGCTGCTCGCCCAGCCCGAGGGGACCACGCCGGCCGCGCTGCGCGACCGGGCGCTGCTGGAGACGATGTACGCCTGCGGGCTGCGCGCCTCGGAGGCGATCGGGCTCGATCTGGCGAGCCTCGACCTGGAGTCCGGGATCCTGCGCGCCCACGGCAAGGGCTCGAAGGAGCGCCTGGTGCCGATCGGGAGCACGGCGATCCGCGCCCTGCAGGACTATCTGGAGCACGGTCGGCCGAAGCTCGTCGGGATCGGCGAGGAGGCATCGGTGTTCGTCAACCTCCGCGGGGTGCGGCTCTCCCGACAGGGGCTCTACAAGATCGTGCAGCGCCACGCCCGCTCAGCGGGGCTCGAGCGGCGGATGAGCCCGCACACCCTGCGCCACACCTTCGCCACCCACCTGCTCGCCGGGGGATGTGACCTGCGCTCGCTCCAGGAGATGCTCGGCCATGCCGACATCGGGACGACGCAGATGTACACCCACCTCTCGGCCGAGCGGTTGCGCGACGTGTACTTCGAGGCCCATCCGCGGGCCCAGGTCAGGCGGCCGCCCGAAGTCCCCGAGCGAGGGCGATGACCGCGACGGACCACCTCACCCACTTCGGGGAGTCCCCGACCCGGGAGTGGAACCTCGGCCATCTGCGATCACGTTGGACCTTTCTCGGCGAGGGAGCACGGGCGGCCACGGTCGGAGTGCGCCGGATCGAGGTCGAGCCGCGGGGCGTGGTCGACTCCCGTGCACGAGCACGGCTCCGAGGAGGAGATCTTCTATGTGCTCGCCGGGTCCGGGTTGTCGTTCCAGCGCGGCCGAACCGCCCCGATCGCCGCCGGGGACTGCGTCGTGTATCTCGCGCACCGGGGCGCCCATTCCGTCCGTGCGGATCAGGCCGGTCTCGACCTGCTCGCGTTCGGACCGCGCGAGCACGCCGAGACGCTCCAGCTGCCGCGGATCGGGCTCTCGCTGATCAACGGACGGGCGATCCCCTCCGAGCCGGGGTCGATCGATGGCGTGCCGACCCAGTTCGTCCGCGAGTCCGAGCTCGGGCCGCCCGAGATCCCCGACGAGCCGGGCGACCGCCCGTCGACGATCGTCAACCTGGCCGACCTGGAGCCGGTGACCGTCGAGCACGGCGCCGTTCTGCGCACCCGCCGCAACCTCGGCCGCGCGGCCGGGTCGGTGAGCACCGGTCTCCAGCATGTCGAGGTCCCGGCCGGCCGGGAGTCGACGGCCAAGCACTGCCACTCGCACGAGGAGGAGATCTTCGTCGTGCTCGGCGGCAGCGGAGTCGCGGAGGTCGGCGAGGACGAGATCGCGCTGCGGGAGGGAAGTGTGCTCGCGCGGCCGGCCGGGACGGGCGTCGCGCACCTGATGCGGGCGGGCGAAGAGGGGCTCACCTACCTCGCCTACGGCCCCCGCGACCCGAGCGACATGTGCTGGTACCCCCGCTCGCAGAAGGTCGCGTTCCGCGGGCTCGGCGTGATCGCCCGCGTCGAGCCGCTCGGATACTGGGACGGCGAGTAGCGCCGCGGGCGGCCGGGAGCGCGACGGGCCCCCTGCGAGAATCGGGCGGTGCTCAGAGGGTCGCATCCGCTGACGCTCGCCGCTCCGTCATGAGCCGCGCGTTCGTCGTCGTCATCGACGCCTGCGGGGCGGGCGCGCTCCCGGACGCCGCCGCCTACGGGGATGCCGGGGCGAACACGCTCGGCCATCTCGCCGAGGCCTGCGGCGGACTCGAGCTGCCGGTGCTCGGCGGCCTGGGCCTCGGCTCGATCCTGCCGCTGGAGGGCGTCCCGCCCGCGTCCCGGCCCGGGCTCCATGGACGGCTGCACGCCCTCGGACCCGGGAAGGACTCGACCGCCGGGCACTGGGAGCTGATGGGTGTCGTCATCCCGGCGCCGCTCCCGACCTATCCCGATGGTTTCCCGGACGAGGTGCTGGACCTCGTGCGCCGTGTGAGCGGCCACGGGATCATCTGCAACCGTCCCTACAACGGGCTCGACGCGATTCAGCACTTCGGCGCCGAGCAGCTCGCCGGCGGCGATCTGATCGTCTACACGAGCCAGGACTCGGTGCTCCAGATCGCCGCCCACGACGAGCTCGTCCCCGTCGGCGAGCTCCACGAGATCTGCGCCGCGGTCCGTGAGGGGCTGCCGCCGCGCCACGCCGTCGGGCGGGTCATCGCCCGGCCGTTCACCGGCTCAGCCGGCGCGTTCGCGCGGCTCGACGGCCGCCGTGACTACTCGGTCACACCGCCGTCGCGGAGCTATCTCCAGGAGTGCTCGGAGTCCGGCGCGCCGGTCCATGCCGTCGGCAAGGCCGGTCAGCTGTTCGCGGGGATCGGTGTCGACGTCCAGCACCCGGGGGCCACGAACGCCGCCGCGCTCGATGCCACGGAGCGCCTGATCGGAGAGCTCGAGCACGGCCTCGTGTTCACCAACCTGATCGAGACCGACCAGGTCTACGGCCACCGGCACGACGCCGCGGGGTTCCACGGCGCGCTGCGCGAGATCGATCGTGCGGTCGGGAGGTGGCTCGCGCGCCTGCGCGACGACGACCTGCTGATCCTGTGCGCCGACCACGGCTGTGACGTCACCGCCACGCACACCGATCACACGCGCGAGTACGTGCCGCTGCTCGCGCGCTTCCCGGATGACGGCGCAGCCCGGCACGACGGGCCGCTGGCCGATGTCGGCGCGAGCGCCCTGCTGTGGCTCACCGGTCGCCGGGCCGACCTCCCGGGCGAGTCGTTCCCCACCCTCCGCCCCGCGACGAGCCCGAGCCGTGCCTGAGCTGCCGGAGGTGGAGACGATCCGCCGCGGGCTCGAGCCCGGCCTGCGTGGGCGCACGATCGAGCGCGCGGAGATCCTCGATGCCCGCTGGACGCGGCCCGACCCGCCCGGGCCGGTCGAGCGCGAGCTCCACGGGGCGCGTGTGATCGCGCTCGATCGCCGGGGCAAGTACCTGATCTGGCGGCTCGATGGGGACCGACACCTTCTCGTCCACCTCCGGATGACCGGCTCGCTGCTCCTCGACCCCGAGCTCGAGCCGCCGCACACCCGCGTGCGGTTCGCGCTCGATCGCGGCGGCCGCCTGGCCTACGTCGATCCGCGTCGCTTCGGGACCGGCCACCTGCTCCATGGCACGGCGGCGCTGGACGCGTACCTCGACGCCCGGCTCGGAGCGGAGCCACTCACCGCGGAGTTCACGCCCCAGTACCTGCGCCGGGAGGCTGACGGCCGGAGCGCGCCGGTGAAGGCCTTCCTGCTCGACCAGCGCCGGATCGCCGGGGTGGGGAACATCTACGCCGACGAGGCGCTGTTCCGCGCGGGGGTCCACCCGCTGCGCCCCGCGGGCCGGCTCACCGGCCGCCAGTGGGAGAACATCCACGCCGGGATCGAGGCAGCGCTGAGGGCCGGGATCGACGCGAAGGGGGCGAGCATCGACGACTTCCGCCACCCCGACGGCGCCCGCGGCACCTTCCAGGACCGGTTCCTCATCCACCTCCGGGAGGGCGAGCCCTGCCTGCGGTGTGGCCGGCCGGTCCGCAAGCTCGTCGTCGGGGGCCGCGGGACGTACGTATGCGAGCGCTGTCAGCCGCGTCCGCGTCCGCGTCCGCGTCCGGCGGCGCGGCGGGTGGCGAGTCGGGGGTGAGGAGGCGCGGTGTGCGCGGGGCGAACCCGGGCTGGGGGCGCGGCGCAGCGCCTGCGGCAGCGTCAGGCGGCCGAGGCGCCGACGAGCGCCTTCAGCCGTCCGCTGCGGTCGGCGGCGATCAGCTGGTCGGCGCCGCCGAGCGGCTCGCCCCCGATCACGATCTGGGGGAAGGTGACCATTCCGGTCTTGGCGGCGAGCTCCGCACGGCCATCCGGGTCGCGTGCCAGATTGATCTCCTGGTAGCTGACGCCACGGCGGTTGAGCAGGGTCTTGGCAGTCAGACAGCGCGAGCAGCTGTCGGTTGTGTACACGATCACATCACTCATTGCTTCACAAAGTATAGCGACGTCTGACGGGGGTCGGCGGCCGCGTCGAGCCCCGCTCGCGGCGGTCGGCTGATGGCCGGCGCGGTCAAGACGGAGGCGATCGTGCTGCGCTCGATGCGGTTCGGCGAGGCCGATCGCATCCTCCATCTCTACACGCCCTACCGGGGGCGGGTGAGCGCGATCGCGAAGGGCGTGCGCCGGTCGCGGAGCCGGTTCGGCGGCCGGCTCGAGCCGTTCTTCCGTGTCCGCGCCGTGCTCCACGAGGGTCGCAGCGAGATGCTCACGGTCACCGCCGTCGACACCGTCGCCACCCACGCCGGTCTGCGCGAGCACGCCGCGGGGCTCGATGCCGCGGCTCGGGCCTGCGATGCGGTCGCCCGTATGTTCGAGACCGCGGACCCCCATCCGGAGGTGTTCACGCTGCTCGGCAACGAGCTCGCGCTGCTCGCCTCCGAGCCCGCGGTGGCAGGGCCGGCCAACGGACTCGCGTTCCGCCTGAAGCTGCTGCTCGCCGCAGGGGTGGTGCCGGCGCTCGCGGCCTGCGCCTCGTGCGGCGAGCCGGAGCACCTGCGGGCGTTCTCGGCCGCGGCGGGCGGGGTCGTGTGCAGCTCCTGCGAGGCGGCCGCTTTCCCGCTCAGCGAGGAGGCCTATACGTTCCTCGTCTCCGCGCTCGGCCGGCCGCTGTCCGACACTCCGCCGGCCTCCGAGCGGGCGCTGCGCCAAGCCGAGCGGGCGATCGGCGAGACCGCCGAGCACCACGCCCATGTGCGGCTGCGGCCGTTGACGGGAGCGGCGATCACTCACGCGGTCCCGAGCGGACACACCGTGAGCGTCGACGCGGTCACCACAGCGCGCCACGGGTCGGAGATCCGATCGGCGGGGATCCGGAGCGCCGCGAACCGCCCCGGGTAGAGGACACCGGCCCGGGCGGAGGCCACCGTGCCGAATCGGCCGAGCACGACCGCGGCGGGCCCCGTCGATCGGAGAAGCACCCCGGGTGGGGCGAGGGTGAGCCGGACCGGCACGAACCCGCTCCCGTGCAGGGTGAGACACCCCCGCGCGGTGCGCGGAGGCGCCAGGACCGGGCTGAGCGCAAGCCGGACAGCGCCGGCCGCGGTCTGATCGGCCAGCTCACGGGGCCCCTCGGCCTGCCGGCGAAGCTCCGCCGGCGAATAGCCGAAAGAGCCGTAGCGATCCATCGCGCCGGCCAGCGCGCCGGCCCGACCTGCTCCCCCGATCGTCGTGAACATGCAGCTGACCGGCTGCGACGGCAGGCAGATCGGGACGTACGCCGGGTCGACGTGACCTCGCTCGATCTCGAGCGCCGCGAGCTGAGAGCGGATCGTCGTCGAGTACGTCTTCTCCACCTTTCCACCGACTCGGAGCAGCGCGATGTTCGCGCCGAGGGCGAGGACCGTCACGGCGAACAGGACGCCCAGCGTGCGCGTCGACGGGCGCAGACCGCGGGCGGCGTCGGTGGCGACGAGCACGGCGGCGACCGCCGCGGCGTAGAGATAGCGACCGGAGTTCGGAAGCCGGTCCGGAGGTCCGGAGACGAGTCCGCTCGAGACCCAGAAGGCGAGGAGGATCGCGAGCGAGCACCACAGCTGGGGAGGGACTCGTCCCTTCCGGATCCTGAACACGAGCGCGCCGAGAGCGAGAAGCGCGATCGGGAAGCCGAACGTCGTGTCGGCCAGGTTGCCCTGTGTCGCCGGCCGGGTGAAATCGAAACTGAGGCCGGTGATCGCCGCCGCCAGCGCCGATGCCGCCGACGCGACGTAGTTCGGGACGAGGAGCACGTTCGAGAGCTGAAAGCGCGTATTGGCGTTGAACTCGGGGCCCGTCGTGTGGCGGGCGGTGAGGTACCAGACGCCGTAGAGCGCGAGCGGAATCAGGACGATCCACGCACGTCGCCAACGATCGGGCCTCAGGAGGACCGCGACGGCGATACCGACGACAAACGCCAGCCCGGTCGAGAACGTGCCCACGGAGATCGTCAGCAGGACGCAGGCCGGGACGTCGAATCGCCGTCCGTCCCGCTCGAGCGCCAAGACCGCACCCAGGCCGGCCGCGATGCAGGCCGAGTGCTGGATTCCGAGGGGAAGCAAGGTCACCTCGTAGGCGGCGCCGAAGAACAGCAGGAGCACGCTGGGCGCGAGTGCCGCCGCCGCCCCGATCCGCCGTTTGGCGATCACGAACACGAGCGTCGCGACGAGTGCGACCCCGAGCACCTGAACGACCCGGAAGGCGAGGTAGTCAGCCCCGAACAGCTGCAGCAGCACGGCGTAGATGAGCCGCGTTCCGGCGATCAGGTTGCCGTTGTGCGGCCCGAGCAGGGTGCTGGGGTGAACGCCGTGGTTGGCGACGACCCACATCACCTCGTCGAAGTAGAAGGTGGCGCCGCGCGTCAGCCAGAGGCCGAGTCCGACGGACAGGGCCACCGCGACGGCGAGGATCGCCCAGCACACGCGCTCGTCCTGGAGGCGGGCGAGGATCGGGGTCTGGCTCCGACCGGCCTGCGGGTGGGTCTGCGAGGCCGTCCGCATCACATCAGTGGCCGGCAGCGACGGTTCACGTCGCGCCATCCTAGGGGTTCCGACGGGTCGCACTCTCCGCCGCGGGGCCTCCGGAAAGGCGACCGCGGCTCAGATGCGTCAGCTGAAGCTGCGCACGAACGGAGCGTCCAGGCGCGGCTGCCGAACCGGAATCTAGTAGACGGTCAGGAGGTGCAGAGCGTCGCCGCCGAGGACGCGGCGGGTCGCAGACTGGTGATGCGCACAGTCCATGGGGTCGTCGCGCGGTCCCTCGGGATCGTGAGCGCGCCGGTCTGGCCCGCCAGGAGGAGGCCGACCACATGGGACGTGGGAGGACCGAACCGGGCCGCAGACACGATCAGCGGAGCGGTCGCGTGGTCTGCCACGAGTGCTCGCGTGGTGACGGCCGCCGACACGGGCACGGCTGCGAGCGTGAGCCGGCGACAGCGCAGCCCCGTCCGCGCGAGGCCCGCGCCGGTGCGCAGCCGCACGCCGTACGCGGCGATCAGCACACCATCGGCCGAGGCGCGCTGTGGTAGCAGGGCTGCGGCGATCTGCTGCGGCGAGTCGAAGGCCGGCGAACCGTGGCGCGCCGTCTCCGCGAAGTAGCGCGATGCCGTGATGCCCAGGGTGTAGGGGTTACCGGTGACATTCGCCGTCAGCTGCAGCGCCCGTGTCCCGATGTGCGGATGCGCGAGTTGCAGGGCTCCGAGATCCGCGCGCATCACCCCGGCCTCGACCCGGTAGGAGTCGTAGCCATCCCGCAGGGAGACCAGGTTCGAGACCACGATGGCGGTCGTCAGGGCGACGATCGCCCACAGGAGCCGGCCACGGGGACGCCAGCCGTGGGCAAGTTCGGCACCCAGCACTAGCAGCAGGCTCACGTCGACGAGCTGGTAACGGCTGGCGATCGCCTCCCGGCCCGGGCTCGCGGCCGCGCCGGTGAGCATCCAGAACGCGAGCGCGGCACCGGCAAACACCGCCGCCCACGGTCGGGGCCGTCCGCCCCGCCACAGCCACCAGCCGAGCGCCAGCACCGCGATCACCGTGAGCGGGTAGCCGCGCTGCAGGGTGAGCGGCAGCGCGGCGTGGTTGAGGCCGAATGCCGAGGCGAGCCCGCTCGAGATCGCCTGGAGCACATACACCGGCAGATGCACGATGCGGGCTGCTGTCACACCACTCGGGTCACGGTGGCCGTAACCGGCCCACCACGCACCGAACGCCGCCGCGGGCACGGCCGGAATCCAGAGCTGCGCCGGAGTGCGCGTCAGCAGGATGGCGATCGCCGCCCCGGCCACGAACGAAAGCCCGGTGGACGATGCCGACACCGCGGCGGTGAGGGCAAGTAAGGCGAGCACATCGCGCCGCCCGTCCGGGCGCTCCAGGGCGATCAGTGCGGCAAGGCCGAGTCCGGTGGCGATCGCGTGGTTGGCGCCGCCGAAGAACAGCAGTACTTCGGAGGCGGGCCCCAGGAACATGATGATTGCTGCGGCCATGATGCCCAGAGGGGCGCCGACGCGCGCGCTCACGATCACGTAGACCGTCACGGCAACGCCCATCACGGCGGCGGCGAGCACCAGCCGGTAGGGCACCAGGGAGCCGAGCCCGAAGACGGTGATGAGGCCCTTGTAGAGCAGCTCGACAAGGGCCACCAGGTTCCCATTGTGCGGGGCCAGCAGGGTGTCGATCCCGCCATGCGACTCGAGCCCCGGACGTTGGTAGAGGAAGTCCCAGTCGTCGCTGAGGAACGACAACCGGGTTCCCAGCATCACCAGCAGAGCGCCTCCGGCGATGCATACCGTGGCCAGCCCGAACAGCGGCCGACGCTCGATTCGAGCCACCGGTGCACTGTGTCACACGGGTAGCGCTGTCAGAATCGGGCGGTGATGCCCGACTCTGCGATCACGGCCGGATACGAACACCCCAGCGGCGCCGTTGCCGAGCGCTTCGAGCAGCGGTTCCGGGAGCGGGAGGAGCGAGATCTCGCCCCGGTGGCCACACGCTCCTATCCGGCCGACCGGGTTCGCGCCGAGCCAGGGTGTGGCCTGCGCACGCCGTTCCAGCGCGATCGGGACCGGATCGTCCACAGCAAGTCATTCCGGCGGCTCAAGCACAAGACCCAGGTGTTCGTCGCGCCGGTCGGAGATCACTACCGGACCCGGCTCACGCACACGCTCGAGGTGACCCAGGTGTCACGGACGGTCGCTCGCGCGCTGCGGCTCAACGAGGATCTGGTCGAGGCGATCGGGCTCGGCCACGACCTCGGTCATCCGCCCTTCGGCCACATCGGCGAGGAGGCGCTCGACCGCTGCCTGACGGAGCGGTTCGGCGCCTCGTTCAAGCACCACGAGCAGTCGCTGCGGATCGTCGAGACGCTCGAGCGCGACGGCCAGGGACTCAACCTCACGGCGCCGGTGCGTGACGGGATCATCGGACACTCCGGCCGTGCGGCCGAGCCGCGGACGCTCGAGGGCCGGATCGTCCGCCTCGTCGACCGGATCGCGTACATCAACCACGACATCGACGACGCCGTCCGGGCCGGCGTCCTCGACCCCGGCGAGCTGCCCGCCGGCCCGATCGCCGCGCTCGGCGACACCGGGCCGCGGCGGATCGACGCGCTCGTCCACGACCTGGTCGAGACCTCCGAGCGGCAGGGCGAGATCGTGCAGGGGACCGAGAGCGGGCCGGCGATGTCCGCGCTGCGCGCGTTCATGTTCGAGCGGGTCTACCTCGGGCCGGCGGCCCAGCGGGAGGCCGAGCGGATCGCGTTCGTCATCCGCACCCTGTTCGACCGGCTGTGCGCGCACCCCGAGGAGATCCCGGACTCGATCCCGGCCGGCGAGCTCCCGCGCCGCGTGACCGACTACATCGCCGGGATGACCGACCGGTACTGCCTCCGCGCCTTCGAGGCCATCAGCACCCCGGTCGCCTTCGCGACGTGACCCGCTACACGGCCGATTCGCGGGACCGGGTGTTCGAGGCGGTCGACATGATCGCGCTGATCTCGGCCCGCACCGATCTGCGCCGGGCCGGGGTCGACAGCTACTTCGGACTGTGTCCGTTCCACGACGAGCGCACCGGGTCCTTCCACGTCCGTCCCCAGGAAAAGCACTACCACTGCTTCGGCTGCCAGTCCTCGGGCGACCCGTTCACGTTCGTGATGGAGACCGAGGGCCTCGACTTCAAGTCGGCGATGGAGACGCTCGCCGACCGGTTCGGGGTCCGCCTCGAGACCGAGGACGAGGATCCCGAGGCTGCGGCCCGCCGGGCCCGCAACGAGCGGCTCTACAGCCTGCTGGGGCGGACCGCCACCTACTACGCCCGCTACCTGTGGGATGCCCGCGAGGCCGGGCCGGCCCGCGGGTACCTGCTCGGCCGCGGGCTCACCGAGGAGATCCTCCGCGAGTTCCAGGTCGGGTACGCACCGAGCGCCTGGGACCGGGTGCTGCTCGCGTCACGGAGCGCGGGATTCAGTGAGGAGGAGCTGCTCGCGGCCGGACTGGCCCAGCGCTCCAAGAGCCGCCCGGGCCAGGTGTTCGACCGCTTCCGCGAACGGGTGATGTTCCCGTCGGTCGACGCCCGTGGGCGGGTGCGTGGCTTCGGCGCGCGGGCGATGCGGGAGAACCAGCGGCCGAAGTACCTCAACTCGAACGAGGGGGCGGTCTACCAGAAGCGCGCCCAGCTGTTCGGGATCGACCTCGCGCGCGCGGCCGCGGCGAAGACCGGCGCGATGATCCTCGTCGAGGGCTACACCGACGTGCTCGCACTTCATCAGGCGGGACTGCGCGGCAGCGTGGGGATCATGGGCACCTCGCTCACCGAGGAGCAGGTCCGCGAGCTCCAGCGGGTCGTGGGGACGCTCGTGCTGTGCCTCGACGCCGACCGGGCGGGCCAGGACGCGATGCTGCGGGCCTCGAAGCTCGCCGCCGGGCGCGACCTCGAGCTGCGCGTCGTCCCGCTCCCGGAGGGCACCGATCCCGCGGAGCTGATCGAGCGGGAGGGGGCTGATGCGCTGCGGGTGCTGGTCGAGCGCTCGGTCCCGTTCGTGTCGTTCCACGTCGAGCGGATCCTCGATCGCGCCGACCGCTCGAGCGCCGAGGGCAAGGACCGGGCGATCGCCGAGCTCCGCCCGGTCCTCGCCGAGCTGCCCGCGAGCGTCCTCCGCGACGAGCTGACCCGGAAGATCGCATCCTCGCTGGAGCTCGCCGAGGCTCGGCTGGCGGCGCTGCTCGCCGGCGACGGCGGCGGGCGTCTGGCCGTCGCCGAGACCGTCGCGCGCCCGGCGCCGACGGGCGGCGTGGTGCGCGGCGCGCGGGACGAGGTGCGTCGGGCCGAGCAGAGCTTCCTTGCCCTGACCGTCGCCCTGCCCGGCCCGGGCGGCGAGATCCTCGAGGCGATCGACCCCGATGAGCTCATCACGAGCGCCGCTCTGCGGCGGGCCGCAGTCCACCTCCGGGGACGGACCGACGCGCCGCTGAGCGACCTGCCCGAGGACGACGACGAGCTCGCCCGAACCGTCGCCGACCTCGTCGCGCTCGCCGGCCGAGGCCAGTCCCCGAGCCCCGAGCGGCTCGAACACGCCCGGCTGGTGCTCGAGCGGGCGCGGTTGGACCGGGCGATCGCCCGGACCCGTGGCGCGGGTGGCGGCGGGGTGACCGCACTGGCGCGCGACCGGGAGCGAGTGCTCGGGGAGATCCACCGGATCGTGGCCGAGCTCGAGCGCGCGATCTGATCCGTCCCGGCCCCCCGACTCGCCGCCTCGCCCGCGGGCGGGTGTATTAGAGTGAGGTCCCCGCGCGCCCCCGGCGCGTACACTCCGGGGTAGCTCAATCGGCAGAGCATTCGGCTGTTAACCGAAGGGTTGTGGGTTCGAGTCCCACCCCCGGAGCTTCAAGATGAAACTGTACGTCTGCTACGGAACCTGGAAGCCCGCACCTCGCCCCGGCGGCCATCCCTGCGGGACGGCATACCACGCGCTCCGCGACGCCGGTCATGACCCCGAGGTGATCAAGTCCTACGGGCTGGGCATGCTCCCCGAGGCGTTGAACCGGACCCCGGGCCGGCAGGAGGTCAAACGCCTCACCGGGAACGTCTGGGTGCCGCTGCTCGTCACCGAGGACGAGCAGGTGATCCAGGGCTCGCGAGAGATCGCGGCCTGGGCGAAGGCCCATCCGGCCGTCGCGTCGCCGGCGTGAGCCACGGGCTCACGGTCGAGGAGCTCCGCCGCTGGCTGGACCACGGCGCGCAGTGGCGGGTGCTGGAGCTCAGCATGGAGCGTGTGGAGCTCGAGCTCTGCTCGTGCGTCGGCGAGCCCGTCGATCGTGCGGCCAGTGAGGACGCGGCCGTGATCGAGTTCGTTCGCTCGCGGTCGGCCACCGCGGCCGACTGATCTCAGAGCTCGGCCGCGGCCAGCGCCTCGACGAGCTCCGCCGCCCGGGTCGCCGGATCGTGGCCGCTCGGACCAACGGGCGAGTTCCCGCGCGCGCGCGGCGGGACCGGGGGAGGCGAGCAGCCGGCGCATCGCGAGACGAACCGTGGTCGGGGAGAGCAGCCGCCACGGCAACCGCACCCCGACCCCGGCCCAATCGATCCGCGCCGCGTTCTCGCCCATGTCGCCGGAGTGCGGCACGGCGAGCAGCGGCGTCCCGCCCGCGAGCGCGCGCACGACAGTGCCGTGGCCGGCGTGGGTGACGACCGCGGCGCAACCGGGCATCGTCCGCGCGTAGGAGACCCAGTCGACGACGCGGACGCTGGCCGGGAGCTCGGGCAGGGGGCGGGGAGCGGGCGCCGGTTGAGCGCGGCGAGCACCCGGACAGGCTCGTCGGCGAGCCCCTCCACGGCGGCGCGCAGAAGGCGATGCTCGGGGTCCTGGGCCGTCGAGGGCGCGATCAGCACGAGCGGCTCGGGCCCGGGCGGCGGCGCAACGTCGTGGTACGGGGGCTCCCACAGCAGCGGCCCGATCACCTCGCAGCCGGCCGGCCATGGGCGGGGGTACTCGAGCTGCGGGAAGCTCGCCACCAGGCACAGCCGTTCACTCACCCCGCCCATCAGGCGCTCGAGCGGGGGGAGCCCCAGCAGCCGCCGGGTCTCGTTGAGTTCGTCGCGGCCTCGGCGCCATCCCGCCTCGACCGGCCGGCGCAGGGCGGTCCACAGCCGCCGGCCGGCCGCGGTCCGCGGGAGCCGGGCGCCCATCGAGTACGGCGCGGCACCCGGGGCGCTCGTCGGGTGGACGTGGGGGATCACGGTCGCGCTCGGGACGCCCTGAAGTTCGGCGGCGAGCGCGGGAGCCAGGGTGAGGATGTCGTGCACGACGACGTCCGGCCGGGCCTCGCGCATCGCCGCCCGGGTGATCGGGACTGCGCGGACGACCGCCTCGTAGGGGCGGACGCGGCCGCTCGCGGGTCGGGAACGTCGGGTACTCCGGGCGCGGGGACGAACCGCATCCCCGCCGCCTCCACCGGCTCGCGCCACCGCTGCCAGGTCTCGTAGGTCACGTCGTGGCCGCGGGCGACGAGCCGCTCCCCGAGCGCCATCATCGGGAACGCGTGACCGGGGTCGCCGAAGGCGCCCAGGAACACCCTCATCGGGAGCGGAGCGGACGTCAGGCCGCGGCGAGCTCGGCCAGTGCGCGGAGCTGCTCGATCCGGTCCGCGGCGCTGAACGCCATCGGCGTGATCATCAGGGTTCCGACGCCGGCGTCGCGGAAGGCGGCGAGGCGGTCGCGGACGACATCACGCGGGCCGCACAGCGTGACCATGTCGATCAGCGCGTCCGGGATCGCGCGGCCGGCCTCCTCCTTCTTGCCGTCGAGGTAGAGGTTCTGGATCTCGGCCGCGGCGTCCTCGAATCCGTAGCGCTGGACCAGGTTGTTGTAGAAGTTCTGCTTGCGCGAGCCCATCCCGCCGATGTACAGCGACAGGATCGGGCGCATCAGGTTCCGCGCGGCCTCGAGGTCATCGGAGACGTAGGCGCTGACCGTGGGAGCGATGTCGAAGCCGTCGAGCGAGCGGCCGGCCCGGTTGGCGCCCTCCTGGAGGAGCTCACGGAAGCCCGAGACGTACTCGGGGGAGAAGAACGTCGGGATCCACCCGTCGGCCACCTCGCCGGCCAGCGCGGTGTTCTTGGGTCCGATCGCGGCGAGGTAGATCGGCATGCGCTCCTGCTTGGGCGCGATCATCAGCTTCAGCGCCTTGCCCGGGCCGTCGGGCAGCGGCAGCTCGAGCGTCTCGCCATGGAAGTCGACGCGCTCGCGGGCGAGGGCCATCCGCACGACGTTGACGTACTCCCGCGTGCGCTGGAGCTGCTTGGCGAAGCGCTGGCCGTGCCACCCCTCCGCGACCTGCGGGCCCGAGGAGCCGATCCCCAGCACCATCCGGCCGTCGGAGAGCTCGTCGATCGTCGCCGCGGTCATCGCGGTCATCGCGGCGCTGCGGCCCGGCATCTGGAAGATCGCCGACCCGAGCCTGATCTTCGAGGTCCCGGCGGCGAGCCAGGCGAGCACGGTCGCGGCGTCCGAGCCATACGCCTCCGCCGCCCACACCGAGTCGTAGCCGAGGCTCTCGGCCTCCTGGACGACCTGAAGCTGTTCATCGGGCCCGATGCCCATACCCCAGTACCCGACGTGCACTCCGAGCTTCATCTGCAAGGTTCCTTTCGCTGGCAGGGGATGGCTTGAGCGGGGCGACGGGCGCCGCTAGGGTGGCGCGGGCGCGCCCCGTCGCGCCACACCCTATGCGAGAACGAACCCGAGCGACCATCGCCGAGCTCCGCACCGCGGTCGACTGCCTCCCGCGCGACACGCGGATCGCGATGCTCGACGGCCTGCAGCGCAACGAGATCATCGTCGGCGCCTACACCCACGAGGGCGGCATCTGCCCGATGCTCGCCGCCCACCGCGCCGGCGGTCGCACCTCGTTCGTCACGTTCGCGCGGGCGTGGGACCGCTTCGCCTACCGCTCCACCGAGAGCCGGCACCGCCGCGCCCGCCGCGCGACCGAGCGGGAGCTGCTCATCCTCCGCAGCCACCTTGAGGCCAGCCTGCTCGACGACGAACTGCCGGCGGGCACACTCGGTGCGGCGATCTCCGACCACCGGGCACTGCGAGCCACCCGGCCGGAGCCGGCGGCGGCACCATTGCCCCGGGCCCCCGCGGCGGCACCGTCGCCCGATCCCACCGCCAGGCCGGGACGCGCGCCCGGCCGCCGACGCCCGGGCGATCCCGACCGCAGCCGCGAGCTGGGCGGCCGGTCCGGATGGGCGTGGCTGCGGCCCGTCCGCCGGCTCGACGACTACGAGCGCGCGCTCGCCCGCCTCCAGGCGCAGGAGCAGTCCCGCGCCGCGGAGGAGACACCCGCAGTTCCTGTGTGAACGAGCCTGACCTCGCCGGACCGCCGGCCCGGGCTGAGCCGCTCGGAGAGCGGCGGACGAGCCCGCTCGAGCTGCTGTGGGACCTCGTGTTCGTGTTCGCCGTCACTCAGGTGACCGCGCTGCTCACCCACCACCTGACGGCGAGCGGATTCGGGGAGTCGATGCTCGTGCTCGCGCTCGTGTGGTGGGCGTGGTCGGCGTTCGTCTGGGTGGCGAACGCGTTCGATCCCGACGCGGGGGCGCTGCGTGCCGCGCTGCTCGCGGGCACGGTCGCGATCCTCGTCTGCGGGCTCGCCCTGCCGACGGCGTTCGGCGGCGGCGGGGTCCTGTTCGTCGTCGCCTACGCGGTCGTCCGGATCATCCATCTCCTCCTCTACGGCTACGCGTCGCGGCTCGGGGCAGCCTCGTGGTCGGCGATCAGCGGCTTCGCGCTCACGGTGGGGATCGCGATCGGGCTGCTGCTCGCCGGTGCGCTCGTCGGCGAGCCGGCCCGCGCGCTGCTGTGGCTCGCGGCCGCGGCGATCGACTACGCCGGGCCGGCGTGGCTGACGCGCCAGCGGCTGCGCGGGCTCCAGCGAGTCGCGGTGGCCCACTTCGCCGAGCGCTACAGCCTCTTCGTGATCATCTGCCTCGGCGAGTCGATCGTGGCGCTCGGGGTCGGGACGCGGGGCGAGCCGCTCAGCGCTTCGCTCGTGGCCGCAGTCGCGCTCGGGCTGATCACCACCATCGAGCTGTGGTGGACGTACTTCTACCGCGCGGCCGCGGCGGCCGAGCAGCGCCTGCGCGAGCATCCGGACCCCGTGCTCGCCGGGGCGGACGCCTACTCCTACCTCCACCTGCCGATCGTGGCCGGGATCATCGTGTTCGCGGTGGGCGCCGGAGCCCTCGCCCATGGGGTCGACTCCACGCTCCGGCTCGGCGTGCGCCTGACCCTGTGCGGGGGCGTTGCGCTGTACCTCGTCGCGCTCGCCGGGTTCCGCCTCCGGCTCCACGGGGACCACAGCCCCGGGCGGCTGCTGACGGCGGCTGCGGTGCTCGCCCTCGGGCTCCTCGGCGGCGGGCTGCCGGGATGGGCACTCGCCGCCGGGACCGCAGTTCTGCTCGGGACGCTGTGCGCGGTCGAGACGCGCGCCGGGGAGGTCGTGTGAGCCGGCCGCCGGCGACCGTCGTGGTGCCCTTCCTCGGCTCCGCGCTCGAAGCCGTCGCCTTCGAACCCGGCCGATGGTTTCCCAACCGCGCCCGACGTCAAGGATGAGGACATGACCACCGCCGCTGTCGAACTCCACGCCCCGCTGCAGCCAGGCTTCGAGGAGGTGCTGACCGACGAGGCGCTCCGGTTCCTCGCCGAGCTCCACCGCCGCTTCGACCCCCGCCGCCAGGAGCTCCTCGGCGCACGGGCCGAGCGCCGCCGGCAGCTCGCCGCCGGCGAGACGACGCTCGACTTCCTCTCCCACACGGCCTCGATGCGCGAGGGTGAGTGGCAGGTCGATCCACCGCCCCCGCCGCTGCGCCAGCGGTGGATCGAGATCACCGGGCCGACCGATCGCAAGCTCGTGATCAACGCGCTCAACTCCGGCGCCGACGGGTTCATGGCCGACTTCGAGGACGCCACCGCTCCGAGCTTCCAGAACCTGATCGAGGGTCACATCAATCTCCGCGACGCGATCGACCGTTCGATCACCTACGACAGCTCCGACGGGCGCCACTACGCGCTGAACGAAGAGGTGGCGACACTGCTCGTGCGCCCGCGCGGGTGGCACCTGCCCGAGCGCCACCTCACGTTCGACGGCCGCGAGCTGAGCGGCAGCCTCGTCGACTTCGGCCTGTACGGGTTCCACTGCGCGCAGCGGCTGATCGATGCCGGCGCCGGACCGTACTTCTACCTCCCGAAGCTGGAGTCACACCTCGAGGCCCGGCTGTGGAACGAGGTGTTCAGCTTCACCGAGGACCGGCTGGGCATCGAGCACGGGACGATCAAGGCGACGGTGCTGATCGAGACGCTCCCGGCCGCGTTCGAGATGGAGGAGATCCTCTACGAGCTGCGCGAGCACTCCGCCGGCCTGAACGCCGGACGGTGGGACTACATCTTCTCGGCCATCAAGTGCTTCCCCGAGCGCCCGGAGATGGTCCTGCCCGACCGCGGCGCGGTGACCATGACGGTGCCGTTCATGCGGGCCTACACCGAGCTGCTCGCCAGCACCTGCCACCGGCGCGGCGCGCACGCGATGGGTGGGATGGCCGCACTGATCCCATCCCGCAAGGACGGCGAGGCCAACGACCGCGCGCTCGACGGCGTGCGAGCGGACAAGCGGCGGGAGGTGCAGCAGGGGTACGACGGGAGCTGGGTCGCCCACCCCGACCTCGTCCCCACCGCCCGCGAGGTGTTCGAGCAGGGGCTCGAGGGTCGCCCCCACCAGCTCGACCGCCGGCGCGACGACGTCACCGTGACCGCCGCCGACCTGCTCGATCTCGCATCCACCCCGGGCGCCATCACCGAGGCGGGCCTGCGCACCGATGTGAGCGTCGGCTTCCAGTACATCTCGTTCTGGCTCAGCGGGCGTGGCGCGGCGGCGATCAACTCGCTGATGGAGGATGCGGCGACGGCCGAGATCTCGCGCTCGCAGATCTGGCAGTGGGTCCATCACGGCGTCACGCTCGACGACGGCCGGCAGGTGACCGCCGAGCTCGTCCGTCAGCTGCTCGACGAGGAGACCGAGAAGATCCGCGGCACCGTCGGCGACGAGACCTGGGAGGCGGGACGCCCGGTCGAGACCCGGCGCGTGTTCGAGCAGGTCGCGCTGTCCGAGCCGCTGATCGAGTTCCTCACCCTCCCGGCCTACGAGCTGCTCGACTAGGGCGTCGGCTGAGCGTCGGGGGCGATCGTCTCCGGCAGGCCGAACTGGCCGAAGGCGACCTCGAGCCAGTCCGGATTCGGTGGCTCATCCGGCCAGCGCTCGTAGGAGGCCCCCTCGGGCAGCCCGGTGGCCCGGGCGACGAACGCGACCACGTCGGCCACCTTGCCGTCGCGGAGCGTGAGCACGTTCAGCGCGAACGCCTCATGGAGGCCGCGCTCCTCATTCCACGTGTAGTAGGCGACGGCCGGCTGTCCGTTGGCCCGCGTGGCGATCGTCCTCCAGTGCCACTTGCCCGACAGCGGGTAATTGCGCAGGAACGCCGCGAACTCGGCGAGGTTGCTCCCGAACCAGGTCCGCAGCGGCGGCATCGCGATCGCCGCGTCCTCGGTGAGCATCGACACCACCCCGTCGACGTCGTCGCGCTCCCAGGCCTCCATGTAGCGCACCACGAGCGAGGTCACCGCCTCGTCGCCCATCGCGCGGAGCGTCTGCTGCTGGGTCTGCTCGGGGGTCTCGTCGCCGATCGTCTTCCGGGCTCGCTGCAGCGAGCTGTTGACCGAGGCCACCGAGCTCTCGAGCGCGTCGGCGGTCTCCTTGGCCGAGTAGCCCAGCACCTCGCGGAGGATGAGCACCGCTCGCTGGGTCGAGGGGAGTCGCTGGAGCGCGGCGATGAACGCCAGCTCGACGCTCTCCCGCAGCTCGTAGCGGGACTCCGGGCTGACCGAGGCGTCCGCCGGCAGGCGCTCGTCGGGGTAGGGCTCGACCCACACCGACTCGACGATCGGCTCGCCGGGGCCGATCCCCGGATCGGTGCGTGGACCGTGGTCGATCGGGAGGATCCGCTTCGGCCGCTTGGCGATCAGGTTGAGGCTCGCGTTCGTGGCGATCGTGTAGAGCCATGAGCGCAGCGAGCTGCGGCCCTCGAAGCGCGGGAGCGCTCGCCAGGCCCGCAGGAGCGTCTCCTGGAGGGCGTCGTCGGCATCGTGCACGGAGGCGAGCATCCGGTAGGCGTGGGCGTGGAGCTCGGCCCGGTAGGGCGCGATCAGCTCCGCAAAGGCGGCCTCGTCGCCGGTCGCCGCCCGGCGGAGCAGCCGGGGCTCGGTGTCGCTGGCCGCTCCCATCTGCGCGAGCATAGTGCTCGCTCTGGCGGCCTCGCGGTCCGAGTGGGCAGAATGTCTCGTTCACGACCAGAGGAGACCAGGTGGACTTCGAGCTCTCAGACCGCGCCCAGGAATTCCAGCGGCGCCTGCTGGATTTCATGGACGAGTGCGTGTACCCGGCGGAGCCGGTCTGGGCCGTCCAGGTGGCCGAGGCGGACACCCCGCACGTCCACGCTCCGGTGATCGAGGAGCTCAAGGCCGAGGCCCGTCGCCGCGGGCTGTGGAACCTGTTCCTGCCCGACGAGGAGCACGGCGCCGGCCTCTCGAACTGCGACTACGCGCCGCTGGCCGAGATCATGGGGCGCACGAAGATCGCCTCGGAGGCGTGCAACTGCTCCGCCCCGGACACCGGCAACATGGAGGTGCTCCACCAGTTCGGCTCGCCCGAGCAGAAGCAGCGCTGGCTCGAGCCGCTGCTCGAGGGGGAGATCCGATCGGCCTTCGCGATGACCGAGCCGGAGGTCGCATCCTCGGACGCGACGAACATCGCGCTGCGGATCGAGCGCGACGGCGACGAGTACGTCCTCAACGGGCGCAAGTGGTGGACGACGAACGCGCTCCACCCGAACACGTGAAGATCATGATCGTGATGGGCAAGACCGACCCCGAGGCCCCGACCTACGCCCAGCAGTCGATGGTGCTCGTCCCGATGGACACCGGCGGCGTGACCGTCGAGCGGAGCCTTTCGGTGTTCGGCTACCACGACACCGAGGGCCACGGCGAGGTCTCGTTCACCGACGTCCGCGTCCCCGTGGAGAACATCATCGCGGGCGAGGGCCAGGGGTTCATGATCGCCCAGGCGCGCCTCGGCCCCGGGCGGATCCACCACTGCATGCGCGCGATCGGGGCCGCCGAGCGGGCGCTGGAGATGATGTGCGACCGCGCGGACGCCCGTGAGACGTTCGGCCGACCGGTGTCGCAGTACGCCAACATCCGCGACTGGATCGCCGAATCCCGGATCGAACTCGAGATGGCCCGCCTGCTCGTACTGAAGACGGCGTGGCTGATGGACACGGTCGGCAACCGCTACGCGCGGATCGAGATCTCCGGGATCAAGTTCGCCGTGCCGGACATCTGCCTGAGGATCGTCGACCGCGCGATCCAGGTCCACGGCGGCGGCGGGGTGTCCGACGACTTTCCGCTCGCCGCCATGTACGCGGGGCTGCGCACGCTGCGGCTGGCCGACGGCCCGGACGAGGTCCACAAGCTCTCGCTGGCCCGGCAGGAGCTCCGCCGCCGGCGTGAAGCGCGCGGAGGCGGCGAGGGGTAGTGGGCCTGCGGATCGGGGTTGTGCTCCATCCCAGCCGGGACGTGTCCGAGCCGCTGCGGGTGGCCGAGGCGTTCGCGGCGCGAGCCGGATCAGCGGTCGTCCAGCTCGCGGTGGAGGGGGAGGGACAGCAGCTCGCCCCGGACGGTGACGTCACCGACTGCGACCTCGTCGTGGCGATCGGGGGCGACGGGACCGCGCTCGCTGCGATCCGCACCGCGGCGCCGGCTGATCGGCCGGTGCTCGGCGTGGGCTGCGGCAGTCTCGGGGCGCTCAGCACGATCTCGCCCGCGGAGCTCGCCGACAGTCTTCAGCGGTTCGCGGACGGCGACTGGACACCCGCCCGGCTCCCGGCGCTCGAGGTGCACGCGGGGGAACAGGAGCCATGCCTGGCCTACAACGACGCGGTCGTCGTCCGGCGTCGCCAGGGCCAGGTCCGGGTGGCCGCCTCGGTCGATGGCGAGCTCTACGCGCGGCTCGCCGGCGACGGCGCGGTGGTGAGCACGGCCGCCGGGTCAAGCGCCTACGCGCTCGCCGCCGGAGGGCCGCTGCTCGCCCCGGGTCTCGATGCGTTCCTGTTCACGCCGCTGCCGAGCCACGGGGGCTCCTCGCCCCCGCTCGTCGTCGGCGCCGAGCGCCGGCTGGAGCTTGAGCTCCTGCCCAGCTACGGCGGCGCGCGCCTGGAGCTCGACGGGCGCATCGTGCTCGATCCCGCCGACTCGATCACGGTCACGCTGCGGCGCGGCGCGGCGACGCTCGTCGCGCCCGGGCCGGCGAATCGTTCATCACCGGTCTGCGCCGGCGCGGCGTGATCGCCGACAGTCCGCGGATTGTCGCCGAGGGCCGTCTAGGCCCGAGCTCTGCCGGCGTCGGCTCCTCGAGCAGGCGCTCGTACACGCGGTAGCGGGACGAGATCCGGCCGCCCATCGCCTCGAGCGCCCGGTTCATCGACTTGTTCGTCTCGAGGATCCATCCGGCGACGCCACTGTGGCGGCTCGTGCGCTCGGCCATGTCGAAGTGTTCGATGTACAGCGAGGCCGCGACCCCGGTGTGCTGGAACTCCGGGATCACCCCGAGGAAGCCGATCCGCACCCGGTCGATGATCCGCCGGCGGCGCAGGAAGTACCACCAGCCGAGCGGCAGCAGCCGACCGCCCATCTGCTTGAGCACCTGGTTCATGTCGGGGATCGTGATCGCCACGGCCACGGTCTGCCCGTCGATCTCGGCGACCATGAACCAGTCCCGGTCGAACACGAGCTGGAAGTTGAGCGCCTCGCTGTCGAGGTCGGCCTTCGTATAGGGGACGAAGTCCCAGTTGCGCGACCACGCGGCGTTGTAGACCTTGGCGAATTCGTCCATGTCGCGGCGCAGGCTGCGGCGGGACATCTTTCGGATCCGGACGCCGTGCTCGTTGACCGCCTTCTCGGCGATCTCGGGCAGGAACTTCATCATCCCCGTGTAGCGGTCGGTGAAGTGGAGGTCCCACATGTACAGGTCCATCGCCTTGGTCATCCCGACGGCCTCGAGCAGCCGGCTGTAGTACGGCGGATGCCAGGGCTGGCGGAGGATCGGCGAGGCCTCGAACCCCTCGATGAGGATCCCCGCCTCGTCGTTCATCGTGAAGTCCATCGGGCCGACCAGCCGCTCCATCCCGCGCGCCCGGACCCACGACTCGGCCGCGGCCAGGAGCGCGCGCAGCGCCTCGACGTCGTCCTCGATCTCGATGAACCCGAAGTTGCCCCACCGGACATCGTGCTGACGGTTGTAGTTCTCGTTGATCTGCGCGCTGATGCGCCCGACGACACGGTCCCCGCGCCGGGCGAGGAACAGCTCGGCGTCGCCGTGGGTGAAGTACGGGTTGAGCTTGCGCTGGAGGAACGCGTAGCGCTCGACCTTCAGCGGCGGGACCCACGGCGTGCCGGCGTGCAGCCGGTAGGGCAGGGCGACGAACTCGCGGAGGGCGCGCGGCCCGCGCACGGTGGTGACCCGGACGCTCATCGAGTCGAACGGTAGGGATCGACGCCGCGCGGCGTCCTGTGGCCGCGTGTGGTTACGATCTCCGCGTTCCTCTCGACCGACTGATGCTCACCGGGATCGCGCGCCGGACCGCCCACGAGGCGGTCAATGTCGCGATCCTCGCCCGAGCTGGGCTGCTCGCCCCCGGGCGGCCGGACCGGATGGCCCGCCTCGGTGTGGCCGCCGCCCGGTGGGGCGGCTCGCTGGCCACGCTGGTGAAGATCGGGGCGATCCGCCACGGCGACCGGACGATGGTGCTCGACGACCGTGGGGCCCTCACCTACGCCGAGGTCGACCTGCGCTCGGACGCCGTCGCCCGGGGCCTTGCGGCGGCCGGGGTGCGGCCGGGCGACCGCGTCGGGGTGATGTGCCGAGACCATCGCGGGTTCCTCGATGCGGCCTTCGGGGTGGCGAAGGCCGGCGCCGACCTGCTGCTGCTCAACACGTCGTTCGCCGGCCCGCAGCTCGCCGCGGTGTGCGAGCGCGAGGGCGCTGCGGCGATTATCCACGACGGGGAGTTCACCGGGCTCGTGGCCGACGCCGCGCGCGGGCGCACCCGGATCGTCGCCTGGTTCGACGGCGACGGAGAGGCCGGCGGGGATCACGCCGGGGAGCCGACGCTGGACGGCCTGATCGAGGCCCATGCGTCCTCCGGCCCACCGCCACCGCCGCCGGAGGCCGGTCACGTGACGATCCTCACCTCAGGCACGACCGGCACGCCCAAGGGCGCCGCGCGCACGGCGACCCCGCACACGCTGGATCCGGCCGTCACCCTGCTCGATCGGATCCCGCTGCGGACCGGGCAGACCGTGAGCGTCGCCGCGCCGCTGTTCCATGCCTGGGGGTTCGGCGGCTTCGTGCTGACCAGCGCGCTCGGCGGGACGCTCGTGCTCCGCCGGCGCTTCGACCCGGCGGCGTGCCTGGCCGACATCGAGCGCCACCGCAGTGATGTGCTCGTCGTCGTGCCGGTGATGCTCCAGCGGATCCTCGCACTCGACCCGGCCGAGCGGAGGCGGTACGACACCCGGTCGCTGACGGCGGTCTGCTCAAGCGGGTCGGCGCTGCCCGGCGAGCTCGCGACCCGGTGGATGGACGACTTCGGCGACAACCTCTACAACATGTATGGCTCGACCGAGGTCGCCGTGGCCACGCTCGCCACCCCCGCCGACCTACGGGCCGCGCCGGGAACGGCCGGACGGCCCGCACGCGGCTCGATCGTGCGGCTGTTCGACGCCGAGGACCGCGAGGTCGGCCCGGGGGAGACCGGTCGCATCTTCGTCGGCAACGCGGTGTTGTTCGACGGCTATACCGGCGGCGGGGACAAGGCGCGGATCGGGGAGCTGATGGCCACCGGGGACGTCGGGCGGATCGACGGCACCGGGCGTCTGTTCGTCCAGGGCCGCGACGACGAGATGATCGTCTCCGGTGGTGAGAACGTGTTCCCCAAGGAGGTCGAGGACGTGCTCGCCGAGCACCCCGCCGTGGCCGAGGCGGCCGCGATCGGGATCCCCGACGAGGAGTTCGGTCAGCGGTTGCGGGCGTTCGTCGCGCTCGCCGAGGGACGCTCGGCGACCGACCAGGAGCTGAAGGACCACGTCCGCGCCGAACTCGCGCGGTACAAGGTGCCGCGTGAGGTCGTGTTCGTCACCGAGCTCCCGCGCACCACGACCGGCAAGGTGCTCAAGCGGGAGCTCGCCGACCACGGCTGAGACCCCGTCCGGGCGGGTCCTACCCTGGTGCACGTGTGCGACACCGTGCTCGTCGTCGGCGCCGACGGCGTCCTGTTCGCCAAGAACTCCGACCGGGATCCGAACGAGGCCCAGGCGCTCGAGTGGCATCCGCCCGCTCGGCACCCCGCCGGATCGCGGCTGCGCTGCACATGGATCGACGTCGACCAGGCCCCACAGACGCACGGTGTGCTCATCAGCCGGCCGTACTGGATGTGGGGGGCGGAGATCGGCACCAACGAGCACGGGGTCACGATCGGGAACGAGGCCGTGTTCACGCGCCAGCCGTACGCCGCCGTCGGTCTCACCGGGATGGACCTGCTCCGTCTCGCCCTCGAGCGCTCGGCGTCGGCCGGAGAGGCGGTCGAGACGATCACCGCGCTCCTCGGACGGTACGGCCAGGGCGGCGGATGCGGCCACGAGCGTCCGGCCTTCACCTATCACAACAGCTTCGGGATCGCCGATCGCGGGTCCGCCTTCGTGCTCGAGACCGCGGGCCCGGAGTGGGCCGTCGAGGAGGTCCGCGACGGGACGCGGAGCATCTCGAACGGGCTGACGATCGAAGGCTTCGCCGAGCGCCAGGGCGAGCAGCTCCGCGCGACGCTGAGCGACTGCCGTGCGCGCCGGGCGTGCTCGGAACGCCTCGCCGCACGCGACCCCTCGCCGGCCGGGCTGATGGCCACGCTGCGCAGTCACGGCGACAGACGGTGGCCGAGCTACTCGGCGCTTAACGGGGCAATGGATGGGCCGTGTGTCCACGCCGGCGGCCGCCTGATCAGCACGCAGACGACCGCCTCATGGGTCGCCGACCTCCGCCCCGGCGGCAGCGGCCACTGGGTGACCGGCACGTCGGCGCCGTGCCTGTCGCTGTTCAAGCCCGTACGTGTCGGCGAGCCGGTCGAGATCGGACCCGAGCCGAGCGACCGCTTCGATGCCCGATGCCTGTGGTGGCGCGGCGAGCGGCTGCACCGCCGGGCGATCGGGGCACCCGAAGGGCTCGTGTACCTGGCCGAGCGCGACGCCGTCGAGCGGGAGTGGCTGACCGATCCGCCGCCGTCGGCCGAGGCCTTCCGCCGTGGCGACGAGCTCCTCGCACGGTGGACGACGGCGCTCGCGGCGGGCGACACCCGGCCACGGTTCGTGCGGCGGCTGTGGCGCGAGCGGGACCGCCGCGCCGGGCTCGTCGTCTGAGTGCGCCGCGGCGGGACCGTCAGCCGGCGGTCGTGGGCTCGACGGCCGTACTCCGGGGATCGATCAGGATCTTGGCGTGGACCTCGGGGTCGCCGAGGGCGTCGAACGCACGCTCGACCCCATCGAGACCGACCGTGCCGGTGAGCAACGGGCTGGGGTCGAACTTCCCCTCGGCGAGCATGTGGAGCGTGTCGCGGAACTCGAGCGGCGTGTAGCCGAGGACGAACCGCAGGTCGATCTCCTTGTTGATCCCCATCGCGGGGACGAACCGGTCCGGCCCGACGCACACCCCGACGACGACGACGCGGGAGAAGATCGGCGCGCCCTGCAGCACGCTCTCGATCATCCCGGGCACGCCGACGCACTCGAAGATCACCGGAGCCGGCGGCCGGGCCCCGAGCGTCTCGCCGAGCCGCCACACGTGCCACCAGCCGATCGGGAGCCGCTCGAGCTTCTCCCGGGTGCTCACCGCGAGCTCGAACATCTGCGGGGCGTCGCTGATGTGCTTGTCGGCGCCCCGCGCGGTGTACGGCGACCCCTCGGCGGGATCGACCACGACATCGGCCCCGCAGGCTGTGGCCAGCGCCCGCCGGGCCGGGGAGAAGTCAGAGGCCACGACGGTCCGGACCCCGCGCGCCTTGAGCAGGAGGATGACCGCCAGGCCGACCGGACCGCATCCGATCACGATCGCCACCTGGCGCTTGGAGATCTCGCTCCGTCGGACGGCGTGCCACCCGACGGCCATCGGCTCGGTGAGGGCCGCGAGGTCCGTCCGGAGGCCGTTCGGGACCGGCATCATCATCGACTCCTCGACGATCAGCTGTTCGGCGTATGCGCCCGGAGCGTGTACGGACAGCCCGACCGCATCGATGCCCGCCGCTCCGCGGATGATCGGCAGCGCGACGACCGATGCCCCCTCCGGGACCGTGCGCCGTGCCTTCGGGCCGTACTCGGCGACGGAGCCGCAGAACTCGTGACCGAACACGATCGGCTGATCTGAGCGGCCGAAGCGGTCGTAGCCCATCTGCTCGGCCACGTCGGCCCACTCATCGATCCCGTGGCGGGCGTGGAGGTCGGAGCCGCAGATGCCGCACCGCAGCACCTCGATCCGGACCTGGGCGCGCCCCGGGGTGGGCTCGGGCCGGTCCTCGACGGCAAGTTCGGCGTGGGTGCACGTGACCGCGCGCATCGCGGTTCAGCTCGCGCTTCGGTCGTCGGCCACGCCCGGGATTGTCTCATGCCGGGCCGCGCCGTACGGATGCGAACAGGCCGCCGATCAATCCCGTCCACGAGGTTCCCCAGCATTAGGATGCTCGCATCTTGACCCTCGGGCCTGGTAGAGGACGACTGCCGTGACCGTGCGCGTGACCGATCCGATCGACGATCTGGCGCCTGGGACGCCGGTCGACCGGGGCAACTGCCACCGCGAGCCGATCCACGCTCCCGGGGCGATCCAGCCGCACGGAGTGCTCCTCACCGCCGAGCTCGAGCGCATGGCCGAGATGTCGGCCTCGAACCTCGGCCCGGGGACGGTGCAGCTGTGAGCGTCGGGCCCGGGGAGGCAACGGTGCTCGTCGTCGACGACAACTCGGAGAAGCGGTTCGCGCTGGGCCGCGCGCTGACGCGTGCCGGCTTCGCGGTGTGGGAGGCGGAGACCGGCGAGCAAGGGATCGGGCGCGCGGCGGAGGACCCCGACCTGATCCTGCTCGACGTCAACCTGCCCGATCTGCATGGCTTCGAGGTCTGCCGACGGATCAAGGCCGACCCCCGCACCGCGCACATCCCGGTGCTCCACCTTTCGCAGACGCATGTCGATCCGGCGGCCCATGCGCGCGGTCTGGAGAGTGGGGCCGACGCGTACCTCTCCGAGCCGGTCGATCCGGTGGTGATGATCGCCACGGTCCGCGCGCTGCTGCGGCTCCGGCGGGCCGAGGACCGGCTCCGGCGCGCGGTCGCCCACGCCGAGATCACCGACGGCCTCACGGCCGAGCTGGCCAGCGCGCTCACCCCTGATGAGGTCCTCGCCGCGGTCACGCGGCGGGCGTTGGCCGAGATCGGTGCACGGGACGCCACGATCTACCTGATCGAACCTCGAGGGCGCCGGCTCGAGCTCGCCTACACCACCTACCGCGTCCCGACTCCCGAGGAGTTCGTGTCGGTCGAGGTGAGTGCGGACTTCCCGCCGGCCGAGGCCGCCCGGACAGGAGAGGCGCTGTTCGGTGACCGCTCGGCGATGGTCGAGAGCTTCCCGACCGCCGCCGACGCCCATGCCGATCGGGGCGGTGGAAGCTGGGCGATGATCCCGCTCACCGCCTACGGCCGTCCGCTCGGGGCGATGTCGATCGCATTCTTCGCCGACACGCCGGTCGACGCCGACGTCCGGTCACTGCTCGTCACCCTCGGGGAGCGGTGCGGGCAGGCGCTCGAGCGCGCGGAGCTCTACGAGTACCAGCGCCACATCGCCACCACGCTCCAGGACAGCCTGCTGCCCGCCGCGCTGCCGGTGATCCCCGGGGTCGAGATCGCGGCCCGCTACCGGGCGGGCACGGCCGCGATGGAGGTCGGCGGCGACTTCTACGACGTGTTCCCGTGCGGCGACGCATGGCTGGTCATCATCGGCGACGTCTGCGGCCGTGACGCCGAGGCCGCGGCCCTCACCGCGCTCGCGCGCCACACCATCCGCGCCTTCGCGCAGCACTTATCCCGGCCCGGCGAGCTGCTCGAGCTGCTCAACGAGGCGATCATCGCCGGCGGCGCGCCTCTCGGGACCCGGCTCGTCACGGCCGCCTGCCTGTTCATCGAGCGCGACGGAGCGGACGTCAACGTCACGGCGGCGGTCGCGGGCCATCCGCCACCGCTGATCCTGCGCCGGGGCGGGGCGGTCGAGCCGATCACCACGACCGGTCCGCTGCTCGGTTATGTGGAGGATGCCGAGATCCGCGAGACGACGGACCGCCTCCGGGTCGGGGAGGGCCTGCTCCTCTATACCGACGGTCTCACCGAGGCGCGGCGAGGGTCGGACTTCTTCGGCGAGACACGACTCCACGAGCTGCTCGGAGCGCTGACCGCAGAGTCCTCAGACGCGGTCGCGGCCGGGGAGGCGGACGCCGAGCGGATCGCCGATGACATCGTCGCCGCGGTCACCGCCCACGCCGAGACGCTCACCGACGACCTCGCGCTGCTCCTCCTGTGCCTTCGCTCCACCGAGGGCGGAGTTGGGGCGGGTATTACATAGCTTGACAGACATATAACCGCTCTGGCATATTGACCGGCGATGGCCGTGTTCGATGTCGTCGCGGAGCCACACCGGCGCCGGATCCTCGACCTGCTCGGGTCCGAGGAGCGCGCCGTCGGGGAGCTCGTCGAGCAGCTTCAGCTGAGCCAGCCCGCGGTGTCCAAGCACCTGCGGATCCTCCGTAAGGCCGGGCTCGTCGAGGTCCGTGGCGACGCCCAGCGCCGGCTCTACCGCCTGCGGCCGGAGCCGCTCCGGGCGATCGACGCCTGGCTCGCGCCGTACCGGCAGCTGTGGGCTGGGAGCCTCGATCGACTCGAAGACCATCTCCACACGATCAGCGACGACGGATGAGAGGAACGGCGATGTACGGAACCGTGGAGCAGGTCGACGACGGGCGGTGGCAGCTGCGCTTCGTCCGCACCCTTCACCACCCACGCTCGAAGGTGTGGCGAGCGGTGACCGAGCCCGAGCACCTCGCCCGGTGGTTCCCGACGACGATCGACGGGGAGCGGACCGCCGGTGCCGCGTTGCGCTTCACGTTCCCCGGTGGCGAGGCCGAGGCCTTCGACGGCGAGATGCTCGTCTACGAGCCCGAGGCCGCGCTCGAGTTCCGCTGGGGCCCTGACGTCATCCGGATCGAGTTGCGGGACGCGGGCGACGCCACCGAGCTGACGCTTCTCGACACGATCGAGGAGCGGGGCAAGGCCGCCCGCGACGGCGCGGGCTGGCACGCCTGCCTCGACGCGCTCGGAGCCGCGCTCGCCGGGGAAGGGGCACCGCGGGAGCGGATGGAGGGGTGGAAGGACGTCCGCGCCCACTACGTCGAGAGTTTCGGGCCGGAGGCGTCGACGATCGGGCCGCCGGAGGGCATCGAGTGAACGTCGGGCGTGCGGCGCGCCCGATCATCCGACGCGCGGTTCGCGCCACATTGCCCACATCGTCGGGCCGCGCGGGAGCCGCAGCTCCCGGGTGACCCGGAAACCGTGGCGGGCGTAGAAGTCGATGTTCCGTTCCTTCGAGGACTCCAGGTACGCCGGGAGGCCGTCTCGGTCACAGAGCTCGAGCGCGGGGCCGAGCAGCCGCGAGCCGAGGCCCCGGCCCTGATGGGTCGGTGCGACGCCGAGGGTGGCGAGGTAGAGATGGGCCGGCTCGCGAGGATGGGCGTGCTCGATCGAGTACAGGCCGTAGCCGATCATCGGGCCGCGCGGCCACAGCCGCGGGTCCGCGTGCGCCGTCGACAGCCGCGCGGCCTCGATCAGCGTCGTCACCCCGCGGCCGGGAGGGGCCCAGAGCGCAGCTCCCGCCCGATCGGCATCGTTCCATACCAGCCCCAGCGGGACGCGGATTGCGAGATAGGCCCCGAAGAAGCGCCGCAGCGACTCCCAGCGCAGGGCATCACGCGGGGACGTCCAGCACGCGACGGGATCGTCCATGAACGCGTCAGCGAGAGAACGGGCGAGGCGGCCGCGGTCGGCCGCGGTCGTCTCCCGGATCTCGTCGTGGCCGTTGCCCGCGGTGCCCATGGCTGCACGCTACCCGCCGGTCGGGCTCGTGGTGCACCGAGCGGCCGATCCCGACGCGCTGGTGCGTTCGCGGCGCGCGGGGGTAGACCCAGAGGATGCTCGCGATCCTCGACATCGACGGCACCCTCGTCGACACGAACTACCACCACGCGATCGCGTGGTTCCGGGCCTTCCGCCAGCACGGTCTGACCCTGCCGCTGTGGCGGATCCATCGCCACATCGGGATGGGTGGCGATCAGCTCGTGCAGTCACTCACGAGCGAGGAGACCGATCGTCGGATCGGGGACGACGTACGCGCGGCCGAGGCCGTCCTCTACGCCGAGCTGATCGGCGAGGTGGCCCCGATGCACGGTGCGCGCGACCTGATCGAGGAGCTCAAGCGGCGGGGCCATCAGATCGTGTTCGCCAGCTCGGCGAAGGCGCCCGAGGTCGACCACTACCTCAATCTGCTCGATGCGCGGAGCCTCGCCGACGGCTGGACGACATCTGCCGACGTGGAGACGACGAAGCCCGCGCCCGACCTCGTGCGGGCCGCGCTCCACACCGCGGGGGCGAAGGCCGCCGACGCCGCCATGATCGGTGACACCCCGTGGGATGCGATCGCCGCCGGCAAGGTCGGTGTTCCGCTGATCGCAGTGCTCAGCGGGGGGTTCAGCCCGGCCGAGCTGAAGGAGGCGGATGCCGAGGCCGTGTACGACTCGGTGGCGGAGCTCGTCGCCGACCTCGATTCGACCCCGCTGGCCTGACCGCGGCCGGCCAGGCCTCACCGGGCCACGACGGTGAAGAAGTCCCGGGAGTAGGGGGTCAGGAGCTGCCCGGGGATCCCCGGTTGGCTGGGGATCATCGGGATCGGCTTGACCGGGCCGCTGCCGGCACCGTGGCCGTAGAGGTACAGGTTCACCCACTCCGGGTTGATGTCGAGCTCGATCGCCCGAACGACCCCGGCATTCAGCAGCGCCCGGGCGAGCGCGTCGACGGTGAGGCGCTCGCCGCCCGCGTAGATGAGCCGGCCTGAGGCGTCGATGCCGAGTGCGCCGCGGGCCGAGGCGAGTCCGCCTCCGAGGGTCGGTCCCCAGCATTTGATGACGCAGGTCGACACGGTCGACGCGATCTGTCCGTGATCGATCAGCGGACTGAGGTTCTGGCGGACCGAGAACACGGTCCGGCCCGCGGCCGGGACCTCGCTCTTCCAGGCGCCGATGTCCGTCGAGCCGTCGGCGTAGGTGACGACCGAGGCGAATCCGGGCGCGAGCGCCTTCTCGAGCCGGCCCTGGGACAGGAACCCGCCGACGCCGTCGGTGAACTTGAACCCGCCCTCGAAGCCCGCGACGACCGCGTGGAGCTCGGTCGGGCCGATCGACGATCCGTACTGCCAGCCGGACCCGCCGGGGTCGACCGAACCGGCGTGGAGCGCGAGCTTCAGCGCCGACTGGTCGAAGCGCAGGAGCGTGATCGGCTCGCCGTCGCCGGGGACACGGGACAGCCAGGCCGCCGACCGCCCGCGGACCGAGACGACGGGGGTGAAGCCGAGGGTGCCCGTCGTGCGGGCGGGACCGAAGACGATCGGGTCAGCCGGGGCGAGCCGCACGTGCGGCGTGTGGGTGACCGGGACGGTGGTGTGCGTCGCATGCGAGGCGGACGCGCCGGTGGAACTGGTGCTCGTCGAGCTGCCGCACCCGGCCGCCGCGAGCCCCAGGAGCCCCGTCAGCGCGCCGGCAGCGAGCATCTGCAGCCCGCCGATGCGAGGGCGCCGGTGGGAACGAAGTGGAGTGGGGGACGGGAAGGGCATCGGTCGGACCGCGCCGAGCATGCGCCACGCCCACCCTCGCTCGCTCAAGACGGGATGAGAATCCCCACACGTGCGCCCGCGCCCGCGGCTCAGCTGGTCGGGCGCCGGTTGTAGAGCCGCGTCGCCCACACGGACGCCGCGGCCGCGATCGCCACGCACCACACGACGGCCGTGAGGCCGGTGCTGCCGACATGCTCGCCGCTCAGCAGCCGGCGGACCGTGTCGGTGACCGGGGTGAACGGCTGGTTCTGCGCGAACCACCGCAGGCCCCCGGGCATCGACGCCACGGGGACGAACCCGCTGCCGAGAAAGGGGAGGAGGATCAGGAACATCGGCATGTTGCTCGCCGTCTCGACGCTCTTGGCCAACAGCCCGAACGCGACCGACAGCCAGATCAGGGCGAAATCCATCAGCGTGAGCAGCCCGACTGCGGCGAGCCACCGCAGCGGCCCGGCCGAGGAGTCAAAGCCGATCAGCAGGGCGACCGCGACGACGACGGCGAGGCTGATCAGCGTCAGCATCACGCTGCCGAGCACGTGGCCGGCGAGCACCGACGGGCGCCAGATCCGCATTGTCTTGAAGCGGGCGATGATCCCCTCGGTCATGTCCTTGGCCACCGAGATCGCGGCGATCTGTGCGGCCCCGGCGACCGTGAACAGCAACATTCCCGGCGTGAGGAAGTCGATGTAGGCGCCGCGGCCGCCGTGCGCGACGAGGCCGTTGCCGAGCGTGCCCCCGAACACGTAGACGAACAGGAGCAGGAACACGACCGGCATCAGGATCGGGAACAGCGACAGCCCGGGGTAGCGCTGGAGATGACGGAGGTTCCGCCGCAGCATCGTCATCGAGTCGCGCAGGGCGTACGTGCGGGTCATCGCAGAGCCTCCTCGGTATCGGGGCCGGGCTCGCTCGCCGTCGCGCGGCCCGTGAGGGCGAAGAACACGTCATCGAGGTCGGGGGTGTGGATCGACAACCCGTCGATCTCGATGCCGGCGTCGTCGAGTTCGTGGAGGATCCGGCTTAGCGTCACGACGTTGCCGTCGGTGGGGATCTGGAGGGTGAGACGCTCGGGGGCGGGGTCGGCCTCGGGCGCCCGCAACGCGATCGCAGCGGCCCGGCGCGTCGCCGGCGCGGCGAAGGCCAGCTCGATGTGGCCGCCGGGAACGCGTTTCTTGAGCGCGCTCGGGGTCCCCTCGGCGACGAGCCGGCCGCCGTCGAGGATCGCGACCTGGTCGGCGAGCTCGTCAGCCTCCTCGAGGTACTGCGTGGTGAGGAACACCGTCGTGCCGTCGGCCACCGCGCGACGGATGAACTCCCACATCGTCCGCCGGCTGCGGGGGTCGAGCCCGGTCGTCGGCTCGTCGAGGAAGATGATCTGCGGCGCGCCGACGAGCGTCATCGCCAGGTCGAGCCGGCGGCGCATCCCGCCCGAGTAGGTGACGGCGATGCGGTCGGCCGCATCGACGAGCTCGAAGCGCTCGAGCAGCTCGGTGGTGATCCGCCTCGCCTCGCGGCGGGGGAGGTGGTTGAGATCGGCCATCAGGCCAAGGTTCTCGCGGCCGGTGAGCAGCTCATCGACGGCCGAGAACTGCCCGGTCAGTCCGATCGCGTCCCGGACCGCATCAGCCTCCCGGGTGACGTCGTGCCCCGCGACGCGAACCTCGCCGGCGTCCGGGGCGAGCAGCGTGGAGAGGATGTTCACGGTCGTCGTCTTGCCTGAGCCGTTGGGGCCGAGCAACGCGAACACCGTGCCGGGCGCGACGGTGAAGGCGATCTCGGTGAGCACGCGGTGCTCGCCGAAGCTCATCGAGAGCCCGGCGACCTCGATCGCGTTGGAGGTCGGCATGACGTCAGGCATTCCGCTCACCCCTGAGCCGCGATCGCTTGTACTCCTGCCACTCGTCGTACAGCTCGTTCATCCGCGCCTGGTACCAGGCGTAGAACGCGTCGAGCTCCTCGAGCCGGGCACGCCGGGCCGGCGACTCGCCCGCCAGCGCCTCGAGCCCGAGCGCGAGCACGGCTCGCGCCTCGTCGATCCCCGGCTCGCGGACCTGGTCGTCCCACGCGCCGGCGCGGAGCCGGAACCGGTCCGCGCGCTCGCCGCGGATGTGCAGCCGCTCGACCAGCCGCATCCGGACGAGCATCGTCGTCGCCGTGCTGATCGACCCGGCACTCGCCTCGAGCACGTCGGCGAGCTCGGCCGCCGTCTGCTCGGGCGGCTCGCACACCAGCAGCCATGCCAGCACCCGCCCGGTCATCCGCGGCAGTCCGTACGCCTTCGACGCCCAGTTCCCGGTCTCATCGATGAATCGCCACAATGATTCGTTCATAGATTTCAGATAGTACTGAAACATCAGAAGTCATGGAATGTACCCGATCCCGCGCTGGGGCTGGGACGGCATCGCCGGGGAGGACTAGGGCGGCCTAGAGCGCCGCTTCGACGTCGACCGGCTCCTGGCCGACCGCCCTGAGCGCCCGCTCGATCGCGGCGATCACGGTCTCCAGGACCTCGACGCGGGCGTAGCGCTTGGACTCGGCCGGGACGACGTGCCACGGGGCTTCGTCGTGGTCGGTCTCGGTGATCATCTCCTCGACGGCCTGCTCGTAGTCGGCGCGGTGGGAGAGGTTGCGCCAGTCCTCCCCGGTGAGCTTCCAGCGCTTGAGCGGGTCGCGCTCACGGGCACGGAAGCGGCGGAGCTGCTCGTCCTCGGAGACGTGGAGCCAGAACTTCACGAGCACGAGCCCCTCGACGGCGAGGCCGCGCTCCCACTCGATGATCTGCGGGTAGGCGCGCCGCCACTCGGTCTCGGTGGCGAACCCCTCGACCCGCTCGACGAGCACCCGCCCGTACCACGAGCGGTCGAGCACGGCCATGCCGCCCCAGCCGGGGATCGCGGGGGAGAAGCGGTGCAGGAAGTGGTGCCGGAGCTCGTCCTCGTCGGGGGCCGCGAACTGCATCACGCGGACGTGCCGGGGATCAAGCGGGCTGACGAGGCGCCGGATGCTGCCGCCCTTGCCGGCCGCGTCCCAGCCCTCGAACAGCACGCACAGCGGCGGTCCGAGCTTCGACCCGCCGATCAGACCACCGAGCTGGAGGCGGAGGGCGAGCAGCCGGTGCTGCGCGGTGGCGATCCGCTGGTTGCTCTCGGCCTGGCTGAGCTTGAGGTTCAGATCGACGGCACGGAGCGAGGCCATGGGGACATCCTCTCACCGACGCTGTCCGGGCGGGGAATGGCCGCTCGCGGCCCGGCGGCCCGCTGGCTGGTCGAGTGGCCCAGCCATCCGAGTGGCCCGGGCAGGACTCGAACCTGCGTCTCTCCGATTATGAGTCGGGTGCTCTGACCACTGAGCTACCGGGCCGGTCGGCGACGCTACCACCCGTCCGGTCGGCCGCTCGATCGATGAGATCGCACGACGAGCGAAGCCCGGGCGGGTGGGTGTGCGATCTCGTTGATCGGATCCACACGATCGCACGACCACCGCGCCACACGGCGGTGGATGTGCGATCTCCTCGATCCGGCGCACGCCCGAGGGGCTGCGGGCCGGCAGGCCGGGCCTTCCGGTACGCTCCTCGGAGCATGTTGATCGGCGCTGACCAGGCCCTCGGGCAGACCCTCGCGCTCCTCGTCACGTTCATCGGAATCGGGATCGTGGCCAACGTGCTGATCGTGTTCGTCGTGGCCCAGGTGTTTGCCGAGCGCAAGCAGAACCGGGAACGCGGCGAGACCGGCCCGCAGTAGCTCCGTCGAGGCGGGAATCGACAGTTGTGAAGGAACGGCCGAGGCAGACGTCGAAACAGTCGCCTGCCGATGAAGCATGCATCCACTCCGACCGTCGCGCCCCAGGCGCCGCACGGCCACCAGACCCTGTCGAGCTACATCACCGCGCGGTTCGACGAGTTCTCGCGCTCGCAGAAGGACGTCGCCCAGTACATCGTCGACCACCTTGACGAGGCGGCCTTCCAGACCGCGGAGGAGCTCGCGCGGAGGGCCAACACCTCCTCGAGCACCGTCGTGCGGTTCTCGCAGGCGCTCGGCTTCGAGGGCTTCCCCGAGCTCCAGCAGGCGGCCCGGGACGAGTACCGCCGCCGGCCGGCCGCGGCGGGCACCGGTGACCCGCTCGCCGGGACGACGCCGCTGTTCTCGCTTGACCACACCGAGTTCGAGGCGGCGCTCGCGGCCGATCACGTGAACGTCGAGGACACGGCTCACAAGCTCTCGCGATCCGACTTCGAGGCCGCGATCGACGCCGTGGTCTCGGCCGAGAAGGTGCTGATCGCCGGGACCGACCAGATGGCGTTCTTCGCCAGCTACCTTCGGCATCTGCTGATGCTGCTCGACCTCCGGGCCGAGATCGTGGCCAGCCCGTCCCAGGAGGCGCTCGGGCGACTGAGCCGGATCGACGAGACGACGCTCGTCATCGGGCTCTCGGCCGGCCGTCCGCACCCGCTGATCACGCGGACGATGAAGCTCGCGCGCCACCGCAAGGCGCCGACGCTGGCGATCACCGACGCGACCCTCTCCGAGGTGGCCCGGCTCGCCCGGATCCGCCTCTACTACTCGTCGAACACGCCAGCCTTCGTGCGCTCGCACGCCGCGCTGCTGTCGCTGATCCAGGCACTGGCCTACGGGGTCTACTCCCGCGACGCACAGCAGTACGACATCCGCATCAAGGCCTTCCGGCTCAAGTAGCGGCCGGGCGCGGGGCGACGAGCAGCGCCTGCGTCGCGCGGCCGACGCGGCCGCGCTCGTCGAACAGGTCACTCTCGGCCATCCCGATCCCGCCGGCGCGCGATCCGCGTCCGCGATCGCAGCGCGATCCACTCGCCCTGTGGCGGGCGCTCGATGTACAGCGTCAGGTCAGGGTTGATGAACACATGGGTGTCCCAGGACAGCGGTGTGCTGATCCCGTTGCCGAAGTCGCCGGCGGCCGCGAGCCGCTGGAGCGGCGAGGGCGCCTCGCCGCGGGAGCACCGGCACCCGCATCCGGAACCAGCCGGTGGCCGGGCCGGGCGGCGTGAACTGGCCCTCGAGAAACCGGATCTCCATCACGTCGGGAGCGAACATCGGCCGGAAGCGCGGCACGAGGTCGCTCTCCTCGCCGGAGAGCGGGCCGGCCAGCGTCTCGGCGCCGTCGCTCTCCGGCGCGTCCGCGGCCACGGTCTGGAGCGCCCGGGCGCGGACGACCTCGATCCCCTCCTCGGTCCACAGCGAGGCCTCGAGCAGCTGGACCCGCTTGCCCCCGCGGACGACCTCCGAGCGGAGCTCGAGCTGCGCGATCGGCACCGGGCGCAGGAGCTCGTATGTGACGCGCACGGTCTGGAGGCCCTCGGCGGCCGGCAGCCGCTCGAACGCCCGCATGAGCAGCGCCGCGGGCGCGCCGCCGTGCTGGGCGCCAGGATCCCACGGCCCGCGCGCCAGCTCGGTGGCCGCGAACGACGTCCGGTGCTCCGCCGGGGATGAAGATGCTCGTCGGCCAAGGCCGGAAGACGGTATCGCCCGGATAGACTGGGTGAGCATGAGCCAGCAGAACGGAGCGGGCCGCGACGAGGCGACCTTCACCGTCAAGGCCGGCCTGGCCGAGATGCTGAAGGGCGGCGTGATCATGGACGTCGTCACCGCCGAGCAGGCGAAGGTCGCCGAGGCCGCGGGTGCCGCCGCGGTGATGGCGCTCGAGCGTGTCCCGGCCGACATCCGCCGGGACGGCGGCGTCGCGCGGATGTCCGACCCGGAGATGATCCAGGGCATCCAGGAGGCGGTGACGATCCCGGTGATGGCCAAGGCCCGGATCGGCCATTTCGTCGAGGCGCAGGTGCTCGAGGCACTCGAGGTCGACTACATCGACGAGTCCGAGGTGCTCACGCCGGCCGACGAGGCCAACCACATCGACAAGTGGGAGTTCAAGATCCCGTTCGTCTGCGGAGCGACGAACCTCGGCGAGGCGCTGCGCCGGATCGGCGAGGGCGCCGCGATGATCCGCTCCAAGGGCGAGGCCGGGACCGGCGACATCGTCGAGGCCGTGCGGCACCTGCGCCGGATCGGTGGCGAGCTTCGCCGCCTCGGCACGCTCGACGAGGCCGAGCTGGCCACCGCGGCGAAGGAGCACGGCGCGCCGCTGCACCTCGTCCGCCAGGTCGCCGCCGAGCAGCGGCTTCCCGTCGTCCTGTTCTGCGCCGGCGGCATCGCCACGCCGGCCGACGCCGCGCTCGTCATGCAGCTCGGTGCCGAGGGCGTGTTCGTCGGCAGCGGCATCTTCAAGTCCGAGGACCCCGAGCGCCGCGCGCAGGCGATCGTCGAGGCGACGACCCACTTCCAGGATCCCGCCCGCGTCGCGGCGGCCTCGAAGGGGCTCGGGCAGGCGATGGTCAGCCTCGAGACCTCGAAGCTCGGTTCCGAGCAGCTGCTGGCCCCCCGCGGCTGGTAGCGCCGGTGGGCAGCGCACCCGACGGCCGCCGCCCCGCGGTGGGACGACCACTCGTCGGAATCCTCGCGCTCCAGGGTGGCTTCGCGGCCCACGCCAAGATGCTCGCGGCGCTCGGGGCCGACGCCCGCGAGGTCCGCACGCCGGCCGGACTCGACGGGCTCGACGCGCTGATCATCCCCGGCGGTGAATCGACGACGATGACGCTCGGGATCGAGCGCGAGCAGCTCGCCGAACCGCTGCGGGCGCTCGTGGCCGCCGGGACGCCGGTGCTCGGGACCTGCGCCGGGATGATCATGCTCGACCGCGAGCACCTCGGGGTGCTCGACGTCGTGGCCCGGCGCAACGCGTTCGGCCGGCAGGTCCGGTCGTTCGAGGCCGAGGTCGACGTGGAGGGGATCGACGGGCCACCGCTGCGCGCGGTGTTCATCCGCGCCCCGTGGGCCGACGCACCGGGGCCGGAGGTCGAGGTGCTCGCGCGGATCGACGAGCACCCGATCGCCGTCCGCCAGGGGAACATGCTCGCCGTCGCGTTCCATCCCGAGCTCGCCGGCGAGACACGGCTGCACGCCTGGCTGCTCGCGCTCGCGGCCGAGCTCCGCGCCGGCGGCGGGTGATCGGGCCGCCCGGCGACTCAGGCCGGTGTCGAGCTACGCCGCGCCGTCTCGGCGCGGAACTCGGCCTCGAACCGTGCCCAATCGAACTCGGGCAGGCCGTCCGGCGTCGGCGGCGGCTGCTCGTCGACCGGGTCCTCGCCTCCCGGCGGATCCTCGGAGTCCTCGTCCTCGCCGCGGGAGAGCCAGGCCGCGAGCGTGCAGGTGATGATCCCGCATCGAGTAGACGATCGCGGCGAGTACCGGGTGGTGGGTGATGGAGGCGATTCCACCCGACGAGGTAGAGGGCGAGCGCCGCGAGCACCAGGCGACGCAGCTCGGCGCGGGGGATCGCCCGCGCCGGCGCCCGCGAGAGCTGGCTGAGCAGGATCGCGGCCACCAGCGACAGCGCCAGTACGAGCTTCCACGCGGTGGTCGGCGGCACTTCCATCCCAGGGATTCCTGCCCCACATCATCCGTCGGGACGCCGCAAACATCAAGGGGAGCGATCTCCGGCGGTGCCCGCCGGCCACGCGGAGGCCCGCTCGGCTAGATCGCGAGCCCGTGGCGCATCGTGTTCTCGCTCACGACCTGGGGGGCGACGAACTGGAGCAGGTAGTCATCGCCGCCGGCCTTCGTTCCGGTGCCCGACAGGCGGTTGCCCCCGAACGGCTGGCGCCCGACCATCGCCCCGGTGGTCCCGCGGTTGACGTACAGGTTCCCGACCGGGCTGCGGGTGATCACCCGCCGGACGGTGGTCGGATCGCGGCAGAACAGGCCGCCGGTGAGCGCGAACGGGAGCGCGTCGATGCGGTCGCAGGCCTCGTCGACATCGCGGACCGTCTCGACCGCGAGCAGCGGGCCGAACACCTCCTCACCGAGCACCGTGGAGTCAGCGGGCAGTTCGGCGACGACCGTCGGCGGCACGAACCAGCCCTCGCCGGGCACCTCGTCCACGGAAGCGACGATCCGCCCCTCCCGCTCGGCGGTCCGGCGGTACGCAAGGATCCGCTCCTGGGCCGCCCGCTCGATCACCGGCGGGACCTCGCATCCGAGATCGGCCGCCTGACGGACGGCGAGCTCCCGCACCGCCCCGCCGATCCGCTCGAGCGCCGCCTCGGCGATCGCCTCGTGGACGAGCACGCGGGCCGCGGCCGAGCACTTCTGACCGGCGTAGGCGAAGGCCGAACCGACGATCCCCGGCACCGCCTCGTCGAGATCGGCATCGGCATCGACGATCACGCAGTTCTTGCCACCGAGCTCGGCGACGACCCGCTTGAGGCCGCGTCCGCCCGGGACGGGCTCGGCCGCGGCACGCACGATCTCCAGCCCCACCGGCAGCGAGCCGGTGAACGCGATCGTCAGCACCGCGGGGTCGGAGACGAGTGCCGGCCCCGACGTCGCCCTCCCCGGGCAGCAGCGCGATCACCCCGGCCGGGACGCCACCGGCCCGGAGCGCCTCGTAGATCCGCAGCGCGCAGCCCGGGGACTGCTCGGCGGGCTTCAGCAGGACCGGATTGCCGGTGGCCAGCGCGGCGGCCGTCATTCCGCACGGGATCGCGATCGGGAAGTTCCAGGGCGCGATCACCGCCGTGATCCCGCGCGGGCGGTAGTGGAGCTCGTTGCGCTCCCCCGGCGCCTGGAGCGGACCCGGTCGGCGTTCGAGCGCGATCGCCCCGCGAGCGTAGAACTCGAGGAAGTCGATCGCCTCGCACACGTCGGCGTCAGCCTCCGGCCACGGCTTGGCGCACTCGAGCACCTCGAGAGCGGCGAGCTCCCGCCGGCGCTCGCGCATCCACGCCGCCGCCCCGCGGAGCGCCTCGGCGCGGCCGGTGGCGCCGAGCTCGGCCCACGCCGGCGCCGCCTGCTGGGCCGCCGCTGACCGCGTCCCGGCGGTCGGCCGCGGTGCTCGCCGTCGCCCGGGCGACGACCCGCTCCGGGCGGCCGGGGTCGGTCGAGAAGAGCTGCGGGCCGCCGGATCGCGACTCCCCGTCGACGATCGCCGGGACGGCGAGCGGGAGCTCGCGCTCGACCTCACGCAGAGCCTGCGTCAGGCCGGCCCGGACGGCGGACCGGCGCAGCTCCATGACCGGCTCGTTGGTGAACGGCGGTCGATGCCGGGCGAAACATGCGCCGCGATGGCGGACTCAGCAGCGCCGCGCCCGCGACGGGCGAACACGTGCGAGAAGGTGCGCAGCAGGATCTTGACGTCGCTCCACAGCGACCAGTTCGCCGCGTACAGGTAATCCGTCTTCACCATCTCGGACAGCGGCGGGCGGTTCGGCCCGAGGACCTGCCAGGGGCCGGTCATGCCGGGGGCGAACTGAAGGCGGTCGCGATGGCGGCCCTCGATCAGGCGATCCTCGTCGAGCACGAGCGGTCGGGGGCCGACGAGGCTCATGTCGCCGTGCAGGACGTTGATCAGCTGGGGAAGCTCGTCGATCGAGGTCCGGCGCAGGAACCGGCCGACCCGTGTGACGCGCGGGTCGTCGGTGATCTTGAACAGCCCGTCGGTCTCGTTGAGCGCATCGAGCGCCGCGCGCTGCGCCTCGGCGCCGTCGATCATGGTGCGGAACTTGACCATCTGGAACGGCCCGGCCGTCGCGGCCGACGCGGAGCTGGCGGAAGAACACGGGACCGGGGGAGTCGAGCCGGATCGCGACCGCCGCGATGGCGCCGAACGGGGCGAGCACGATCAGTCCGAGCACGGCGCCGATCACGTCGACCACACGCTTGACGAGCAACGACGAGCGCGACAGCCCCGGACGGCGGACCCCGAGCACGGTCACGCCGCCGACGGTGTCGAACTCCACCGCGGAGCCGACGACCTCGAACAGGCGCGGGACGATCGAGACCTTCACTCCGATCGCCGTCGTGCGGCTGACCGCGTCGAGCATCGTCTCGTTGTCGGCGCTGGTCGGGATCAGGAAGACGCGATGGACGTCGAGCTCCTGCACGACCGTGGGGAGGTCGTCGAAGGCGAGCTGCCGGCGGCGGCGGGAGCGGGCCCCCAGTCGCTCTTTCGGCGCCGCTCGTCCTCCAGCGGGAGGTAGCCGACGATGTCCAGCCGGGCCGCCGGGTCGGTGCCGAGCGAGAACGCGAGACGCTCCCGGGCCATGGCGCTCCCGACGATCAGGACGCGCTCGCGTGGCGCGGTGAGACGGGCGATGAGCCGGCCGGTCGTCCGCGCGATGACGAGCAGGAACGCCGTGGCGATCCACAGCAGCGCGAACCCGCCGCCTCGCAGATGGAGCTGATCGCCGGACAGGAAGGCGATCACCGACCACATCAGCGCGAACGCGCCCGCCAGGGTGAGCAGCGACGGGATCTCGTCGAGCGTCGACTTGCGCAGCACCACGTCGTCGTGGTCGTAGCGGCCGGTCATCTTGGCGATCACGACGATCAGCGGGATCGAGACGATCGATGCCGTCGGGATCCCGTGGCCGGAGGCGAGTGTGATCAGGCCCAGCGCGAGAGCCGCAGCGACGAGATCGGCGATCGCGAGCAGCCACCGGAACACCGCATCGCGGAACACGGGCCGGATCGCCGCCTCGGCGGCCGGCTCCTGCGCCGCCGTGTGCGCGGGCGGGGGGAAGTCGATTGTCGGGATCGGGGTCACCTCGGCGGCGGGACCGTCCGTGTCGGCGGGGTCGTCGGGGTCAAGCTGTGGACGAGCCTCCAGCTCCATCTAGGCCTTCTCTTTCCAGTCTGCCCGCACGTCCCGGTCCCGTCCCGAGTGTTGCATCGCCGGGCCTGCCAATCCACCGCTAAACGGGTGGACCAACGAAACCCCGCGCCAAAAGAATGACCAAAATATCGAGCGCTGCGAGCGGTGGCAAGTTTCAATGCGTCTAGGTCGCCCCGAAAGGCACGATTTCGGATCGATGTCCACCCCGTGTGGACACATGTCCGAGCGACCGTTCGGGGCCGAGCTCACGGTGCGGCGAGCAGCTCCTGGAGCGGGACGCCCGACGCCTGCGCGGACAGGAACGACTCGTTGGAGGTGTTCTCCAGGAGCCGGCGGACGAGGTACGCCATGCCCGCCACGAGGTCACCGACCGGGCAGTAGGCCCGGACCCGGAGACCGTGCGCCGCGAGCGCCTCGGCGAGGTCGTCGCCGAGGCCGCGCAGAACCTGGAGCTCGAGGCCGTCGTCCGATGCCCCGAGCGCCCGCGAGGCGGCGATCGCGTGGGCCACGGAGCGGAGGTTGTGCGAGGCGATCGCCACCCGCACGTCGGGGCGTGCGGCGAGCAGCTCGCGGGTCAGCGCCTCGAAGTTGCGGTCGCAGTCGGCCTTGACCTCGAACACCGGTGCGGGCCAGCCGTGCTGCCCGGCCTGGACGAGCTCGTGGTCCCAGTAGGCGCCCTTGACGAGCCGCACGGTGAGCGGCGGAGAACGGACCCCGGAGCGAGCGAACTGAAGGATCGTCGCGAGCTGCTCGGGTGAATCGCGCAGATATGCCTGGAGGACGACGCCGGCCGAGGGCCCGTCCCGGAACTCGGGCTCGGCGAGGAGCTCGAGCACGAGGTCGAGCACCGCCTCACGGGAGTCGAGCGACTCCATGTCGACGTGGAGGTGGGCCCCGAGCTCCCGCGCGGCCCGCAGCAGCGGCCGCAACCGGCCGGCGGCGTCGTCGCGTCCCCGCTCCGGCGCCTCCGGCCGGAGCAGCGGTGTGAGCGCTGAGACCTTGACCGATACGTTGGCCCGGGGAGCGGGCCGCTGCCGTCGCGCTCGAGCACGGGCCGCGCCGGCCAGCCAGTGGCGGCGGTGGCGATCGTCCGCAGGGTGTCGGCGGCACCGCGCGGCGTACGCGTCGGCCTCGGCGGCGGTCAGCGTCGCCTCGCCGAGCAGGTCGACGGAGCTCGCCACCCCCGACCGCCACAGTCCCGACAGCGTCCCGAGCGCGGCGCGAGGGCTCTCGCCGACGATGAAGCGGTGGGCCATGTGGCGCACGCCACCCGCCGCGGCCGCGCCGAGCGCGGCCCGGCCCGCGCGGGAGTGGCCCGCTCGGATCGCCGCGCCGAGCGCCGGCGGGGACTCCGGGACCTCGGCGAGGAACGACACGAGATGGCGGGCGAGGTCATCGACCGAGCGGCACGCCGGAACGACGTCGACGAATCGGAAGAGCGCCGCGCGCAGCTCGCGGTCGCGGCCGGCGAGCTCCATCGCCCGGGCGTCCATGGCGCGGAGCGGGTGGCGGCCCGGGCCCGGCAGCGCGCCGGCCAGCGAGGCCCCGAGGGCGTGGATCTCAGGCTCGAGTTCGGGCGGGGGCGGGGCGCTCACGCCGGGCTCGGGAGCGGCTCGTCCGGCGTCGCCGCCTCGATCGCCTCCCACGACGTGTCCCGGATCCGCGCGGCCTCGTCGGCCGCGCCCCCGCCACGCAGGCCGAACAGCCGCTTGGCGAACAGCAGGTAGATGACAACGGCGACGTTGATGAGGAAGCCGATGATCTTCAGCGCCGACTGGCGGTGGAGCAGCTCGTAGATCTCGAGCGGCAGGAGGATCGTCGTGGCCAGGAAGGTGAGGTACTCGGCCCAGCGCTTGCCGTACCACAGGCCCACGGCCTCGACGCCCTCGAGCAGCCCATAAGCGAGCAGCCCGATCGCGACCTCGTGGAGCGTCCCGGCCCGGAGGGTGAACAGCCGGTCGAGTTCGTGGAGGATCCCGACGTGGCCCGAGCTCTGGACCGGGCCGCCGGCCACGCCGCCCTGGAGCGCGGTGAGGAAGCGGTAGTAGGTGTCGCGGAGTGCGTGCTCGTTGCCGGCGAAGGCGAGGACCGCGATCCCGAGCAGCACGAGGATCGTGAAGTGGAACGCGCGGTCGACCGCGATCAGCCGCAGGACGACCCGGTCGCGCAGTGCCTTGCCCCGGAGCGGGATCACGATCTCGTCGCGCTCGGGCGGGTAGGGCCGGGATGGCTCGGGCGGTGGGTGGATCGCCACCCAGCTGTCGCAGCGCAGGCAGCGGTGGAAGCGCGTCCCGTCCCATTCGCGAACGATCAGCCGGTCGGTGGCACGGATCTGCTCGGCATCGAGCCCGGCGAGCGCGTGCCCGCGCACGCCGCAGGCGACGAGCTCCCAGTCGACCTTGCGCCGGGGTCGCGGGTGGTGGGTGCCGGGCGGCCGCAGCATCGGGCTCAATCTAGATGGTGGAATCCACGACCATCTAATTGAGGATGTTGACCGCCCGGGCGACGACGAGCCCGATCGTGAGGAGCGCGATCAGGGACTGCCCGGCCATCAGCAGCTTCGCGCTCGGGCTGAGCGGCATCGTGTCGGTCGGGCTGAACGCTGTGGCGTTCGTGAACGAGACGTAGAGGTAGTCGAGCAGTCCGGGCATCCAGTCTCTCGGGGCCCACTTCGGGTCGGTCATCTGCGGGAACAGGAAATCCGGGTGGTGCGCGTCCTCGCCGCGCCGGGCGACGGGACCGCCGCGGTCGAGCTCCCAGTACCAGAGCCCGAACAGGAGCACGTTGGTGACCCACAGCACGATCCCGGAGAGGATCAGCTCACGGCCGTTCTCCCTGCCTGCGTGCAGCAGGTAGTGGCACAGCAGGACGAGCGAGAAGCTGTTCACGAGGCTGACCAGGCCGATCAGGAACAGCGCCATCCCGCGGCGGACCGGCGAACGGCGGATGCGCGGGCTCGGGGAGGCGAGCAGCAGCCCGGCGAGGAGCAGCCCCTCGAACCCCGGCAGCAGCCAGTTGGGGCCGATCGTCAGCTTGTCCGGCAGGAGCAGGTCGAGGGCCAACGCCGCACCGACGATCAGCTGCGGCGCCCAGTACGGGTCGAGACGGGCGAGCCGGGCGAGCGAGGACTCGCCGGCCTGCTCGAGCTTCTGCTCGGCCGCGTGGTCCCGGGATCGGAGCTCGCTCATCGTCCGCGGATGCTCGCATGGACGGCGGGCGGGAGGAGCCCGTCAGAGCACCCCGAAACAGAGCGGTGATGCGCCCGCCCACGATTCTGGCCACAGCCCTGTGTGCGCTCGCGCTCGGCGCCTGCGGAAGCAGCACGACGACGGTCACCGAGACGACGCCGTCGAGGACCGCCCAGGGCCCGGTCACCACCACGGCCACGCACACGAGCGCAACGGCGAGCTCGACGACCGCGACATCGGCCACGGCCACCGCGAGCTCGACCGGCCGACGCTGCGTCGCCGCCGAGCTCCACGGGGTGTTCCTCGGCCAGCAGGGGGCGGCCGGTCACGGCGAGTTCGGGTTCGCGCTGCGCAACGCCTCAGCGCACACCTGCCACACCTTCGGCTACCCCGGCGTCCAGTTCGTCAACGATCTCGGCGTCGGACTGCCGACGGTCTCGACGCGCACGACGCACGACCTGTTCGGCACCACGACCGTCGCCGGGATCGACCTCGCCCCCGGCCAGGAGGCCTCATTCAGGGTCGGGGTCGACCACGGCTTCGCCGCGGGGTCGAAGTGCGCCAACGCGGTCGGCGTCAACGTGATCCCGCCCGACGACACCGCGAACCTGTTCATCGGGATCCCCGGGCGCGGCTACGAATGCGGGCGCGCGACGGTGTCCCCGCTGCAGCCCGGGACGAGCGCCTACCGGTAGATCCGGGGCGCGAGCAGCGCGTCGATCGCCTCGGGCGGCCCGGGGTAGCCGAAGTGGAAGCCCTGGGCGAGGTCGCAGCCGAGGCGGGCGAGCTCGGCGGCCTGGAGCGCGGTCTCGACCCCCTCGCCGATGACCTGGAGCCCGAGCGCGCGGGCCATGCCGATGATCGCCTCGGTGATCGCCGTATCCCGAGCCTCGGTCCCGAGGCCATCGACGAACGACCGGTCGATCTTCAGCGCGTCGATCGGCAGGTGCGAGAGGTAGGCCAGCGACGAGTAGCCGGTGCCGAAGTCATCGAGCATCAGCCGCACGCCGAGCCGTTTCAGCCCGCGGATCACCTCCATCAGGGCGTGGTCCTGCCGGAGCATGACGGTCTCGGTGATCTCCAGGTACAGCGCCGAGGGTTCGAGGCCCGTGCGGCCGAGGACCTCGGCCACGACCGCCGGGAACGTCGGCCGGCTGATCTGGACGGGGGAGAGGTTGACCGCGATCCAGGCCGGTGAATGTTCGGTCCTGGCCCGGAACCACTGCGCGCCCTGACGGCATGCCTGCTCGAGCACCCAGCGACCGATCGGCTCGATCAGGCCGTTCTCCTCGGCGATCGAGATGACGTCCCGGGTGGCGACCGGGGCGCCGTCCGGCTGCTCCCAGCGCAGCAGCGTCTCGACGCCGACGAGGCGCCGGTCGCGGGCATCGACGACCGGCTGGTAGACGAGCGAGAGCTCGTCGCGCTCGAGCGCCCGCCGGAGGTTGTTCTCGACGCGGAGACGGACGACCGCGTGCGAGCGCATCACCTCGTCGAACAGCTCGTGGCGGGCCCGGCCGTGGTCCTTGGAGCGGTACATCGCGGCGTCCGCGTCCCGGATCAGCTCACCGGTCGTCTCGCCGCCGCGAGCGACGGCGATGCCGATGCTGGCGGTCACGTACTGCTCGGTCCCGGCGAGCGCGAACGGCTCCGCGAACACCGAGCAGATGCGGTCCGCGGCGGCGACGGCCTCGCGCTCGCCGCCGACCTCGAGCAGCACCCCGAACTCGTCCCCTCCGAAGCGCGCCACGGTGTCGTCGGAGCGCAGTGCGCCCTGGATCCGGACCGCGACGGCGGCGAGCAGTTCATCGCCGAGACTGTGGCCGAGCGAGTCGTTGATCAACTTGAAGTGGTCGAGGTCGAGAAACAGGACCGCCGCCTGGCCGGTGCGCCGGCTCATGCGGTGCAGCGCCTGCTCGACGCGGTCGAGGAACAGGACCCGGTTCGGAAGCCCGGTGAGGGCGTCGTGGAGCGCGGTGTGGCGGATCGCGTCCTCGCCGGCCTGGCGGGCGAGTGCGTCGGCGAGCACGTTCGCCATCCCCTGAACGAACGCGACATCACCGGCGCTGAACTCGCGCCGTCGTGTCGACTGCACGGTCAGCGCCCCGAACCGGCCGTGGCCGCCCTCGATCGGCACCGCGAGCCCACTGCGAACCCCGGTCTGGCGGAGCCCCTCGGGAAAGGTGAAGCGGCGCTCGGTCTCCCAGTCGTCGACGATCACCGGCGTGCCGGTGAGCACGGCGTAGCCCGAGTATGAGCGCTCGCCGCCGTGGAAGTGGCGGATCTGCGGGACGTCCTCCGGCCAGCCGTGGCCGATCCGGACCACCATCTCCTGATCGGGCCGGGCCTCGAGCACGACGGCCATCTCGGCTTCGAGGATCTCGGCGAGGGCCCTCACGGTCTCCCGCATCAACTCGATCGGGGGCGCGCCCTCCAGCGCGTGCTCGCCGAGCATCGCGACGGCCGTCTGCTGGGCGGCACGTCGGGTGAGCTCCTCCTCGGCCAGCTTGCGGTCGGTGATGTCGGTCATCACGCCATGCCAGCGGCGCCCGAACGGGGTCTCGACGATCACCGCCTCGTCGTGAACCCAAACCACGTCGCCGTCGCGGCGGATCAGGCGGTACTCCGAGGGGCCGAGGCTCGGCTCGCCGGCCGCCATGGCGGCCTCGGTGCCGAGCACCCGCTCGCGGTCCTCGGGGTGGACCCGGGACGCCCACAGGGACTCGTCCTGACACCACTCGCCGGGCGTGTACCCGAGCACGTCACGGACCTGGTCGGAGATGTACTCGAACCGGCCCTGCGGGCCGAGCTCGGACACGTAGATCATCGCCGGGACGCGGCGCATCAGGTCGAGGAGGTCGGGAACGACGATCCCGCCCCCTCGGATTGCCTCGCGTTGCGCGTTGCCCTCGGCTCGAGACATGGGATCGGGGATGTATCGGCAGCCCCCGGGACGGCCTTGAACCGCTCGCGTGGGCGCCGGGTCGCCGGCGGTCAGGCGGCCGCGAGGTGCACGACGCCGTCGCTGACGCGCTCGGTGACGCTGCCTTCGGCGAGCAGCAGATCGACGTGCCCGAGGACCTCGGAGATCGTCAGGTAGGCCTGAGTGACCGCGATGTTGCCCCACATCGCGTTCGCCAGATCGAACGCCGTGCGTCTCGCCGCCCTCGATCAGCCGCAGGATCTTGCGCGCGCGCCGTCGTGCATCCGCCGGCGCTCGTCGATCAGCGCAACGTGGTCGGTGACCGGCTCGCCGTGGCCCCCGAGCACGAGCGTGCCCGCGGGCAGCTCACGGGTGAGGGCCATCGAATCGAGGTAGTTCATCAGCGCTCGCGGGCGCTCCTCGGCCCCGGGCGCGAGCGGTCGCGAGAGCAGCGGATTGGACGAGATGTGGGCGAGCAGGTGGTCGCCGGCGAGCAGGATGCGCCCGCTCCTCATCGTGGAAGGTCGTGTCCGTCGGGCTGTGGCCGGGGCGCAGCGCGACCGTGAGTCGGCGGTCGGCGAGCTCGAGCACATCGCCCGGCCGCAGCTGTCGGGTCACGTTCCCGCTGCTGCCGAAGGCCCGGAACGCCGCCCCGACCGCGCTCAGCACGGTGCTGAGGTCCTCCGGGACGCCGTGGCGCTCCATCATCCGCTTGGCGAACTCGTCGTCGGCGGTCGCCGAGGCGGCGAAGTCGGCCAGGTACGGGGCGAGCAGATCGATCGCCGCGACCTCGGCGCCCGAGCGCCGCGCGAGGATCTCGAGCAGCCCCAGGTGATCCATGTGCTGGTGGGTGATGACGATCAGCCGAGATCCTCGATCGCGTGGCCACGGGCGGCGAGGGCCTGTTCGAGGACGTCGAGCGACTTGCCCGAGTTCGGACCGGTGTCGACGAGCGTCAGCGGGTCGTCCTCGATCAGGTAGCAGTTGACCCGCCCGACGAGGAACGGGGTGGGGATCGCGAGCGGGTAGATGCCCGCGTCCGCGGCCCGGGCGAGCGCGGCGGGGTCGGCGGGCGCCGGAGCGGCGCTCACGTGCCCCGGATCAGCGAGCAGCACCTCGTCCCGGCGGCGCTCCATGTCCTCGCTCGGACCGGAGCGACTCCAGGCACAGGCGCAGCAGCGGCTCGGTGTTCGACGGCCGGACGTTGAAGTGCCAGTCGTCGTAGTCGATCGAGATCCCGTCGAGCTCGGTGCGGCGGGCGTCGGCGTACCGCTCGGAGATCTCCGCCAGCTTGGCCTGCGGATCGTCGACCTCGGAGTTGATCTCGCCGCTGATGAAGTAGTGCTAGCGGTAGGGCTCGAGCAGCTCGGACATCGTCTGACCGGTGCGGCCGAGCAGCTCGAGCACGAGCAGCGCGGGGATCGTGCCGCTGTCGGCGCAGTGGAAGTCGCGGAAGTAGTAGTGGCCCGAGACCTCGCCGCCGAAGACCCCGTCCTCCTCGCGCATCCGGGTCTTGAAGAACGCGTGGCCGACACGGTTGACCAGCGCCCGTCCGCCGGCGCGCTCGACGGTGTCGGCGACCGCGCGGCTCGCCCGGACGTCGTAGAGGATCGTGGCGCCGGGCTGCTTCTCCACCATCAGCTTGCCGAGCAGCGCGGTGAGGAAGTCGCCGTCGACGAACCGCCGGTGTCATCGATGAAGAAGCAGCGGTCGGCGTCGCCGTCCCACGCGATCCCCAGGTCGGCCTCCTCCTCGCGCACCCGGCGCATGATGAATTCGCGGTTCTCGGGAAGCAGCGGGTTGGGCTCGTGATCGGGGAACTCGCCGTCAGGCGTCCCAGTAGGTCTCGATCGAGCTCCAGCGGCAGCCGGCGCAGCAGCGGGCCGACCATCGGCCCGGCCATGCCGTTGCCGCCGTCGAGCACGACCCGCAGCGGCCGGACCGCGGCGGGGTCGATGAACCGCATCGCCGCCTGCTGGAATTCGGCGTAGACGTCGACGTCCTCGGCCGTGCCGCCACCGGGTGCCTCGCCGAGTCCGGCCTCGATCTCCCGGCGCACGTCGCCGATGCCGGCATCGCCCGACAGGGCGATCGCGCCGCGCTTGACGAGCTTCGCCCCGGTGTAGGCCTTCGGGTTGTGCGAGGCCGTGCACATCAGCCCGCCGTCGAGCTCCGCGTGAGCCGACGAGGTGGTAGAGCATCTCGGTGCCGACCTGGCCGGCGTCGAGCACGGTCGCGCCCTCGGCGATCATCCCGCGGCGGTAGGCGCCGGGCCATCTCCGGTGCGGTCAGCCGCATGTCGCGGCCGAGGCCGAGCCGGAGCTCGGCGGCCGGCCTGCCCCTCGAGCTCGGCGATCACGCGGGCGAACGCCCGGCCGATCAGCTCGGCGAGCGGCGCATCGAGCTCGGAGCCGTACAGGCCCCGGATGTCGTAGGCCTTGAAGATGCCCGGTGCCGCGATCGTGCTCACGGCAGGCGAGGGTACCCCGTCGGCCTCCGACGGCGTCCTGCCCGCCTACACTCTCAGACCATGTCCGGACACTCGAAATGGGCGTCGATCAAGCACAAGAAGGCCGTCGTCGACGCTCGCCGCGGGCCAGCACTTCACGAAGCTGGCCCGGGCGATCACCGTCGCCGCCCGCGAGGGCGGCGGGGACCCGAACGGCAACCCGTCGCTGGCGCTGGCGATCCAGAAGGCCCGTGACGCCTCGATGCCGAAGGACAACATCGAGCGCGCGATCGCCAAGGGCACCGGCGAGGGAGTCGATGCCGATCAGATCGAGAGCCGTGCTCTACGAGGGCTATGGCCCCGGCGGCGTCGCGCTGCTGATCGAGGCGCTCACCGACAACCGCAACCGCACGAGCGCCGACATCCGCCACCTGCTCTCCAAGCACGGCGGCAACCTCGGTGAGCCGGGCTCGGTCGCCTACCTGTTCGACAAGCAGGGCGTGATCACCGTCGACTGCCGAACGCTACGACGAGGACGACCTGATGCCCGCGATCGACGCCGGCGCGCTGGACATCGCCCGCGACGAGGACGTCTACGAGATCCTCACCGAGCCCGCGGATCTCGACCGACGTCCGCGACGCGCTCGCGGCCGCCGAGGTCGAGATCGAGTCCGCCGACGTCGCCCAGCGGCCGAAGACCCGGGTCCCGCTCGAGGAGGCCGACGCGACCAAGCTGCTCAAGCTGATCGACGCGCTCGAGGAGTCCGACGACGTCGGGCGCGGTGCACGCCAACTTCGACGTCGATGCCGACGTGCTCGAGCGGATCGCCGGCTAGCACGCCGCCTGGTACCCGCTACCCTGCGCGAGCGATGCGAGCCAAGCCCATCAGCTGTTCCGGCACTCCTCGCGCTGCTCTGCGGCGCCGCGCTGTCGGCGTGCGGCGGGAGTTCGTCCGCCGCCTCGGGCGTCCAGCTCGCCCCGTCCTCGAGCGGCGCCACGACCGAGGCCGCTGACCTCGTCGGCGAGCACCTCCGCCAGCGCGAGCGCCACGTCGTCCTCATCGACGGCGGCTGCGGTGTCAGACGCCGAAGTCCGGCCCGCTGTCCAAGGAGCCGACGGTGACCCCGCCGAGCGGAGCCGCGCCGTCGAAGCTCGTGGTCAAGGACCTGATCAAGGGCACCGGCGCGACCGCGACCTCGGGCAAGACGGTGACCGTCAACTACGTCGGCGTCCTGTACAAGGGCGGCAAGCAGTTCGACGCCTCCTGGAAGCGCAACCAGACGTTCCCGTTCACGCTCGGTCAGGGCCAGGTCATCCACGGCTGGGACCAGGGCGTCGCCGGCATGAAGGTCGGCGGTCGCCGCGAGCTGATCATCCCGGCCTGCCTCGCCTACGGGGCGCAGGGCAGCCCGCCGACGATCCCGGCGAACGCGCCGCTCGTGTTCGTGATCGATCTGCTCGGCGTCAGCTGAGCGCCGGCGATACCGCAGGCTCACCCGCCACCCGGGCGGCAGATTCGCGCACGACCCGGTTGAGCCGGAACAGCGTCAGATCTCCCATCGGGGTCGTGAATGAGCCGATCCGGTTGGTGACGAAGCCGACGGACAGCCCGATCGTCGGGTCGGCCCAGCCGCCTGATCCGCCGTAGCCGTAGTGACCGAATGCCCACGGGGCGATCGGTCCGGCCCCGAACGCCTGGTGGTAGCCGAGCCGCCAGCGCATCCTCAGGCCGAGCACGAGGTCGGTGGAGCGCAGCTGCACCCGTCCGATCGCGTGGACCCGCTCGGGGGAGAGCAGCTGGACCCCGTTGTGAGTGCCCTGGTTGGCGAGTGCGGCGTACAGCCGGGCGAGGCCGTCTGCCGTGAAGGTGCCGTTGACGGCCGGCATCTCGGTGTCCCAGATCGGGGGGTGGCGGCCCTCGAACAGCCGGTGGAATCCCGATACGTGCAGCGCTTCGTAACCGGCCCGGGTGACGCGGGTCACCCGCCACAGCGGGGCGAGGGCGTCGCCGATCGACCCCAACTGGCGGAGGGCCGACCCGACCGGCTGGGCGATTCGCTCCCCGGGAGCCCCGGTGGCGCCGAGCGCCAGCCCATCGGTGCCGAGCGGCTCGGCGAGCTCGGAGCGCACGAGCTCCCCGAGGCCGCGGCCGGTGAGGCGCCGCACGAGGCCCGAGACGAGCCATCCGTACGTGATCGCGTGGTAGGCCGAGCGCTCCGTCGGGGCCGCGGACGGCCCGCGCGGCGAGGCGATCCTCCACCGCCACAGGGTCGAGCAGGTCCTCGGCGCGGCCGGCCACCGCCTGCACGCTGTGCAGGCCCGCACGGTGGGTGAGCAGGTCGCGGATGGTCACCCTCCGCTTTCCGCCGGCCCCGAACTCGGGCCAGTGGGTCGCGACCGGATCGTCGTAGTCGAGCAGGCCGCGATCGGCGAGCCGGTGCAGGACGGTGGAGGCGATTCCCTTCGACGTCGAGAAGCTGATTGCCCGCGTGTCGGCCGTCCACGGCAGCCGGCCGGCACGGTCCGCAGCTCCCGGCGCGGAGGTCCACCACGGTCTCGCCGCGGAGGCGAACGACGATGGCCCCGCCGCCCGGCCCGCGTCCGACGAGCCGGCCGAAGGCGTCGGCCACGGGCTCGAAGCCAGGGGCGACGACGGGAGCTGAAGGGCGTGCGACGGGCATCTCAGGCCGGCGGCTCGGGCTCGGGCGTCCTCGGGCGCGCGCGGTGCAGCGGCTGGCGCGCCCGAGATGCCCTTGAGCCGGTGCTTGCCGGCGAATGACCAGGCGAAGTCCTCGGCGGCCGCGTCGTGGACCTCCTGCGTGCACAGCACGCTGCCCGGCCGGGCGGCGCCGGTGACCCGGCTGGCCAGGTTGACCGAGGGGCCGTAGACGTCGCCCGGCGCGGCGAGCGCCGGCCCGAGCGCGATCCCGGCGCGGAGGCTCGGCAGGTCTGCCTGTTCGATCGCCGCGAGCAGGTCAAGGGCCACGCCGACCAGCGGCGCGGACTCGCTGCTGGCGAACATCGCGGCGTCGCCGATCGTCTTGACCAGCCGGACGGGCGGCCGGGCCACCTCGGCCGCGAGCTCGGCGAGCGTGCTGGCCACGTGGTCAGCTCCTCGACGTCGACCTGGCCGCCGAGCCGCGTGAAGCCGACGACGTCGGCGAAGCAGACGCGAGCGGTCTGCTCGCGGACCGAGCCGGCCGGCCTGGCGCTGGGTGCGGCTGATCATGCCGCGGCGGATCGCATCGCGCAGGTGCGCCTTGAAGGCCGCGAGCACACCGGCTCGAGCGACGGCGTGAGCTGCTTGGCGAGGGCGCTGGAAGCGGCCGCGAGCTCGTCCTCGCCGTCGCCAGCGCTGCATGAACGGTCTCGACGAACTGGTCCCGCCGACGGCGCCGGCGATCCGCGCCATCGCCTCGCCCGAGGACCCGGGTCATCTCGTTGATCGCGGCGCTCGGAGCAGACCGGCGTCAAGGAACAGCTGCGTGGCCCGGCCACCTGGAAGTCCTCCTCGTCGAACACGCGCTCGTACGGCCGGCCCGGGGAAGCCCGCTCAGCCGGCGGATGCGGAGCAGCAGCTCCGACCGGCACGTTCGTCTCCCGGAGACGTCTCGGCCGTGAAGCCGGGCGCCGATCAGCCGCTCGAGCGCCGAGCAGCACGAGACGGTCCTCCTCGGCGGCCGTGCGCAGCTCCCCGGCACTGAAACCCTCGTCTCGAGAGCCGCTCGAGCAGGCGGCGGCGCGCGGCGCGCTCGTCGTCGCCGAGGCCATCGAGAAGATCGTCCAGAGCCGGGTCCACGGCCCGGCATCGTGCCGGATTTGCTGATTGTCCGCTACAACCCTCGCGCGATGCTGTCGATCCTGATGCCGGTCTACAACGAGTCCGAGCGCGTCGAACGCGCGATCGAGCGAGGTGCTGGCCACCGAGCTGCCGGCTGACTTCGAGGTGATCGTCGTGGACGACGGCTCGACCGACGGCACGCTGGGAGATCCTGCGCGGGCACCGACTGGGGCGGGCGGGTCCGGCTCTCGAGCACGCGGTCAACCAGGGCAAGGGCGCCGCCGTGCGCACCGGGCTCACGCACGCCGGCGGCGAGCTCGCCGCGATCTTCGACGCCGACCTGGAGTACGACCCGGCTGACCTGGCCGTGCTGATGCCGCCGCTGCTCGACGGCCGGTCCAACGCCTGCTTCGGTGTGCGGGCGTTCGACGGCTACACGAGCCACTCGTTCCTGTTCGTGCTCGGCAACAAGGGCGTGACGCTGGCCTGCAACGTCCTGTTCAACGTGTACCTGCGGGACATCATGACCTGCCACAAGGTGATTCGCACCGACCTGTTCCGCAGCCTCGGACTGGAGTCGAAGGGCTTCGCGATCGAGCCCGAGATCGCGGCGCGGCTCGTCCAGCGCCGCGAGCGGATCTTCGAGGTCCCGGTCCACTACCGGGCCCGGGCGAGCGACGAGGGAAAGAAGCTCACCGCGATGGACGGGGTCCGCGTGCTCCGCACTTTGCTGCGCTGCCGGTTCGACCGGTCCGCTAGCTGAGGCGATCGCTGCCGGCGCGCAGTGGGGTGTGCCGGAGGCCGCCGCTCCAGTGACCCTGAGCACCCGCCACCCCTCGACGCGGGCCATCAGCGAGAGCTTGCGCCGGTCGCGGTCGCGGACCACCGGCGGTGAACCCGCGGGCTCGGCCTTGCGGTGGGCGAACACCACCCCGGTCGCGCTGCAGCACCCCGTTGCTGCGGGTGAGCGGGATCTCGAGCTTCCAGGCGAGCGCGCTGGCCATCGTGTGGTTGACCGCGACGACGCTGTGGCGGCAGGGCACGATCGCGCTGCGGCCACCGGCCCGGTTGATGGCCAGGAACAGCCCGTGCTGGATGTGGCCGGCCAGGTTCGCCTCGCGCACCTGAGATGCCGAGCCGGCCGATCCGGGGGATCGTCCACGGCAGCGTGAGGACCAGGATCAGCGCGCCGACGGCCCAGGGCACCCACTGGCCGCCGAGGCGCTCCGCCGGCCAGCTCGGCCAGCCGGACGATCGGCACCCCGGCGAGCACGCAGCCGATCGCCGCGCCGGGGAGCAGGTAGCGCATCGTCCCGAACGAGACCTGGGTCTCCACCGCGGCGATGAACGCCCAGGCGAGCGCGAGCACGATCAGGCCGATGCAGCGGCCGAAGTCTCGCTTCCACGCCGCCAGCCCGGCGCCGACGCCGGCGAGCAGGACGATCGGCGGGGTCATCAGCGTCGGGCTGAGTGCCGAGCAGCGTCGATGCCGTTGCTCGCCCCGCCCTGCCCGCCGAGGGCGGCGCTGTTGGCCTGGAAGGCGTTGCCGGTGTTGATCCACGGCGGCACGAGCCAGCCGAACGGGATCAACAGCAGCCCGGCCACGGCCAGCGGGCGGCTGCCGTGGTCGGTGATCCACAGATAGATCGCGTACAGGCCGACGAACGCGAACAGCTCCGGCCGGTTGAGCGCGCCGAGGACGATCAGGACGTAGGCCCACCGGCGGTGCCCGGCGAAGTGGAGCTCGATCGCCCACAGCACCGAGGCGAGCACGAGCGGCTCGGAGGTCCCGCGGGCCATGTAGCGGAGGTAGTCCTGGAGCAGCAGCAGCGCGATCGCGGCGATCACGCCCGCCGGCACGCCGCCGAAGCGGCGGCCGAGCCGGAACGCGCCGTACAGCGCGAGCAGCCCGATCGTCCGCACGAGCAACAGCCACAGATCGGGTCCGGCGTTGCCGAACAGGCCGAAGATCGTGGTGAAGAACACCGGGAACGGCTTCCACGATGGGCCGCCGTTGATCGTGCAGCGTGACATGCGGAGTTGGTGATCTCCTGGCCCCACGTGATCCAGGCGAAGGGGTCCGAGCTCGGCGGCCAGGAGAGCAGCAGGACGCTGGCGAGCGCCACCACGAGGCAGCCGATGATGATGCCCCGGGAAGGCGTCCCTCTGATCATGCGGCGAGCCATAGTACACTCGACATCGAGGCCAGGCATCCGCCTGCGCGCAGCCCGGAGATTGCGTGCAACCGAGGTTCGTCCGGACGCCCGTCCATCCTCCTTTTCGATGAGTTCGTTCACCGACAACAGTCCCGCTGTGGGCGAGGGTCGGCGCAGCACGCGCCGCAGGGCGAGCCGGACGAGTGTCTGGTCTCGATCGTGATGCCCTGCCTCAACGAGGCGGAGTGCCTGCCGGAGTGCCTGAAGATGGCCAACGCGGCGATCGAGGAGCTCGGCCTCGACGCTGAGATCGTCGTCGCCGACAACGGCAGCACGGACGGGTCGATCGAGATCGCGGAGGCGGCCGGGGCCCGCGTCGCCCACATCACCCGCAAGGGGTACGGGAGCGCGCTGACCGGCGGGTTCGCCGCGGCCCGTGGCAAGTACATCCTGATGGGCGACTCCGACGGGAGCTACGACTTCGCCCACGTCGGCCGGTTCGTCGAGGCGCTCGATGCCGGCGCCGACCTGGTGATGGGCAACCGGTTCGCCGGCGGGATCGAGCCCGGCGCGATGCCGTGGCTCCACACGCTACTTCGGCAACCCCGTGCTCAGCTTCGTCGGCCGGCTGTTCTTCAAGGCGCCCGTGGGGGACTTCAACTGCGGCCTGCGGGCGTTCCGCCGGGACATGCTCCCGCGCTCGATCTCAACTGCGACGGCATGGAGATGGCGGTGGAGATGGTCGCCAAGGCCCAGCTCTACGGCTTCACGGTGACCGAGGTCCCGACCACGCTGGCTCGCACGACCTGCGCAGCGGGCCGCCCCACCAGCGCACCTGGTACTACGGCTGGCGCACGCTGCGCGATCTTCCTGCTCTACAGCCCGCGGTGGCTGTTCTTCTACCCCGGGCTGGTCCTGATGCTGCTCGGTCTGGTGGTCGGCATCGCGGTGCTGCCCGGGGCTCTCGACGTGTTCGGTGCCCGGCTCGATGTCGGCGTGCTGCTGTACGCCGGGGCGGCGATCGTCGTCGGTTTCCAGGCGGTCACGTTCGCCGGGCTCGCCCGCGTCTACGCCACCGCGGAGGGTTTCCTGCCCGAGAGCCCGGTCGATGGTCCGGATCCTCCGGCTCGTGTCGCTCGAGCGGGGGCTCGTGATCGGCGCGCTGCTGCTCGTGATCGGCGCCGTGCTGTCGGTCATCGGGTTCGTCAACTGGGGTCAGTCGTCGTTCCGCCATCTCAACTTCACGCACGAGATGCGGATCGCGATCCCGGCCGCCGTCACGCTGATGCTCGGCGTGCAGACGATCCTCTCGAGCTTCTTCCTCAGCGTGCTCGGCCTGAAGTACCAGCGCGCCGAAGGCTGAGCCCCCTCCGGGGGCGCGGCCCGGGAGGCGTCCGGGCTCGCGCGCAGAATCCCTGAGGACGTGATCGTTCTCGGCATCGACCCCGGCACGGCCAACACCGGCTTCGGTGTCGTCTCCGCGCGCGGTTCGCGGCTCACGCGGCTCGCCGACGGGGTCATCGAGACCCGCCCCGGCCTCCCGCTCGAGCGCCGCCTGGCCGAGATCCACGGGCGAACGGTCGAGTTGATCGAGCGCCATCAGCCGGATGCGGTGGCCATCGAGGAGCTGTACTTCGGCGCCAACGTCCGCAGCGCCCTCGCCGTCGGCCAGGCCCGAGGGGTCGTGCTGCTCGCCGCCGGCCAGAGCGGGCTCGCCGCCCGGTCCTACACCCCCCAGCAGGTGAAGGGCGCAGTGTGCGGCAACGGCCGCGCCGACAAGGGCCAGGTCGGCCGGATGGTCGCGCGGCTGCTCGGTCTGTCAGCGGTCCCCACGCCCGACCACGCCGCCGACGCGCTCGCGGTGGCGATCTGCGAGCTCAACCGCGCCCCGCTCCAGGCCGCGCTCGCCCGGGCATGATCTCGCTCGTCTCCGGCCAGGTCGCGGTGCGCCGCGGGGATCATGTGGTCGTCGCCTGCGGCGGCGTCGGCTACCGGCTCGCCGTCTCCGCCCACACGCTGAACTCCGTCCCGGCGATCGGCCACGACGTCACGCTCCACGCGCACCTCGTCGTCCGCGACGACGCGCTCGCTCTCTATGGCTTCTCCAGCGAGGAGGAGCGCGAGCTGTTCCTGATGCTGCTCGGCGTGCAGTCGGTCGGTCCCAAGGTCGCGCTCGCCGTTCTCTCCGGCGGCCCGCCCCGCGAGCTGCTCGGGGCGCTCGCCGCCGGTGATGCCGCGCGTTTCCAGGCCGTGCCGGGGATCGGCAAGCGGACGGCGGAACGGATCATCGTCGAGCTGCGGGAGAAGGTCGGGGTCGCGCTGCCCGAGCAGGCGATCCAGGTCACCCGGTCCGACGACCCGCGCAGCCTCGCCCGTGAGGGCCTGCTCGGGCTGGGCTACAGCGCCGGAGAGGCCGATGAGCTGCTCGACGGCGCCGAGGGCTCCGAGCCCGAGCAGCTGATCGCCCATGCCCTCAGGTCGATGCGACGATGAGCTCCTCCGCTCCGCGCGTCCAGGACCCGGAGGCGCTCGCCGACGACGAGATCGAGGTGACGCTGCGGCCGCGCCGGCTGACCGACTTCGTCGGCCAGGAGGGTCTCAAGGAGCAGCTCCAGGTCTCGATCGTGGCCGCGGCGACCCGGGGTGAGGCGCTTGACCACGTGCTGCTCGCCGGTCCGCCCGGTCTCGGCAAGACCTCGCTGGCCCAGATCGTCGCCGCCGAGCTCGACGTTCCGTTCGTGCAGACGGCCGGCCCCGCGCTGGAGCGCAAGGGCGACATCGCGGCGTTCCTCACCGCGCTCGAGCCGCGCTCGGTGTTCTTCGTCGACGAGATCCATCGTCTGCCGCGCGCGCTGGAGGAGACGTTCTACCCCGCGATGGAGGACCGTTGCCTGCCGATCACCGTCGGTCAGGGCGCGGGCGCGCGCGTGGTGACGCTCGAGCTGCCGCCGTTCACGTTGATCGGCGCCACGACCCGCTCGGGGCTGCTGACGACGCCGCTCCGTGACCGCTTCGGGATCCAGCACCGCCTTGACCACTACGACGAGCGGGACCTCGGTCGGATCGTGCTCCGCTCCGCGCGACTGCTGGGGGTCGAGGTGACCGATGACGGCGCGGTGGCGATCGCCTCACGCAGCCGCGGCACACCGCGGGTCGCCAACCGGCTGCTGCGGCGGGTTCGCGATTACGCCGAGGTGCGGATGGGGGGGATCGTCGACGGCGCCGCCGCCGGCGCGGCGCTTGATCTGCTCGAGGTCGACGGCGCCGGGCTCGACCGGCTCGACCGCGAGATCCTCCGCGCGATCTGCGAGAAGTTCGGGGGCGGTCCGGTCGGGCTGTCGACGTTGTCGGTGGCCGTCGGCGAGGAGCAGGACACGATCGAGGACGTCTACGAGCCCTACCTGCTCCAGGAGGGCCTGATCGAGCGGACTCCCCGCGGCCGGACGGCCACGCGCCGCGCCTTCGCGCACCTCGGCCTGGAACCGCCGGGACCGGCGACGCTGCTGGGGTGAGACGGCCCCGGAGCAGCGATCCGTCGCGCCGGCCGGGATCTCGCTGTCGGCCGGCGGTTATCCTCGGCGACGGGAGCTTGTCGAGGGACGAGCGGCGGCCCACAGTCCAGGCAAGAGATCTCTTCATGGAGACGTGGCAGTGAACGTGCGGAACGTGACGGGATACGGCGGGTTCGGATTCACCCGGGGACGGTGGATCGCGGCGATCCTCGCCGTCACGGCCGTGTGCTGGCTCGTGACCGACGTCGCCTCGGCGGTCATCGACGGGGGCGCGACTCCGGTCACCCCCGCGGCGGCGCCCAGCGCCCTCGTGGCGCCCGCGCCCGTCCGTCCTGTCTGGTGACCCGGGGCTCTATCCTCATCGCGCGATGGCCCGAGAGCGCTACTTCATCTGTCCCCACTGCGGAAACCGGTCGATGGGAACCGACCGCAACGCGGGCTTCCGGCGCGAGGCTCGAGGCTGCGAGAAGTGCGGATTCGCGTACCTGTTCGAACTGCTCGACGACTACTACCCGGCTCCCAGCGCGGCGTTCTTCGCCTGCGACAAGGACGGGCGGATCGTCGACTGCGGCCGCGGCTCGTTCGAGCTCACCGGCCTGAAGATCGAGCAGGCGATGGGACGGACGGTCGGCGAGGTGCTGGGGCTGAAGTTCGAGGACGGGGCCGACCACGTCGGCACTGCGCTGGAATGGGAGGTGCGCGTCCAGAACAAGCCCGTGGAGGTCGAATGCCGAGGGCGACCTGCCGGCTCACGCCGTGGCCGACCTGTTCCCGGCCTACGACGATGAGGAGGGCGGGCTGCTGCTCGTCCTCACGCCGACCAACCACAGCTCCTGACACGCCGCGCTGGCGGGGCCGGGCACTCTAACCTCCGCGTGACCGTCATGGGCCACCCCAGATGACCGACCGGCAGCGCAACAGCTTCATCCTCGTCCTCGTCGTCGGGCTGCTGCTCGCGTCCCTCGTGGTGATCGCCGGCATCCCCGGTGCGGTCAAGCCGCAGAAGACCCGGCTCGGCCTCGACCTCAAGGGCGGCGTCGAGCTCGTCTACCAGGCCCAGCCGACCGCGCAGACGCCGAAGGTCACCCCGGACGCCCTCGCCCGCGCCGTCGACATCATGCGCGAGCGGACGAACCAGCTCGGCGTCTCGGAGACCCAGATCCAGACCAACGGCGGCGACCAGATCTCGGCCGGCCTGCCGAACGTGACGAACACCGCCCGCGCGGAGAAGCTCGTCGGCTCGACCGCCCGGCTCGAGTTCTACGACTGGGAGGCGAACGCGCTCGCGCCGAACGGCAGGACGGTGGCCTCCCAGCTCCAGACCCAGGACCAGTCCGCGATCGGCCATCAGCCAGGGGTCGAGCGGTGCGCCGGGCAGTCCGGGCGCCGGCAGCATGACGCTCTACGACGCCGTCACCCTGGCCTCGAAGCAGCCGTACTCACCGAGCAAGGCAACAACGCCCGCAACGGCGCCGAGCTACTACCTGTTCGGCTCGCCCGGGAGCGCGGCCTGCACGGCCGCCGCGAAGGCCAGGGGCACGCGCCGGTGGCGGGGCAGCACTGCCTGCTCTCGGGCCCCGACGACAACCGGCACGGATCTGATCTCCGGCCTGCCCGCCGGGCGTGACCATCATCGAGTCCCGGCGTCAAGCAGCTCACCGTCCAGCAGGGGACGGTCGTCGTGCAGGCGACGCCGGCCAGCTTCGCCCACCCGACGAACCCGAGCAGATCCGAACGCCCAGTTCTTCGTGCTGCAAGCGACAACGTCGCGCTGTTCGGCAACGACATCACCAACCCGCAGCAGTCGACCGACCAATCGGGCGCAGCCCGACGTGTCGTTCGGCTTTACCGGTGGCGGGCGCGGACAAGTTCAAGAACGTCACCGGTCAGATCGCCCGCCGCGGCGACCTCGTCTCGGGGCTCGGCCAGACGCTCAACCAGCACTTCGCGGTGGCGCTCGACAACCAGCTGATCACCGTCCCCTCGATCGACTTCAAGCAGTACCCGGACGGGATCGACGGGACCAACGGGGCGGACATCACCGGCGGGTTCACGATCTCCTCCGCCCAGGACCTGGCGACCCAGCTCCGCCTCGGCGCACTGCCGATCAAGTTGAAGCTGATCTCCGAGTCCCAGGTGTCGGCCACGCTCGGCAAGCAGGCGCTCCACCAGGGGCTGATCGCGGGCCTCGTCGGACTGCTCGTCGTCGCCGTGTTCCTGGTCGTGTTCTACCGCGTGCTCGGCGTGATCGCGGTGGTCGCCCTGCTCGTCTACGCGATCTACTTCTACGCCCTCATCAAGCTGATCCCGATCACGCTGACGCTGCCGGGGATCGCCGGCCTGATCCTCACGATCGGGGTCGCGGCGGACGCGAACATCGTGATCTTCGAGCGCGTCAAAGAGGAGATCATCGCCGGCCGGTCGATCCGCCAGGGGATCATCACCGGCTACCGCAAGGGCCTGACGGCGATCATCGACGCGAACGTGGTCACGATCATGACCGCGTTCATCCTGTTCGTGCTCGCCACCTCGGAGGTCAAGGGCTTCGCCTTCACCCTCGGCATCGGCACGATGGTCTCGCTGTTCACCGCCGTGATGGCGACCCAGGCGATCCTGATGACGATGGGCTCGAGCCGCGTGATCTCGCGTCCGAGCGCGCTCGGGGCCGGCGGCCGCAAGCGCCAGTGGCACTTCGACTTCATGGGCGCGTCGAAGTACTTCTTCTCGATGTCCGGCGTGATCCTGCTGATCGGCGCGCTCGCGATCGGCGGCCGCGGCCTCAACCTCGGGATCGACTTCACCTCCGGGACGCGGATCACCGCCGCGCTGAACGCCAGCGCCCCCGAGTCGACGGTCAGAACGGTCGTCACCAACGCCGGCGCGAACGGGCCCGTGGTACAGCGCGTGACGAACAAGGCGCTCGGCCAGAACGTCTACCAGATCGAGGCCAAGCAGCTCCAGCCGGCCGGGGTGGCCAGGGTCCGCTCGACGCTCGACACCCGGTTCGGGGTCAAGTCGTTCGACTCCAGCTCGGTCGGTCCGACGTTCGGCAAGACGATCGCCAACAGCGCGGTGATCGCGATCATCGCCTCGCTGCTCGTGATCACGGCCTATGTCGCCCTGCGCTTCGAATGGAAATTCGCGGTGCCCGTGCTGATCGCGCTGATGCACGACCTGCTCATCACCAGCGGCGTCTACGCGCTCACCGGCCGGGAGGTGACGACAGCGACCGTGGCCGCGCTGCTCACCATCCTGGGCTACTCGCTGTACGACACGATCATCGTGTTCGACCGCGTGCGCGAGAACGTGCCGCGAATGCCACGCGCCGCGTTCTCCCAGATCGTCAACCGCTCGATGGCCGAGGTGCTCACGCGTTCGATCGCCACGACCTCCTGCACGCTGATGCCGATCCTCGCGCTGCTCCTGTTCGGAGGCGCCGAGCTCCAGGACTTCGCCTTCGCGCTGCTGATCGGTGTCGCCTCGGGCGCGTACTCGTCGATCTTCATCGCCTCGCCGGTGCTCACGCACTGGAAGGAGCGTGAGCCGGTGTACCGCTCGCGCCGCAGCCGGATCGAGGCCGACCTCGGGGCCGTGCCGGCGTACGCCGCGGCCGGGGCCGACGTCGAGCCCACGCGCAAGGCGGCCCGCCGGACCGGCCGGCTCACCGAGCCCGATCCCGAGGGCGTCTCGGCAGCCGAGTTCGAGCAGATGAAGCGCGACCTCGACATCGAGCGCGAGGCCCAGACACGCCAAACGGGCACGCTCAGCCGACGGCGCGCCCAGACGGCGGAGAAGCCGAAGCCCGCGCGCAAGCCGGCGACGCCGCGCAACGGGGGTGCGGACGAGGCGCGGGCCGCCAAGACCCCGCCGCCGGCCGCGAAGACTCCGCCGGCGGCCGCGAAGCCGGCATCCGACGAGGCCGGGGCGACCAGCGGAGCCGCCGCCGACGGCCCACCGGCTCCCGCGCCGGACGTGGCGGAGAACGAGGGCATGGTCCCGGTGGACAAGCCCAAGCCCCGGTCCAAGGGCCGCAACCGCCGCCACGGGAGACGCCGATGACCGTTCGCGCCGTCCGAACCGCGACCCGCGGAGGTGAGCGCTGATGGGCATGCTCGCCTGGGTGATGATGGGCCTGGCCCTCTGGCACTTCACGATCTGGCTCCCCGACCACTACTGGGGCGGGATCGTCGGCGCGTTCGTCGGCGCCCTGATCGGCGCCGTGCTCTTCGGCCTGATCGTCAACGGCTTCGTGATCCCCGGCCGCCATGCGACCACGCTCGGCACCGCCCTCGAGGCGATTCCCGGCGCGCTCATCGGCATGGCGCTCGTGTACGCCGAAGGCCTGCGGCGCGAGCGGCTGGCCGGGCTCGAGGCCTGACGCCGGCCGGTTCGCCGCGGCCTTCGCGCGGCTCGGGTCCCCGGGGCGCTCGCGCGTGGTCCCCGCCGCTCCCGCGCGGCGGCGTAACCCCGCTGGGGAGGGGCGTGTGTGCGGCTTGGCGCGACAACCGTGACGGTCGTCTGGCACGCGTGTCGCGTGAAACCGCGTGGGGCGGCCTGGTGCGTCACGCGGCGGGCGGATCGGCGCGGTTGTCGCGTTGTGCCGCGGAAGATCGTGGAAACGGCGGGTTGTCCCCGTCGCCGGTGTCAGGAAGTTCCGCATGGCGCGGAAGAACCCAGCAGTGACGCTCGGCCGAGGGCGTGATTTCCACCAAACGCCGCGCTGAAGGGCCCAGATACGAGGCCCACCCACCCTTCCCCAGCAGTTCCGACCGGGCACCGATCGCTCGGAAGGTGCGCCGGGCCGTCCGCCGACGGATCCGCGGCCCGGCAACGCCCCGGATCCGTCGGGACCGCCACCTACGCTGCGGCCATGGCCCAGGTCGCCCTGCTCCCGCTGGAACCGACCCCGGTCGAGCCCCCGCCCACGCCCGGGCTGACGCCGGCGCCGGGGCCCCCGGCCGGACCGTCGCCGCCCCCGGCGGAGCGTCCGGCGCCACGGCTCCTGCTCGAGCCCTATGACCTCGCCGCCGCGCTCGCGCTCCGCGAGGCGCTCGGCATCGGACCGGTCCTCGCCCAGGTGCTGGTCCGCCGCGGGCTCGCCGAGCCGCAGGCCGCCCGGGAGTTCCTCGCCGCCGGCGAGCGCCACGACCCGGCCGCGATCACCGGCATCGAGGCCGCGGTCGGGCTGATCCGCCGCCACATCGCGGCGGGGAGCCGGATCGCGGTTCACGGTGACTACGACGTCGACGGGGTGTGCGCCACGGCGATCCTCGTCCGCGGCCTGCGTGCGCTCGGCGCCGACGCGCGGCCGTTCCTGCCCAGCCGGATCGACGACGGCTACGGGCTCACCGACGCGACCGTCGACCGGCTCGCGGCGAGCGGCACCACGCTGCTCGTCACGGTCGACTGCGGGATCACCGCCGTCGGCCCGGTCGCCCGCGCGCAGGCCGCCGGCCTCGACGTCGTGGTCACCGATCACCATTCCCCGCTCGCCGACGGGACGCTGCCCGACTGCCCGATCGTGCATCCGGGGCTCGGGGGCTATCCCTGCCCAGAGCTGTGTGGGAGTGCGGTGGCCCACAAGCTGACCGAGGCCCTCGCAGCTCCGGGCACTGAGGACGATCTCGAGCTCGTCGCGCTCGCCACCGTCGCCGACCTGATGCCGCTGCGCGGTGAGAACCGGCGGCTCGTGCGGGAGGGCCTCAACGCGATGGCGAACACCACCCGTCCGGGCCTGCGCGCCCTGATGGCCGTCGCGCGGACCGACCCGAGCGCGCTCGACGCATCGGCGCTCGGCTTCCGGCTCGCCCCGCGGATCAACGCCACCGGCCGTCTGCGGCGGCCCGACGCCGCGCTGGAGCTGCTGCTCACGGCCGACGGCGAGCGGGCGCGCGAGATCGCGCTCGAGCTCGACGGGTTGAACGCGGAGCGGCGCGCGGTCGAGCAGCGAATCGTCTGGGAGGCCGAGCAGCAGGTCGCGGAGCTCGGCGAGCGCAGCGCCTACGTGCTCTACGGCCCGGACTGGCACCCGGGGGTGATCGGAATCGTCGCTTCGCGGATCGTCGAGCGCTACCACCGCCCGGCGCTGCTGATCGCCGGCGGAGCGGAGGAATCCGGCGGGATCGCCGCGCCGGCCCAGGGATCGGGGCGGAGCATCCCGGGGTTCGACCTGCTCGGCGGCCTGCACGCGGTCGCCGGCCACCTCGTTCGCTATGGCGGCCACCGGGCGGCCGCCGGCCTCACGATCCTCGGATCGGAGATCCCGGCGCTCCGAGCGGCCTTCGAGGCTCACGCGGAGTCGGTGCTCACGCCCGAGATGCTCGCTCCGGTGCAGCGGGTCGACGCCGCGGTCTGCGGGTCCGAGCTGACGCTCGACCTCGCCGACGAGCTCGTGGCGCTCGAACCGTGCGGGATGGGCAACCCCGGGGTCCGGGTGCTCGTACCGGGTGCGCGGTTCGCCGACGCCCGCGCGATGGGGGAGGGCAAGCACGTCCGCTTCTCGGTCAGCTCCGGGGGCGTCCGCGCCCGGGCGGTGGCCTTCGGCTGCGACGGGCGGGTGCCGGGTGCCGAGGGACAGCCGATGGACGCCGTGTTCACGGTCTCCCGAAATGTGTGGAACGGCACCGTCGAGGCGCAGCTCGTGCTCAAGGACGCGCGGCCGGTGGCCCCTGACCCGATCACCGTGCTCGGCGGCGGCCAGGACTACATCACACGGGCGCTCGCCGAGCTCGACCGCCCGCTCGACGGCGAGGCCGAGACCCCGGGCCGAGACCCGGAACCGGCCCGGGTCCGGCTCGACCGCCGCGGCCGCAACCCGCTTGCGGTTCTCGCCGACGCCCGCAGCGCCGGGGAGGGGTGCTCGCCGTCTGCGCCGATGTCCCGCGCCGCCTGCCCGGCCTCGCGGAACGGGCCGGTGGGTTCACGCTCACGTCCTACACCGCGCTCGCCGACGACCCCGCGCTCGCCGACCCGTTCGCCCAGCTCGTCGCGCTCGACCCGCCGGCAGATCCGGAATCGGCCGCGCTGCTGCGGCGCGGCAGGGGTTTCACCCATCTGGCCTGGGGCGAGCCTGAGCTACGCTTTGTCCGTCAGATGCATGAGTCCCGATCCGAGCTCAGAACTGCCCTCGGCGTCCTCTACCGGCGCCTCCGGGACCTGCCCGGAGCCTCTCCGGCGGAGCTCGAGGACGTGCTCCGCGGGGACGGTCGACACCCGCTCGCGCCGGGGGAGGCCGGCCGGCTCGTCCGTGTGCTCGCCGAGCTCGGGCTCGTCCGCGTCGATCGGGGGCGTCCCGCGCTCACGGTCACCGAGGCCGCCCGAGCGGCCCTCGAGGACTCGACCGCGTACCGGGCCTACGCGCGGCATCACGAGGATGGACGCCGATGGCTGAATCGAAGCGATCTGCTCCCCGCCGCCTGAGCCGGGTCCGATCCGGAGGCGCTCAGACCGTCGTCAACGACGGCACGGGTGGCGTGCCCGCCGCCGCCGGTGACGGGCCGGCGACACTCGTCCCGGCCAAGCGTCCGGCCGTCGACCAGCTCGCCCGGAACGAGGTGCGGGAGGCGATCGAGCGCGCAGATCTGACGGAGCTCGAGCAGGGCCTGCTCTCCGACCTGTTCGCGATCGTCGAGGAGCACGCCGCCCAAGCCGCACTCGACGTCGACCGTCAAGGCGTCGAGGAGGCGTTCGTCTACGCCTGCGTCCACCACGGCGATCAGCGCCGTCGCTCCGGCGAGGACTTCATCACCCATCCGGTCGGCGTGGCCAAGATCTGCGCCGGGATGCGGCTCGACACCGAGACGTTGTGCGCCGCCCTGCTCCACGACACCGTCGAGGACACCTCGGCCTCGCTCGACGACGTCCGGGAGTCGTTCGGCGAGGAGATCGCGGGGCTCGTCGACGGGGTGACGAAGCTCACCGGGCTCACCTTCCAGTCCCGTGACGAGGCGCAGGCCGAGAACTACCGCAAGATGATGGTGGCGATGGCCTCGGACATCCGGGTCATCCTGATCAAGCTCGCCGACCGGCTGCACAACATGCGGACGATCCGGGCGATGCCGAAGCAGAAGCAGATCGAGAAGTCACGGGAGACGCTCGACATCTACGCGCCGATCGCGCACCGGCTCGGCATCCACGCGATCAAGTGGGAGCTGGAGGACCTGGCCTTCCAGACGCTGCACCCGCGCAAGTACAACGAGATCAAGGGGCTCGTCGCCCAGCAGCGTGACGACCGCGAGCGCTACGTCAACCAGGCCGGCGCCTACCTGGCCAAGGAGCTCGATGAGCTCGGCGTCGAGGCAGAGATCTCCGGCCGCGCCAAGCACTTCTACTCGATCTACTCGAAGATGACCAAGAAGGGCCGCGAGTTCAACGAGATCTACGACCTCACCGCGATGCGCGTGATCGTCGAATCGGTGAAGGACTGCTACGGCGCGGTCGGCGTGATCCACTCGCTGTGGAAGCCGCTCCCCGGGCGGTTCAAGGACTTCATCGCGATGCCGAAGTTCAACCTCTACCAGTCGCTGCACACGACGGTGATCGGACCGGAGGGGCGGCCGCTGGAGATCCAGATCCGCACCCGTGAGATGCACGACCTGGCCGAGTTCGGGATCGCCGCCCACTGGATGTACAAGGAGAACGGCACCCGCGGGGCCGCTGCCGCGGCGGCCCTCAAGGACCCGGATGGCAAGCTCAAGTGGCTGCGTTCGCTGCTCGACTGGCAGCAGGACGCGCAGGACCCGCGGGAGTTCATGGACACCCTCAAGGTCGACCTGTTCGAGGACGAGGTGTTCGTGTTCACACCGAAGGGCGAGGTCAAGTCGCTCGCCGCCGGAGCGACCCCGCTCGACTTCGCCTACGAGATCCACACCGACGTCGGGCACCGCTGCGTCGGGGCCAAGGTCAACGGCAAGATCGTCCCGCTCTCGTACTCGCTGCGCAGCGGCGACATCGTCGAGGTGCTCACCTCCAAGCGCGAGCGCGGCCCGTCCCGCGACTGGCTGGCGCTGGTGCGCACGACCCGCGCACGCAACAAGATCAAGGCCTGGTTCAAGGCCGAGTCCCGCCGCGACACCGAGCACACCGGCCGCGAGCTCCTCCAGGAGCACCTCAAGAAGCAGGGACTGCCGGCCCAGAAGCTGGTCGGCTCGCCGCTGCTGGCCGACGTCATCCGCGAGATGGGCTTCCGCAAGGCCGACGACTTCTACATCGCGCTCGGCGGGGCCAAGATCTCCCCGAAGGTCGTCGTCAACAAGGTGATGCAGCGTCTGAAGGAGGGCGAGGCCGCCGCCGCCGAGCCGACGGCGACCGACGATCTGCTCCAGACCCGACGGCGCCGGACGCGGCCGACGACGTCCTCGGCCCGCTTCGGGATCGCGGTCGACGGGATCGATGAGGTGATGCTGCGGATGGCCAAGTGCTGCCGTCCGGTTCCCGGCGATCCGATCGTCGGCTACATCTCGCTCGGCCGTGGGATCACGATCCACCGCGAGGACTGCCCGAACGTCGCCGTGCTGCGCAAGGATCCCGACCGCTTCACGGCCGTCAGCTGGGAGGGCGACGCCGACACCGCGTTCCGGGTCGAGATCGAGGTCGACGGCTGGGACCGTCACCGCCTGCTGGAGGACATGTCGCGGACCTTCGCCGAGGCCGGCATCAACATCCTCGATGCGCATTGCACGGTCAATCACCCGATGGTGAAGAACCGATTCGTCGTCGAGGTCGGCGACACGCGCTCGCTCGATCAGGCGATCAACCGCCTGCGGAACATCGACGCGGTGTTCGACGCCTACCGCGTCACCCCCGGCGCGGGCTGAGGCCCGGCGCTGCGCTCACCACGGCACGCGGCCCGCGCCGGGCTCATCGCCCGCCGTGGTGCCGGCCCGGTGGGTCGGTGCGGATGATCCGCGCGTCACGGCCGGGCACCTTGGTGAGGAACATCGCCTCGCCGGTGCGCAGGCCCATGATCTCCTCCGGCGAGATCCGGTAACGGTCGACGAGCCGCTGGGTTCCGCGCCGCGGAGCGAACGGCCCGCGGCCGCTCGCGCCGAACTGGTAGCTGCTCTCCCACACCCGCTCGGTGCCCGCCATCCGCGCGGCGAGCAGCGCCGAGGCGGGAACGTCCTGGCGGTGGACAATCTTCGCCGCGGTGTTGCCGAGCACCTGGTCGGTGAGCCCCCGGCCGGCCCGATCGAGGTCGGCGAGCTCCTGGGTGGCGAGCAGGACGCTCACGCCGGCCTCACGACCGCGGGCGAGCAGCGCGAGCACGTTGTCACCGCCGAGGGCGGAGAACTCGTCGACCCCGACCATCACCCGGCCGGCGGAGGGCCGGCCATCACGGAGCCGGGCACCCGCCGCCGCGGTGAGATCCTGCACGACGAGTGTCCCGAGCTGGGCGGCGAGCTTCCCGTACACGCTCGAGTTGAGGCTGAACAGCACGACCTCGTCGCCGGTCAGGGCCCGGCGGAGGTCGATGTCCCGCCCGCCGGTCGGTTCCAGGCGCGGGCCGACGTGTGACTCGGCCATGATCGCGAGTCGCGATGCCAGGCCCCGGACGGCGGAGGTCTGATCGGGCGTGAGCGACCCCAGGTACTCCCGGAGCGCGACCGCGCGGGCCGGAGGCAGCGCGGACGCGAGTGCCCCGAGGCGCCGTGGATCAAGTGCACCGACGATCTCGCCGAGCGACGGCGGCCGCCCCGGATGGCGCTCGGCGAGCACCCCGAGCGCGAGCTGAACGTAGCGCTCGGCCGCGCGCTGGTAGTGCGGTTCGGTGAACCGCTCGGTGGACACGAGCTTGTCCTTCAACTCGGTCGCGTTGCCGTGGCCGAGCGGGTTCCAGTGCTCGGGTCCGTCCGCGCTCCAGATCCGCAGCCGGCGGCCGCTCGCCCGGGCCGCCGCGGCGAGCGTCTCGGCGAACGCCGGGGACCCCTTCAGGTCAACGGCCACGACCGGGCTGCCGCGCCGAATCTGATCGGTGAGCAGCGCCAGCAGAGTCGTCGTCTTGCCCGAGCCGCTCGCGCCGAGGATCAGCCCGTGCGCGGCGAGCTGCTGGTCGTGGAGCGCGAACCGGCGGCCGCGGCGGTCGGTGCCGACGGGGATCGGGTCTGCGGCCGAGGGCGCCCGGCCGGCCCGCAGCCCGCGCCCGGTGCCGGCTCGGCGGCTGGCCAGCGCGGCGCGGCCGGCCGGCGCGGCGCGGACGGCGAGCCGGGCGAGGGCGAGCCCGGCGAGGACGGCGAACGCGACGGCCGGGGGGAGCACCATCAGCACCGGAAGAGCCACGAGCGGCCACAGCGGGCGCCGGGACGGGGGAGGGGGATCCGGGCTCACCGCCCCGCACCCCCAGGCTCGGCACCCCCACGCCCGGCACCCGCACGCTCCGCGCCCCCACGCTCGGGAGCGCCCCGCGCGGGGACGGCCCGCCCGACCGCGGCCCGAGCCCGCGACGCGCTCAGGGCATCCGCGATCGGCCGCATCGACGCCGTCCAGGCGAACGGCTGGATCTCGACCTTGCCCGCCACCCCGTTGCGCTCGGCCGCGGCCCGGATCACGCGCGCCACCGCCGGCCGGTCGGTGAGGTAGAGCACCGAGTCGATGCCGGGAGCCGAGCCGTAGCCGGTCATGATCCTGTCCATCCGGCCGCGGGACTTCGCGGTCAGCTCGAGCTCGACCGCGACGGTGCGACCGTCCGGGGTGCGGAGCAGGAGATCGGGGTAGTGCAGCCGCTCGCTCACACCCGCGCCGACCGCCCACAGCGGCACCCCGAACCGCTCCCGCGCTCCGGCGGGCGGCGCCTCGGGGGAGGGGCGCGGGAGGCCGTCGGCCGACCGCATCCGGCGCTCGCCGATCACCTCGGCCACCGGGCCGAGGGCGCCGTGGCGGGCCGCGAGATGGAGCCAGCCGAGGCCGAGGTCGTGCACGTACTCGCGGAGGTCGAGCTTCGGCCGGGGGAGCGGACTGCCGATCGCGGCGAGCCCGCGGGCGGTGATCAGCCGGCAGCTCGGCTGGCGGTGGAAGATCTCCCGGCGCTCGAGGAACCCGGCGCGGGCGAGCCTCCGCGCGCGCCGGGCCGCGGCGTCCGGCGTGACGTCGAGCAGCACCGCGAGCTGGGCGGCGAGCACGACGCGGTACTCGGCGGCGAAGGCGAGCGCCGCG
>CAWCRB010000007.1:0-969809 GCA_963797905.1 uncultured Solirubrobacterales bacterium
GGCCAGCCCGACGAGCTGCGGAAGGTGGAGCACCGGCAGGCCGAGCTCGCGGCCGACGACCTTCGCCGCCCGGGGCTGCTGCATGTCGAGGTTGGTGGCACAGCGGGCAGGGCACTACCAGGCAGTCGGCCTCCGCGTCGATCGCGTCGCCGACGTGGCGGCCGGCCTGCTCAGCGAGGCGTCCTTGTTCATCGTGATGATCGGGAAGCCGCAGCACTTGTAGACGCCGGCGTAGTCGACGACGGTGCCGCCGAGCGCCTCGATCACCCAGTGCATGTACCGGTCGCGGGGATGCTCCTCGTCGATCCCCAGCCGGTTGACCGGCCGGACGATGTAGCAGCCGTAGAACGGCCCGACGCGAAGATCGGTGAGCGGGCGCTTGACCTTCGCCTTCAGCGCGTCGAGGCCGATCTCCTCGACGAGCAGCCACAGGAAGTTCTTGTTGTTGAGGCCCTTCTCGTAGCTCAGGCCCTCTTCGGTGAGGTTTCCGTTGATGCAGTCGCGGTAGTCGGTGTTCGCGTCGAGCCGCTCCTGGCACTCCGACTGCGCGCCCTGGCAGGTGGAGCAGATGTTCATCATCAGATCGGCGCCCTGGACGTTCTGGGCGAGCGCGAAGGTCCGCGCGTTGAGCGTGTCGGCCAGCTCCTGGTTGTGCTCGGCGATCACGCCGGCACCGCAGCACGCAGCGCGATCGAGCTCCACCAGCTCGATGTCCAGCAGCGGCGCAACCGCGGCCATCGACCCGTGCAGCTCCGGCGTGAACCCGCGGCTCACGCACCCCGGCCAGTAGGCGACCTTCATGCGTCCTCGTTTCGGCCTCCGGCAGGCTTGGTCGGCCTCGGAGGAGACCCGTCGGCGTGAGGGTCTGGGTCGCGGCGAGCCCGCCGGCGCCACAGGTCGACCTCGAGATCGCTCGTCCTGCACGTAGAGGTTGACTCGAAGCATCCTCGCGTCCTTCGACCGCGTCGAAGATCCGTTCGACCTCCTTCGGCGCCTTGTGCGGGTGCAGAAGCGCCGTCTTCGGCGTCATCTTCCCGCGGGCGAGGGCCTTGCCGATGATCGCGCAGCGAGCAGATCAGCTCCGGCCCGCGCGCGGGGTGGAACTTGCCGCCGTAGTGAGCGGGAGCAGATCGGCCTCGTGGAGCAGGCCGTTCGTGCGGATGTTCTTGACGAATGCGTGCTCGTGGCGGTAGCCGTTGTTGCCGTCCTCGATCTCCTCGTCGGAGCCGGCCTTGCGGCGCAGCCGCATGATCTGGCTCATCGGATCGACGCCCTTCGGGCACGCGTCGATGCAGTTGAAGCAGTGGGTGCAGTCGTAGATCCCGTGCGGGTCCTCGGAGAGGTCGAGCAGCCGTTCCTGGTGCTCGGCGTCGCGCGGGTCGCCGACGAACCGGTAGGCCTTCGCCGAGGCGGCCGGACCGACGAACAGCGGATCGACCTCCATCGCCAGGCAGTCCGAGACGCAGGCGCCGCACTGGATGCAGGCCATCGTCTGGGTGATGTCGACCATGTTCTCGTGCGGGACGATGTACTCCCGCTCGGGCACCGGCTCCTTGTTGATCAGCCACGGGGTGACGCGCTGGATCTTCTTCCAGTGGACCGCGTCCATGTCGACGATCAGGTCACGGATCACCGGCATGTTGCCCATCGGCTCGACCTCGATCACCAGGGGCTCGCCGCCGCGCCCCCGTTGGCCTCGCCCTCCTGGGCCGGGTTCCAGCCGAATCCGTGGGCCCGCTCGGCCGCCTCGCCGAGGTGGGTGTTGCAGGCCAGTCCGGGCTTGCCGTTCATCCTCACCCCGCACGAGCCGCAGATCGCCTGCTGGCAGGAGCAGCGGATCCCGAGCGAGCCGTCGACATCGTCGCGGACCTGCAGCAGCGCGTCGAGCACGGACTGCGTCTCCGGCATCTCGACCGTGTGCTCGTCCCAGTAGGCCGCCTGCCCGGACTGAGGATCGAAGCGGCGGATCGCGAAGCGTGTACTCAGGCACTAGTAGGTCCTTTCCTGGGGCTGCCAGTGGGTGATCGTGACCTCGGAGTAGCTGACCTTCGGCACGTCCGCGCCGTTCATCGAGACGTCGATGTGCTTCAGCCACTCCTCGTCGTTGCGCTCCGGGAAGTCCGTGCGCGATTGGGCCCCGCGTGACTCCTTGCGCTCCTCGGCCGAGACGACGATCGCCTCCGCGCAGTCGAGCATGTACCCGAGCTCGATCGCGCCGATCACGTCCTGGTTGAAGATCGTGCCGCGGTCGTCGATCGTCGCGGTCTTCGCCTCCTCCTTCAGGCGTTGCACGACCTCATGGGCCTTGGCCAGCCCCTCGGCATCGCGGAACACGGCGACATTGTCATTCATCGTGTCGCCGAGCTCGCGCTTGATCGCGGACACCCGGCGGCCGCTGCCGGCCTCGCGGCCGATGATCTCTGCGAAGTGCTTCTCGGTGTCTGCTCGATGCGCGAGGCGGGCGTCGTCGGCATCGTCATCTGGCGGGCCTGCGCGGCTGCGTGCGCGCCGGAGCGGCGGCCGAAGATGAGCGTGTCGAGCAGCGAGTTGGCGCCGAGCCGGTTGCCGCCGTGCACCGACACGCAGGCCACCTCGCCCGCGGCATAGAGGCCGCGGATCGTCGTCTGGCCGTCGACATCGGTCTTGACGCCGCCCATGATGTAGTGCTGGCCGGGCTTGATGTGGATCGGCTCGCGGGTGATGTCGACGCCGGCGAAGTCCCGTCCGATGTTGACGATCTCGCGCAGCGCCTCGAGCGTCCGCCTGCGCGGGACCTTGGTCACGTCGAGCGCGATGCCGCCGTCCGGGAACGCGCGGCCCTCGTTGATCTCGGTCTGCTCGGCCCGGGACACGACATCGCGCGAGGCGAGTTCGAGCTTGTTCGGCGCGTAGCGTCTCCATGAAGCGCTCGCCTTCGCCGTTGAGCAGCCATGCCCCTTCGCCGCGGGCGCCCTCGGTGATCAGCAGGCCGTTGCCGAGGAGCGTCGTCGGGTGGTACTGGATCATCTCCATGTCCATCAGGCTCGCGCCGATCCGGTAGGCCTGAGCGATCCCGTCGCCGGTGACGATCAGGCCGTTGGTCGTCGGGCGGTAGACCTGGCCGGCGCCGCCCGAGGCGAGGATCACGGCCTTGGCGTTGAACACCTCGAGGTGGCCGTCGCGGAGGTTGCGGCAGATCGCGCCGACGCAGCGACCGTCGTCGTCCTGGAGGAGGTCGGTGGTGAACCACTCCTCGTAGCGGTCGACGGTCTCGCTGTGCTTCATCAGCTGCTCGTAGAGCACGTGAAGGATCGCGTGGCCGGTGATGTCGGCCACGTAGTAGGTCCGGGCCGCCGAGGCGCCACCGAACGCCCGGGTACCGAGGTTGCCGGTGCCATTGCGGTGGAACGTGACGCCGGCGTGCTCGAGCCAGAGGATCTCGTCGGGAGCCTCGCGGCACATCACCTCGATGGCGTCCTGGTCACCGAGGTAGTCGGATCCCTTGACGGTGTCGAAGGCGTGGGACTCCCAGGAGTCCTCGGGGTTCAGCGCGGCGTTGATGCCGCCCGCGGCGGCAACGGAATGGGAGCGAACGGGGTGGACCTTGGAGATGATCGCCACGGTCGCCCCCGCCTGCGCGGCCGCCAGAGCGGCTCGCTGGCCGGCCAGGCCGGCACCGATGATCAGGACGTCATGAGAGGGCACGCGACGATTCTATTTCCCGCGCCGATTCGGCGTAATCCGCCATCGGCCGCAGAGAAATGTCCCGGGGCGCCCGGAGAGGCGTATGGTGGATCGTGGAGGATGAGGGACCGGACGCTACGCCGCTGGACCTACGCCCTCGCCGTGTCCCTCACGGCGATCGTGGCTCCAACCGCCGCGAGCGCGGCTCAGCCTGACACGCTGAACGTCGCGGGCCCCGACAGCTTCGTCCTCTCAGCGCAGGTCGGTCCCTCCGGCGGACCGGCGACCGGTTCCGGGACGAGCCAGTTCCAGTTCATGGGACATTCGCTCACCATCACCGCCACCGTGACGTGCCTCCAGGTGACCGGGCCCGATGCGGGCGCCGGCACCCCGACCGCGCCGACCACCGCCCGGGTCGGGGTCGATCTGTACGTGTTCTCGAGTTTCATCCGGACCGAGACGCTCGAGTTCGTCGACCACGGTGGCAACGGGGCGGACACCGAGGGAGCGCCCCTCGTCGAGCCTGCCCACCAGGCCTCGTGCGATCCGAACGCCGCGCTCGAACCGCAGGGCTCGACCGTCAACCGGGCTGTGATCTTCGATGCGCCGCTGAAGGATCCGACGTCGACCTCGGTGTCGTGTGCTCCAGGGACGGTCGCGCCGGGGGACGTGAGCCGGTGCACGGCAACGGTGGCCGACACGGCCGCGTCGGGCGCGAGCCCGCCGACCGGAACGGTGAGCTTCGGCCCCGCGGGATCGTGCCTGCTGGCCGGGAGCGGCGCCAGCACGTCGTGCAGCGTGCCGTTCTCGTCGCTCGTCCTCGGGTCGGCGACGGTGAGTGCCTCCTATCCGGGCGATGGTGGTCACGTCGGGAGCGGCGGGCACGGTTCGGCGACGGTCGCGGTTCCGGCGACGCAGCGTGGGTGTCTGGTCGCGGGTGGGGGCCGGTTGCGGCTGGCTGACGGCGACCGAGCACGGTTTGCCGGAATCGCCTTCGGCTCCCGCGTGGGCTCCGAGTCGTTCGTCGATCGTGGGCCGGCGCACCGTGTGCGTCTCGCGTCGACGGTCATCGCCTCCGTTGTGTGCGCCTCGGGCGGTCGGTCGGCGAGCGTGTTCGGCAGCGGCCGCGTCGGCAGCACGCCGGTGAGCTTCCGGATCGATGTCGCCCGGGCGGGGTTGGGGTCGACGTACCGGGTCCGGTTGAGCGATGGCTACGACTCCGGCGTGGCGCTGGTCCGTCGCGGTGGGCTCCTGCTCCGGGGTCCGTAGCGTGCCCCTCGTTCGTCTCCTCGACGGGGAGATACGTACTTCCCCGGTTGTTTCGCCGCGAGGCCGGGCGTAGCGTGGGACTCAGCATGAACGCGCTCGCGCGTGTCCGGGGGCGATCGCCCCCTTCATGCTCACAGGGGTGGTGAGCATGACTCTCCCCGTAGCCGCGGGCGCGGCTCAGCCCGACACGGTGACGGTCACCGGCGGCACGAGCGACATCAACGCCATGTCGCTCACCGCCCAGGTCAATCCCACCGGCGGCCCCGCCACCGGCTCCGGGACCGGCGAGGTCCAGATCCCACCGGTCGGCGGCGCGGCCCCGACCACCGTCCCGATCACCTTGCAGGTGACCTGCCTGCGGGTGACGGGCCCTGATAGCGGCGCCGGCACTCCGACCGCCCCGACGACCGCGCTGGTCGGTGCCGACACGTACGTTTCGGAACCTTCATCCGGACCTTCACCTTCGAGTTCGTTGATCAGGCGGCGGCGGCGACGACGACGGCGTGGGTTCGATCGTTGAGCCGCCGCATCAGGCCTCATGCGACCCGTCACGACGTTCCCGCCCAGTGGGGGCGTTCGGTGGTCGGGCGGTGGTGTTCGACGCGCCACTTACGGATCCGACTGCAACATCGGTGGTGTGTGCGCCGGGGACGGTCGCGCCCGGTGACTGGAGTGTGTGCCGGGTCACGGTGGCTGATACCGCGAGTGCTGGGGCGACCACGCCGACTGGGTCGGTGACGGTTGGCGGACGGGGCCAGGTGGGGTCGTGGGGAGTCCGTGTCGGCTTTCGGGGAGCGGCGCGAGCGCGAGTTGTGTGGTGGTGGTGAGTTCGGTGGCGCCGGTGTGGAGTCGCTGAGCGCCGGCTATCCCGGTGACGTCGGCCATCGCGCCAGTGGTGGCCAGGGGTCGGTCGACGTGGCCGTGCCGGCGAGCCAGCATGGCTGCCTCGTGGCCGGCGCGGGACGCCTACGGCTCGCCGATGGCGATCACGCCCGGTTCGCAGGGATCGCCTTCGGCTCTCCCGCGGGTTACGAGTCTTACGTCGATCGCGGGCCGGTCCATCCGGTACGTCTGGCCTCGACGCGACTGATGAGCGTTGTCTGTGGAGCGGGCGCACGCTCGGCGAGTGCGTTCGGGACCGGGCGTCTGGCCTCCGGTGGCTCGGTCGGGTTCCGGATCGATGTCGCCCGGCCCGGGTTGGGGTGGAGTTACCGGATCCGGTTGAGCAATGGCTATGACTCGGGAACCGCGCTGGTGCGAGGCGGTGTGACGGTCCGTGGCTAGCTCGCGCCCACGCCGGGTGCTCGCCCGCCTGGGCCTCGCGGGAGCCCTCGGTCTGATCGTGACCGCGTCCGCGTCCGCGTCGGCGCTCGACACGGTCACCGTGAACGCCGATCCGAGCGAGATCGGCTACGACTCGCTGACGCTCACGGCACAGGGGAACCCGGCCGGCGGGCCGGCGACGGGATCGGGGACGGCGGAGCTTCGGCTCTCGGCTCCGGGGCAGCCGCTCGAGGATGCTCCGCTCACGCTCACGGTCACCTGTCTGCAGGTCACCGGGCCGGACGGCGGCGCCGGCACGGCGGCCGCTCCGACGACGGCCCGGGTGGGGTTGACCTGCGCTGAACGGGAATTCCGCCGTCGGGAACCTTCGAGTTCATCGATCATGGGGGCAACGGCGCTGACACGCTGGCGTCGATGCAGCAGCCGCCACACGCGGCATCGTGTGCTCCGTCACCGATCCTCGACTCGAGCAGGCGGCGTTGAACGGCCGTGGGCGGTGTTCGACGCGCCGCTGAAGGATCCGACGGCGACATCGGTCGCCTGCGCGCCGGGGACGGTGGCAGCGGGTGACTGGAGTGTGTGCCGGGTCACGGTGGCTGATACCGCGGGTTCGGGCCCGTCGACGCCGACCGGGCCGGTGACCGTCAGCGGGACGGGGCCGGGTGGGGTCGTGGGGAGTCCGTGCACGCTTTCCGGGAGCGGCGCGAGCGCGAGCTGCGTGGTCGTGGTGAGCTCGATCGCGCCGGGCGTGGAGGCGTTGAGTGCCGGCTATGGCGGTGACTCCGGCCATCAGTCGAGCTCGGGGTCCGGGTCGGTGCAGGTCGCCGTGCCGGCGACCGAGCGCGGGTGCCTCGTGGCCGGGGCGGGCCACCTGCGTCTCGCTGGTGGCGATCGCGCTCGGTTTGCGGGGATCGCGTTCGGCGCTCCCGCGGGTTACGAGTCATACGTCGATCGCGGGCCGGCCCATCCGGTGCGCCTGGTCTCGACGCGTGTGGTCAGTGTTATCTGCGCGGCGAGTCCGCGTTCGGCGAGCGTGTTCGGGACGGGCTCGGTGGGTGGATCGACGGTCGCTTTCCGAATCGATGTCGTTCAGGCGAGGGGCGTGTGGACGTACCGGATCCGCCTGAGCAATGGCTACGACTCCTGGACAGCCGCGGTCCGCCGCGGCGGCCTCGTCCTCCGCGGGTCGTGATCGGTCAGCCCGGCTGAGCGCCGAGCGCCGACTGGAGCGCGCGCCGGACCTGCTCGACGGTGACCACGCCGCACAGGACGCCTTCGCCGTCGACAGCCATCAGCGCGCCCAGGCGTCCGAGCGGCTCGGACCCCAGCAGTTCGCTGAGCGGGCGATCCTGGTCGACCCGCCAGCCGCCGACCTCCGACGGCTCGAGCGTCACGCCGATGTCTCCGGTCTCACCTCGGTCGACCGCGGCCTGCACGCTCTCCTGGCGGGCGATGCCGAGGAACCGGCCGTCGCCGTCGACGACGGGAACCACGACCATCCGTAGCGCAGGAAGTACTCGTCGAGCGCCCGCGCGGCGGGGATGTCGGCCGGGATCGCCACCGGGTGGCGGTCCATGATGTCCTGGACCCGGACGCCGTCGATCCGCTCGGTGACGGCGTTCTGGACGAGCGCCCCGCGGGCCGACTGACCGAGCAGGAAGGCGAGCACCACCAACCACAGCCCGCTGAACGCGCTGTTGCCCTGCAGCATCATGAAGATGCCGAGGCCCGCGAGGAGGACGGCGAACCCCTGACCGATCGTGGCGGCGACGCGAGTCCCCCGCTGCTTGTCGCCGGTCAGGCGCCACACGAGTGCCCGGAAGATCCGCCCGCCGTCGAGCGGGAAGGCCGGGATCAGGTTGAACACCAGAACGACGAGGTTCATCAGCAGCAGCCAGCTGAGCGCGAGCAGGACGGGCGTGACGGTGACGCTCGAGTCGAGCCGGAAGGCGTGCCAGAGCTTGCTCGGGCCGACGATCGCCAGGTCGACGGCGGCGAACACCAGGACCATCAGCAGCGTCGCCGCCGGGCCGGCGGCGGCGATCCGGAACTCCTCACCGGGCGAACGGGAGTCGCGCGACATCTGCGTGATGCCCCCGAACAGGAACAGCTGGATCCCGCGGACCTCGATTCCCTCCCGGCGCGCGACGAGCGCGTGTCCGAGCTCGTGGACGATCAGCGAGGCGAAGAACAGCAGCGCGCTCGTCACCGTCGTGAGATACGCGATCCCGTCGGAGCTGTGCAGCACGCCGCGGAAGGACGGGGTCAGCCACAGGATGACGAGGAACAGCATCAGGAACCACCCGGGCGCCACGCCGACGCGGATCCCGAACACGTCCATCAGCCTTACCTGTTCACGGCGGCCGAACATGCTGCAATGGTGGCACAGGCCGGGCTCCGCACGGAGCGCCTGCCAGAACCCATACGAACCTCTTCGACCCAGGAGACCACGGTGACCGAACCGATCGCAGAGCTGCGAGAGCACCTCGCCGAGGTCGAGGACCTGCGGTACGCGTCCGAACTCCTCGGCTGGGACCAGCAGACGATGATGCCCCCGCAGGGGTCGGCCGCCCGGGCCGACGCGCTCGGGACGCTCGAGCGCCTCACCCACGAGATGTTCGTCTCCACCCGGACCGAGCAGCTGCTCGACCGCGCGGCCGACGCGCTGAACGGCGCCGATCCCGAGTCCGACGAGGCCTCGCTCGTGCGCATCACCCGCAAACGCTACGAGAAGGCCGCACGGGTCCCGAGCCGGCTCGCGGCCGACATGGCCCGGGCGTCCTCGCTCGGTCAGGAGGCCTGGGTCATGGCCCGTGCGCAGAGTGACTTTGCGGCCTTCGCTCCGTATCTGGAGCGCAACCTCGCGCTCTCGCGGGAGTACGTCGACTGCTTCGAGGGCTTCGCCTGCGCCTATGACGTGATGCTCGACGACTACGAGCCCGACGCTCGTGCCAGTGAGGTGAGCGCACTGTTCGCCGAGCTCCGCGACGCGCTTGTCCCGGTGATCGCCACGCTGGGCGAACACGCCGACGCGGTCGATGTCTCCTCGCTGCACGGCCGGTTTCCGATCGCCGATCAGCGCTCGATGGTCAACGGCGTGCTCAGCCTGATGGGCTTCACGCACGAGGCCTGGCGGATGGATGACGCCGTCCACCCGTTCGCGGCCGGAATCGGTGGCGGCGACGTGCGGATCACGACCCGCTGGGACGAGGGGTACTACGCCTCCGCCCTGTACGGCGCGATGCACGAGTGCGGCCATGGGCTCTACGAGGCCGGAATCGCACCCGCGCTCCGCCGCACCCCGCTCGGCCACGGGGAGTCGCTCGGCATGCATGAATCCCAGAGCCGCATGTGGGAGAACATGGTCGGCCGCGGGCGCGCATTCAGCGATGTCCTCGCCGCTCGGGTCGGTCCGCTGTACGGCGGTGGCGCCTCGCCTGACGCCCGGACGCTGTTCCGCGCCGTCAACCGGGTCTCGCCCTCGTTCATCCGCGTCGAGGCCGACGAGGCCACCTACGGCCTGCACATCATCCTGCGCTTCGAGCTCGAGCAGGAGCTGATCGAGGGCCGGCTGGCGGTCGCCGAGCTCCCGCAGGAGTGGAACCGGCGGTTCCACGCGATGCTCGGCCTGGAGGTCACCGACGACGCCGACGGCGCGCTCCAGGACGTCCACTGGTCGGCCGGGCTGATCGGCTACTTCCCGACCTACGCGCTCGGCAACCTGATCGCGGGTCAGCTGTGGGCCCAGGTCCACGAGGAGGTTCCGGACCTCGAGCAGCGGATCGCGGCCGGCGAGCTCGCCCCGCTGCGCGAATGGCTGCTGGACCGCGTTCACCGTCACGGAGCGAAGTTCTCCACCGACGAGCTGCTCCGGCGCGTCGTCGGCGGGCCGATCGCCGTCGGGCCGTTCGTGGATTATCTGAAGGCGAAGCTCGGCGCGGTCTACGGCGTCGCGCTGTAGGCGCGCCCGCCCGGACCGCAACCCGCTCTACAGCTCGTCGAGCGCCGCGTTGAACGTGGTGCTCGGCCGCATCGCCCGCTCCACGAGCTCCGGGTCGGGCCGGTAGTAGCCCCCGATGTCGACCGGAGCGCCCTGGACCTCGGCGAGCTCACCGACGATCGTCTCCTCCTCGGCGGCGAGCCGCTCGGCGAACGGGCCGAACCGCTCCGCCAGCTCGGCGTCGTCGGTCTGATCGGCGAGCTCGCGCGCCCAGTACAGCGCGAGGTAGAAGTGGCTGCCGCGGTTGTCGAGCTCGCCGACCTTGCGCCGCGGTGAGCGGTCGGCCTCGAGCACCCGCCCGGTCGCCCGGTCGAGCGTCGTGGCCAGGACCCGCGCCCGCGGGTTGTCCTCGTGGTCGGCGAGCAGCTCGAGCGACGGCGGCAGCGCGAGGAACTCGCCGAGTGAGTCCCAGCGCAGATGGTTCTCCCGCGTGAACTGCTGGACGTGCTTCGGCGCCGATCCGCCGGCGCCGGTCTCGAACAGGCCGCCCCCGGCCATCAGCGGGACGATCGACTGCATCTTCGCGCTCGTACCGAGCTCGAGGATCGGGAACAGGTCGGTGAGGTAGTCGCGCAGGACGTTTCCGGTGACCGAGATCGTGTTCTCGCCGGGCGCGAGCGCGCTCGAGCGTGTACCGCGCCGCCTCGCCGACGGGGAGGATCTCGATCGTCAGGCCGTCGGTGTCGAGCTCGTCGAGCGCGGGACGGACCTTGCGCAGCAGCTCCGCGTCGTGGGCGCGGGTCTCGTCGAGCCAAAGACGGCCGGCCAGCCCGTCGCCCGGGCGCGGTCGACCGCGAGGCCGACCCAGTCGCGGATCGGCGCGTCCTTCGTCTGGCACATCCTCCAGATGTCGCCCGCGGCGACCTCGGTCTCGAGCAGCACGTCGCCGCGTCGTCGATCACCCGGACCGTCCCCGGACCGGAGATCTCGAACGTCTTGTCATGCGAGCCGTACTCCTCCGCCGCCTGCGCCATCAGCCCGACGTTCGGGGTCGTGCCCATCGTCGCCGGGTCGAACGCGCCATGCTCGCGGCAGTGGTCGATCGTCTCGGCGTACAGCGGCGCGTAGGCGTGATCGGGGATCACGAACTTCGTGTCCTGGAGCTCGCCGTCGGAGTTCCACATCTGACCGGAGCTGCGGATCGCGGCCGGCATCGAGGCGTCGATGATCACGTCGCTCGGCACGTGGAGGTTCGTGATGCCGCGGTCGGAGTCGACCATCGCCAGCGGCGGCCCGTCGCGGAGCGCCGCCGCACCGCCTCGCGGATCTCCTCGCCCTCGTCCATCGACTCGGTCACCTTCAGCAGTGCGCCGAGGCCGTCGTTCGGGCTCACCCCGGCGGCCGCGAGCGCGTCGCCGTAGCGGTCGAACACCGAGCGGAAGTACGTCTTCACGGCGTGACCGAAGATGATCGGGTCCGAGACCTTCATCATCGTCGCCTTGAGGTGGACGGAGAAGAGGACGCCCTGGTCCGCGGCCTCGGCGAGCTGGGCGGTGAAGAACGCGTCGAGCGCCTCGCGGCGCATCACCGAGCCGTCGAGAACCTCCCGGCGAGCACCGGCGACCGACTCGCGCAGCACCGTCGTCGTCCCGTCCTCGCCGACGTGCTCGATCCGCACCGCGCCCTCGGCGGCGACGGTGACCGAGCCTCGGTCGCGCGGAAGTCACCGTCGTCCATCGTCGAGACGTGGAGCGGGAGTCGGGGACAAGCGCCCATCGAGTGGGGATGGCGGCTGGGCGTACTCCTTCACCGAGGCCGGCGCCCGGCGATCGGAGTTGCCCTGGCGGAGCACCGGATTGACCGCGCTGCCCTTCACCTGTCGTAGCGCGCGCGAACCTCGCGCTGCTCGTCGTCGGCCGGCTTCTCCGGGTAATCGGGGACGTCGTGCCCCTGCTCCTGGAGCTCGGCGATCGCAGCCTTCAGCTGCGGGACCGAGGCGCTGATGTCGGCAGCTTGATGATGTTCGCCTCGGGGGTCTTCGCCAGTCGCCGAGCTCGGCGAGCGCGTCGGCGACGCGCTGGTCGTCGCGTCAGGCGTCAGGGAACTGGGCGAGGATCCGGCCGGCGAGCGAGATGTCGCGGAGCTCGAGCTCGATCCCGGCCGCGCCGGCGTAAGCGCGGAGGATCGGCAGCAGCGAGCGGTGGCCAGCGCGGGCGCCTCGTCGGTGTGGGTGTAGACGATCTTCATCGCCAGCTCGGACCCTACCGCCGGGCGCGCGGTCGACGTCCGGGACGCGTGGGTAGAGTCGCCGACGTCAGTCTTCCCACCGACGAGGAGAACCACAGCTGTGAGCGATTCCCCCGTACGAGTCGCCGTCACCGGCGCCGCCGGCCAGATCGGCTACGCCCTCCTGTTCCGCATCGCCAGCGGCCAGCTGCTCGGCCCCGACACCCCCGTCCGCCTCTCCCTGCTCGAGATCCCCGCAGCGGTCAAGGCCGCCGAGGGCACCGCGATGGAGCTCGACGACTGCGCCTTCCCGCTGCTCGCGCGGGATCGACATCCACGACGACCCGCACCAGGCGTTCGACGGCGTCGGCGTCGCGCTGCTGGTCGGCGCCCGCCCGCGCAGCAAGGGCATGGAGCGCAGCGACCTGCTCGAGGCCAACGGCGGGATCTTCAAGCCCCAGGGCGAGGCGCTGAACGCGCACGCCGACTCCGACGTGCGGATCCTCGTCGTCGGCAACCCGGCCAACACCAACTGCCTGATCGCGCAGTCAGCACGCGCCGGACATCCCGGCCGAGCGGTTCACCGCGATGACGCGTCTGGACCACAACCGGGCGATCGCCCAGCTGGCGGCCAAGACCGGCGCCGCCGTGCGCGACATCACGAACATGACGATCTGGGGCAACCATTCGGCCACCCAGTACCCGGACATCTTCCACGCCAAGGTCAGGGGCGAGAACGCCGCCGAGACGGTGAACGACCAGTCGTGGCTGGAGGGCGACTTCATCCCCACCGTGCAGAAGCGCGGCGCGGCGATCATCGAGGCCCGCGGCGCCTCGAGCGCGGCGTCGGCGGCCAACGCCGCGATCGATCACGTCCACGACTGGGTGCGCGGCACGCCGGACGGCGACTGGGTCTCGATGGCGATCCCGTCCGACGGCTCCTACGGCGTGGAGGAGGGGCTGATCTCCAGCTTCCCGGTCACCTGCTCGCGGCGGGAGGTACGAGATCGTCCAGGGGCTGGAGATCGACGACTTCTCCCGCGCGCGGATCGACGCCACGGCCGGCGAGCTGGCCGAGGAGCGTGAGGCGGTCAAGGGACTCGGCCTGATCTGATCCGTCAGCCGGCGATGCGGCGTCAGGAGGGCGGCCCGCGGCGGCCCTCCTGAACGCGCCGCCGCTCATAGCCGGTGCGGGGTGCCAGCCCTGACCCTCGCGCTGTACCTGGCCGTCGGCGACGAGCTTCGGCATCACGCGGTACAGGTAGTTCGGCTCGATCGAGAGCTGCTCGGCGATCTCGGGGATCGTGATTCCGGGCTTGGACCGGACGAGCTCGAGCGCCTGCACGGAGCGCGTACCCCCGCGACGCCGGCCCCGCGGACGACCGGCCGTGCGGCGGTGCGCGCCGCGAGTGCTCGTGGTCGCGGGTCTTGCTCCGGCGGGGCGGCCGGGGCCGCGCCGGATGCCCGATCAGCGCCGAGCGGGCAGCTTCGAGGCGCTTCACTTCTTCCTGAAGCTCACTCAGCCGCCGGTCGATTTCCTTGACCGTCTCATCAACGAAGTCAGGCAACGGACTCCTCCTTGGAGTAGTATGGTTGCACTGACGGTGACATACTCACTCTTAAGAGCGTCTGAGATGTAGCCGCAGTGCCGATCGCCGATGATGCGGGCACTGCAGCGATGTGAGGTCAGCTTTCGAGCAGCCGCTTCAGCGCCTGCAGCGAGTTGTTCGCCTCGCGCTCGGATGCTGCGCCGACGACGACTCGGCTCGCCACGTTGCCGAGCATTCCGCCCGGCGGGTTGAACTCATTGGTGTACTCAAACCGCGTTTGCCGTCGCCGTGGCTGGACAGTCGTACTGGATGCGCGCCTTTGATCGCGCGGGACCGCGTCCTTCCCACACCGCGAGCCGTGGCGCTTCGCATCTCGGCCAGTTCCCATTTCACCTTGAAGGAAACTCCGCGCATGTGGAGGCACTGCTCCATCGTCGCGCCCGGCTCGCCGGCGTTCGTCACCTTCGACACCGACTTGTGGATCGTGACCCAGTCGCCGAGGCGATTGGGGTCCATGATCGTCTCCCACACCTCCTCGACGGGGGCGGCGATCTCGATGCTGGCGTGGACCGTGCTCATCGTCCGGCGCACCTTAACGAGTACCGCGCGCGAGCGGTTCGGCGGTCTCCCACATCCGCAGCGCGTGCTCGATCGCCGCGTTCAGAGAGTGCATCCGCACGCCGAGCGCCTCGGCGCTGGATCCGGGCCGCGGAAGCAGGTCGCTGCCCAGGCCCTCCATCAGCGGCCCGATCAGCTCGTGATCCTGGCCGGCGATGACCGCGGCGACCCGGCTGGCGATCGGGGTGACGGTCGAGCTTGTGCAGCGACAGCGCCGGCCGGCCGACGAGCATCAGGTCGCGGATTCGATCGATCAGCTCGCCGTAGGTGACGACGTCGGGGCCGGCGATGTCCAGCGAGCGGCCGCCCACCGCCGGGCCTCGGCCGCGCGCGCGAGCAGCTCGATCACGTCCCGCTCGTCGATCGGCTGCGTGCGGTTGTCGCGCCATGCGGGGAGCGGGATGAACGGCACCCGCTCGATCAGCCGGACCATGAAGCGGAACGAGCTCGAGCGGGCGCCGATCACGATCGAGGCCCGGAACGCGACCGAGTCGGCGTGGCCGCGAGCAGCTGCTCCTCGACGGCCAGCCGGCTGGCCAGGTGCTGCGAGGCCGGCGCGCCCTCCGGCACGAGGCCCCCGAGGTACACGATCCGCCGCACGCCCGCGGCCTGGGCGGCCGCGGCGAAGTTCTCGGCCCCGCGGCGCTCGCGGGCGTCGAACGACGCCGTCGGTCGACGGGCTCCATCGAGTGGATCAGGTAGTAGGCGACATCGATGCTGTCGAGCGCGCGGCCGAGGCCCTGCCCGGAGACCACGTCGGCGGCGACGACCTCGAACCCGTGCCCGCCGGCGCCGCCGCGCCGGGACATGCCGCGCACCTCGTGGCCGTCCCGGAGCAGCCGGGGGGCGAGGCTCGAGCCGACGTAGCCGCTCGTTCCCGTGACGAGGATGCGCATGGTCACCCGAGCTGATCCCCGCTCGGACCCACGATCAAGCCTCGATCGAGATTCCGGGCCTCCGCGGTCCCGACCTGGGCGAGGGCGTTGTCGAACTCCGTCAGCAGGATCCCAGCACGTCGCTCGACCCCGTCGGCGCCGTCGACCGCGAGCCCGCACAGCGGCGGGGCGGCCGACGAGCACCGCGCTCGGCGCCGAGGGCGATCGCCTTGAGCGATGTCGGTTCCGCGGCGGATCCCGCCGTCGACGAGCACCTCGACGCGGCCGCCCGACGGCGTCGAGCACCGCCGGCAGCGCGTCGGCGCCCGCGATCGCCGTGTCGAGCTGCCGGCCGCCGTGGTTGGAGACGATGATCCCGGCCGCGCCGTGCTCGGCGGCGAGCACGGCGTCCTGGGGGGCGAGCACGCCCTTGACGAGGACCGGGAGCTCGCTCTCGGCGGCGAGCTGCTCGATATCGCTCCAGCGCAGGTCGGGGTCGATCAGCTCGGTGTGGTCGGACGGCGCCATCGCGAACGGCGCGCCGGCGGCGGCCGCGGCGACCTGATGCCGGATCGCGCAGCTCGCGCTCGCGGAACCCGACGACCGGCAGGTCCGCGGTGACGACGAGCGCCTCGTAGCCGGCGGCCGCCGCGCCGGGCCACGAGGTCCCGGGTGACGCCGCGGTCCCGGAACACGTAGACCTGGAACCACCGGTGACCCGTCCGGGGCCGCCGCCGCCACGTCCTCGACCGTGCACGTCGCCAGCGTCGAGAGGCACATCACCGCGCCGGCCGCCGCGGCGCCGCGCGCCATCGCCAGCTCGCCGTCGGGGTGGGCCATCCGCTGGAAGGCGACCGGCGCGACGATCACCGGGTGGGGACGCCGGCGGCTCAGGACGGTGACCGAGAGGTCGCGCTCGGCCACCCCGGTGAGCACGCGTGGCAGCAGCCGGAGCCGCTGCCAGGCCGCGACGTTGTCCCGCAGCGTGAGCTCGTCGGCGGCCCCGCCGGCGTAGTAGCCGTGCGACGCTCGGCTCGAGCATGCTCGCCGGCCAGCCGCTCGTAGTCGGCGACGGTGATCGGGAGGGCGGGCGGGACGGCGTCGGTCACGGCCGCGGAAAAGCTACGAAATTGCAGGGGGTCCCGAACCGGACGCGCCGATTTACCCGCAAATTGCAGGCAAAACGCGAAGTTGTGAAATTCTTGCGAATTCCGAAAATGGGGCTCCGGCGCGGGGGGTGATTTCCGCTTTAGTGATCTCGACGCGCGGTATCCGGCTCACGACGAGTGAAGGGGAGAAGGTCACGCATGGCGAGAGGGCAGGCGAGCATGGCGAAGGCGAGTTGTGAGGATTGCTTCTTCGGTCGAAGCGGGCTCTGTGCGGTGAGCGAGGCGGGGTCCTGCGCGACCTTCCGGCCCGCCCACCCCGACGGGCTGCGGACCGCCGCGCCAGCTCCGCATGGTGTTCCGCCAGGAGCGTCGCATGCAGGTCGCCTGGGCGTTCCCGTCGCCCGAGCGAGCAGGTCGCGCTCCACGCGTGAGTCACGCCGCCGCGCGCCGTCGCGTCGCCCCACCGGGCGGGGCGCTCGGTGGCCGTCGGCTGATGTATGTTCTCCGCATGTTCTGGCCGCTGATCGGCGCGTTCATCGCCTTCGTCCTGTTCGCCATCGTGATGGGCATGGTGATGGACACCTCCGGACGCGACAGCGACCACTAGCCCCCGGCGACCGATTCGGTCGGCTCCGACGGCCGCTCCCCGCCGCAGCTTTCTCCGCCGCTCGGCGCGGTCGGCGATCCAATTCGCCCCCGCCGTGTCGGTCGCCCCGTGGAGCAGGATCGAGCAGAGCACGGTGAGCGCCGGCAAGGTTGAAGATCCGCGTGCCGGCGGTGATCCGGCCGCTCAACGCGAGCAGCGAGAAGGTCATCGTGGCCACCCCCTTGGGTCCGAACCACGCCATGAACGCCTTCGTCGCGCGGTCCGGCGCGGCGCCCCACAGGGCCACGAACACGCCCACCGTCCGGGCCACGAACAGCGTCGTCACGACGACCGCGACCGCACCCCAGCCGTCGTCGAACAGGCCGTGGAGGGTGAGCAGCGACCCGAACACGACGAAGATCCCGAGCTTGACGAGCTCCACGAGATCGGCCGCCTGCTCCTGGAAGTGGTGGGCGAGGTCGGGCCGGCGGATGCCGTACGTGATCGCGCACACGAACACCGCGATCAGGCCGTTGCCATGGGGCGGAAGGACGGTGAAGCCGTAACACACGAACGCGCAGCCCGAGACCGAACAGCGACCGGAAGTGGACGGGGATCTCGGCGAGGGCCTCGCCCTTCGGCATCACCCAGGCGGCCACCCAACCGACGAGCACGCCGGTGGCCAGGCCGACCGACACGTCCTGGAGGAAGAACCGCCACCACACGAAGTGACTGGTGCCGCTGAGCGCGGCGGCGAGCGCGAGCACCGCGGGCAGGGCGAGCCCGTCGTTCATCCCCGACTCGAGGTTGAGCGAGTGGCGGACGATCATCGGCACGCGAGGGTTCGTGACCACCCCGGAGGACAGGACCGGGTCGGTCGGCGAGAGCAGGACGCCGAGCAGGAACGACTCGGTCCAGGTCAGACCGACGAACACATGCGGTGGCCACAGCGATGATCACGCGCGGTGATCGGGGTGGCGAGCACGAGCTTGCGCAGCGGCAGGCGCCACTGCTTCTGGAGCATCTCGGAGTCGACCTCGAGGCCGTCGCGGAACAGGATCACGACGAGCGCGATCGCCGCGAGCTGCGTGACGAACGGAGAGCGCGCATCGATCCGGATCGTCGCCGGTCACCCCCGGCCCGAGCACGAACCCGAGCAGCACGAACATCGAGGTGAGCGACACGAAGCTGCGCCGCTCGAGGCCGGAGATCAACGCGGCGATCGCGAGCAGGCCGCCGAACACGAGCAGGGAGACCTCGAACCCGTGCAATCCCGCCGCCAGGGGCAGCGGCAAAGTGACCGCCGCCACGTTCACAGCAATAGAGTGTGACGCGGTGGAGGGAGAGGACCCCCGTTGAGGCTGACCGTGCTCGGCAAATCGCCGTCATGGCAGGACGCGGGCGGCGCGTGCAGCGGCTATCTCCTCTCCGAGGGCGACACCCGGGTGCTGATCGACTGCGGCAACGGCGTGTTCGCGAAGCTGCGCGAGACCTGCGACTACATCGACGTCGACGCGGTCGATCATCAGCCATCTCCACGCTGACCATCTGCTCGACCTCGTCCCCTACGCCTACGCGCTCACCTACGCCCCGCGCCAGCAACCGGTTCCGGTGGCCGGCTGGCCCGGCACCGAGGACCCGGCCAAGCCGCTGCTCTACGCCCCGGTCGGGGCGGTCGAGACGTTCCGGCGGCTGTGCGGCTGCTGGGGGCAGGAGGAGCTGATCGAGCGGGCGTTCGACGTCTGCGAGTACGACGCCCCGGACGAGCTGCACGTCGGGCCGTTCGGGATCCGCTTCTGCGAGGTGCCGCACTACGTGCTCACGTTCGCCATCGACATCGTCTCCGACGCGGGTGGCCGGCTCACGTTCAGCGCGGACTGCTCCCCGAACGAAGAGCTCGTCGCGTTCGCCCGGGACACCGAGCTGCTGCTGATCGAAGCGACACTGCCCCGGCCCGAGCGGACCGGCGAGCGGGGTCACCTCACGCCGGGGGAGGCCGGCGAGCACGCCGCCCGAGCCGGCGCGCGGCGGGTCGCCCTCACCCACCTCTCCGACGAGCTCGACGCCGAATGGGCCCGCGCCGAGGCCGCTGCGACCTACGGTGGGCCGGTGGAGATGGCGAGCGAGGGGGCGAGAGTTCGACGTCGGGACCGCGCGACGTGCGCGGCCCCACCTCGAGCGATCCGGCTACGCCAGGAAGGGCTTCAGCTTCTTGACGGTGTTGGGGATCGTGTCGGTCTTCGGGACCGACGGCAGCACTCCGTGGCCGCCGGCGGCGGCATCGAAGAAGCTGAAGTGCGTGGCCTCATTGGCCGCGACCTTCGCGGCGATCGAGCCGCAGGTCGGCCGAGCTCAGCGTGTTCGACGCGCCGAGGTAGGCCTCGACGAACGCCGTCTCGAGCGCGACGCCGGTGTTCAGCAGCGACTGGCCGCTCTTGACCACCGAGGCCGGGATCTTGAACTTCGGCTTCTTCGGGGTCTTCGACCCGAGCGCCTTGGCCAGGAAGGCCTTGTGGTCCTTCTCGTTCTTCAGCGCGGCGACGAAGTAATCCTTGTTCTGCAGCTTCGGGTGGCGGAAGCTCCCGAAGTTCTTGAGGATCGCCGAGTAGACGACCACCCGAGGCTCTCCGCGGTGTAGGCCGACCTGCAGCGTGGTGATGTCGCTGGTGGCTGGCGCCGAGGGCGACATCCTGGCACGGCGCGCGAGGATCGCCGCCGGACCGCTGAGCACCGTGCCGCCCTATGGCGGCCTTGCGCAGGAAGCTGAGCCGCGAGTCACCGGCGGCTTCCTCGCGGCTTCGCGATCGCGCCGTCGACGTCTACGGCGTCCAGGTTGAGCTCGTGGCTCATTGACCACTCCTTTCGGATGGTCTGCGTTCCAGCGGACCCCCGGCTCGGAGACTCCCGCCGCTGAGACCGCAGACGAGCGCCTGCCGGGTCGATCAGCACCGGCGGAAACCGCGACGTCCCGCCCATACTGTGCCGGCATGAGAGAGCGAGATCTGTTCGCCAACTTCGAGCGCATGCGCCGGGACATGGACGAGCTGTTCGGCGACGTGCTGGAGCGGACCGGGCATGGCCGGCGCGGGCGTCGGGTTCTCGCCCGCGGTCGACGTCGCCTACACCACCGACCCGCCCCGCGCGATCGTCACCGCCGAGCTCGCGGGCGTCGACGCCGAGGACCTCGACCTCGAGATCCAGGGTCGGAAGCTGATCCTCTCCGGTCGCCGCGACTCTCCTGCCCAGGACACCGACGTGTACCAGCAGGTCGAGATCGAGCGCGGGAGCTTTCGCCGCGTGATCGAGCTCGGCGCCGACGTCGACGCCGGCGGCCGCCCGCGCGCAGCTACGAGGACGGGATGCTGCGTGTCGAGCTGCCGCTGCAGCACCTCGAGGTCCGGCGGCGCACGGTCCCGATCGAGAGCTCCGAGCCGAGGCGCCTGATGATCGAGGTCGGGACGCCCGGCGAGGGGCCGCGGGACGTCGCCGTCGGCGGCAACCGCAGCCTCCCGCCACGGGTCGGCGTGCTGCCGCTGCGCGACACGGTCACGTTCCCGGACATGCTCGTGCCGCTCAACGTCGGCCAGGAGCGGAGCGTCGAGCTGATCAACGAGACGCTGCGAGGCGACCGCTCGGTGGTGATGGTGGCCAGCCGCGAGCCGGAGATCGAGACGCCCCGCTCCCGAGCAGCTCTACGACGTCGGCGTGCTCGGCACGATCGCCCGGATGATCCGCGTCCCCGACGGGACGCTGCGGGTGCTCATCCAGGGCGGCCAGCGGGTGCGGATCGAGCGGTGGCTGGCCACCGAGCCCTACCTCGTGGCGGAGATCTCCGAGGCCCCCGACGTCGTCGTCCAGTCGCCGGAGCTGGTCGCGCTCGCCCGCAACGTCCAGCAGACGTTCGCCGGGATCGTCGGCCAGGTCCCGTATCTGCCCGAGGAGCTCCAGGTCATGGTCGCCAACGTCGACGACCCGAGCGCGCTCAGCCATCTGATCGCCGGCGCGCTGCGGCTGCCGACCGAGGAGAAGCAGGGGCTGCTCGAGGAGGTCGACGTCGTCCGAGCGGCTGCGGCGGCTCTCGGAGATCCTCGCCCGCGAGCTGGAGGTCGTGGCGATCGGCTCCAAGATCCAGTCGCAGGTCCAGTCCGAGCTCGACAGCGGCCAGCGCGAGTACTTCCTGCGCCAGCAGCTGAAGGCGATCCAGGAGGAGCTCGGCGAGAGCGACGAGGTGCAGACCGAGATCGCCGAGCTGCGCGCCCAGCTCGACGAGCAGGAGCTCCCCGAGGAGGTCCGCAAGCAGGCCGATCGCGAGCTCGACCGGCTCAGCCGGCTCCAGCCCGCGATGGCCGAGTACGGCGTGATCCGCGGCTACCTGGAGTGGATCGCGGCGCTGCCCTGGAGCCGCGCGACCGAGGACAACCTCGACCTCGGCCACGCCCGCGACGGTGCTCGACGAGGACCACTACGACATCGAGCAGGTCAAGGACCGGATCCTGGAGTTCCTCGCCGTCCGCTCGCTGAAGCCCGACGCCCGCGGCTCGATCCTGTGCTTCGTCGGTCCGCCCGGGGTCGGCAAGACCTCGCTCGGCCGCTCGATCGCCCGCGCGCTCGGCCGGCGGTTCGAGCGGATCAGCGTCGGCGGGGTGCGCGACGAGTCGGAGATCCGCGGCCACCGGCGGACGTACATCGGCGCGATGCCGGGGACGATCATCCGCGCGATGCGCGACGCGGGTGCACGCAACCCGCTGCTGATGATCGACGAGATCGACAAGATGGGCGCGGACTTCCGGGGCGATCCGTCGAGCGCGATGCTCGAGGTGCTCGATCCCGAGCAGAACGACGAGCTTCCGCGACCACTACCTCGACCTTCCGTTCTCGCTCTCCGAGGTGATGTTCGTCACCACGGCGAACACCCTGGAGACGATTCCCGGACCGCTGCGCGACCGGATGGAGGTGATCCAGCTCGCCGGCTACAGCGAGGCCGAGAAGCTTCAGATCGCCAAGCGCTACCTCGTGCCGCGCCAGATCGAGCGCAACGGACTCACGCCGCTCGCAGATCGGATTCACCGATCGCCGGCCTGCGGACGATCATCGAGGACTACACCCGCGAGGCGGGCGTGCGCCAGCTGGAGCGGGAGATCGGGAGCGTGTGCCGCAAGGTCGCGCGGCGGGTTGCGGAGTCCCGCACGCCGGCGTCGGCGCGACCGCCAAGGCCGGGTGACGAAGCTGTCGGTGACCGAGCCGCGGGTCCGCGAGCTCCTCGGCAAGCGGCGGTTCTTCTCGGAGTCCCGGCGCCGCACGGCCCGGCCCGGCGTGGCCACCGGGCTGGCCTGGACGCCCGGTGGGGGGCGACGTGCTGTTCATCGAGGCGACGGCGATGGAGGGGAGCGGCAAGCTGACGATCACCGGCCAGCTCGGCGACGTCATGCGCGAGTCCGCGCAGGCGGCGCTCTCCTACGTCCGCTCGAACGCCGCCGAGCTGTTGTACCGCAAGCTCGACCCCGACTGGTTCGCCGCGCACGACATCCACATCCACGTCCCGGCGGGCGCGATCCCCAAGGACGGTCCGAGCGCCGGGCGTGGCGATGGTCACCGCGCTCGCCTCGCTGCTCTCCGGCCGGCCGGTCCGGGCCGACGTCGCGATGACCGGCGAGATCACCCTCACCGGCCAGGTGCTGCCGATCGGCGGGCTGAAGGAGAAGGCGCTCGCGGCGCAGCGCGGCGGCATCCGGACCGTGATCGCGCCGGCGCTCAACGAGCAGGACGCCGACGAGATTCCCGCCGGGCCTGCTGCGCAGCGTCAGCTTCCGCTTCGTCATCGGAGATCGGCGAGGTGCTGGAGGTGGCCCTCCAGCGCCGCGCGGTCCGCCGGGCTGAAAGCCCGTCAGCGGCGCGCTTGCGCGCAGCGGGTATTGTCCATGAGCCAGACCCGCCGGACCACAGAGGAGACAGATGGCATCCAAGCGCAAGAAGAAGGCCAAGGAGGTGGCCTCCAACGTGGCCTCCAACGCCGCTGACGTGGCGAACATCGCCAACGTCGCCAAGGCGAACCCGTACATCCAGCGGCTGATCGACGATCAGGCCCTGCGCGACAACGTCCAGAAGGCGATCGAGTCCGGCAAGAACGCGTACGAGCGCATCGTCCAACAGCAAGGCGCCGCAGCGCACGATCATGGAGGACAAGAAGCTGCAGAAGGACCTCCGCGACGCCTTCGAGGCCGCGCGTGAAGCCGCGCTGGCCTTCGGCGACGCGCCGAAGCGCCAGGCGCGCAAGCGGTCTGACCGCCGGGCGCAAGCTGGTCATCGTCGGCCTCGGCGGCGGCGTCGCCCTGATCGGCAGCGAGTCGCTGCGCTCGAAGGTGCTCGACGCGCTGTTCGGCAAGGAGGAGGAGTTCGAGTACACGCCGCCGCCGGCCCCGGCCCCGGCTCCGACGTCCTCGCCGGTCAGCGCCGCCTAGCCCGGTCCCGCGCCAACCGGATCGACGTGCCGAGGCGTCCCCCGACGGGGCGCCTCGCGCGCGTCTCTGGGGCCGACCATGCGGCGGCTGATCCTCTCGGCGTGGTGGGCGGCCGTCGTGCTGGTGCTCGTCCTCGCCCAGCTCGTTCCTGCCCTCGATCGCCGCGCAGCGGATTGCGCGATCAGCTCGCCGCCCACGGCACCGTGGAGCACGTCGAGGTCGACGCCTTTCCGGCGATCGAGCTGCTGTGGCACCACGCCGACAAGGTCGTGGTCCGGATGGGCGACTACCGCTCTCAGTCGGCCGGGGCCTGACCACCGTGCTCGATCAGGCGGGCGACGTCGGCAGCCTCGACGCCTCCGCCACGACGGTGAGCGCCGGTCTGCTCACGCTGCGCGACGCCGCCCTGCACAAGCGCGGCGACGAGCTCACCGGCTCGGCCCGGGTGACCGAGGCCGACCTGCGGGCCTCGCTGCCGATCCTCGACAGCGTGCAGCCGGTGGCCAGCGGCACCGACGGCCTCACGCTGCGCGGCACGGCGACGGTCCTCGGGGTCACCGCCTCGGTCGATGCGACGGTCGCGGCCACCGACGGCAAGCTCGTCGTCGCGCCCGACCTGCCCTTCGGGGGCCTGGCCACGGTCACCGTGTTCTCCGATCCGCGGATCACGGTGGAGTCGGTCAGCGGAACGCCGACGGCGGACGGGTTCAGCGCGACGGCGACGGCCCGGCTGCACTGAGCAGTCCGGCGCCCGACGGCGTCCGGTCGGATGGCCCTCGCGGAGGGTCCGCCGCGTGTCGCGTTCGGCCGGCTCGGCCTCAGCCGTGCAGCTTCGGGCTCTGCCACGGCCCCCGCAGCCGCCGCTCGAGCTCCTCGCCGAGACCGTCGATCGCCATCCGCTCCTGCGTGAGGTCGTCGCGGTTGCGGACGGTCACCGTGCGGTCCTCGAGCGTCTGGTGGTCGATCGTGATCGCCCACGGCGTGCCGATCTCGTCCTGACGGCGGTAGCGGCGGCCGATCGCTCCGCCCTCGTCGTACTCGCGTCTGCATCCGCTCGCGGAGATCGAGGAAGACCTCCCGCGCGAGCTCGGGCTGGCCGTCCTTGCGCACGAGCGGGAGGATCGCCGCCTTCACCGGTGCGAGCTGGGGGTGCAGCCGCAGCACGGTCCGTGACTCGCCCTCGATCTCGTCCTCGTCGTAGGCGTCGGCGAGGAACGCCAGCACCGCCCGGTCGGCGCCGGCCGCCGGCTCGATCACGTGGGGGACGTAGCGCGCTCCGCTCGCCGTATCGACGTACTCGAGCTTCTGGCCGGACGCGGCCGCATGCGCCGAGAGGTCGAAGTCGCCGCGGTTGGCGATCCCCTCGAGCTCGGACCATCCGCCCGGGAACAGGTACTCGATGTCGCTCGTCGCGCTCGAGTAGTGCGAGAGCTCCTCGGCGTCGTGGGGGCGCAGGCGGAGGTGATCGGGTCGGACGCCGAACCGGGTGTACCAGTCGACCCGCTGCTCGGTCCAGTGCTCGAACCACGAGTCGGCCTCGTCCGGCGGCACGAAGTACTCCATCTCCATCTGCTCGAACTCCCGCATCCGGAAGATGAAGTTCCGCGCCGTGATCTCGTTGCGGAAGCTCTTGCCGATCTGGGCGATCCCGAACGGCGGCCGCTTGCGGCTGAACTGGAGGTAGTGCTTGAAGTTGAGGAAGATCCCCTGCGCGGTCTCCGGGCGGAGGTACACCGTCGAGCCCTCCTCCTTCACCGGGCCGACCGTGGTCTCGAACATCAGGTTGAAGTCCCGGGCCTCGGTGAGGTCGCAGTCCGGGGTCTCGCCCGGGCGCTTGGACGGCTTGCGCCCGCAGGCACTCTGCTCCAGGTGGTCCGCGCGGAACCGGAGCTTGCACGTCCGGCAGTCGATCAGCGGGTCGGTGAAGCCGGCCAGGTGCCCGCTCGCCTCCCAGGTCCGCGGGTGCTGGATGATCGCCGAGTCGAGCGCCACGACGTCATCGCGCTCCTGGAGCAGCGACCGCCACCACATCGCCTTGACGTTGTTCTTCAGCAGCACGCCGTAGTGGCCGTAGTCGTAGCTACCGCTGAGACCCCCGTAGATCTCGCTGGAGCCGAACACGAACCCGCGCCGCTTGCACAGCGACACGAGCTTGTCCATCGTCACGGCGTCGTCGGCCATCGTCCGCGGATCGTAGGGGCAACCGCGACCGGGCCGTCGTGGCGCCGTTTCCGGTCGCCGTTTCGGCCCGCCCGCTTGGCACTCGTGCGCCCGGAGTGCCAGGCCCTGACGGCTATACTCGCGCCGCGATGCCGATCTACGAATACCGCTGTGAGAACGGGCACAACTTCGAGGTCATGCAGCGGATGAGCGACGATCCGGTGGCGGTCTGCGCCACCTGCGGGGCGCCGGTGCAGCGCGTGTTCCACCCGCCATCGGTCCACTTCAAGGGCAGCGGCTTCTACAACACCGACTACGGCACCAAGAAGCGCGCCCGCGAGCAGCGGGAGAACGGCTCCTCGGGCGAGAAGAAGTCCTCGGACTCCGGCTCGTCGGAGTCGAAGGGCGGCTCCTCGGACTCCGGTTCGTCCGGCGGCGACTCGAAGTCGTCCGGCGACTCGAAGTCCTCCGGCGACTCGGGCAAGAAGCCCGACGGCGCCGCCAAGGCCTCCGCCTAGGCGCCCGCGCTCGCAGCGCCTCGCCCCACGGGCGGCGGCTCAGCCGTTCATCAGCTTGCCGACGGCGCTCCGGACCGCGTCCGGCGTCGATCGGTCAGCGCCGACTCGCCGTCGGGCAGCGTCGCCGCGCCGGTCGGCTTCAGCACCTGGACCGGGGCCGAGCCGCCGAACTCGGAGGCCGCGAACAGGCTCAGCAGCGTGAGGCCGCCCATGTCGGTGCGCAGCACCTTCGGCGCGTCCCACGATGCCCACGGCAGGTGGAAGAACGTAGCCGACGACATCAGCTGGCCCTTGACGGCGTTGAGGATCTGCTGCTGGCGCTGGACCCGGGTGAGGTCCGATCTCGGCCGGGTTGCACTTGTTCTCCCGCGTGCGGGCGAGCGTCAGCGCCTGGATCGCCGTTGAGGTGGTGGGTGCCGGGGAGAGGTACAGCGAGTAGCCGCCGTTCTTCGTCCCGCCGCTGATGTCCGAGCAGATCCGCCCGGTCTGTGATGTCGATCCCGCCGATCGCGTCGATGAACTGCGGGAACGCGGCGAGGTTGACGATGATGATGTGGTTGATCGGGATGCCGGTGAACGCCTCGACGGTGCGGATCGTCAGCGCCGGTCCGCCGAACGCGTAGGCGGCGTTGATCTTGCTCGATGCCGTGGCCGGGGATCGCCGCCACGGTGTCCCGCGGGATCGACAGCCGGCGGGACGTGCCGCCGCCGATCCGCCACAGCATCAGCGTGTCCGAGCGGCTGCCGGCGTCGCTCGTGTTGGCGCCCGGCTCCTTGGAGCCCTTCGGGCGCTGGTCGGTGCCGACGATCAGCACGGTGTTCGGTGGAGGTGATCATGTTGCCGCCCGAGTGGAGCGCCGTCTTGGCCGAGTCCGGCAGGTTGCCCTGACTCGATCTGGGCGCTGAGATCAGAACAGCACGAGCGACAGCAGCAGCCAGGCGACGACCGCGATCAGCACGTACTTGGCCACGCGCCGGACCCGGCGCCCAGCCGCTCAGCGATGCCCACTTGCCGCCCCGTCCGCCGCCGCCGGTTCGCCGGCGGCCGCCGTTGCCGTCGCGGGGCGGACGCCTCCAGGCCGGTGTCCTCCTCGCCGCGCAGGCGGCGCGCGGAGACCCTGCGGGGCGCGAGCGGTACGTCGTGTACGGGCGTCCTGTCGATCCGGCGGACGCGCCACCCGTCGCCGCTGGTACACGCGGTAGGGCCGGTCCTCGGATGACCGCCGATTGCTCGGTTCCTCGGCCATGGGCCACTGCATATAGTGACGGCATGCCTGGTCGGCGCGCGCATCGGTGTCGACATGGGGGGTACGAAACTGCTCGCCGGCGAGGTCGACGAGGACTTCGGTGTCCACCACCGCGCGCAGCGCGGCGTCGCCGGGCTCGATCCAGGCCGGACTGCTCGCACGCCTCGGCGGAGATCGTGCGCGAGGTCCAGGACGCCGCGGGCGGAGGAGATCGAGGCCGTCGGCTTCGGGATCCCGTGCCTGATGGACGACCGCACCGGGCAGGGGTGGTGGCGGTCAACCTGCCGCTGCGCCGACATCGCCGTTCGCGCGAGTGATGGCCGAGCGGCTCGGGCTGCCGGTGTTCGTCGACAACGACGCCAACCTCGCGGCCCTCGCCGAGCACCGCGGCGGCGCGGCCCAGGGCGCCTCGCGAGGCCGTCGTGCTGACGATCGGCACCGGGATCGGCGGCGGCCTGATCCTCCGCGGCGAGCTCTACCGCGGCGCGCTCGGCGCGGCGGCCGAGCTCGGGCACATGGTGATCGACGAGAACGGGCCGCCGCTGCCAGGGCAACTGTCCCGGCCGCGGCTGCGTCGAGTCGCTCGCCTCGGGCACCGCGCTCACCCGCGAGGCGACGCGGATCGCCGGCGAGCAGCCCCAGTCCGGGCCTCGGCCGGGTGCTGGCGCGCGCGGCGAGGCGCTGCTCGGACCGCTGATCACCGAGCTCGCCCACGACGGCGACAGCGCCGCGATCGAGGCGATCACGCTGATCGGCACGCCATCTCGGGACGGCGATCACGAGCTACGTCAACATCTTCAACCCCGACGTCGTGGTGATCGGCGGCGGGGTGATCGCGGCCGGCGAGCTGCTGCTCGAGCCCGCCCGGGCGGTCGTCGCCGAGCGCGCGCTGCCGCCGTCCCGGGACCACGTCCGGATCGAGGCCGCGCACTTCGGCGACCGAGGCCGGGATGGTCGGCGCCGCGGCGCTCGCGTTCGACGGGGTCGCCCGGACATGACCGGCGGCCGGCTGATCGTCTGCCCGACCCCGATCGGCAACCTCGAGGACGTCACCCTGCGGGTGCTCGCCGCGCTGCGCGAGGCGGACGTCGTCGCCTGCGAGGACACCCGCCGCACGCGGGTCCTGCTCGACCGCTACGGGGTCAGCGCGCGCGCTCGTCAGCTACCACGAGCACAACGAGGCCGAGCGGGCCGCCGAGCTCGTGACCCGGATGCGCGCCGGGGACGTCGTCGCGCTCGTCTCCGACGCCGGGATGCCGCTCGTCTCAGACCCCGGCTACGTGCTCGTGCAGAGCTGCGTCGGCGCCGGGCTCGCGGTCGAGGTGCTGCCCGGGCCGTCGGCCGCGCTCGCCGCGCTCGTCGCCTCGGCGCTCCCGGCCGACCGCTGGCGCTTCGCCGGCTTCCTGCCCCGCAAGCGGGGCGAGCTGACGACGCTGCTCGGCTCCACGGAGACGCTCGTGGCCTTCGAGTCGCCGCGCCGTGTGGCGGCGACGCTCGCGCGTGCTCGCCGAGCTCGACGGTTCGCGGCCGGTCGCGGTCTGCCGCGAGCTGACGAAGCTCCACGAGGAGGTCGTCCGGGGCACGCGCCGCCGAGCTTGCGGCGCGGTACGCCGATTCCGCGCCCCGGGGTGAGGTCGTGCTCGTGATCGGCGCGGCCCCGGAGGGGGCCGGGCTCGACCTGGCGCCCGCGGCGGCCGCGGTCCGGCGGTTGATCGACGCGGGTGCGAAGCCGCGGGTGGCCGCGCGGGAGGTCGCGGGGCTCACGGGGGCGAACGCGAACGAGCTGTACCGCTTGGCTGTGGAAAGTTCGTAAAACCTGCTGGGGAGGGGGTTGTGAGGTGGGACGCTCGGGGGTGTGTCGAGAAACCCGTCATATCCGACGGAAAACGACATCGCCACCGTTGCGAGTCACGGTTGCGTGACGACACAGCAGCTCCTCGCGATCGGCTTCACCGAAGGCTCGATACGCCACCGCGCCGAGGCCGGTCGTCTCATCCGTGTCCATCGCGGCGTCTACGCCGTCGGCCGCCCCCTCACCACCCCGCTCGAGCACGGCGCCGCCGCCCTGCTGGCCTGCGGCCCCCGCTCCGCCCTCGCCGGCTTCTCCGCCCTGGCCTTCTGGTCCCTTCTCGGCGGATCCGATTGGCCGGACCCTCCGGTCGTGCTCGTTCCCGCGCACGACCGCCGCCGCCACGCGAACATCGAGATCCACAACTCCAAGACCCTCCTCCGCCGCGACATCCGCACCCGCAACGGCCTCCGCGTCACGAGCCCGGCACGAACCCTGCTCGATGTCGCGCCGCACCTCAACGCCGAAGAACTCCGCCGCGCCACCGGCGCCGCCCTCCGCCGCCACCTCACCCGCCCCACCCAGCTGAGAGACGTGATCGCCCGCAACCCGCAGCATCCGGGCACAGAAGCACTGAGACCGCTCGCCACCCAAACGCCCGGCAACCTCACCAGGTCCCCACTCGAGGACGACTTCGCCACCTTCTGCGCCACCCACGCCCTCCCCACGCCCCACACCAACGTCACCATCGCCGGCTACGAGGTCGACGCGTGGTTTCCGGAGGAGCGGGTGATCGTCGAGATCGACTCGGTCGAGTTCCACGCCGACCCGCGCGCCTTCGAGACCGACCGCGAGCGTGACGCGCACCACCTGGCGCTGGGCGTCGTGACCGTCCGCCTCACGAAGGAGCGCATGCGCGCGGACCCGCGCCGCGAGGCCGACCGCCTCCACGCGATCCTCGCCGCCCGTCGCGCCAAGGCCGCGTAGCGGCCCTGAGTAGCCTCCACACCGCGCGATGTCCTTCTACATCACCACGCCGATCTACTACGTCAACGCCCAGCCGCATCTCGGCCACGCGTACACGTCGATCGCCGTCGACGTGATCGCCCGCCACATGCGCCAGCGCGGGGAGGACGTGTTCTCGCTCACCGGCACCGACGAGCACGGCGAGCCGGTCGCCGACGCGGCCCACGCCCAGGGGCTGGAGCCGAAGGAGCTCGCCGACCGCAACGCCGAGCGCTTCAAGGCGCTCGGCCCTCGGCTCAACCTCTCCAACGACTTCTTCATCCGCACCTCGGACCCCGAGCACGAGCGTGCCGTCCAGGACGTGCTCCAGCGCGTCCACGACAACGGCCACACGTACAAGGGGATCTACGAGGGCTGGTACTGCCCGCGGTGCGCGGACTTCAAGGTCGAGAACGAGATCCTCGACGGGCAACCGCTGCCCGATCCACGAGATCGAGCTCACCCGCGAGCAGGAGGAGAACTGGTTCTTCCGCCTGTCCACCTTCCAGCAGCGGCTGGAGCAGCTGTACGCGGAGCAGACGGACTTCGTGATGCCGTCCCGGCACTACAACGAGGCCCGCGCGTTCATCACCTCCGGCCTCCAGGACGTGTCACTCACCCGGGCCCGGCTGACCTGGGGTGTGACGGTGCCGTGGGATCCCGAGCACGTGTTCTACGTGTGGTTCGACGCGCTGCTCAACTACTACACCGCGCTGTCCTACGCCCGCCCCGGCAAGGACCTGACCGCCGAGTTCTGGCCCGCGACCTACCACGTCATCGGCAAGGACATCCTCAAGTTCCACACCGTCTTCTGGCCCGCGCTGCTGATGGCCGCGGAGCTCCCGCTCCCCGAGCACGTCTTCGTCCACGGCTTCCTGCTCGGTTCCGACGGGCGCAAGATGAGCAAGTCGCTCGGCAACGTGCTCGACCCGTTCGAGGTGATCGAGAGCTACGGCACCGATGCGCTGCGCTTCTACCTGATGCGCGACGTCCCGTTCGGCGGCGACGGCGCCGTCGGCATCGACGCCGTCCGCACCCGCTACGAGAGCGAGCTGGCCAACGAGTACGGCAACCTGGCCAGCCGCACGATCGCGATGGTCCGTCGCTACCGCGACGGCGACCGTTCCCGCCGGTCCGCACCGATCCCGCGCTCGCCGCGGAGTTCGCCGGTCTCAGCGACCGAGGTCGCGGCGCTGCTCGATCGGGCCGAGGCGACCCAGGCGCTCGAGCTCATCTGGCAGCGCGTCCGGCGGCTCAACCGGTACGTCGAGGAGCAGGCGCCGTGGAAGCTGGCCAAGGAGCCCGACCGGGCCGACGAGCTCGACGGGTGCTGCGCTCGCTCGTCGAGGGGCTGCGCATCGTCACGCTCCTGCTCGTCCCGTACATCCCCGCGACTGCGCAGCGGCTGCTCGCGGCCATGCAGCTCAGCGACACGAGCTACGCCGCTGGCCGAATGGCAGCCCGAGGTCGGCGGCGCGACCGACGAGCTCGAGCCGCTGTTCCCCAAGGCCGTGATCGACAGCCACACCCACCTCCATCTCTGCCACCCGAGCGACGCCGAGCTGGTCGAGGCCGCCGCGGACGGCCGGCGTGACGAAGCTGCTCACCGTCGGCACCGACTCCGAGAGCTGCCGCGAGGCGCTCTGCCGCGGCCGAGCGGTTCCCGCAGGTGTGGGCCGCGATCGGCCGTCACCCGAACTCCGCCACCGGCTTCGACGACAACGACCTCGCCGAGCTCGCGGCGCTCGCCGCCCACCCCCGCTGCCTGGCGATCGGCGAGACGGGACTCGACTTCTACCGCGACTGGGCGCCCGAGGCCGACCAGCGCCGCGCCTTCACCGGCCCAGATCGAGCTCGCCCGCGAGACCGACAAGCCGCTCGTGATCCACACCCGCGAGCGCCGACGACGCGACGCTCGAGATGCTCTCCGAGCACGCCGAGCGGACTGAAGGTGATCCTCCACTGCTTCTCGATGGCCGACCGGATCGACGAATGCCTCGGGCACCCCGAGTGGTGGATCTCGTTCGCCGGCAACGTCACCTATCCGCGCAACGAGGACGCTCCGCGCCGCGGCGATCCGCGTCCCGCGCCGAGCGGCTGCTCGTCGAGACCGACGCGCCGTACCTGTCGCCGCAGCCGATCCGCAAGGAGCGCAACCAGCCCGCCGCGGTGATCCACACCGCGCAGGCCCTCGCCGTCGAGCGTCGCGTGGCCTACGCCGAGCTGGAGGCGGCGATCGAGCGGAGCGCCGCGGCGGTGTTCGGATGGTGACCCGCCCGCGCGATCGAGAACTCGGCCAGAACTTCCTCGTCGACCGCAACATCCTCGACGTGATCGAGCGGCTGGCGGAGCTCGACCCGGCCGATGTCGTGCTCGAGGTCGGCGGCGGGCCCGGGATCCTGTCGGAGCGGCTCGCGGCGCGGGTCGCCCACGTCCACGTCGTCGAGATCGACGAGCGGCTGCGCGAGCGGCTCACCGCCGCCGTCGGCGCCGCGCCGAACGTGACGCTCCACTTCGCCGATGCGCTCGAAGCTCGATCTCGCCGCGCTCACCCCGGCGCCGACGAAGCTCGTGGCCAACCTCCCATACGGCGTCGCGGCCACCGTCATCCTGCGGACGATCGAGGAGCTGCCGACCGTCACGCAGTGGGTGGCGATGGTCCAGCGCGAGGTCGGCGAGCGGCTCGCCGCGCCGCCCGGGGGCCGTGGCTACGGAGTCAGCTCGGTCCTCGCCCAGCTCGCCTGCGAGGTGCGGGTGCTGCGCCGGGTGAGCCGGACAGTGTTCCGGCCGGTGCCGAACGTCGACTCGGTGCTCGTCGGGCTGCGGCGCACCGGTCCGGCGGCCGAGCCCCGGCTGCGGGCGCTCGTCCGCGACGCCTTCGCCCACCGTCGCAAGGCCCTCGCCCGCTCGCTCGAGCTCTCCGGCCGCTGGGGCCCGGACGTCCGCGAACGGGCCCGTACCGCGCTGACCGACCTCGGCCACCCGGCCGCCGAGCGGGCGGAGCGGCTCGCCCCTGAGGAGTTCGGCGCGCTGCTGGTGCGGCTGTGATCCGGCTGCGGAGCCGGGCGCCCGGGAAGGTCAACCTCAGCCTCCTGCTCGGACCGATCCGAGCCGACGGCCGCCACGAGCTGGTCACCGTGCTCGAGTCGGTCTCGCTCGCCGACGAGCTCACGCTCACCGCGGGCGATGGGATCACGGCCGACGAGGTCGTCTGCCCCGGCGTCGAGGGCGACAACCTCGCCGCGGCGGCGATCCGCGCGCTGCGCGCCCATGGCTGGACCGGGCCGGCGGTGCGGATCGAGATCGCCAAGCGGATCCCGGTCGCGGCCGGGATGGGGGGCGGGTCGGCCGACGCCGCTGCGGCACTGCGGCTCGCCGCCCACCTCGAGCCGGCCGGAACCGAGGCGATCGGCGAGATCGCGGCCGGCCTCGGCGCCGACGTCCCGAGCCAGCTCGCGCCCGGTCTGGCGATCGGCCGGGGGCCGGGCGAGCGTGATCACGCCGCTGCCGCCGCTCGCTCCCCACGCCTGGGTCCTCCTGCCCGCGCCAGGAGCCGCTGTCCACGGCCGCCGTCTACACCGAGGCCGACCGGCTCGAGCTCCCGCGGACCCCCGACGGCCTCGCGGCCCGCGCCGCCGAGCTGACCGCGGCGATCACCGCCGGCGGGGAGCTCCCGCCGTCCGCTGATCGAGAACGACCTCGAGCCCGCGACGCGTTCGCTGCTCCCGACCGTCGGCGAGGCGTTGGCCGCGCTCCGCGACGCCGGGGCCGAGACGCGATCGTCTGCGGGTCGGGCCCGACGACGGCCGGAATCGTGTGGGGAGAGCGCGCCGCCGAGCGGGCGAACGCGATCGCCGGCCGGCTCCACGACGCGGGCCGTCGGGTCCTCGGGGCCGTCCCCGTGACCGCGGACGCGGGCGCGCCGAAGCCCGCCTGAGCCCGCGCGGGCTGCCCATGTCATCCTCGTGCGGCACAATCTGGCCCAGCCACCATGTCCAACCAGACGATCACCTACCTCGTCGGCGGCGTCCTCGGCGCCCTCGGCCTCGCCGCGTTCGCGATGCTCGTCATCGTGCCCGCCGTGAGTGCCTACCGGCGCCCCGCGGAGCGTGTCGCCGCGGTGTTCCTGTCGCTGTACGTGCTCGCCGCGCTGCTGGGAATCGGCGTGCTCGTCGGGGCGCTTGTGGTGTTCGAGTGGCCCCGCTTCTTCTGAGCCTGCGCGGCCGCGGCGTCGATCGTCCCGGGAGGCCTGACCATGGCCGAGAACTCCGGGCGTTCCGCGGGCGGCGATCTCGCCGCGCTGGCTGCCATCACCGATGCCGTCGAGGGTGGCGCCGGGCTGCCCGAGATCCTCCGCGCCGCGGCCCGCGGGCTCGACGCCAGCCTGGTCCTGATCGACCGCTCCTCCTCGGTGCTCGCCGTCGCCGCGCGCTCGCCGGCCGACGAGCGCTCCCTGATCCGGGGTGGCGAGGACGTGATGACCGTCGAGCTGAAGGTCGCCGATGCCGCCGTCGGTCGCCTGCGCATGCGCTTCCGCGACACCGAGCCCGAGCCCTCGCTGCTCCGGCTCGTCAGCACCCTGATCGCCTCCGAGGTCGAGCGCGTGCGCGCCCCGCAGCGGGCCTCCGAGGAGGCGGCCGGACAGTTCCTCGCCGATCTGCTCCGGCACCGGATCGATGACCCGGACGAGCTCATCGCCCGCTCGCGTGATCTCGGTGCCGACATCACGGCCGGGGGGAGCGTGATCGTCGTCCGCGCCCACCCGCGCAACCCGACCGAGGAGGACTGGCGCCGCCGGCTGCTCGCGGTCACCTCCCGCGGCGCCCGGTCGATCGCGCCGTCGGCGATCGCCGCGCTCACCGAGGCCGACGGCGGAGTGCAGGTCGTCGGTGCTCGTCCCCGAGGGCGAGTCCGAGCTCGGCCACCGCGTGGCCGGCTCGATCCTCCGCGAGCTGGAGTCCGGGCTGCCCGGGTTCGCCTTCGCGATCGGGCGCAGCCGACGGGCCACCGATCCGGCCGAGCTTCCGCGCGCCGGCAACGAGGCGCTGCTCGCCGCGAACGTCGTCGAGGGGGATCCCGAGCGGACCGAGCTGTCCTACGAGGAGACCGGGACCTATCAGCTGCTCCTGCCGCACATGAACGACCCGGTCGAGCTCCGGCGCTTCTACGACGAGACGGTGCGGCCGCTCGTGGCCTACGACGAGCAGTACGAGACCGACCTGCTCGGAACCCTGGCCACGTTCCTCGACTGCGACGCCAACGTGAACGCCACCGCCGCGCGCCTGATCACCCATCGCCACACCGTCCGGTACCGGTTCGAGCGGGTCCGGGAGCTCACCGGGCTCGACGTCTCCTCCACCGACGGCCGTGAGAAGCTCTCGCTCGGCCTGAAGGCGATGCGGGTGCTCGGCCTGGCCGCGCCCCGCGGACCGGCCACCGAGCCCGGCGCGGAGGGCGGGCGGGTGCCGCGGTGAGCACCCTCGCTGCGGCTCGGCATCATCACCGGCTCGGGCGTCTCCGCGCTCGCCGGGCTCGAGGAGCCGCGGGAGCAGACGGTCGAGACGCCGTACGGTCCCACCGTCGTCACGACCGCGCGATTGCACGGGACCGACGTCGTCCAGATCTCCCGGCACGGCCCCGGTCACACGCGGCTGTCCAACCAGGTCAATCACCGCGCCAACATCTGGGCACTGCACTCGCTCGGCGCGCGGGCGGTGATCGGCTGCACGGCATGCGGTGCGGTCGACGCCACGCTCCCGCTCGGCTCGCTCGTCGTGTTCGACGATCTCCACTTCCTCTCCAACCGCCTTCCGGACGGGGAGCTGTGCACGTTCTTCACCGAGCCCGGTGACCCTCGCCGGGCTCACTGGATCCTCCAGGGCGGCCCGTTCTCGCGCCGGACTCCGCCGGCTGCTCGTGCAGGCCGCCGCCGAGTCCGGCCTCGCGGCACGCGACGGCGGGGCCTACGGCCACGTCGACGGTCCCCGGTTCAACACCCCGACCGAGATCGCGGCGCTCGCCGCCTGCGGCGTCGTCGCGGTGAGCCAGACCGCCGGTCCGGAGACCGTGCTGTGCGGCGAGCTCGAGCTCCCCTACGCGCTCGTCGGGTTCGTCACCGACTACGCCAACGAGGTGAAGCCGGGCGAGACGACCCCGGTGCAGGATCTGATCGAGCTGATGGGACGCTCCGGGGCGAGCTTCGCGGCCGTCATCTCGGCGGCCGTCGCCGGTCTACCGGGAGCCGAGGTGGAGGCCGCCGGGACGGTCCTCCGGTTCGAGCAGCCGTGACCGGAAACCGGCCGACGGTCCTGATCATGGCCCGCGCGCCGCGGCCGGGCGAGAGCCGCGGCGCGCTGATCCCGCTGCTCGGGGCCGAACGGGCCGCCCTGCTCCAGAGCGTGCTGCTGGCCGAGGCCGTGCGGTGGGCCCGGGCGATCGGCTCCGATCCGATCCACGTCGCGCACGATCCCCCCGGCGTCGGTCACGAACTCCGCGCGCTGCTCGGCGGCGGCCTTCACCTGTTCCCGCAGAACGGGGATGGGATCGCCGCTCGCCTCGCCGACGCCACCGGACGCATCTTCAGCCGCACCGACGGTCCCCTGCTCGTCCTCTGGCCCGAGCTTCCCGTGCTCCGCCCGGAGCACGCCACCGCCGCGCTCGCCGACCTGCGGGGTGGCGGCACCCTGGTGCTCGGCCCGGTGTTCGATGGCGGCTGCTACCTGCTCGGGCTCGCCGGGCCGGTCGAGGGCCTGTTCTCGATGGCCGGTGAGCTGTGGCGTGAGGGCGATGCCGTCCGCCTCGGTGTCACCGCCGTCCAGGCCACCGGCGCCGAGCTCGGCCTGCTCCGGGCCGAGCGGGGGCTGCGCACTCCCGGCGACGTCCGTGCGGCGCTCGCCGACCCGTGCCTGCCGCCGGCGGTGCGGACGCTGCTCGACGGGCGGCGCTCGACAGCGCCCGGTGACGAGCTCTGAGAGATCAGCAGCCGACGGTCGGCGTCGACGTGCTGAAGCCGAGCGCCGAGCACTGCTCCCACGCCGTGCGGTAGAAGATGTCCTGTTGACCGGTGTACAGCGAGGACTCCTTCGAGTACCAGTTGAACGTGAAGTTGTTCAGCACGTCCACGTCGTAACCGCCGGCGGCTCCGTTCCACACGCCGTTGTTCTGGAGCTCGACCGCGGAGAACGGCGCGACGACCGTCGCGTCGGTCTCGCCGTTGTTGTTCCAGGTGACGACGTTCGAGCCGGGGTTCGTCGGGTCGCCGTAGACGAAGATCTTCAGCGCCGTGGGGTCGGCATGACCGGGGTTGAGCGGGTCCTGCGTCTGGACGATTACCTGGGCGTTGTTGCCGAGCGTGAACGTGCCGCTGCCCGCGGCGCACTTCGTCCCGGTGTCGCCGGCTGAGTTGGGGTCCGCGGGGGAGTCGATGTAGATCGTCGTGTACGTCCCGGCAGCAACCTTGATCGTGGTGTTGTTCTTGGAGGAGAAGTTGCACAGGTTGTAGACGCCACCGCCAAGCGTCAGCGTCGCGTTGTTGCTCACCGTCGAGCTCGCGGGGATGCGCCGCGGTGTCGCTCCAGCTCACGCCGCTGCACGTGTCGACCGATCGGGCCCCCGGAGCTCGTGCAGTTGACGGTGGTGGAGTTGGGGGCGCCGATCCGGGAGTCGTTGTTCACCGTCGCCGTGTTGCCGAACGAGGGCAGCGGCAGGCCGATCGGTCCCTGGGCGGCGGACAGCTGGGTGACGGGCCCGAGGGTGACGTTGTTCGACACCGACTTGCTCCCGTTCGGGCCGAGGACGAGCCCCGACACGCTGGCGTTGTTGCGGATCGTGGCGCACGCCGTTCGTGCCGCCCGAGGCGTTGATCATCGCGTTGTTGGTGATCGTCAGCTCGTTGAGGCCGATCAGGCCGGGCACCGAGAACAGCGCCTGGGCCGCGTAGCTCGCCACGCGGGCCTGGACGCGGGCGCTGACGGCGTTGCTGCCGCCGGTGTTCGCCGTCCCGACGGCGGTGATGCAGCGCTGGGCGACGTACTGGGGGTTGAGGTTCGAGTTCGGCACGGTGACCGGGACGCCGGCGCACTGCTGCCCGGGGACGAGCACGTCGCTCACCCAGTAGCTGAAGGTCGAGCCGTTGCCGAGGGTCTCGGGGCCGTCCTGGGCACACAGCCCTGAGCCGCCGACCGTCGTCGACGGGTTCGTCGGGCACCGCCCAGAGGCGGGCAGGAACATGTTGAGCCGGTAGGTCGCCGCCCGCAGCCCGGCCTCGGCCGCCTCGAGCGCCGCCTTGCCGTTCGAATCGCGTTGCGAGAGATCGTTGCTGCTCACCGCGGCGACCACCGCGGCGGCGCCGAGGGCGAGGGTGATCATCAGGACCACCACGGCGATCGGCATCACCATCCCTTGCTCCGCCGCCAGACGCCGTCTCATTGCTCGATCACCGTCAGCTGTGAGGAGGCGTAGGGGTGGTCGTAGACGAGCCCGACGTCCGTCCCGGCCGAGGCGGCGAGCCACACGACGACCTGAAGCTTCACCTGGTTGAGCGCGGTGCTGGACAGCGTCGCCGCGCTCCCGAGGTTGAATCCGAACGACACGGGCGTCGGCACGGCCGCGCTCACCGTTGCATTGGCGCCCACGCTCGCCCCGATCTGCGTGACGTGCGGGGGAAGCAGGTTGACCAGCGTTCCCAGCAGGCCCGTCGGTTGGATGTAGACACCCGCGCACACGAGCACGTTCACCGCCACACCGGAGGTCGACTGCATGTAGAGCGTCATCCCGCCGGCTCCGGTGAGGTTGACCGATGTGCCGACGGGAACCGTGGGCGTCACCCACGTATGCGACTTCGTGTTGTCGCTCGGAGGACTCCCGCAGCTCGACGAGTCGCTCGTCGGGTGGGTGAGCACCATCCCGGTCGAGCAGTTGCCGTTCCCATCGGCGGCGGCCGTTCCGCCGTTGCAGGGCGTCGTCCCGCCCCCGCCGCTCGTCGTGACGCAGCCCTTGTCGGTCGAGAAGCACGGCGGCAGCGCGCCGCCGGTCGTCGGCCGGGTGGTGATCAGCTGATCCGGGGTCGGGGCGCAGCTGGGTCCGAGCCCGCACAGGGTCACGGTCGTGCCGTGCAGCGCGTTGGAGACCGTCGGCGGGGTGTAGCTCGACGAGTAGCCCGAGTCGGTGAGGTAGTAGTCGACCGCGGTCCCGTTCAGGGCCTGGTTGCAGGTCAGACCGCCGCACTGGGTGTTGATGTTCTGAAGCGGGTTCTGGGCGCTGTTCGACGGGGCGCCGGTGGGCAGCGCGTCGGGGTTGGCTTCGAACGTCGAGGCGAGCAGCGGCTTGGAGGGGTGGGTCGCCGCCGCGCCGCTGAGCGTGACGACCACGGTGACCCGCTTGTAGTCGCTGCCTGCGGGGCAGATCGTGCCGCCGGTGCAGTTCGCGTCACTCGCCCAGCTGACGAAGTCGAAGACCTCGCCGCTGTAGTTGCCGTCGGTCCACTTCGACGTGCAGCCGTCGGTGCAGCCCGAGCCGCTGCCGTTCGGCGTGATCGTGCCGTTCGTCGTGTCGATCACGAGCGGCTCGGTCTTGGAGGTGTCGTTGCGGTCGTAGCTGTAGTTGCCGCCGCTCACGTAGCAGTTGGGGCTCGTCGGGTACTGCGGGGTGAGCGGGGTGGGGCACCCGCTCGCGGCCGGCGGTGCGACGGTCATCGCGAGGCTCTTGTAAGGCATCGCCTGGAGACGTTCGAGCTCCTGCTGGGCCCGGTGGGCGATCGTGGTCTGCCGCTCGCCGACGGTGCTGAGCACACGGGCCGAGTCGAGTGCCGCAAACACCCCGAGGACGCCGACGATCATGATGACCGCGGCGATCATGACCTCGATCACGGTGAATCCCTTCTCCGAACGCATCATGCCCCCAGGTTCCAGTTCCGCAGGTACGCGCCGCCGTTGAGCACGGTCTGGTGCGTCAACCCGCCCGAGGTTTGCGAGCCGCTCGCCGGGACACGGATCAGGACCTGGACGTAGTCGGGCCGCTGAGCGACGAGGTTCTCGTAGTTCTCGTCACACGCCGGCGGACTGGAGTCCGTGTTGGCGGTGTTGGCGTTGCTGTAGAAGAACACCGAGCCCGACGGCCCCGAACCGTCGGCCTTGCAGTACTGCGAGATCGGCCCGTTGATCACATGCTGGATATCGGCCGGCCCCGCCGAAGCTGATGGGCTCGGAAGCAGGTTCCCCGAGGTGGCCTGGGTGCGCGCGCATCGCGTATAGCCGGCCCGCGAGTCGGCCACGGTGCAGACGTAGCGGACATCGAGGGTGATCTGGGAGGTGACGCCGTTCACCGTCTGCCACTGCGGCATCAGGAACTCGATCCGGTTCGGCTGCGCGTCGAGCAGCGTCGTCGCCTGGCGGATGTCCCGGAGCATCCTGGCCACGCTGACCTGGGTGCTCGTGACCTCATCGGCGAACGACTGATCGCGCAACTGGGCGCGCGTGCCCTGCTCGAGTGCGTAGAAGGTCGCCGTGACAACGGGGATCGCGATCACCATCGCGACAAGCAGCTCGATCAGGCTGAAGCCGCGCTCGCCGGCGAGACGGCGACGCAGGCGCGTCAGTCTGGGGGTCGGCCGTCCGGGGCCTATGTGGGTGCGACGAGCGGACACGATCTCCTCTTGCGGGGTGGAAACGCGTCGTGCCCCCATTCTTCGCGCGGCAAGCGGTCTGAGCTGAACCGCCCTCTGGTTTGCGGACATCCGTTGGACCGGGGCGGACCGTTCTGGACATGTGTACGAGGCCCGCCAAACGAACCGTCTCAAGGTCCATCGGCCGAACGCCGACAGGAATCCCAGTAGTTCCCGGGCCACGGACGGCTCACCCAGCAGACCATGACGCGATCTGTCCGGCCCGCCCATAATCCCTTTCTGCGTGCCCGCATCGCTGGGGGTCTCGCCGCTCGCCTGAAGTCCGAGCGGGGCTTCACCCTGATCGAGGTCCTCGTCGGCGTCGTCGTCCTCACCGTGGGCCTGCTGCCGCTGTTCGGCGCGATCGACGTCGCCAACCGGGCGAGCGCCACCGACCGGGTCCGCCAGGCGGGGACGAGCCTTGCGCGGGAGGTCCTCGAGGACGCGCGGACCCTCGGCTACAGCCAGCTCGTCACGAGCTCCCTCGCCACCACCGTCCAGCCGCTCGTGCCGGGCTCGACCGTGTCCGGCTCCTCGCTCGCGGTGACGCGCGGCAGCTACACGTTCACCGTCGCCGTCAGCGCCTGCTCGCTCGACGATCCCGTCGACGGGTACGGCTCCCATACCGCCGCCCCGGTGAGCGGCGGCACCTGGTGCCCCGACGTCGCGACCTCGGGCACGGCCGACACGAACCCCGACGACGACAAGCGCGTGACGGTCACGGTCACCCCGACCGGCCTCCGCTCCACGCCGACCGTCGAGCAGGCGCTGCTGATCTACAACCGTGACGTCAACGGACCCGCCGTCACCTGCCTGAGCACGACGGCCGCCTGTCCGGGTACCAATCAGACGGTCATCGCGGGCACCTCGCAGCGCTTCACGGTGACGACCAGCAGTCTCGCCCGTCAGATCCAGTGGCTCGTCAACGGCAACCCGCCCGGCACCGGCCAGATCCCAGCCGGCGTCGACGATCCCTACACGCCAACGGCGACGTCGTCGAACTTCACCTGGAACTTCCCCACCGCTGACGGGACGTACACGATCGCCGCCCGCAGCTACGACTCGAGCGGCAACAACGGCAGCCCGTTGAGCCTGCAGCTCACGCTCAACCGCCACCAGGCGATCCCCCCGGCCACGGTCACCGCCGGATGGAACTCGCTGATCTCGGGCGTCGACGTCACCTGGATCCCGAGTGTCGATCAGGACATCCGGTACTACCGCGTCTACCACCAGGTCGGCACCGGCGCGGCGACGCTCGTCGGCGCGTGCAGCGCGGACAACAGCACGGCGTGCACCGACCTCACGGCGCCGACCCCGGCCACTCCTCCGCTGATCTGCACGAGCCTCACCCAGAGCTACACGACCGCGAACGTCTACTGGGTGGTCGGCGTCGACTCCGACCCGACAACGGGCAATCCGCGGGAGAGCACCTCGCTGTCGACGAAGGTCGACGCCAACCTCTGCGACCACCGCCCGAACACCCCGACCGGCCTCTCCGGGACGCTGAGCGGGGGGACGATGACCCTCAACTGGTCCGCGCCGTCGCCGGCCGATCCCGACAGCGGCGATTCGATCATCGGCTGGCGGGTGTACCGATGGGCGAGCGGCACCTCGGTCCAGTACCCGGGAAGCCGTCTCCAGCTCGTCGGCTCGACCGACGGTCAGGGCCACGCGGTGACGACCGCCACCGACAGCTCCCCCGATCCCGCCGGTGTCAAGCAGAACTACTGTGTCACCGCGGTCGACACCCACCTCAACGAATCCACCTGCTCGGGGACGGTGACCGGATGACGCGGATCGCCCGCGAGGACGGCTTCACGCTGATCGAGCTGCTCGTCGTGGCGGCGATCTCGCTGGTCGTGTTCGGCGCCACGCTGGCCGTCCTCCAGGCGGTCACCAACTCCTACCAGGGAAGCACCCAGCGCAACGACGCGCAGGACCGCGCCCGGTTGGCCATCGACCGCATAGGCCGCCAGCTGCGGAACATCTCCAGTCCGATCTCCGCCCCGAAGCTGATCGAGCGCGCGACCCCGTACGACCTCGTCTTCCAGACCGTCAGCAACCCGAGCGGGTCGAACACGAGCGGTGCCGAGCGCGTCCGCTACTGCGTGCCGAACGACTCGGTGGGCGGCAGCAGCGCGCTCGAGGTGCTCGTCAGCCAGGTCCAGACGTGGACCACGGCGACACCCCCGGCGAGCCCGTGGAGCAGCAACCCGGCGGTGACGATCCCTTGCCCCGACAGCTCCACGGCGACGTCGCAGATCCTCGCCGCCTCGGTGACGAGCCGCTACCAGCAGCGCACCGACCGGCCGGTGTTCACGTTCAACAACGGCACCGCGCCGAGCGACCTGTCGCAGATCACCTCGGTCCAGACCGACCTGTTCGTCAACCCGACGACGCAGGTGAGCGCAGCCGAGCGCGAGCTGCGCACCGGGGTCTATCTCCGCAACCAGCTCCGGGCCCCCGTGGCCGCGTTCTCGGTGACGACGACCGGCAACGGGGGCGTGCTGCTCAACGGCGGGATCGCCTACAGCCCGTCCGGCTACGACCTCTCCTACGCGTGGTCCTGCACGTCAGCCTCCTGCCCGTCGTCCGCGGCGCTCAGTTCGTCCACGACGGGGCTGGTCGACTGGGTGCCCGGTGCCGGGACGTACACCGTTCAGCTCACCGTCACCGATACGAACGGCCTGTCGTCGACGACCTCGCAGTCGCTGACCGTCCAATGACCCGCGATCGGCTCCGCGACGAGCATGGCTTCGTGCTCTCGACCGCGATCATCATCCTCGCGATCGTGCTGATGCTCGGCCTGGTCATCCTCCAGATGGTCGACGTCCAGACGCATCAGACCGGCTACGAGGCGTCGGGCGAGGCGGCGTTCAACCTCTCCGAGAGCGTGCTCGACGCCGAGTCCTTCCAGCTCCAGCAGGCCTGGCCGGGCTCGGCCGCAGCCGCGTACCCGGCGTGCACCCAGGCCACCGTCCCCGCCGCCGGCTGTCCGGGAAGCGTCCTGACCGCGAGCTTCGGCACCTCCTACGCCGGTGCGTCGTTCAGCAATCCGGTGTGGAAGGTGCAGGTGCTCGACGATTCGGGCGGCGCGAGCTACTACTCGGAGTCGCTGGCCGCCCCGACTCCAGCGGCGAGCTGGGACGCAAACGGCGATGGGCGCGTTTGGGTCCGGGCTGAGGCGACGCTGTGGGGTCAACGCCGGATCGTCGTCGCCCAGGTCGTCCACCAGCTGAAGACGCTCGCGCTGCCCCAGAACGTGATCACCTCGGGCGGCGCGATCACCTCCAACAACGGCAACAAGACGATCATCGAGGCCAAGGACTGGGGCCCGAGCGGGGCCAAGAACGACGGGCTGAGCGGAGAGGTCTCGGTCCGCTGCGCCGACGCCAGCAAGCCGTCCAGCAACGACTCGTGCCTCGGCTGGGTCGACAGCAAGGGCCAGCTCGACCCGGCAGGGCAACTACCAGGCGAGCTACGTCGACCCGGGCGGCGGCTACGCCACGCTGACGGCCCCCCAGCTCGCACAGCTGAAGGCGACGGCGCAGGCGCAGGGGACGTACTACAACGGCGTCTGCCCGGGGTCGCTCGCCGGCGTCGTGTACGTCGACAACGTCACCGGAACCTGCAGCTACAACGGCGGCACCTTCAACTCCGACACCACCCCCGGGGTGGTCGTCTTCTCCACCGGCGCGCTCGACTTCAACGGCAACGCCACCTACGTCGGCGTCATCTACATGGCCAACGGCCAGGGGACGGTCCCGGCGAGCGGGCCGTGCACGGCGACGCAGCAGAACCTCGTCTTCACCGTGCACGGGAACGCCACGGTGTACGGGGGGATCTTCGCCGACAGGTGCGGCACGGTGAACGCCGGCGATTCGGCCGACAACATTCTCTACGACCATGCCGCCTTCGGCGGGGTCCAGGTCTTCAGCACTCCGGCGCTGGCCCGGAACACGTTCCGGATCGTGGACAACCCCGCGGGCACCCCCTAGGTCCCCGGCGCCGCAGTTGGGGGGCGAGGACTTGAACCCCGATTCCCGGGACCAAAACCCGGTGTCCTGGCCTGTTGGACGACCCCCCAGCGCGCGGGCGCGGTGGCCAGCAGCCTAGCTGCCTCCCCGTCCCCCGGGCGGGTCCGGCGGGCCGTTCGCGGTGCGCCTCGCTTGCGACTACGATCCTCTCCGTGAAGGCGCCCGTCGTCGTCATCCTCGCCGCGGGCTATGGCACTCGCATGCGCTCGGCCACGCCGAAGCTGCTCCACCCACTCTGCGGGCGGCCGCTGATCGAGTGGCCGGTCGCCGCAGCGCTCGAGGCCGGGGCCGGGCGCGTCGTCGTCGTGCAGAGTCCCGACGGCACGCTCGCCTCGGTGCTCGGGGACCGGGTGAGCTACGCCGTCCAGCCGCAGGCCCGCGGGACCGCCGACGCCGTCCGCTGCGCCGCCGAGCTGATCGACCGCGACGCGCCGGTCATCGTGCTCGCCGGAGACGTGCCGCTGATCACGCCCGGAGACCCTCGCCGGACTGCTCGACGCGCACGAGCGTGATGGCGCCGCCGCCACGATGGTCACCGCGGTCGTCGAGGACCCGGCCGGCTATGGCCGCGTCGTCCGCGCCCCGGACGGCACCGTCGAGCGCGTGGTGGAGACGAAGGCGGCGGGCGACGCCACCGAGCTCGAGCTCGCGATCCGCGAGGTGAACACCGGGATCTTCGCCTTCGAGGGCGGCGCGCTGCTCGATGCGCTCGGCGAGGTGCGGGCCGACAACGCCCAGGGCGAGTTCTACCTCCCCGACGTGCTGCCGGTGCTCCGGGCCCGCGAGCACGCCGTCGTCGCCCACGAGCTGGCCGACGCCTCCGAGGCGCTCGGCGTCAACGACCGGGTCGGGCTGGCCGAGGTCCACGCGCTCGCCCAGCGCCAGATCCTGCAGCGGCTGATGCGATCCGGGGTGACCGTCGTCGCGCCCGACGGCGACCGTCGTCGACGTCGGCGTGGAGGTCGGCCAGGACACCGTGCTCGAGCCGTTCAGCACCCTCCGGGGCGTCACGCGGGTCGGCGCCGGCGCGACGATCGGGTCGCACACGACGCTGATCGACTGCGCGGTCCACGACGGCGCGAAGGTCATCCACAGCCACGCCGTCGAGGCCGAGATCGGCCCGCGGGTGAGCGTCGGACCGTTCGCGTACCTCCGCCCTGGGACCGTGCTGCGGGCCGGGTCGAAGGTCGGCACGTTCGTCGAGGTGAAGAACTCCGACATCGGCGAGCGGATCGAAGATCCCCCACCTCTCCTACATCGGTGATGCGACGATCGGCGAGGGGACGAACCTCGGTGCCGCGACGATCACCGCCAACTACGACGGCTACCGCAAGCACCGCACGACGATCGGCTCGGGGGTCAAGACGAGCGTCGACACGACGCTGATCGCGCCGGTGAGCAGTCGGCGACGACGCGTTCACCGCGGCCGGCTCGGTCATCGGCGAGGACGTTCCCCCGGGGCGCTCGGAGTCGCGCGCGCCCGCCAGCGCAACATCGAGGGCTACAGCGACCGCCGCCGGCAGCGGGCGGAGGCCGAGGCCAACGCCGCAGGCCGACGCCATCCGGCCGGGCGGAGACCGAGCGACCTGATCCCGCGCCGGGCGGGGAATCGTGAACGTCCTGTCATCCCCCGGCCGTACACTCAGCGCAGGATGAGCGTCCTGCAGACGCAAGCCGCCCCGCCGAGCGAGCTCCGGGCCGAGAACGACAAGCGGCTGATGCTCGTCACCGGCCGTTCGAACCCCGAGCTGGCCGCACCGGATCGCGGCCAAGCTGGGCGTCCAGCTCTCGCCGATGACGCTGAAGACGTTCTCCAACGGCGAGGTCTACTGCCGCTTCGAGGAGTCGGTACGCGGCGCCGACGTGTTCATCGTCCAGCCGACGTGCGGCAACCCGCGCGGCCGGGCTGACCACGAACGACGCGGTGATGGAGCTGCTGGCGATGACCGACGCCGCCGTCGGCGGCTCGGCCCACCGGGTGATCGCGGTCACGCCGTGGTACGGCTACTCCCGCCAGGACAAGAAGTCCGCCCCGCGGGAGCCGATCAGCGCCCGGCTCGTCGCGCGCATGCTCGAGGCGGCCGGCATCGACCGGATCCTCACCATGGACCTCCACTCCGGCCAGATCCAGGGGTTCTTCCAGAAGCCGTGCGACCACATGACCGCGCTGTTCATGCTCACTCAGTACTTCGCCGACCTCGGACTCGAGGATCTCGTGATCGTCGCTCCGGACGCCGGCCGCGTGAAGCTGAACAAGAAGTTCGCCTCGATCCTCGGCGCCGACCTCGCGATCCTCAACAAGGAGCGGCCCGGCTCAGCAGGTGGCCGAGATCAACTACGTGATCGGCGACGTGCGCGGCCGCACGGCGGTGCTCGTCGACGACATCATCGACACCGCCGGCACGCTGGCCGCCGCCGCCCAGGCGGTCGACGACGCCGGCGCCCGCCGCGTCTACGCCGCCGCCACCCACGGGGTGTTCTCCGGCCGCGCGTGGGAGAACCTGGCCAAGGCCGGGTTCGAGCAGATCGTCGTCACCGACACGCTCGCGATGCCGCCGGACCCACCGGACAACGTCCGCGTGCTCTCCTGCGCGGACCTGCTGACGAACTCGATCCGCCAGATCTTCACCGACGGCTCGGTGAGCGACGTGTTCGGCGGCGAGAACCAGCTGTTCTGAGCGGCGGGCGCCAACCGCCACAATCTCCGGCGATGGACCCGTCCTCGCTCCAGAGCGCCCGCGCCGCCCGGCTGATGGATCTGCTCGGCCTGTCCGAGGACGAGCTCTGCACCGTCCTCGGCGTCGATCCGCTCTCGCTGCTCAGCGGCCAGCTCGACCACCGCTCCGAGCTGCCCGTGCTGCTCGCGCTGCTCGACGAGGCCGCCGAGCGCGCCGGCCCGGAGGTGCTCCGGCGCTGGGTCCGCGCCACCGGGCCGGCCGGGCGTCCGATCGACGCGCTGCTCGCCCGGGACTTCCCCGCCTTCGAGGACATGGTCGATGCAGCTCGCGGCTCGCGGCTTCGTGCTCCGCGGCGGGGGAAGCGGCTAGTCGGCCACCGATGGGCGACCCGTTCCGCCACCAGCTCCGCGTCCGCTACCACGAGTGCGACGCCCAGGGCATCCTGTTCAACGCCCACTACCTGGCGTGCTTCGACATCTCGCTCACCGAGCTGTGGCGGGAGGCCTTCGGCGGCTACGCGGCGATGACCGAGCGCGGGATCGACGTCGTCGTCGCCGAGGCCCAGGTCCGCTACCGCGCGCCGGCCCGGTTCGACGAGATGCTCGACTCTCGCGGTCGAGGTCGGCCGCCTGGGGGAGAGCAGCATCGCCACCACGCACACGGTCGAGCGCGACGGCACGACGCTCGCCGAGGGGCGGATGCGCCACGTCTGCGTCGACGCGGCCGAACTGCGCAAGCGGCCGATCCCGGACTGGCTGCGGGAGGGGCTCGCGCCCTGGACGGTCCCGGAGCCGGCCGCGGCCGACGTTCCCGACTAGCTCTCCTCGAGCGGCTCGGGCGTCTCCTCGCCGGGCCAGTACCCGGTGAGATGCTCGAACGCGTGGGCGCTCGCCCGGTCGACCGCCGCGGCCACGGCGGCCATCGTCGCCGCCTCGAGCACGGCGGCTCCGAGCACCTTCGGCAGCGTCGTCTCGTGCGTGGTCGGCCCCGGTGGCTCGGCGTCGTCGAGCGCCGCCCACAGCGAGCGGAAGGCCGAGCGGCCGAGCCGCGAGGCGATCCCGGCGGCGATCAGGGCGAACGGCTTGTAGAGAAACTTCATCTGGCAGGGCAGCCTACCCGTCTCGCCGCCGCTTATCCCTGTTCCCGCCGACCCTCCACCCGGCGAGGCGCACGCCTCTCGGTTCGCTCCAGCGGGCGATACCGGCGCCGCCGTCGGAGCGCATAAATATTCTCCACCCAGGCCGACAACAGGGAGAGCGCCATGGCGAGCGAGCAGCCCAGACCCGACGACGAAGCCGCAGAGGAGCTTCTCCGCCGCGCGCTGCTCGACGACGGGGCGGCGGTCACGGTCTCCCTGCGAGTCGACGGCCTGCCGCTCAGCGACGCGGTGACGCTGATCTTCCACGCCCGCCGCGACCTCGGCACCCTTCAGACGTTCATCGCGCCGGGCAGCCTCGGAGCGGGCGAGACGGTCGCCGCGGCCGAGCTGCTCCGCGTGCCATGCGATCTCGACCTCGGGGACGCGGAGGACCGCGACGAGGCCGAGCGGCTGTACGCCGAGCAGGCCTGCGCCCTGCGCGACGCGGTCGCAGAGCGCCGACATCGTGCTCGACGTGTGGCGCGAGCCGCTCGCCGGCCTCGTCGGGACCGGCGTCGCGATCGACCACTCGGTGGAGCTCCCCGCGCGGCTCCCCGCCGCCCGGCTGCTCCCGACCGCGCTCGTCGCCCGCGACGCCCAGCTCGTCGTCACGCCGGTGTGCGGCGCGCGCACCCTCGCCAAGGGCAAGCCCCCACTCGGGATCGCCTGCGCCCAACAGGACTTCAGCCGGGTCTATCCACTGGCCGACGACCCCGAGCGCTGCGTCGAGGAGTTCCTCGAGCTGTCGGCCGAGCACGCCCGGACCCTGGCCGAACGGCTCGACCACCAGGAGGCCTCCGTCGAGCGGTTCCTGGAGCTGAGCGACCTCTGACGCGGCGCCCCCTCCGCGGCCGCCGGTACCGTGGCGGCCGGTGTCCCGCCGCCTGTCCATCACGCTGATCGTCGTCGGCGTCCTCGTGTTCCTGGCCATCTCGACGCTGCTCGCGCGGGCGTTCAGCGCCGAGGGCGCCGAGCGCAGCGGCGATCACCTCGCTGATCAGCGCCGAGGCGACTGGCGACGCCGCCGGGACGGTCGCCCGCATCCACGACTGCGCCGCGACCCCCGGCCTGCCGGGCTCAGGTCGCCGCGGTGAGCGCGCCGCTGCGCCGCCGCGGAACCGTCGAGATCCTCCAGCTCGACCCCTCGAGCGGGCTTCTCGCTCGGCGGGACGAACGGGATCGCGCGGGTGGCGTGGAACACGAACGCGGACCGCACGCCGGTCGTCCAGTGCGTGCGCGTCCACCGCACCGGCAACGTGCTGAAGGGTCTGCACATCCAGCTGCTCCGCCTGAGCGCGCGGATCAAGAGCAGACAGCCGAGTGCCCCGGGCGCTCCAGCGATCCCCTGAACGGGTGAGGCGCTCGACTACCGGTCGGTGACGGGCGCCCGGATCGGGCGGGTGCCGGCTCACGGGAGGGACGGCGCTCGCGTCCGGGCAGACGCTCGTGCAGCCGCTCGTGACCGCGCAGGCGGATCCGGGCCGGAACGGGCGTCGGGGAGCGGCAGTCCGCCGCCCGGCACGTGCCGCGGATCGCGGGGTTCGCGAGGCTGGTTGCCCCAGCCGTCGTCGTCCGCTGTCATCGGTCCGCGGCGGCGCTTCCGGTCCGTCGCGCAGTGCCGGGAACATCAGAATGCCACGCAGGCCAGGCCGAGGAGATGAACTCCGGCGATCATCAGCAAGCAGCTGAGTTTCGCCTGACATTGTCAATAAGCCTAGCGCGGCGGGGTGACGGGCGAGACGCCTCGCGCGTGAACCCGACCCCCGGGTCGTCCCCGGACCCCCGAGGGCGCGCATCCGGCGCGCACCGCGAGGCGCGAAACCGCTCGCTACCATCGGCGCGCGATGGCCTCCGCCCAGACACCACGCCCTGTCCGTCAGCCCCCGGGACGTCGGACGGTTCCCGCGCCGCGCGACGCCTGCGCCGTGAGGGCAGGTCCCCGGCGTCGTCTACGGCGGCGGCGAGGAGCCGCTCGCCTTCCAGATCGACGCGCGCGAGCTGCGCAACGCGCTCGCCCACGCCGGCGCGGTGCTCGATCTGAAGATCGACGGTGGCTCGGCGAGCCCCGTCGTCCTCAAGGAGCTCATCCGCCATCCGGTCAACGGCGAGACGGTCCACCTCGACCTGCTCCGCGTCCGCATGGACCAGGCGATCCAGTCGACGGTCGTGCTCGAGCTCGATCGGTGCCGAGGACTCGCCCGGGATCAAGGAGGGCGGCGTGCTCGAGCAGATCACGCGCGAGCTGACGATCGAGGCGCTCCCCGGCGACATCCCGGACTCGCTCGAGCACGACGTCTCCGCGCTCGAGATGGGCGCCACGCTCACCCTTGCCGCGATCGCCGCCCCGCGCGGCGTCACCCTGGTCGACGACCCGGAGACCGTGATCGCCTCGCGTCACCGCCCCGCGCCTCGCTGCTCGAGGACGAGACCGAGATCGAGGAGGAGACCGAGGTCGTCGGCGAGGGCGAAGAGGGCGAGGGCGAGGCGCCGGAGGGCGAATCCGGCGAGTCCGACGCCGCCGAGGGCGGCGACGGCGACTCCGCGTCCGAGTAGCGTCCGCCGGCGATGGCCTCGCCGGGCGGCTCCGGTGCCCCGGCCGACTGGCTGCTCGTCGGTCTCGGCAACCCCGGCGCGGAGTACGCGCGCACCCGGCACAACCTCGGCTTCCGCATCGCCGAGCGGCTGATCGCCCGCTGGGAGCTGCCCGAAGCCGAAGGCCCGGTTCCGCGGCCTGCTCAGCGAGGGCCGGACCGAGCCCGGCGGTCCCCGGGTCGCGGTGCTCCTGCCGCAGACCTACATGAACGACTCCGGCCGGGCGGCCGGCCCCGCCGCCGGGGCGCTCAAGGTCGCGCCCGACCGGGTGATCGCGCTGTACGACGAGATCGACCTGCCGTTCGGCGAGCTGCGTGTCCGCTTCGGTGGCGGCGTCGCCGGCCACAACGGCGTCAAGGCGCTGCGCCAGGGTTTCGGGACGCCGGACTTCTGGCGCGTGCGGGCGGGCGTGGGGCGCCCGGACAGCACCGATCCCGAGATCGTCTCGGCCTGGGTCCTCGGGCGCTTCCGCGAGCCCGAAGGCGACGTCGACGCGCTGATCGACGCCGCCGCCGACGCCGCTGAGCGACTGATCCGCGACGACCCGGAGCCGGGCACCGCCCCTTCCTAGACTGACCAGCGGACATGCTCCGCTCGCTGCTCGCATCACGCCGATCAGGACCCGCAGACCGCGGAGCTGCTCAGCGATCCGGGGCCGCGCCTTCGTCTCGGCCTCGCTGCGGCCCTACCTGCTCGCCGCCCTGCTCGAGCCGAACCGGCGCAGCCGGCGCTGGTCGTCGCCGGCGACGACCGCGCCGCGCGGGACCTGGCCGCCGCGCTGCGGGCATGGCTCGCGCCGCGCCCGGTCCGCTACTACCCGAGCCGCGGCGTCGCCTACGAGTCCCACCTGGCCCCGCCGCCCCACCTCGTCGGGCTGCGGATCGCCGCGCTCGACGCGCTGCTCGCGCCGGCCGAGGAGGCGGCCCCGGTCGTCGTCGTCAGCGCGGTGGCGCTGTCGGAGAAGGTGCCCGATCCGGCGCTGCGCCCGCACGGCTTCACGCTCGTCACCGGCGAGCTGATCGACCTCGACGAGACCGCCGATGGACCTCGTCGCCGCCGGGTACGAGCGCGTCGACCAGGTCGAGGACCGCGGTCAGTTCGCGGTCCGCGGCGGCCTGCTCGACCTGTTCCCGGCGACCGAGGACCGCGCCGTCCGCGTCGACCTGTTCGGCGACGAGATCGAGCGCCTGAGCTGGTTCTCGACCTTCACCCAGCGCTCGCTCGGCGACGCCGAGCGCGTCGAGGTCGCGCCCGCGGCCGAGCTCGCCGCCGAGCACCGCGAGCTGGCCGAGATCGCCGCACTCGAGGACGCCGAGAGCCGCCCCGACATCGCCGAGCTGCTGCCGGTCGAGGACTTCCACCCGTTCCTGGATCTCGCGCCCGGCGAGGCGCCGGTGATCGTCGCGGGCGAGGAGGAGCTCGCCCCGGCGCTGGCCGACCACTGGCAGGACGTGTGCGCCGCGTTCCACTCCGAGGACGCCCACCGGCTGTACGTCGCCCCCGACGAGATCGAGGCGACGCTCGGCGACCGCGCGCGGATCCGCCTGTCCTCGATCGATCAGGACCAGCGCGTTCCAGTTCCGCGCCCAGTCGGCCGAGATCGCCGCCCGCGGGGTCAAGCAGGCCGAGCCGGAGCTCGAGAAGCTCGCCCGCTCGGGCTACCGCACCGTCGTCACCTTCGCCCGCCGCGGCGAGGGCGAGCGTGCCGCCTACAACCTCGGCCGGCTCGGGGTCCGCTGGCTCGGCGACGACGCCGGCGCCGCCGACGGTCCGGGCCAGGTCACCTTCGCCACCGCGCGGCTGAACGCCGGGTTCATCGCGCCGCAGTTCGGCCTCGCGGTGATCCCCGAGCACCGGCTGTTCCATCGCCGGCCCGCGCGCTCCGGCGATCGGCCCCGAGCGCTCACGCCGGCGCGGGGTGCTGCGGAGCTTCACCGACCTGCGCACCGGCGACATCGTCGTCCACGAGGATCACGGCCTCGCCCGCTTCGCCGGCTTCGACACCAAGACCGTGGCCGGAGTCACCCGCGACTACCTGTACCTGGAGTACGCCGGCTCCGACCGGGTGTTCGTCCCCGTCGACCAGCTGGCGAAGATCAGCCGCTACGTCGGCGCCGGCGGCGCGCACCCGCCGCTGTCGAAGCTCGGCGGCACCCGCTGGGAGACGATCAAGGCCCGCGCCCGCCGCGCCGCCCAGGAGCTCGCCGGCGAGCTGCTCAACCTGTACGCCGAGCGCAGCCGCCGCGAGGGACACCCGTACCCGCCCGACTCCGAGTGGCAGCGGGAGTTCGAGGACGCCTTCCCGTACACCGAGACGCCCGACCAGCGCGACGCGATCGAGTTCGTCAAGGCCGACATGGAGGCGACGCGGCCGATGGACCGCCTGATCTGCGGCGACGTCGGCTACGGCAAGACCGAGGTCGCGCTGCGGGCCGCGTTCAAGGCCGTCCAGGACGGCAAGCAGGTGATGCTGCTCGTCCCGACGACGATCCTCGCCCAGCAGCACTACGGCACGTTCACCGAGCGGCTGCGCGAGTACCCGGTGCGGATCGAGCACGTCTCCCGGTTCCGCCCCGCCGCCGAGCAGCGCGAGGCGGTGGCGCGCGTTCACCCGCGGCGAGGTCGACATCCTGATCGGCACCCACCGCCTGCTCAGCCGCGACGTCCGCGCGAAGGACCTCGGGCTGCTGATCGTCGACGAGGAGCAGCGCTTCGGCGTCAAGCAGAAGGAGCTGCTGCGCCAGCTCAAGCTGAAGGTCGACGTGATCGCGATGAGCGCCACGCCGATCCCGCGGACGCTGCAGATGTCGCTCGCCGGCGTGCGCGACATCTCGGTGATCGAGACGCCGCCGGAGGGCCGCCGGCCGGTGAAGACCTACGTCGGCGAGTACGACGAGAAGCTCGTCAAGCAGGCGCTGCTGCGCGAGCACGACCGCGGCGGCCAGGCGTTCTTCCTCCACAACCGGGTCGAGTCGATCGACGAGACCGCCGAGCGGCTCCGCGCCCTGTGCCCGAAGATGCGCTTCGAGACCGCGCACGGCCAGATGGACGAGAAGCTGCTCGAGCAGCGGATGATGCGCTTCCTGCGCGGCGAGGCCGACGTGCTCGTGTGCACGAGCATCATCGAGTCGGGGATCGACATCCCGCAGGCGAACACGCTGATCGTGGAGCGCGCCGACGCCTTCGGGCTGGCCCAGCTCTACCAGATCCGCGGCCGGGTGGGCCGCAGCCGCGAGCGCGCGTACGCCTACCTGCTGTACCCGAGCGCCGCCGCGCTGACCGCCGACGCGGCCCAGCGGCTGTCGGCGCTGACGCGACTACACCGAGCTCGGCGCCGGGTTCAAGATCGCCATGCGCGACCTGGAGATCCGCGGCGCCGGGAACCTGCTCGGCGACGAGCAGTCCGGCCACGTCGCGGCGCTCGGCTTCGAGCTGTACATGCAGATGCTCGACGAGGCCGTCGCCGAGGCCGAGGCCGCCGCGGAGGACGCCGAGGACGAGTGGGAGCCGGTCCGCCTCGACGTCAACGTCGACGCCTACGTCCCGGCCGACTACATCCCCTACGAGCAGGCGAAGGTCGACGTCCACCGCCGGATCGCCGGCGCCCGCGAGGTCGCCGACCTCGCGCTGCTGCGCGACGAGCTCGAGGACCGCTTCGGCGAGCCGCCGCAGCCCGCTGCTCAACCTGATCCCGCTCCAGCAGGCGCGGATCAAGCTCGGCCAGGCCGGCGCCCAGGCGGTCACCTTCCGCGGCGGCCGGCTGGCGGTCACGCCGATCGAGCTCGACTCCGTCCGGGCCAAGAAGGTGCGCGCCGAGATCCCCGAGGCGCTGTACGAGTCGGGCAAGTCGCAGCTCTCGATGCGCGTCCCCGACGACCCCGAGCAGCGCTTCCCGGCCGTCGTGCGCGCGGCGGACGTGCTGCTGGCGGTCACGCGCGAGGCGGCGTAGGCTCCGCTCCGGGTCACCCTGCGGGGAATGCGCGCCATAGCCGCATTTCCCGCCTCCCGGGCGCTCACGGAACTGTGACAGCGAGCGGCGCTGCCGCCCCGTCGCCGTCGAAGTTCTCCGGCGCCAGCCACGCCTCGAACGCCGCCCGCACCGCCGGCCAGCGGTCGTCGGTGATCGCGTACCAGGCGGTGTCGCGGTTGCGGCCCTTGATCACCATGTGCTGCTTGAAGACGCCCTCGAAGCGGAAGCCGAACCGCCGCGGCCGCCGCCCGCGAGGCCGCGTTCAGCGCGTTGCACTTCCACTCCAGCCGGCGGTAGCCGAGGTCGTCGAAGGCGTGCGCGGGCGAGCAGGAAGATCGCCTCGGTGGCCGCGCGTGGTGCGCTGCAGCGGCGTGCCGAACCAGATGTTGCCGATCTCGATCGAGCCGTGGGCGGGCTCGATCCGCAGGTAGGAGGCGACCCCCCGCGGCACGCCGGCCGCGCGCGGGACGACCGTGAAGAACACGCCGGTCCGAGGCCTCCGCGTAGCCCACGAGCGCCGGCGCGCATCTCGGCCGACGTCGGCGAACGGCCCGTCGAACAGGTAGGTCCAGATCGCCGGGTCGCCCTCCGGCGGGTGCGAGACGGCGTACAGCGGCTCGGCGTCCGCCGTCGGGTCGGACCGGCCGCAGCGCCACGTATCGCCCGGTCAGCTCCGCCGGCGCGGGCGGCTGCGCGGGGACCGAGGTGACGGGCTCGCCGAGTGGCCGCTCGGGCATGGTGAGCAGCTTGCCAGTGAACCGGCCGCTACCATCCGCGGCCGTCCTGATGAGAACTCTCAAGCTGATCCTCGGCGCTCGGCGCCTTTTTTGTGCTCGCGATCGGCTCTGTCGGCGTGCGGCAGCAGCGTCGGCGGCGAGTCGGTCGCCACGATGGCCGGCAACCAGGTCTCCGCACAGGCGTTCAACCACTGGATTTACGTCGCCGCCAAGGGCAACGCCGCCCAGAGCCCCGGCGCGCCGGTGATCGTCCCCAACGACCCGCCGGACTTCAAGAACTGCATCGCCCAGGTCCGCAAGCAGATCCCGTCGCTGGCCAAGACCGACCGACAAGCAGCTGAAGACGCGACTGCAACCAGCTGTTCACCTCGCTCGGCAGCCAGGTCATGGACTTCCTGATCCGCGCCTACTGGTACCAGGCCGAGGCGGCCAAGCTCCACATCACGGTCTCCGACAAGGAGGTCCAGGCCGGCCTTCCAGAGGCCAAGAAGCAGCAGTTCCCGACCGCAGGCCCAGTTCAACCAGTTCCTGGCCCAGAGCGGCCAGACGATGCAGGACATCCTCTTCCGGGTCCGGATCAACCAGCTGCTGAAGAAGCTGCTCGCCCGCCAGTCGACGACCGTCACGCCGGCCGCAGATCCAGGCCTACTACGCGGCCCACACCTCGCAGTTCGGCACCCAGGAGACCCGGAACCTGCGGATCGTCCGCACGAAGACCGAGGCCCAGGCCAACGCGGCCAAGGCGGCGCTCCAGTCCGGCAAGAGCTGGCAGCAGGTGGCCAAGCAGTACTCGATCGACACCGCGACCAAGAACAACGGCGGCCTGCTCAGCGGCGTCGCCAAGGGCCAGGAGGAGCAGGCGCTGACACGGCCGCGTTCTCCAGCTCCGATGAACAAGATCGTCGGGCCGATCCACGGCACCTTCGGCTACTACATCGTCAGGTGGTCAAGATCAAGCCGGCGACCAAGCAGTCGCTCGCCCAGGCCACGCCGACCATCAAGCAGCTGCTCCAGAGCCAGAGCTCGCAGACCTCGCAGACCGCGCTCGACGCCCAGGTCCGGAAGGACTGGCTGCCGAAGACGAAGTGTCGCACGGCCTACGCGATGAACGACTGCAAGGGCTACAAGCCGCCGAAGAACTCGGCGTCGAGTGCGGCGGCCGCCGCCGCTGCGGCTGCCGGCGCCTCCGGCGCGGCCGGGTGCCGGCGCGGCCCCGGGACGGCCGGGTCCGGCGCCCGCCGGGACGACCGGCGGCTCCGGGACGACCGGCGCCCCCGGGACGACCGGCTCCACGACTCCGTAACGCGGCGCGGGGCCGACAGCCGCGTGAGCGCCGCCGACCCCGAGGACCGTCCTGACGGACGCACGCTCGAGGCGGTGGCCGAGCTCGACGCCATCACCCGCCGACTGCGCCGCGACTGTCCCTGGGACCGCGAGCAGGACGAGCGCTCGATCGTCCCGCACACGCTCGAGGAGGCCTACGAGCTGGCCGATGCCGCGGTCCGCGGCGACGACGCCCGGATGCTCGACGAGCTCGGCGACGTGCTGTTCCAGGTCCACTTCCTCTCACTGCTCCTCTCCGAGCGTGGTGCCGGGGACCTCGCGGCGGTCGCCGAGCACTGCACGCAGAAGCTGATCCGCCGCCATCCCCACGTGTTCGGGGAGACCGAGGCCGACACCGCCGCCGAGGTGCTCCGCAACTGGGAGAAGATCAAGCAGTCCGAGCCCGGCCGCGAGCCGGGGATCTTCGGCGAGGTGCCCGAGAACCTCCCCGGCCCGCTGTACGCGCGCAAGGTCCAGCGGCGGGCGGCCAACACCGGGTTCGATTTCCCCGGCGTCGAACCGGCGCTCGAGGCCCTCCGCGAGGAGGTGTCCGAGCTGGACCGACGCCGACGAGCCGCCAGGAGCTGTTCCACGAGCTCGGCGACGTGCTGTTCGCAGCCGTCAACGTCGCCCGCAAGCTCCGGGTCGACCCGGAGCTCGCGCTCCGCGCCGCGGCCGGCCGGTTCCGCTCCCGGGTCGGCGCGGCCGCCGAGCTCGCCGCATCGCGAGGCCGAAGCTGGAACGATCTCGACCCCGACGAGCAGCTCGCGCTCTACGCCGCCGCCCATTCAGGAGGAACCGACACGAAATGAGCCAGATCGAGCACGTACACGCCAGGCAGATCCTCGACAGCCGCGGCAACCCGACGGTCGAGGTGGAGCTGAGCCTCCGCTCGGGCGCCTGGGGACGGGCCGCGGTGCCGTCGGGCGCCTCGACCGGCGAGTTCGAGGCCGCCGAGCTGCGCGACGGCGGCTCCGACTGGCTCGGCAAGGGCGTGGTCCGCGCGGTCGGCAACGTCAACGGTGAGATCGCCACCGCGCTGCACGGCGTCGACGCCGCCGCCCAGGCCGCGCTCGACCGCACGCTGATCGAGCTCGACGGAACCGAGAACAAGTCCCGCCTCGGGGCGAACGCGCTGCTCGCCGTGTCGCTCGCCGGCGGCACACGCCTCGGCCGCCGAGGAGCGACTGCCGCTGTGGCGCTACCTCGGAGGGGAGAGCGCCCACGTCCTCCCGGTCCCGATGATGAACGTGCTCAACGGCGGCGTCCACGCCGACAACCGGGTCGACTTCCAGGAGTTCATGATCGTCCCGGTCGGCGCGCGCACGTTCCACGAGGCGCTGCGGATGGGGGCCGAGGTCTTCCACCACCTCAAGTCGACGCTGCACGGCCGCGGACTGTCGACCGCGGGCGGCGACGAGGGCGGCTTCGCCCCTGACCTGAGCTCCAACGAGGAGGCACTCGAGATGCTGATGGCCGGGATCCGCGCGGCCGGCTACGTCCCCGGCGATCAGGTGGCGATCGCCATGGACCCGGCCACGTCCGAGCTCTACAAGGACGGCAGCTACGTGCTCGGCTCCGAGGACCGGACGCTCACCTCGGATGAGATGGTCTCGCTGTGGAACGATCTCGCCGACCGCTATCCGATCGTCTCGATCGAGGACGGCATGGCCGAGGAGGACTGGGCCGGGTGGGCGACGCTGACCGAGCGGATCGGCAAGCGCATCCAGCTCGTCGGCGACGACCTGTTCGTCACCAACACCGCGCGGCTGCAAGCGCGGCATCGACTCCGGCGTCGCCAACTCGATCCTGATCAAGGTCAACCAGATCGGGACCCTCACCGAGACGCTGGCCGCCGTGCGGATGGCCCGCGAGGCGGGGTACTCCGCGGTGATGTCGCACCGCTCGGGCGAGACCGAGGACGTGACGATCGCCGACCTCGCGGTGGCCACCGGCTGCGGCCAGATCAAGACCGGCGCGCCGTCGCGCACGGACCGCGTGGCCAAGTACAACCAGCTGCTGCGGATCGAGGAGGCGCTCGGCGCCGACGCCGCGTATCCGGGCCGCAGCGCGTTCAACGCCTGACCGGATCCGTCACGACCGAGATCTTGCAGCAGGAAGGAGACTGCGCGCGGCGAAAGAACGGCTCAGGGTATGCCGCCCGCCTCTTCCGCAGCGCAGGCTCGCCGCCGCTCCCGCACCGCTCAGACCGAGCGTCCGCGTCCGCGTCTGACCCTGCGCGAGTCGGCCCTGCGAGTCCGTTGGGAGCGCCTCGGGCGGGTCGTGCTCGTCGCGGTGTTCGCGATCGTCCTCGGCGCTCTACCTCAAGCAGGGCCTATCGCTGCTCGACACGCACTCGCAGGCCGCCGGCCAGCAGGCGATCGTCCAGCGCCTGGCCAAGGAGAACCGGCGCCTCGAGCAGGAGCGCGCGGCGCTGAGCGACCCGGCGACGATCGAGCGCGATGCGCGCGAGCTCGGAATGGTCAACCCGGGCGAGCGCCCGTACGTCGTCACCGGGCTGCGCACGCACTGAGCCACGGCGGCCGCGCGGACGCGGCCGGGCGCCGATGAGCGACGACGGCGTCCTCGGCCTGTGGGCTGAAGGACAGAGCCGGCTCGGGCAGGCGGCGCCGGCCGAGCGCGCGGTGCTTGAGCGGGTGGTCGACGCCGTCGTCGACGAGCTCCGCCGGCGCCTCGGGGGCCCGTTCACGGTCGCCGAGCTCGCCGCCCTGTACGTCGACGAGGGGACCGACTGGTGCTTCCAGATCGCCACCCGGGTCGCCCCCGCCGATCCCGAGGCGTGGGACATGACGACCGTCGCCGGCGCGGCCTTCGCCCGGTATCTGCGCGGGGCCCGGGACTACGGCGGCGGTCGCCGCCGCAGCCGCGGCGAGGAGTAGCGGAGGGACCCCAGCTCGCCGAGGCGCTCGAGCCGGGTCCGGTCAGGAGCGCGTGAGCGGGTAGATCGTCGCCGGCTTGCGGCCCGCGACGCCGTTGAGCGTGGCCACCGCGCCGACGACGTCGCCCTGCTCGTAGTGGTCGGTGAGGATCAGGTTCGGCATCCGGCCGCGCTGTTTGACGCACTGGCGGGCGCGGGCGAGGATGAACGCGCGCTGGACGAGCGGCACGTTCGGCGAGAGCCGCGGCGGGAACACGTCGGCCCAGTTGTTCATCATCAGCAGCGGGTTCCCCGGTTCCCCGCGTTCGAGCTTGCAGGTGAAGTCGCCCGGCTTGATCGCGCCGAGCGGCGTGTCCTGGATCCAGCTGAACGCGTCGGCGTTCCATGCGTACTGTCCGCTCGGCGGCTTCTGCGCGAACACCACGACGTTGTGATGGGCGCGGATCAGCGCGCCGAGTGTCGGCAGCGGCTGCCCGGGGGTGAGCGTGGCCAGGTACGGGAACAGCCCGGAGCGTTTGAACACCTTCTGGAGGTCGCGCTCGGCGACGTAGTCCTCGTCGAACAGGATGATCACCTGGTCGGGGTTCAGCTCGATGAAGCGGCGGATCGTGGTCATGAAGTCGCTCATCCGCGTCCCGCCGAGCTCGCACAGCGTGTGACACAGCCAGATGTCCCGCTTGTGGCCGGCGAGCGAGCCCGGCGTCAGGCCGAGGCTGAGCCGCTGGAGAGCGGCCCGGCCTGACGGATCGAGCTTCTTGGCCACGCGGTTGAGCTCGCGGCCCTCGGCGGCGATGTCCGTGTGGACCCATCCTGAGGAGTCGGCGGTCCCGTAGTGGGTCGAGATCTTGAACAGGCGGATCCCGTCGTCGAGCTGTTCGCTGAGCGCCCGGCCCTGGTTGGCGATCAACCAGCCCGAGGTGTCGGCGGCGGACATCGAGTTGTGGGTTCCCGCGAACGCGACCTGATCGAGCCGGCGTGCGCACAGCTGTGGGTAGCCGTTGCAGGCCGTGATGCCGCCGGCCCGGCTGTTCCGCGTCGCTCCGGTGAACGCGGCGAGGAAGATCAGGACCGCCAGACAAGTCCCGAACACCGCGGCCATCGCCAGCGCGCGCCGGGGCTCCGGCCGGCGCAGCCGGCGGACCCGGCGCTCGGCCGGAGCGACCGCCGAGAGCAGCTCCCCCGCACCGAAGTACGCGACGAGTGCCCCGCCGGCCACCCCGGCGAGCCGCATCACCAGCGTCGGCTTGATGATCGCGAACAGGCCGAGGATCACCAGTGCCCCGCCGCGGAGCGCCCGCCCGCGTGGCGGAAGCGGTCGGCGGAGGAGCTCTCCGACTCGGTCGAGGCTCTCCCGCGCCGAGTACGCGGGCACGAGCGAGGAGGCCGCGGCCGCGAACAGCCACGCCGTCGCGGTCGCCGCGAGGGTCCAGGTCATCAGATCACCGAGGTAGGCGCCCCACAGTGCGCCGAGCGCGCCCCGGACGTCGGTGTTGGTGAGCTCCTGGGATCCGTACACGTGGGCGAGCAGGTAGCGGCGGAACAGCTCGTAGGTGAGCGCGAAGGCGATCCCGAGCACGCCAACCGCGACGGCGCTGCGGGTGATCGCGCGCCGTCGCCGGGGATCGAGCGCGATCGCCGCGGCGAACAGGACGATCGCGACCACCGGCAGCACGAAGCCGAGCGTGCGGACCGTGTCGGCGGCGCGCAGTGTCGCGTCGGCGAAGCTCCGCTTCCGGAGCTTGACCATGATCGTCTCGGCCCCCTTCGGGATCTGCTTCGCGATCCCCGGCGCGAGGTTGTGCAGTGCCGAGGAGACGAGCGTGCCGGCATCGGCGAGCGTGAACACCGCGTTGCCGGCCCCGCGCTCGAACAGCAGCCGGTGCCCCTGCGCCGCCGCGAAGCGGACGGCCGGGGTGAATGCGTCCGAGCGGATGATCAGGCGCAGCGCAGTGATGATTGCCGGCCGGGCGGCGAGCACGTCGGGCAGCGACGGTTCGATCACCTGCACCGCGATCTCCTTGGCGATCACCCGCTGGACGGCGGGCTGATGGACCGCGTCGACCGCCCGCTGGGAGAACGCCGAGTTGTCGACGATCTCCTCGCGCACGTAGAGCAGCACGCCGCCGACGAGCAGCGACACGGCGGCGAGCACGATCAGCAGGAGGCTCGCCGCGCTCCGACCCCGGCCCCGGCGCGGCGCGGCGGGGACCTCGGCCGGTGGGTCGGCGAGCGTCTCAGCCATCGGAGCCCGGCTCGGCAGCCGGTCCGACCGACGGCGCGCCGGCGATCAGGTCGCCCAGCCGCCACCGCCGGGACTCGATCCGTGCCCACCGCGCCGTCGCGCGTTCGAGCTTCTTGCTTCCGGGGGCGTAGCGGCGCTTGGCCCACGGCGACCCCGGCCGGGCGAGGCGGATCGCTCCGACGAGCGAGACGAATGGCACGAACACCCCGATCACGCCGGCCATCGGCTTGCCCTTGTAGATCGTGAGCCCGGCGAGGCCGACGTCGAGGATGACCGTGAGGATCAGCGTGTCGAGCGAACCGGAGTGGTTGGGGATGTCGAGCGGCGCCGCGCCGAGCAGGATCAGGCTCCCGATCGCCGTCGCGAACACGACGGCATCGAACGACGTCCGGCCCTCGTGGCTCCAGTAGACATCCTGCAGGTAGACCCAGAGTGCGAACTCGTCGAGCGTGAGGCCGGCGCCGATCCCGAACATCGCGGCGAAGATCTCGTGCGACGGGCTGCCCGCGTTGACGGCGAACCCGAGGAACCCCGAGAGCAGCATCAGCACGATGCCCCACACCAGGTGGTGGAGGTGCAGCCCGCCGGAGGTCTCGACGCTCCCGGGCCACCAGGGGACGCGGGGGCTGCGCATCAGCCGCGCGCTCGTCCGGATGAACAGGAACGAGCCGAGGAACGCGGCCATCAGCACGAAGCCGGCCCGCTGGCCGGGGCCGTCCAGGAAATGGCTCGGCAGATCGAACCGCAGGTTGATCACGTCGATTCGCCCCCCACGGCCCCGTCAGGTGAACTTGACCCCCGGTGCAGCACCTCCAGCACGCTACGCGCCCCCAGCCCCGCCGTCAACGGTCCAGCCGCCTACAGGAGGCTGCTGATCCCGTGGATCGCAGCCCGCCCGAGGACGATCTCGAGCGCGATCCCGGCGACTCCGCTGAGCAGGCCGAGAACCGCGATCAACGCGTCCTCGAGCAGCACGGCGAGCGCGAGCAGCACGACCCCGATCGACGGAAGCGTGTCGAGGCCCGAGAACGGCGGGGCGACGAACGCAGCCACCGTGAGCAGGACGACGAGCACCCCGAACACGACGTCGCTGGCGCGGTGGTGGAACAGGAACCGCAGCCGGGGCCGCGAGAAGCGCTCAAGGAAGCGGATCACCGCCACGAGGCGGTCGAGGAACGCTGTCCTGCGCTCGCCCGCGAGCGTGATCGCCCGCCACTTCTCGGGCAGCCAGATCTCGGTCCGGCCGACGATCAGCTGCGCCGCGAGCACGACCGCGATGATCTCCATCACGTGGGTCGCGCCGCCGGTCGGCAGCGGCAGCGCCGAGACCCCGAGCAGCAGCACGAACAGAACCGCAAAGCTCCGGCCCCCGAACAGCGTGATCAACCCGCCGAGCGTCTTGTCGTCGTCACCCTGGCGCCACGCGTCGAGCTCGTCGCTCACCCGCGGCGGTGGTGCGATCTCCCGATTCGTGCCCACGCCGATGAACAGTCGCAGACGGCGGTCGCGGGTGAGGCCGGTGGCGAGCATGCTGGCGACATTCGCCGCCGACGTACCCCCCGAGCGACGGGACTAGCCGTCGAGCCGCACCGCGAACGTGTCGGTCACGCCCGCCCGCCCGAGCTCCGTGAGCTCCACCGCCCGGCTGCGCTCGGCCGCGCGCACCCAGTCGAGCTCGAGCAGCCGATCGCGCAGGCCGCGGCCGAGGCCGCCGGCAAGGTGATGGGCCTGCTCGGACCAGTCGACGCAGTAGCGGATCACGGGCCGGCGCGGCGGAAGTGTGACCCCGAACGACGCGAGGAACTCCGCGCCCGCGTCGCTGAGCTCGTACGGGATGTCGTGACCGTAGGCCGAGAGTCGGTCCTGCCGTGCCGTCTCCGGGTCGAAGCGGCCGTCGCCGCCCCGCACCCACCCGCGATCGAGCATCCCCCGCATCAGCGCGACGCCGAGCCGGCCGGCGAGGTGGTCGTAGCACGTCCGGGCGTCTCGTAGGGCACGTCCACGGACGTCCTGGCGCAGCGAGCGCACCTCCACATCCGGGGCGAGCGTGGCCATCGTCTCGATCAGGTGCCCGACCTGCGGCCCGGCGATCCGGTAGTAGCGGTGGCGGCCGTGCGGCTCGGCGGTGAGCAGACCGGCGTCGAGCAGCTTGCGCAGGTGCGCGCTGGCCGTCGCCGGCGAGACCCCGGCCTCGCCAGCGAGGCGGCTCGCGGGCAGCGCTCGCCCGTCGCCGAGGGCGAGCAGCATCCGGCAGCGCCCTGGATCGGCGAACATCCGGCCGAGGGCGGCGAGATCGGCGTCTCCGGAACTCGGCATCTCCCTGACCGTAGCCGCACGACATTTCGATCACGGTCGAAGCGTTCGCGCCTAAGGTCGAGGTCATGACCGCAACGACCGCGACCCGACCGGCCCTCCAGCGGGGCCTGATCGCCGCGACGAGCCTCGGTTTTCTCGTCGTCCAGCTCGACGTGAGCGTCGTCAACCTCGCGATCAAGCCGATCGGCGCCGAGTTCGGGGGTGGAATCAGCGCGCTCCAGTGGGTCGTCAACGCCTACACGATCACGTTCGCCGCCCTGATCCTCACCTCCGGGGCGCTCGGCGACCGGATCGGCGCCCGCCGGGTGTTCGTGGCCGGCTTCGCCCTGTTCACGCTCGCCTCGATGGCGTGCGGCGTCGCCCCGGGCCTTGGTGTGCTGATCGGCGCCCGCGCGATCCAGGGCGTGGGGGCGGCGATCCTCGTGCCGTGCTCGCTCACGCTGCTCCGCCACGCGCACCACGACCCGGCCGACCGGGCGCGGGCCATCGGCCTGTGGGCCGCCGGGGCGAGCCTCGGCCTGTCCGGCGGCCCGGTCATCGGCGGGCTGCTGATCGCGGCCCTCGGGTGGCGGGCGATCTTCTTCATCAACGTGCCGATCGGCGTGCTCGGGATCGCGCTCACCCTACGCCACGCCCGGGAGACAACCCGCACCCCCCGCGCGATCGACCTTCCCGGGCAGCTCACCGCGATCGCGGCGCTGGCGCTGCTCGCCGGGTCGGTGATCGAGGGCGGGGCGCACGGCTTCGGCCACTGGCCGGTGCTCGTCGGGTGCGGCCTCGCGCTCGCCTGCACCGTCGCGTTCGTTGCGATCGAGCGTGCGCGGCGGGAGCCGATGCTGCCGCTGCGCTTCTTCGCCCTCCCGGCGTTCCGCAGCGCGACGATCATCGGCGTCTTGCTCAACGTCGCGGTCTACGGGCTGCTGTTCGCCCTCAGCCTGTTCTTCCAGCGCGCCCAGCATCTCAGCCCACTCCAGGCCGGACTCGCGTTCGCCCCAATGACCGCGGTCGTCATGGGCGCCAACATCCTCGCCGGCCACGTGAGCACACCGGGCGCGGCCGGACGGCTGGTGGCCACCGGCGCGGTGCTGCTCGGTGTCGGCTCGTTCGCACTGCTCGGCGCGGGTGCCGGGACGCCGTATTCGGCGATCGTCGTCCAGCTCGTGGCGATCGGGTTCGGCGTCGGCCTGATCGTGCCGGTGATCACCACCTCGCTGCTCGGCGCGGTCGACGCCGATCGGGCGGGCGTCGCCGCCGGCACCCTCAACACCGCGCGGCAGACCGGGAGCATGCTCGGCGTGGCGATCTTCGGCGCGCTCGTCGCGAGCGGGATCGTCGCCGGCCTGCACGTGTCGCTCGTGGTCTGCGGAGCGATCGCGCTCGGGGTGCTCGCGTTGGCGCCGCGGCTCTGACCGCCTCCAGCGGCGTGAGCCGTCCGAACCCGTGCGAGCTACCGACCGCGGCTAGTCGTCGGGATCGGTGTCGCCGTCGCCGTCGCCGTCGTTCTCGCCGCCGGCCCGCTTGATGACGATCTGCTCCTCCTCGATCGTCACCACGACCGGCCGGTGGCCCGCCCAGTACTCGGCGTAGACGGGATCGTCCTGGACCGAGGGATCGAGCCACAGACCGTAGCCCTCGTCGCCGTGATCGAAGGTCGCCTCGAGCGGCCCGGCGCCCTTGCGCCGGCGACGACCGCCGCGGCGGCTGCGCCGGCGACGGGCCGGGCGCTCCTCGTCGTCCTCGTCCTCGTCGTCGTCGCTCTGCGCCGCCTCGGCCTCGGCGGCCTCGAGTTCGGCCGCGATCAGCGCGTCGTCCTCGGCTCGCAGGTCGATCTCGTCGTCGAAGTCGGCGGCCCCGGGGGCCTTTCCGTCGCCTTCGGGGGCGAGATCCTGGTCACGCTTGAAGGCCTGAATCTGCTGAACCGTCACCTCGAGCTGATGTGCGATCCATGCGTCGGTGCGTCCTTGCTGAACCCAGGCCCGGATGCGGTTCAGCTCAGGTCTGAGAGATCTCCGTGGCATATCGGGGTGAGACTAGTACAGGACCCGGTTGCGAGTGCGCTCCCAGGCCTTGTGGGCGGGCACGTGTTGTGGCTATCCTCAAGCTCGGGCGGAGCGGGGCCCCAACCCTCCGTGCTGCCTCTACACGACCCCGAAGAGCAGGGAGGCAGCCCAAATGCTCGTACTCACCCGCAAGACGAACCAGAGCATCATGATTGGGGACAACATCGAGGTTTCCCTGCTGGCGATCATGGGTGAGAAGGTCCGTATCGGCATCCAGGCCCCGCGTGACGTCCCGGTGTTCCGCAAAGAGGTCTACGTCGAGATCCAGCGGGAGCAGGGCAGCAAGGCCGACGATCAGAGCGACCCGAGCATCCGCGACGAGGTCAACGCCGCGCTGCGCGGGCTCGGCGAGGAGTAGCCGGGCGTTCGATCCGGCGGCCCTGCGGCGCGAGCCGTGGGGGGCCTAGCCGAGCAGGGCGTAGAGCGTCTCGAACATCGCCACGGTGACGATCACCGCGGTGGCGATGAGCGACAGCGCGAGAACCCAGAACCGGCCTGAGGCGGCCTTCTTCTTGCGCTCGTGGGTACGCATCCGCGAGCGCGCGGCAGCCGACCGGCGCAGGTGCTCACGGCGGCTGCGGTCCAGACGGGTCTCTTGGCGGAACTCCTGCTCGAGTTGAGCAAGGCTCTGGCGCATCTTCATCGCCATCGCCCCCGAGCCTACCACCGCGCTCCATCAGGGGACGGCCCGAGAGACTCCCGAGTACCGGGGTCGATCAAGCGGACCAACCGACCCGTGGAGCCGCCCCGCGCACGTCGCGCACGGCGGTTCCGGGTCGACATAACAGTGTCAGCTGACGGGCTGGCCCTCGTAGACCCGCACGAAGTGCAGGTAGTTCTCGGCGATCTTGGCCGCCGCCTCCTCGCGGGGGAGGTCGCCGCCGAGGAACGCCTTGAGGGCGTCCCACCAGATCGAGCGGCCGATCGCGAACCCGATGAAGCCATCGACCGGCGAGGCCTGCTCGAGCCAGTGCTCGACCTTCTCGGTCGAGGCGCCGCGGCCGAGCAGCACGCAGGCCACGCCCTCGCGTCCCTCGCCGGAGCGGGTCTGCTCGGCGAGCGTCTGGGCGTCATTGCGCTCGTCGACGCCCTCGATCTTCCAGATGTCGACCTCGATGCCGAAGTCCTGGATCTCCTCGATCGCCCGCCGCATCAGCTCGGGGCGGAGCTCGGCGTCATAGCGGTCGGTGTCGCCGTCGACGCTCTCGAGCTGTGCGTCGGTGGCCGGCACGAGCAGCTCGAACAGGAACTTCCGGTCGGCGCCGTGGAGCCAGTCGGCGAGCTGCTTCAGCCGGCCGAGCTGACGCTTGTTCAGTGTCTCGTCGTCCTCGGGGTTGTACCGGACGAGGACCTTGGAGAAGTCCACCGGGAACTTCTCGATGTGGGCGCCGAAATCGTCGCCGTACTGGAAGTCGAACTCGTTCTGGCCGGACTTCTCGACCGGCATCGCGAGCTTCAGCCCGTCCTTGTGGGCGAGCCCCGGAATGTCGGAGCCGAACTGCTCGTCGACGAGCACGCCGGTGGCGCCGGCCTCGGCACCGTCCTCCACTGCCTTCACCATGCCCTCGAAGATGAGCTTCTTGGCGTCGGAGATCGTCTCGACCTGCTCGGGCGTCGGCTCGCCCTCGATTCCGAACATCTTCTTCTGGAAAGACCCCCGGTGATCGAACGCGAGGATGTACAGCTTTCCGTCGTATCCCAGAGCCACGTGAGCCGTCCTTTTCAGTCGTTTTCGCTGGGAGCCAGTCTAAGACCGATCCGCGCCGCCGTGCGGCTGACCGCGTAGGCTCTCCCGCGCATGGAGCACCACTTCACGGGGCCCGCGTTCACGATCGGGATCGAGGAGGAGTTGATGATCCTTGACGCCGGGACGATGGAGCTGGTCAACGCCATCGAGACGATGCTCGAAGCGGCGCCGTCCGGGGAGATCAAGCCCGAGCTGATGGAGTCGGTGCTCGAGATCTCCACCGATCCCTGCCCGAACACCGCGCAGGCCGGCGAGCAGCTGCGGGCCCTTCGCCGCCAGGTGACCCAGTCGGCCGCGGAGCGCAACCTGGCGATCGGCTCGGCGGGGACCCACCCGTTCGCGATGTGGGAGGACCAGCGGATCGTCGCCCGCCCGCGCTACCGGGACCTCATCTCGGCGCTGCGCTTCGTCGCCCGCCAGGAGCTGATCTTCGGGATGCACGTCCACGTCGGGATCGACGACCCCGAGAAGGCGATCCACGTCGCCAACGGGATGCGCGTCCACGTCCCGGTGCTGCTCGGGCTGTCGGCCAATTCGCCGTTCTGGCGAGCCGACCCGACCGGCCTGGCCTCCGTGCGCACGCCGATTTTCCGGGCCTTCCCCCGGGTCGGGATCCCCCCGACCTACAAGGACTGGGAGGACTACGAGAAGCGGATCGAGTTCATGGTCAAGGCCCGGGTGATCGAGGACTACACCTACCTGTGGCACGACGTCCGGCCCCATCCGCGGTTCGGGACGGTCGAGATCCGGGTGATGGACTCGCAGACCCACGTCGAGCACACGCTCGGGCTCGCGGCGCTCGTCCAGGCGCTCGTCCACGAGCTCTGCGACCACTTCGACTCCGGCCGGGAGCTCTCGAGCTATCCGTTCGAGATGCTCGACGAGAACAAGTGGCTCGCCGCCCGGCACGGTCTGGACGGTGAACTCGTCGACCTCCCGAGCTCGGACCGGGTGGCCACCCGCGAGCTCGCCCGCCGGCTGATCGACCGGATGCGCGACCACTGCGAGCAGCTCGGCTCGCTCGCCGAGCTCGAGGCCGTCGAGGACCTCCTCGATCGCGGCAACGGCGCCGCGCGGCAGGTCGTCGTCTACGAGGCCAACCACGATCTGCGCGAGGTCGTGGCCGAGATCGTGGCCGCGACCGCCGTGTAGTCGGAACTCCCCTCCGAACACCCCCGGAGCAGTTCTACAATCGGTTCGTGAGCACCGGCGGCCCGGACCTGTTCGTGATCTGCAAGAGCTGCGGATCCGAGGTGAGTCCCTACATCACGGAATGCCCGTACTGCGGCAACCGGCTGCGCAAGCGTGCGCCGAAGCTCGACCGCGAGGGCCGCGTGAGCGAGCGGGGCCGCAAGCGCCGCCGGACGCCCGCGCCGTCGCTGCCCCGGCTGCGCAGCGGCGAGATCCCGGGGATCCGGCCCGAGACCCGGCCCTACGCCTCGATCCTGCTCGTGGTGCTCGGCCTCGTCGGCTGCGTGCTGTGGCGGACCTCGCTCGGCTCCCTCCACCTCGTCGTGATCGGCAATCCCGGCAGCGAGTGGTGGCGGCTGCTCAGCGCACCGTTCATCTATCCCAACACCGGCTACGCCTTCGCCGCGCTCGGCACGATCGGCCTGTTCGGATGGCTCGTCGAGCGTCGGCACGGCCCGGCGGCGGTGATCTTCCTGTTCGCGATCGGCGCCGTCGGCGGGACGGCCGCCACGGTCGCGCTGGACTCGACCGCGATCGTCGCCGGCGCGAACGGCGCCGCGCTCGCCCTGCTCGTCGCCTGGGCGATCCCCGACCTGCTCAGCTTCCGCCTCGGCGAGGAGATCGAGGGCGACCTGATCGGCGTCGCGGTGATCGCGGCCGTCGTCGCGCTGATGCCGCTCGTCGTCACCGGGGCGAGCTGGATCTCCGACGCGGTCGGGGTGCTCGGCGGGCTCGCCGTCGGGCTGCCGCTCGCGCGGGTGCGGCTGCGCGGCTGAGCCGCGGGCGACCGCATAGCGCTCCGCGGCACACGCGGTGAGACCCCGCTGGGGAGGGAGGCTGCGGTCTGGTGCGACAACGGTGACGGCGTCGGCCGCGCGTGACGTGCAGAGCCGCGTGGCGCGGCCTGGCGCGTCACGGGCCGCGCGGAGCTGCACGGTTGTCGTGTGTGCCGCATGGTGGGACACCCCACGCCTGCCTATCGAACGACGATCGCCCCCGCCTCACCCGCGGCCAACCGTCCCACGACCACCCCCGGCACCTCGCCCGCCCGGTCTGCCGGCACCGCCGCCAGCAGCCCGCCTGAGGTCATCGCGTCGACGCACAGCCAGCGCCGCTCCGCCGGGACATCGTCCACGAACGTCGCGAACGTCTCCGCGTGCGCGGCGTTCCGGCGTGTCCCCCCGGCGACGGCCGCCTCCGCCGGGTCCCGGAGCAGCTCCAGGACGCCCGGGATCGCGGGGATCGCGGCGGCGTCGAGCTCGGCCGCCACTCCGCTGGCCAGCGCCAGCTCATGGAGGTGGCCGAGCAGCCCGAAGCCGGTCACGTCGGTGAGCGCATGGGCGCCGGCGGCCCGGGCGGCGGCCGCGGCCTCGCGGTTGAGCGTCGTCATCACCTCGATCGCGTCGGCGAGGGAGGCGCCGGCCGCGCCCCGCTTGTGCGCCGTGCTGAGCGCGCCCGCCCCGAGCGGCTTGGTCAGCACGAGCGCATCGCCGGGCTGGCCGCCGGCGTTGGTGAGCACCGCCCGGGGGTCGACGGTGCCGGTGACCGCGAGCCCGTACTTCGGCTCGGGGTCCTCGATCGAGTGGCCGCCGAGGATCGCCACGCCGGCCTCCTCGGCGACCGTCACCCCGCCGCGGAGGATCTCCAGCAGCACCTCCTCGCCGAGGTCACGGAGCGGAAACGCGACGAGGTTGAGCGCGGTGAGCGGTTCGCCGCCCATCGCGTAGACGTCGGACAGGGCGTTCGTCGCCGCGATCCGGCCGAAGTCGAATGGGTCGTCGACGATCGGGGTGAAGAAGTCGACGGTCTGGACGAGCGCGAGGTCGTCACGGATCGCGAACACGCCGGCGTCGTCGGCTCCGGCATAGCCGACGAGCACCCGGGGGTCGCGCGTCGCGGTGTCCGGGACGCCGAGGCGGGCGAGCACCGGGCCGATCTCCGCCGCACCGAGCTTGCAACCGCAGCCGGCACCGCGGGCCAGCGAGGTGAGTGGGGTCGCCATCGCTCCAGTCTGCCTCACCGCACGCCCGCTCCCGCGGCCCGCCCGGCCGTCCCCGCTCCGGGTACCTATGATCTGGCGGCGGTGCCGGAGTCACCCTTCAGCGACGAGCAGCTCGAAACCGCGCTCGCCGCGCTCTCCGAGCCCGGCCGGCTGCGGGAGGCCGAGCGCGTCGTCGTCGCCGCTGCGCCGTCGTTGCAGCGCGTGCTCGCCACAGCGCTCGGCGAGGGCGGCTGGTTCGACGGAGCGCACGATCAGGCGGTTGCCGACGCCGCCTCCCGGGAAGACATGAACGAGCGTGTGCTCGCCCTCCAGACGCTGCTGGCCGAGGAGACTCGGCTGGGAATGATGGTCGGGGTGGCGGTCGGCTACGAGCTGGCTCGAGAGCTTCAGGGCGGCGCACCCACCCGCGACACACACTCACATCCCCAGGAGGATTCATGACCGATATCCGCTTCCTCGGCCACGCCTGCTTTCTGCTCTCCGACGGTGACCATCGGGTGCTGATCGATCCGTTCCTGTCCGGGAACCCGAAGGCCGCGGTGTCGGCGCAGGAGGTCGAGGCGACGACGATCCTGCTCACCCACGGCCACGCCGATCACATCGGGGACACCGTCGACATCGCCAAGCGCACCAGCGCCCCCGTCGTGGCGATCGTCGAGATCGCCAACGAGCTCAGCGAGGATGGGGTCGAGAACGTGTCCGACCCGAACCTCGGCGGCACTGTGAAGTTCGACTGGGGCTGGGTCAAGCTCGTCCCCGCGTGGCACACGTCGACCACGCCGAAGGGCACCGCCAACACGCCGGCGGGTCTGCTGGTGAACATCGGCGGCAAGCTGATCTACCACCTCGGCGACACCTGCCTGTTTTCTGACCTTCAGCTCATCTCCCGCCCGACACAGGTCGATGTGGCGCTCATGTGCATCGGGGGCCACTACACGATGGATCGCATGGACGCCGTCGAGGCCTGCCGGATGATCGGTGCCCGGCAGGTGATCCCGTGCCACTACAACACCTTCCCGCCGATCGAGACCGACGCCGCCCAGTTCAAGACCGACGTCGAGGCGGCCAACTACGGCAACGTGGTGCTCCTCGACCCGGGGGAGACGCACTCGGTATGACCCACGCGATCGTCCTGATCCAGGCCGACCGCAGCTCACTTTCCCAGCTGGGAGGCGAGCTGGCCGGGATCGACGGTGTCGCGGAGGCGTACTCGGTGACCGGCGACTGGGACTTCGTGGCCATCCTGCGCCTGCGCGAGCCGGACGAGCTCGCGCAGGTGGTCACCGGCCAGATCTCCCAGCTTCCCGGGGTCAACCGCACCCAGACGATGGTCGCCTTCGAGGTCTACTCGCGCCACGACCTCGAGGCGCTGTTCTCCGTCGGCGGCTGACCGGCACCGGCCCGCCGGCCGGGCCGATCACCGCGCCCGGGCGAGGGCGATCGCGGTGTCGAACGCGTCGGCGGCCGCGTCGTAGGTGAGCGCCGCCGCCGCGCTGCGACCCGCCGCGGCCAGCCGCTCGGCCAGCGCCCTGTCCGACAGCAGGCGGTTGATCGCGATCGCGAGGTCATGGGCGCGGCCGGCTGGGACGACGAGCCCGGTCTCGCCGTCGCGGACGAGCCCGCCTGCCGCGGCCCCCGTCCCGTCGCTGGCGATCACCGGTCGTCCACCGAGCATCGCCTCGTTGAGCACCAGCCCCCACGGCTCGCGAAACCGCGGGAACGGGACCGACGGCAGCACGGCCATCGTCGCCGCGGCGTACACCACCGCGAGGTCCGCGCGGGCGACCGGGCCGAGCAGCCGGACGCCGCGCTCGCCGGCCGTCGCCGACGCGAGCGGGCCATCGCCGACGAGGATCAGCGTCGCGTCGCCGTCGACGGCACGCCAGGCCTGGAGCAGCACGTCGACTCCCTTCTCGGGCACGAGCCGGCCGACGTAGGCGACGAGCCGCCCCTGTCCGAGCCCGTACTCCGCGCGGAACGTGGCCACCTCGTCGTCGCTCACCTCGCGGGCGAACAGCTCGGGCTCCACCGCCTGCGGAGCCACGATCACGTCGTCGGTCCCGCGGCCCATCTCCCCGACGAACCGCCTGACGTGCTCGCCGTAGGCGAGAACCGCGTCCGCGCGGCGGTAGATGTGCCGGATCGCGGGACGGGCGAGGGAGTGGGCGACCGACCGCGGCTCCGCCCACACCGAGGCCCACAGCACGAACCCCCGGCGCTTGGCCCGTGCTCCCGCGTAGACGGCGGGCAGCATCGCCCCTCCGGCGAACGGCGCGATCACGAGCTCGTGGCGGCCGGCCTCCCGCGCCCCGGCGAGCGGGCCGCCGAGTCGCCGGGCCGGGAACGGTGCCCCCGCGAGCTGGGCGTCGAGGTCGGTGAACCAGCTCGGCACGTACCGTCCGCCGCCGCCGTAGCAGAGCACCTCGAGCTCGTGCCGGGCGGCGAGGCGCTCGTACAGCGGCAGCCGGTAATCGGCCAGGTAGTTGGTGATGACGGCGATCGACACGCCCCGCCACGTTCGCAGATCGCGCCGGCGGGGCCGCGCGCTCGCGGTCCCGCGCGGGCCGGACTGCCTAGATCGTTCCAGTCAGTACGAACACCCCGATCGCGACGAGGACGACGGCGGTGATCACGTTGCCCCAGCGCTCGAGCCACTGGCCCTGGATCTGATAGCCGCCGCGGGCGGCCGCCAGCGTGAGCGTGACGATCGTCCCGATCGTCACGGCGGCGAACATCACGAGCGCGCCGATCGCCGTGAGCGCGCCCGCGGTCGTCGCGGCGAGGAACACGGGGAGGATCGTGAGGTCGGGGGAGGCAGCGGCCCCGAACGGGACCATCACCGCGGCGAGCGAGCGGGCCCGGCCGCGCGCCTCGGGCGGATCCGGATGCGCTTGCCCGTCTCCGCCCTCATCGCCGTGATCGGCCTCGTGCACATCGCCGAGTCCGTGCGAATGCCCATGCCCATGCGAATGCCCGTGGTCGTGATCGTGCGAGTGGCCGTGCCCGGTCAGCTCGACCACCGCGAAGCCGATCCCGGTCGCGATCAGGATCCAGCCGACGATCGTGTCCTGGGCACCCTCGATCGAGGAGCGGAACTGGAGCCCGACGATGATGATTACGGCGCCGAGCACGATCGAGACGAGCACATGGGCGACGGCGGCCAGGCCGGAGAGCCGCGCCACCCGGGAGAGCGGATAGCGCTCGGTCCGGCCGAGCAGGGCGAGCGGGAGCCAGTGGTCGGGCAGGATCGCGTGGCCGAAGCCGACGCCCGCCGCCGCGGCGATCAGCGCCGGGCCGTTGCCAGTCATCGGGCCTCGCCTCGCATCGCGGGGATCATGACAAGCTCGCCGCGGACGACCACGCGCGACACTCTGCGCCGTGCGCGTCCTCCAGCTCCACAACCGCTACCGGCTGACCGGCGGGGAGGAGCGTGCCGTCGACGACATCGAGGCACTGCTCCGCGAGGCCGGCCACACGGCCGAGCGGCTCGAGCGCTCGAGTGACGATGCGACCCGCGTCGGGGCCGCGCGGGGGCTGCTCGCCGGGGGTCTTCGCCCCGAGGATGTCGGCGACGCCGTCCGCCGGTTGGGCGCCGAGGTGCTCCACGCCCACAACGTCCACCCGCTGTTCGGCTGGCGGGCGCTCGCCGCCGCCCAGGAGGCCGGGGCACGGACGGTCCTCCACCTCCACAACTTCCGCCTGTTCTGTGCGATCGCTGTCGCCTATCGCGACGGCGGGCCGTGCTTTCGCTGTCACGGCGCCGACACCCGACCCGGCCTGCGCCTGCGCTGCCGCGGGAGCGCGCCGGAGGCCGCGGTCTACGCCGTCGGCCTCGCCCGGGCGCTTCCCCGCCTGCTCCGCCACGCCGACCGGCTCGTCGTCGTCGGCGAGGCGACCCGGCGCCGGCTCGAGACACTCGGGGTCCCGCCCGGGCGCTGCACGGTGCTCCCCAACTGTGTTCCGGCGGCCGCCTTCGCCGCCGGTGCCGCCCCGGATCACGACGGATACGCGCTCGTCGCGGGACGGCTCGTCCCCGAGAAGGGGTTCGACACCGCGATCGCTGCTGCCGAGCGGGCCGGTGTGCCGCTGGTCGTGGCCGGCGATGGGCCGGACGGTGCCCGGTTGCGCGCGCTCGCCGGGCCCGCGGTCCACTTCACCGGGCGGGTGAGCGAGGCCGAACTGGGTGGGCTCCGCCGCCGTGCCGCCGCCGTGCTCGCCCCCTCACGCTGGGAGGAGCCGTGTCCGTACGTCGTGATCGAGGCGATGGCCGCAGGGGTGCCGGTGCTGGCCAGCGACCTCGGCGGCCTTCCGGAGCTCGTCGGCCCGGAGGCCGTCATCCCCTACGACGACCCCGGCGCCTGGGCCACGCGTCTCGGGGCACTCGCCGGCGCTCCGGCGGACGTGCGCAGGGCCGAGGGGGAGCGGCTGCTCGTCCGGGCCCATGCGCGCCACGACCCTGCGCGGTACCTCACGCATCTGCTGGAGATCTACGCGGATTGACGTGGCCTCACGGCTGCGTGCCGCGGCCGCGCTCGAACCAGATCGAGCGGTCCTTCCAGTCGTGCGCCATCAGTGCGCTGCCCGAGGATCCACAGCCGACGTCGGATCGCGTCGTACTCGATCAGCTTGCGCAAGGCCGTTGTCGCCTCCGGGTTCATGGTGTCGGCTCATCCTCTGAGCCCGGATATCGGCAACAATTGCGCCCGCGATGAGACCCCCTCGACATCTTCTGGCCGCACTGCCGATCCTCGTGTTGCTCGCCGGCTGCGGGGGCTCCTCGAGCAGCTCGTCCTCGAAGTCCCCGTCGACATCCGCGAGTCCGACCTCGACGGCCGCCACGTCGACCACGGCCGCGACCCGCTCCGCGGCCTCGTCGACCGCGACCGCGACCTCGATGGCCACGGGCAGCGCGACGTCGTCCCCGTCGACCGGCAACGGCTCAGGCGGGGCGGGGCTCACAGGGAGCGCCACGACGACCGCGCAGACCGCCCCCGCCCGGATACCGGCAACGTTCCAGCTTCAGGCCGGCGGCCGGCTCAGCCCGTCGACGGTCTCGATTCCCGCCTTCCTCGCTGTCGACCTGTCGGTCGCGTCCCACGACGGCGCAGGCCACACCGTGACCGTGCGGATCCCGTCGGCCCGAACGCTCACCATCGGGCCCCATGGCCACGCCGCTGTCCTGCTCCGCGGTCTCCGCGCAGGGCAGTACGCGATCCTCGTCGACGGCCACCCGCGGGGCACGCTGTCGATCGGCGGCGAGCCCGGTCCCTAACCCTCGAGTCGAGGCTGAGTCTCAGCCGATTCGGTCGCCGACGGCGGCGTCCCGGTCCGGGCGCAGCAGCACGACCCCGTGCTCGTCGTCGAGCGCGCCGAGGACGAGCACCTCGGACATGAACGGGCCGATCTGACGCGGCGGGAAGTTGACCACCGCGACGACGAGTGTCCCGAGCAGCTCCTCGCGGCCGTAGTGGGTGATCTGCGCCGAGGAGCGGCGGGTGCCGATCTCCGGCCCGAAGTCGATCGTCAGCTTCCACGCGGGTTTGCGGGCCTCGGGGAAGTCCTCAACGGCCTCGACCCGCCCAACGCGCATATCGACGGCCAGGAATTGGTCGAAGTCGATCCGCTCGGCCGCCATCGCGCCGCGGAGCCTAGCGGCCGGCCCGCGACGGCCGGGCCGCAGCCGGCGCGGCTACGGCTGGGCGATGTCCGAGGCGCCGGACGTGCTGCCGTTGTCCGGCGGCGTCACCGAGGAGGTGGAGGCGCTCGTCGTGCTCGGCGATTGCGACTCGGTGCTGGTGGAGGTCGAGGAGGTGGTCGTCGGCGGGGCGGGGCTCACCGGACCGGTGGTGTCGGTCGGCGACGGGGTGGCCGTCGTGGTCACCGTCGGCGGCGGGGTGGGGGCGAGCACTGTCGGGTCGGTCTGGACCTGGGTGCGGCCCGGCGGCGTGGTCGCGGCCGGCGGCGGGGCGGCCTGGGCGACCGTCGTCGTCGAGGCCGAGCTCACCGTCGAGGAGGTCGTCCGCGAGGAGAGGCTGCTCGAGGTGGACGCGGTCGAGGTGGTGGACGTCTGGGTCGTATGCGTCGTCGTCTTGTGCGCCGGGCGGAGGTGGTTCGGGACCGCGGCACCTCGGCCGGCGGTGCGGGCACCGTCGCCGACCACGTGCTTGACGGTCGTGGCATGGCTCACCGGCACGGGGACCGGGGTCGCCGTGGCGAGCGCCGTGGCGGGGTGGTGGTGGCGGCGCGTCGGCTGGGTCACCTCGACCGCGGCACCGGTGACGAGCACAGCGGCCGCGAGGCCCGCTGCGGCCTTCGTGGCGATCGCTCCGACCCCGGCGGAGACGAAGCCGCCCGCCGAGCCGGCGAGCGCCGTGCCGCCCGCCGCGGCGCCGGCCCCGCCCGAGGCGGTGGCGCTGGAACCCGCGGAATGGCCGAGATGGCCGAGAACGAGCTTCTTGAGGACGACGAGCGGGCCGATCGGCATCAGCGCGGCCAGCGCCTTGTTCGTGTCCTTGAGCTGGTCGCGGAAGGCCGAGCAGCGGTTGCAGGACTTCAGATGCCGGCGGACGAGCGGCGAGGGCTTGCGCCGCAGGCCCTCGGCGAGCTCCCCGAGCTCGATCCGGACCTCGTCGCAGGACAGCAGCCGGGCCTCGGCGGCCTCCGCCAGAGATACGCGCGCGCGCACGAGGAGCGACTTGACGCTCGGGACCGTGGTCTCCATCGCCTCGGCGATCTGCTCGTAGGAGAGCGCGTCCATCTCGCGCAGCACCAGTGCGGTCTTCTGGGTCTCCGGCAGGTCGTGGATATCGCCGACGAGCAGCCGGAACTCCTCGCGCTCGTGCACCTTCTCAGCGGTCGACTGGCCGTTCTCGGAGAGATGGATGTCCATCGAGTCCATCCCGATCGCCTTCGCCCGCCGGAGGTGGTTGAGGCTGCGGTTGCGGGCGATCCGGTACAGCCACGGCTTGACGTTGATCGGGCGATCGTCGGCGAGCATCGCGTTGAAGGCTGCGGCGAGCACCTCCTGAAGGACGTCCTCGGCGTCCTCTCGCGAACCGAGCAGGTGGCGGCAGAAGGCCTGGAGCCGAGACTCGTAGCGGGAGACGAGCACCTCGAACGCCGACGTGTTCCCGCGGCGGACCAGCACCACCAGGCGCTCGTCGGATTGCAGTCTCAGCAGGGGCGAGCGCGCATGCAGCCCGATCCCGCCTGAATATTTGAGTGCTGAGACTTCCATGACTCCTCGGCAGCCGTCATCCCCATCAACACCGTGTCTCCGCAGGAGTTGCGGGGTAGCGACCGACTATTCACCGACTCTTCGAAAACCCGCCTCCATCGAGCCTAGTGGGTTTCCCCTGGGAGACCCACGTATACCCGGGGAGGGACTCGAACCCTCATGTCGTAAAGACAGTCGTTCTTAAGACGACCGCGTCTGACCAGTTCCGCCACCCGGGCGCGCGCCTGCGTCCCGTACGCTATCGCGCCGCGCCACACCGCCTTGCCTACCGCATGCCTATGCAGCGCCTGTCCGTGGGACCGCGCGCAAGAATCCCCCCGCGATGTTCCGTGATCCAGAGTTTTCCGGTACAACGGGACCTGCGCGCAACGCAGCGACCGACGAATCGACCCGACCCTTGATAGGTTCGCCGCGCGTGTGTATCCGGGTTCCCGCTCCCCCCGCGGGGTTCGGTAGCAGAGGAGGCAGGTTGGGAGAGCGAGGCTGCAGCGTTGCGTAACTCGAGCACGGTCGGCAGGGTGGCCGCAGTTGCGGCCGTCCTCATCGCGCTCGTCGCCGTCGCGATCATCGTCCTCGGCGGCGGCTCCTCGTACACCGTCAAGGCCGATTTCATCAACGCCAGCCAGATCGTCAGCGGCGACCTGGTCCAGGTCTCCGGCACGAGCATCGGGACCGTCTCGGACATCGAGCTGACGCCGAACGGCCAGGCCCAGCTGACGCTCAACATCACCGATCCCCACTTCGCGCCGCTGCGCCAGGGCACGACCGCGACGGTCCGCGAGGTCTCGCTGTCGGGCATCGCCAACCGCTACGTCGATCTGCGCCTCGGGCCGGCCGGCGCGGCGAGGATCCCCAACGGCGGCAACCTGCCGTCGACGAAGACGACGAGCGAGGTCGACCTCGACCAGCTGTTCAACACGCTCGACGCCCCGACCCGGGCCGGGCTCCAGAACCTGATCCAGGGATCGGCCTCGCAGTACGCCGGCCAGGGGCAGGTGGCGCGGCTCGCCTTCCAGTACCTCAACCCGGCGGTGGCCACGAGCAGCATGCTGTTCAGCGAGATCAACCGGGACACTCCGCCGGTTCACGAACTTCATCGTCAAGACCGGGAACCTCGTCACCGACCTCTCGCAGCGGTCGGCCGACCTCAGCGGCCTCGTCTCGAACCTGTCCCAGACGACCGGCGCGCTCGCCGCCCAGCGCACCAACCTCGCCTCCTCGATCCAGCAGCTGCCGGGGTTCATGGCCCTCGCCGACACGACGTTCGTCAACCTCCGCAACGCGCTCGACGACATCACGCCGCTCGTCAACGTCTCCAAGCCCGTCGCGCCGAAGCTCCAGCAACTGCTCGTCCAGCTCCGGCCGCTGGCTCAGGACTCGGTGCCGACGGTCCGCGACCTGTCGAACATCATCAGCCGCCCCGGGGCCTACAACGACCTCACCGAGCTCACCTAGCTCGGCGTCCCGCTCGCCAACGCGACGATCCACAACACGACGGTCAACGGCAAGTCGCGGCTCGGCGCCTTCCCGCAGACCGTCAACGCGCTCAACGGCTCGACCCCCGAGCTGGCGATCGCCCGCCCGTACGCCGTCGACCTCACCGGCTGGTTCGAGGGCTTCTCCCACCCGGGCACGATCGACGCCAACGGCAGCTCGAGCCGTGTCACCGCGCTGCTCAACCTGCTGAGCGCCACCGACACCGGGCTGATCAACGGCCTCCCGCTCGGCCAGCAGCTGACGCAGATCACGCAGCTCCTCACCACCGGCTCGGCCTCGACGCACGCGATCGTCGACAAGCAGGGCGACCGCTGCCCGGGCTCGATGGAGCGCGGCGCGCTGTGGTACCCCGAGACGCGGCTATCCGTGTAACCCGAGCCAGGTGCCGACCGGGCCATGAGACGCGCGCTCATCGCCGGACTGCTCGTCGCCGCGGCGACCGCGTTCCTCGTGCTCGGCACCGGGGCGTCGAACAACGGGCTCGGTCTTCGGCACCTACAAGATCGAGTTCGACAACGCCTTCGGCCTCGTCCCCGGCGCCGACTTCAAGGTTGCCGGCGTGAAGGCGGGCTCGATCCAGTCGATCGAGCTCGATCAGAAGACGCTCCACGCCGTCGTCACCGTCAGGTGACGGTCGGCGGCTTCGGCCAGTTCCGCTCGGACGCCTTCTGCCAGTCCCGGCCGCAGTCGCTGATCGGCGAGTACTTCGTCGAGTGCCAGCCCGGTCAGTACGGCAGGATCCTGAAGAGCGGCTCGACGATCCCGGTCACGAAGACCCAGTCGACGATCCCGGCCGACCTGCTCCAGAACGTGATGCGGCTGCCGTACCGCCAGCGCTTCACGATCCTCATCAACGAGCTCGGCGCCGCGGTCGCCGGCCGCTCGGAGGACCTCAGCTCGGCACTGCGGCGCGCGGTGCCGGCGCTCACCGAGACCGACAACCTGCTCAACCTGCTGGCCAACGACTCGAAGACGCTCGAGAACCTCACCGTCGAGCTCCGACGCCGTCGTCACGACCCTGGCCAACAACAGCCAGAAGGTCCACGAACTTCATCGACGAGGCCAACCGCGCTGCCGGGCTCACCGCCAACCAGCAGGCCAACCTCCGCTCGACGCTCGCCAACCTGCCTCCGTTCCTGGAGCAGCTGAAGCCCTCGCTGGCCCAGCTCTCGCAGGTCGTCGACGCCAACACACCGGCCCTTCAGAACCTCAACGCGGCTCTCGGGCCAGCTCAACCGACTGCTCGTCGACCTCCCCGGGTTCTCCAAGTCGGCGTTGCCGGCGATCCGCTCGCTCGGGCAGGCGTCGGTGACCGGCAAGTCCGCGGTGATCGCCGCCACCCCGACGGTCAAGGACCTCAACGCGTTCGCCCAGCCGACGCCCGAGCTGGCCAAGAACCTGTCGATCGTCCTCCACGACCTCGACGACCGCTCCCGCGCCGTCGAGGCCGACAGCCGCAGCCCGGGCGGGAAGGGCTACACCGGCCTCGAGGCATTGCTCCAGTACGTCTTCAATCAGGCGCTGGCGATCAACACCTTCGGGCCGTTCGGCCACCTGCTGGCCGTCGACCTGTTCGCCGATCCGGAGTGCTCGCCGTACGCCACGCCGGCCGACGATCGCGCTCGCGCTCGCCAAGTACGGCCCGAGCTACCGCCACTGCTACTCGTGGCTCGGCCCCAACCAGCCCGGTGTCACCACTCAGGACCCGTCGAACCCGACGGCCTGCGTGCCCGGATCCGGGCGGCGCGCCCCCGGGCTACACCGGGCTGCCCGCCACGACCTGCAAGCTCACCGCGGCCGATGCCCGGGCCCAGCTCGATAACGCCGCCAAGGCGCCCAGGGCAGCCCGAGCTCTGCGACCCAGGTGAGCGGCACGCCGACCGGCAGCACCGCCGCGCAGCGGCTCCGGCGGGGGTGGTGGCTCCGGCGGCGGAAGCTCCGGCGGGTCATCGAGCGGCCTGACCTCGACCACGGGCACCTCCGGCTCGCTCGGGCTCGAGCGCCAGCTCGGCCGGCTCCTCGACGCAGAGCCAGGCGTCTTCCTCGCTCGCCTCGGCCCTCGGCCTGGCCAACTCCGGCGACGCCTCTCCGGCTCAACTCCGGCTCGGGCGGGAAGTCCGGCAGCTCGCGAGACCCAGCAGCTCCTCAACTACCTGATGGCCCCGTAATCGCAATGCGCTCCCGCCGACGCACACAGTCCGCCTTCACGAACCCGGTCATGGTCGGGGCGGTGACCGTGCTCGCGATCATGGTCGCGCTGTTCCTGGCCTACAACGCCAACACCGGGCTGCCGTTCGTGCCCACGCGCGAGCTCAAGGTCAACATCTCCGGACGGCTCGGGCCTCGTGCCCGGCAACGACGTCCGCCAGGGCGGCTTCCGCATCGGCCTCGTCGACTCGCTGAAGCCGATCCGCCTGGACGACGGCCAGGTCGGCGCCCAGCTCACGCTGAAGCTCGACAAGAAGAACGGCGACATCCCGAAGGACTCGACGGTCTCGATCCAGCCCCGCTCGGTGCTCGGCCTGAAGTACGTGAGCATCGCGCGCGGGAACTCGAAGGACTTCATCCCCGACGGCGGGACGCTGCCGATCAATCAGACCTCGGTTCCGGTCCAGTTCGACGACATCTTCAAGACCTTCGACCCGAAGACCCGGATCGCGATCCAGCGCAGCCTCGTCGGGACCGGCGACACCCTCGCCGCCCGAGGCTCCTCGCTGAACGACACGATTGCCAGCCTCCCGCGGTTGCTCACCGACCTCGAGCCGGTCGCCCGGTCCCTATCCGACCCCTCGACCGAGCTCAGCCGGCTGTTCACCGCGCTGAACGGCTTCATGACGACGGTCGCGCCGGTCGCCCAGGTGCAGGCCAACCTGTTCGGCGAGGCCGCCACGACCTTCCAGGCGATCACCGCGGACCCGAACAGCTACCAGCAGACGATCGCGCTCTCGCCCGCCACGCTCGCCACCGGCACCGACTCGCTCAAGGCCCAGATGCCGTTCCTCGTCGACCTCACGACCCTCGGGCAGAGCCTCACCCCGGCGACCGCCGAGCTCAATGCCGCGCTCCCGGACATCAACTCCGCGATCGAGGCCGGGACGACGACGCTCGCCCGCTCCCCCTCGCTCAGCAGCAAGCTCCAAGAGGTGTTCGTCGCGCTTCAGAACCTGGCCGTCGCGCCGACGACGAACATCGCCCTCAACGGCCTGACCCACACCGTCACCACGCTTAACCCGATGATCCGCTACCTCGGTCCGTACCAGACGGTGTGCGACGACTGGAACTACTGGTGGACCTATGTCGCCGAGCACCTCTCCCAGCCGACCTCCTACGGCTTCGCCCAGCGGGCGCTGGTCAACCTCGCGCCGCCCGGCGGCAACAGCGTCGGCCAGCTCGGCGCCGCCGCGCCGGTCAACGGCGAGGTCGGCCAGGACAACCTCGCCGGGCTGCTCGGGTTCGGTGGCGCCCAGTATCTCCACGCCCAGGCGTACGGCGCGGCGATCGACACCAAGGGCAACGCCGACTGCGAGACCGGTCAGCGCGGGTGGCCGAAGAAGCTCAACTACTTCGACCCGCAGGGCCGCAACCTCGCCACCGACGCCCATACCCCCGGCAATCAGGGTCCGACCTTCCACGGCCGCACCCGGGTGCCCGCAGGCGAGACGTTCTCCCGCGCCCCCCAGACCGGTCCCCAGCTCCCCTACAACCCCACGAATCCATGAGACGCCGCAGACGCCGCCGCGAAGGCATGTCGAAGCTCACCGCCGGGCTGGTGGGAATCGTGATCATCGTCGTCTTCTCCTACCTTGCGTACACGAAGTTCGCCAACCCGTTCTCGAGCAAGTTCACGGTCCACGCCGTGTTCTCGAGCGCCAACGGGCTGCGACCCGACTCAGCCGTGCGCATCGCCGGCATCAACGTCGGCCGGGTAGCCTCGGTGAGGCCCGTCTACGGTTGCCACTCGGCGAGCGGCGCGACCGGCTGCCAGGCGGCGGATGTGACGCTCGAGATCGACAGCGTCGGGCTGCCGATCCACAAGGACGCCACGTTCGCGATCCGCCCGCGGATCTTCCTCGAGGGCAACTTCTTCGTCGACCTCCATCCGGGCTCGCCGTCGGCGCCGACCGCCAATGACGGCTACACGTTCGCGATCCAGCAGGGGACCGAGCCGGTCCAGCTCGATCAGGTGCTCACCGCGCTGCCATCGGATACCCGGAGGAACCTGCAGATCCTCGTGCAGCAGTTCGGCCAGGGCGTCAAGGAGGGCGGTCCCTCATACAACCAGTCGATCCAGTACTGGCTGCCGGCGTACGAGTACTCCTCGATCGTCGCCCACAACGCGCTCGGGATCCAGCCCCACGACCTGTCGAACTTCATCGCCCAGGCGGGTCCGGTGGCCGCCGCGATCGACGCCCACCCGCAGAACCTCAAGAGCCTGATCACCGACTTCAACTCCACCGCCGGGGCGTTCGCCCGCCAGAGCGCCAACCTCCAGGCGAGCGTCGCCGAGCTCCCGCGCACGCTGGCCCAGGCGATCCCGACATTCAACGCCCTCAACAACGCTTTCCCGCCGGTGCGCCGGTTCGCCCGCGCGCTGATCCCCGGTGTCGTCTCCACCGGCCCGATGGTCGACGCCAGCCTGCCGTTCGTGGCCCAGCTCCGCCAGCTCGTCCAGCCCGCCGAGCTCCGCGGTCTCACCGCCGACCTCGCCGCGACCGTGCCGAGCCTCGCCCAGCTGACGCTCCACACGATTCCGTTGATGAAGAACCAGGTCCGGCCGGCGTCGAGCTGCGTGTCGAACGTGGTCCTCCCGTGGTCGGAGCTGACGCTCAACGATCCGCACTTCAACGCCAGCAACGGTTTCCCGGCGCGCAAGGTCTTCCAGGAGGCCGTCGACTTCCTCCCCGGGCTGGCCGGCGAGACGCGAATCTTCGATGCCAACGGCCCGATGATCCGCGTCGGCCTCACCGCGGGGACGCTCACGTACTCCCTCTCGCCGAACGTCCTCGGCCAGGCCGTCGCCCCGCTCGGCGGCGTCCAGCCCCAACTCCCACCGGGCGACAAGCGCCCACCGCTGATGGAGAACGTGCCGTGCGAGACGCAGCCGGCGATCACCGACCTGTCGGCCCCCACGAAGACGCTTCAGCCGGTCGCCGGAAGCAACGGCAGTGTCCTCGGCAACGTCGAACAGGTCCTCCAGGAGGTTCTCAACCTCGCCCACCTCGGTGGCTTGACTCAGCTCCTGAAGAGTGACCGCACGGCGACGATGAAGGCCGCGAACGCCGCGTACGCACCGTACGGCTACAAGGTCGGTCCGACCGGCATCCCGCAGAAGCTCCCCGGCGGCGCGAAGCCGACCACGACCACGTCGAGCGCCACCAGCGCGGCCGCGGCGCACACCGCGGCCGGGGCGGCGATCGTGACCACGACCCAGACGACGAGCACGCACTCATGAAGCGCGCGATCCGGACCCACGCCAGCGACTTCGTCGCGATCCTGTTCCTCCTCGTCCTGTCGGTTGGGGTGGCCGGGTTCATCCTCAATAAGGAGCGGCTCCGCTTCCCATTCATCCAGTCCAGCCCGGTGAAGATGTACGCCGACCTCTCCACGGCCCAGGCCTTCACCCCCGGTCAGGGTCAGTCGGTCCGTGTCTCCGGCGTCCAGGTCGGGGAGGTCGGCGCCGTTGAGCTGAAGGACGGGACGGCCCGGGTCGAGATGGACATCGACCAGAAGTACAAGCACCTGATCCACACCGACGCCACCGCGCTCGTGCGGCCGCGGACCGGCCTGCAGGACCTGTTCCTGGAGGTCAACCCCGGCACGACCAGCGCGCCGGCGGCTAAGACCGGCTTCACGATTCCGGTGTCCAACACGCTGCCGGAGGTCAACCTCGACGAGATCCTCGCCTCGCTCGACGGCGACAGCCGCAGCTACCTGAATCTGCTCATCAACGGCGCCGGCGCGGGCCTGAAGGTCCATGGCGGCAGCGAGCTCGCGGGTGTGCTCGAGCGCTTCCTGCCCACCCACCGTGACCTGGCGCGGCTGAACGGCGCGGTGGCCAAGCGGGCGACGAACCTCCGCCGACTGATCAACTCGCTCCAGCGCCTCAACACCTCACTCGGCCAGAAGCAGTCCCAGATCGTCTCGCTAGTTGATGCCTCCTCGACGGTCTTCCGTGCCTTCGCCTCGCAGGACGCGAACGTCAGCCGTGCGATCGGCGACCTGCCGAGCACCCTGCAGCAGACGACGCAGACCCTGGCCAAGGTCGAGACGTTCGCCAACCTGCTCGGTCCGACGGCCAACAACCTGCTTCCGGCCGCCCACGCGCTGCCGGCCGCCAACGCCGCGATCACCGCGCTGGCCAAGCCAAGCACGCCGATCGTCCGCGACCAGATCCGGCCGTTCGTGATCGCCGCCCGGCCGCTCGTGCGCAATCTCCGGCCGGCTGCGATCAACCTCAACAAGGCGACGCCTGATCTGACGGGCACGTTCACCGTGCTCAACCACCTGTTCAACCTGCTCGGTTACTCGCCGGGCGGGGCTCAGCACGGGTACCTGTGGTGGCTCGCCTGGCAGAACCACCTCGCGCGCACGCTGTTCTCGGTGCAGGACGCCGACGGTTCGTTCCGGCCGCTGTTCATCCAGGTGTCGTGCTCGCTCCTGGCCAGCACGTTCAACAACGCGACCGCGTTCCCGCTCGGCTCGACGGTCTCTGCGATCCTCAACCTCGGGGTGCCGACCACGCTGTGCAAGACGCTTGGTCTCGCCAGCAACAGGGACAAGGCGAGTGCAAAGGCCAAGGCCTCACCTGACTCCACCGCGGCCGGCTCCACGACCGGCGCCGGCGCGGCGAGCGCGACCGCCACGGCGACGAGCTCCGCCACCTCCTCGCTCTCCTCCACCGCGTCGGCCGGGACCGGCACCCTCGCCGCCGCCCCGGCCTCGGCCGGCCAGCCCTCCTCGACCGGGAAGACCCGCTAGGCATGGAAACCGGCACCCCATCGATCACCCGCGTCATCACGATGGCCCTGTTCGCGCTCTCCTGCGCCGGGCTGTTGCTGTTCCTCTGGCTGTCTTTCGGCGGCACCTCCCCGTTCAGCGCCCAGGGCTACCGGATCGAGGCCTCGTTCCCGGGCGCCGACCAGCTCGGCACCCAAGCCGACGTTCGGATCTCCGGGGTGACGGTGGGCAAGGTCGTGGCCAAGTCGCTCGACCCGCGTGGCGACCGGACGGTCGCCACGATGGAGATCCAGCGCAAGTTCGCACCGATCCACACCGACGCCCGCGCGATCCTCCGCCAGAAGACGATCATCGGCGAGACCTACGTCGAGATCACGCCCGGCACGAAGGGCACGCCGAACGTCCACGACGGCGGCCAGCTGGCCCGCGGCCAGATCCAGCCCGCCGTCCAGCTCGACCAGGTGTTCAACACGTTCGATCCGACGACCCGCCGCGCCTTCCAGATCTGGCAGCAGGAGCTGGCCAAGTCGCTCGCCGGCAACGCCCAGAACCTCAACAGCGTGCTCGGCAACCTGCCGCGGTTCGCCGCTGACGCCAGCGACATCCTCCAGGTCCTCAACACCCAGCACGGCGCCGTCGTCAACCTCGTCCGCAACGGCGGCACGGTGTTCGCCGCGCTCAATCAGAACCAGGCCGCGCTGCGCAACCTGATCACCAGCGGCGAGACCGTGTTCGCCACCACGGCGGCCAACAACGCCGCCCTGAGCGCGACCTTCCGGGTGTTCCCGACGTTCCTCACCGAGAGTCGGCTCACGTTCATCCGCCTGAAGCAGTTCGCACTGAACACCGATCCGCTGATCCACGAGCTGATCCCGGTGGCCCAGCAGCTGGTCCCGACGCTCCAGTCAGTCAACGCGCTGGCCCCCGATCTGCGCAACCTGTTCACCAACCTCGGCCCGCTGATCACCGTCTCGCAGACCGGCCTGCCGGCGATTCGCGACGTCATCAACGGCGCCAAGCCGCTGCTCGCCGCCACGGGCCCGTTCCTGGAGGAGCTCAACCCGATCATCGACTGGCTCTCGCTGCACCAGAACCTGATCTCCGACTTCATCTCGCAGGGCGCGAGTGGCATCGCCGGCAAGGTCGACGTCGGCTCGTACGGCTCCGCCGGTGGCCTGACCTGCAACGGCGCCCCCTGCGGCCACTACCTCCGCCAGTTCTCGCCGGTCAACCTCGGCTCCACCGGCTTCGTACCGAAGCGGAGCCCGAACGTCGGCGGAAACACGTACCCGCCGCCCCTGTGGCTCGGCGACCCGAAGGCCGCGAGCGCCGGCGGTTCGTTCCCCGGCAGCTTCGCGCTCCCGTCCTGGGACTGCAACAACACCGGTGGCCCGCACGCCGCGACCGCGACGGTGGGCGCGTGCTGGGTCGCCCCCCCGCTGCCGGGCGCGCAGCCGGGCAAGATCCCGCACATCAGCAAGGCGAGCTACTCGAGCAAATAGGCCGGGCCGCCGCGCGGGGCGCCGGCGGGCAAGGCGCGGAGCACCGCCGCGGCGGCGAGGGCGCCGGCGGCGTCACCGCTGAAAGGACGGCGCGCCGCCGGGGAGGAGCGGTGCGGGAGGGGCGGACGTCCGAGCGGGTGCGGTGCTAGGCGCTGAGCGCCTGGTGCGAATCGTCGGCGACCGTTGCGTGGTCGCTGAGTGCCGCGAGCACGTGCTCGACCAGCGGACGCCGGCCGTCGACGGTCAGGCCGCTCGTATCGCCGACGGGCGCGAGCGCAGCCACCCAGTCGTCCTGCGAGCCACTGATCCGCGCCTCGAACGGTCCCTCGCCGCCCTCGGCGACGGTGACCTCACCCTCGGACATGCGCAGGGCGTAGCTCGCGGGGTTCTCGCCGGTGAGCGCGAGCTCGACCGTGCCGGTGAGGCCCGCGGCCGGTGCCACGAGCCCGGGTGCGAGCCGGAACAGCGCCGTGATGTCGACCGCTTCCTGGGCGCGCGGCTGGCTCCACGCCCACCGGTGGCCCCAGCGACCGAGCGCTCCGAGCACGGGGATCAGGTCACGTGCGCGGTCGGTCAGCGCATAGTCGACCCGCGGCGGCACCTCGCGGAACCGCTTCCGGGTGAGCAGGCCGTCCGCCACCATCCGGTTGAGCCGCGAGCGTAGCTGCTCGGTCGAGATGCCGGGCAGGACGCGCTGCAACTCGACGAACCGACGGGGACCGGCGACGAGGTCGCGCACGATCAGCAGCGTCCACTTGTCCCCGACGAGATCGAGGGCACGGGCATCGGGCGACCACTGGTCGTAAGGGTGACGCTTTGGCGAGGGGGGCTGCGGCATGGCGAACTCCGAACGGAGGGGAGACCTTTAACCGAGATCGAGTCTATAGCCGCGCGCGGTCCGGGTGCCGCACCTGCGGACGTTTGATCGAACGATCGCTCCCATGCGTACAAATCACGCAAGTTTTCTTGACCGCTGTCGTTACAGGAGAGTGATGGGAGAACTCATCTCACTGGCCCACCACCGCGCCGAGCGCGTCCGGCTCGAACTCGCGCGGATTGCTCCGCCCACGTTCTACTTCGACCTCGCCTGCCCGCTGTCGTACCTCGAGTCCGAGAGCGTCGAGCGCCAGCTCGGCGATGTCCGCTGGGTCCCCGTGTCGACCTTCGCCCTGCGCGGCGCCGAGCCACCGCCGGACGACGAGGCCTGGGCCGAGCGACGCGCCGCTCAACGCCGGGCCACCGAGCGGCCCGCCTCCGAGCGCCGCGCGGCCGAGCGGCGCGCTCTCGAGCTCCATCTTCCGCTCGTCTGGCCCGAGCGTGAGCAGCCCACCGCCCCCGCCGCGCTCCGCGCGGCGTGCTTCGCCGTCGAGCGGGGCGCGGGCGCGCGCTTCGCCCTCGCCGCCGGCCGGTTGGCGTTCTCCGGCGGCTTCGATCTCGAGGATCCAGAGGTCCTGGCCGAGGCCGCTGCGGCCGCCGGGCTCCCGCTCGAGGACACGCTCGCCGCCGCCTGCGATCCCCGCCACGACGCTGAGATCGAGCACAGCGCCGCCCTGCTGCGGGAGCATCGCGTCGCCATGCTCCCCGCGGTGCGCACCGGCGAAACCTGGCACCACGGCATCGGCGCGGTCACCTCTGCCGCGGCGCTCGCGGGCTGGCGCCGGCACAGCGGCTCGCCGCTCGCGCCGGCCGGCTGAGCGCCCCGCAGCCGCCGGGTCTGCCCGGCCGGGGTCCGGCCATCTAGATTTTCGGTTCCATGGCCGATCCCGTCGACCGCGTCGTCCGGGCCATCTCCCGGCGGAACTCGTTCGCCCTCGTGTGGGCGCAGTTCGGTGTCGCCCACCTCCTCGCCTTCGGCGGGATGCTGCTGCTGCGGCTCTACCAGCACATGTCCGCGGCCGACTTCTGGCTGCTCGTCGCGATCTCGCAGGCGCTCGTCTCGTTCGACAACGTCGTCTCGATCAAGCTCACCCGGCGGATGTGGCGGCCGGTCCGCGAGTGGGAGCGGGGCGACCAGGGCGAGGCGGCGACGGTCCGGGCGTGGACGGCGCTCGCGACGCTTCCGCTCACCTACGTCCGGCGCACCCGGAGCTACCCGTTCGTCTTCGCCTACGTGCCGTTCCTCGTGTTCACGACCTGGAAGCTCCACCTCGTCTGGTACGACGTCTTCATCCTGATGGCCGTCGGCTCGGTCGTCGTCCTGTCCGCGCTGATCGTCCGGTACTTCGCGATCGAGGTCGTCTCTCGGCCGGTGCTCGAGCGGATCGCCGCCAAGCTTCCGGCCGATTTCAAGGTCGAGGCGCCGGGCCTCCCGATCCGCTGGCGCCTGCTCGCCGCCGCCCCGGTGATCAACCTCATCACCGGGGTCGTCGTCGCCGGCCTCTCCACCCAGGGCCACCACGCCACGCTCCGGGACCTCGGCGTCGCCTGGGTGATCGCGGTCGTCGTCGCGTTCACGGTGTCGCTCGAGCTGATCGTGCTCGTGGTCCGCTCGCTCGGCAGCTCATTGCGCGACCTGGAGCACGCCGTGGAGCGCATCCGCGCCGGGGACTTCTCGGTCCGCCTGCCGATCGTCTCCACCGACGAGACGGGGCGGCTCGCCCAGTCGTTCAACACGATGGTCGAGGGGCTCGACGAGCGGGAGCGTCTCCGTGAGGCGTTCGGGGCGTACGTCGATCCCGACCTCGCCGAGCGGGTCCTGCGTGAGGGGTCCGATCTCGCCGGCGAGGAGGTCGAGGTCTCGGTCCTGTTCCTCGACGTCCGGGACTTCACGGCGTTCGCCGAGCAGGCCACGCCGGAAGAGGTCGTGACCGAGCTGAACCGCCTGTGGGGGCTCGTCGTCCCCGTCCTGCTCCGACACGGCGGCCACGCCAACAAGTTCATCGGCGATGGGCTGCTCGGGGTGTTCGGCGCGCCGGCCCATCTCGACGACCACGCCGACCGCGCGATCGCCGCCGCGCTTGAGATCGTGCGGCTCATCCGTGAGCAGATCGCGGACAGGTTGAACGTCGGGATCGGGATCAACAGCGGCCGGGTCGTCGTCGGCACGGTCGGCGGCGGTGGCCGCGTCGAGTTCACGGTCATCGGCGATGCGGTCAACACGGCCTCGCGCGTGGAAAACGCGACCCGGCAGACGGGGGACGCGGTGCTCATCACCGACGCCACCCGCGCGCTGCTGCGCCGGGAGTGGTCGCTGCGGGAGCGGCCGCCGATGGCACTGAAGGGAAAACGGGCTCCGGCGAAATTGTTCGCCGTCGGCGATGAGTTTCCAGATCGGCCCCGGTCTATCCCCACAGACGAGCCCGGTGCGCTCCAGACCGGCGCTCCGCACTCGATTCAGGCCAGTCGCGGACTCCGTCCGCCCGAACACGTAGAGTAGAACATACGTTCGATTGACGATGAGCACCCAGACCGCCCCCACCACCCCATCCGTCGAGACATCCGACGTCGCGGTCGCCGCCCGTTCGCTCCGCCGCACGTTCAGCGGTGAGATCGAGGCCGTCCGCGACATCGACCTCACCGTGTCCTCCGGCGAGGTGTTCGGCTTCCTCGGCCCGAACGGCGCCGGCAAGACGACGACCGTCCGCATGCTGTGCACGCTGCTCCCCCCGACCTCCGGCACGGCGACGGTCGCCGGGCTCGACGTCGTCCGCGACGGCGCCGAGGTCCGGCGCCGGATCGGCGTCGCGCTCCAGGAGATCGGCCTTGATCCCGTTCAGACCGGGCGCGAGCTGCTCACGCTCCAGTGCGGCCTCTACGGGATCACCGGCCGCCAGGGCCGCGAGCGCGCCGACGAGCTGCTCACGCTCGTCGGGCTCACCGATGCCGCCGACCGGCGGACGAAGACCTACTCCGGCGGCATGAAGCGCCGTCTCGACCTCGCCAGCGCGCTCGTGCACGCGCCGCAGGTCCTGTTCCTCGACGAGCCGACGACGGGGCTCGACCCGGCCTCGCGGATCACGATCTGGAACGAGGTCCGGCGGATCAACTCCGGCGGCGCGACGGTGTTCCTCACCACGCAGTACCTCGAGGAGGCCGATCAGCTCTGCGACCGCGTGGCGATCATCGACGGTGGCCGGATCGTCGCCGAGGGCACTCCCGAGGAGCTGAAGGCCGGTCTCGGCCATGACGTGGTGTCCGTCTCGCTCGACAGCGGTGACGTCGCCGCGACCGAGCAGGCGCTCGAGGGCCTGCCCGGGCTCGAGCGGACGGTCGCCGAGAGCGACGCGCTCGCGCTCTATGTCGAGGACGGCGCCGGCTCGATCGCCGAGGTCGTCCGACGGCTCGACGGTGACGGCATCCGCGTCGGCGCGATCTCCGTCGCCCGGCCGTCGCTCGACGACGTGTTCCTGCAGGCGACCGGCCGCCGGCTCGAGGGTGAGGAGCAGGCGGCGGAGGAGGCACAGGAGTCATGAGCGAGGTTGCGCTGCTCGGCCGCCGCGCGGTCCGCGAGGTCGCCCGGTATCCCGAGGCGACGATCCCGACGCTGTTCATCCCGCTGTTCTTCCTCGCCGTCAACATCGGCCAGGTCTCGAAGACCTTTCCGAGCTCGACGCCGTTCCTGCGCGGCCAGGGCTACGCCGCGTTCCAGCTGCCGGTATCGCTGATGTTCGCCGTGGCGACCGCGACCTCGGGCCTCGCCCTTGTCACCGAGATCGACCTCGGCTATTTCGACAAGCTGCTCGTCGCGCCGATCCGCCGCTCGTCGATCATCTTCGGCCGCCTCGCCGCCGACCTCGTCCGCGGGATCGGAGGCTCATCGCTCGTGCTGCTCGTCGGCCTGGCCTTCGGGGTCGAGATCCGCAGCGGCTTCCTCGGCGCGGTGGTGATCGTCATGCTCGCCGCGCTGTTCGGGGTCGCGTACGCCGGCTTCGGGATCCTGATCGCGCTCCGCACCCGCAACGTGCAGGCGACGCAGTCGAGCTTCCTGCTGTTCTTTCCGGCGCTGTTCCTCACGCCGAACTTCGTCCCGTTCGACCGGCTGTCGAGCGTGATGGAGACCCTGGCCCGGATCAACCCGATCAGCTACGTGATCGTCGGGCTCCGCTCGCTCGTGATCGACGGCTGGGACGCGGGCAAGATCTTCGTCGCCCTCGGCGTGATTCTGGCCATGGGAGCGATCCTCACCGCCCTGTCGCTGCGGGCGATCGCCACCTACGACCGCTAGGCCCAGGCGGGGCGGCGGTGCACCGGAAACCGGCCCGGGGGATGGGCTCCGCGGTGCGTGAACGCCCGCTGTCCTCTGTTACCCTGGCCGCCACGGCGGACTGATCCAGGACCGCTGTGGATGCCGTCGGCGCCACCGGGCGCCCGGCTCGCACCGGCACACATCCTGTGCCTGGAAGGCGACCACCACGGTCGCCGGAGATTGCAGTGACCGTCAAACGACTCGCCATCCTGCTGAGCACCGCGACGCTCCTGGCCGTTTCGGCCGTGGCCGCCGTGCCCACCGCCGCGCTCGCCAGCAGTCCGTGCAGCGCGTACGCGTCCCCGGCGGGAACCGACTCGAATACGGAGTTGAAGTTCCTCCAGGCCTACCACCACGGTCCGCCCGGGTCGTACTTCAATCCGTATGCCTCGCCCCAGAAGCTGGTCGACAGCCTGTGGGCGGGCCAGACCGGCTGCCTGATGAACGGGACGTACAACATCGGCGCGCAGCTTGACTTCAATCACGGCGGCCTCTCCGGGGCGCCGATCATGCTCCGCAGCACGCCCGGCCAGACGGCGAAGCTCGTCGGCGGGACGGTGTTCGTCCGCTGGGGCTCGAGCAACGTGATCATCGCCTACCTCCACATCGACTCGGCGGCCTCCGGGCAGCCGGGCATCGAGATCATGGCCGCCAACACCGACCTGATCGGCAACGACATCACCAACGAGTCCACGGCCCAGAGCTGTGTGATGCTCGGCAGCAACACCGGCTGGGGCCAGGCGATCGCCCCGATCGTCGCCGGCAACGTGATCCACCAGTGCGGTCGGACCGCCGACGGCAATCAGGAACACGGCCTGTACTTCGACAACTCGGTCGGCGCGGTCGTGACCCACAACGTCATCTGGGGCGTCTCCGGCTACGCGATCCACATGTACGAGTCCTCTCAGTACAGCCGGATCACCCAGAACGTGATCGCCGACAACGGTTACGGCGTGATCTTCGCCGGCAGCGACGCCCGCCAGTCGAACAACAACTACGTCAGCCAGAACATCATCGCCGGGTCGACCACCGGCCCGGGGCTGTCGTCGTACTACCCGAGCACCCAGGGCAAGGGCAACGCCGCCTGGGGCAACTGCGTCTCAGGTCACTCGCCGGCGATCGTCGACGGCCTCGGCTACCTCGAGGGCGGCAACGTCCAGACCAGCCCGATGTTCACCGACGAGGCCCACCACGTGTACACGCTGCAGAGCGGCAGCCCGTGCCTGAAGGTCGCCGGCACGGACATCGCCGCCACGCTCGGCTCGCAGTAGCCGACCGCGGGTAGGCGGTGGCGCGCGGGCAGCGCCGCCCTACGGCGAGATCAGACCCGCGAGGATCTGGTTGTCGAGCTCCTCCTCGGGGTGCTCGACGAGGTACTCCGCCGGCGATGTCGGCACCACCGTGGGAAGCGAGTCGTAGTCCTCCACCTCGCTGCAGAGGGCGTCGAAGGCGTCGTGCTCGGGATAGGTGTCCGGCTCGATCATCGGGATGACCTCCTGTGGTGAAAACGGTGCTCGCCCGACTCTACGCCTCGATGGCTGTCTGACAACCCCTGATCTCAACGGAGTGTTAGCGTCCCGCGCGTGAGCGCATCGATCGAGGCCGACACCCGGGTCCACGGCGGCCGGCTGATCGCGCGGCTGCTCCGCGGCCACGGCGTCGAGAAGCTGTTCACACTCTCCGGCGGCCACCTGTTCTCGCTGTACGACGGCTGTCGCAGCGAGGGCATCGACCTGATCGACACCCGCCACGAGCAGACCGCGGCGTTCGCCGCCGAGGGGTGGGCGAAGGTGACGCGCTCGCTCGGCGTCTGCGCTCTCACTGCCGGCCCCGGGGTGACGAACGGCATGAGCGCGATCGCCTCCGCCCAGCAGAACAACTCGCCGATGCTCGTCCTCGGTGGCCGTGCCCCGCAGATGCGCTGGGGTCAGGGCTCGCTCCAGGAGATCGACCATGTCCCGTTCGTCCGGCCGCTGACGAAGTTCGCCGCCACCCCGGAGTCGACCGAGGAGATCACCGGCCTCGTCGACCGGGCGATGCGCACCGCGCTCCGCCCGGCCACCGGCCCGACGTTCATCGATCTCCCGCTCGATCACGTGTTCATGGAGGCCGAGGCCGGCGACCCGCCCCCGCCGCTCCCCGAGCCGTGGACCGAGGCCGGAGCGGACACGGTGGCGATCGAGTCCGCCGTACGGCTGCTCCGCGAGGCTCAGCGGCCGGTGATCATGGCCGGTACCGGGCTCTACTGGGGCCGGGGCGAGCGGGAGCTCCGCTCGCTCGCCGAGGCGCTGCGGATCCCCGTGTTCCTCAACGGCCTCGGCCGCGGCTGCCTGCCCGCCGACCACGAATGCTGCTTCTCCCGGACGCGCTCGCAGGCGCTGAAGGGAGCCGACGTCGCACTCGTGATCGGCGTCCCGCTCGATTTCCGCCTCGGCTTCGGCGGTGCCTTCGCCGACGACGCCGAGCTGATCTTCATCGCCACCGCCGAGTCGGAGCGCAAGCCGCCCCGCCGGGTGTCCGCCGAGCTCTACGGCGCCCTGCCGGCGACGCTCGCCGCGCTCCGCGAGCTGGCTGCCGGCCCGGTCCCGTCCGAGCGCGAGGCGTGGCTCACCGAGCTGCGCAGCACCGAGCAGGAGCGTCGCGCCGGCGAGGCGGCCGAGCTCACCGACCCCCGCGCCCCGCTCCACCCGATGCGGATCTACGGCGAGCTCGCCGGCCTGCTCGACCGCGACGCGATCGTGATCGGCGACGGCGGCGACTTCGTCTCCTACGCCGGCCGGGTGATCGACTCATACGAGCCGGGGTGCTGGGTCGACCCCGGGCCGTTCGGCTGCCTCGGCAGCGGTCCCGGCTACGCGCTCGCCGCCAAGCTCGCCCATCCGGACCGCCAGGTCGTGCTGCTGCTCGGCGACGGCGCCTTCGGCTTCGCCGGGATGGAGTTCGACACGCTCGCCCGGCACGGCGTCGCCGTCGTCGCGGTGATCGGCAACAACGGCATCTGGGCGCTCGAGAAGCACCCCATGGAGGCGCTCTACGGCTACTCGGTGATCGCCGAGCTGCGCCCCGAGACCCGCTACGACGAGGTTGCCCGGGCGCTCGGTTGTGACGCGGACCTCGTCCGCGAGCCCGGCGAGCTCCGTCCGGCGCTCGAGCGTGCCCTCGCCGGCGACCGCCCGACGGTGGTCAACGTGTTCACCGACCCCGCGGTGGCGTATCCGCGGCGGTCGAACCTCGCCTGAGACGGTCCGAAACGAAAGCCGCCCGCATTGCTGCGGGCGGCTTCCGATCCAGGTTTGGCCCAATCGGGACGGGCAGGGGTACGTGCCTGACTGAGCCGGTTCTGAGGTGGCCCGGGCGGCGGGAGGCGCCGATGTATACGGCTTCGCCCGAGCCTATGTAAGGACCATCCCCGCCGAAACGGATCCGGCCCCGGATGGCAACTATGCGCCTCGTTCGAGAGGGCGGCAATACGACATTCGTCCAGTCTGGCCTCTGACAGCTATCGATCAAGTGTCGAGCCGGGATCGAGGGTTCGACACCCCGTATTCCCGATCGACCCACACCGGGTTCCGGTCTGACGGCACCCCGTCTGCCCTGCGGCACGTTGGGCGCTCCGATGTCCGTCTACCATCGAACCAATGCGGGAGCTGTTCGCATTTCCCAACCCCGTCAACGATAAGGCCGCCCGGGTTGTCGCCGGGGTCGTGCTGGTAACCGTGATTACCACCCTGGCCACCTCGTGGTACTGGCTGCTCGTCCCGCTCGCCTACGGATTCTGGGCCCGGGTGCTGACCGGCCCGACGCTCAGCCCGCTCGGCTGGGTGGCCCAGAACGTCGTCGCGCCACGGCTCGGCGAGAAGCGTCCGGTCCCCGGCCCGCCGAAGCGCTTCGCCCAGGGGATGGGCGCCGCGATGTCGACGACGGCGCTCGTGCTCGCGCTCGTCCTCGGCCTCCACCCCGCCGCGGACGTCGTGCTCGTGCTGTTCCTGCCCGCCGCCGCGCTCGAGTCGGTGTTCGGCTACTGCGTCGGCTGCAAGGTCTTCGGGCTGCTGATGCGCATCGGGGTGATCCCCGAGGAGGTCTGCGCCGAGTGCGCGGACATCAGCCTGCGCTGGCAGTCGGCGGGTTGATCGGCAGCGAGTAGTCGAGCCACCGCCCGGGCTGTCCGCCGACGCGGTTGTAGACGGCCTGTGCCCGGCGGTTGTCGAGCGCGGTCTGCCACGTGAGCCGGAGCGCGCCGCGCGCCTCGCAGGCCTCGACGCAGGCCGTGATCAGCGCCTCGGCGTGGCCGGAGCCCCGGCTGCCCTCGGCCACGAACAGGTCGTTCATCACTCCGATCCGCCCGCCGGTGTTCGTCTCCCAGCACCAGTAGAGCGTGGCGAAGCCGACCGCGGCGCCGGCCTCGTCGCGGGCGAGGAACTGGATCCCCTCGCGCTCGGGGTCGGCGAGCAGCGCCCGGCTGATCGCGGTGAGCGCCTCGTCGCTCGGGTCGGTGCCGTAGAAGTCGCAGTAGGCCCGAACGAGCGGCAGCAGCTCGGGCAGCTCCGCCGGGGTGACGCGGGCGACGCTCAACGCCGCCCGCGCCCGCGAATGTCGCTACTTGACCCGGTACTCGTACGGCAGCCGGACGAGCTCGCCGCCGAGCGCCAGCGCGCCTGAGAACTCATCGACGAACAGTGTCCCACGCACCCGTCGGCCGGGCTTGCCGATCGGCGTGATCGTGAGCTTCAGCGTCGTCGACTGACCCGGCGCCAAGGTCACCGGGTTGAACGCCGGCGCCGCCGGGTCGACCGTCTGCTGGTAGACGTCGCCGGTCGATGAGCTCGCCGATGCATCGAACCCGCGCGTGAGCGCCACCATCCCGGTGCTCACCTTGCCGGCCGGGGCAGGGCCGTTGAACGGCCCGATCGGGTCCGGCGCGATCGACCACAGCCCCGGCGTCGCCTGGTGCGTGGCGTAGTAGGCGTAGGCGCTGTTGCCGGTGCTCGTCGCCGCGATGTCCGGGTCACCCCAGCCGAAGTCGAACGTCACCGGCTCGGTCGCCTGGGCGAGCGCCTCCAGTGCCATCGTCTCGGTCGGGACGAGGTACAGCGGTGGCGTGCCGGTGGCCGGGATCGGCAGCGGCAGGTTCTGGTCCGGCGTCACCGACAGCAGCCCGAACGGCTGACGGCCGACGGTCCGGGGATCGAGGAACACGTCCTGGACCCCGACGCCGGTGTTGCGCACCTTGACCGACACGGTCGTCGGCGTGCCCGCGGTCAGCGCAACGCCCTGCGGCAGGCCGGCCGCCGTCACCGCCGGCGGAGCGAAGCCGATCCGGCCGGAGTACGGCGCCGACAGCACCTGGCCGCCGACCGGGTTGGTGATGTTGACGACGAACCGCCAGCGGCCCGGCCGCGGGTTCGGCTCATAGGCCTGGATCGCGGTCGGGTGGGTCGTGTTGCCGTTCGCGTCCACGTGGGTCGAGATCGCGCCGGTCACCTCCGACCCGCTCGGGTCGATCAGCGCCCCGTACACCTGCGACCCTGGACTGCCCGGGAACCGCACCGAGGCGGTCAGCTCGCGCTGACCGGCCGGCACGTCGAAGTCGTAGGTGTCGAGCTGACCTGGCTGGCCCGGCCCCGTTCCGGCCGTTGCCGCCGATCAGATCGCCGTTGAACGAGCCGCCGCCGGAACCGAGGTTGACCAGTCCGCGCAGCGCCATCGGCACGATCGTCGGATGGCCGGAGCTCGAGTCGATCACGAGGTCGCGGCTGCGATCGCCGGCCCGGAGGGCAGGCTCGTGGTCAGGTGCAGCGTGGCCGACTGCCCCGGGGCGAGGTTCACGGAAGACGGGCTGACCGAGTCCGCGCCGGTGAGGTTCTGCGTGATCGCCTGCCACTTGACCTGGCCGGTGAACGTCCCGTCGCGGCGGAAGATGATCCCCGTCCACTGGCCGGCCGCCGGCCGCTGGACATCGACCTCGCCGTGGTTGCCGTCGCCCTGCGGGCGCGTGTACGCGGCGTACTTCCCGTTCGGGTCGATCAGGGCGAATCCGACCCGCGCCTGCGGCCCGTTCCAGGCGTCGAACGCGACGAGCCGGTCGGCTCCGGCCGGGACTGTGAAGTGGACCTGCGCGTAGGGCCGGGCGACGCCGAACCCGTCGAGGAAGGTCGGGCTCGAGCCGTCGAGCGTCACCGCACCGGTCTGGTTGCTCGTCGTCGGGCCGACCTGCCCTACGTGGGGGTGGATCGTCTGGGCGCTCGTCCCCACGTTCGTCACCCGCACGTCACGGGACGCGCTCGATCCCGCCGCGCCCTGGATGTCGAGCTGCGTCGGGTCGGTGATCAGGTTCGCACCGCTCGCGCCCGTGCCGCCCGCGATCGTCCGCGCCGCCTGGACGGCGTTCAGCGTGTCGAGCTCGCCGGCCCCCTGCTCGACGGTCGGGGCATGGAGGTCGGTCGCCGTGCCGGTGAGCAGCCGGCGGACGAGGTCCGGGCTCGGGGTCGAACCGTGGTGGGTGTCCCGGTAGGACTGGATGACCAGCGCGGCGCCGCCGGCGATGAACGGAGCCGACTCGCTCGTCCCACCGAAGCTCTGCAGCGGACTGCCCTGGCCGGCGAAGTTCGTGCACTCCTCGTACACGGCGACGTTCGCGCTGCACAGCGCCCAGTTCGCCTCACCGGGGGCGACGAGATCAAGCACGCGGCCGCCCATCGTGAAGCCGGCCGACTCGATCGAGGAGATGTTGTCGCTCAGCCACCCGCCGTGGGCGAACTGGTAGCCGTACTGCGTGCCCTGGGCGTAGTTGCGGAAGGTCGTGCTGGCGCCGGCGGAGATCACCGACGGGTCCGGAGCTCGCCGAGCTCGGGCTGGAGCGCACGCCCGAGTCGCCGGAGCTCTCGACCACGGTCACGCCGGCGGCGACGGCCTGCTCGTTGAACTGGCGCGTCAGATCCTGCGTCGTGTCCGGGATCGGGTACCCGCCGAAGGACTCGCTGATGACGTCGGGGTGGTCGTTCGTCAGCGCGTAGTCGAGCCCCTGGAGGATCACCGAGTTGTAGGCGCTGTTCGCGTTGCCGAACACCTTCATGCCGATCAGCGAGGCGCCGGGGGAGATCCCGCGGACGTTGATGTTGCAGTTCGCCGGCAGCGGGTGGGTCGGGCTCATGAACTTCGAGATGTCGTATGTGAAGCCGGCCCTGGGCGGCGATCGAGCTCGCGTCGCCGAACGCCTCGGCGGCACCGGTCGGCGCGTTCAGGCCGTCGCCGCTGAAGTCCTTGTAGTCGATGAACACGTGCGAGCCGTCGGGGCGGACGAAGTCCGGGTTGTTGATGTCGAGCCCGTCGGCGAAGAAGGCCACCTTCACGCCCCTGCCGCTGGCGAGGTTCTGGGCCTGCGGGGTCGCCGGGTCGTTGTAGGCGGTGTGGGTGGTCTGCAGCGCCTCGGGCTCGAGCAGCGGCTTGGCCCCGGGGGCCGGGCAGAGCTGCTGGGAGTTGCCGCCCTGCGAGCCGCTGCCGCCGGCCCCTCCGGCGGTGCCCGGCGCTGCGGGAGGGGTGGGCAGCGTGACGACGGTGTCCGGGATCACCTGGGCGACGTCGGCGCTCCGGGAGAGCGCGGCCTGCTCGCTCGGCGAGACCGTCGCGGCGAAGGCGTTCAGCGCGTGATAGCGGCGGGTGATCCGACCGCCGGCCGTGGAGACCTGGCGCAGGAGGGTGCCGCTCGCCCGGCTCTCGGCCTTGATCCGGGCGCTCGTACGCGAGCGGGTGGCCGGAATCGCTTTGACCTGGTTGCGGAGGATCACGATCACCCGCTCGGCGTTGGTCGACGCCTTCGCGGTGACGGTCTTCGCCCGCAGACCGCCGTGCGCGCCCCGCGCGTACGGCCCGGTCCGTCGGGCCGAGCCGGCGAGCGCGACACCGATCCCGGCGAGCAGCGAGGTCAGCGCGGCGACGCCGCAGATCAGGAGCAACCGCCGGGGTACGGAACGCATTCTGTTTCCCTTCGTCATGCCGGCACGCCCGGCTTGTCGAACCCCGGTGCCCTGCGCGTACCCCTGCGGCCGTCGGCCTAGTCATCAAATTGTCGGCCGCGGGGTCGATCTGCGGCGTGCGCTACAGGCCGAGGGCGGCGCCGCGGAGGATGTCGTGCTCGGAGATCTCCACCTCGCTGAGCCCGAACAGATCCATCACCGCCTGCAGGATCAGGACGCCGGGGATGATCGTCGGTGCCCGGTCCGGATGCAGACCGGGCACCTGCCGCCGCTCGTCGAGGGTCATCGCGGTCAGCCGGTCGCGGATCGCGTCCCGCTCAGGCGTGCTGAGGCGGTAGCCGTGGACCTTCTCGGGGTCGTAGGGGTCGAGCCGCTGCGCGATCGCCCCGAGCGCCGTTGCCGTCCCCGCCACCGCGATTCCGCACCTCACCGCCCGGCGCTGGTCCTCCGGCACGGCCGCGGTGAGGATCTGATCGACGTCCTCTTGGAGTGCTCTCAGCTCGTCGGCCGAGGGGGGATCGGTGGTGATGTGCCGCTCGGACTGCCGCACGACGCCGGCCTGGGTGGAGACGTGGAAGTCGGCCTGCTGTCCGGTCCCGATCACGAGCTCGGTCGAGCCGCCACCGATGTCGACGACGAGCGTCGGCGTCCGGTCGTCCGGGTCGCGCTCGTCGGTCGCCCCGCGGAAGGTGAGGCCCGCCTCCTGGTCGCCGGTGAGGACGTGGGGGTCGAGCCCGTAGCGGTCACGGACGGTGTCGGCGAACGCCCGGCCGTTCTCGGCGTCGCGCACCGCGCTCGTGAGCACCGCCGGGGCCCGTTCGCACCGATGGCCCTCGATCATCTCCCGGTATTCGGCGAGGACCCGGTAGACCCGGTCCATCGCCTCCTCCTGGAGGCGCCCGCTGCGGTCGACGCCGGTCCCCAGGCGGGTGACGTTCGAGTGGCGCTCGAGCTCCCGGGTGATGCGGCCGTCGTCGATCGCCGCGACGAGCAGCCGTGTGGAGTTCGTGCCGATGTCGACGACCGCGACGTTCATCCCTGCCCCGGCGCCTCGACCGGGTGGGGCATCGGCCGTCCGTCGAGCGCGGCGAGCAGGTTCTCGACCGCCAATTCGGTCATCTTCTCCCGCGCCGCCCGCGTCGCCGAGCCGATGTGGGGGGTGACGAGCAGGTTGGGGGTGTGGAGCACGGGATCCTCAGGGGGCGGCGGCTCGGGATCGGTGACGTCGATCGCCGCCGCCGCGATCCTCTCATCCGCGAGCGCCCGGATCAACGCCGCCTGGTCGACGATCGGTCCGCGGGCGGTGTTGACGAGGATCGCGTGGGCCGGCATCAACGCGAGCGCGTCGGCGTCGATCAGGTGGTGCGTGGATTCGGTGAGCGGGACGTGGAGGGAGACGAAGTCCGCCTGCGGGAGCAGCTCGCCGAGCGATGTGCCGCCGTCGCGGCCGGTGTGCAGAACGGTCATCCCGAACCCGTGGGCCCGCTCGGCGACCGCACGGCCGATCCGGCCGAAGCCGACGATCCCGAGCGTCGCGCCGTGGACCGACGCGCCGAGGTGGGCGGCCGGCTCCCAGGTCACCCAGTCGCCGCTCTGCGCCTGGGTGATCGCATCGGGAAGCTTGCGCGCAGCCGCCAGCAGCAGCGCGAACGTGAGGTCGGCTGTCGCGTCGGTGAGCACGTCGGGCGTGTTCCCGACCGCGATGCCCCGTGCGGCCGTCGCGGCGAGGTCGATGTTGTCGTAGCCGACGGCGAGGTTGGCCACCGCCCTGAGGTCCGGCGCCGCGTCGAGCAATGCGGTGTCGACCTGGTCGGTGAGCAGCGTGAGCAGGCCGTGCTTGTCGGCGGCGCGGGCGCGGAGCTCCTCGGCGCTCGGCGGCATCCGCTCGGGCCACACCTCCACCTCGTGGACCTCGCCGAGCCGCTGGAGCGCGGGCCCGGGGACGCGACGGGTGACGAGCACCCGGGCCATCAGCGGCCCGCGCGGGAGGGCGCGCCGACCATTCAGTGCCCGGAGAGGTTCCGGACCGGGTACAGGTCCAGGAAGCTGTAGAACAGCGCGAGCGCCCACCCCAGCGTCGCCCACCGCGGCACGCGGCTGGGGGAGAACATCCGCGCGGTGATGATGTACAGCCCGGGCATCACCAGCAGCATGTAGTAGAGGTACGAGATCCGGTCGAACAGGACGTACTGGACGAGGAACGGCAGGTACGTGCCGAGCGCCCACGCCGCACCGAGTGCCGCGAGCCGGTCGCGCTCGTACCAGGCGGCCGCGACCGCGGCGAACAGGGCCGGGATCCCGAGCAGGACGATGAACTGGTTGATCTCGCCGCGGGCGTCGAACACCGCCCGGCTGGCCACCATCTTCCCGCCGGCGAACGAGTTGACGGCGACCCGGGCGTAGCTGATCTCCCGCTTGTCGAGGAGCCACTGCCACGGGGTGGAGGAGATCCCGGTCGCGTGGGCGACGGCCTTCAGCTTCGCCGCGTAATCAAGCATGTGGCTGATGTGGGCGAACGGGTCGCCGGCGTAGGTGATGTTCGTCCCCGGGTCGTACGCGGGCATCAGGACGTCGAGCAGCCAGATCCCGAGGACCAGCGTCACGAACGCCCCGCCGAACAGGAACATGAGCTTGGCGCCGCGCTCCAGCGCTGTCCGTCTCACCCCGGGATCGCCGCCGCGGGCCCAGGCCACGCGCAGGATCTCCAGCAGCACGAACGCCGGCAGGATCCCGAGTCCGACGAGCTTGAAGCAGCCCGCGACGCCCATCACGATCCCCGCGAGCAGCGCGTGTTCTCGGACATAGAACACGGCGGCCACGAGCACCGTGGCCAGCACGTAGATGTCGAGCGTCGCGATTCGGCCGTGGATCAGCGCGAGGTTGTCCGCCGCCATGACCGCCGTCGTCCCCGTCGCCAGCCACGGACTCCCGCCGAGCGAGAGCACGAGCACGTACAGCGCGACGAGCGCGATCATCCCGAACAGCACGCTCCCGAGCCGCCAGCCCCACGGGGTGTCGCCGAACACCTTAATCCCGCCCGCGATGATCAGCTTGGCCAGCTGAGGGTGCTCGGCGTTCGGATCCCTGTGGAGTGGGGCGGTGGCGTACGGGGCGCCGGGCGCGGGGTGGATGCCGTCGATCACCCGGGCGGCGTTGACGTAGTAGGACTCGTCGAAGATCAGTGTGTGGCTCGCGTCCGTCTTGCACGGCGACGCGCACGGCAGCTCGAAGTGGAACAGCCGCGCCCCGAAGGACACGACGAGCAGGATCAGGAGGACCGAGACCGGGGCGCGGGGATGGTTGACCACCCTTCGGACCGCCGCCTTACCCCGCGCGATCTTGCCCTTCGGCCGGGTTTCGGTGGGCGGTGCCCCGTCGGCCGTACGCGCCTGCTCCGGCGTCGCGCTCGGGTGGTCGGGGCGGGCCACCGGGCGAGTATGTCCGGCCCGGCGGATTTACGCGGCGCGAGCCGGCTCGACCGGCGTCAGCGGGGCGGTCCTCGCGGCGCCGGTGGGCCGGGGGGCTAGACCTCGGCGGTGGCGGGCTGGGCGTCGGGCGCGGCGCTCCGGCGCGGGAGGCGCCGGGGGAGGCCGACGAGCGCCACGACGGCACCGATCAGCGCGATCCCGGCGCCGACGTAGAACGCGACGTGGAAGCCGTCGGTGAGTGCTTGGTGCATCGAGTGGCCGGAGCTGAGCAGCGAGTTCGTGTGCGAGGTGGCCAGCGTGGCCAGGATCGCCAGGCCGAGCGCGCCACCGAACAGCCGCGCGGTGTTGACCAGTCCGGAGGCGAGGCCCGCCTCCTGGGGTGCGACGCCCGCGACCGCCGAGATCGTCGCCGGCACCATCGACAGGCCGATCCCGATCGCCATCAGCAGCGAGGGGACGAGGACATCGGAGATGTAGCCACCGGTGGGCGAGATCTGGGCGAACAGCAGCAGCCCGGCCGTCTGGAGGAGCATCCCGATCAGCAGCAGCGGCTTCGCCCCGACGCGGATCGTGATCCGCGAGGCGAACGTGGAGCCGGCGACGATGCACAGCGTCATCGGCAGGAACGCGAGCCCGGCCCGGATCGGCGAGTAGCCGAGCACCTGCTGGAGATACAGCGACACGAAGAACCACATCCCGAAGCTCGCCGCGCCGATCATCAGCATCACGACGTTCGCCGCGGTCAGCGTCCGCGACCGGTAGATCCGCAGCGGCATCAGCGGCGCGGTGGCGAAGCGGCCCTCGATCAGGATGAACACCGCCAGCAGCGCGAGGCCGGCGGCCATCAGCCCGAGCGTCGGGGCCGAGCCCCAGCCGGTGACGTCCGTGCGGACGATCCCGAGCACGAGGAGCGACAGGCCGACGGTGGCCGTCAGCGCGCCGGGGATGTCGAAGTTCCGTTCGCGGCTGCGATCGCGGCCCTCGGCCAGCATCCGCTGGGCGAAGAACGCGGCCAGCAGGCCGATCGGAAGGTTGATGAACAGGATCCAGCGCCAGTTGAGCGCCTGGGTGAGGATCCCGCCGAGCAGCACCCCGGCGGCGCCGCCGGCGCCGCCCATCGCGCCCCACAGGCCGACCGCCCGGTTGCGGGCGGAGGTCTCGGTGAAGGTCGTGGTGAGGATCGAGAGGCTGGCCGGCGCGATCACCGCGCCGCCGAGGCCCTGGACCGCCCGGGCCGCGATCAGCAGGCCCTGGCTGTTCGCCAGACCGCCCGCGAGCGAGGCGAGCGCGAACAGGACGAGACCACCGACGAACACGCGGCGGCGGCCGAGCAGATCGGCTGCGCGACCGCCGAGGAGCAGGAAGCCGGCGAAGGTGACGGTGTACGCGTTGACGACCCACTGCAGGTCGACCTCGGAGAAGTGCAGTCCGGAGTGGATCGCCGGGAGCGCGACGTTGACCACCGAGACGTCGAGGATGACCATGAACTGGGCCAGGCAGGCGAGCAGCAGGGTGGCCCGCAGATGCCGTTTCTCCCCGCTGTTTGCGGCCTTCGGGTCCGTGGAAAATGCGGAAGGCGCGCCTGATTCCCGGACTGCCCCGCTACCCTCGGGCCGCGACGTCGGGGTCGTGCTGTCAACGGTACGATTGATGTCGAACACTGTATCAGAACGTTCGACAGGCGTCGTACAATCAATCTGATGACTGACCAACCTGGGCAAGCAGAGGGGGGCGGTATGGGAGTTGTGAGCCCGGCTGCGGAGGCGGCCGAGGGCGACGCGTCCGCGAACGGAGCGGCGAACGGCGACGAGGGTCCGGCAGCGAACGGATCCCCGGCCACGAGCACGGTGTCCGCCGTCGCCGTCGCGGTGTCGACGACCGGAGCCGACGCGCTTCGGCACCCCGCGCGCGAGGAGCTCCAGCTGCCCGCCGTCATGCACGCGCTGAGCGACCCGATACGGCTGAAAATCGTTGCCGCGCTGGCTGGGGGCGAGGAGCGCACCTGCCGGAGCATCGACCTCCCGGTCGTCAAGTCGACCTGCACCCATCACTTCCGCGTGCTCCGTGAGGCCGGCGTGATCCGCCAGCGCGTCGAGAGCACCGCCAAGCTCAACTCGCTGCGTCGCGAGGACCTTGACGCGCGCTGGCCCGGGCTGCTCGACGCGGTCCTGGCCGGGCTCGGCGCGCAGGCCGCCTAGCGGGACAGCAGCCCCGCGCTCGCACGCGCGTCGGCCTAGCGGGACAGCAGCCCGGCGCTCCCCGCCGGGAGCCTCAACCGGTAGATCTGGGGGCCGATCTGGTCGAGCTCCACGGTCGTCCTGTGTCCCTGGAGCTCACCGGTGAGCGTCCGGGTGCCGAACGACTGCCCATCGAGCGTTGCCCCCTTCGTCGCGGCCAGGCTCGCCGCCTCGAGCCGCTCGAAGTGCACCGGCCCCCGCCCGTCGGGCAGCTTGATCGCGATCTCGTGCGCCGTCGTGGGCGAGGTGTTGAGCAGCGCGACGTGGATCGAGCCGCGGTCCGTGCGGGTCGCCCAGATCCGCAGGTCGCCGCTGTCCGGCGTGCCGGTGTGGAGCAGGTGTGAGCCGGCCGGGGCGGCCCGGATGAACGCCAGCAGCCCGAGGTACAGCGGGCTCACGGTCGCGCCCCATCGCCCGCTGGGGTCCCGGCCGATCTGGAACGGCGAGTAGGGGGCGCCCGGGAAGGCGTGGATGTTCACCCCGTCGACCCCGCGCTCGGCGAGAGCGAACAGCGTGTCGATCACCCACAGGGCGGAGGCGAAGCTGTCGCTCACCCCGCGGGTGCCGCCGCACGAGACGCTGTTCAGCTCGTCGACGCGGAGCTGCGCGCCCGCCGTATGGGCGGGGCCGACGAGCGGTGCGACGCTCGCCGCGGCGCCGGCCGCGGCCGTGGGCGCGAGCAGGTGGGCGATCGACGGCGCGGCCGCCCCCTTGGGGCGCAGGACGCAGTTGTGCAGGGGATAGGTGTGGACCGTCGCGATCCTCACCCGTCGGTTGGCGGTGAGGAACGCGGGGATCCGTGGCCACCAGCTCGGGTTGCCGATCGCCGGGCCGGCGAGCGGGGTGCTGCCGGGGACGAGCCGGGCGCTCGTCGCGAAGTCGTGCGCGAAGGTGTGGAACGTGTACCGGCGGGTGCGGGTCTCCGGCCGGTGGTGGCTCCGGTTGATCGTGTAGGTCTGGGTGCGGTACTTCTCGGGCTCGTTGCCGATCTCGAGCGTGGGCGGCTCGGTGACCGGCTTGCGGGCGCCGCCCTGCGGGGGCGCCCCGCTGATCGTGCTGAACGCCCCGACCTCCGCGGCGGTGAGCTTCGAGTCGTTCGATTTGAGGTTGAGCCCGATGATCGGCCGCGCCTGCGTCGTGGTGACGAGCGCCCGCGCGACCCCGAGCCAGGTGTCGTCAAGCGTGAACCGCACGCCCGGGGGCGGGGGGACGTGATTCGGCGAGTACCAGCTCTGGTCGGTGGTGTTCCCGCCGATCCGCAGACTCGGTCGAGCGCCGGGCGCGAGGTTGGAGATCAGCGTCCCGAGCACCGGGTCCGGGTGGTTCGGGTCGGTTCCCGTCCACGGCTCCACCGCGTTCGTCTCCAGCGAGAGCCCCACGAACCCCTGCGGAACCGGGCGCCCGACCGTCGTGGGGCTGATCGTGATCAGGTCCGCGCCCTTCGGAACTCCCGCGGGCACGGGCGTCACCGTCTTGAACCCGAGCGCCGCCACCGTCGCCCCCGCGAGCACGGCGACGGTCACGACCATCAACGCCGCGCTGGGGGTTCGTTTGGAGCTGGGCTTGAACATCGGGACGGCGTACCGGCGAAACGGGGGACCGGGGGAGCATGAAACGGCGGCGCGTGAAACGGCGGCGCGCGAAACGGGGACCGGGGTCGAGCCCGCGATGCTGCCACGCTTTCCGCCGCCGCGAGCCCCGCTCGCCACATCCGGGCGCGACCTGCCGCCGCGACCGGCCGGATCGGCGGGGTGCGTAATGTGAAAAGCATGCCGCCAGATCCAGCGCGCCCGGAGTCCGACGTCGCCATCAGCGTCCGCGACCTGCGCAAGTCCTTCGGCGAGGTCCGCGCCCTCGACGGCGTCTCGCTCGACGTCCCCGCCGGGACCGTGCTCGGACTGCTCGGCCCCAACGGCGCCGGCAAGACAACCTTCGTCCGCGTCCTCACGACGCTGCTGAAGCCGGATTCCGGCACCGCCAGCGTCGCCGGCCTCGACGTCATCCGCCAGGAGGCCGAGCTCCGTGCCCACATCGGTCTCGCCGGCCAGTACGCCGCCGTCGACGAGAACCTCACCGGCCTCGAGAACCTGACCATGGTCGGCCGCCTCTACGGCATGAGCCGCCGCGCCGCCCGCGACCGCGGCAACGAGCTGCTCGGCCGTTTCGAGCTCCTCGACGCCGCCTCCCGCCCGGTCAAGACCTACTCCGGCGGCATGCGCCGCCGCCTCGACCTCGGCGCCGCGCTCGTCGCCAAGCCCCCGGTCCTGTTCCTCGACGAGCCGACCACGGGCCTCGACCCGCGCAGCCGCCTGAGCCTATGGGAAGTGATTGAGACGCTCGTCTCGGAGGGCACGACGGTCCTGCTCACGACGCAGTACCTCGACGAGGCCGACCGCCTCGCCGACCAGATCGCCGTGATCGATCACGGCCGCCTGATCGCCGAGGGCACCTCCGACGAGCTCAAGGACCGGGTCGGCGGCGAGCGACTCGAGGTGAAGCTCGAGCCCGGCGCCGACGTCTCCGCCGCCGTCCGCGCGCTCGCACCGATGAGCGACGAGGAGCCGGCCGTCGAGGATCTGCTCGTCCGGATCAGCGTGCGCGAGCGCCAAGGCGCGATCATCGACGCCGTCCGTCGCCTCGATGAGGCGGGAGTCGGGGTCGACGACCTCGCGATCAGACGCCCGACCCTCGACGACGTGTTCCTCACGCTCACCGGCCGTGCCGCCGAGGAGGACACCGAAGCCGGCGGGGATCCCGACGGCGGCGATCCGAACCGGGCCGACGAGCGCACCGGGGTGGAGGCCGGCCGATGAGGCGCCTCGTCACCGACACCCTGATCATCGCCGAGCGCAACCTCATCCGGCTCCCGCGCGCGCCGGACCTGCTGCTCGCGTTCACGGTCCAGCCGATCATGTTCGTGCTGCTGTTCCGCTACGTGTTCGGCGGCGCGATCCGGACCCCCGGCCTGTCCTACGTCGACTTCCTGATCCCCGGGATCATCGTCCAGAACATCGCGTTCGGCGGGTTCGTCACCGCGCTCGGGCTCAACGAGGATGTCCACAAGGGACTGGTCGACCGCTTCCGCTCGCTGCCGATGGCCCGCGCCGCGGTGCTCGCCGGCCGCACCCTGTCGGACATCGTCACCAACGCCCTCTCGATGACCGTCCTCCTGATCACCGGCGTGATCATCGGATTCTCGTTCAACAGCGACGTGTTGCACGTGCTCGGCGGCGTGGCGCTGCTGCTCGCGTTCGGTTACGCCTTCTCCTGGGTGTTCGCATTCGTCGGGCTGATCGTCTCCTCGCCCGAGGCGGCGAACTCGGCCGGGTTCATCGCGGTCTTCCCGCTGACGTTCATCTCCTCGGCGTTCGTCCCGATCGCCTCGATGCCGCCGGTCCTGCGGGAGTTCGCGAGGGTGAACCCGTTCACGATCGTCGTCGACGCGTTGCGTTCGCTGTGGCTCGGCACCCCCGCGCGCAACAACATCTGGGAGGCGGTGCTGTGGATCCTCGTGATCATCGCGATCTTCGCGCCGCTCGCCGTCTCGCGCTACCGCCGCGCCGCGGGCTCGTGACGGCCGGAACCGCCTGAACCGCCTGAACCGCCTGAACCGCCTCATCCCTCGTGCCGCATCGTCTCGCCCTCCGCCGCGCCGGCCGTGAAGCCGTCGGGCGGCTCATCGATGTCGATGACCAGCGCCAGCTTGCGCTCGAGCCACAGGAGTCGGATGCACGTATGCCCGTACTCGATCCGGTCGGGCAGCGGCAGTCCTTCGCTCTCGAGCAGGTCTCGGACCTTGCGCTCGGCCGCGATCTTCTGGGTGTAGGTCGCCATGGCCCACAGGATCGGGCCAAACGCTGTGACGACTCAAGACGCGCGCGTGAAGACTCTGTGCCAATCGCGTGCCGGCTCTGCAACTCGGCCGGGCGTCGGCGCGTGCGCTCCGGGCGGCCGGGTGACAAGCCCCGGACCGCCCGTCGCGCTGCCGTCAGCGGGTACGGCCGGTGGGCTGTCCCGCCTGTTGTGAATCGACCGCTGGCTCCGCCCCATCGCGGTAGCCGTTGCGGCCATCGTTGCCGGCGCCGTTGGGGCTGACCGGCTCACGTGTGTACTGATCGGACTCGCGGGCGTGCTCATAGTCCGACTCGCGGGTCCGCTCGCCGTCTGGCTCACGGGTCCGCTCGTCGACCTGGTCGACGGGGGCGTCGGCGGCCGCGGTCCCCGCGAAGCGCTCGCGCTCGTGCGGCTCGACGAGCTCGTGGTCGGCGAGACCCTGCTCGTGGACGTTGGCGCGGGCCTCATGGAGCTGAGCCTCGGCCCGCTCCCGCTCGGCGTCGGCGCGGGCCCGCTCGGCCTCGGCCTTGGCGAGCTGGGCGCGTGACTCGGCGGCCTCGGCCCGCTCGTTGCGCAGGCCGGCCTGCTCGCGATGCTGGCCGGCGACGTGGTCGCGCCGCTCCTCCAGCTCACGCTGTCTGCGCTTGACGCGCGCCTGCGGCGAAGCGAGCGCCACGATCACGCCGACAATCAGAACGATGACGACGGCAATGGCGATGATGACTCCAGTGGACACGGATTTCCCCTCCTCGTTGTTGACGCCCCCGCACCTCAAGGCCTTCCCCGAAGATCGGGGGTCGAGCCGAGAAACGTCGGCCTGAGAACGTCGGAATTCCGGTGAATCCCGCGTGCGGTGGAGAAAGTGGCGTCCGCAGGCCCCTGAAAACCGGCCGGACGGCGACGGGTCGCCCGGTCGGAAGCCTCAGGAGTGCGCAGCTAGTGGTGGACCTTGAGCGTGGCCGAGCCGAAATGCCCGCCACCGCAACGTCCGCCGACGCCGTACCGGCCCGAGCGGACCGAATGCGCGATCCGCACGCGGACCGAGAACTTGCCGCCCCGGGCCGCCTTGACGTAGATGGCGGGGAGGCCGGCGAAGCTGTGATGCGCACCCTTGAACGCGCGCGAGTAGAGCGTGACCGCCCGGCAGCCGCCGGTCGTACCGTAGATCTTCGTGACCGAACCGGCCTTGACGGAGCTCGGCGACACCTTCACGAAGGAACATCCGCCGAGCGGATCGCAGTACCCGGAGGCGCTCGCGCTGCCGACGAACCGTCCGAAGGCGAACGCGGCCACGGCAACCACGATCGGGAGCAGCACTGTTTTCTGGATGCGAGTCAGAACCATTCGTTCAAGCATCACCGCTCCGGCAGACCTCAAACATCGATTCCGAGCCCAACTCGTCCGGTAGCGGATTGTTTTCCGGCAGACCGATCTTGATATCCTCAGACACCTATGTCTGCCGTGGTTGACAAGCCGGAAGCACTGAAGGGCGACACGGACGAGTGTCCGGAGTGCCTGGCCGGCAACCTCAACTGGCTGCTCGCGCAGGCGAGTCACGCCCTGGCCAGCGAGCTCGCCGCGGCGTTCGTGCCCACCGGGATCACGCCCCGCGGTCACGCTGTCCTCGGCGCGGCCCAGACGGGGGCGCACACCCAGAAGCAGCTCGCTGAGCTCGTCGGGCTCGACAAGACGACGATGGTGGCGACCCTGGACGCGCTCGAGGAGGCCGGGCTCGCCAAGCGCGTGGCCTCGACGACCGACCGCCGGGCGCACGTCATCGAGGTGACGGCCGCCGGGCGGCGCAAGTTCACGGCGGGCAACAAGGTCATCGTGAGCGTCCAGGAGGACGTCCTCGCGTCGCTGGGGGAGGCCGACGGCAACGCGCTCCTCGGGATCCTCGCCCGGCTCGTCCGCGAACGGCTCGCCGAGCCCGCGGCCTGCAAGTCGGTTCGTCGCCGGGCCTGAGCGCCGGGCGCGTCGCTCGCTGATGCCGCCGCGTGCTGCGCGGTCCTCGCTCTGCTCGATCGGGGGCAGGAGCTAGGCTGGGTCCGCAACAGATGATCCGACAGCGGACGATCTGTTACGGTACGAAGCGGACCACGAACTCGGCAGCAAAGGACACGGCCCCATGACACGACTCCTCACCCCCACGAGATCCGACGACAGCGGGCGCTGGATCGCGCTCGTCGTGCTGTGCGTCGGGATGCTGATGATCATTCTCGACTCGACCGTCGTGAACGTCGCGCTTCCGTCGATCCAGCACGACCTCGGCTTCTCGCAGTCGAACCTCGCCTGGGTCGTCAACGCCTACCTGATCACGTTCGGAGGGCTGCTCCTGCTCGCCGGGCGGCTCGGCGACCTGATCGGGCGCAAGCGCGTCTTCATGTTCGGGCTCGCCCTGTTCACCACGGCGTCGCTGCTCTGCGGCGTCGCCCAGAGCCAGGCGCTGCTGATCGCCGCGCGGTTCATCCAGGGCATCGGCGGCGCGCTGACGTCGGCGGTGATCCTCGGGATGGTCGTCGCGATGTTCCCCGAGCCGCGTGAGCAGGCGAGGGCGATCGGCGTGTACAGCTTCGTCGCGTCGGCCGGCGCCTCGCTCGGCCTGCTGCTCGGCGGCGTCGTCACGCAGACGATCGACTGGCACTGGATCTTCTTCATCAACCTGCCGATCGGGGTGCTGACCGCGCTGTTCGCGATTCGGGTCGTCGAGCCCGACGGCGAGGTCCCGGGCATCAGCCGTCACATCGACGTCGCCGGTGCCGGGCTCGTGACCGCCGCCGTGATGCTCGCCGTCTACACGATCGTCAAGGCCGGGGACTACGGCTGGGGCTCTGCCCGCACGCTCGGATTCCTCGCGATTGCGCTCGTGCTGCTCGCCGGCTTCGTCGTCCGCGAGGCGACCGCCCGGCAGCCACTGATCCCGCTCGGTGTGTTCCGCTCACGCAACGTCGCCGGGGCGAACGTCGTCCAGATGCTGATGGTCTCGGCGCTGTTCGGGATGTTCTTCCTCGGCGTGCTGTTCATGCAGCACGTGCTCGGCTACAGCGCGATCGGGACGGGCATCGCATTCCTCCCGGTGAGCCTGGGGATCGGCGTGCTCTCGCTCGGGTTCTCGGCGCGGCTCAACTTCCGCTTCGGGCCCAAGGCGACGCTGATGGCGGGCCTGCTGATGCTCGCCGTCGGGCTGGCCTGGCTCACGCGCGCGCCCGTGAATGCGAGCTACGGCGTCGACCTGCTGCCCTCGATGCTGCTGCTCGGGATCGGGGCGGGCCTGTCGTTCCCGTCGCTGATGACACTCGCGATGTCCGGGGCGACGGCGGAGGACTCGGGGCTCGCGTCGGGCCTGGTGAATACCACCGTCCAGGTCGGTGGCGCGCTGGGGCTGGCGGTCTTGGCGACGCTGTCGACATCCCGGACCTCGACGCTGCTGGCCGAGGGCCATTCGCGAGCCTCGGCGCTGACCGGCGGCTACCACCTGGCGTGGGTGATCTCGGCCTCGATCGCGTTCGCGGCGTTCCTGATCAGCGCGACGGTGCTGCGCAAGGTGCGGCTCGGCGAGGAGGTCGCCACGGCGGGCGATCCCGAGGCGCATCTGGTCGATCTCGAGCCCGACGCCTCGTACGCGGAGGCAGCATGAGCGACGGCCATGTGATCGACAGCTGGATCGCGGAATTGCTGCTGCAGTGGCGGCGCCGGCCTGGCGAGCCGGCCCGCCGGCCGGTGGCGCTTAGCCGAACACCAATCGACGTTTGCGCTGCTGTCTGCTAAATATAGGAATCCGCCGCGGGGTGGAGCAGTCTGGTAGCTCGTCGGGCTCATAACCCGAAGGTCGCGGGTTCGAATCCCGCCCCCGCTATGTCCCTTTGAGTGACGTCGACGGCCTCCTTCGGGAGGCCGTTCGCGTTCTGGAGGGTATTGGCGACGGCCTCGCTGACGGTGGCTGAGATCCCGCATTCAGGCCAGCGGTGCTTACGCATCGGCGGCAATCAGCGGACGATCCAGCGTGGCGCATCCCCCGCTTTCCGCGCAAAGGGGATACCGCCTGGCTGCGCGCGCGCAGGCACGTCCGAACTTCAAAGGAGACCTCGACGGCCAGGCGATCGCAAGCGTGGCGAAGGTTCGTCAGGCGCAGTCGCGCCTTGTCGCTCTTTCGTCGTCGAAGGGCTCGTCGGCTCGGTCCGGGTCGGGGGGCGAAAGCAGTCGTCCAGCCGGCCGAGCGTCGGTGCGGTATCGGCGGTGCGACGACTCAGGGCGGTCGCGTTCGCGCGATACTGATCGCCGGTCGATGGTGCCCGCTGCCTATCGCCTTGCATAGAAAGGCCTTGCATGGAAAGCAGCAGTCGGCGCACGGATCAAGGCTGGCGGGTAGTGGGCTCTGCGGGTGGTGAGCGCGGGTCCGTCTCCGCCCGATCCTGGTGTTGTCCCTTCGCGGGGAATCCCGGCCGCTAGCAGTCGGAGTCGGTCGAGGCCCCGGCGGCCTCCCGCAGTCGCGACAGCCTCGGCGCTCGAGGCGTTACCGGCGCCTCCGCCATCATGCCGCGTGTCCCGGCTCGATGCGACGTGCGCGGTGGAAGGTGAACTCGGACTGCGGTATCTCAAAGGACACCTCGAGCGGATCGAGCAGAAAGCCGCAGTGATCCCCGAGTTCCAGCTGCTCGAGCACCCGGCCGGCGAACCAGTTGCGGCACTCCTCGAGGATCGGAACGCCGCCCGGCCCCTCCTTCCAGGCGCACTCCGCGAACTTGTCGTGATCGTCTCCCGTGAGCCCGCCGAACAGATCCGCCAGCCGCGTGGCCGCGGCCGGGACGAAGTGCACGGCGATGACCTCCGCACGCTGCGCCACCCGGTAGGTGCGGTTTGCCTTCGAGACGCACGCAAGCACCCGCGGCGGATCGATACTGCACTGCGTCATGAACCCGATCAGACATCCTGCCCGCTCGTCGTAACTTGCGCGAGTCGTGACGATGAACATGGGATAGTCGAGGTCGCCGACGAGCCGGTTGAAGCGGGTGTAGATGTCGGCTCGCGAGCACATGCTGCATAAGATAGGCATGATCATCGTGCCCCTGGATGTACTCGGCGGGCTACTGGCCGGAAACTAGGCTGGCTCGGTCAGGACGCCGTCCCGCCGGTTACGCGCGCTGGCGCGTCGCTCGGAGATAGTCGCGAGCAGGACGCTGGCTTCGGGGAGCAGATACAGCGGGACATTTCGAGCAGCCCGAAGCACGGCTGCGCACCGGCCTGAACTTTCGCCATGGGCCGCCGCTCCTGATTGTCGGGGCTCAGGTAGCGCGGCTTTCGGCGATTCGTCGTCTCGCGGCTGCACCCGTCGCTCTCGTTTCCTGCAAGCCCAGAACGGTGGTCTCCCCTCGTCGGTGCTCCTGGAGCGGCGCCAGCGCTCAGGCGACTGTGCGCTCATGGGCCCTGCGCTGAGCTGGGCCCATCTAGTCGACCTCGAGCGGTCCGAAACGCCGTCCGCAGCCGTCACGCAGCTAGCGCTCGACGATCCGGGCGTCATTCCCAGGGACGGATCGGGCCGCCGACTCACTCCCGCGTCGAAATCCGCGTGTGCAGGGACTTCCTCCAGGAACCCAACGAGGCCGCCCCGATTCGACACCCGCGACGGCGGGTCCGCCGAGGATTGACGAGCGACGAGTACGCCCCTGGGTGTCCTGGCCATGGCTGAATGTCACGGGAGGCTGCGGACGCGCTCGGGAGAGCCATACGTCAATCGGTCCGACGGGCCGAGCTTGGCGGATGATGCGCGGTCGCGCGTCGCGCGTCGTGCAGTGGATCGTGCTCGGCGAGGACTAATCGAACATCACTCGGGACGCGTGCCGCTCGATGCGAACCCGGGACGGGCTCACCAACGTCACATCGAGCAGGCGGCGCGTGCGGGCGTTGGACGAACATCGCGCGTAACTCGGCCGCTCGCAGCACGCGGCGGCGTCGGGCGACGCGCGGTGCAACGCTCGTGACGGGAACCTCATCCCGCCTCCGCTGCTGCAATCGCGGGTCCTATGCCGTTGTCGGCTGCTCGTCGTCGCCGCGGGCGTCGACGGCTCGCATGATCGCCTGCGTGTTGGCGTCGGACTCCATCCGCGCGTCGATCAGCGGCATCAGCACCCCGCGCAGCGCGAAAACGAGCTTCCAGCGCTTGGGCTCGATGATTCGTGGAGCCCGTGCCTCGATGCCCGCAACGATGGCCGCTCCAGCGGTCGCGGGCGGGATGCGCTTGCGCAACGGGGCCGGGATGCCCTTGAAGATCCGCTCGGCCTGCGGGTCGGCGTCCACCGCGCGGTGAACCATCTCGGTATCGATGAAGCCGAAGTAGGCGGTCGACGCACTCGCCCCGTGCTGGGCCAGCTCGACACGTAGGCCGCGACCGAGCGCCTCGACGGCGGCCTTGCTCATCGCGTAGGGGATGGCGCCGGAACCGTTGGCGAACGCCATGACCGAGGCGATCACCACGACGTGACCCTGGCGCTCGACGATCTGGGGCAGCGCCGCGTCGACCGTGCGAACGACGCCGTGAAGGTTGACGTCGAGCACGCGCTCGAAGTTCTCGGTAGCCATCGCTCGCATGGACGCCGAAGTGGGCGAAATGCCGGCGTTTGCCACGACCACATCGAGGCCGCCGAACCGCTCGACTGTCGTCGCCACCGCGCGCTGCATGGCGCCGCGGTCAGTGACGTCGGCGGCGAGGCCCATGGCCTTCGTGTCGTGCAGCGCAGCTGCCGTGCGCTCGACGTGCTCCGGGCGCAGATCGACGATGGTGACCGAGGCGCCGCGCGCGATCAGCTCGCGCGCCGTCGCCTCGCCGATACCGCGTGCCCCGCCAGTGACCAGGGCGACCTTGCCTGAGAGCTCAAAGCGGGCCATACCGGAAAAGCTATCGCGCAGTGGTGGAGTGCGTCGGCGTGACCCGAATAGGACGCTGGCAACTGCCGACGACGGGAGCGGCTCGGAGTCGTTTTCACGGAGGGCGGGTAGCGCTCCTCGCCGGCGGAACCCGCGCTGCGTGCGGAGCCGGAGGTCGCGGCTCGACCGCTGACCGATGGACGGTCGCGTACCGAGCCGCGGCGACAGTCTCCGTCTAGCTGTCTTCGGTGAGCACCTCCCGCGAATCCAACGCCGCGTACCGCTCGGCGACGACGCGTCGGTCGTCGACGCGCCGCGACCGCGGTCACCGGAAGCGAACCCCTAGCCTGGCGAGTTCGCCACAGCCAGCCTCGACCGAACTTTCACCGTCGTCGGATCAGACGCCTGCGGCTGCGGAATCGCCGCCAGCGAGAACTCGGCGATCGCTCCGGGCCGGAACACCACGCAGTGTGTCGAGCCGCCGAACTGGAAGTAGCCCAGCTCCTCGCCCTTCGCAACCCGGTGCCCCGGTGTCAGCTCGGATCGGAGGACGCAGGAGGACACCTCCGACATGCCGATCGCCACGAACGCCAGCTGCCCGATCACCGGATTGTCGGCCTCGATCACGAAGATCGCGCGGGCCGCGACGTGCGCGAGGTAGCTCTGGGAGCTCGTGGGCTCCACGGCGTCCGCGCCCTCCGAATCTGCCTCGGAGTAGTAGGTGCCGGGCTGAACGAAGGCGCGGACGATCGTGCCGGCGACGGGGCTGTGCCAGCGGTGGTAGTCGGTTGCGCTCAGGAACGCCTGGTAGACGGTCCCGCCGACGAAGCCGTCGACCGACTCGTCGTGCGGCCAGCATGTCGTACAGCGAGTACGGCTGGCTCTTGATCCAGAAGCGGTCCTGGCGCTGCACGTCTGTGCTGATTCGGTACGGGGTCGACTCGCACGCGTTGGCGATCACGCTGTCGTCGTCCGGTGAGGCCACGGGTCGCTGGCCGTCCTTGAAGCGTCGCGTGAAGAAGTCGTTCCACGACGCAAACCCCCAGTACTCGTCATCGGGGTCGTGCTCGAACTGGTCCATCCCGACCGCCCGCTGGGCCTCCGCGGATTTCCACCCGCTCGATGAGTCGTTGAGCACATAGCGCGAGTCGGCGCCGCTGAGGAACTCGCACCAGGCGTTGAGGATCTTCTTCAGGATCGCGTTGACTCTGGGGTCGCGGTAGGTGGCGAACCCCGCCGGCGTCCCCATCGTCCAGTCGAGGATCGCGTTCAGCGGCTAGCGTGACGCGTCTGCTCGCCGAACTCGGGCGCCATCGTCAGCACCTCGTTGATCAGGCGCAGCAACTGCTCGACGCTCTCCAGATGCCGCTGGTTGTAGGGCTTCGCGCTCGGCACCTGGGCGATCATCTCGTTCAGGTACATCCGAACGATGGCGTCGGCCTGGATCAGCTCTTGGAACTCCTGCATCACCGGGTGGAGCACCACCTGTTCCCGCTTGGCTTCCACGCGCTCGCGATGACCTTCGAGCCAGGACTCCAGTGCATCCTGCTCGGGCAGCCACCCAGCCTGCCGCTTCACGTCGCCGCGATGAGCTCCGTTGGTCACACTCGGGACCCTACCCGCTCAAGTGCGACCGTCATCAGCCCCCGGCTTCACCAGGCGCCGGACGGAGGTCGTCGGCTCATAACCCGAAGGTCGCGGGTTCGAATCCCGCCACCGACCGGAACCCGCGCCGAAACGCGCACGTGCAGGAACGTCCTCCAAAGGACCAACGAGGCCACCCCGATCCGACACCCGCGACGCGGGCACCACCCGGATCATTGGGCCCTATGCCAGCCCGTGTTTATAGGCGTAGCGCACGGCTTGGGCGCGATCTCGGGCGCCGGTCTTGTAGAAGATCCGGTTGATGTGGGTCTTGACCGTTGCGTTGCTGAGAACGAGCTTGTCGGCGATTTCGCCGTTTGAAAGGCCGAGGGCAACTAGCTTGAGCACCTCGATCTCGCGTGGCGTGAGCTCGTCCGGGAGGTTGGGCGCTGATCCCGGCATTGGCTCACCGAGGCGTGTCAGCGGAGTCTGATCGAGGACAGCAGTCACGAGCCGCTGCTGCACAGCGGGATCGAGGTGGGTGTGGCCGGCGATGAGTGCCCTGATCGCATGCTCGATTTCCTCGGCGGTCGCGTCCTTGGTCAGATAGCCGCGCGCGCCGGCCTGCAGTGCCGGGAAGAGGCACTGATCATCCGCGTAGGTCGTCAGGACCAGTACCCGGGTCTCGGGGTACGCGGCGAGGATCTGCCGGGTCGCGTCCGCGCCTTCGAGGCGCGGCATCCGTAGGTCCATGAGCACGATGTCGGGCCGCTCAGCGCGGGCCCGCTCGACCGCCTCGATTCCGTCGGCAGCAGTGGCGACGATCTCGACGTCGTCGATCAGGCCGAGCAGCATCGCGAGCCCGTCGCGCACGACCGGCTGGTCGTCTGCAATCAGGACGCGGATTGTCACCCGGGTACCTCGATGTTGATCCGCCAGCCCTCGGCGGTCGGGCCGGCCGACAGGGTGCCGCCGGCGCGTGCCACGCGCTCACGGAGCCCCGCAAGTCCCCGGCCTCCGCCCATACCCTCATGGGCCGGGGTCGCCGAGTGTCCGTTGTCGACCGACAGCGTGGTGCGTTCAGGTCCGTAGCGCAAAGTGACCGTCGTGCACGCGCTCGGCGCATAACGCGCGACGTTCGTCAGCGCTTCCTGTGCGCCGCGGTATAGCGCGAGGCTTGGATCGGCCCGGAGCGTCCGGGACTCGCCTTCAATCCGCAGCGTGACGTCGAGGTTCATGTCGGTCTTGTAGCTCTCGATCAGCGACGGAAGCTGGGCGAGGGTAGGCAGCGGGTCTCCGCGCAGTGCGCCGACGGCTTGGCGGGCGTTGGCAAGTCCGGCTTTGACGAGCTCGCTGGCGCGATCGATCGCGTCACTGAGACGCGGCGTGACGTGTTCACGGTCGGCGAGCTTGCGCGCCCCCTGCAGCTGGATCGCGGCGCCGGACAGGGAATGCGCGAGCACATCATGCAGCTCGCTCGCGATCCGGCCGCGCTCGGCAATTGCCGCCGCACGGGCCTGCTCATCCCGCGCATCCTCAAGCTCGGCCATCAACAGCTCGGTCCGATCCTGGCTCTCCCGCGACCGCCTGAGGAAGAGCGCCACGACCCCAAGCAGCCCCGTCACCAGCACCTCGGCTGTGACAGCCGACGACGAGCTGCCGGCGATCGCCGTGACGACAGCGAGCGCTACCGTCACCGCACCAGCCAGCGCAACGCCCGCCTTGAACGGCAGCCGAGTGAGCGCCAAGAACGCCGCCACCCCGGCCGCGACGCCGGTGGCTCCCTTGAGCTGAAGCCCCGCGATCGCGACACCGGCGGCGCCCATCACCGCGATCACAGCCGCCTGCAGCCAGAGGCTGCGCTCGGGAAACCGGTCGCGGATGGCGATCAATAGCGTCGCGGCGAACACACACAGCGCGAGCGTCACCGCGAGTCCCTTGCCCTTCCCCCCAGGCACCGGATGGCTGTTGGTGCTGCCGAGCGCCACTACGAGGATTACCGCCCAGCCGAGCGGACGCAGCGACTGTCGCTGGCGGTGCAGGCGCTCCTGAGCCCGCGCCCGAGCCTCGACGATCCGCTCGCTGTCTGGCCCTGAGCCTAGCCCTGATTCGGTCACCGCTGTGGGGACGATAGAACGCGGTCCAGGGGCGGGCCTGAGATTGGGACGTGGGAGGTCGCTGGTCATGCCGCGGCGGGGATCGCGACGCTGGACTCCACCGCGTGGTGGCCGCGGAGCTGGACGATCGCGATCCGAGTGCTGACCTCGAGGAGCGCCATCAACACCAGCGCCACTGGCCAGGCGGTCTCGCCGATCTGGTGGGCGATGCTGAAGGTGGCGACCGCGTGGTGCGCCCCGTGCGAGAGAGCGAACTCGAACACCATCCGTGAGCCGATCCCCGCGATCAACAGGGCGCCGGCGATCCAGCCCACCCGCGCGACCGCGAGACCATTCTCGCCGGCACGGACCTGCGTAGCGAAACCGCTGGCAATGCCGAGCGCAAGGCCGACCGCCCCGAGCGCGCCGATCAGCACCAGATCGTTCCCGGCGGTCGGGATCGAGTGGACATACAGATGGGCGACGTAGGCGACGATCGCCAACGGGATAACCACGCTACGACGATCAAGCTCGCGCTCGCGAGCTTGACGGAAGACAATAAGGACGAACACTGCGTTGATGAGGTAATCGGTAATGGTCATAGGGGCCATGATCTGCTTCAAACGCTTGTCTGTCGTCGGCCTCAGGGTTGAACCCCAGGTTGATCTCAGAACTCAACCCACGGGTTGACCAGACCGAGCAGAGATCGCGCCACTGGGCCCGCACGGCGAACAAAGCAGGTCCGAGCCACGCAGCCAAACCTTCCCCGCTCCTCGCCACAAGCACGGCCGGCGGCTGCGAGCAACCAATGCGTGTCGCCTATGCAAGATCGGAAACCCCCAGCTGACGAGACCGGGTGCTGACGATCGAGATGCGCGAAATGCGAGCACCAGGTCTCGCGGCTCCAGCGGCAGCCGAGCACTAGGCCGCCAGCAAGTAATGCTCGACGATCCGGGCGTCACTCCTGCGGACGGATCGGGCCCCCGCTACTCAAGAGAGCTGCACATGAGGCCTCCGAACATCCGGGGCTCGTTCGTTTCGGGGGGTCGGGTTTGAGAGCGGTTGATCTTCTCGGTCGGCCACGGGCGGGACGACCCCGCCGCGGCGAGCCCAGACCCTGGCGGTGGAGCCGCCGCCTCGCAGGGTGATCGTCATCGGCGCCCGATTAGCGGCCTGGCGACGTGGGTAGATTGCGAACGCAGCCAGAGGAGGAGGGTTCGTGAGAGACAGCGGTTGCTGGTGACAGCGACGGGCCCATCGGGGCGGGTCAAGGTTTCAATGCGATGAGGATCTGGAGGCGAGGTGTCTCGTCCTTGTCCGTCCTCGGGACGGTGCTCGTGATCGGCGGCTGCGGCTCCTCCGGCACGGGCCCGCGAACGCTCAACTGGTATGTCTTCCCGGAGCCCTCAGGCTCGTTTGCCACCGCCGCGAAGGACTGCAGCGCTGCCTCCGGCGGCAGGTACAAGATCAGCATCAACCTGCTGTCCACCGCCTCCGACCAGCAGCGGGTCTCGCTCGTCCGCCGGCTGGCCGCCAAGGATTCCTCGATCGACATCCTGGCGATGGACGTCGACTGGACCGCCGAGTTCGCCACCGCCAAATGGATCAGGCCCTGGCCGGCGGCCCTCGCTGCACAGGAGACCAAAGGCGATCTCCCGGGACCGATCGACACCGCCACCTGGCAGGGCAAGCTCTTCGCCGGACCGATCAACTCCAACACCCAGCTCTTGTGGTACCGCAAGGACCTGGTCAAGACTCCGCCCAAGACCTGGGACGAGATGATCAACGAGGCGATCGCGCTGGCCAAGCAGGGCAAGCCGCACTACATCGAAGAGCAGGGAGCGCAGTACGAGGGCCTTGTCGTGTGGTTCAACTCGCTCGTCGACTCCGGCGGCGGACAGATCATCACCCAGAACAACAAGGTGGTCGTCGACCAGAGGACCGCCCGCGCCGCCTCGATCATGCGCCGGCTCGCCACCTCGCCGGCCGCCGATCCGTCGCTCAATACCAATAAGGAGGATGACGCTCGAGTCGGCTTCGAGAAGGGCGCCGCGGCGTTCGAGATCAATTATCCGTTCGTATGGCCGGCGGCTCAGAAGGCCGGGATCCAAAAGAAGATGGGTTACGCCCCATTCCCCACGGTAACCCCGGGCACCGCACCGAAGGTATCGATCGGCGGTTACAACCTCGGCGTCTCCGCCTATTCGAAGTATCCGCAAGCAGGCGTTTGAGGCAATCAAGTGCCTGACCCAGCCGAAAAACCAGGTCGTGGATGCGATCAAGGGCGGGCTAGCACCGGTGGCCGCGAGCATTTATGACCAGACGGCGATCGCCAAGCAGTATCCATTTCATGCGATTCTGAAGGCGCAGATCGAGCACTACGGGCTCCGGCCGAAGACCCCTGCCTACGCTGACGTCTCACTCGCCATTCAGAAGTCGCTTTCCCCCACCTCAAGCATCAGTCCGTCCAGCGTGGTCAGCACGCTCAGGGATGAGATCAAGAAGGCGCTGTCATCGGGAGCGTTGCTATGAGCACGGACGCCATCGCCACCCCCCGACAGGCGACCGCAGCCCCCAGCGGGAAGCGCAAGCACCTCAGCGAGCGCGCCAAGAGCGAGCGACGGCTGGCGGCGATGCTGGTCGGGCCCGCGGCGATCGTGATGCTCGCCGTCGTGGCCTACCCGGTGATCGACGCCGTCATCCTATCTCTCCAGCGCTCCGATCTGCGTTTCCCAAATGCGACCAAGTTCATCGGTCTGTCCAACTACGGCCACGTGCTCACCTCGCCGGTGTGGTGGCAGGACGTCCTGCACACCGCGATCATCACCGTGGTCAGCGTGAGCATCCAGTTCGTGCTGGGCATGCTGCTCGCCCTGGCGATGCACCGGGCGATCTTCGCCCGCGGTGGGTTAAGGGCGATCGCTCTCGTCCCCTATGCCATCGTCGCTGTCGTCGCGGCGTACTCGTGGGAGTACGCATGGTCGCTGAACAGCGGCTGGATCCCGAAGCTGCTGGGCCTGACCACTGACCCGCTGAGTCACCAATTCACCACCTACGTCGCGATCATCATCACCGAGGTCTGGAAGAACACGCCGTTCATGGCTTTGCTGCTGCTGGCCGGGCTGGCGCTGGTGCCCGACGAGCTGCAGGAGGCGGCGAAGGTCGACGGCGCCACGACCTGGCAGCGCTTCGTGCGGATCACCGTCCCGCTGATGAAGCCGGCAATCCTCGTCGCGTTGCTGTTCCGCACGCTTGACGCGTTCCGGATCTTCGACACGATCTACATCTTCAACCAGGGCGCCCAGGGGACCGAGTCGATCTCGATGCTGAACTACAGCACCCTGCTGGACCGTCTGAACCTCGGTCTGGGCTCGGCGGTCTCGGTGCTGCTGTTCCTGCTCGTAGCGCTGATCGCGTTCGTGTTCATCAAGGGCTTTGGCGCCGGCGCGGCCCCGGGAGGCGAAACCACATGAATGATCGGCTCAAGCAGCGCAGCGGCTGGTCGCTGGCCCTGTTGGTGATCGTCGTCCTCTCGCTCGTTCCAGTGCTGTGGATCCTGATGCTGTCATTGAAGACGCCGGCGACCGTAACCGACGGCAGCTTCATTCCGCACCAATGGACATTGTCCAACTACTCGGACATCTTCAAAGCCGGTGTGTTCACCAGCGCGCTCCGCAACTCCATCGGAATCGCTCTGATCGCAACCACGCTGGCCGTGTCGCTGGCGGGTGCTGCCGCATACGCGATCGCCCGGCTGGACTTTCCGGGCAAGCGGATCATCCTCGCCGTCGCACTGGCCGTGGCGATGTTCCCGCAGGTCTCGCTGGTCGGGCCGCTCTACAGCCTGTGGCGGAACATCGGCCTGTACGACACGTGGCCCGGGCTGATCATCCCGTACATGACGTTCGCGCTTCCACTGTCGATCTACACGCTGTCGGCGTTCTTTCGCGAGATCCCCTGGGAGCTTGAACAGGCGGCTCAGGTAGACGGCGCGACGCCCGCCCAGGCCTTCCGCAAGGTGATCGCGCCGCTCGCCATGCCAGGCATAGCGACCACCTTCATCATCGTCTTCATCATCTGCTGGAACGACTTCATCTTCGCGATCTCGCTGACGTCAACGACCAGGGCCGAGACGGTGCCGGCCGCGATCGCCCTGTTTCCCGGCGTCTCCCAGTTCACCCAGCCGATCGGAGACATCGCCGCGGCCGCGGTGGTCGTGACCGTGCCTGTAATGCTGCTGGTGCTGCTGTTCCAGCGCCGAATCGTCGCCGGCCTGACCGCGGGCGCCGTCAAGGGTTAAGACTGATAAGGAGCCCAGAGATGGCCGAAATCCAACTCAACGATGTCACCAAGCGCTATCCCGATGGCTACGAGGCCGTCAAGCACATGAGCCTCGATGTAACCGACGGCGAGCTGATGATCCTGGTGGGCCCATCGGGGTGCGGGAAGTCGACGGCGCTGCGGATGGTCGCGGGGCTCGAGGACATCTCCGAAGGCGAGCTGAAGATCGGCGGCACGGTCGTCAACGACAAGGCCCCGAAGGACCGCGACATCGCGATGGTGTTCCAGAACTACGCGCTGTACCCGCATATGACGGTGCGGGAGAACATGGGCTTCGCGCTGAAGCTCGCGAAGGTGCCCGACGAGGAGATCAACCGCAAGGTGACCGACGCGGCGAAGACCCTCGACCTCGAGCAACATCTCGACCGCAAGCCGGCCAACCTGTCCGGTGGCCAGCGCCAGCGGGTGGCGATGGGGCGGGCGATCGTCCGTGACCCGAGCGTGTTCCTGATGGACGAGCCGCTGTCGAACCTCGACGCCAAGTTGCGCGTGCAGATGCGGACGGAGATCTCCCGGATCCAGCAGCGGCTCAACACGACGATGATCTACGTCACGCATGACCAGACCGAGGCGTTGACGCTCGGGGATCGGATTTCAGTGATGCGGGCCGGAATCCTGCAGCAGGTCGGGCCCCCGAGCGAGCTCTATGCCCAGCCCAACAGCCTGTTCGTCGCAGGGTTCATCGGTTCCCCATCGATGAACTTCCTACCCGGCGAGCTCGACGGCGACAAGGTGCGCCTGCCGTTCGGCGACGTCGCGCTGCCCCAGGAGCTCCTGCAGAAGCTGAACGCTGGACCGGGTGGCGGCCGGCGGGGGGTGATCGCCGGGCTGCGTCCGGAGGACTTCGAGGATGCGAGCCTGGTCGGCGACAAGTCTCGCGGCACGACCTTCAAGACCAAGATCGACGTGCTCGAGTCGATGGGAGCCGAGTACTACGCCTACTTCGTCGTCGATTCCGAGCGGGTTTCCTCCAGCCATCTTGAGGAGTTGGCGCAGGACGCGGGCGCGGCCGACCTGCCGCACTCGCACGAGGGCAGCCAGATGGTGGCGCGGCTCGAGGCTGCGAGCCAGGTTCGCAAGGGCGAGGGATTGGAGCTGTGGTTCAACTCCTGGCACCTGCACTTGTTCGACCCGGAGAGCGGAGCGAGCCTGCTCGCCGCCGAGCCTGGAGCGGGACAGCCGGCGAGACCACCCCAGCCCGCAGCGCCATCCAGCTGATCTCCGGGCGGCCATGACGCCTACGCCGCGCTCCACCGGGGTGCCGGGCCTCGACGCGCAGCACGACTTCCTGCGCGCCCGCCGCCGCGCCACGCTGGCGAGATTGGCTGCGCGCTTGCGCACCGGGCCCGACGACGTGGGCGTGATCCTGCCGTACGAGGAGGTGATCGCGGCGCTCGGGTTCGAGAGCGAACGCGCCCTCGGCCTCCGGGTGGTCGCGCTCGACTCGATCGTCGGCACAGTGGACCGGGCTCGGGACTTCGACCGCCGCTTCCGCCCGATCTCGGGCCGGGTCCGCGGCCGTTGGGAGCAGATCGCCGCGGCAATGCGGCGGGGCGAGTCGATGCCGCCGATCGACCTGCTGCGGGTCGGCGAGATCCACTTCGTCCGCGACGGTCACCATCGCGTCTCCGTCGCGCGTGCCCTCGGCCGGGAGGACATCGACGCCTACGTCACCGAGGTGATCACCCGGGTGGGCGCCAGCCGGGCGATGCGGCTGGGGGAGCTTCCGCTCAAGAGCCTCGAACGTGAGTTCTTCGAGCGTGTCCCGCTGTCGGCCGGGGCGAAGGCCGAGATCTCGCTCTCGGACCCCTGGGACTACGCCGAGCTGGCCGAGAGCGTGGAGGCTTGGGCGTTCCGCGCGATCCAGGATCGGGGGGAGCCGCTGAGCCGTAGGGAGACGGCGGAGCTGTGGCTCGAAAATGAGTACCGCCCGGTCGTGGCCATGCTGCGGGAAGCGGATCTGATCCGTAACCGCACAGAGACCGAGGCCTACATGCGGATTGTCGCCGAGCGCTACCGACTGCTCCGCACGGAGGACTGGAGCGACGACGTGATCGAGCGGCTGATCGAGGGCAGGCGCCGGCGGCGCGGGCGCTAGAGCCGACATTCAACCCGCCCAATCGTGTGCTCCAGCCGATTTCGACATTGGAGGGCGCCGGGTAGAACAAGTACTTCCGCGCCGCGATGGCGCTCAAGGTCCTGGCTGAATCCCCGAAGTAGCGACATGGACTTCGACAAACCTGCCGGCAAGCCCCGCAGATCTTCACCGAGCGCGGCGGAGCCGAAGCCGCCAAAAGCGGACCGGCGAGCTCGAAGCGACCTCGAGGGCGACGGCACCCTCGCCGAGAAGGCGAAGCGAGCCGCGAAGGCGCTCAAGGAGCCCGGCGCCAGCCAGGGCGGGGCCGCAGGCGACCCCGTGACCCAGGCTCAGGCCGAGCCGCCCTCAGGCGCGCCTGAGCCTCCGCCAACCACCGGCAGCCAAGCTGGAAAGAGCAACGCCCCCAGATCGCACCGTGCGGTCTGGGGGCGCCACGCTTACGTGGAACCGTCTAGAAGGCGGGAACCGGAAGGTCCTTGATCGACGCTCCGGCGGCACCGGCCTGCGACGCGATCGAGGCCACATCGCCCTGAGCGGAGTTGATCTGCGCCGGGTCGTAGTGACCGGCTTTCAGCCCGGCCACCATCGCGCTGACCTTGTCGTGCAACGCCGTGAGGGGGCTGACGAGTTTGGTCAGTATCGGACTTGACTGAGCGTCCGTGTACGCGATCTTCAACTCGTGAACGATGAACGCGGTCGCCAAGGCGGCCTTCACCAACGCCGCCTTGTGACTCAACGGCTTTCCGAACACGCCCGCCCTCAACGGCTTATAGAGGTAGCGGTGGAACGCGCCGAAAGCCAGACCGGCGTGCAGGACGAACTTCGTCTTGGCGAAGTGGACAGTGCCGGTAGGCGTGCTGCTCGCCCCGCTATCAGTCGATGATGAGCTAGCCACGCCACCCGACGAAGACGACGAGGAGCTACCGCATCCCGCGAAAACAAGCGCAATCGCAACCAGTGCCACAGCCAGCACCGAACAGGACCTCAACCGCATGGATATCTCCTTCAGAAATGGGTGCGCTGCGCCGCAGCCGCACACTGTTGACCGTTACGCGCTACCCACATGCTCGGGCTACACCATGAAGGCCCGGTTAGCCCGAAGCCTGGGCGGTAGCGCTCGGCAGGTGATGGGGCTTAAGGGGTCTGACCGCCGATGCCTCCGCCGAGAAGGCTTTTGGCTTCGGATGCCAACCCACCACTGCCTTGGCTGCTGACGTGACTGTGCAGATCCTGTGGATGTGCTGTCCGATGAGGTCGGGCTCGATTCCGCTCCGGCGCGTCGAGCTGCAGGCCGATGCGGCGGCCCAGCTCGGCGCGGGCGGATGAGCTTCGGGATGAGTTCTTCGCGCTGTTGCGCGAAGCGATCGATGCCTCGGGCGGCAAGGCGTTCAAGAACACAGGCGATGGGTTGTTCGTGGCGTTCGCGTCGGCGTCGGCGGTGGTGGGCTGTGCGGTATTGACGCAGCAGGTGTTCGAGCGGCGCTATCGCGGAGCGGAGCAGCAGCTGCACGTGCGGATCGGGTTGGGGACGGGTGAGTCGTGCTGCGCTTCGCGATCTCGGTCACCACGCACGGCTTCAACCTGCACACGATCGGCGTGATCCTGATGGTCGTCGGCGCGATCGGACTGATCGTCTCGCTGCTGTGGATGATCGTCTGGGCGGACCGCACCCGCGGTCGCCGCGCGGTCGTCGAGCGGGACGTCCCGCTCGAGCGCGACGTCCCGCCGGCTCGTTACTGACGCCATCGCGGAGCCCGGGGGAGCCGCGGCCGCTGCGGCAGCGTTCCGCGGGCTATAGCCGTCGGTACCGGGCTTCGAGCAGGCAGTAGCCGGCGAACACGAGGAGCCCAGCGCCGACCAGGCCAACAATCAACGGGCCGAGCGCCTGCTGGTGCAGTCGTTCAAGCGCCCCGTCAACGCCGACGGCGCGAGCGGGCTGAAACTCGACCGCGGTCCGGACGAGGAAGTAGCCGCAGACCGCGAATACGAGCGCCCGCGCGGTCAGTCCGACCCGACCGGCGATCAGCAGCAGCCGGCGTTCACGTTGTCCGAGCTCGCCGCTCTTCAGGCCAGAGGTGAAGCCGTCGGTGACGGCGGTCCATGCCTGCTGGAGCGCGATCGCGACGAGAACGACGCCGGCGGCGCCGACAAGCCATCGGCCGCCCGTCCAGCCGAGAACGCCCGCCGCGGCATGGCGCGGCGCCCCGGCGGACTGCCGCCCGCTGCCCCCGCCATCGATGATCACCCGCAACGCCACGGCGAAGAAGCCGAGGTAGACCAGGCCGCGCGCCAGGTTCGACACCCGGTCGAATGCGCCTGACCCGCCACCCCCCTCGAGGCCGTGGCCGCGGATGGCCTGCACCAGGTTCCACCCCGCGTAGGCGAGCAGGCCGGCCGCGGCCACCGAGAGTGCGACGACGCCGAGCGGCGCACGCGCGACCAGCGCCAGGGCGCCCTGCTGATTCGGCGCGGTGTGGTCGGTGCCCGCGCCGACGGCGAGTGCGATCGCCAGTCCGCCGATCACCCCGTACGTCAAGCCGCGCGCGACGAACCCGATGCGCACGAGCCAGCTGAGCGACTTGGCCGGCGTCGGATGCTCGGCTGTGATGGTTGTCATGGAGTGGGCCTACCCCGGAGGGGCGTTTTGATGAACCCGGTTTGGGGGTGAGGTCGGAGCTCGGGGGTGCTGCCTCCTGCCCGCCGGTGGAAGGGCATCAGGCGTGGATTCGCCGGTGCTGTTCTCAGGAGCTAGCGGCGGTGCTCAGAGCCTCTGGAACGTCGTACCTGGGCATGCTGTCCAAGACCCCGCCGGTGACGAGGGCTTCAGGCATGGCGGCTGGGTTGGCCAGCGAGTACTACGCCGCAAGCGCAGACCCCATACGCCCGTGTTCATGCAGCACGGCGTTCTAGCTCGGACGTCCGGTCGAGTCACTCGGTCGATGTCCGGTCAGGTTCCGCGTGGGAACGCTGTGGCCGGCTCCGTTAAGAAGCTGACGATCGCCTCGTGGGTCTGCTTCGGGCGCTCGAGCTGCGGTACATGGCCGCAGTTCAACTCGAGGTGGTGGGATCCCGGAAGCGCCTCGCGGACGTAGCGCTCGAACGCGATCGGCACGAGCGGATCCTTCCGTCCCCACACGAACAGGCTGGGCGGCCGCAGGTCGGGCAGCCGCGTCCAGAGCCCGTCGTTTCCATGTGGCGGCTCGAGGTAGATGTTGCGAGCGGAGGCGTAGAAGGCGGCGCGGCCTCGCGGGGTGAGGTAGGAGCGCAGGAACTCGTCGATCCCGGCTGCGGTCCACTCATCGCCGCCTCCGGGCACCACCTGGCGCACGATTCGCTCGACGATCGCTCGCGGCGCCGGCTGGATCAGTCCGAGCTGTGGAGCGACGAGCTTCAGAAGCGGCGCCCACGGCCGGTTCCTCAGCCACGCCAACGACGGCGCGAGCAACGCGAGCCGGCCGGTACGATCAGGCGCCTGCAGGCCGACCTCGATCGCCACACGCCCGCCCATGCTGTTGCCGATCAGATGGGCGCGCTCGAGCCCGAGTGCGTCGAGCAGCGCGACCATCGAACGCGCGAAGAAGCGGGCGTCATACCGGGCCCGGATCGGTTTCACCGAATCCCCGAAGCCGGGCAGGTCGACGGCGATGCAGTGGTGACCGTCGGCCAGCGCCGCGAGCGTGGGCAGGAAGGACACCTTCGTCGCGCCGAGACCGTGGATCATCACCACCGGCTCGCCGGTTCCCGCCTCGCTGATCGACAGCGGGCCGATCTTCGTCCTTACCTCGCGGAAGCGCAGACCGTGCTCTCCCGCGCCGGCGGTGGCGGCCAGGAAGCCGACCCCCAGATGCAGGTCGTGGCGGATCGACAGCCGGCCGCGCTGGTAGGCGGTCATCCCGCCGCGCAGGTCGCGTGCGATGCCGTTCCAGGTGTCGGCGTCGGCACGCAGCAGGGCATCCGGCCGGTCCTTGCTCGCGGGCACGAGCTGAGGCGGTTTTCCATCGAGGATCACGTCGTAGGGATCTTCGGCGGCACCGGTAATGCGGATGCGAGCGGTCCGGCGACCGACGTCGAACGTCTCCGGATCGAAGCGTGAGACAAGCTCCTTCAGAGATTCCGGGGGAGTGACGGGCATCGCGACACTTATGTACCCGTTCAGACGGTCATTTCATGCACGAGGCGCCGATCGCCCAGCGTCGCCGATTGACTGCGAGCCGGGCTTCCTGTCAGCGCCGTGACGAGAGACGGCGAACCCGGTCAACGCCGGCGAGGGCATCCAGCAGCGCTTCGACCGAGATGATCCCTCCAGCCGACCGTCCTCGTCGCACAGGCCCAGTGGAGCGAAGCGGTCCTCAGTCCCCCGGGCGGCGGCCCCAGCGCGACGTCCAGCGGAAGGTCTCCTTCCGCTAGACGGGCATCGCGGCGTGACGGTTGGCACGACGGCCTCCGGCGGGGAATAGGACCTTCCAGGTACCAAACGAGGTTCCAAACTGAGCAAAACTCAGCGAACCGCGATGAGCTAATCGCCCGCCATTGCTGGGCTTTGCGCTTGCAGAACGGCCCGGCGGCCCCATAACCCGAAGGTCGCGGGTTCGAAGCCGCCCTCGCTCTAGGCGAATCGCTTACGGATACGGGCAAATTGTCAATCCGGTCGAAATAGGTCGCCCGCCCGACGCCACGACCTTTGATCGAGCAGCGGTAACTCGACGTCGACCGACGCGGGCGTCTACTCACGCGCGCACCGCGAAAGGTCCACCGCGGGCTGCAGTGCGCCGCCGTGTGCGCCTGGAGCAACCAGCTGACCGACGACTGGGTCGGACCGCGGCCGGACTCGAAGGAGACGTGCGCCCGGGGGGTCGGAATGTCCGTAAGACGGCTCTGCTGCCGGATCCGGGGCAATCAGTTGTCGAGTACGGTGCCGGGTCGGGGTAGGGTGCCTTTGACCAGGAAGGCGCTGATCGCGTTGCGGGTGAGGCCGGCGTTCAGGTAGGAGGTGTGCCCGTCGCCGCGGCGGGTGAGCAGCAGGCTGTGGGGGAGCTGGCGGTGAAGCCCGGTGGCCCACTCGTACACGGTCGAGGGGTCGTACGTTGAGTTGACCATCAGGATCGGCGGGATCTGGGATGACACGTGCAGTCGGTGCGGCGGGTTGTGCGCGGCCAGTGACCAGCCGACGCATTGCGTGGCGATCTCATAGCTCTGGCTCAGCCCGCCCGTGAGCGGGTTGCGCCGGCGCACCAGCGCCCCCAGCGCGTGTAGTCCGGCGAACGTGTCGATCGTGGGCGGGAAGTCTTGGCACTCGACGGTGAGCCCGCTGCCAGCGATCGCCGGGTCTCGGTCACCAGTCGCTCGTGGCTGGCTGAGCATGGTGGCGTCGCCGTCCTGGGCCTGGCGGATCGCCGTGGCCAGCCCGGCCCAACCCGGGCCGACGAAGCCGGGGTTCTTGAACAGGATGAGATTCTGCGCGTCTTGACGGATGTCCTGGCCGGTGACGTGGTCCCGGCAGCCGGCCTTCGCGCATCCGGGGGCGGGGATCGGGCGTCGGTCAGCGCGCACGGCTAGCCTGGTGAACGCCCGCAATGGGTGGTGGCCGCGCAGCGAGCAGCTCATCGCGTGGTCGCACCATGTGCCCCAGCGGCTCAGCTCGACCTCGTAGGCGTGGCTTTCATCGAGCACCATCGTGTGCTCGCTCAGCGAATGCTCGAGGTTGCCGTCGAGCACCATGCGCCCCACCCGGTGCGGAAACAGCGCGGCGTACAGCGAACCGATCTCGGTGCCGTAGGAGAGGCCGAGGTAATTCAGGGTGGGCTCGCCCAAGGCGGCGCGGACGGCATCGAGGTCGCGGGTCACACTGATCGTGTCGTCATGGGCGGCCAGCGGGCCGGAGTCGCGCTCGCAGCTGCGCGCGAGCGCGCGGTTGTGGGCGACGAGCCGGCGAAACGCGGACCTGGTCTGTGGGAAGTCGTCGATTGGTCGGTTAAAGAAGGCCGGCCGAGCAGTGGATCGGGTCACTGAGCCCGACGCCGCGAGGATCAAAGCCGATCAGGTCATAGTCGTCGCGCACGCCGCTACTGAAGCCAGGAGTGCCGAGCGCCTCGTGTGCGACCAGCTGGGTGCCCGAGCCGCCGGGGCCGCCCGGGTCGACCACGAGGCTGCCCAGCCGGTGGGCGGGGTCAGCGGCGGGGAGCCGGTCGATGACGATGTGCGTGCTGCCGCGGGCAGCGTGCGTGTAGTCGAGCGGGACGGTCAGCGTGGCGCACTGCAGCGTCGCTGGAACTCCGGGATAGGGGCAGGCCCGCCAGGCGGAACCCTGGGCCGCGGCTGACGCGCGGGCGGTCAAGCGCAGCGTGAGATGCTGCTCGTTGGTTCCGGTCAGCGACCTCGGAGAGGTCCGCATCGTGAACCCCGAGCTCGGGACGGGCGGCCGCGCGGTGCTCGCAGCCAGCGCCGAGCCGCAGCCAATCAATGCGACCACAGCGACCGTCAATGTCGTCAGTGCCCGCGGGCCGTCGCCCAGCGGCCGCCGCAGATGGGTGAGGTGCGGCAGTACGGGGCGGCGGTCAGCGACCGAGACATCTTCATTCGCGCTGACCGGGTCCCTCTGGGTGCGATGACGATGTCGTTCGGCTGTTGCGCTGAATCTGCCGGCCAGTCCCATGATTGCGTCCTCCGGTTGTCGGTGAGCCCGTCGCGCGACGTGCGCCCGGGGAATAGCAATGAACTGGTTGGTCAGCCGTCTCGCGTGTGTGACAGCGCGACCGCTGACCACCAACGGGCCGGGTCGCCTGGCGGGCGAGACCGTCTGGCTTGATCGACGTCTCGTCTTACTACTTATCGGCACCCCACCAGAAGAACGTGATTGCACGTCGTACAGTCGATCGCGCTCGGCTGCATCGCCTTTGGCGCGATGGGGCAGTCGTGCGCCGCGCCCGATGAGACTAGCCCGCGGCCGGCGGGCCGGCACGTAGGACGACGGTGAGGGTGATGAAGTCGGCCGGCCTGACTGGTGCGAATGCAACTCTGAGGTTGACGATGCCGGCTTTGAGGTCCGCGGCTGAGGTGGTACTCGCATTGCAAGTTGCCACGCTCGAGTGCGTCGAGTTGGAGTCCGATGCGACGGTCGAGGTCGGCGCCTGTGTGCGTTCGCCACGCCCGGATCAACCGGGCCGTGCCTACGCCGCCGATGCTCGCGGGGAGCGGTGCCGCGCCGACGCTCGGACAAACGCGTCCACGACCGCCGCGTCGAACTGGGTGCCCGCGCAGCTGAGTAGCTCCAGCACCGCGCCAGCGTGGTCGAGCGTCGGGGCGTGCGCGCGGTCGGGGGTGGTCATCGCCACATATGCTTCGGGCACGGCGAGGATCCGCGCCTCCAGCGGGATCTGCTCGCCGCGCAGGCCGCGGGGATAGCCGGTGCCATCGACGCGCTCTCGCCGGCTGAGGATCCACTCGCGGATGTCATCGAAGCTAGTGTCACTGAGCAGGGCCGCGGCGAGCTCCGGTTGCCGGCGCACCTCGATCCACTCCTGGCGCGTGAGCGGGCCGCGCTTATTCAGGATCTGAGGCGGAATCTGTCCGCGAGCCACGTCGCAGAGCTGGGCCGCCAGCCTGACCCGGGCAACCCGCCCCCCTGCGAGCCCCAGTTCGGCTGCGGTCAGCTCGGCAAGCTGACGAACGGCCACCCGCGCGCGCGGCCGGTAGTTCACAACCCCCAACTCGGCGCGCACCGCTGCACAGCGATCGCACACCAGAACCAGCCGCAGCCGGCCGGGGCGCCGAAGGTACCGGCACTCGCCTCTATACGGCCCGGAATGATCACAGCCCACAACACCGCATCGATCGTCCGCGCGTTCGACTCGCGAAAACTCCCGCGAGTCTGGACGGATGGCCGCCGACCTCGCCGGATCGTCGCGGTCAATCCCTCGCCGCCGGCAGCCTTTGAGGGCGGTTTCGGGCGGGTGTATGTTGAGAAGTACGACGTTTCCTCCACTGAAAGGGGCCACCTATGGGTGCCCAGGAGAACAAGCAGACAGCTAAGGCCGCCTACGCCGCATTTAGCAGCGGTGATGCGGACGGCGCGATGGCCAACATCGACGACTCGATCGCGTGGACCGTCCGCGGTGACAACGCGCTCACCGGGACGCACAAAGGACGACAGGCGGTTGGCGAGCTGTGGGCGAAGTTCGCGAGCAAGGACTTCCGCACCGAGCCGCACGACTTCATCGCTGACGGAGACAAGGTCGTCGTGCTTACGACGGTCCACGTGGATGGCGAGGCGGTCGAAGATGCCGACGTTCTGACATACGACAGCAGCGGCAAGCTCGTCGGCTTCGATTCGCTCGGCGATCCGGCTGTTCCCAATCGGGCGTACGCCAGCTAGCACTGGAGCCCTACCGAGTCCGGCGTCCGGGCGGCTCCCGGACGCCCAACTCGTCTGCTGATCAGTCTCTGTTGCGGTTGGCGCGGAGACAGGCCAGGCCCGGTGCCCCCGCCCCCGAACCGCCCGCGTCAGTGCTTCTCGACCCCTGCCGAGGGACGCAGCTCGCGCGGCGGGCGGACTGAAGATTCCTCCGCGGGCAGCTGCCCCGCTGGGGGCGGTTGCTCAAGGGCGGCCTGGTCATCGTCGGACGGCGGCTCCGAGGTCGGGGGTGCAGCGGCCGCGGTGCTGTTCCCCAGGGCCTCGAGCATCGGTCGCACAAGGTCGATCGGCATCGGGAACACGACCGTGGAGTTCTGCTGGCCGCCGATCTCTCGCAGGGTCTGCAGGTAGCGCAGTTGCAGCGTCACTGGGTTGCGAGCGATCACGTCGGCGGCATCGGACAGCTTGGCCGCGGCCTGGAACTCACCCTCGGCGTTGATGATCTTGGCGCGCCGCTCGCGCTCGGCCTCGGCCTGGCGAGCGATGGCGTGCTGCATCCGCTCCGGGATCTCCACGTCCTTGATCTCGACGTTGGTGACCTTGATGCCCCACGGCTCGGTCTGAGTATCGATCACGCGCTGCAGTGACTCGTTGAGATGCTCGCGTTCGGAGAGCAGGGTGTCGAGATCGACAACCCCGAGTACCGAGCGAAGGGTGGTCTGAGCGATCTGGAGCGTGGCGGCGTCGAAGCTCTCGACCTCGGTGACTGCCCGCCCCGGATCGACCACGCGGTAGTAGGCGACTGCCGTCACCCGGGCCGGAATGTTGTCCCGGGTGATGATCTCCTGGGGTGGAACAGTGAGCGTCACCGTGCGCAGGCTGATCCGGACCATCCGATCGATTGACGGAATCAGCAGCTGCAGCCCGGGCCCGCGCTGATCCATCAGCCTCCCGAGCCGGAACACCACGCCGCGCTCGTACTCCCTGAGTACGCGGACGGAGCTCGCCGCGGCGGCGAGAGCGAGCACCAGCAGCACCCCCACGACGATGACGATCGCGGCGATCACGTCATCAACTCCCATTCCTCGGCGGGCCGGACCGACACCGTCAGCCCGCTCAGCCACTCGACCACCACAGGGTCTCCGGCGTGCAGCTCAAGACGTTCGTCTTCATCGGGGTCGGCGGATCGCCGCGCCTGCCACACCGCGCCATCGAGCGCCACGCTGCCAGACGAGCCGGCCCAACTGCGCACCACCCCCACGTGTCCGATCATTCCCTCGGCGCCGGTACGCACGCGTCGCCGACGAACGGCGGCCCCGTGCTTGACCAACAGCGCGAGGGCGCTGAAACCGGCTGCCGCGAGGGCCACGCCCCCCAACAGCCCGGGGATCACACCGGCGCCCAATCCGAAGATCACGATCACCGCTCCCGCAATCATTGCCGTGACGCCCAGTCCACCGATGAGACCGTGGGATGGATAGTGGGCTTCGGCGACGGCGATCAAAGCCCCGATCACCAGCAACACCAAGCCGACAGCAGTCACCCTTCCAATCGTACGCCCGTCGCGGCATGGGTTGAGCTGATCGGGGGGTCGCGGCCAGGACTGGGGGGAAGCGGTCGTCCCTCGAGCGGCTCGACCCAGACAGCCTCGACGAGGATGATCGCCAGCGAAAGCAGGGGGACGGAGATCAGGAGGCCGATCAGGCCGAACAGCGAGGACATGACCACCACCCCGATCGTGACGAGCGCCGGGTGGATGTCGAGGGTCCTCGCCATCACCAGCGGCAGGATCAGGTTGCCCTCGATCTGGTTGACGATCACGTAGACCAACAGCACCAGCAGCCCCTTTGAGGGGGAGTCGGCAAGTCCGACGAGTACCGGCGGGATTGCGCTGATGATCGAGCCATAGTTGGGAATCACGGTCATCAGCGCGGAGAACGCCGCGAATCCGAGTGCGAACGGGAGTCCGACGATGGTCAGGCCGGCGAACAGCAGCCCGCCGAGCACGAGCATGTCGATCCCGATTGCCGTCAGCCAACCCAGCCACGCGGTGCGGATGCGACCGAACACGTCACGGGCGCGGGCGCGGTGGCCGGCGGGAACCAGGCGCAGCACACCGGCCAGCAGCGGCTCCGGATTGAGCGCGATCAGCGTTGCCGCCAGCAGGATCAGCACCAGCATCGTGACCGTCCCGAGGACGTTGCCCACGAACTGAAGAGTCGAACTTCCGAGGCGATTGGGATGAGCGATCAAGCTCCGGATTGCCGTGCTGAGCTCGTGCGCCAGAGTGGGGGGTTTGCTGGACCGCAAATGGAGGCTGTGCTCCACGGAGACCACGATCGCCGGGAGCCGCTTGGCGAGATCCTGGGCCTGGGTCACGAATTGCGGCACGATGAGCAGCACGATTGCGCCGATCAGCGCACCGACGACGAGCAATGCAGCCAGCACGCCGGCGATGCGTGGGACGCCGCGCCGCTGCAGCGAGGTGGCTGCGGCCGAGAGCGGCAGCGCGAAGATGACGGTCAGCATGACCGCGAGCAGCAGCGTCATCAGCTGGGGAAAAACGAGAGCCGCGACCGCCAGGCTCGACGCCAGCGCCACCGCGCGATAGGCGACGGAGGCGGGCTTCATCTCGCTTTCGGCATGCCGGGGCCCCGGAGCGGGCAGCCTATAGGCACATGCCGGAATCGAGGGTCATCTCGCGGGCGATCTACGGAGCGGTGCTGCTCGCGTTCGGGCTCGTCGTCGGCGCCCTGATCATCCAGCAACTGGTCAGCCTCGTGCTGGCCGTGCTGATCGTCATCCTGATCGCCTTGCCGCTGTCTGCGTTCGCGAGCCTGCTGGCCCGACGCGGCGTGCCGCGGGCCGTGGGGGCAGTTCTCGGCCTGGCGCTCGGCGTGATCCTGGTCGGGGCTCTGATCGCCGCCGTGGTGCCGGTGTTCAACCGCGAGATCAACCAGTTCGTCGCGTCGCTTCCCTCGATCGTCGATGAGGCCCGTCATCGACTCGGGCGCCTGACCGGGACCTCGCCCAGCCATATCGGTAAGCAGATACAGCACTTCGCCAATGGCTATACCCAGCATCCGGACCGATTGCTCGGTCCGCTCGAGTCGGTCGGTGCCACTGTGGCGGGTGCCCTCGGTGCCCTGATCGTGATCCTGCTGACCGCGCTATACAGCGCGATTCAGCCGGAGCCGCTCGTCGACGGGTTCGTGCGACTGTTTCCGCCGGGCCGGCGACCGCAGGCGCGGAACGTCCTGTCGCGTCTACGTCTCGCCTACCTCGGATGGCTCCAGGGACTCTTGATCGGGATGGTTCTCCTCGGAGTCATCACCTACCTCGGTCTCCAGTTGATCGGGCTTCCCTTCGCCGTCTTCTTCGCGATCTCCACCGCACTGGCGATGATCGTGCCCTACTTCGGCGCACTCGCGACCTCGATACCGCCGATCGTGCTCGCGCTCACGATCTCTCCGGGCAAGGCGCTTCTCGTCGCCGCGCTGTACGTCTTGGCTCACCAGATCGAGGGCAACGTCATCCATCCACTGGTCATTGCGCGCATGGTCAAGCTGCATCCTGCGGCCGTCGCCATCGGGGTCGTGGCGGTCGACCGTCTGTTCGGCGTCCTGGGGCTGATCGTGTCGGTGCCCATCTTGGTGACGGTCAAGATCCTGGTCGAAGAGCTCTGGACGAAGCCGATGGAGCAGAGCCGGGAGAGCGCGGCGACTGACCCCGAAGAACGGCCGGTCACCGAGTTGGTTCGTGTGCCCGTTGCGCAGGAGCGGCATTAGCGGCTCGGGGCGGGGCCCCGCGACCGGTACCGTGGCTGCGCGATCAAAAAGGGCAACATCCCGCAGGTGACCGAGAACCTGAGTCAACCGTGAGAACCGATGCCCGACGCCTTCCGCACCAACGAGCCCAATGCCTGCGTCTCACCTCCGCCTCGATGACCTTCGCCTGAGCCCAACCGCCTGGCTATTCGAGGGGGGTCCGCGGGCTGGTGTCGGAGTGACCATGTTCATCGTCCGCACTCCGTCCGGCCGCTTCGTCGAACTGCACACCCATCCCTACGCTGAGACCTTCGTGCTGCTCGAGGGCACTGGCCGCTGGACGGCCGGCGAGGAGATCATCGAGGCCAGCGCGGAATCCATCATCTCCGTTCCAGCCCACACACTGCACGGATTTCGAAACATCGGACAGGAGCCGCTGCTGGTCGTTTCCGTGCACCAGAGTCCGACCTTGATCCAGGAGTTCACCGACCGCGAGCCCGCGTAGGCGTTCGCAGACCGTTACTGAGCAATGGCTGCGGAGCGGACCGCAACGGTCCGTCCAGAATATGGCGGGACTGCGGATCGCTCCGCCTGAACGGTCATTCTTGGCTCGCGCAGACTCGCCGCTGGTGTCATCGAAGCCTGGGCAGGTCTTCCTGTAGCGATGCGACGCCCGGCACATTCCCGTCGCTCGCCAGTCGCCGGAGCGCGTGATGGTCGTGCTTGAGGAAACCGTCGAGGAAGTCGGTGATGGACCGCACGGCCGGGTCGAGCCACGGCGCTCGGAACGGCACGTGCCCAGCGCCGTGGAGGGTGAGGAAGGCCTTCGGGGCGGGCGCTTGCCCGTACGCGGACACGCTTCCAACATAGGGAACTGTCCCGTCGGCGTCGCCGTGAACCAGCATCAGCGGCGGCGTTGGCTGTGGCGAAGAAGCTGCCGCCGGGAAACGGCAGCTCGATGCCTGAAAAGGACACCGCGGCGCGAATGCGATGATCGACGCAGCAGCTGTTGGTCGCCACGCCGAGCGTGGTGATCGCGCCCAGCGAGTGACCGAACGCGCCCACGTCGTGCCGGTCGATCGTCCTCCGCAGGCTCGGGTCCATTCGGGCAACCTTCAGCACACTTGTGAGGACGAAGCTCACATCGCCGGGCTGGTTGATGTAGTCGCCGCCATCCGAGCCGCCGGGCGCGCCTGCAGAGGACAACGGAAACGTCGGGGCGGCTATCACGTAACCCTCGCGGACGAACTGCTCAAGCAGAAACTCGTAGGCCGGACCCGACGCGCCAAAGCCGTGTGAGAAGACGATGAGGGGAAAACCGTCCCTCCGTCGGATCGGCTTGGCGTTGGCAACCGCGGGCCCGTTCGGGTCACCAACTGCGGGATACAGCAGAAGGGTCCGCAGCGTCCGGGTTGGGGCACCGGGGAAGCTGCCGTTGGCGGCGGTCGGCCGACTCGCGTCGACGAAGGTGTACGACCGCATCCCCACCAGGTACGGGGCAGGGCGGCTGTTGTGGACCGCACGCGTCCGGGCGGTGGCCGACGCCGGTAGGACGGAAGCGCTGACGACGATCGCGCAGGCGACGAGGACCCGTACCACCTTCACCCAGTAGCGACCGATAATCGCGCGCACGACGACCTCCTGTTTCTCGGGCAGAACCTCCAGCCTATACCGGGCGGACACACGAGGTGCTGTCTGAACACGCGCCGGGAACATGGATCTCGTCCCGATTCTCGCGGCTAGGCAGTGCTCCTCGATGATCCGCACGTACTCAACGGGTCGGGTCACCGAGTGCTCGCGCCCGCGGTCGTGGTTGAACCAGCTGATGTCCTCAGGACAGCCAGCTTGAGCTGGCTCGGGTCCCGAGAGCCAAGACGTTGGGGTGCTGCAGCGTTCGAAGGGTGATGCGATGATCTGAGGATGGGCACTCCCGACGGCGACAGTCTCGAGGCGAAGATTCGTGCCATCGCCGAGGAGATCGGCGGGTCGATCGAGCGTGCGATCGAGAACCTTGATGTGAGCGAGCTGGCTGAGCGCGCGGGGATCAGCGCCGAGCGCGCAAGTGAACTGGCCGGCCTGGCGGAGCAATGGATTAGAAGGCAGACTCAGCCCTCCGGGCAACCCGCATCTGCGGACCCCCGCCCCGGGGCGGACCGCATCCGCTCGATCTGCCGACCGAGGAGCAGGGACTGGCGCTCAGCGCTCTTGATTCGGCTCGCTGGAAAGTCGACCCCGGGACAGAGGAGTTGGTGCCGGTCGCCGGCGGCCCCGGTCCGAGCGAGCCGATCGGCCTGGTCGGCGAACTGCGGGCGCGTGACTGGATCGCGCCCTCCGGTGAACTCACTCTGGTCGGGCGCGACGCGTTGAAGCGCTGGCTCGCGCGCGCGGATCCGAGATAGACCGGGATGAAATCGCGGTCCGCGCCGTCAGCGACGCTCGCCGGAGCGACGACTGATCGGGCGCACGCGGCTCGCCGCTCGGAGTAGGTTCACCGACCGGTCAGCCGGGACAGCAGCCCACCGGAGCGTCTATGCCCCACAGAGATGCGAGCCATCCGCGAGGAAGGTCGGCGCCTCGATCAGGTCTCCCCGCCTCGACAGCGCAAGCCCGCACTAGGTTCAGACACGCTCGAGGTTCTGGCGGAGGTGCTTGTGATAGCCGGCGAACTGTCGCGCCAGGGCACGACGAACTACGGGCTCGAAGAGCTTCATCAAACCATTGAGGTCCCCCTCGGCGATGAAGTGCACTCGGGTTCCATCGCCATCCGGTTCGAAGGCCCACGTCCCGTCCACCGGATTCCCCTTTGCTCGCCAACTGTGTGGATCCCCGCGAGGCATGCGCTGTGCATTACGCTCCGCGGATGAGTCCGCCCGCAACCCTTCTGATGTGGTTTCAGCTGCGCTCCCCGGAGCTGGCCGAGGACTTTGAGCGTCTGATGGCGGGGGATCGGGACATCATCCGCGGATCGCTCGACACGGTGTCGGATTGGCGTCTTACGCGGCCAGCGGACGTGCCCGGACAGGCGATCGGTCAAGCCGATTACGTCCTGATCGCGGAGATCGTCGAAGTGGAGCGCTTCGAGCAACAGGGGAGTGAACGGATCCAACAGTTGGCGGACGACTTGGAGCATCTCGTCTCGAGCCGCGGAATGCTCGTCGTGCGTCCCGTCCTTTGAAATCCGCCGTCGGTGGAGGGGGATCGGACCCGGGCACAACGTCTTCACCAAGCTCGACCTCACCTCGCGCAACCTGCTCGCCGGGTTCCGCAAAGCCCCGCAAACACGTGGCAGATCGGTGATGAGGTGTTGGTCGGGGTCGGTTGTAGCAGCGCAGAGGCCCTGACATGCTTGACCAATGCTGCAGACGAGCTTGCGAGCGGGGGTTGCGGGCGCGGTCGCGACCGTGGTGATGACGCTCGAGCAGCCCCTCGACAAACGCCTCTTTGACTCCAAGTACGACGACGTCGAGATCCTGGGCAAGCTCGTGACGCGCGGCGACCGCTGGCAACCCATCGGCTTCGCGCTCCACGTGCAAAACGGCGCGATCTTGGGCGTCGCATACGCGCGGATCAAGCCGTCCCTGCCGGGCCCGGCGGTCCTCCGCGGCCTGCTGCTGGGCCTCAGCGAGCACGTCGTCGCCTGGCCGATGACCGCGCTGGTCGACCGCTACCACCCCGCCCGCGAGGAGCTGCCGAAGCTCGCCGCCAACCGCCGAGCCTTCGGCCAGGCGACCCTCCGCCACGCAGTGTTCGGGATCATCCTCGGGCTCCTCGAGGACGTGCTGAACGACCGCAGCGCCTAGCTCACGTTGTAGGTCAGTGAGCCTCCTCGCTTTTGTGCGCTCTGTCGGGCGGGCTACTCACGCATCCGCGGGCAGCCGCCGATGCGCGCGAGGATCGACGCTTCACCGCTCAGGTACCAGCGCCTCGCCACACTCGCTTAGGGTTGTTTTGTGTCGAAGGGACGGCTCGAGGCTTTCAGCGACGGCGTCATCGCCATCCTGATCACGATCATGGTGCTCGAGTTGCACATCCCGGCTGGTACTTCGTGGCATGCGTTGGGGCACGAGCTACCGGCGATCCTGGCCTACGTGCTCAGCTTCGTCTACCTGGGGATCTATTGGAACAACCACCACCACATGCTCGCGGCCGTCTCGCGGGTGAGTGGCGCGGTCCTGTGGGCCAACTTGCATCTGCTGTTCTGGCTCTCGCTGATCCCGTTCAGTACCGCCTGGATGAGCGAGCACCGGTTTCCGGCGATTCCGACGGCTACCTACGGAGTCGTCCTGCTCGCCGCCGCCACCGCGTATTTGATCCTGCAGACGACGCTGCTCCGTGCTGAAGGAGAACAATCTCAGCTGCGCGTCGCGCTCGGTTCAGATGTTAAGGGCAAGATCTCAGCGCTGCTGTATGTCCTCGGGATCGGCTTGGCGTTCGCTGACCGCTGGATCGGCCTAGCGGTGTACGTCGCCGTGGCACTGATCTGGCTCGTGCCAGATCGCCGCGTCGAGCGCCATCTGACCACGGCTCCTGCGGAGCCGAACGAATAGGCGCGCCGAGCAGGGCACGGCGGGCACGCGCCGGAACGTGCCTACGCCAGAGCGTCCGCGCGGTGCATTGGACGTCGGCGCTGCTGGCGAGCGCAACGCGCGAAAGGCGCTCACCAGGTCCCAGCGCTCCTTTGGCGAGTAGCGCAGCCGAGCACGACGCCGCAAGCGCCACGCTCGCTCAGTGCACTCTCAGCTCGCGTGGACCACGGTCAGCTTGCCGTGGACCTCGTCATAGGAGATCGTGAACGCGTAGAACGCCTGCACGCCGTAGTTGACGAACGGGGTGTGGCGGCTGGGCTCCACGGTGAGCGTGTCCTTCGACTTGGTCACTCCCGCCCGGTAGCGCCAGATCGGCGCCGTCGCGCCGGGCAGGGATACCGCCACGCGTGTTCCGGCAGCGACGGTCCGGGTCCCCGGCTTGACCGGCGCGGTGTTCAGGGGACTGCCCCACAGCTGCATCGAATAGGTCCCGGAGTCAAACAGTCCGGGAACGCACGCCTGAACGGGTCCGACCGTGTCGCAGAGACGAACTCGCGAGTCCGCCCACGCGGTGTGTCCGGCGGACGCTCCCTGGCTCCGGAGCTGCACGGTCGCCGCCGCGCGCGGGCCAACGGGTGTCCCTGCCCCGAGGACGAGCGTGCCTGAGCCGCCTTTCAGGTGCAGGCTCCAGGTGCGCCCCAGCCGCCCCGGCATGCCGAGGATCGGGCTGAACAGCCCCTGCGGATTCTTGTTCAGGCCGATCCCGAGGATTCCGTAGGCGCCGTCCTTCATCGGCTGAGAGACCCCGCCGGCAGCATCGCAGTTGGGCTTCGACGGGATGCACGAGGCGTGCTGCACCAGCCCGAACGGCACGCTGGTCGCAGTCGCCTGGGACCCGATCCTGACAACGGCGTGAGCCGCGACCCCGACGAACCTGTGACCGCCGGCGTACGTGATCGAGTCGCGCTTGGCGGTGACCGTCACCCCGCCGCCTGGGCCCGTGTTGACAACCGGCGCGTAGATCTGGAGTCCGGTCGAGCCCGTGTCGAGCAGTACGGGGACGGGCTTGGAGTTGCCGACGCGCACCTCGACCATCGGGCGCGCGCCGTTCACGGTTCCCTGGCCTCCCTGGATCTTCACCGGCACCTTGACAGGCGCGGGTGGTCCGGTCTTCGGAGTGGAATGAGCCCCGGCAGCGCTGAGCACGCCCATGGAGGTGGTGGCTGCCGCGACTGCTGCCAGCAGGAGATAACGCGTCGTCGGTCCCTTCATCGATTACCTACGACCAGGAACCAACGAGTGACCTGGGAGTTGCGGCAGTGCAGCCCAGCGGTCGTGGCAAGGCAGGGAGTCGGGCGTGTCCGAGCCGCTGGGTAGGTTGCGTCGGCCATGGTCGATGCCACGTTTCTCGTGACGCCGGTGTGGGATGCGCTGCGCTGGACCTGGCACGATCCCGATGGCTACAACTTCATCAGCGGACCGCTGGCCGATATCACCCTGCTCGGCGGTGCATACGCGCTCTACCGCCATCACAACTGCCACGTGAGCGGGTGCCCGCGGATCGGACGGCACAAGGTCACCGGAACCGAGTACGTCGTCTGCCGCCGACACCATCCCGATGAAGCGCCAAGCGCCGAGCGGGTCCTCGCCGAGCATCGGGCGGCCACCGAGATGCGGCGAGCTGCGGACGCGGGTCCCGCCGCCAAAGCGCCAGCCTGACTAGTCCCGGCGCGGGGCGCGGAAGCGCTGCAGTGCGTTGCCGACTCGCGAGGCTGCTCGCATCGCCGAGGGCGCGGTACGAGCGGTGCGTAACGCGAGACGGTCAAGCGGCGTCTCGAGTGACCTCTCGGTCGGCAGCATCGCCGGCGGGTCGGCGGCCGCGAGTCCGTAGAGGTCCCAGTGGCCCGGCACGCCCTTGAGCGTGTGTTCGCCGCGTTCGACGAACGCGAGTCCAGAGCCCGCCACGAGGTCGCGGACTGTGCGGGAGACGAGGATCTCGTTGGGCATCGCCATCGCGCCGATTCGTGCGCCGATGTGCACGCTCATTCCGGTGAAGTTGCGTCCGGTGCGCTCGAGCTCGCCGGTGTGCACGCCCCCGCGTACCGAAATGCCGAGCTCCTCGGCACCCTTGCGAATCTCATCCGCGCAGCGCACGGCATCGGTCGGACCGTCGAACAGGCTGAACGTGCCGTCGCCGGTGACGCTGATGAGCCGACCGCCGCTCTGCTCGACCTCGAGCCGCACGTGCCGTTCGTGTGTTGCGCGAAGCGCGCGGTATTCGGCATCGCCGATCCGGGCCAGCAACTCGGTGGACCCGACGACGTCGGTGAACAGCATCGTCCCGAGGAACCGGTCCGCGTCCGATGGATGCCGCGCGCCGGTCGCGGCCTCTTCGACATGCAGCCAGATCGAGATCCATGCCTCACCGATGGCGGCCCCGGTCGGAGTCGGGGGCAGGTGGTAGAAGCCGGCCTGGGGGATCAGTTCGGCCACCCGGCGCACGACGGCTTCCGGTTCCGGCGAGGTCGGCGCGTACAGCACTCTGGTGGGCGACCGGACGGCGCGAAGGACATCGCTGATATCGAGGCGAACGAACCACTCCCAGTACTGCCGTGCGGCCGCGGGCGTCGCCGAACAGCGTTCCAGCATCGCCATCAGGCGGCGGTTGTAGCCGGTGCCCTGTACCGGGTCGTACACGTCGATCACTGCACCGCTTCCCCATCGATCCAGCGCCGGGAGCCAGCGCGATACGTACTCGGCCGCCCCGGCGATCGTCCATCCGTGCTGCTCGGCATCTGGACTGAGTGGGCCACAGGCGATCGGCTTGAACAGGACGAGACCTGCGACGCGCTCAGGCGCTCGGGCTGCGGCGAGCGCGGTCTGTCCGGACGTGGTGAGCGCACCGACCAGCGTGGCCGTCCGCATCCCGACGGCGTCCATGACGGCGAGGATGTCGTCGGCGTGCTGCTCGAGGGTCGGGACGTACCGGATTCGCTCGGAGAGCCCAAAGCCGCGCGGCTGCATGTAGACCGTGCGCGAGAAGGACGCACCCCGCTCGTACACCTCGTGGATGTACGGGTCGGTCCAGCACAAGTCGAAATGCTGGGCGGTCTCGCCGACCACGAGCACATCGACGGCTCCCTCGCCCACAACCTGATACGCGAGCTGGGCTCCGTCTCGCTCCACGTACTGTGCCTCGGGCGCGTCCACACGGGAAGGCTAGACCCGGACCACCGACACGGGGCGTCAGCGCGATCAGCAACGTGTTCCTCGTCCGGTCGTCCGGTCCTCAGCGACGGCTCCGGCGCTCGGAGAGCGTGGATGTCATCCGGTTGGGGTGATGTGGGCCGTCGACGATGCCGAGATGCTTGTCGCGCGGGTCACGAAGGACCGACCGGGAGATTGATCGCGTGGTGAGCTTTGCACTCTCAGCAGTTGGCTGGACCGCCGGGGCAGTTGTGTTTCTGATCATCTGGGTGGCCATTGCCTTCTGGCCGGCTCGGGTCGCTCGACGCAAGGGGCACAGCTTCATCGGCTACTTCATCTTCAGCTTGATCTTCTTCCCGCTCGCTCTGCTCACCGCTTACCTCGTCGGTGATCGCACGGCGCCGGCGGTCTGATGGCGTCCCGTTTGGGCGATCCACCGGCAGCTGGTCCCGGTGATCGAGGGCGCTCAGCTCGGCGAAGGAGGGTCCTTCGCCGACACGCTCGCCGGCCGGTTGCCTCAAATCTGCTCATCCTGACCGAGCAGTAGCGTTTCCTGATCGTTCATGAGTCAGCACCCATCGCCACCCGTACCACCCGTGGGCTCCTGGCCTGCGCCGCGGCGGTGTGCGCACTCGGTGCTTGGCAGCCGGTCGCCGCCGGGGCGGCCGCCGCGCCGAGTTGCAGCTCAGTCGGCATCAGCGCACGCGTGAACACGTTCGCCACCGTCGGAACCGGCGGAGTATCCGGTTGGGTGGAGAACCTCGGTTTCGACGGGCGCGGCGGGATGTGGGCTTCCGAGCTGCTGCTCGGCAAGCTCGTGCGCTACGGCTCCAACGGCGTTCCTGGAGCGAGCCTCGCGCTGGCGTCCCCGGGAGCCAGCGGTCTCGAGCCGGACGGGCGGATGTTCGCGCTGTTCGGCGACAGCTCGTTGCCCGGCGCGCCGCCGGCCGGAGTCGTGACCTTCAGGCCGACCGCCGTCATGCCCAAGGCGACCCCGTTCGTGTCAGGCTTCTCGATGGCCAACGGCGGGGCGCTCGACTCCCACGGGAACCTCTACGTCTCCAACACCCTCAAGCCCGGGATCCTGAAGTTCTCGCCCCGCGGGGTGCTGGACACCGCCTTCGAGAAGGCCACACAGATCAGCAGCGCGGACGGGGTGGCGATCAGCGGCACGACCCTCTACGTGACGCAGCTCGCCAGTCCCGGCGCCGCGATCGTGCAGGTGCCGCTCGCCCATCCGAGTGCCCAGCGCGTGCTCGCGTCGCTCTCCCCGGCGGCGGGGCCGGACGATCTCGCGGTCGGGCCGGACGGCGCCCTGTACGTCGCGATGGCGAGCGGTCAGCTCGTCCGGGTCGACCGGCACACGGGTGCGGCCTGCGTCGTCGTCAAGACCGGTGGACCTGCCACGAGCGTGCGGTTCCCGATTCACTTCGCGCCGTACAGCGCCCGCGCCGGTGACGCGTTCGTCAGCTCCGAGCTCGGAACCATCCTCCGTGTGCACATGACCGGGCTGAAGCCGCTGCCGACGATCTCCGTGACGGTCACGCCGAGCCGGGTCCCGCGCTGGAAGTGGCGGACGCTGGCGGTCAGCGCGAGCGCCGATCCCGCCGCCTGTGCTCAGGGCGCGAACGTACGGGTCGGCGGGTACGCAACACGCACGAACCGCCGCGGCAACGCGACGCTCCGGGTGCGCTTCGCGACGGCCGGTCGGCGCATGCTGACCGTGCACAAGCGCGGCTGCCCGACGGCAACGGGCACGCTCACCGTCGTCACGTAGTAGACACCCCGGTACGTCTCCACGGGAGTCCAGGCAGGGCCTTGGCACAACCCCACCGGAGGAGGAGCATATGAAGGTGTTCAAGCAGCGGGTCGGTTTGCTGGTCATCTCGCTGGCGACCATCGCCTCGGCGCAGGGGGTGCCGGCCGCCGCCGGCGCGGTGCCATCGGCTCCATCGGTGCAGTTCGGGCTTGTCTCGCAGTACGCGATCTACAGCCCCCGGACAGGGGCAGTCACATTCAGGGTCGTCTTCAACCGGGCCCCGGACTTCTTCGCCACGGATTCGTTTGGTCGTCAGGCCGACTCCTTTCAGTACTTCATCGTCGGCAACGCCAGCCTCCCGTATCCCCAGAACTACGACTCGATCATTCGTGGTGAGGAGATCCACTCGAGAATCAGCACGATCCCGATCAGAAACGCGGTCCCCACGGACGCCAGCGACCCCGGCGGGGGTGGCTGGGGAACGATCCGCGGTCTGGAGCCCTACCAGCTCCGAGGTGCGACGCTCACGTTCTCGGCTCCGCTGAGCGTGATCAGCAACCGCCGCGACGCCGCCAACATCACCTACAGCCTGCAGACCTACGTGTTCGGTGGGGAGACGGACAACGTCAACGGCCACATCCTCGTCCTTTCCCACCGGCAACAGTGCCGGAAGGGCGGCTGGGCGCACTTCGGCTTCGTGAGCCGCCGTCAGTGCACCAGATTTCTACGCGATCACTAGCTCCTCGAGCTCGTCGACCGAAGGTCGATTGGGACTGCGAACGCCTGCGGCTGGCGGCGAATCGTCGCCGGTAGCGAGCTAAGGTGCGGACAGTGGACGAGGGGCTTCCGATCGCTTACGGGGTGCTTGACGGTGGCGTTCCGGTATTCGCCGCTGATGGGGCTCAGGTGGGGACCGTTGACCACGTGGTCGCCGCGCCGGCGCTCGACATCTTCCACGGTGTCGTGATTCGGGTCGACGGAACGCAGCGATTCGTGGCGGCGGACGACGTCGGATCGCTCCACGAGCGCGGGGTGGACCTGCGGATCGATGCGGTGGCCGCTGCCGCGCTGCCCGAGCCCCACGGCGCATCGCCGGCGTGGCGGGATCCTGAGCCGGGCGTCAAGCCAAGCCGCTGGTCACACCTCGTCGACCTGGTGAGCGGCAGAGATCCACGTCGGCGGGACTGGACCGAAGACCACCGCTGAGCGCGGCGGTGCGGCCTCTGATCCCCCGTACCGCCGCGCCCTCGGCGAGCAGGAGGCACGGTCAGAGCTGAGCCGGTGCGCCGGCAGCCAATTCGATCCGGCGGTGGTTCACGTGTTCATCACGGTCCTGGGCGGTGGCTGAGTGCGTGACACGATTCCGCCCGGGGTTTCTTTCTGGTGGAGGGATGCAGTACGGTTCCCGCCGTTGGGGCAGCGCAGGGCTGGCCCGGAAAGGGGCACGAGAGCATGGAAGCCAGTGTGAACCGCGTCCTGCGGTGGGGACGCCTGATCGGGGCAGTCGCGGTTTTCCTCATTGCGTTGACGTTCGTTTCCGGGGCGTCGGCGGTGCTCACCGGAACCGCCACGATCACGGCCAACCCGGCGTCGCCGACGAACGAGAACACGCCGGTCACGTTCACCGACACGTCGGGGAGTGACTGCGGCCAGACCTACACCTTCACCGTCGACGGTGTGGCGCGGCCACCCCAGGCCTACCCCACACCGAACGCCAACAGCATCACGACGTCCTTCGCCACCTCCGGCGACCACCACGTCTCCGTTCACGCGGTCTCGTCCTGCAGCGACTTCACGGGGTCAATCACGTACACGACGCTGGCGCCACTGACCGGCAGCATCGCCGTCTCACCAGACCCGCCGATCGTCAACCAGCAGGAGACGCTGTCGGCCACCCAGACGGGCGGCGACGGCAACTACACCTACGCCTGGGACACCGACGGCAACGGGAGCTTCGACAACGGGACCGACCGCACCGTGACGACCGCGTTCACGACGGCCGGTCCGCACCTCGTGCAGGTGAAGATCACCGACGACGTGGGCAACGTGAAGACCGTCCAGCGCACGCTCAACGTCCAGACACCGACGACGACGACCACTACGACGACGACGACCACCACGCCGCCTCCGTGCGTCAGCAAGCTCACCTTCCAGCTCTCAGAGTTCAAGACGACCGGTTGCTTCCAGCAGATCGCGAGCAGCCCGTCGGCCACGTGGACGACGACCTCCGCGGTCACGCTGAACGGCGTCCCGTTCCCGGACTTCGGCCAGACGTTCACGATCACCTTCCCCAACGCGCAGGACCCCGGCGGTCACTTCACCGCGTCGAACTCGGTGATCCGGCTCGGCAGCTTCAAGGCCTTCGCGGGCAACGTCAACTGGTCGTTGCCGGCGGGAGGCCAGGGCGACGAGAACGACGTGACGACCTTCACCGTCGCCTCCGGGCAGCAGCTCTTCGGGCTGAGCGTGCAGGGTACGGTCAGGGCTCAGGCTCGGCCTGGGCACCAACGGCAAGTACTACGCGACGTTCCCGCTCTCGATCCAGCTCCCGGCCGGCTTCAGCGCAGGACCGGATCCGAGCTTCGGCAGCGTCACCGGATCGGCGTCGCTCCGGGTCGACGACGCCGGAATCCACTACGACGGTCTGAAGCTCGAGGCCGCCAACGTGTGGATCGGCAAGCTGAAGGTCGACGAGGCCTGTTTCTCGTTCGTGCCTGCCGGCGGGCAGTCGCTCGCCCCGTGCTCCGCGCCGTCGCTGGACGGAAGCCCGTACCTCACCTGCGCCACCGACGTCACCACGAACCGCTGGAACGGCAACGCGGTCATCGAGCTCCCCGGCAGCGGTGTCCAGCTGGCGGCCTTCGGCGGTCTCGCGAACGGGCAGGTCTCCTCACTTGGCGGGTTCGTCGACAACCTCGGCCGGCGGGCCCCGCTCGCGCCGAACGTCTACCTCGACCGCGTCGGTGTCGGCCTGTGCCTCACACCACCGCCGCTCACGCTCCGCGGCGACATCGGCATCTCGATCTTCCCGACCACGGGTGACGAGGCGCTGGCGAAGATCGACGGACACGTCATCTACACCAACTCGTATCCGTGGACGCTGGAGATCGGCGGCACGGTGACCGCCCTCGGCACCCAGATCGGGAGCGGCTCGGTGCTGATCAACGGATGGGGCGACTTCGCGTTCGATCTGGCGGCGAGCGTCGATCTCTATGGCATCGCGAGCATCGACGGGGACATCAACGGCTGGGTCGATCCTCCGAGCAAGCAATACGCCGTCTCCGGCAGTGTGAAGGCCTGTGTGACCGGCCTCCCGTGCGCGGAGGGCTCCGGGGTGGTCTCGAGCACCGGGGTGGCGGGGTGCATCACGATCACCTCGTCCTTCCAGTCGCCGGATCTGGTCATCACCCTCGGCAGCCCGCCGACGATCGGGTTCGCGCACGACACGCTCTCGCTGAATGCGGGCTTCGGCTACCGCTGGGGCGCGTCCTGGCCCGACGTCTTCGCCAACTCCTGCGACCTCAGCGGCTATCAACCCACCCGACCGTTCGCCCGCGACTCGCGCGCCGGCATGATCGGCGAGCGAGTCCCCCGGGGCCTCACCGCCCTCACCTGGCGGATCCACGGTTCCCACGGGGTGCCGAAGGTCGTCATCCACGGCCCGCACGGAACGACGATCAGCTCATCCGCGCACGGCCGCGCTGCGCAGCGCAAGGGCCACTGGATGCTCGTCGAGAATCCGGCGAACGGAACCACGAATGTGCTGTTCATTCACCCGCCGGGCGGGACGTGGACGGTGCAGGCAGTGCCCGGCACCACGTCGCTGCCGACGACGATCGACAAGGCGTCGTTCGAGGCCCCGCCCACCCTGGCCGCCGGCGTGCGCGGGAGCGGCGCCGTTCGCACTCTGGAGATGGCCTACGCCGTCCCGCCGGGCGCGACCCTGCGGCTCATCGAGCGCGGCAAGGGCGTCGATCGGACGCTCGTGCGCTCGGTGCACGGCCACCGGTGCACGGGAGCTCCGGCGAAGCGACCCGGCACCGACGAGAAGGTCCTGTGCTTCAACCTGCGGTTCCGTCCGACGTCGGGACCGGCCGGGGTGCGGAAGATCCAGGCGCTCGTCTCACGCGGTGCGCTGCCGCTGCTGCAGAAGAACATCGCGTCGTTCCGCGCACCGCGGCTGACCCTCCCCACCCGGCCGCGGTACCTGCTCGCGCGCCGCGTCCGCGGCACTCTCCAGGTGGCGTTCACCGCCTCGAGCGGAGCGTCGCGGTACCTCGTGTCAGCCACGCTGTCCGATGGGCGCAAGCTCGCCTACGACCTGCGGTCGAGTTGCCAGGCGGTGCGGATCGCCGGGGTTCCGAACGGCGTCAGCGCGACGGTCAAGATCGCCGGGATGCGCTTCGACGAGGCGCTCGGCGCCGCACGGACGGTGTCGATCAAGGCCGGCGCCACCTCTGTCGTGCCGAAGGGCAAGCTACCGAAGAGCCTGCGCTCGCCGCGCAAGATCTGCAGCTGACGTTCCCCACCGCGCGACGAGCTCGACGACCCCGCTCTCGCCGAGCGCGCCGACGCTGGGCGCTATAAACGCCCTATGTCCGACAGTCTCGGACCGGGCGCGACGTTCGCGGGGTGTCGAATCGACGCGGTTGCGGCGCGCGGAGGCATGGGCGTCGTCTTCCGGGCGACGCAGCTGGCTCTCCGGCGGCCGGTCGCGCTGAAGGCGATCGCGCCCGAACTTGCCGCGGACGATGGCTTCCGCGAGCGCTTCCAGCGGGAGGCGCAGCTCACCGCGTCGCTCGATCACCCGAACGTGATCCCCGTCTACGAGGCCGGCGAGCTCGACGGGACGCTCTACCTGATCATGCGCTGGGTGGAGGGAACCGACCTCCGGACGAGACTGAGCTCTGGTCCCGTCGGCCCGGCAGATGCGATCCGGCTGCTGCTGCCTGTCGCATCGGCGCTCGCGGCCGCCCACCGGCGTGGCCTGGTCCACCGCGACGTCAAGCCCGCCAACGTGATGATCGCCCAGGGCGACGAGGACACCGCCGAGCACGTCTACCTGACGGACTTCGGGATCGCCCGCCAGGCGGAGGGCGACTCGGTGACCCGGACGGGTGTGTTCGTGGGGACGCTCGACTACTCGGCGCCCGAGCGGGTTCAGGGCGTGAGGGGCGACCCATCATCTGACATCTACTCGTTTGGCTGCGTGCTGTTCGAAACCCTCACCGGGCACGCGCCGTACGAGCGCGAGTCGAACGTGGCCAAGGTCTACGCGCACATGTACGAGCCGATTCCGTCGCCCCGGAGCGACGTCGGCGAGGTGCCCGAGCAGCTCGAGATGATCGTGACCAAGGCGATGGCGAAACGGCCGGACGAGCGGTTCGCCTCCGCGCACGAGCTGGCGGTTGCTCTGGGGGTGGCGCTCCAGGACCTCGAGGCCGGGGAGCGGGCAGCGGCGAAGCCGGCCACCGCCGAAACCCAGCCGGCCGAGCCGGCGAACTGGCTGGAAGCCCCGGAAACCCCGCTCGCCGTACCGGAGACCGAGCTCGCGGCACCGGAGACCGAGCTCGCGGCACCGGAGACCGAGCTTGCCGCACCGGAGACCGAGCTTGCCGCACCGGAGACCGAGCTTGCCGCACCGGTGACCGAGCTTGCCGCACCCGAACCACCGCCGGCCATGCCAACGGCCGAGCCGTCGCCCATCGAGCCCCCCGCGGACAGCTCTCCGGCCGCACGGCAACGGAGGCGCCCCCGAGTTCTGTGGCTCATACCGGTCGCGGTGATCGCCGTCGCTGGCGTGCTCGTGGCCGTGCTCGGCGGATCCGACAAGCACCCGGCGCCGGGGGCCGTCCCCTCAGCGGCAACGGCCGCCCCGATCTCCGCTGTCACCGCGATCAAGGGCGGCGGCATGACGCAGGGACCGACGATCAGCCTGTCAAGCCAGCCAGGTGGGATCTCGCTCGGGCAGAGCGACGTGTGGGTGTCGGCGCCCGAGCGGGGGGAGCTCTTCCGCCTCGACCCGAACACCCAGGCTCAGCGGACCGTGCCGACGGGTGGCCGTCCGACCGTTCTCGCGGCCGGGGCCGGCGCGCTGTGGGTGGGTGACGAAGCTTCCCGGTCGCTCGTCGAGCTCAACGGTGACACTGGCGCCCAGGTGGCGCAGGCGAGGCTCAGCGCGAGCCCCACTGCGGTCGCAGTCGATCGCCGCGACAGTTCGGCCTGGGTCACGGACTCGAGCGGAGCGATCACGCACGTCGCGCTCGGCGGGGGGATCGTCGGGTCGCCGCGCGCATCGGTCCGGCGGCATCGGACCTCGCATGGGGGGAGGGATGGGTGTGGGCCGTGAACGGCGCCAACGATGGCCTGGTCCGCGTGAGCCTCGGCGCCGGCGGCTCGCCCACAACATTCGTTGCCGGTCCGGGCCCCGTGGCCGTGACCCTCGATCAGGGCGTCTGGACCGCCCACTCGAACGGCCACGTCACCCGGTTCGATCCTCGGCTCGATCATCTCCATGTCAACACCGACATCGCGATCGCGCCCGAGCTCGACGGCATCGCTGCCGTCGAGTCAGGCCCGTTCGTTTGGGCGATCAGCCGGCGGGCGCGGACGTTGTACCGGATCTCCAACACGAGCACACCCGCGGTGACGGGAACCGTCAGCCTCGCCAGCGCGCCCGTGTCACTCGCGGTCGACGCTCACTCGGTCTGGGTCGCGACGGTGGACGGAAAGGTCATCCAGGTCCGCTTCTGATTGGGTGGCTGCGCTGAGGCTCGCCGACGTCAGAACTGAAGTGTGTAGCGGGTGACGATCGAGTGCTTGGCGTTGGTTGCAGTGATCGTGACGAGGTAGCGTCGGTGACGCATCGTCCGAACGACGTGGAGGCGCACGCGGGCCACGCCACGGCGCACCGTGGCTGTACCAACGGCGTAGGTCGTCCTGCCGCGCGAGATGTTGACCCTCACCAGGTGGCTACGCGGTGCCGGCACTCTCGCCGTGCACGCCTCTCGGGTCGTCTTGTGTTTGCCTCTCACCGTCGTTGCGAAGACGCAGACGACCTTCGAGGCGGCGGTGGTGCCGGGTGGCCCCTGAGGACCACGGGCTCCGGTCGGTCCGGTGGCTCCCGTCGGTCCCGCGGGCCCGGTGGCGCCGCGGAGCGGAATGGTCGGATGGGTTGAGTCGATGCCGGTGCCGCTGAGTCCGACGGTACTGACGCCGATGTTCGACGAGTTGGTGATCAGCAGCAGCGAAGCGTCCTTGACTCCCCTGGCGATCGGAGTGAATCCGACTGTGACTTGGCAGGAAGAGCCGGGTGCCACCTGGTGTCCTGAGCAGCCGTCGTTGCTGATCGGAAACACCTCTGCTGATCCGGCGAACAGGATGACACCTTGGATCTGCAGCGGCGCATCGCCCGCATTGGCCAGGGTGAGGGTCTGTGAACCCGATGAGCCGAGCCTCACGTAGCCGTACTTGGCCTCCCTCGGTGTGACCGTGAGCGCCGGTCCGTTCAGGCCATGGCCGGTCAGTGAAACCAGCAGCGGCGTCTGCGTACCGTCGTTCTCGATCTTGAGCTGTGCGTTCTTGACGCCCGCTGAGGTGGGATTGAACTGGATGTAGATCTGGCAGGTGTTACCAGTGCCGATGTTGAAGCCCTCGCAGCCCCCGCCGTTGATGGAGAACGAACCGGCGTCGGGTCCGATGATCTGCTGGTTGGAGACCTGCGCGCTTGCGACCTGATTGTCGCGGAGCGTCACCGGCTGCGAGTTTGAGCCTCCCTGGTTGATGACCTGCTCGCCAAGATTGAGCGAACCCGTGTCGGTGCTCAACGTGCCCGTCAGGGCGGTACCGGAAAGCGGTACGTCGACCGTCTCTGGGGCGTTGTCAGTAAGGGCGAGCGTTGCGTCGTTCTTCGAACCTGGGCCGTTGGTCGAGGCGAAGAAGATCACGTTCAGGTGGCAGCTGCCGTAGGCCGGGATCACCTGCCCGGTGCAGAAGTCTTGGCCCTGCTGGATCGAGTAGCTCGAAGCGTCGGCCCCGGTGATGGTCGACGACAGCACCTTGACGGGTGTGCCCGACTGGTTGGAGAGGTTCTCCTGCTGCGTCGACTGGTAGTGCATGTCGGCGGAGCCGAACTGCAGCGTGCTCTGATTGGGGCTCAGAGCGACCACCGTGTAGCTGATCGACGTCGTCGAGCTCTGCCCGTCGCTGCTGGTCGCGGTGACCGTGTAGGTGAACGTGCCGGCGCTCGATGTGTCCAACTGGCCGGATCCCGATGAGCCAGTGCCGGTATCCGCGGACCCCGATGCGGAGTTGGAGTCTGTGCACGCGGTGAGCCCCGGCCCGCCGGCGCCGTCGACGCACGAGAAGCTCGTTCCCACCGTTTGGTTGAGGCCATAGATCTGGTGGTCAGCCGGCGCGCCGATCTGAGCGCTCGGTGTTGGCGTTGCGAGTGCGTCCGCAGCGGTCATCAAGCAGCAGAGGCCGACCACGGCGCCAACCATCCCGCGCCGGCGACGTCCGAGCGCGGCACCAAAGGCGAAAGCGACACGATTCATCCGAAACTCCCCTCGGTCAATCACATCCCGAAGCGCGGCGGCAACCAGGACCGCATTACCTTCCGACGCATCGAGCCAACGTCGCCGAGGGCAAACGACAACCACGCCCGGCGCTCCGCGGCATGTCGGCTTAACTGACTGCCAGCCGACTGCCGAGGTTCGGCGGTCCCCGTCTGAGATCTATCGGCAGCTGGCGGAGGGGTCTTGAGCCGACGAGAGGCCGGGGCTACGTCAATCGGAGGACCCGGCCCCCGAATTCAGATGCGGCGGGTGCCCGGGTCAGACGGGAGTGCCGGCGGCGACCACGAAGTCCGTCTCGATCTCCAACGCGAGCGTGGCGACCTGCGGGGTCACGACTCCGAGCTCACTGAGAATGGGGTGGCTGTCCAGGGCATGGGTGGTCACGGTCCAGTCCCCGTCCAGCAGGTGTGCCGACGCCTGGTTGATCTGGACCGGCGCCTCGATCACCTCCTGATAGCACGCGCGGGTGCCGTCCTGCGCGTCGCGAAACTGCTTCAGGAACACCTGGGATGGTTGCCCCGCAAGCAGATCGACGAGCAGCTCCGGATGGGTCAGGAGGCCGGGGGCGAGGCCGGCAACGAGATCGACGATGCCCTCCCAGGCCGGGGTGGAAGCAGGGCCGCCGTTGGGTGACGCAACCTCCAGGAGCGGCTGCCAGGCGGCTTGGCTGCCGGAGCCGAAGTTGCCGCCGTAGGCCTCGACGGTCACGGCCTGACCCAGGCCGGATGGGGGAGTGAACCGACCCATCGTCTTGGCGTACCCGTACACCTCGCGTCCGCCGAGATAGGACATCGGGTTGTCGACCAGGATGTAGGGCACCGCCAGCACCAGCCGGTCGAGCTCCAGCGGATCCTGGCTGCTCGCAACCAGAGGCAGCCAGAGTGAGGCCTGGACCTCGCACACGCTTCCCCACCCGGAGTACGGAGCAGCGGTGCAGCACACGCTCCCGAACCTGCCGAGGAGCAACAGCAGGTAGTCGCTCCACGGGGTGTAGGTGATCCTCCCCTCGCAGGGCTCGGTATACGCACTGCGGCTGAATTCGGCCAGGCGAGCCTCGTCGGCCTTCAGCACGAAGCCGCGCATCGTCCCCTCCGCACAGTGGAAGGGCCCGGGGCCGGTGGGGTGCGCCCCACGCTCCACGTATGCGGGGAGTCCGCTCACAGCAGACGCAACCAGTGGTAGTCGGCGCCGAGGATCGGCGGGGCGATGCCGATCAGACGGTGCGCGGCCTGCACGCCTGAGATCGCCGCCGCCTCGACGCAGCCCGCGTCGATCCCGTTCCGGGTCCAGTCGCCGGCCACGACGAGATTGTCGAAGTCCGAGTCGCCCGACGGGAGCCGGGCGTCGACCGATCCCGCGAGCGTGAGCACGTACCGCTCGCTCCCGAACACGTTCGCGCGCCAGTACTGGGAGTCGAAGCGTGGCTCCCCCGATTGCTCGTCGGGGCTCCCGTCGCGGGTGTCCACCAGCCACTCCCAGCGAAACTGCGAGGGTGCTCCCTGGACGGCGAGCGGCCAGAGCGGGCCCACATCGTCGTCGAGAAACGCCCGGGCATCTGCGTTGACCCGGCTCGCCGCCGCCGCGGGTGTCTCTCCGTCGCGGTCATCGAGCACGCCGCAGAAGTACGCGATCGCATGCGTGTCATCACCGGGGCTCCACTGCTCGCGGGGAAGCAGATGGCTCATGTCGCAGTACGTGTCCATCGGCTCCACGTAGCAGCCGCACACCGAATTCGCCGCATGGGCCCAGCCCAGATCCGCCGAGGACTTGTGCAGCCACAGCTGAAACGCCTGGGTTGCGACCGTGGTCGAGGAATTCAGCGCGGCCGCAAACTTCGCACTCGCCTGGCAGAGGTCCGGGCACAGGTCCGGCAGCGCTCCGATCGAGATCCCGAGCACGACCTGATCGAAATCCTGACCGCGCTGGAGCTGGCCGGGCTGGCTGCCCGGTGGAGCAGGCTCCATCTCGTAGTTGACCGACCCGGCCCGATTCGCCGTCAGCTGGTCCCAGTGCGGCTCGCTCGGCCAGCAGGGGAGCTCGCCGATCTGAATCAGGGGGTCGTAGGGGCCCTTCTTCAGGGTGGCCTGGCGGGAGATGTCGATCCGGTCGATGACCTTCCCGGCACCGTCGGGCGCGCAGTGGATCCCGGTCACGGCGGTGAAGAACTCGAACGTCACGCCCCGCTTGACCAGCACCTCGTAGAACGGTCCGAAGACGGTGTCACCCATCCCTGCCTGCATCCGATACAGCACGGACCCGCGATAGCTGAACAGCAGCCGCAGCAGCGCGCTGACGGTGGCGCCCGCTGCGGCGTTGGGCTGGTTGACGTCACCGGCCTCGTACGCGAAGGCGACGTCATAGATCGCTCGGAGCAGCGGCGAGCGCTCAGGCCCGGTCGCGCCGAGCGTCACCGGCTTGGCTCCGTGCTGCACCAGCCAATCACCGAACTCCCAACCGTTGATCGCATCGAACCCCTGATCGATGACGTCATCGCGCACGATCCCGCAGGCGACGCTGGCGAAGGTGTCGAAGGCGGTGAAGAACAGACGCGCATCGGGGTCGGCGAGCCGCAGATAGACATCTCCGGCGTAGCGGGCCAGATAGACATCCCAGAGCCAATCGCGGAAGCCGCCGAGGAGCAGAGCCAGGAGGTTGCCGAGCGGACCGACCGCGAACGGGTCGAACCCCGGATCACCGGCGGAGGTGAGCAGCTGCTGGGCGAGCGCCAGCGCCGAGCCTCCTGGACCCCCGGCGAGCTCGGGACCCACCGCCGCCCTGAGCGAGGGTGGGATCGACTGAAGGAGCGGTGTCACATCCGGCTGGGGCAGGCTTCGATCAGCCTGCAACACGGACGCGGCAACCAGGTGCGGCTGCCAGCCGGCGTCCTGGCGCAGCCGATCCCACTTCTGGATGGCCCAGTCGACGCAGGTGAGGGCCATGTCCCACACCGTCGGGAGCCCTGTTCCCTCTCCGGGCCGCTCCTGGTTCGGGGGAAGCGTCAGCTCGAAGTCGTGCCAGCCCGCGCCCTGGCGGTCAAACAGCACCACGTCGTCACAGCCCACGAACCCGGTCTCGAGGCTGGTGATCGGACCGGTGGTGCGACCGAGCTCGGTGTACGCCTCGCGCATCTTGGCGAACGCGTTCTCATAGAAGCCGAACCAGACGTGCAGGCCGTGCTCCTCGATCCGATCGCGGACCTCCAGGTTGCGCCCGCTCGCCCCCTTGCCCCCAAGTCTCCACCCCATCTGGTAGACGGTGACGTCGTACCGGTCTCGCAGCTCCGGCGTCGACGTGAGCTCCAGCGCGGCGACGACCGCGCCGACACCGCCGCCAAGCACTGCCACCTTGGTCTTGGCTCCAGGCTGCCCCATGTGAAGCAGTCTCGAACCATATGCCAGGGGCTGCGCACAAGCAAACGATGCGGCCGGCCACCGATCGCGTCAACGCCGGATGGCGACGGCCTCGATCGCGCGGTTGTCGTCCCCGTGGCCCCGGGCTAGGATCGCGTCGACCGGTGGGAACCTCGTCCGAGCGCGTCACTCGAACCGCAACGCTCCTGTTTACCGACCTCGTCGGCTCGAGCGCGATGACGATACGGCTCGGACCCGAGGCGGATGCGCTGCGGCGGGCCCATTTCAGCCTCCTGCGCGGAGCGGTGACCGAGGCCGGCGGCGATGAGGTCAAGTCGCTGGGCGACGGGCTGATGGTGGTGTTCGACAGCGCCACCGGGGCCGTCTCGTGTGCCGCGGCGATGCAACGGGCGGTGGAGCGCCGGAACCGGCAACAGTCCGAGCCGCTGCTCGTGCGCATCGGCGTCAGCCTCGGCGACGTCACGGTGGAGGCCGACGACTACTTCGGGGTGCCGGTGATCGAGGCCGCGCGCCTCTGCGCCGCCGCCGGCGCGGGGCAGATCCTGATCAGCGGCGTCGTCCGCGCGATCGCCCGCGCGGGACCCGGGCAGCGCTTCACCGAGGTCGGTCCGCTCGAACTGCACGGCTTCGACACGCCCGTCGCGGCCTGGGAGGTCGAGTGGCAGCCGGCTGAGTGCGGCGCCGAGACAACGCTCCCGATCGCGCTGCGCCGCAGCCTCTCGACGGGGTGGTTCGTGGGGCGCGAGCGATTCCTGGACGAGCTCTCGGCGGGCTGGCGGCGCACGCTCGCCGGCGAGCGGCGAGCGACGTTGATCGCCGGCGAGCCCGGGCTCGGAAAGACCCGGCTGGTGGCCGAGCACGCCCGGCGCGCCTGTGCGGACAACCCGGTGGTGCTCTACGGCCGCTGTGAAGCCGACCTCGGCGCCCCGTTCGCTCCGTTCGTGACAGCGCTTCGCCAGCTGATCGAGGTCGCCGACGCCGATCTGCTCGGCGAGCACGTCGCGCGCTATGGCGGCGAGATCACGCGCCTGGTGCCGGAGATCCGCGAGCGGGTTCCGGGAACCCCGGCTCCGAGCACCGCCGAACCTGAGACCGAGCTTTACCGCCTGGTGACCGCGGTCGTGGCCCTGTTCGATGCGATCAGCGCAAGGCAGCCGGTGCTGCTGGTGATCGAGGACATCCACTGGGCCGATCGGCCGTCGCTGCGCCTGATGCTGAGCCTGATGCAGGGCGTGGACGCGCCGCTCGCGCTGCTTGCCACCTACCGCGACGTGACGGCAGACCAGAGCCCAGCTCTGCGTGACGCCCTCGGTGAGATGGCGCGCGAGTCGCGGATTCAGCGTCTGCAGCTTCAGGGCCTCGACGATCGCGAGACCGTGAAGCTGCTCGAGGCGATCGTCGGCCAGGCGGTCGGGAACACGGGCACCGCGATCGCCCGCTCGCTCTGCCGCGAAACGGCCGGCAATGCCCTGTTCACGACCGAGCTGGTGCGCGACCTGGTCGAGTCCGGCGTGGTCAGCCACGACGGAAATGGGTGGCGTCTCAACGGCGATGTCGAGGATCTCGCGGTACCGGACACCGTGCGGGATGTGATCGCGGCTCGGGTGCACCGGCTCGGGGACACGGCCGTCTCCGTATTACGGGTCGCCGCGATCGTTGGACGAGACTTCGAGTTCGAGCTGCTCTCGCGGGTGACCCGCGAACCTGAGGATGTGCTGCTCGACGTGCTCGATGCCGCTCACGAGGCCGCGCTCGTCGACGAGTCACGCGATTCCCCGGGCCAGTTCTGGTTCACCCACGCTCTCGTCGCCCACGCCCTGGCCGGCGAACTGGGCGGTCGGCACCGGCGGGAGGTGCATCGGCGGATCGCTCGGGCAATGGAGTCGATCGTCGAGGTCGAGCCCGATCGGACCGGCGAGCTGGCCCAACACCTGCTCGCGGCCGGAGATATCGGTCGCGGCTACGAGATCGCGATGAAGGCCGGTGACCTCGCCCTGGCCGCGCTCGCGCCGGATGAGGCGGCGCGGTGGTATCTCCGCGCGCTCCAGGCCGAGGACGCCGGCGTCGCGGGCGATGAGGCTCGCCGCTGCGAGGCCCTGATCCGGCTCGGCGACGCCGAGCGCCGAGGCGGCCTGGCGGGATGGGGAGAGCACCTCGCAGCCGCAGCGGAGATCGCCGGCCGGCGCGAGGACGCCGAGCGGCTGGCTCGCGCGGCACTCGCGAACAACCGGGGAATGTTCACCAACCAATCCTCGCCCGACCGCGAACGGGTCGCGATGCTCGAGGCCGCGCTCGACGCCGTCGGTCCGACGGACAGCCCGGGTCGCGCACGCCTGCTGGCCACGCTGGCCAGCGAGCTGTGGTCCGGCGATCATGACCGACGGGTGACCCTCAGCCACGAGGCGCTGGCCATCGCCCGCCGCATCGGCGATGCCCATCTGCTCGGCGACGTCGCCTACCGGCACTGCCTGAATGTCGCGGAGCCCTCCACTCTCGGCGAGCGGCTCGCGCTCACCTCGGAGCTGCTCGACCTGGCCGAGCGCGCCGACGACCCGGTGCTGGGGTGTCTGGCATCGGCCGAACGTGGCCGTGTGGCCATCGAGGCGGGTGACCTCGCCGAAGGGCTCCGTCATGCCGAGCGTCAGCGGGACCTCGCGCGCGTGAGCGGGAATGCGTACGCCCGGCACATCGCCGCGTGGTCCGCGGGATGGCCGCTCACCCTTCGCGGGGAGTACGAGCAGGCCGAGCAGGCTGCCAACGCGGCGTTGACCGAATCGACCGGGAGCGGACAGCCCGACGCGATGGCCATCTACAGCAGTCAGCTGTTCGTGATCCGGCGAGAGCAGGGACGGCTCGACGAGTTCGCGGACGCGCTGCTCACGCTCGCCGCCGCTGCCGACGCGGTACCGGCCATGCGAGCCCACGCGGCGCTCGCGCTCGTCGAGGTCGGCCGCGGCGAGGAGGCCGCCACGCTGGTCGCTGAGGCGGCAACCGGCGACTTCGGGATGCGCGTCGATGCGATCTGGCTCACCGGAAACGTCGTCTGGGGGGAGGCCTGCGCACGTGTCGGCCACGCGCCTGGAGCGCGGGTTCTGCTGGAACGTCTGGTCCCGTGGCGTGAGCAGATCGCCTTCACCGGATTCTCCGTCTACGGCGCGGTCGCCCGGGTGGCTGCGCTGCTCGCCGCAACGGTCGGCGATGAGCGATGCGGGGACCTGTTTCGTGAGGCCGAGCAGCGTCATCTGGCGCTGCGTGCACCCTGTCTTCTCGCGCAGACGAGGCTGGATTGGGGAAGCTGGCTGCTCGAGCAGCCAGATTCAGCCGATGACGCCGGCCGGCTGCTGAGGCTGGCGCATGAGGACGCGACGGCCCACGGCTGTGGTGCGATCCAGGGTCGTGCCGGGTCGCTGTTGGACCCGCTCAGTCGTGCGGGTCCGCGAGGTACGGCTCGACGCTGATCGCGAACGCGGTCGTCATATAACCCATCAGCCCGTACAGCCCGCACAGGGCGACGAGCTCGACGACGCCACCTTCGCCGAGCGCGTCGATCAGCACCTGCTGGACCGGCGCGGTGATCTCCTCGCGGGCGGCGATCTGGTCGACGGCCTCGACCGTCGCTCGTCCGACGGCATCGAGCTCGTCGGGGACCGCATCGAGCGACAGCGCCCTGACCGTCGTGGGCGCGATCCCGGCGAGCCGAGCCGGTCGCTGGTGGTGGGCCCACTCGTAGTCGAAGCCGTTGCGCGCCGCGTAGCGGAGGATCGCCAGCTCCCGCACCCGGTCCGGGAGCGTGCCGTGGAAGCGCAGGTGCTCGCCGAGCGCGCCCACGGTCCGCGCGACCCCGGGGTTGTTGAACATGGTCAGGTACACCGCCGAGACGTCGGGGTGCCCCTCGGCGTGGCTGCGGGCGGCGGTGTTCCGCCGCAGGTCATCGAGCGCCGCCGCATCGAGGTGGGGGCGCGGATCGGGCAGCGGTGCCATCAGTGGTGGTCCTCCCACTCCGCCACCGCCTGCTTCCACGGCGCGATCGGCGTCGGATAGCGCTTGTCGATGCGCGCGGCGATGACGAACGGCCCGGGGGAGGCGAATGCCTGCTCGAAGGCAGCGGGAATCTGCTCCGGCCGCTCGACGGTCGCGCCGTCACCCCCGAGCGACCGCGCGAAAGCCGGCCAGTCGATCCCGGGGATGTCGGTCAACGCCTCCGGCCCCGGGCCGAGGCCGTGCGCGCGGTACCAGATGTTGCCGTAGGAGCGGTTGTCGAACACGAGGATGACGACCGGTATCCCGTGACGGGCGGCGGTATGGATCTCCATGCCGTGCATGAGCATGCAGCCGTCCCCGGTGGCGATCACCAATGGGCGATCGGGACGGGCGAGCTTGGCTCCGATCCCGAGGGGGATGGCACCCCCCATCGGTGCGAGGTTGGCCAGCGACAGGTAGTCGTTGTCGCCGAAGCTCGGCCAGTACTGCGAGCACCACGCCCGGTGCGCGCCCGAGTCGACGGACAGCACGGTCTCCGGCGGGCACGCGGCCCGTGCCTCGGCGACCATGCGCGCCGGATGCATCGGGGCGGCGTCGCTGTCGATCTCGTCACCGCCGTACATCCGCGGCCCGCGGCTGCGAATCTCGGCGAGGAACGCCCGCCGTCGCGCGCTGCCGGCCTCGAGCCCCGCGGCGGTCGCCTCGTCGGCATCGGCGAGGCGCTCCAGAACCGCCTTCGGGCTGCCGGTGACCGGAATGCTGGCCGGCCAGGTGCGGCCGATCAGGCTCGGGTCGGCGTCGATCTGGATGAGCTCGGCGCTCGGGAGCATCTTCGGATCCCAGTTGAGCGTGTCGCGCTGCGAGAGCGGCGAACCGACCACGAGCAGCACCTCGACACCCGGATCGAGGATCGCCTCCGTCGCCCACCGCGAGCCGCCGTACCCGAACACGCCGAGCGACGAGCGGGTGATCCTCGGCCAGCACTCCCTTGGCGGGGAGAGTTGTCGCGATCGGAATCTCGAAGCGCTCCGCGAACGCGACCAGCGCCGCCTCGGCACCGGCCCGTCGGACGCCGACGCCGGCGAGGATCAGGACGTTGGCCGGGGCCGCGCCCGGGTCGGTGCGAAAGATCTCCGTCGCTTGTGCGAGCGCCGCGCCGTCCACGAACTGCGGCCGGTAGGCGGCCTCGGGAAGCGGACGTCCAGGCCGCGTCGACCTCGGCGCGCTGGACGTCCAGCGGCACCGACAGATGCACGGGAAAGCCGTCCCGGAGCGCCGTCAGCGCCGCCGCGCGCAGCTCGCCGTCGAGCAGCCGAGGCGAGGCCACGTTGAGGCTCTCCGCCGTGATCGGCCGGAGCACCGACACATCGTCGAGCGCCGCGCCGCTGGCGTCCTGGAACCCGCCTCGGCCCTGGCGATCGGTCGGTACCTCGCCGCTGATCGCCAGCACGGCCGAGCGGTCGACGCGCGCGGCCGCGAGCGCGGTCGCCATGTTGAAGATTCCCGGCCCGCCGATGCCGAACGCGACACCGAGCCGTCCCGACGCCCGGGCGTAGCCATCGGCCATGTACGCCGCGCCGCCCTCGTGGGCGGCGACAATCGTGCGCATCCCGTCGGAGCTCATCCCGGGCATGAACGGGTCGTTCATCCCGCCGGGGACCATGAACAGATGGTCGACGCCCTCGGCCGCCAGCGACCGCACGATGTACGTCGCCCCGTTCACGTCCGTGCCCACATTGCTCGGAGCGGCACGCTACCAGCCGGGGATGCTCCCGCCCCCGCATGGCCGCCGAACGCTGCCCGGCTCAGGCGCCGTGGTCAGCCGCGCGTCCCGGCGACTACACAGATCGCGCCACGTGCCGTAGCCTCCGTTGACGGTGTCCTTCTCGGACTACAACCAGAAGATCATCGAGGAGTTCAGGGCCAACGCCGGCAAGCCGCCGAGCTGGTCCGGGAGCTCGCCGGTGCTGCTCGTCCACCACCGCGGGGCGAAGTCCGGCACCCAGCGGGTGAACCCCGTCGCGTACCTCGAGGACGGCGGCCGCTACGTGATCTTCGCCTCGAAGGCCGGCGCCCCGAGCCATCCCGGCTGGTACCACAACCTGAAGGCGAATCCGGAGACGACGATCGAGGTCGGCAGCGAGACGCTCGACGTCACCGCCCAGGAGGTGACCGGCGAGGAGCGCGACCGGCTTTTCGCGGCGCAGGTGGAGCGCTCGCCGACGTTCGCCGAGTATCAGGAGAAGACCGACCGCACGATCCCGGTCGTCGCGCTCACGCCGCGCTGAGTCGCCGTTACGGGCCGCGCCTGGCCTGATCGGCGCCCCAGCCGGACTGTAGGGTGGGGCAAACGGCGGATCGGGAATGGAGGGCCGGATGGGCGCGTTGGAACTGGATCGGATGGCGTGGCCCGATGTGAAAGCCGAGCTGGAGGCTGGTCGCGACACGATTGTGGTCGCCTTCGGTGCCACCGAGCAGCACGGTCCGCATCTGCCCTTGGCCACCGATGCGCTGCTGGGCGACCACCTCGCACGGTTGGTCGCGGATCGGCTTGACGCATTCGTGGCGCCGACGATGCGGATCGGCTGCTCCGAGCACCACCTCGAGTTCCCCGGGACGCTTTCGGTTTCTGAGGAGACGTTTCACAGCGTGGTCGCCGACATCGTGCGGTCCGCGGCGCGAGGCGGTTTTCGCCGTATCGTGTTGCTACCGACGCACGGGGGAAACTTCAGTCCGCTCGCCGAGGCGCTCGAGAAGCTTGGGCCGCTGGACGGGATCGAGATTCGCGCGCTTACTGACCTGGGCGCTCTGCTGGCGATCGCACAGCTCGGCGCGGACGAGCACGGCGTGCCGCTCGGGGACGGAGGGCTCCACGCCGGCGAATGGGAGACGTCGATGCTCGCGGCGATTCAGCCAGAGCTTGTTCACCCCGGTCGCGGCGAAGCCGGCTACACCGGCGATCCACAGGCAGCGATCGCAGCGATCTTCGGCAGCGGAGTCCACACGATCGCCCCGAACGGAGTGATCGGCGATCCACGGCAGGCCAGCGCCGAGCACGGCAGCCGCTACTGGGACGAGGTGTTAGCGATCACCCTGGCCGCCATCTCGGGGGACTGACCTCCCGCTGAGCGTCCCAGGCGCACGCGGATCCCCCGTCGATACTCGACTCCTCGGTAGGCTCGGGCAATGAGCGAGAACGTTCGCATCGAGCGGGGTTGGATCATCGTCGACGGCACTCGACAGGACGACGGCACGATCAGGTTCGGAACGGGCGCAGAGATGCGGTTCAGTCCGTTCGACGCGATCTCCGAGCGCCAGGCCGCACACCTCACCTGGAGCCACATCCTCACCGCTTCGGTGCAGCGGCTGGCGTTCTGGCGCCGTTAGCCGACTGGCTCGCTGGAGCTCAGAGTCCGACGCTGCCCTGCATGATGCCGCCGTCGATCACCACGGTGGTCGCGGTCATGTACCCGGCCTGACCCGAGGCCAGGAACACCACGACGTCAGCGATCTCCTTGGAGTGGGCGATCCGGCCGAGCGGGATCGCCGCGTCGAGCGACTTCATCTTGGCCGGGTTGCTCTCGGTGGTGGCGTTGATCGGGGTGCTGACCGCGCCCGGGGCGACGTTGATCATGCGGATGTCGTGCTGGCCGAGTTCCACGCCCGCGGTCCGGGTCAGCATCCGCATCCCTCCCTTGGAGACGCAGTAGGCGGTGTTCCCAGGCATCGGCCACTCCTCGTGCACCGAGGAGATGTTGAGGATCAGCCCGCCGCTGCCCTGGGCGATGAACTGCTCGGCGGCGGCCTGCGCGCCGAAGAACGCGCTCTTCAGGTTGATCGCCATCACCTTCTCGAAATCGGCCTCGGTGGTGTCCAGCAGCGAGGTGCGCGTCTCGATCCCGGCGTTGTTGATCAGGACGTCGAGCCGGCCGTAGGTGTCGACCGCCGTCTGCATGATCCGCTTCAGGCCAGCGGATTTCGAGACATCGGCCTTGACGCCGACCGCCTGACCCCCGGCCTCCTTCGCCCGAGCGATCAGGGCGTCCGTCTCCTCGGGATCGGCGATGTAGTCGATCGTCACGTTCGCGCCCTCGGCGGCCGCCGCGAGCACGATCGCCTCGCCGATGCCGCTATTGCCGCCCGTCACGACGATCGACTTTCCACTCAACAACATGTGTGCAGCTCCCAGCGTCGGAGGTTCATTGCACGCGTGGCCGCGCCCGGACCGAGGGTAGGGCGAATCTGTCCTGCTCGCGCATGCATGCGGGCGCCGTTGGCCGTGCGGGCTTTCCCGGTTGACAGGTGTGTCGGGGTCCGAGATGGTTGGATTTCTGCCTACCACCTGCTGGAGGGACCGGAAATGTCAGCAGACAACGTTCAGCTCGTGCACTCGGCGTATGACGCCTTCAGGCGCGGAGACCTTGGGGCGGTCGCCGAGGCGTTCGCCGATGACGTGGAGTGGGAGACGCCGGACAGCCTGCCGAATGGGGGCCTGGTCAGCGGACGCGACGCCGTGATCCAGAACTTCTCGGAGCTCCCGACGATCTGGAACAGCTTCAGCGTCGACCCGATCGAGTACATCGATGCCGGCGATCACGTCGTCGTGACCGGAACCCAGAGCGCGAGCGGCCCGGGCGGGTCGTTCACCGCCCGCTACCTCCACCTGTTCACGCTGAAGGGTGGGAAGGTCGTGCGCGGGGAATTCATCGGCGACTCGGCGAAGGCGCGCGACGTCCTGAACGGCTGAGAGCGGCACCGCTGCCTGGCGCTCGTCGGATCTCAATCGACCGGACGCCGGCGCTGGGGACGTGATCGCGCCCCGTCCGGGTGGCGCTCTGCCTCGATCTCGGCCATCGCGGCCTCGAGCGTCGGATAGAAGTGATCGCGGTCGAGGGTCTTGAACAGGCCGTAGCGCAACGTGAGGTCCTGGAGACGCCCGCGGAGCTCCGCGAACGCAAGATGGACGCCCACGGCGTTCAGCTCGCTGTCGAGCTGTTCGAGCATCTCGGCCGCAGTCACGTCGATGTCGGTGATGGCCTCGCATTGCAGGACGATCCATGCCGGGTCGCGCTCGCGCAGCAGCCGACGGATCTGCTGGCGGAAGATCCCGGCATTGGCGAAGAACAGAGGTGCTTCCCATCGGTATACGACCACCCCCTGGATCTGCCGGGCATCGGGGTACTCGTCGATGCTGTGCCACCCCGCGGCACTGTCGCTGGTGCCGAGGATTGCGCCGTGCGGCCACCAGTTGCGGCGAAAGAACAGGAGGATCGCGAGACCCACGGCGACGATGATCCCCTGCAGCACGCCGAGTAGGACGACGCCGATGGTGGCGACGAGCGAGATCGCCAGGGCGCCGCGGCGCACCTCGTAGTACCGCTGCAGGATCCTGAGGTCCATCAGAGATGTCGCCGCGACGATGACGACGGCGGCGAGCGCCGCTTGCGGGAGGTCGGCGAGCAGCGAGTTGAGGAACAGCAGCAACACGGCAACGAGTCCGGCGCCAACGACGCCAGTGACCTGGCTCTTGGCGCCTGACTGCTCGGCGACCGCGGTCCGGGAGCCGCTCGTGGAGACGGCGAACCCCTGAAACAGTCCGGCGGCGACATTTGCCGCGCCCATGCCGATCATCTCCTGGTCGGGCGCGACTTCGTCTCCGCGCCGCGCGGCGAAGCTGGTCGCCGTTGCGATCGTGTCGGTCAGCGACACGAGGGTGATGCCCAACGCTGCGATGAACAGCGGGACGACATCGCTGGCCTGCGTCCAGGGGATCGCCGGCGCTGGCACGCCCTGCGCCAGCGCGCCGACGGTCGCCACGCCGTCGGCGGAGAGCCCGAGTGCTGCTGTGGCGACCGTGGCGCCGACCACAGCGACGAGGATCGCAGGGACCCGTTTCGTGACCCGCGGCAGCACGAGCAGCACGCCGAGCACCGCGGCCCCGACGACGAGCGTGGTCGTGTTCGTGTGATCGAGGCCCTGCACGAACTGCTTGATCTCATCGAGGAACCCGTTCGCGTCGATGGAGAAGCCGAACAGCTTCGGAAGCTGGCCGACGATGATCGTGATCGCCAGGCCGTTCATGTAACCCACCTGGACCTCCTTGGAGAGGAGATCCGCGACGAACCCCAGCTTCCCGAGCCCGAGCCCGATCTCCACCAGTCCGACGAGCACCGCGAGCATGCCCGCCAGGGCGATCGCCGTGGCCGCGTCGCCCCCGGCCAACAGTGGCGTGATGGCCGCAAAGATCAGTGGCGAGACGGACGAGTCCGGGCCGAGGACCAGCACGCGCGAGGGCCCGAACAGCGCGTAGCCGAGCAGGCACGCGATCGTCGTGTAGAGGCCGGTCACCGCGGGCAGACCCGCGAGCTCCGCGTAGGCCATTCCCTGGGGGACGAGGATCGCTGCCAGGACGATCCCCGCCACGAGGTCGCGCCGCAGCCACGAGCGCTTGTAGTGGCGCGCGACCCGCACTCCCGGAATCCACCGCTCGATCTGAGCTGAGCGCGTCGTGCTCACGAATCACTGACTGGATCGGGTGCCGGTGGCGCGCCGGAGGCGGTCACCCGAGTCCGGCGGCTTCGGCGGCCGCCGACGGCTTGACATCGGGCAGGCGGATCATGCGGAAGGAGTTGAACAGCCCCATCGCACCGGCCAGGATCGGGATCAGCAGCGCCAGTTGGAGCGCGCGGTTTGTCGCATCGGTGTTGATCGCGAGGATCTCCTCCTGGACCGCACGAGGCTCGTGCTTGAGAAGTTCCTCCAGGTGGGTGTTGCTCACGACCTCCGCGTCGTGCTCCATCGTCGTTGAAATCTGCTGCTTCTGCGATGACGGGATGACGGCGCTGTCGTGCACCATGTTCGTGAACGCGACCGACAGGGTGGCCAGCAGAACCCCGCCCGCGATCGCCAGGCCGAACGACAGCCCGAACGAGCCGGCGGCGGAATTGACGCCGGCGGCCTCACTGATGCGCTCCTCGTCGATCGGGGCGAGCGTGTAGTTGTTGAGCTGGGACACGAGCAGTCCGAGCCCCGCTCCGGCGATCATCAGCGGCACCACGAGGTACCAACCCGAGGTCGCTCTCGGGACGATCGGGATCAGCACTGCCATTCCCAACGTGCTGAGCGCGAACCCGATGCGGATGATGCTCGCCGAGCGTCGCCGGCCGGATCGTTTTCCGGCGAGGATCGCCATCGCGAACATCGTCAGAGAGAGCGGGGCAAGGGACAGGCCGGTCTGCATCGCGTTGTACTCGAGCTTGATCTGCAGGAAGATCGGGAGGGCGATCATCGCGCCGCCGAGGGTGATGTTCTGGAGCGTCTGCTCGGATACTCCGAGCCGGAAATGCGCGAGCCGGAACAGGTCCGGGTCAAGAACCGTGACCTTGCCCTCACGGTGCCGTCGGACGAGCCAGCGCGTCAGCGCCACCAGCGCCAGCGCGCCGAGCACGACCAGGGCCACGACGTAGTCGCCGCCTTCCTGCCAGACCAGGATGCCGAGCACCACGCCGCCCATTCCCAAAACCGAGAGCACCGCTCCGACCACGTCAAAGTGTCGGTCGCCCGTGTATGGGACGTCCTTGACGAGTTTGATCTGCGACAGGATGATCGCGATCACGATCACCTCGAGCAGAAACCCGACGCGCCAGGACAGATAGGTCGTCAGGAATCCACCGAGGAGTGGCCCGATCGCCGCGGCGATCGCCGCCGCCGCTCCCACGAGCGCGTAGGTCTTCTTCTGGGCGGCCCCCTCGAAGTTGCCGTGGATCAGTGACTGCATTGCCGGCAACAGGAGCGAGGCGCCCAGGCCACCGATGATCGCCCAGAAGACCACGATCGCCGTGATGCCCTGGGCCAGCGTCATCGCCAGCGCGCCGATCGCGTAGGCGAGCAGGCCCAGGATGTACGCCCGCTTGCGGCCGATCAGATCCCCGACCTTGCTGTTGATCAGGATGAACGCTGCCGAAATGAGAGCCTCGAGCGCGATCGCGGACTGGACCGAGCTCACCGTCGTGCCGAGGTCGTGAACGACCTTTGAGATCGACACGTTCATCAGTGACGTGTCGACGACCAGCACGAACATCGCCATCGCCAGCAACAGCGACAGGCGCCGGCTTCCGCCCCCTGCTCAGAGGGGACTACTGCGGCGTCATCCGCCACGGAGCGCCACCTACGACCGTGTGACCCCGTTCCCAGGATGCGCGCCACCTCGAGCCGGTCGCCGAGCACCGCTTGCACAAACCCGGGGTGTGGAAGAAAGTGCCGATGTCCGTCATCGAGCCATTCAACCCCGTATCCGGGGGGGTCACCATCATCCATTTCGGACGAGATGGCGATTCAGATCCAAGTGCGAGCGCGGTTGATCTTGCTCATCCCGTCCGGGTGATGGGCACAGACCGAAATTGGCTCAAGCTGAGGTTTCAACCGCATCGCTCGGCTGGCCAGCGGTCTCGGAACAGCGACCGTCGGCCTCGGACCGGAGCGGAGCGTCGAGTGGCAACCGTTGTGGTGATCGCCTATTCGGAGGAGGACACCGCGGAGCGGGCGCGGGCGACCGCTTGGCAGCTGGCGGAGGAGTTGATCATTCAGACTGACCAGATCGCGGCCCGTGATCCCGAGGGGAGGTATCACGTCCATACGAGCCACACCGGTTTCTCGGCCGCGGGCGGAGCGATCTGGGGTGGGTTCTGGGACTGCTGTTCGGCACGCTGTTCTTGATCCCCTTTGCCGGCTGGGCGATGGGCGCCGGCCTGGGAGCGCTGTTCGGTCATTTCCGCGACAAGGGCATCGACCAGACCTTCCAGCAGCAGGTCCGCGATGCCCTGCAGCCTGGCAGCACGCAGCCTCAGACGTACACCCTTCTCCGGCGGTCCGCTGCACTGGAGCACCGACAGCATCGGGCAGCCGGACAGCCTCAGCTTCCACTGGAGTACGGGCTGACGGTCCAGCGCATCAACCAGGACGGGAGCCCGGTGCAGCCAGCTGAGCGCGCAATGTTCTCCCCGCGCGACGGGAGCACCGGGTAGCGTCACGCCATGAGCGACTTCCACACCGCATCACGGCAGAGCTGGTCAGCGGTGGCCCCGGATTGGGGCGAGCTCATCGCGGAGATCGATCGTCAGCTGGGACGGGCGGCGGAGTGGATGATCGAGGCGGTGTCGCTCCAGCCGGGCGAGCAGGTGCTGGAGCTCGCCGGCGGCCCGGGGACGCTCAGCCTGATGGCGGCCGATGCTGTCGGCGAGCAGGGGCGTGTGATCTGTTCGGATTTCGCCGAGCCGATGGTCGACACCGCGCGCCTCCGCGTCCAGCAGGCGGGACGGGGCAACGTCGACTGCCGCGTGCTGGACGCCCAGGCGATCGATCTCCCCGCCGGCGCGGTCGACGTGGTTCTGTGCCGGATGGGATACATGCTGATGGGCGATCCCGCCGCCGCGCTGAGAGACAGCGCGCGCGTCCTGCGCAGCGGCGGCCGGCTGGCCCTGGCGGTGTGGTCCGACTCCGTCGCCAACCCGTGGGCTGCCGTGCCGATGGGGGCGATCATGGGACATCTTGGCGCGCCGCCTCCGCCGCCCGGCACCCCTGGTCTGTGGGCGCTCGCCGACGAGGGACACCTTTGCCGCCTGCTGAGCGAGGCCGGCCTGGACGGGGTCCGCACGGAGCTGCTGGAGGATCGCGTCACCTACGACGGCCCGGAGGACTGGATGGCAAAGACCGCCCGTCTGGCAGGTCCGATCCGCGTCCTCTTCGCTGGGCTTGACGACGACGGGCGCCGCGCCATCGCAGCACACGTGAGCGAGGCCTCACAGGTCTACCAGCAGCCCGACGGAGGTCTTGAGATGCCCGAGCGGTTGCTGGTCGCAAGCGCGGTCAAGCCCTAGACGATCTTTGGGAGCGGGTGCCGCTCGGCCTCGTCTCAGTACCCGTCCGGCGCCAGTCGCTACGGTGGGGGCGATGCCCCGGACCCCCGAGATCGAGCGCGTCGAGGTGCACCTCCACGGCCACCGGGTGAACTTCAATATCGCCGGACATGGGCCCGCGGTCCTTCTCGTCCACGGGGTCGCCGGCCGCGCCACGCAATGGGATCCGGTCCTCCGGCTCCTGGCGAAGCGCTACACGGTCGTCGCACCGGATCTTCTCGGGCATGGGGATTCGGCCAAGCCGCGCGGGGACTACTCGCTCGGGGCGCATGCATCCGGCCTACGCGACCTGCTGATCGGGCTGGACATCGAACGGGCAACGGTGGTCGGTCATTCGCTCGGCGGCGGGATCGCGATGCAGTTCTCCTATCAGTTCCCCGAGTACTGCGAGCGGCTGGTGCTCGTCTCCAGCGGCGGTCTCGGGGAAGACGTGCACCCGCTGCTGCGTGCGGCGACCCTGCCCGGCTCGGAGTTCGTGCTGCCGGTACTGGCCCACCCGCAGGTGCTGAACGTCGCCTCTCTGCTTCCGCGAGCTCTCGGGCGCCTCGGACTCGCGACCCGCCCCGACCTCGTCGAGATGGCCCGCGGCTACCAATCGCTGGCCAACCCTGAGGCGCGGAGCGCGTTCATCCACACGCTGCGGAGCGTGATCGACCCGACCGGCCAGCGCATCAACGCCTCCGACCGTCTGTACCTGGCCTCCAGGATGCCGACGATGATCATCTGGGGCTGCCGGGACCGGATCATCCCGGTCGAGCACGCCCACCCTGCGCACGTCGCGATGCCCGGCAGCCGCCTGGAGCTGTTCGACGATGCCGGTCACTTCCCGCACCTCGACGACCCGCACCGGTTTGCCGAGACGCTCGAGGACTTCCTGAATACGACCCAGGGCGCCGAGGTCGACGCCAGCATGATGCGCGAGCTCGTGATGGGGCAGGACCCCGATTCCGCCGCGACGCTCGAGCGGCTGCAGCGCGAGCATCCCCGTGCCGGGGCGCAAGCTGCGCATGCGGGGCCGACTGTCTGAGGACCGACCCGAACCGCCGCTGCTCGATCAGGGCTGCGGGTGGCACCGACGAAGTCTCTCCGGTGAGACCTTCCGCTGCGCGCCGAGCCGTCGACCTATGGGCAGCAGTACAGAGATCGAGACGGCTCTCTCTCCGCCCGGCCGGGAGGCAGCGGCGATCGTTTGCCGGTGACCCCACGTGGCGGTCGCACCCGGCGCCCTGACGCGAGTCGCCGGGAGGAACGGTCGCTGACGGTGAACTCGTCGCAGAACGGCGGCGCGAGGGACACCTGGGTGCCGAAAAGGGCGGGGCGTGAGCCGGCTTGAGCGGCAACGCGTGCGTTCACCCTCGCCGGGGGAGACGTTCGCTCCGGGCGGTCAGCGGGGTGGTGGCGCGCCGTCGGCGACCGGCCCTCGTGACCTGGGGATCCGGACCGCGTTGACGCGTCCGGGCAGGTGCGGCCAGCCCCGCGGCATGCTCTGGCTCGGAACGCCGGGCTGCAGGAATCCCGACGGGCGCGCCGAGGCGCACGAGCAGGTTGTTGAAGTTCCGGCCCTCGATCGCCGACCAGCCTCCGGGGTCGCCGCCGGCCTGGTGCCCGTAGGCGATCGACAGCGTCTCGGGTCCGCGTCCTGATCCCCAGCCGATCTCGATGTTGGGCGAGCCGAGGTGCTCGATCGCGATCTGCTGGCCGGCTCTCGACCGTCCTGTCCGGCCCTGACCGTGGCCGTGATGTTCTCCGCGTAGTAGACGTACCTTCCGGCGAACGGCCCGTTGAGCAGCCGGTACACGATCGCGCCGCCACCGGGCCAGCAGGTGATTCCCCAGCAGCTCGGCGGACCGTCGTCGTTGTTGCTCGCGAAGGTGATCTTGGCGTCACCGAGCGCGAGGAGCGGGCCCGATCCCGAGTAGTCGACGCCCATGTCGATGCGGTACGGACCGAGGCCGCCGACCCGGCTGAGCGGATTGACGTAGGCCCAGACGTCGTAGCGCACGGTCTTCACGGTCCGGTTGCCCGTCTTGTCGACCGCGACGACGCGGAAGCGTCTTCGTGCCCACCGAGCGGGTGTTGATCGCGTCGCCGGCGCCGACGGTCGCGCGGCATTTCGCGATCGCGGTGGTGATCCCACCCTCGCTGCAGCGAACGGCGCGCGCGGACGTACGAGCGGTGCTCGTAGGAGCCGCGGCTGCGCGGCGTGAGGATCGTGATCGTCGGGACGGCGAACTCGAAGGCGCCGGCGTCGCAGGCGCCGCGCTGGGGCCGCGCGACGCCACGCTGATCGGTGGCCGGGCAGTGGGCACCCCGCTTCGGCACGCGGTTGATCGCCGGGCTCCCTCGCCCGAGCGCCATCGTGGCGGTCGGACCGCCGTTGTCCCGGGGGGCTCCGAGCCGCGGATTCGCGTACGTCGCCGGGCACGTCCGGTCGCCGAAGCTGAGGTTGTGGCCGCCGTTGATGACCGCGCCCGGAGCGTTGCTGGCGCACTCCTCGCCGGTGTTCGAGGACACGATCGTGTTCTCGAGCTGCACGCTCTGGTCCGCGCGCGACGCGTACACCGCTATCCCGCCGCCGTGGCCGCTCGCTGCCCGGCCGGCCGCGGCCATGCCGCCCGGTCCGACGGTGTTGAGCGCGACCGTGGCGTTGACGATCGTGCTCACGCCGAGTTGAACATCGCGACGCCGCCGCCGCTCCCACCCGGGCCACCCTGGCCGCCCTGACCGCCGGTGCCCGCGACGTTGCTGGCGAGCGTGCTGTTGGTCACGCGTCAGTCCGGTGAACGGTGCTGAACAGCCCGCCGCCCGCGCCGCCCGGCCCGCCCTGCGCCTGCGGCGCCCGGCGCGAGCGCGACGGTGCCGCCCGGTCCGCCCGCCCCGCCGGTTCCCGCGCGGTTCTGGAACACGAACGACCCGCTCGATCGAGAGCGTGCCCTCGTTGTCGATCCCGCCGCCGCTGCCGCCCTGGCCGCCGGTACCGCCGGAACCCGGTGTCACTGACGACACGCCGCCGGCACCGCCCGGCCCGCCGGACCCGGCGAGATTTCCCCGGACCGTCGAATCGCACAAGCGTGAGCCGCCCCTGGTTCTCGATCCCGCCGCCGCTGCCACCGGCGCCACCGCTCTCGCCGGTGCACCCGGCGAGCCCGGCCGGCGTTCCACCTGCGCTCCCCGCGCCGCCGGCGCCCGCCGCGTTGTCGCCGCACGACGGTGTTCGTGAGCGTCAGCGTGCCGGCGTTGAGGATCCCGCCGCCGCTCGCGCCGACGCTCGCCGGGACACCGGTGGCGCACGCCGGGCCGCCGGCCGCCGGTGGTGCGCCACCGCTCGGCCGCCTGACCGCCGCGGATCGTCAGGCCGGTCACCGCGACATGCGCCCCGCCCGCGATCGACAGCACCCGATCGCCCAGACCGGACGCGTCGATCACCGTGGCCGCGGTGCCGGCACCGGTGATGCGTGAGCTTGCTCGTGCCAGTGACATCAAGGTCCCCGGAGCTGTTGTCGTCGGTCGCCGACGGCTTGAGCGACAGCCGGTAGCGGCCCGCGCGCAGAACGATCGTGTTCGAGGACCGTCCGGCTCGCCCGCACGGGGTCCGCACTCCCGGGCGAGTTGGCCGCCGCGATCGCCTGCCGCAGCGAGCACGTCCGGTTACCGGCCAGCGCCGGATCGCGGGTGACCGTCACCTTGAGGATCGCCGCGGACGCTCCGGCCGGCTGCGCGAGGACGACGGCGGCCGCGACGAGTGCCACTGCCGCGAGAAGGAGTCGTGCGGTCCGGGACATGCGCGGGGTGCATCCTATGTTTTCCCGTGGCCTCGCGCTGCGTTTGAGCACTCGGCGAGGGCGCCCCCCGTACGGCTAGGACCGACAGGGCTCATTCCGCAGGCTTGGGCACGGCGGCTGCGCGGTCGGCACCGAGACCCCCGGCACCACCGGGAGGACCAGGCTCGAGGGCATCGTCGTCGAGAACGCGACGGACTCGTTCGCCGTCCCTGACGATGGCTGGCTCTGGGCGAACGCCCAGATCGGCTGGGTGCCGTTCGGGGCGGCGATCGTCACCCGGATCCGAGTCCCCGCCCGGTAGACGTGGCCCTCGGCGTACAACGGGATCACGACCTTGGCGTACTGCCCGGAGGGCATCGGCTGGACGTCGGAGGGGCTGAACGTCGGGATCGGGTCGACTGTCGTCGGTGCCTGCTTGAGCATGTTGTTCGAGCTGGTGGCCAGCTTGCGCTCACTCGCGCGGAGCCACCCGTTCTGGACGAACGTCTCCTGGCCGCTCGGGCTGACCTCGCTGATCGTGGCCTGGAGGTCGACGTCCGGGCGTCGAGGACTTGACCCACGCTGTCACGGCACCCTGACCGATGACGGTCGTGTTCGAGGTCAGCGGGGCGGAGGTGTAGGACACCGCGGTGCCGGACGGGTTGTGCTGCCAGTTCCACGTCCACTGCGAGGCGTTGCCCCACAGCCCGCCCGTCCCGGTGTTGCCGGTGAAGTCGTTCAGCGGCAGGGCCGACGCGATTCGAGGTGTACGAATCCGCCCCGCCGGTCGCCGGCGCGGCGGCGCCGAGCGTCCCGCCCGGGCCGAAGTACCAGGTCTTCGCCGTCGTGCCCGGAATCGGGTACTGCGAGAACGACTGCTCGAACCCGGCGTAGGGGTCGCCCGCGGACTGCAGCCCGGTCGGCGACTTCCCGGCCCCGTTGTCGAACAGCACCCGCACCTGGGGCAGGGCCTGGAACGCTGCCAATGCCGTCTGGTACGTCGGCTGGAGCTGGATCGGGTCCGGTGGAAGCGTGACCAGATCGGTCTGCGGAAGCCCCATCGCCGACTGGTAGATGACCGGCGCCGCGGCGTGGATCGGCGCCTGATTGAGTATCGGCGGCCTGTTTGGCCACGAACAGCTCGAGGAAGTCGTACCAGCGGTTGAGCGTGGCCGGATCGAGCGAGTCGATGTGGGCGCCGTTGGTGAATGTGAACCATTTCTGGCTCGTGCCGGTGAAGTGCTGGGCGAGATCGGGACAGTGGCCGCCGGTCTGCTCGTCCTCCCACTGGCAGACGAGGAACACGGGGACCTTGATCTTGTTGACGAAGCGTGATCGGGTCCAGCGGATCGGCCACCGACGGGTTGTAGGTCGAGTTGGCCTGGATCTTGGCCATCAGGTCGGCCGCCTCCCCGTGCAGGACCTGGTTGCTCGCGCAGGTCGTGTCGCCATTCTGGATCTGCTGGTAGGCGTAGGGCTGGCCGCTGTTCGGGCCGGCCGGTTCCGCCTCCTGCTGGCGCTGCTGCGCCCAGGCGACGGCGAACCCGGTGTTCAGGTCCCCGCCCGGGTAGAGGGTGGTGGCGGTGGCGTCGATCGTCGACAGGGGCGAGATCGCCGCCAGGTCCGGCGGATCCAGCTGCGCCGCGAACAGCTGGCTGATCCCGCCGTAGGAGATGCCCATCATCCCCACCTTGTGGTTCGCGACCCACGGCTGGTGGGCGATCGTCTCGATCACGTCGTAGGCGTCGAGCTGCTGCAGCGGCTCGAAGAAGTCGTACGCGCCGCCCGAGCAGCCCGTGCCGCGCATGTTCACGTCGACGACCGCGAAGCCCATCAGGTTGGCGAGCACGGCGATGCCGTTCACCGGGCCGGCCGGATTGGCGTACCCGTAGCCCGAGTACTCGATCAGCGTGGGATACGGGGGCGTGTAGGTGGGGTTCGGCACTCCGGGCCGGGGGAACGTCGGCAGGGTGATCTGCGACGGGTATCCCGGTTCGCCGGCCGGGCTGCTCGGCGGGTGGACATCGATCGCGAGGCGCGTGCCGTCCCGGGTCGTCAGGTAGCCGTAGCCGTTGTCCGGGATCGACTGGTTGTAGATCGCTCGGGTTCCAGGGCGCGGCGGCATTGGAGTGGACCGTGACCGGCCCCGAGGTCGGGCCGCTGGGGTCGAGCTTCACCCGGTAGCCGGACCCGGGCGTGACGTTGCGGAACAGCAGGCCGCCGAGCGAGTCCGCCGTCTGCGTGGCCACGGTGGCACCCGCCGAGTTGAGCAGCGTCATGCTCGCACCGGGCGAGGCGCCGGTGACATCGACCTGCTGCGCACTGCCCTGCGCAGTGAAGCCGGGTGCGGCCACCGCTGCGGCGGGGGCGAGGGCGACGACGCACACGGTCGCGCAGACCCGCAAGATCAACCGGGACAGGCAGCTACTTCTGAGCATGGGTGGCCTCTCTCTGACCGACGTCTCCCGCGCGTCGGCCTACCCGCCTCTCATAATCTCAAACTGCGACGGTGAGGTCGGCCGTGGTCAGCGCGCCGGGCCCTGCATCGCGGGCTCCTCTTCTCCCTGGCCCTCCACCCACGCATCCAAGCGCCTCCACCAGTCGTAGAGCCACTCGTGGTGCCTGCTTCCGGTCGGCGCCGCGGTCGGACGAGCCACATGCGGGTCTGCACCTTGGGGTCGATCGGCGTCTCTCGCCAGAGCTCCCGTGGGAAAGCCGCCGGCCGAGACCGGTGTGTATCCCGCGTTCGTGGATCCCGAGGGCAAGCCCGTGCGGCGAACCACGACCCATGGTCCAGCTCTCTCCGCGCGCGCGCCTAGATTCCGAGCGTTTGCCGCAGGCTCGTCCCGAGGTCCCGCGGCGCTAAACCGAGTTCGTTCCTGGCCTTCTCGTCCGTCATCCAGAAGGTGACGCCGTCGGAGGTCCGGATCAGCTCGCGCAGGTTGGGCGGGAATCCCATTGCCTTGCCGACGACCGGACCGATTGGGATCGCCAGCTTCATCATCGCCGCCGGCATCGTGATCCTCGGCGGCTTGCGGCCGACGAGCTCGGCCGTCTTATCGACGAGCTCCCCATCGTCGACTTTGGCCCGGCCAGGTTGTAGCACTCGCCGATCCGACCCTTGTCGTGGGCGAGGATCGTGCCCTCGGCGACGTCCTCGACGTGGATGAAGTTGAACCCGGCGTCCGGGAACATCCGCAGCTTCAGCTTCCCGCTCCGCGTCTGGTCGATCATGTTCCCGAGCTCGGACGGGTCGTCGGGGCCGAGGATCCCTCCTGGTTGGACGATCACCACCGGCGCGCCCTTCGCGATTCGGTCGAGCGCGACTTGGTGGGCCTCGTACTTGGTCTGATCGTAATAGGAGAGGAACTGAGGCGGCTGCGGCCGGACGTAGCTCTCGTCGACGACCTTTCCGTGCGTGTTGCCGTAGACGTTGCCCGTCGAGACGTGGACGATCCGCTTCATGCCGGCCTCGACGGCCGCATCCAGCACGCGCTCGGTGCCGCGCACATTGGCGTCGTACATGGACTCGCGTTCCCGCGCCGGGATCCCGACCTTGTACATCGCGCCGACGTGGAAGACCGCGTCGGCGCCCATCCACCCCGCGCTTGATCGCCTGGACGTCCGACAGGTCGCCCTCAACGATCTCCACGCCCAGCTCTCTGAGCGGCTCCGCCTTCGCTGGCTCCGCACGAGCGCAACCACGTCGTCGCCGCGTGCGCGGAGCTTGCGAGCGACATGCTGGCCGAGGAAGCCGGTGGCGCCGGTGACGAATGCCCTCATCGGCGAGGCACTCTAACCAAACCTCGGGGGCGGCGACCGGAGACTCCGGCGGTGTGTCAGAAAGCCCGATCGGCTTGTCTTCCCTGAACCACAGAGTCACGCATCCGAGGATCGCGGGAGCCAGCCAGACCGCAGATGCGAGCAGCAAGGCGACTGCCGGGTTCAAGTGGCCGAGCGTGATCGCCGCGACGGCCGCGAACAGTGTCAGAGCGCATCCGCCGACGAGCGCCCCGCGAGAATCCTCGCGCGCCTCGGCGCTGTCCTCCTGCTTCTCGATCAGGGTGAGGCTGGCGGCCAGCTCAAGCTTCGGCCGATCGGCGATCCGCTCCGTGATCAAGACCTCGTGTTCAGAGGCGCTCACACGATCAGGCCGGCGCCGCCGGCGATCATGCCGACGGCATAACCGCCACCTCGCGTTCGTCGCTCGTCACACGTAGGCGAGCGACTCGAGCAGCGAGCTTCGGCCGCTCTCCCACGCCTCCAGCAGCCAGGCTCCCCAGCGTGCCTCCACGGCGAGCAGCGCTCGGGCTCCAAACAGCACGTCCGCGGCCTGCTGCGGCTCGGACGCCGTGAGACCGCCGGCCAGATCCCAGGCTGCGATCTCCTCGTGGACGGAGTCGGCCTCGACATGCTCGTCGTAGAACGCAGTCGCCTTCGCGTCGTAGCCCAGCCGGCGCAGCGCGTTCCCGTAGCGCCGGTTGGGGATCGCCGAGGTCATCTCGAAGATCGCCAGATGGCCCAGCATCGCTCCGCGCAGGCGACGGTGCAGCCCGAACAGTGACATCAGGTTGACGGTGGCCAGCGTGATTCCCGGCAGCTTGCCGATGTATGCGCCGTAGCTCGGATCGAGCCCGAGCTCTCGCATCGTGTCGGCGAACATCACGGCGTGCATGCGGTCGAGCTGTCCGCTGCCGTACTCGTCGAACTGGATCTCGAGCAGGGCCACTTTGGCTCCGGCGGCGAGTCGCGGGATCACGAATGAATGAGGATCGGCCTCTTTGAGCTGGTAGGCGGAGCGGTGAACCACATGCTCGATCATCTGCTCGAGCGTGCCTTCGCGCTCCATGTAGCTGGACAGCGGAGGGCCGTCGTCCTCGAGCACCAGGCGCCGCAGCGTGTGCCCGATGCTGATGAGCTCGCTTGGCTCAGGATCGGCGACGAGCTCCCCGACCGCAGCTAGAAACGCGCCTTCGCACCGTGCGCGGAAGCCGGCCAGCCCCGGTGCCCATTCCCACCGCTCGTCCACGCCGACGATCTCGGAGTAGTGCAGCTCGTTGATCACGTACAGCGCCAGCTGTAAGTCGTGATCCCCGATTGGATCGTGTGGCAGCTCGTCCTCGGGCCAGCCGATCGTCTGCTGCGGATCGCCTCTCAAGGCTGCGAATAGGCGTTCGCTGAGGGGGCCACGGGACGGCGGCAGCTCGATTCGGCGGGCCAGACTGGGCTGAGTGGAGGGGCTCATTGCTCTCGTGCGGACGTGCGGCCCTGCCATTTGACTTGCCGTGACTCGGGACGCAGCGCCAACGCAGCGTCCCCCAGCAGCGAGCGGATCTGGTCGGCACGAGTTTCCGAGGTCATCCGCGAGAGGCGCATGGCCCGGCTGAGAGCGGCGTCGACGAGGCGCCGCGAGGGCGCGATGCCCAACTCGTCGGGTGCGCCGGCAGACTCGCAGAGCAGGTCGCCATCGGCCAGACTCCAGCCGAGCAGCGAGCAGGCTGCTCCGACCAGGGGCTCGGCGAGACGCATCGGTCGATAGTCAGACGCCAGGCACGGCCCGCGCAGCGATTCCTCAAGGCACCGGTGAGCCAGGGCGGCCTTGCGCAGGACGTCCTCCGCGGATGTCGGCGCGGCAACCCGCGGCGGTGCCGAGGGACGGGACGGTAGCGGGCTTTGCATCGTCTCCCGTGAGCCGGGAGCTCGGAACTTGATCAGACGATGGGTTCCGTCGCACAGCGGACGCATCCGAGACTTGCCGCAGCGGCAGAGCGCGATCGTCCGGCGGGTGAACTCCAGCTCCTTACCGTCCTGGTCACGCACCACAAACGGACCTCGCACGAGATACGGTCCATCCTCGTAGAGCGTGACGACGGACTTGGGACAGGCGTGACCCTCAGCGGGTTGCGTTCGACGGCTGGAGTGCGGTTGTTCCTCGGCCACGGGTCGTCACTACCCCTCGCGCGCGGTCACTACCCTCGCGCGGGTATGCACGGGCCGGTAACGTCGCTAAGCAACATGGCAGTCAACTGGCTCTAGGTAGCGGTTACTCAGCCAGCGCGGCAGCTCCCCAGGCCCGAACTCGGCCGCGACGCGGCGTTGGGCAAGTGCTCCGTTGCTCGCGATCATCGTCCGAACCAGCCCGGTGAACGACGCAGCGCCGAGTCGCTCGGCGGCCGGCGTGACTTCGTCCAACAGATCACCCAGTCGCTGGCGAGTCGGGATTCGGCGCCCCGTCACGAGGTCCGCCATCATTCCGTCGAGGCCATGGCGGATGGCCGAGAAGCGGTTTTCGGCGATCCGCCACCCCCGCGCCCGCGGTAGCGCCTCGCCGTGATCGTGCCGCTCGGCCAAGGTCGCCGCCAGCGCCTGTGCAAACGTCGTCACCCCAGCCGCGTGGTTCAAGCTGGTCTGAGCGTCTGGCACCCGCAGCTCGAGCGTGCCGTGCAGCGGGTGGGGTCGCAGCTCCCACCACCAGCCCGCCGCGCTTGCGCCAGCTTCGTCGTGCTCGAGCCAGCGCAACTCGCCAGCCAGCTCCTCCCAGCTCTCCAGAGGTGGCGGGACGCCCTGGCGCGGCAGCAGCTGGCAGATCAGGGGGCGGACGGTGGCCAGCCCGGTATCGGCCCCTTCGTAGAAGGGACCGTTGGCACTGAGGGCAATCAGCTCAGGCAGGTAGGCCCGCAGCGCGTTGTAGACGGCCAAGCTGCGCTCGGCGCCACCGACGGCCACGTGAACCTGCAGCGAGGCGACGAGCTGGCGCTCGGCGACCTGGCCGTAGGTGGACCGGATCGCGCTGTAGCGCGGGCCGTCGTTGAGCTCGCCGCGGGCCGGCGCCAGCGGATGAACCGGAGCGACGGCCGGAACGCAGAGCCCGTCGGCGGCATTCGCGAGGCCGCTTCGCGCACTGGCGAGCCGCGCAATCGCCTCGGGCACGGTCGCCGCCGGCGAGGTGACGCTTTCGAGCTGGGATGCAGGAAGCTCGAGCTTGAACCGGTCGTCACCTCGCACGCGCTCGAGTAGCTGCCTGGCCACCGGCGCGAGCTCGAGCGTGGTGGGGTGGAGCAGCATCGTCTCCTCCTCCAGCCCGACCGTGAATTCGCCAACCGCGTTGAATCGGCGGTGGAGTTCGGCGGCGTCTGGAGAACGGCTGTCCGCCGTCACGCGGCAACGTGCGACGCAGAGACGATGGCCGATGTCGTGCGCCCCGCGCGCCGGGCGCCGATGATCAGCAGATCCTCCTGATCGGTTTCTGCGTCCAGCGCACCGATCTCCCGCAGACGACTGACGCGTCCTCGCGCCAGTGGGCCCAGCGGGCCGCTCTGGCGGGCCAGAACCTCGGCTTGCAGTCCCCGGGCGGCGAGTCGTGTGACGGTCGCCTGCTCGCCGGTCAGCGACGACTGGACGATCACCACGATCCCTGTCTCGCGAAGGTGCTCCGGCGCCCCATCGATGAGACGATCGACCAGTACGCGGCCGTCGTTCCCGCCCTCCCAGGCGCGAGCCGCGCCGCGGCCTGGGATGCCATCGCTCCCGGGAAGGTACGGCGGGTTGGCGACGATCACGTCGAAGCGCTGACCGCTCACCGGCGCGTACAGGTCGCCGCGCAGCGCCGTGACGCGGACGCCGTTGCGCCAGGCGTTCCAGCGGGTCGTCAGCTGGGCCCGGCGGGACAGGTCAACCGCGGTGACCGAACGGGCGCCCAGGCGCATCGAGGAGACGGCGAGCACACCGCTGCCGGTGAAGACGTCGAGCACGTCGGCTCCCGCCACCAGCCCACGCGTGGACAGCACCTCCGCCCCGAGCCGAGCGTCGCTGCGAGGCGCGAACACGCCCGGCAGCCTGCGTAGCCGCAGCGGCGGCGGTACATCGGTGGTCGTGCCCCGGATGCTCATGGGACCCGGAACGTGCCCGCGACCGGGATGCACTGGAAGTGTGGGACCATCATCTCCGAGCTGATGCGCCCGCCCGGCTCCCGCCGAGGCACGTGCTCGGTAGCTTTGATGAAGGCTTGGCGCTGAGCGTTGACGTCCACGGTTGAGGCGGAGCTACCCAGAGCCAGCCGCGCTGACGCGCGTCCGTTGGTGGCAAAGCGTGGCGTGGCGGCCAGGCTGGACGCGCCGCACGGATCACGGGGGTGTCGGTGCGCTCCAGCACGGTCGTGTTGGAGCTGGCCGGAGCCGCAACCGATGCTCACGCGCAGCCGATCGTTACGCCAGCGTGCGTGCAGCGACCGAGCAGCCAGGGCGAGATCGGCCTCGAAAGGTTCGTAGGGAGCCGGAGGCCGCGGCTCGACCGCTGACCGATGGACGGTCGAGTACCGAGCCGCGGCGACAGTCTCCGACTAGCCCTGACCGTTCTTGCGCTCAGCCTTCACTTCGCCGGCCGCGCGGCGCAGGCGGCGAGCCTCGTCCTGCGCCGCGAGCGCCTGCTCCTTCTTCTGCAGCGCATCCGTCTTGGCGTCGAGTCGCTCGAGCTTTGCTTTGGGAGCACGCTGATCGACGACTTGATCCGCGCGCGCCTTGGCGGTGCGGCTTGCGTCCGCCCGCTTGGCCTCGGTCTTTGCGGCGCGATCCGTTGCCTGCTTGCGGTCCTGCTCGGCCTTGTCGCGACGAGCCTGAGCCCGCTGCGTGGCCTGGCGCCGAACGCGCTCGGCCTGGCTCTCTTGCCGCTGGAGGCGCTCGTCGGCCTGCTGACTCTTGCGCTCGGCTTCGGTACGCAGGCGAAGAGCGCGCTCACGGGCCTCGGCAGCCGCGTCCCGCTGCTGCGCATCCTCGCGCAGCGACGGATCGCCGAGAATCGAGGCGAGCACGGCGCGCACCGAAGCGTCAGCGCGATCCACTGCAAGCCGGGCTGCGGGGGCGGGACCAGTGCCGTTTCCCGGCAGCCGGTCGATGACCGCGTCGAGCGGGAGGCGGATCAGCCTCAGGTAGCTCTCGACGGCGGTGCGGGAAATGTCACGTACGGTCACTGGTTCTCCTTGGGGTCGATGGTGTTCGCCGCCGCCTCCGCGCGGCGGGCCTGCTGCTCCAGGCGGACGGCCTCCTCGGCCGCCGCAATGCGTTCGCGCTCGGCCCGTCGCTCGGCGTCTGTCGCCGCAGCCTCCTGCGACTGACGGTCGCGTTCAGCCGCGGCCTCCTTGCGCTGCGCCTCGGACTGAGCTTTCTGCTCGGTCTCTTGCCGCTCCCGCTGGATCTGCTGCTCGCGCTTGTGCTCAGCGACCTCGTTCTGCAGCCGCTCGCGCTCGAGTTCCGTTTCGGTCTTCTGCGCCTCCAGCGATGCCTCGGCCTCCCTCTGCCGGGCCTCAGCCTCCTCGCGGGCGGCCTCGGCCTCCGCGTCGACCTGGGCCTGCTGCAGACGCCCTTCGCGGGCGAGATCGCTGTCGCCGACGAGCGAGCCAGCAGCCTCCTTGGCCTTGCCGGCGAGCTTGCCGACCATCCCGCCAGCTGTCTGCTCTGAACTCTCCTGATTTGTCATACGTCACGCTCTTTCTGAAGGCCAACTACAGGATTTGAGTGGCAGCTGCCGGCACGGCCGGTCTCCGGGCCGTTGGAGGCGAGCTGCGCCTTTGGATAGCTCAACCGGAGTCCCCCGACCGGTCCGAGACTGGTGGTGAAGGGGCCGGCCCCCGGGCCGGCGAGTTGGAGGGACGAGGTCAATACACGAACCTCCGACGGCGACCACGATGGACCAGATGTGCCACCAGGCCGATGACAATCAGCCAGATCACGATGCTGACGCCGCCGTGACTGAACAGCAGGTGGACGATGTACGCGAACACGAGCGCGTGCGCGACTCGCCGCAGGATCGGGTGCGAGCGGACACGGCGGCGCCCGAGGAGCCCGCCGCCACCGAAGCCGCGCCGGCTGCCGCCGCCGAAGTGCAACGCCACGAGCTCAGCGTGTTGCACAGTCGGCGCGCTTGCGGCCGCATCAGCCGGGGTACCCAGCGCCACAGGAACGGAGATCGCGGTCATGACCGCTGTGAGGATCTGGAAGCGGCGCACGCGACTACCAGCGCCGGTACCGGCGCTGGTGACCCAACAGGCCACCGAGGGGAAGAACGAAGAACAGCGGTAGAAACAGCAAATGCCCGCCGGACAGAGCGAAGATCAGGACCGCGAACATCAGCCCGTAAAGCGCAAATCGCATCGCGCTACCTCCGTCGTCCGATGCGAAGCATCTGCACCGAGCCGAGCTCAGATGCGTGCGTCTCATCCGCGTGCTGCACAACCTTCGATTCCGACTGACTCATCGAGTGTCCTCCGTCTGCAGGGATTTCAAATCGCTTGCGTCCGTGGTCGCTTGCCGCCTCACGGCACGGCACAGGGCGCCACTGCGCCCTCGTGCGTGCGGCACGGCTGATCCGTGCCGCACGCCTCACCGAGGTGCCCCGCCGCGTCTAGGCCTTTTCGTCGTAGGGCTGGCGGCTGCCAGCCTTGGCGATCCCGCGGCTGACCATGTAGCCCACGGTCAGGACAGTGGCGTACAGCCAGACACGGTCAGCGCGGAACGGGTCGTGGTTGGCGCCATAGCTGCTCGCCTTGGTCACGAGACCGGCGATCAGGATGCCGACGAGCACCACGACGTATGCGATGAACTCGGTTGTCTTGAACGCCGCCTTGGTCTCGGTCGACAGACGCCGGGGGGCGTCGTGTGTGACCGCAGAGAGATCGCGACCGATCCGCTCGGAACCGCGTCCATCGGCAGGGGTAACAGCACTCATAGAAGAACTCCTCTTCTTCATGGGTAGATCGAGACGACAGGTCCAACATCCGGCGCGGCACTCCGGCCGACGGATCGTCCCTATCTGGTGCTCCAGGAGTGCGCCTAAGCTGCTGCCGGCGCGCCCAAACCTACGTCTACCCCGACGCGGCAGCGAGCAAACGCACGTTCGCCTACGCGTGACCCGCCAGCCGGTGGTGGTGCGCGGATAGGCTTCCGGTGATGACGAACCAGGAACCGGCTGAGCAGGAGCGGATGTCGCTGCAGGTGCGGGTCTCGAACACCGTCGTGCAGACGATGAAGGACCTGTACGGCCGCGGTCCCACCGGCGCGAAGACCTACTTCTGCGACGAGTACATCTTTTGCGTGATGAGCGGCGGTCTGACCCGCGACGAGGAGACCATGCTCAGAGCCGGGGAGCACGACGCGGTGCGGGAACATCGCCTGCGGTTTCAGGCCGTCATCGCTCCCGAACTGATCCGACGGGTGGAAGACGCCGTCCACCGCAAGGTCATCAACTACCACAGCCAATTGCTGTTCGACCCGGACCGGCTGGTCGAGATCTTCATGCTCGACCCGTCTGAGGAGCCGAGCTCCGCACCTGAAGCCGACGCAGCACGCCAGGACCCATAGAGGAGGCGGACGTCGCGACGGGCTCTCCCGAAATGCTCGGGGATGCGCAGCAGGAGGAAGCCGATGGCCAGCTACGCAGGCGGCGAGCCGCGTGCTGCGCCGCCAGGGCGGCTAATTGCTGTTGACCCGGACCGCATGATCGAGGTCGTCATGCTCGATCCGTCAGCTACCGAACTGAGCAGGACTCAGAGAACGAAGCCCACTAACCCGCGGCCGGCGCCAACGCCGGCGCATCCGCCTCGTCCGCGTCTTCGACCTCGTGCAGCGCCCGACTGAGCAACCGCCTCAGCGTCGCGCGCTCGTCCGCGTCCAACGCCTGCAGGACGTGGTTCTCGACCGCTTCCATCGCCAGCCCGGCGCGTAGCAAAGCCTCGCGGCCCTCCGCGGTGATGTGCACGCGGTGCCGGCGGCGATCTTCCGAGTCGCGACGACGGATCAGGTAACCCCGGTCCTCGAGCTCGTTCAACAGCAGGACGACGTTCTTGGCGTCCATGCACAGCGCGTCGACGAGCTCCTGCTGGGGGGTGGCGTCGTGGTCGCCGAGATAGCTGAGCGCGACGACGAGCCGCAGATCCAACCCCAATGCGTCCGGGTCGGTGCGGCGCATGACCTGCTTGGCTAGGCGCGGCAGCAGGAACATCGTGCTGGCCGGACAACTGCGGTTCTCTCCAGATCCCATGGCGCGCAGTCTAGCGCATTTTCGGCCATTATGGGCGGAAGCAGGATCGTAGCCGGTCCGTAATTGATTCTTGCAACAGGGATGATCCGTGCTAGGCTCCAGATCACATTGCGATCAAAGGAATCCACATGAGCACGACAAGCCCGGCGAGCCGTCGCCCCAACCGGTGGGCGATCCTCGCTCTTCTCGGAGTTGCCCAACTGATGGTCGTGCTCGACGCGACGATCGTGAACATCGCGCTGCCCTCCGCGCAGCACGCGCTCCACTTCACCAACGACAACCGCCAGTGGGTCGTCACGGCCTACGCGCTGGCCTTCGGCAGCCTGCTGCTCCTCGGCGGCAAGCTCGGCGACCTGTTCGGGCGCAAGTGGACGCTGATCGGCGGCCTCACCGGGTTCGCCCTCGCCTCCGCGCTCGGCGGGCTCGCCCAGTCGTTCGGCATGCTCGTCGCCGCCCGCGCGCTCCAGGGAGCCTTCGGCGCGATTCTCGCCCCGTCGGCGCTCGGCCTGCTCACCGTCACCTTCCAGGGCAGCCCGGACCGGCCGAAGGCGTTCGGGATCTTCTCCGCGATCGCCGCCGGCGGCGCCTCGGTCGGCCTGCTGCTCGGCGGGCTGCTCACGCAGACGATCTCCTGGCGCTGGTGCCTGTACGTCAACCTGCTGATCGCCGTCCCGACCGCGATCATCGCCTTCCGGATGCTGGTCAACGAGCGCCAGCCCGTGCGGCCGCGCCTCGATCTGCCCGGCACCGTGCTGGCCTCGGGTGGCCTGTTCGCCCTGGTCTATGGCTTCTCGAACGCCGAGACCCACTCGTGGGGGCACCCGGTCACGATCGTGGCGCTCGCGGTCAGCGCGACACTGCTCACCGCCTTCGTCGTGCTCGAGCGACGGGTCGCGCATCCGCTGCTCCCGCTGCACATCGTCTGGGACCGCGCTCGCGGCGGCGCGTACGCGACGATCGCCCTCGCCGGCTCAGCGGTGTTCGCGGTCTTCCTGTTCCTCACCTACTACCTGCAGCAGAACCTCGGCTACTCGCCGCTGACGACGGGTCTCGCGTTCCTGCCGATGACGATCGGGATCGTCCTCACCGCGACGACCGTGCAGACGCAGGTGCTCCATCGCACCGGCGCCAGGCCGCTGGTGATGGGCGGGATGACGCTCGGGATGATCGCGATGCTGATCTTCACCCAGCTCACCCCCGGCGGCTCGTACTTCACCCACGTGATGCCGGCGCTGCTGCTCACGGGGATCGGCATGGGCTGCGTCTTCGCTCCCGCCTTCTCGACCGCCACGCTCGGGGTCAAGAGCGGTGACGCCGGGATCGCCGCGGCGATGGTCAACACCTCCCAGCAGGTCGGAGGCTCGGTCGGCACCGCGCTGCTCAGCACGATCTTCGCCAGTTCGGCGGCGAGCTTCGCGTCCTCCCATGTCCACACCGCCGGACTGGCGAGCGCGGCCTCGCTCCACGGCTACACCACCGCGTTTGCATGGGCGGCCGGGCTGTTCGGAGCTGGGCTGCTGGTCGCGATCTTCGTCCTCCCCAAGGACGGAGCCGCCCGGGCCCAGGCCGCCCACGCCGAAGCCAGCAGCGATCTCGAGCTCAGCCTGGAGGCAGCAGCATGACCACACGGACCCCCCACACCTCAGTCTCCGTCAACGACCGCAGGTCCCGGCGTGCCGTCCGCCGCGGCGCACCACGCCGACGGACGACTCCGGCGGCCACGCCGCAGATCCTCCGCCGGTGGTCAGTCGCTGAGCTGATCGCCGCGGCTGCTCGCGGCCCGCAGGTCGCCTGACCCACGGCGGCGAGCCGCTCCCGCGAGGTCGCCCACCATGTCCGCCACCGCGTCGCCGTCGCCCGCGCTCGCGCCGGAGCGATCGCTCGCTCCGACCCAGCTCGAGCGCCACGACCTCCGCCGGCGCCTCGTCACCGTGCTGGTGCTCAGCGTCTGCGCCGGGACGGCGCTGCTGGCGGTGCCCGACCTCCGTCCGGTCCTGCGGGAGATCACCGCGATGAATCCGGCGCTCGTGGTCGCCGCGGTCGCCCTGGAGATCGCGTCGTGCCTGAGCTTCGTCGTCATCTTCCGCCTGTTCTTCCAGCCCGTGCCGAGTACCGCGGCGCGGGAGATGGCGTGGTCGCAGATGGGGTCGGGGGCGCTGCTGCCCGGCGGCGGTGTCGGGTCGCTCGCGGCCGGCGGCTGGCTGCTGCACCTCGCCGGCATGCCCACCCGTCAGATCCTCCGCCGCTCGAGCGGGCTGTTCTTCCTGACCAGCGCGATCAACGTGATCGTGCTCGGGATCGGCGGCGTCGTCCTGCTCCTGGGAATCGGCAACGGTCCCGACGACCTCCTGCGCGCAGGTGTCCCGGCCGTAGCCGCCCTCACCGCGATCACGGTCGTGCTGATGCTCCCGAGGCTCACGCGACGCATCGCCCGCGAGCGCCCCGGCGCCGCCTGGCTCGATGATCTCGGCGCCGGCATCCCCGCCGCCCGTGACGCGCTGCTGCGGCCGAACTGGCGACTGCTGGGAGCGGTCGGCTACCTGCTGTTCGACATCGCCGTCCTGTGGACGATCCTGGCCGCGGTCGGTCCGGTGCCGCCGGTCGCGGCGCTCGTGGTCGCGTACCTCGCGGGGTACCTCGTCAACGTGGTGCCGATTCCCGGCGGGATCGGGATCCTGGACGCCGGTCTCGTCGGTGCCCTGGTGCTGTACGGGCTGCCGCTGCCGCACGCCGCGGCAGCGGTGCTCGTCTATCACGCGGTCGCGTTCTGGATCCCGACGCTGGGCGGGAACCCTGGCGTATGCCCGCCTGCGCCCGCGACTGGCGGCGCTGGCCGATCCACAGGACTAGGACCGGCCGGCGGGCAGGGCCGGCGGCCTACTTCTTGCGACTGCGGTCAGCGGCGCCGGCCTTCGACGCGGCCGCGTTGCCGGCCTGCTTCGCGGCGCTGCCGGCCAGCTTCACGGCTGACTTCGCTCCGCTGATCGCGCCACTGGCGGCACGCTTGGCCTGCCCGGCGGTCTCAGCCGCGGCGTTGCCCTGGCGGGTGCCGGCGGCCTTCTTGCCGCGCTCCTCGGATTCGGCGCGCTGCTTGTTCCGGGCTCGGGTGGCCGCGGCCTTCTTGGCGGCGGCGGAGCGGTCTGCTTTGGCCTGGGGCATCTGTGTCTCCTCGTTTGGGATCGGTCACCTCTCGCGTACCCGCGCGAGGGCCTCCGGTATCGGAACGGGTGAGCCGAATCGCCTCACGCCACTGGGCGGGTGCTCGGTGGAGCGCCCGCCCCAGGTCCTGCCAGCTTGTGTGAGAGCTCAGCGGCCGACGGTGGTGCAGGGCAGCAGCCGCAGCTGTGGTGCGCTCATGTCGGCTTGCGGGACTGCCCGTCGGTGACAGGGGTGGACCGCACCACCCCCATCGGCCGGTACCCCGCATGGCTGAGGCCCCGGCGGACTGCCGGGGCCTCAGCGGGTCGGAACCGCGCCCCTTCTAGTTGCAGGATCCAAAGTCCGCCACGACCGTGATGGCCTGGGCGCCACCGGTGTCGACCGGGAAGGCGCTGCCGGAGATCGCGCCGACGCCGACGTTGCGGTATGCGGTGCTGAGCAGCGTCGCGCGGTGCGGGGGGTCCTGCAGCCACCAGTTGACGGCGCCGCGCAACGTGGCGGGGAACTGGCCGTTGCCCCAGGCGGAGAAGGTGTTCTCGTTGGTGTCGGCGGTTCCGTCAGGGCAGTAGCCGGCGTTGGCGATCCGCTGGGCGATCGCCGCGCTGGGGGTCATGCCGGCCTGGCTGGGCTCGACGTGACTGACCAGACCGTCGGTCGTGCTCCACCACTTGAGCTGGACGGCGAGGACGGCATGGCGGCGTGCGGAGAGCTGCAGGCGTGACTGGTTCCGGATCGCGGCGGTGACGTCGGCCTGACGCCGCGCGTCGGAGATCAGGCAGAACCCGGTCGCCTGCCGGTTGGAGGTGGCCACGTGGGTGATGTCCCGGTCGGCGTATCGGTGCTCGAGGGTGCGGCACGACGTGGCCTGTGCGGAGGAGGCCAGCGAGCCGGCGAGTCCGAGCGTGGCGGCGCCGGCGATGGCGAGGCGACGGAGCGCGAGCGAGGTGGTGAGACGGAATGACATGACGGGTTCCCTTCGGTTGGAATCGACTCGGTAGGTGATAAGTCGATGATCTGCGCCGCCGCGCGCCCGAAACAGCCACCCAAGGTGGGGACCGGCCAACCCCTGGCGACGCGCGCCGCACCCGCCAGAACCGCCCGCGTAACCTGATCGCCGCGATGTCCGTCGACGAAGACGCTCTCACCGAGGGCGGCCGCACCGCTTGGGCGCGGAACCTGGCCGCGCCGGTCCGAAGCTTCCTGAGCACCGAGACCGGTGGCGCGATGGTGATGCTCGGCGCGGCGATCGCCGCGCTGGTGTGGGCCAACTCACCGTGGTGGCACAGCTACCAATCGGTGTGGTCGACCCAGGCCTCGATCACCATCGGCCACGCGGGGATCTCGACCACCCTCCGCGGGTGGGTCAACGAGGGGCTGATGACGCTGTTCTTCCTCGTCGTCGGGCTCGAGGCCAAGCGCCAGCTCGATCTCGGCGAGCTCCGCGAGCGCCGGCGCCTGGCGATCCCGGTGTTCGCGGCGCTCGGCGGGATCGCGGTGCCGATCCTGATCTTCCTCGCGTTCAACGCCGGTGGCCCCGGCGCGCACGGGTGGGGCGCCGCGATGTCGACCGACACCGCGTTCGCGCTCGGGGCGGTCGCGCTCATCACCCCGCGCACCGCCGTGCGGCTCAGGGTGTTCCTGCTCACGCTCGCGGTGGTCGACGATCTCGCCGCCCTGCTGGTGATCGCCACCGTGTACACGCGTCATGTGAACCTCGTCGCGCTCGGCATCGCGGTGGCCCTGCTGGTGGCGCTGATCGCCCTGAGAGCCGCGCCCTTCGGGCGGCGGGCCCTGTCGGTCGGGCTCGCGATCGCGATCTGGATCGCGATGTTCAAATCCGGCATCGACCCGGTCATCTCCGGCCTCGCCGTCGGCCTGGCCACCAGCGCGTACCCGCCGGGGCGGGAGGACCTGGAGCGGGCGACAGCGGTGACGCGGTCGTTCCGCGAGCAGCCGACGCCGGAGCTCGCCCGGACGGCCCAGCAGACCCTGCAGTCCGCGATCTCGCCGAACGAGCGGCTCCAGTTCAACCTGCACCCGTGGACGAGCTACGTGATCGTGCCGCTGTTCGCGCTGGCCAACGCCGGGATCCACCTCACCGGGACGCTGCTCAGCCACGCCGCGCGCTCTCCGATCACGTGGGGGATCGCGCTCGGGTACGTGCTCGGCAAGCCGATCGGGGTGTTCGCCGGCTCGTGGATCGCCTCGCGACCGCAGCTGCGCGGCCCCCGCAGTCCGATCAGCGAGCCGGTGCTCGCTGCCGCGGGTGCGTGCGCCGGAATCGGCTTCACCGTGTCGCTGCTCGTCTCCGGGCTCGCGTTCACGGGGGAGAGGCTCGAAGAGGCGACGCTGGGAGCGCTGGCCTCGGTGATCCTCGCGCCCGCGCTCGCGTGGGTCATCGTCCGCGTCATGCGGCGGCTCCCGAGCACGATGCGGGCCCGACAGATCGGTCGCACGGCGGAGGACATCATCGACCTGACCGAGGACGTCGACCCCGACCGTGACCACATCCGTGGCCCCGACGACGCCCCGGTGACGCTCGTCGAGTACGGCGACTTCGAATGCTCGTTCTGCGGCCAGGCCGAGACGGTGATCCGCCAGCTCCTGTCCGAGTACGGCGACGACATCCGCTACGTCTGGCGCCACCTTCCGCTCAGCGACGTCCATCCGGACGCGCAGGTCGCCGCCGAGGCCTCCGAGGCAGCCGCGGCCCAGGGCAAGTTCTGGGAGATGAGCGACGTGCTGCTCGGTCATCAGGACGAGCTCAAGCCCCGGGACCTCGTGCGCTACGCGCGTGATCTGGGTCTCGATTCCGAGCGCGTGACGGAGGAGCTCCGGCGCCGGGAGCACGCCGCGCGGATCAGCGAGGACGTGGCCAGCGCCGACGAGAGTGGCGTCTCCGGCACCCCGACGTTCTTCATCAACGGACGCCGCCACTACGGGGTCTACGACATCGAGACCCTGGCCGGCGCGGTCCAAGCCGCCAAGACGAGATCCCGCCAGCTCGCGCTCTCGGCAGCGACGACGTAGAGCCAAGCCCAGGCTCCATGAACCACTCGGGGCCGCTGGCGAGGACATCCGGCCAGATCGGGCTCAGCGACTCCCCGCAGTGGTAGGTTGACGCGCACAATCGAGTAGGACCGGGATGCGAGTTGTGAGACGGCTGGCCGTGATCGCCGTGGCGATCGGGCTCATGGTGTGTGCTGGCGCCGCCAGTGCCGCGGTGACGCCGACGGAGAATGCCCGCGTCGAGCCGGGCACCGCGCTCGGCGGTCCGTGCCAGAACTCCGACGCGACGACCGGGAAGCCGTCGATCGAGACGCTGTTCTTCGGTGACGATGGACCGCCGCCGAAGGGCGTCTCGCATTCGCAGCCCTACGCCGGCGAGGCTGGGATGCTCGGGACGATCCAACCCACGTACGGCTGCCATCCGAGCCCGAGCCAGATCATCGCCCCGCAGACCGCCGGCTACTACGACATGCGGATCGACACGACCGACCCGACGGGGACGACGACCACGACGCAGGAGGTGTTCTTCCACGTTGGCTGTGTCTGCGCGACCTCGATGAGCACACGCGGTCGCCGCCAGCTGGAGGCGGAGGAGAAGCTCGTCGAGCACCCGTACAACGATCAGGATGACTACTGCACGATCGGGGTCGGTCACCTGCTCCACACGAGCCCGTGCACGGCGGCGGACCGCGCACTGGCGGCACGTGACCCGCGGCGAGCTCGATGACCTGTTCCGGCGCGACCTGCCGAAGTACGAGGGCTACGTGACCGAGATGGTGCGAAAGCTGAAGCTCGAGCTCGACCAGTGTCAGTTCGACGCGCTCGTCAACCTCGCGTTCAACGCCGGGCCGAACCCGTTCCGTCCCGGCAGCGGGATCTGCAAGTCCTTCGAGAAGAACGCACCGATCGGCGGCGACCTCGGCGTCCTCACCGCGATCTACCACGAGGACTGGGGCTCCCACGCCCAACGGGCTGCCCGGGCTCACCGGAGCGCGCGGACCAAGCACGACCTCGCGATCCGCCACACCGAGATCGCGAACGAGTTCGCCACGTACGATGCCCCTGCCGGCTGCCCTGAGCCGGCCGGCGCCGCGGTATCCTGGCGGCGTGTTGACCCGGGGAGCACGGGTTGCGGTGATCGGCGCGGGGCCTGGAGGGCTGGTCGCGGCGAAGTATGCGATCGAGGCCGGATTCGAGGTCTCGGTCTTCGAGGCCAGCGACGACCTCGGCGGCCAGTGGAATACGACTGCGTCTCACAGTGGTGTGTGGCCCGGTATGCACACCAATACGAGTCGGGCGATGACGGCATTCTCGGACTTTCCGGCCCCGACGGACCATCCACTGCATCCGGCTGCCGAGCAGGTGCACGCCTATCTTCGGGCTTACGCCCGGGAGTTCGGGGTCATCGACCGGATTCGCTTCCGTACCCGTGTCGGACGGGTGCGAGCAGGCTGGGAGGTGGACGGCGAGCCGTTTGATCGGGTTGTTCTCGCATCCGGCAGGTTTCGCAAGCCCTCCATTCCCGGCGCGCTCACAGGGTTCCGGGGAGAGCTGATCCACGCGTTTGATTATCCGGGGAGAGAGCCGCTCAGCGATCGGCGGACGCTCGTCTACGGCAACGGGATCAGCGGGCTTGAAATTGCCTCGGACCTCGCGCTGCAGGCACCGGTCGTGTCAGCGTTTCGCAAACCGCGCTACGTGATCCAGAAGGTCGTCGACGGCGTCTCATCGGACTGGCAGTGGTACACGCTGTTCGGGGCGCTCGAGCGGCGGTTCCTGAGTCCGGAGCAGTGGAGCCGTCGCCAGCATGAGCGGATCCTGCGCGTCGCCGGGAACCCAGCTGATTTCGGCGCGCCCGAGCCGGATCCGGACATCCGCGTGGCCGGGCTTTCGCTCTGTCAGGAGTACCTCGCTCAGGTCCGGGACGGCGCGATCGTGTGCCGGCCGGCGATCGCCAGCGTCGACGGCCGTGAGGTCACCTTCACCGATGGTTCGACGGACAGCTTCGAAGCGATCGTCTGCGCCACCGGATACGACCTGGACATCCCGTACCTCGATCGAGAGCTTTGGAGCGCAGTCGGCCCCGGGCTCGCGCTCTACCAGAGAACGCTGCATCCGGACCTCCCCGGCCTCGGCGTCATCGGCCAGTTCCTGGCTCAGGGACCGTACTTTCCGCTGCTCGAGCTGCAGGCGCGCTGGATCGTGGCGACGTGGGCAGGTGACGTGACTTTGCCCGCGGACGCGGTGATGCGAGCAGGGATCGCCGAGCGCCAGCCGCCACTCGATGCCCATAACGCGCTCGCCCTGACTCTCGCCGAGGAGCTCGGCGTGGCACCTAACGTGGAGGATTGGCCAGAGCTCTCGGAAGCATTGATGTTTGGGCCGCTGCTGCCTCCTCGGTATCGACTTTCCGGTCCCGGAGCCATGTCCAACGCCGCTGACCTATTCACGCAACAGCTCAACGCGTCGCCGCGTGCGTCGGTCGACCCATCCGATCGCGAAGCGCTGCCGAGCTTCGGTCTCGGTGCTCCGGCGGTCGGTGCTTAGGCCCGGCTCCGCGCGCCCGCGCCTAGATCCCGAGCGTTTGCCGCAGGCTCGTCCCGAGGTCCCGGGGCGCTAACCCGAGTTCGTTCTGCGCCTTCTCGTCCGTCATCCAGAAGGTGACGCCGTCGTAGGTCCGGATCAGCTCGCGCAGGTTGGGCGGGAAGCCCATCGCCGGTTGTACGTCAAGCGCACCGGTACGCCTTCCTCGCGCGTGAGCGCGACCCCGGATCGAGCGCCCAGGCACTTGGCGAGGGCGAACGCACCGCAGATAGCCTCGGCGGAGGACGTGGCCAGCGTGCCGATCATTTCGTCGCCGGCAGATCCAGCGTCTCGGAAGCCGGCACTCCCCCGGTGATGTCCTTCTCCCGTTCGAACTCCGCGTTGACCACCGCACCGAACAGCAGGGCGACATTGCTGAGCCACAACCAGACGAGCAGGATGATGGCGGCCGCGAACGAGCCGTACGTGACGTTGAAGCTCTTGAAGTTGGCCAGGTAGTCAGAGAAGAGCGCCGATGCGCCGACCCAGACCGTGACCCCGGTGAGGGCCCCCGGGGTGAGCCACCGAAAGCCGCGCTGGTGCACGTCGGGCGTGACGTAGTAGATGTACGAGAACGCAACCAGCGCGCTGGCGAACGCTCCTGGCCAGCGGGCGATTCGCCACACCCTTGCCGCGCCGGACCCGAGGACGTCGCGGGCTGCATCACCGCCGGCGAACATCAGCACCAGCGTCACCAGCACCAACGCCAGCAGCACGACCGTCGAGGCGACGTCGATCAGCTTGCGACGCAGAAAGCTGCGCCCGCGCCGAGACTGGAACACGACGTTCATCGCACGACGGGCGGCTTCGAGGTACCCGGTCGTCCCGTAGAGGGCGGTCAACACCGCGACCGCCAGGCCGGCGGCGGCAGTGCCCTTGCTCCGAAGCGCCGCGCGCACCGCCGCATCGAGCGGCGCCAGGGTCGCGGACGGGACGACGTGCCGGAGGTGCCCGATGATCGAGTTGTAGGTGTCCGGGTACTCGCCGAGCAGTCCGAGCAGCGAGACCGCCAGCAACAGCGTCGGGAACAGCGACATCAGCGCGTAGTAGGTGAGGGCCGCGGCGTGATGCGTGCCCTGGTCGTCGTAGAAGGCGATCACCGAACCCTTCGCCAGTTGCCAGAGGCGCCTCATTGCCGACAACGTACTCGCGCGCGTGCCCGCCCACCGCGATCCGCGTACCACCCCGAAAAGGGACGGCTGGCTCGAGCGCTCCGGGCGTGGGTTCCGCCACTCAGATGGGTAGACCCCAACCTTGTCCGTCAGGAGCAACCTCGACCGGTATCGCACCCTCTCGACGCTCGGCGCCGGCGGGATGGCCACAGTGATGCTGGCCGAGGACGAGCTGCTCGGCCGGAAGGTGGCGCTCAAGCGGATGAGCACCGAGGACGTCCGCGGCCTGTCGCGGCTGCGGCGCGAGGCGCTCCTCGGCGCCTCGATCAGCCATCCGAACCTCGTGGCCATCTACGACGTCGTCAACGACGAGGACGGCGGCCTGGTGATCGTCATGGAGTACATCCCGGGGGAGACGCTCGGCGAGCGGCTGATCCGGGAGGGAAGGCTGGCGCCCGACGAGACCCTGCGGATCCTGGATGGCGTGGCGGCGGGGCTCGACACAATCCACCAGCAGGGGATCGTCCACCGCGACGTGAAGCCGCCGAACATCCTGCTGGGCACGGGCGCAACGGTCAAGCTTGCCGACCTCGGGATCGCCTCGGTGGCGGACCGCACCCGCATCACGAGCGCGGGCACGATGCTCGGGTCGTTTCGCTACATGGCCCCCGAGCAGTTGCACGACGCGCCGATCACGCCGGCGATCGACGTCTACGCCCTTTCTGCGGTGGCCTTCGAGGCGCTGTCTGGACGGCAGGCCCGCCGGGAGCCCAACCCGATGGCGCTTGCCCACGCGATCTCGACGATGCCGCCGCCCGACCTGCGCGAGAGCTGGCGCGATGCACCCCGCGCGGCGGCGGACGTTCTCGAGCGCGGCCTCTCGCTCGAGCCGGCGCGGCGGCCCGCTTCCGCCGGTGAGCTCGTCCGTCGCCTGCGGGCGGCATTCGAGCCGGCGGACACCGCGGTGATACCGCCGCCGCTCGCCTCACGCCCGGCGCCCCGACGCGTCGCGGCCTCCCGGCCGGCCCCCCGAGTGGTCCTCCCGCCGCTGCCTCAGCCAACCAGCGGGAGCGGGAGCCGGAGCAGGGCACGCGCCGTGGCTGCCCTGCTCGCCCTCGGAGCGGCGGGCGCGGTGCTGGTCGTCCTGCTGAGCAACTCGGGTTCCTCTTCGCCGAAACGAACCGCCACCGTCCCCAGCGTCCACCGCAGCAAGACGCACACCGTCCGGCCCTCCACAGCCAGCGCCGCGGCCCCATCCGGCACCACCACCTCCAGCACCAACTCCGCCACCGCCGCCGCGCCCCCGGCCAAGCCTGCGACCCAGCCGGCGCCGAACGCAACGCCGCCGACCGCGGGATCCGCCCCCAGCCCCACCTCCGCCGTCCAGTCCTTCTATTCGCTCGCCGCCGCCCATCGCTACACCGCGGCGTGGGCCCTCGCCGATCCCGCGCTCCGCAACCAGCTCGGGGGCTTCTCGAGCTTCCAGGCCGGCCAGTCGGGCGATCGCTCGATCACGTTCCAGTCGGTGCGCACGATCAGCCAATCCGCCGGCGCGGCCACGGTCGCGCTCGCCACGACCTCGGTCCGGACTGACGGGACCCACCAGTGCCACGGCACGGCGGATCTCGTGCCGGGAGCCGGGAGCGGCTGGCTCGTGCACCAGATCCACATCAACTGCAGCTGAGGCCCGAGGGCCGTCCGCACCTGCGCGGCAACCTAGGGCGACGTCACGCCGGGCTCAGGACAGCGCGAGCGCGCCTCGCCCCGCCCGCAGCTTCGCCGACCGCCCGGTCCCACGCAGGTAGAGCACCGACGCCCCGGCCGGCGTGACCTGAAGGCGTGTGCTGCAGCTCGGCTGCGCGATCACCTGGAGCCGGGTCGAGTTGAAGAACGGCTCGCCGACGAGACGCTTGCCGTGGCAGCTGACGTGGGTGCCGGGGAGCAGGACGATCGCGCGGGTGCCCGCGGCGTTCCGGGCGAGGCCGGAGACAGCGGACCCGCCAGGGTCCGGGCACGCCGTCGACGGCGGGTTCCCGGCGAGCGTCTGCGTGACCTCGCTGACGATCACCGGGTCGTCGAGCAGGCTGTACTTCACCGACTTGAAGAACGGCAGGAAGGTCTGGGAGTGGACGTCGGGCCGGGGCGGGAAGCAGCCCAGCGACGGGATCACACCGGAGCGGTCGAGCCCGGCCGCCTGGGCGCTCGAGAGCCCGATCAGTACGTCGTTCGGGGTGTAGTAGCTGTCGTTGATCAGCGGCAGGAGGTGGATCGCGTTGCCGCTGATCGCGGTCGTCGGGATCCCGTGGAGCGAGGTGCCCTGGCCCTTGTTCCACTTCGCGACCGCGCTGTACGTCACCTGGCTGGTCGCCGGCTCGAGCTTGTTGCGCACGCCGACCAAAGCGTCCGCAATCAGACGGCACACGACGCTGTGACCGCACAAAGAGGGGTTGATGGCCTCGGCGATGTCCGCGAGGTAGCTCCCGAGGTGGGGCGTCCCGAGCGTGGTCAGTGACAGCACCTTCACCGCAGGGAAGTAGGTCTTCGCCAGGCGCAGCGCACCTCGGGTCCAGAGGCCCCCGTAGGAGTGGGCGACGAGCCGGACCGACCCCACTCCGTAGTGCGTGCCCAGGTAGGCGATGAAGCGCGCGAGGCCGCGGGCGTTGGCGTAGATGTCGCCCCGGGAGTTGACCGTCAAGGTCGCCGGCAGCTGCGTCGGGCAGCCGCCGAACAGCGGAAGATCGGACGCCTTCACCGGGCCCGAGCCGAAGTTCTCCGGCGCCGTGTAGACGGCGTATCCGGACGTCGCGAAGCGGGCGCCGTCGAACGACCAGGTCTGGCCGCGCGGGTACTGGCCCTTCGTGCAGAGCGCCCCGGGCGCGGTGAACGGCGTCGTGGTGGTGATCCCGGAGACGAGGACCACGGCCGTCGAGCCGGTCGCGGCGGCGGCCGACGCGCTCACGACGAGCAGCATCGCCAATCCCAGAGCGGCCGCCCTCACCGTGCGCATCAACCGTTCACAACCCATGAGACACCCCTCGTGCTGGCATGACGACGGCCCTCCGGGCCGAAAGAACGGGCGGATCATAGAGTGGGAGGGGGTGATGAGCACTGAGATGTCCGTGGTTCCGGCCGGCGACACCAAGGCCGCCGCGCTGATCGAGTTCCTGCGTGCGGAGGGGGCGGGGGAGCTCCGCCACGGCGCCGGGCGGACGCTGCTCGAGCATCTCGTCGGGACCTACGACGTCGTTCGTCGATGGGGCCAGCCGACGTGGCTCCAGCACGCCGCGCTGCTGCACAGCGTGTACGGCACCGACATCTACGGCCCGCAGCTGTTGACGCGGCGCGATCAGCTCAGGGACCTCGCCGGCCCGCAGGCCGAGCGTCTCGCGTACCTGTTCTCGATGACGCCACGCGGGCCGCTGCTCGCCGGCAGCTACACGTGGATGCGCTCGCTCCCAACGGGCTCGTCGGGTGCAAACGCGGACGAGGGCGACAAGCACGCCGCCGAAGCGCGCGGAGCTCGACGCACTGCTGCTGCTGCACATGGCCAACCTCGCCGAGCAGGCCCGGAGCCGTGACGGGTCGCCGGCACCCTGGCTGGTCGCGGCTGCGGGAGCTCGCCGAGCCGCTGCTCGACAGCGACACGATCAGGCTGCCGCACTTCATCGCTGAACTGATGCCGCTCTCAGCCGAGGATGAGCGTCAAGCACTCCGCTCCTACGCAGCCGGCCTCCGACCGGACAGCGGCACCGAGGCCCGCGAGCGCGAGCTCGCACTGGCGGCGGCGATCTGTCCGGTCGTCGCCGAGCCGTGCGTGTGGCTCGCGCACGCCGCGCGCGCCCGCAACGACCACCCGGCAGCACAGGCCTGGGCCAGCACGGCGCAGAGGCGCCTCCATGAACTCGGCACCACCTGGGACAAGCGACTGAGCTTCGACGAATGGCTCGCGCTCGCGGACGCCGCCGCCGAGCCGACCGGCCTCGACGCCACCGCACCCGCGGCCGCACCCATCAGCGACCCCCGGCAACTGTTCGAGGAAGCGTTCCGGAGGTCGGACCGGCCGCGCCTCGCAACCGCGGCGCCGTCCGAGTCGTCGACCCGCGTCACCCGGTTTCACAGGTACATCGACTCGCTGGGCGATGGCGACCAGGCCGGGCTCGGCCGGATCTACCCCGAGCTCGACAGCCACCCGTGGTACGAGGCCAACGTGTTCCCCCTGGCGAGGTACCTCGAGGACAACTTCTCCGCGATCCAAAAGGAGATCCTCGCCCTCGATCCCGCCCTGCTCCACCGCGAGAGCGAGCGGATCAGCCGCTCCGGCGAGTGGGACGTGGCGTTCTTCTACGAGCGCGGCCGACGGCGCGACGACCTCTGCGCGGCGTGCCCGGTCACCGCGCGGGGGATCGACGCCTACCCGGCGATGCGGACGATCACCGGCCTGATCTACGTGTCGAGGATGCGAGCCGGCACGCATATCGCAGCCCATCGCGGTCCGACGAACCTGCGGCTGCGGTGCCACCTCGGGATCGAGGTGCCGAGCGGCGACTGCGCGATCCGGGTCGCCGACGAGACGCGCCAGTGGGTGGAGGGTCGCTGCCTCGTGTTCGACGACTTCTTCGAACACGAGGCGTGGAACCACACCGATCACGATCGGATCGTTCTGATCGCCGACCTCTGGCACCCAGACCTGTCAGCCGCCGAGGTCCGGCTGATCGAGGGATTGCACCGCTACACCTACGCGCACGCGCGCAAGCTGGATGGCTTCTGGGCATCCAACGCGGCCGCCGCGCGAACCGCCGCGGACAAACACTGAGCGGCCCTCGTAAGCGCGGGGCCTAAAAGTCCCCGCCGAAGTCCCCGCCGTCGCCCCCGAAGTCCCCACCATCGCCGCCGTCGCCCCAGCCCCCGTCGCCGTCGCCGTCGCCATCTCCATCGCCGTCACCGTCGCCGAACAGGCCGTCGACCGCCTCGGCGCCGAAGCCCAGTCCGGCCCCGAGCGCTGAGCCCACGAGCAGGGTCGAGAGCAGTCCGCCGCCCCCGAAGCCGTTGAAGTACCCGCCGGCCCACGGGCCGTAGTGGGCCGGAGCGTTCCAGTAGTCGGTCTGGCGCCCGTCGACCGTGACCTGGCGGCCGTGGGGCTGGAAGCCCTCCTTGAGTCGGATGGCATCTGCCGCGCAGGCGGGCACCGGCCGCGGGGTGCCGCCGGGCGGAGCCCAGTCGACCTGCTCGGTCGACGGGCCATGGCGGGGGTCGAAGAAGCACGGTGCGGTCCGCTCGGGTGGGGGCTTGCCCTCGAGCAGGGCGCGCGCATAGGCCATCGCGTAGCGCCCCTCCTCGAGCGTCTCGCTCACCGGTGCCAGGTCATCGGGGCGCTTGGCCCGGTCGAAGATCTCGCTGGCGCGCTGGTAGGCCTGGAGCGCCTGGTCATAGCGCTGCTTCGCATCATCGGAGACGTCCGGCATCTGGATGTCGACGTCGAGCGAGCGAATGTCGTCGCCGAGCGAGACGAGGTCGTCCTGGGCGGAGCTGCGGACCTCCTCCCACTCACGCTCGTGGCGCGACTTATGACCGAAGAACGGCACCCCGCCACCATACCCGCCGCGGTGTCGGTGCCCCCGCCGCAACTTCCCCAGTGGCGGAGGGTTCTCAGAGGAGGAGGGCGCCGCCACACGCTGGCCGGAGAGGAAAGGTGAGGCATGTCCCGTCGAGTCCTGTTGGGAATGACCGTTGCGCTGGGGATCGTCGGCCTCACGGCCGGGTCGGTGTCAGCCGCAACCGCGCCGGTGCCGGCGAAGTACCGGTCGCTCTACGACCAGGTGAACACCAACCTGAACGCCTTCGCCAAGGCGATCGCCGCGATGCCAACCACGAAGGCAAAGCACGGCCGGCCCCCGACCGCGGGCGTCGAGCTGCTCGCCGCCAACGGCAACCGCCTAACCGCGCTGCTGACGCCGAGCACGATGAAGCTCGTCGACACCTCGCTCGATCACTTCCGGGCGCTCGGCGTACAAGGCGTCACGCTCGGGATCAAGCTGCCGATGCTGCTGAGCTCGTTCACGCCCGACGCCAAGCGGTACGCCACCTTCTTCGCCACCGTGGCGAACCACATCCGGGCGCGGAAGATGGCCGTCTCCGTCGAGCTCGGCGCGCTGTTCTGCGGGACCGTCTACGCCAAGTGCACCAACCCGTTCCACGGGTCCTTCCAGACCTTCGTCTCCGACCAGGCGGCCCAGGCTCGCACCGTGATCAAGCTCGTGCACCCCAACTACCTGACGTTGTTCGCCGAGCCCGACACGGAGGCCAAGCTCACCGGAGTCCAGATGCTCAACACCCCCTCCGGCGCGGCCCGCGCCGTCGGCGACATCCTGGCCAAGATCGGTCCGCGCGGCCATACGCAGGTCGGCGCCGGATCGCCCACCTGGCTCTCGCCATCGTTCGCGAAGGCGATCGCCGCCAAGCGGATCGACTACCTCGATACCCACATCTATCCGGTTGGGCGTCAGGAGGGAGCCAACGCCACGGCGATCGCGACGATCGCGCGGCACGCGCACAGGCCGTTGGTGGCCGACGAGGTCTGGCTGTACAAGAGCGCCCACCCGGGAATCGGTGGGAGCGACGCCGCCCCCGAGCAGATCTTCCGGCAGGACACCTTCTCGTTCTGGGAGCCGCTCGACGCGCGCTTTCTGTCGACCGCCGCGACGTGGGCCCACAAAGCCGGCGCGAAGTACGTCTCGGCCTTCTGGTCGTGGCAGTTCTTCAGCTACCTGACGTGGACGCCGGCGCTTGATGCCGATTCGTACGCGCAGCTCACCTCAGCGTTCAACGTGGCCGTCGCCGGCGCAATCGCGAAACACACGACGACTCCGCTCGGCAAGCAGTGGAGCGGAGATCTTCGCCGGGCGCTCCGCGTCAGCGACGCGCCCGCAACGAGGCGCTGAAGCCGACACCGCAGCGCGGCAGGGCCACGGGATCGGCCCCGCCGCCCTGCGTGGCCCGGGTCGCTCCGCCGACGTCGGGGTACACGTTCACGTAGACGCGAAGCAGATCACGCGGACAGCCAGTGAGGATGCCGGCGGTGCCATCGGCGACCTGCGGCTGCGGCAGACCGTCGTAGTCGATCACCGCGAGCGCGGCTCGACGGGCGCGAACCCCGTGCGGCAGGCGGCGGAGCGGGAACCGATAGATCGTCCCGTGTCCGGGCGTGAACGCCGTCTCCCCGGGCGCCAGCACCCAGATCCCGACCGCTCCGTGCAGCGGGCTGCGGTCGAGCTGACCGTTCGGATCGATGTACCGGCCGATCCGCGTGACGGCGTGGCGGTCCGGCGAGGCGCTCAGCAGGCGCTCGGTCGCCGCCGCGATCGTGCCCTCGACCGGGCCGAGCGACTCGCTGTCATCGCTGTGGTGCTGGCCGAAGCGGTCGTTGCTGCCGTGCGCCGCCACGAGCTCCCACGTGTGCCACGGGTCGTCGGTGGCCTGGGGCAGCGTGCAGTGACCCTTGCCGTCGTCGTTGATGCAGTCGCCGACGAAGTTCCCGGGCGGCATCAGGTAGCCGATCATGTCCTGCGCGAGACCGAGGAAGAAGCGGTGGGGGGCGCTCATCTCGGTCGCCAGCCACGGGGTCATCGGCTCCTGGGGGAAGGCCATGTCCGCCGGGCCGAAGTAGCCGCGGATCGTCGTCTGGGGGAAGACCTCGCCGGGCAGCGTGATCATCTGGGCGTCGGCGATCCTGACCACCGAGACCTGGGTCTTGAGCTGGAAGGCGCCGTCGGTCCCGGTGGACACGGGACGATCGGGGAACAGTCCCGCCGCGGCGGCGAAGTTGAACAGGAAGTTGTCCCGCAGCGACAGGGTGAGCGTCGGCGAGCTGTCGACCGCCAGCGCCGAGCCGCGCGCGTACGGCGTCCGGGCCAGGATGCCGCAGCGTGTCCTGGGCGAGGAAATGCGCGATGTCCCGCGCCCGCGTGAGCTGGTCGATCGTCAGCGGCGGCGTGTGGGCGGGCGGCGCGCTCGGCCGTGCGGCCGCAGTCACCGAGCGTGTTGTCCCCGTTCGTGGCCGGTGCGTGGGCGTCCGGGCCCGACGACCGGAGTCCGGCTGACGCGAGTGGCGGCGGGGAACACCACCGGCATCTCGACGCTCCCGACCGGCCCGGCCATCGTCATCGCCACGCCGCCCATTCGCGCCTCGACGTCGCGCCGGAAGAAACCGCCCCAGTCTCCGGCCATCACGCGGCGGTAGTAGCCGCGGAGGATTGGCGGCATCGGGACCCTTGAGCGGGCAGGTCCTGAGGGGGCTCGCCGCTGAACCCGAGGGTCTCGTCGTGGATCCCGTACTCCATCAGCGTCGCGATCGTTCGATGGGGCGCCCGGGCCTCCGTCGCCGAGAGCACATGGAGGTGGCGGTCGGCGAGATACGGGTAGCTCGAGAAGCAGGGCAGGAAGTTGTTCGGATCGAGCCCCTCTCCGATCTTCAGCCGCGCCGGCCGTGCACTGTCGGCCGCACGCTCGATCGCCCCGGCGACACGCCCGACCTCCCAGTTGACGTACAGGTGGTTGACGCCGGTCGTGGTCTGGGTCGGCCCCCAGATCCCGAGCGGGTCCGGGGCGGACTCGTCGTGGGTCGAGGCGATGACGATCTTCATCGTCGAGAGGTCGGGCCGCTGCCGGGCGACGAGGTCCCGGATCCGCTGGAAGTCGGCGTTGAACGTCCCGATGCTGTCGAGCGAGACCAGCGCCACACGGGTTGAGCCGTGCCGGAAGACGATCGCCTCGGCCCCGAGGGGGTCGTTCGGCAGGATCGCCTTCGCGGTCCGGTTCTGGCCGTCGCCCCCGGCGAGGTAGATGCCCTCGTAGCGGGTGGAGGGATCGATCAGGTGGCCGTATTCGGGGACGCGGAAGGGGGCGCCGTCGAGCTTGCAGAACGGCTCCCCTGCGCCGCCCTGCGCCGACGGGTCGTACTCGTCCGGCGGCGACCCGGGATCGACGTGATACGGGTCCTCGAACGCGAACCGGCGGATGCCGTTGAAGTACGCCTGTGGCGTCGTCCCGGACGGGGTCTTCGCGGCACACGAGGCCGGCACCGGGGTCGGGAATGGCGCCCCGTGCGGGAAGTAGGCCGGGGTGATGTTCACCTCCGACGCCCCGACCGCGAACCCCTGAGGTCCACGGGCACTCTGGGCGGACGCCACCGGCGCGTACCCGAGCAGGACTGCGGCGAGAACCGCCAGCCCTACCGTCGAGACTGCTCGAGGCACGCCACGAACCTACTCAGGCGCGAACCACAGGTCAACCTCGCCGGTCGAGGCTCAGCGACGTCTCCCGTGCAAGCGGAACTCTGTCGACACCGGCGCCGCTCCCAGCGCTCTGCCGCCGTAGATGACGTGGCCGCGGGCATCCTGGTAGGTCAGCCACGGGACCGTCGGCTGCTGGGCGACGCCCGGCTTCGAGAAGTTGCACACCCCTGTCGGGAACGTCTGCTGCAGCTTCGCCCACTGGGCGTCGGTGAACGTGATGCCGGGATAGTCGGAGCGGCGCAGCGGCTGCGAGCTGGCACTTGTTCGCGTCGGTGGTGATCGCGTCCCCGGCGACCGTGCGCGGGGTGCCCTCCACGTTCACCACGCCGGCCGGGCAGAGGCCGTTGGAGAGCTTGTGTCCCGGCGCCGTCCCAGCACTCGTCGCTGAGATCCGCGGGCTTGTCGCGGATCAGCTTGCTGCGGCAGGGCCGTGTGGCTGTGGTCCTCTTCGACGGCGGTGAGCCAGCGGTCCATCGCGATGAAGCTGTTGAGCTCGCAGTCGTTGTCGGCCTTGAGCGGCGACGGGGCCCTCCCAGATCAGCTGGTTGGCGTGCGTGCCATGTTCGCGATCGAGCCGCGCTCGCATCGGCGAATGCGCGATAGGCGTCGTGGAACAGCGCCGGGGTTGGGGCCGCGGCAGTCGATGATCGCGGTCTGGTTGAGGTTGTTGGCCTCGTTGATCATGCCGCTGCGGTAGGCCCGGGCCAGTCGCCGGCGAGCCCGCACTGTCGATGCGAGTTGGGAATCGGGTTCGCGTCGATGTCCGCGCCACCCGCCTTGGCGTTGAGGTCGACGAACTCCGCCGGAGTGATCTGCCCGGCCTTCAGCGCGGCCAGCCCGTACTGGACGCCCACGTTGTCGACCGGTAGGCGCACGAACCCCCGGCCCAGCTTCTGCTCGATCGGGCCCCAGAGTGCCTCCGGCTCCGGGCCGAAGACATTGATCGCGGCATCCTGGATCGTGCAGCGAACTCCACCCGGGTTCGACATCGGGTTGTAGCGGTCTGCGGCGGTGGTGCCACCGCACGGATCGGTCGGGACGGAGACATGGAACTGCGCGGCGTCAGAGACCGCTGCGTTCTGGACGCCGTCGGGGCCGCCCATGAACGTCGCCCATCTGCGTCGGGAGCCAGGTCACGCCCGGGCCCCCACTTCGACGGGTTCCTGAAGTAGGCCGAGCAGCAGGTGGTAGTCCAGGAACTGCGTCGCGGTGCTGTAGGCGTCGGGGAACGAGCACGTCGGCAGGATCCCCTGGTAGATGCCGGGATAGGCGTTGGCGATCCACTGCTGCGCCAGCGAGCCACCCGAGCATCCGGTACCGATCGTGTAGCGAAGCAGGCCGTAGGACTTGACGATGTGCTCCTTGGCCATCACCAGTGACTCGGCCTCCAGCGGGAGGTCGCAGTTGTGTCCGGTGTTGTCCAACGCGGTCGACATCGTCATGAAGCCCCGCGCGAGCGCAGCCTCGGCGGCGCTGTCCCCGGTCGTGGTCGGAGCGGTGCCCGTCTGGTAGTCGACTGCACACGACGCCCCGTGCGTGATCAGCAGCTTGTGATCGAACTGCGACTGCGGCGCGAACGTCGTCCACGGCTTGCTCGGCTGATAGAGGACCGCGATCTGGTACTGGTCGCGATCCATGTAGCCGGTCTCGACCCGCACGATGAACGGCACCTTCACGCCCTGATCGGTCGTCGTCTGAGCGACATCGGACGGCGGGCTCGCCGGGTTGTATGGCTGGAAGCCGGATTTGCCCGGGTTGGTCGACATGTAGAGGAAGGTGAACGTTGGAGCCTGGTCACATTGCGGGTCCACTGCGCCCGGCTGACAGCCCCACGGCTGAAGCTGCGGACCCGAGAACACCGGTCCGCTGTTCGGATGGTTGACCAAGGTCGATCTGAGCAGCCCAACCGCTGGGCAGCGCCGCACGCAACACGTTCGCGTCCGAGCGCCAGACCGCGTGACCAGGCCCTCGAAGCGGCCGTCCCGACGGAACGCGAATTCGCGCTCGTCACGTCGCTGCGCCCGAGGGTGACCTTGACGTGCCGCGCATCCGTCGCGCCGAGGCAGATCGATCGCCACCAGTGCCGATCCGCCGCTCACGAGATCGGCCCGACCTGAGAGAACCGAGATCACGAGGGGAGGCGGCGGCCGATGGTTGCTCGCCTGTGCGGGGGTCGCGGCCGCGCAGGCGACGACCAGCATCGCGATGACCGCCCCAACGCCGGAGGCGAGGCCCGTCATTCGGATTGCCGCAGTCTTCGAACGCATCTCTCGCCTCGTCTCTCTCGTCTCGTGCCCCGCGCCGGCCCGCCTCAGTCTTCATAACACTATCCGACGATCCGCGAAGCCCTGACGGTTCTCGAGACCACTACGGTGTGTTCAGGATGACCGGCCCCACGCATCCACCGACCGGCCGGCGGCTCGCCAGCCGACGGCTGCTCGTGGTCGGCGCCGGGACACGACCGAACGACGACGCGGACGCGCCGCCGGGCAACGGGCGGGCGATCTCGGTCCTCGGCGCGCGCGAGGGAGCAGCGGTCGCCTGCGCCGATCGCGACGGCGCCGCCGCGCAGGCCACGGTCGCGCTGATCGAGAATGACGGCAGCCACGCCACGGCGATGACCGCCGACGTCAGCGATCCCGAGCAGTGCGCGGCGATGGTCTCCGGCGCGCACGAGTCGCTCGGCGGCCTGGATGCGATTGCCCTGAACGTCGGGATCGGGCTCGGACCCGGGCTCGCGGGCACGAGCGTCGAGGACTGGGACCTGGCGCTGTCGGTCAACCTGCGCGCCCACTTCCTCACCTGCAAGGCGGCGCTCCCGCTGATGGCGGACGGGGGCGCGATCGTATTCATGGGCTCGGTCGCCGGTCTGCGCGCCGGCAGCCAATCCCCGTCGTATGACGCGTCGAAGGCGGCTCTGTTCGGTCTCTGCCGCCATGTCGCCAAGGAGGGTGCACCCCGGATGATCCGGGCCAACGTCCTGGTGCCGGGGTTGATCGACACGCCGATCGGTCGTGACGCGTCCGCCCGCCGTCCCGGCCGTGACCGCGCCGCCGCGCGGGTGCCGCTCGGCCGACAGGGCACCGCGTGGGAGGTTGCCCAGGCCGCGGTGTTCCTCCTCTCGGACGAGGCGAGCTACATCACCGGCCAGTCGCTCGTCGTCGACGGCGGGCTGAGCACGTTGTGACGCAGGAACACTCGGCACTCCTGCGCGACGCGTTGCTGGCGCGGGCCGACGCGGAGGCCGCCGAGGTCCGGGCCCAGGCGTCCCGTGACGAGGCCGAGAGGGCGCGAGAGGAAGCTGAGCTGGGCCGAGCGCGCCTGGCCGTCCTGGCGGAGGCCGGACGGCAGATGGCGCAGTCGATCGACTGGGAGAGCACCGTGCGCGCCGTCGTCCGCAGCGCCGTCCCGGCGGTCGCGGACTGGACCTCGCTGACCATGCGCGAGCCCGATGGCAAGCTGCGGGTCGTCGCCGTCGCGCACAACGATGCCGAGCGTGAGCGACTGGCGTGGCAGTTCATCGACCGGCATCCACCAGATCCGAACGCGAGTACGGGAGTCGCAGCCGCGCTGCGTACCGGCGAGCCTGAGATTGTCGAGGACCTCCCCCGCGACATGGCAGAGACGCTCGCTCAGGATGCCGAGCACCTTCGGCTCCTGGAGAACCTCAACGTCCGCCACTACGCCGTCGTACCGCTTCGAACCCCCAACGGCGTGATCGGGGCATTGACCTTCGTGCTGGGCGATTCTGGGCGCCGGTTCGAGGCGGGCGACATGCAGCTCATCACCAGCCTCGCCGCCCGGGCCGCGTTGCACATCCAGAACTCCAGGCTGTACACCGAGCGTTCGCGGATCGCCGAGGCGCTGCAAGTGGGCCTCCGCCCGCGCGCGCTCCCCGTCATCCCGGCCGTCGAGCTCGCAGCCCGATTCCGACCCGCGGGCGACGAGCTCGAGGTCGGAGGCGACTTCTACGACGTGTTCGCCGCTGACGACGGAAGTTGGACGCTCGTCATCGGCGATGTGTCGGGAAAGGGCGCAGAGGCCGCGGCCGTGACTGCACTCGCACGCCACACGCTGAGGGCTGCCTCGCTGCTGATGTCCGACCCGCCGGCTGTCCTGGAACTCCTGAATCGCGCTCTGGCCGCTGACCCCACAACAAACTTCTGCACCGTCTTCTGCGCTCGCGTCCGACCGGACCGCGGAGGGCTCGTCTGTCGCTTCGCCAACGGCGGCCACGTTCCGCCCCTGATCCTGCGCCGGGACGGGACCGTCGAGGAGGTCGAAGGCGGACGCGGTCCGATGGCCGGTCCGTTCAGCGATGCCGAGTACACCGAGGGGACGCTCAGGCTCGAGCCCGGCGATCTGCTGCTGATGTACACCGACGGCATCACCGAGGTCCGCCGAGACGACGTCGCCACCGGCGAACGGGCGCTGCGCACCACGCTGTCGGCGTCGGCGGGACGTTCAGCCGAAGAGGTCCTTGAGGCCGTCGAGCGCACTGCGGTTGAGCTTCTCGGCGGGCGCTCTCGGGATGACATGGCGCTGCTCGGGGTCAGGCCGACCCCTCCGGTGCAGGACAATTGAACCGTGGAAGATTCCCGCAAGGAGCGCATCGCGAGGAACGAGGCGAGCTTTCGCGAGATCAATGAACGGCTGAGCGAGGGGCTCCGCCAGGTGCCGGACAACCCCGAGCTGCTGGAGTTCATCTGCGAGTGCGGGCACCAGAGCTGCGAAGAGCACGTCCGGCTGCGCCTCAGCGAGTACGAGCAGGTCCGACGCGATTCCCGGCGGTTCGCGATCGTGCCGGGTCACACGATCCCCGACGCCGAGCGGGTCGTGTACAGCACCGATCGCTTCGAGGTCGTCGAGAAGGTCGGTGCGGCCGTTGACGTCGCGGATGCGGCCGATCGACGGGTCCCGGGCTCCGCCGGACAGCGCGAGACCAACCCTGACCCCGACCCATAGGATGACTTCTCATGGCTGAGCTGCTGCTCCGGACCGATCCTGCGCCGCACGTCGTGCAGCTCTCGCTCAACCGCCCGGATCAGCTCAACGCGATGAACGCCGACCTGGCCGAGGCGCTCCACGAGCAGCTGCGCGCCGTCGCGCGCGAGCGCGCCTGCCGGGTCGTGATCCTGACCGGGAGCGGACGTGGCTTCTGCGCCGGGGTCGACCTCCGCGGCTACGGAGCGGCGCCGAGCAACGACGGCACCGACGAGCCCAGGGATCGACTGGCCAACCAGGAGCACATGTCCCGGCTCGTGCTGGGACTGCGGGGGCTGCCGCAGCCGGTGATCGCCGCGGTCAACGGACCCGCTGCGGGCCTCGGCCTGGCGCTGACCCTCGGCTGCGACATTCGCTACGCGAGCACCGAGGCGATCTTCCGCGTCGCGTTCAGCAACATCGGCGTGTCGAACTGCGACATGGGGACGAGCTGGCTGCTGCCGCGCCTGATCGGCGCCTCCCGCTCCCACGAGCTGATGCTGACCGGACGCCGGGTCGATGCGCAGGAGGCGCTGCGGATCGGGCTCGTCGCCGACGTCGTCGACCCCGACCAGCTCCTCGCCCGCGCGCTGCAGGGGGCGGAGCAGATCGCGGCGCTCGCGCCGTGGGGGGTGCGGCTGACCAAGCAGGGGATGTGGAGCGCGCTGGAGATCCCGTCCGAGGAGGCGGCGGTGCAGTTCGAGGACCGGCAGCAGATCATGGCGACGTTCAGTCCCGCCCTGCCGGAGGCGGTCACGGCGTTCCTGCAGAAGCGACCGGCTGAATTCGCGGACTGAACCGAACCGAGAAGAGGAGGCGCCAGGATGCCTGATCGCACGATAGGGACCCGCGAGGAATGGACCGCGGCCCGGCAGGAGCTGGCGAAGCTCGAGGCTGAGCAGGCCGAGCGGAACGCCGAGATCAAGCGCAAGCGCCGGGAGCTCCCGTGGGTACCGGTCGAGAAGCAGTACGAGTTCGACACCGAGGAGGGCCGGAAGACGCTCGCGGAGCTGTTCGACGGCCGGTCACAGCTCCTCGCCTACAACATCATGTTCGGGCCCGATTACACCGCCGGCGCCTGCCCCGGCTGCACGAACCTCGGGGACGGACTCGACGGGTCGCTCGTCCATCTGAACCACCGGGACGTGACCCTGATCTGCTTCTCCCGGGCGCCGATCGACCGCCTCGTCGCCTACAAGCAGCGGATGGGCTGGCAGTTCCCCTACGTCTCGACCTACGACACCGACTTTCCGTTCGACTTCGGCCTGGCGATGACCGAGCAGCAGGCCAAGGGGATCCCGCAGGTCAGGGAGATGGTCGAGAACCCGCCGGACTGGCTGACCGAATGGTCGGGCCAGATCGGCGCCGACCTCACGGACGGTCTGCGCGAGGGACCGGGATGGATCGCGTTCGCGCGGGAGAACGGAGCCGTCTTCCACACCTACACGGTCATGGCGCCCGACCCATTCGTCGCCCCGTACTACACCTCGCTGCTCGACCGCACGCCGAAGGCGCAGCCGGAGGAGCCGCGCACCTGGCGCAAGGACGAATATCCGGACTAGCTGGAACGCCGGCCCCGGAGATGGTGGCTAGCCCATGCTCATCGCGGGGGCCGCCATGTGCATCGTGTGCACGGGAATGGTGAGCCCGGGGACGTCGTGCGGGAAGAACGCGACCGCGATGCCCACCACGATCAGCAGCGCGGCCGTCGAGCCGCTGGCGATCACCGGCCATGGCAGCAGCTTCTCCGCCGCGATCACCACCGCGATCACGACCATCCAGCCGATGCTCATGACGCCGACCGCGAACAGCGCGGCCATCAGGGCCCAGGAGCAGCCGACGCAGAAGCCTCCCTGCTCGATTCCACCCCGTAGAGCCCCGAGCGCTCCCGGCCGTTCGGGCAGCAGCCCCGAGTCACGGCAGCGCCGCAGGCACCGTGCCTTCAGCGGTGTGAGCTCGTACAGCGCCGCTCCGACGAGCACCGCGCCGGAGATGTACCGGCCACCTCGCGCCCAGGCGAAGACCCCGATCCCGAGCGATCGCACACCATCGACGAGCGCGTACGCGAGCAGGCCGGCGGCGAGCCAGACGACGAGGTAGCCGATCGCGAACAGCGCCGTGACCGCGAGAGACCTCACCGCACCGCCGGCCCACGCGACGAGGCGATGGCCATCGGCGAGAGCGACGGGAGCATCATCGCGGCCATCATCGTCACCCAGACGCCGATGAACCAGGCGAGGCCGCCGAGGCTCGTTCCCGGCCCCATATCCATGCCCTGCATCCGGTCCGCCGTGACGACCCAGGCGATCGCCGCCGTGGCGATCACGAGCAGCAGCGGCGCCACCTCGCTGACGGTCGGGGCTGCAACGGGCTGTCTGTCGCGGATCACGTCAGCGCTCGGTCCAGGTTGTCAAAGCACAGCCGCCACCCCTCCCGGTGGTCGTCCCGCCGCTCCTGGGTGGCGATGCCGCGGCTGGTCATCCGCACGGTCGTCGCGCCCTGCCGTTCGGTGAACTCGAGCTCGATCAGCTGCCGCTCGGACTCCTGATCGTCCCACCGCCAGGTGAACGCGAGCCGGCGCGGCGGGTCGACCAGGGTGTACTCGCCGCCGGCCCCATGATCCTCGCCGGCCTCCGGATCACGCATCACGAGCCGGAGCCGGCCGCCGACCCGGAGATCCACCTCGGCCGTCGGTGTCTCCCACTGCGGGCCGGCGTGAAACCAGCGCCGGAGCACCGCCTCGTTCGTCCACGCGTCGAACACGACCTGCGCCGGCGCGTCGAAGGTCCGTTCGATCTCCAGGCGGTGGCCGGGAATCTGACCGCTCATCCGCGCTTCCCCTGCTCGCGCAGATGAGCATCGACGACGTCGAACAGGCGCTCCCAGCGGTCGCGTTGGCTGTCGATCCACTCAGACGTCTCGGCGAGCGTCGTCGGGTTGAGCGAGAGACGGTGGGTCCGCCCGTCGATCACCCGAATCACGACGCCTGCCTCCTCGAGCGTTCTCAGATGCCGGGAGATCGTCGGCTTCGAGACGCCGAAGTCGCCGGTCACCTCCGCCACCGTGGAGCTCCCGGCGCTGAGCCGCTCGACGATGTCGCGCCGGAGCGGATGGGCCAGGGCCTTAAACGGATCATTAGCCATTGTGCTAACTATACAGTCTCCATCCAATCACCTGAGGGAGGGCAGATGCCCGAGCACAAGGTCGGCACACAAGCGGAATTCGACACGGCCCTCAAGGATCTGCTCGTCGCGGAGAAGGAGCTGACCCGGCGTGGCGACGAGCTCGCGCGCCAGCGGCGCGAGGTCCCCTGGGTTCTGGTCGAGAAGGAGTACCGGTTCGAGACGGAGGCGGGGCCGAAGTCGCTGGCCGAGCTGTTCGCCGGTCGTTCGCAACTGCTCATCTACCACTTCATGTTCGGGCCGCCGTACGAGACGGGCTGCACCGTCTGCACCTCGATTGCCGACACCCTCGCTCCGAACGCCGTCCATCTCGCGGCGCGGGACGTGACCTTGCTGCTCGTCTCCCGGGCGCCGCTCGACCGGCTCCAAGCCTACAGGCGGCGGATGGGATGGGACATTGAGTGGGTCTCCGCCGGCGGCAACGACTTCAACCGCGACTTCGGCTTCACCAACACCGACGAGGAGCTGCGGCCCTTCCTGGAGGGCGAGATTCCCCAGATCGTGCAGCAGATGGCCGAGCGGTCCGGAACCGACGCCGGGGGCTACGTGGCCGAACGGCCCGGGCTGAGCGCCTACGCGCTCGCCGACGGGACCGTCTACCGGACGTACGTCACCAGCGCGCGGGGCCTCGAGCCGGCGATGGCCTACTACGGACTGCTCGACCGGACGCCGAACGGCCGCGCCGAGGACGGTGGCCAGCCGTTCTGGCTGCGCCGCTCCGACGAGTACGCAGCCGGCTAGGCGCCGCCGGTCACCGCCCGCCGCTCCACCCCAACACCACCTGCTTCGCCCGCGGGAGCCTGCTGACGATCAGGTCGTAGGAGTCCTCGATCATGTCGGCGATCATCGCGTCGGGCAGCGATCCGTCGATCAGGATCGTGTTCCAGTGCCGCTTGTTGAGGTGGTAGCCGGCGGTGATCGCCGAGTGGGCGGCGCGGAGCTGCTCGGCGAGGAGCGGATCGCACTTGACGCTCACGCTCAGCGGCTCGGCCCGGAGCCGTGAGAGCGCGAACATCTTGCCCGCGACCTTGAACACCGAGGTCTGCGGGCCGAACGGAAATGTCTCCTCGGCGCCCTCGTGTGAGAGGCATCGAGTTCGGAGCGCCCGCCGTTGCATGCCGGCAAGGATGCCGAATGCGAACGCGATCCGGCGGCCCACGCCGGGTTCCTAGGGTGGACCCAATGACTACAGCCACCGGATACCAGATGCCGTCCAAGGACGGAAGCTTTGAGAAGACCACGATCGAGCGCCGCGAGCTAGGTCCGCTCGACGTTCAGATCGAGATCAAGTACGCCGGAATCTGCCATTCCGACATCCACACTGCCCGTAACGAGTGGGGCAACACCGCCTACCCGGTCGTGCCCGGCCACGAGATCGCCGGGATCGTCACCGCCGTCGGCGACGAGGTCAAGCGGCACGCGGTCGGCGACCGCGTCGGCGTCGGCTGCTTCGTCGACTCCTGCGGCGAGTGCGAGGCGTGCCAGAAGGACGAGGAGCAGTACTGCGCCAAGGGCGTCGTGCAGACGTACAACTATCCCGTGGGCGACGAGTACACGAAGGGCGGCTACTCGACCCAGATCGTCGTCACCGAGCACTTCGTCGTCTCGATCCCCGACGGGCTCGAGCTCGACGTCGCCGCGCCGCTGCTGTGCTGCGGGATCACCCTGTTCTCGCCGCTGCGCCATTGGGGAGCGGGCAAGGGCAGCCGCGTCGCGATCATCGGCATGGGCGGCCTCGGCCACATCGGGGTCAAGCTGGCCCACGCGATGGGCGCGGAGGTCACCGTCCTCAGCCGGACGCTGGACAAGAAGGAGGACGGGCTCGCCTTCGGCGCCGACCACTACTACGCGACGTCGGACAAGGAGACGTTCAAGAAGCTGGCCAACAGCTTCGACCTGATCCTCAACACCGTCTCGGTCAACCTCAACCTCGACCAGTACCTCTCGCTGCTCGCGGTCGACGGCACATTCGTGGAGCTCGGCGCCCCCGAGAACCCGCTGGAGATGTCGGCGTTCAGCCTGATCCCCAACCGCCGCGCGGTGGCCGGCTCGCTCGTCGGCGGCCTGAAGGAGACCCAGGAGATGCTCGACTTCTGTGCGGAGCACGACACGCCTCCGGAGATCGAGGTCATCTCGGCCGACGAGATCGACAGGGCCTATGACCGGGTCGTCGACAGCGACGTGCGCTACCGGTTCGTGATCGACGCCAGCACGATGTAGACGCGGCACCCGCGGGCGGCGAGCGGTCGCCGTCCGCGGGTCTGCGCCGCCGCGCTACCCCTCGACGAACCCGACGACCGTGTCGGGCCGGACGCCGTCGTGCTGCATCGCCTCCGCAGCGCCCTCGCTCTGCATGGCGGTCTCCCACGTCTGAACGTCCGGCGTCTCGACGATCAGGCCGACGCGGTTGGAACCCTGCGGGTCGCGGAACGTCCGTGCCGTGATGCCCCGCGGGCCGAAGAACTCCTCTCGCTTGGAGGAGGCGAGCCAATGGTCGACGTCGTCGACCTCGTGGAACACGAGCATGGTGGGCATCGCCCACTCCTTTCCGCGGCCCCGGGCCGCGTGGTGTGATCCCTGTCCACCGACCCTAACCGACTTGGGTAAACAGGGTGTGACCGCCATGTAGACGGAGTCCGACAGCCGGAGCCTAGACTCGATCGCATGAGCGATTACACGATCAAGAACCTCAAAGAGGTCGACGACGCGGCTGCGGGGCGCGGCGGCGATGTCGAGGCGCGGTTCGGCCGCAAGCACCTCGACAGCGACCATCTCGGAGTCAGCTACTTCCGGTACGGCCCCAACTTCCGGACGCCCTACGGCCACCGCCACCGGGAGCAGGAGGAGGCCTACGTCGTCGTCGGCGGATCGGGGCGGATGCGACTCGACGACGAGGTGGTCGAACTGCGGCAGTGGGACACCGTCCGTGTCGCCCCGGGTGTCGCCCGCGCGTTCGAGGGAGGCCCCGACGGGCTCGAGCTGATCGCCGTCGGCAACGACCGCCCGGAGGGCGGCGACGGCGAGATGATCGAGGGCTTCTGGACCGACTGATCGCGGCGCCGGCGCTCGGCCTCGCTACAGCCGGCCGAGCTCCACGAACAGCGCCTTCGCGGCCTCCGTCCCGAGCGGGACATACTCGGCGAGCAGGCGCTCGTTCGGCGCGTGGATGTTCGCGTCCGGGAGGAAGAACCCGGTGACGATCGTCGGGATCTCCTTCTCGGCGAGCGCCGCGAGGACCGGGAGCGATCCGCCCGAGCGGACGAGTACGGGGCGGACCCCCAACGTCCGCTCGCACGCCTCCGCGCCGAGCTGCAGCGCCCGGGCGTCGGGCGGCACGAGCGCGGGCGCGGCCGAGGCGTGCAGCGTGATCTCGACGTCCGCGCCGGCCGGCGCGGCCGCCCGCACGAGCTCCTCGAACGCGGCGGCGATCGCCGCCGGGTCCTGGCCGGGGGCGAGCCGGATCGAGACGTTGGCGGCGGCCTCCACGGGGACGATTGTCTTGACGACGTGGGCGGAGCCGCTGTCGAGCCCGTTGATGTCGAGCGACGGCTCGGCCAGGGTCCGCAGGTAGTACTCCTCCGCGGCGCGCGCATCCGCCGGCCTGGCATCCTGGCCGGCGAGCTCGCCGCCGCCGTCGGGCAGCTCGGCCCACGAGGCGAGCTCCTCGCCCGTCGGGGCGAGAATCCCGGCGCGGAGCGGCTCTGCCAGCCGGCCGTCGGACGCGATCACCGCGCTCAGCATCTGCGTCAGGGCGTGGGCGGCGTTGAGCGCGGCGCCCCCGTAGATCCCGGAGTGGAGGTCGCGCTCGCCGGTCCGCACGGAGAGGTGGAAGTACGCGATCCCCCGGGTGGCGGTGGTGAACGCCGGCAGCCCGCGGCGGATCATCCCCATGTCGAAGATGATCCCGGCGTCCGCACCGCGCTCGTCGGCGCGCAGGAACTCGACGATCGAGTTGCCGCCGGTCTCCTCCTCGCCGTCGCAGACGAACCGGAGGTTGACCGGGAGCTCGCCGCCCGCGGCCAGCTCTCGGGCCGCGCGGAGCAGGAGGTACAGCGGCCCCTTGTCGTCGGAGACCCCGCGCCCGTAGAGGTACTCGCCGCGGATCTCCGGCTCGAACGGCGGCGAGTCCCACAGCTCGAGCGGACCGGGCGGCTGGACATCGAAGTGGCCGTAGCAGAGGACGGTCGGCGCGCTGCCGGCGTCGGCGCTCGCGCGCAGCTCCCCGACGGTCAGCGGCTGACCGTGCCAGTCGACCACTTCGCACTCCCCGCCGGCGCCGCGGATCAGATCGCGGACCCACTCGGCGGCGCGGCGAACGTCGCCGGCATGCTCGGCCTCGGCGCTGACCGAGGGGATGCGCAGGAACCCACTGAGCTCGTCGAACCAGTCGGACACGGGCGCGAGCGTACCGACAGACGTCGGCTACTTGCCGAGACCCGCGATGAGGTTCACGGTGCTGGCGATGATCAGCGAACCGAACGCGTAGGAGAGCAGCGCGTGGCGCAGCGCCGTGCGGCGGATCGCCTTCGTCTGCAGGTCGGTGTCCGAGACCTGGAAGGTCATGCCGACCGTGAGCGCGAGGTACGCGAAGTCGATGAAATCCGGGGCGGCGTCCTCGTTGAAGTCGACGCCGTGCGCTCGGGCGGGGCCGTAGTACAGCCGGGCGTAGCGCAGCGCGAACACGGTGTGGACGACGCCCCAGCCGAGCACGATGCTGAGCACGGCGACGCCGACGAGCAGATCCTTGTCAAGACCCTGCTGCTTGCTCGCCCGCACGAGCACCAGCCCGACGGCGAGCAGGCTGACGAGGCTCGCGGTGATCAGCAGGAGGTTGGCGGTGGCCCGCCCCGGATCCTCCCGCGTGACCTGCTCCGCCGTCCCGGCGGAATCGAGTGGGGCCATCGTCCGCCACATCCAGGCCAGGAAGACGAGCGCCGCCACGGTCCACGCGCCGGTTGGCACCAGCCACCACGGCCCCACGATCGCCAGCACGACCGCCGCGAAACCGCCGATGGCGGCACAGACGGTGACCCGCGTGGCCGCCGGCACGTCGCCTGCCGGGTTGCTGCCGGCCGCCGGGGGACCGATGGTGGGCATGGATCCATGGAATCCGATCGCTCGGACGACGCGGGCTCCGGGCCCGGGCTGTGGTCAGAGCCCGCGGCTGCGGGCGTGCTCGGCGAGGGCCTCGCTGATCGCGCCGGGCTGGACCTGAGCCTGGAGCTCGGCGATCAGCTTGTCGTGCCGGTCGGACTCACGGTGCACGGAGTCCTGGAGCCCTTCGAGGAGCTGCTCGAGGTGCCCGACCCGTGTCTCGAGCGCACGGAGCCGCTCGGAGTCCGAGCGGTCACCCACGTGCGTCGGTCGCTCGCGGGCTGTCGTGACGCGGCGGACCTGCCGGATCCGCGCGATCAACCCCTCGCGGCCGCCGTCGGTCATCGCCGGCCGCGTGGCGGTGGTGCGGGGCGGACGGGGTACTTGCGGCGTTCCTCTTCGGTCATCTTGCGGATGACCAGCGAGCCGTTCTCCAGCTGCTGCTGGACGCCCTCCAGCTTCTCCAGGCGCTTCTCCTCGGCGCGCTGACGCGTCGTCTTCACGCCGCCACGCTTGGGCGCCGGCGCGGGATCCTGCGAGGCGGGCGCCGTCGACGGGTCCTCGGTCTGGCCATCACTCTCGGCCGGGGTCTGGCCGTCACTCTCGGCCGGGGGCCGTTTCTCTGCGGGACTCACGTGCGTGGACCTCCCGGTCACTCCTCGGGCTGGGGGCCGTAGTAGCTCTCAGGCGGCAGCAGGTCGGCCTGCGACTGCGTCGCTGCGGCGTGACGCCGAGCATTCTTGCGGGCCTCCTTCTCGCTGCGGCGCTCGCGGAGCCGGGCCTCGCGGTTGAGCTTGGCCATCGTCGTCTTCTTCTTACCGCGTGAAGCCATCACCGTCTCCTCGGTTGACGCGTGGCGGAGCGACCCGGCCAGTCGCCGCCAGGCGGTGCGTCGTCAGGCATGCTGTCCCCGACGAGCTGTGCGCGCCGAGGGTGGAGCGGATCCAGCGCCGAGGACCAGGTCCCCGGCGCTGATGCCGGCTCAGAGCGTGGAAACGTTCGCCGCCGACGGACCCTTGGGGCCCTGCTCGGTGTCGTAGCTCACCTTCGCGCCCTCGGCGAGCGACCGGTAGCCGTCACCCTGGATCGACGAATGGTGGACGAACAGGTCCTTGCCCGGCTCATCGGGGGTGATGAACCCAAAGCCCTTGTCGTCGCTGAACCACTTCACTGTTCCTGTGGGCATAACTTGCCCTCCTCGTTCACGTGCGCTGCGAGACACGAGGGGCGCTGTGAACAGCGAACTGGCGAAACGCGGGCACTGCGTTATGAGTCAAGCGGACGCTCAACCGTCCCTCGACCATAGCGGATGCCGCAGACCACACCGGTCCCCATGCCGCACGGTGCGGACGATCTCACCCGGTCGTCGAACCCCGCTCCTGGCCGTCGAGCTCGAGCGACAGGTGGTCGTAACGCTCGCGGGCCGGGGTCTCACACTCGTCGCCCTCGAGTTCGATCGTGCGGGCGTACGCGGCCCGCGCCTCGCTGGGCTCGCCGAGCGCCTCACACGTCTGCCCGAGCCCGCACCACCCCCACGGGCTCATCGGCGCGATCTCGACGTAGTAGCGGAGGTGGCGATAGGCCTCCTTGTGCCGGCCGGCCTCGTGGAGGCTCTCGCCCAGCCCGAGGTGGGCCGTGGAGTCGCCGGACTGCAGGCACGCCACCCAGTAGGCGAGGCCCTCGGGACCGTCGCACTCGATCGCGGCCTCGAACAGGCCGCGGTTGACCGAGCGGTGGTGGCCGAACAGGGCTCGGGTCGCCATCACGATCTCGCCCGCGCTCGCGTTGCGCAGCCCGAGGGTCGGCGCGTCGAAGTGGGGATCGTCCCAGATCTCGGCGACCTCGGCCGCCTCGATGTCGAATCGGCTGAACTGCACGACCTTGAAGCCGAGCGCCCTCCCGCCCGGCTCCTCGTGCAGGTAGCCGAACTGGGGCGACACCGATTGCCAGTTCTCGAAGGGCTGCGCCTCGTCGACCCGACCGAACGCAAGCGCGGTGAGCCAATCGAACTCCGCGGCAAAGTTGAGGTACAGCACAGGTCGGGTCATAGAACCCCTGTCGTCCCTATCGAGGGCGGTACTGACAAGAAGTTGCCAGCCGCGGGATCGTCGCACAGGTGGCGGATTGCAGGCGCACGATCACCCCGCAAATTCGACGAATTGGTGCCGGGCCCCCCCGACCACTCTGGATTTGAGGGTCTGACCGCCACCGTGCAGACCGAGATCGCGCGGCGCCCGGCTCGGGGCGGGTGACCGGTCGGGCGCGAGGACGCGGACCCGCGACGTCGAGGCCCTCCGTGGGTAAGCGGGGCACACGCCTCAACCCACACCCCCGGAGGAGACAATGCCGATGCCCCACCGAAGCGACTATCCCGCCGATCCGATCGCTCGCCGCGACCAGCGGCTGCAGGAGATCACCGAGCTCGCCGAACTCGTCGCCCACCTCCGCGCGCAGCTGCGTGAACGCGGGGTACCGGAGACGCAGGCCGTCGGGCTCTGCCAGGTCTGGTTCGAGGCCGAGATCGACAAGCTCGAGCTGGCGCACCGGCAGGTCTGGAGCTGACGCCGGGCGTCGCTGTCAACCCCGCGCGGGGAACGGGCTGGTCCCGCAGCGGAAGAAGAACGGCAGCTCGGCGAGCGAGGCCCGGACGACGACCGACCGCGGGCCGCGGACGGTCGGCCCCGACAGCGGGTCCCGCCAGCAGCCGCGCGGGAGATAGACGGTCCGGGCGACGGCGCCCTGCACGACCACGGGCGCCACCAGCACGTTGTCGCCGAGCATCCATTCCTGCTGCTGGTCCGCGGCCCGGGCGTCGCCCGGGAACTGCAGCCACAGCGGCCGGGCCAGCGGGATGCCCATCCGGTCCGCCTCGCGCCACAGCCGCAGGATCAGCGGGGCCGCTCGCTCGTGGAGGCGCGACAGGGCGTTGTAGATCTGCACCGTCTGCGCGTCGAACGACCACGGCGTGTGCGTGCCGGTGCGGCCAGCGCCGTGGAGGCGGAAGATCGGGCTGAGCGCCGTCCACTCCGCCCAGCGGATGAACAGCTCCTTGGTGGTCGGGGGCGTCGTGTAGTCGTAGTAGCCGCCGATGTCGGTCGTGTAGCCGTAGGCGCCGCCGATCGCGCGGTTGAGCATGTCGTCGGTGAGCGACTGCAGGCCGAACCCGTGGCCCCAGTCGGTCGCCTCGTCGCCGGCGATGTTGCCGCCCTCGTACGCCGTCGCGCCCGGAGCGTGCCGGAGTACCCGGTCCGGTCGTAGAACCACAGCTGGCGGCGGGGATGACGGCGTTCGTAGGCGGTGAGCGCCTCGCGGGTGGCCCGGGCGTAGAGCGTCGGGTAGGCGTTGTGCATCGGGGCGCCGGTCTCCCCGTTGTGGAAGCGGGCGCGGTCGGTGATCTCCTCGCCGAAGTCGGCGTGGATGCCGTCGAAGCCGAGGTCGAATACCTTGGCCAGCTCGCCGGTCCACCACCGCACCGCCGCCGGGTTGCTGAAGTCGAGCAGCGCGATGTTCTGGCCGAGCGTGCCCTTGGTCAGGAATGTGCCGCCGCCGGCCGTGCGCACGGTCAGTCCGGCGCGGTCGGCGTACGAGCCGGGGGTGATGAACGGCCGCAGGTAGGCGAGCGCGTGGATGTGCCGGGTGTGCAGCTCGCGGATCAGCTTCGACTGCAGATCGAACCCGAGCAGACGGGGGCTGTAGAGGACGAGCCCGTCGTTGTCGTCACGCCGCATGTTCCAGCCCTCGATCCGGAAAGCGGTGAGTGGCAGGTGGTAGCGGTCGATGTTGGCGATATCGGCCTGGAGCTGGGCCTCGTAATCGGCTCGCGTCTCGGTCCCGTTCTTCACCAGGCGGTCGAGGATCGGCCCCAGCGCCCACGGCGGCGGGGGAGGCTGGCGGCCGGTCAGCGCCGTCATGTGGACCATCGCCGGGCGCACGCCTCCGGTGGCCACGACGTAGCTGAGCGACGACGCTCGGGCGGCGACGCTCCACGCGTCGGGGCGGTCGGAGTCCAGACGGAACCAGGCGAGCTCGGGCTGGTCGAGCAGGAAGCCGTATCCGCGCGAGGAGAGGAACTCGGCCGCGGGATGGAACGAGGCCGTTGGCCCGTTCGGGAACAGGAACGAGGCCGGCCCGCTGTTGCCGAGCCCCGGCAGGTCCTCCTCGGAGAGTGAACTGGCGATCGTCCGGCCACGCTGGTCGAGCGCCTCGTGGACGCCACCGAAGCCGCGGAAGGCCTCGTGCGTGTCCGAACCGAACGCGTCGCTGATCAGCGCCACCGCGGTCGCCGGCCGGGCGCTCACGTTCACGCGGATCATTCCCGCCGGCTGTGGGGTCACGGTGACCAGCAGCCTCCGCCCCGACGGATCGTTCGTCGCCACGGTCAATGTCACCCCGGCTCCGTGGCGGCGCACCCCGATCACCCGGCGCGCGGCGTACTGGACCCCGGAGCGCATCCCGCTCATCAGGTTGCCCGCCCAGGTGCCGCCCTCGTACTGGGTAATCGTCTGTGCTCCGACGAGGAACGCCAGCGGGGCGTACAGCTGACCGCTGCGGGCGGGCTCCACTCCCGGGGCCAGCGGGTCGGCCAGCGGCGACAGCACGCTCGGCGCGGGGGTCCCGTTGCGCACCTCGGCCAGCGCCACAGCACCCGCGCCATCGCGGATCTGCAGGCGGAAGGGGTTGCGGGTGACGAGCGCGGCCGCGCCCGGACCACCCACCATCACCTCGGTGCGGCCGATCGTGACCGCCGCGTCCGCCGATCCGGCGCCGGCCCCAAGTGCGAGTCCGAATCCGAGCAGACAGACAACGACGCTCCCTCGGATGAGACGGACGCCGGCCACCGTGGGCGGTGGACGCCTACTGACCGCGGATCGCGCGCGGGCCGGGAGGCGGCGGCGTCGAGTGGGTCCCGTGGATCGCGTACCAGAGCACGCGATCGAAGACGTCCTGGGGCACCTCGTCGCGTGCGACGAAGTTGTAGCCGCGACTGAGGTCCCGGTTGGTCGCCGTGTTGGCATTGCGCTGCAGGAGCGGGTAGGTCGGGCCGACCACGTTGAACGGCGCGGAGTTCGACGGCGAGGACTGGAAGGCGTCGTACATCGGCGTGGCGACGGCATCCGGGAGCCCGAGTGGCTTCATCCCGAGGACCAGCTCGATGGAGCGGATCATCGAGAGCATGTCGTAGCGGTTCTGCACGACCGCGCCGCGACGGGCGTACGGGCTGAACACGCCGACGGGCATGCGGTGGGCGTCGACGTGGTCGGCGCCGTCCTGGGAGTCGTCCTCGAGCGTGAAGATCGCGCTCGAGCCCCAGATCTTCGAGTGGGAGATGAGGTCGACGACCTGGCCGAGGCGCGTAGTCGTTCTCGGCCACCATCGCGCGGGGGGTGCGGGCGCCCGGGGTCGACGCCATTGGTGTGGTCGCTCGGCATGATCAGGTAGTTGAACGCCGGCACGTTGCCGGCGGCCACCTGCTGCTGGAACTCCTGCTTGAAGCAGTCGAAGCGGGACTCGGCGTTCGCCGGGGCGCCGGCCGGCAACGAGGAGTCGAACGTCTCGCGCTGCACGTGCGTGAGCGAAGCGGCGATCGCGTCGGTGCCGATCGAGGTGTCGTTGGGGTAGCAGTCGAACGGGAAGCCGATCTTGGAGTGGGTGAACTTCGCCTCCTCGAGCGACGCCTGGGCCGGGCCGATGTCCTTGTCGGTGATGCCGACGATCTTCAGCACGTTCGTCGGGATCGTCCCGGCGATCACCTCGCCGTAGTTGGCGTAGGAGATCCCCTGGCGCTGGGCCCGGTCGAACAGGAAGCCGGTTCCCGGCCAGGTGATCGTGTAGGCGCCGAAGTCATAGGGCCGGTTGCGGCCGGCGTAGTTCTGCTCCCAGTTGCGCTGCACGTAGTCGGAGACCGCGGCGGCGCTCGTCCAGAAGTGGCCGTCGATCGAGGCCTCCGAGTTGGCGTACACGTGGTCGAGCAGCGGGAAGCGGCTGACCAGGGCGTGCATGTTCGGGGTCACCTGGCGGCCGAACAGCGTCAGCGCGGGGTCGCCGTCGCCGCGGCTGACGTCACCGAGGACCTGGTCGTAGGTCCGGTTCTCACGGACGATGAAGAACACGTGCTTGATCGGGCCGCCGGGCCGCAGCGGTGTCCCGTGCGGGGCCTTCTCGGCGTTGAGCGGAATGATCTGGCGGTTGGCGGTCCGCGTGTCGCGGCGCAGCGCGGCCGGACCCGGGACGGGCAGCACGCCGGCCACGCCCGCGCTGAGCACCGCGGAGCCGGGGTGCTTGAGCAGGTTGTTGTCGCTGGTCGAGAGCGGGTTCGGGCCGTTCGGATTCGGTCCCGCGCCGAAGCCCTTCCCGGCGACCCACATCAGGCGGCCGTGCGAGACCTGCACGTCGGCCGGGTAGGCCGCGGTCGGCACCCGCCCGATCCGCGTTCCCGACGGGAGCGAGAACACGGCCAGTTCGTCGGCCGCCGCCTCGGCCGCGAACAGCCGGCGCCCGTCCGGCGTGACCGCGACGGCGACCGGCGACTCGCCGGCGCCCTGGGGCCGCTCGACCGACAGCACCTTGTTCAGCGCGAGTCGCTTGGTGTCGATCACCCCGACCTGGCTCACATTGGCGATCGCGACGTACGCGCGCGAGTGCTTGGGATCGACCGTGATCCCCTCCGGGTGGGAGAGGTTGTCCCCGACCTGGATGTCCTTGATCTTGGTCGCCGAGGTCAGCGAGATCACCGAGACCGTGCCGGGGCCCTCGTTGGAGACGAGGCCCGTGCGGCCGCCCGGGAGGATCGCGGCGCCGTAGGGATACTGCCCGGTGGGCACGTAGCGGACGGTGTGCGAGCCCGTATCGATCACCGCGGCGGCGTCGGCGAGATTCAGCGGCACGAGCAGGGTGCGGCCGTTCGGGGTCACGGCGAGCCGGTCCGGCCACGCCTCGGTCCCCGACTTCTTCGGCGGGAAGGCCTGGGGGATCGGCGCGGAGGCCGGCGGGGGGACGGAGATCGTGCCCGTCTCCCTCGCGTGGCCGCTGCGGCGGTTGAAGGCGAACACGTGGATCACATCGCCGGAGCGGCCGCGGAGCCCGGGACGGGTCTCGTCGGTGTTCGTCGAGTCGGGCACGCCGGAGACGTAGACGCGGGAGTGCGCGCCGTCGATCGCGATTCCGCCCGAGGCGCCGGGGAGGGGCAGCGTCTGGATCACGCGCGGGCGACCGTTGCCGACCGCGACGATCCGCACGTCGTTGAGCGCCCGCCCGGTCGACACCGTCCAGTAGAACCGTCCGTCGGGGGTGACCGCGCCGCCGGTCGGGAAGTGGCCGAGCTTCACCAGCCGGCCGGGCGGCTGGAGCAGCCGGCCGTTGCCGGTGATGTGGCGCGACGGGCCGATCCGGCCGGTCCCGGAGGTGCTCGCCGCGATGGCCACCACGGCGACGCCGAGGGCGAGCGCGAGACCAATCAACAGCCGAAGGCTTCGACGTCCGGGCAAGGTGACGAACATAACGGACGGCCGCCCCCTCGTGTGTCGCACCCGTGAACGTTCAGGCCCGCGTCACCGTGCGCCGGGGCCCAGCCGCGGGACGGCCGAGCTCAGGTCGTGAACGGAAGCCGTTTGACGCCGTGGATGAACGCGCCGCCGTGGAACATCTCGGGCTCGCCGGCGGCGATCGTCGGCATCTGGGTGTAGAGCTCGTGGAACACCGCCGCGAGCTGCGTGCGGGCGAGCGAAGAGCCGAGGCAGAAGTGCGGACCACCGCCGCCGAAGCCGAGGTGGCGGTTGGGATCACGGCTGATGTCGAAGTGCCACGGGTCTTCGAATGCGGTCTCGTCGCGATTGCCCGAGTGGTAGAAGAGCACGACCTTCTCGCCGGCCGGGATCGTGTGGCCGTGGAGCTCGACGTCGCGGGTGGTCGTGCGGCGGAACGTCACCACCGGCGTCGCCCAGCGGATCATCTCCTCGACGGTTCCCGGCAGCCGTCCGGGCAGGTCCTCCGCTAGCAGCGCGGCCTGGTCGGGGTTGACGGTCAGGGCGCGGAGGCCGTGCGAGGTGGTGTGCCGCGTGGTGTCGTTCCCGGCCACGGAGAGCAACACGAAGAACGCCGCGATCTCGGCGTGGGTGAGCCGGTCGCCGTCGACCTCGGCCTGCACGAGGGCGGTCATCAGATCGTCCTGCGGGCGCGCCTCGCGCTCGGCGGCGAGCGCGCTGGCGAACGAGTGCAGCGTCCACACCGCCTCGCCGAGGACCTCGACCACCGGGCGGTCGCCGGCGACGTCGGGATCGGCGGCGGTGACGACCACGTCGGCAGCCTCCACCACGCGCTCGCGGTCCTCGTCGGGGACGCCGATCATGTCGCTGATCGTCACCAACGGCAGGCGCTTGGCGACGAGCTCGACGAAGTCGCCAGACCCGATCTCCGCCGCCTCGGCGACGATCTGGGCGGCGTTCGACCGGATGCCGTCCTCGATCCGCTTGATCTGTCGCGGGGTGAAGCTGGCCGACACGAGCTTGCGCAGCTTGGTGTGGCGCGGGGCGTCCATCGCGAGGAACGATTGCGTGGCCTCGAGCAGCTCCTGCGGCGCATCGCCGAACTGCACGCCCTGGCCGCTGCAGAACGTCTCCGGATCCCGCGACGCGCGGCGGATGTCCTCGTAGCGGACGAGCGCCCAATAGGGCGTCGGATTCCCGACGCCGAGGACGTCCTCCGGCGGGTTGTGACGCGAGAGCGGCCGCTCACGCCGGAGCTCGGCGAACACCTCGTCGCGGACCTCCGCGGGCTGGCTCCAGAACTCGATCTGGCCGAGGTCGTGCCGGTCGTAGATGTCCGGAAGCGGGGGAGCTGACATGGCGGCGGGTGTCCCGGACGACAGTGAAGCGCGATCGGCGGCTCCCCGTCGAGCGAGCGCTCAGCCGGAGGCGGCGACGCCGCTGCCGACGACCCCGAGCCACACGACCTCGAGCGTCGCCAGCGCCAACTCGGGGTCACCCGGCTCCCGCCCGAAGGTCTCGAGCAGGTAGGCCTGGTTCATCAAGTTGAGCGCCCGCCCGAGCTCGCGCGTGTCGGGCACGCTCAGGAGTCCCTGGGCGACGAGTCGGTCGAGGCCCTCGACGGTCAGGTCGACGAACCGATCGAGTGAGCCCTGGTAGGCCTCCTCGATCCGGTCGTCGGTGCCGGCGGCCTCGGCGATGGCACGGAGCAGGGGGCCGTGGCGGACGAAGAAGTCGACGATCGCGCCGAGCGCCTCCTGCGCGGGGGCCGGCAGGCTCGTTCCGGTGTTCGCGCTCCAGCGCTCGGCGATCTCCACGAGCTCGCCCTCCAGGTCACTCAGCAGCCGCAGCACGACGTCGGTGACGTCGTCGAAATGGCGGTAGAAGGCCGTCCGCGTGAGGTCGGTCTGGGCCATCAGCCCCTCCACCGAGAGCTCGCGGTACGGCCGCTCGCGGAGCAGCCGGTCGGCCGCGGCGAGGATCGCCCGGCGCGTGTCCTGGCGTTGCTCGCGGAGTCGGGTTCGCTGCGCTGGACTGGGCACGGGGAAGAGCGTACAGCATCGTGACACCGTGTTTGACACTGCGTCACGCCTGCGCTAGAACCGATGTATGACCTCACTTCGCCTCCTGCGCACGCTCACCGTCCCGCTGCTCACGACCCTCGCCGTGGGCGCTGCGCCCGCGGGGGCGTCAACGCCACTCGCACCGCCCACGATCTCGCCCGCCGCGGGCACGTCGGATGCATCGGCCATCGGCCAGATCAGCATCCTGGGTGTGTCGCCCTCGGCGATCCGCGCGGTCACGGTGACCGGGTCACAGAGCGGTCGCCACGCCGGTGCGCTGCACACCTACAGCGCGCGGCGCGGGGCGAGCTGGGTGCCGAGCGTGCCGTTCACCGCCGGCGAGTCGGTCTCGGCGACGATCCGGATCGCCGGTTCCGCGACGGTCCACCGCTCGTTCACGATCGGCCGCGAGGCGACGACTCCCCCGTTGCTCGGCGCGAACTCGGGACAGCTCGACAAGCTCGAACAGTTTGTCTCCGTGCCGGGGCTCCTGCCGCCGAAGATTGCGGTCACCAAGCCGGGCCGCGCCTCGACCGGCGACATCTTCCTGACGCCATTGCCGGCGGTCGAGATTCACCCCGGGAGCAACAACGAGATCTCGTTCCATCCGGTCGGGACCCGGAGGTCCGATGATCATCAACGGCCACGGGCAGCTCGTGTGGTTCGATCAGGTCGCGCCGCCGAACGCGGCCGCCAACTTCCGCCCGCAGACCTTCCTCGGGCACAAGGTGCTCACGTGGTGGCAGGGCCGGGTCACGGTCGCCGCCTACGGGCTCGGCGAGGGCGTCATCGCCGACACCAGGTACAACACCCGCACGGTCGTCAAGGCCGGCAACGGCTACCAGGCGGATATCCACGAGTTCGCGCTGACCCCGTCCGGCGACGCGATGATCACGGCCTACCAGCTGGTGATGACCCATCTGCCCGGCACACCTGCCGCCAAGCTCTCGCCGCTGCTCGACTCGATCGTCCAGGAGGTCGACGTGCGGACCGGTCTGGTGACCTGGGAGTGGCATTCGCTGGGCCACATCGCGATTGCCGACTCCGACGTCACGGCCGCGACGAGCGCGTACTTCGACGCCTTCCACCTCAACTCGATCGAGCTGCTCCCGAACGGTCACGTGCTCGTCTCCGCGCGGGACACCTCGTCGATCTACAACATCGACCAGGACCACCGGTCGGATCGTGTGGACGCTGGGCGGCAAGGCGAGCAGCTTCCGGATGGGCCGGGGTGCGAGCTTCTTCTTCCAGCACGACGCGCAGATGCTGCCCGGCAACCGCGTGAGCCTGTTCGACGACGAGGGTGGGCCGCCGATCCAGGCGCCGCTCTCGAGGGGTCTCGTCCTGGCGCTCAACATGCGCCGTCACACCGCGGCGGTCTCCGCGCAGTACACGCGGGCCGGCACCCAGGCCAACAGCCAGGGGAGCTTCCAGACGCTGCCGAACCGCGACGTCCTCGTCGGCTTCGGGGCGGCGCCGAACTTCACCGAGTTCTCGCCGAACGGGCGGATCGTGTTCGACGCCCGCCTGCCGATCGACGACGGCACCTACCGGGCCTTCCGGTACCCGTGGTCGGCCACGCCGACGACGCTGCCCGCGCTCGCCGCCAAGCGGACCTCGCCCGAGCCAGGTCCAGATCTCGGCGAGCTGGAACGGCGCCACGACCGTCGCCCGCTGGCGGGTGCTGGGCGCGGTCGGCAGCGGCGCCCTGACGACGGTCGGCTCGGGAGCCCGGACCAACTTCGAGACGACGCTCAATGTGAACACGGCGAGCGACAACACGTTCGCGGTCAGCGCGCTGGCGGCCGACGGGCACGTGCTCGCCACGTCGAAGGCGGTCAGCGCGTCATGATCCGGGCCTCCGGTAGTTTTCAGGCCGCCGATTCACGGTAGTCAGGAGTTGAATGGGATTCGACCAGTACCACGAGCCGCCGGAGGAGTTGCCGGCTGAGACGCGGACGTTCGCCCGGCTGTGCGCGTCCCTGACCGAGGAGGCCGAGGCGATCGGGTGGTACGAACAGCGGCTCGCGGTGGAGACCGACCCGGAAGCGAGCGCGGTGATGCGGGACGCGCAGGGTGAGGAGTTCAAGCACTTCAGCATGGACCTCGAGTTCCTTCTGCGGCGCTCGCCGGTGTGGCGCGAGATCGCCGAGGGCGTGCTGTTCCGCAGCGGCGACATCGTCGAGCACGCCGAGGCGGCCGAAGAGGCGGCCACCGAGGGTGGTGACGGGCCCGCTCCCGTCTCGGCCGAGGATCCGTCCGGCTCGCTGGGAATCGGAAGCCTGAGGAGCGCGTCAGGATGAGCAACCATCTCCTCCGCTCCCATGCACCGATCAGCGACTCCAGCTGGAACCTGCTCGACGACGAGGCCCGCGAGCGACTGAGCCGGGCGCTGGCCGCGCGCAAGGTCGTCGACTTCGTCGGCCCGCACGGGTGGGCGTACTCGGCCACGAACCTCGGCCGCGTCACCGCGCTCGGACCGACGCCGGGCGAGGGCGTCAGCGCCGTCCAGCGACGCGTGCTTCCGCTCGTTGAGTTGCGGGCCGAGTTCGCGCTGATGCGCTCCGAGCTGCGCGACGAGGACCGCGGCGCGGCGGACGCCGACCTCGAACCGCTCGATGTCGCCGCCCACCGGATGGCTGTCGCCGAGAACCGAGCGGTGTTCGCCGGTTGGCCGGAGGCCGGCATCTCCGGGATCTCGGACACCTCGCCCCACCGGGGCCTCACCCTTGGAACCGATCCCGACGGGTACCCGCGCCCGGTGGCGAGCGCCGTGGAGCAGCTGCTCGAGGTCGGCGTCGATGGGCCGTACGCGTTGGCGCTCGGCAGCAACGATTACAAGCGCGTCGCGGAGACGGCCGAACACGGTGGCTACCCGCTGCGCGATCACCTGCGCAAGATTCTCGGCGGCCCGATCGTGTGGACGCCAGGCCTCGACGGTGGCGTGGTGGTCAGCCTGCGCGGAGGCGATTTCCTGTTCGAATCCGGCCAGGATCTCTCGCTCGGCTATATCGAACACGACCGTGAGGCCGTGCACCTGTATCTGGAGCAGAGTTTCAGTTTTCGCGTCGCGACGCCCGAGGCGGCGGTGCCGCTGCGCTCTTCCTGACCGCGTCCCACCGCACCGGCGGGTAGTAGCTCTCGGCACCGAGGGCGCGCACCTCGGTGAGCCAGTCCGAGTCGTAGCTGTCGGTCGGTCCCTGGAGCGGATCGGCCAGGGACCATGCCTGGCGCTTGTAGGTCCAGTTGTCCGGTTGAAGCTCGTGCGCCTCACGGAACCAGCGGACGGCGTCATCCGGGTGGCCGGTGCGATGGAGGTGCTGGCCGAGCTCGAAGCACGCTGCCGCGCGCGAGTGCGCGGCGTCCCGCTCACCGGCCCGCTCGGTGACCTCCGCCGGCGAGAGCGCGAACCGCGACTCGCTCCCGCGCGCCACCCAGTCCCGAAGCGCGGCGACATACGCCTCAGGGTCGATCTTCATCCGCTGGGCCTCGCGGAGCTGTTCGACCATCAGCGGCGGCAGTGAGGCCAGCAGCGCCTCGTCGGGCTGCCGCGGGCGCCACGGGAAGGCCGGCTCCGGCGGCCGCACGATCATGCCCGCCTCGTCGATCCACACGCCGCTCGGGACGTTGACGATCCCGAGCAGCTCGTCCAGCACGTGCGAGGCGTCGATCAGCGCCGGGTGGGTCGTGCGGGCGTGGTCGATCCACGGCCCGGCGGCCTCGGCGCCACCGGTGTCGAGGGCCACACTGACGACCTCGAGGCCCTGCGGATGGAGCTCCTCTCGCAGTTTCCGCCACCCGGGCAGATCAAAGCGACAGCCTCACCACGAGGCCCAGGCGATCATGAACACCTTCGTGCCGCGCAGCGAGCGCAGTGCGAAGTCCTCGCCGTGGCGGTCGGGCAGGACGATGTCCGGCAGCCGGGCGCCGGCCAGGGCAGGGGCATCCGACTCGGGACCGAGTGCCCACACGTCGCGGGCCTCGTCGTGGACGAGGGCCATCCGCAGCCGCTCGGCGAGGTCGCGCACGTCGAACGGTCTGTTCAACGGGACGCAGACGTCCTCGCGGCAGGCACCCTCGGGCTTGATCGCCCAACCGGTCCGAGCCTCGAGCTCGGCCGGCGGCTCGTCGAGGCGCTGAAGGATCATCGCGATCCGACCCTACACCCCCGCCGCCACCTTCGGTTACGGTGGTTCGATGGCCCGGCTGCACCGCTCGCTCGTTCTGCTCGCCTCCATGGTCATCGCGCTGACCGCGTTCGCCGGCGCCGCCCAGGCGATGGCTCCGCAGCCCGCCGTGCCGATCGAGAACACCGGGCCGGCGCCGACGCTGCCGGCGTTCATCGGGCACGCGGCCACCGCCCGGCCCGTGCCCGGGGTGACGGCGCCGTGGCAGGACCCGTACCTCACGCCGGATCCCCGCAACAGCGTTCACAACGACGCCTGGCAGAGCGACAACTACGACGCCCTGTCCGGCCCGCTCGGACACAACCTCCAGACGCTGACCACGGCGATCGGCCGGGACTGCATCACGCTGACGGTCGACCCGAAGGGCCAGCTGATCGGGACGTGCACCGACCTCACCCACGGCCCCGGCCTGTACCTGCTCGATCCGCAGACGCTCGCCACGCTGGCGTTCCTGCAGCTGCCGTACGTGCCGCCGCCCGCCGGAACCAACCCTGCGCTGAACACGACCGGCGGCGCGTACTTCTACCTCGACAACCACGGCCGTGCGGTGCTCGCGGCATCCAACCGGCACATCCTCGTGGTCGCTCTGCGCACCACGGCCTCCGGCCCGGAGTTCAAGCAGGTCGCCGACTACGACCCCACGTCATGCCTCACCGCCGGCGACCGGATCCCCTCGGTGCTGCCGGACGCGCAGCGGCCGCCTGTGGTTCGTCGGGCGCTATCAGGGGGAGGTCGGCGTGCTCGACCCGAGGACGGGGCACTGCCACTCCATCACCCTCCACGAGCAGATCGAGAACTCGTTCGCAGTCGGCAGCGACGGCGTGTACATCGTCAGCGACAAGGCGATGTACAAGTTCCGCGCGGGCGGGGGCGGGACCCCCCGCGTGATCTGGAGCAGGCGCTACAGCAACAGCGGGGTGCAGAAGCCCGGCCAGATCAACGCCGGTTCGGGGACCACGCCGACGTTGATCGGCCCGCTCGCCTCTCACGCCCGGCGCGCGGCGCCGGCCTACGTCGCGATCACCGACAACGCCGATCCGATGAACGTCGTCGTGTACCGCAGCGCCGACCGCCTGGCGCGGGGCCAGCGCCGGGTCGTGTGCCAGGTGCCGGTCTTCGGCAAGGGCGCCAGCGCCGACGAGAACTCGCTGATCTCGATGGGCCGCTCGCTGATCGTCGAGAACAACTACGGCTACGACCTGTTGAAGTTCAACGACGTGATCGGCGGCGGGATCCCCGTCGGCGGCAACCTCGGGTCGCTCAGCACGCCGGGGATGGACCGGATCGACATCAATCCCGGCGGCGCGGGCTGCCGGATCGCGTGGCGCAACACCACCGTCCGGACGCCGTCGGCCGTGGCCAAGGGCGACACCGCCAACGGGCTGATCTACACCTACGCCAAGCCGCCGGACCCGGGGCAGCCCGGCGCCGGGGTCTGGTACTGGACCGCGCTCAGCTACCGGACCGGCAAGATCGTGTGGCAGCGCCTGTCGGGGCACGGCGGGCTCTACAACAACCACTACGCCGGGATCACCCTTGCGGCCAACCGCCGGACCGGGCGGACGACGCTCTATCTGGGGGGCGTCGGCGGCGTGTTCGCGCTGCGCGAGCGCTGAGCCGTGGACGGAGCGCGCCAGGTGCGCTCCGGCTCTCACAAATTGCGGCTGATCTGCCGATTTGATGTAGTGGAAATGGAGAGACCAGACGTGATGCGGCCTCCGGCACACACGAGTGGTGCGACGGCTCGGCTCCCCGGGCGCAGAACGGGGTCGCGACGGTGAGTGGCGTGCGCAGCTCAGCGCTGGTGTTCGAGGGCGGGGACGTGTTCGAGTTCGCCGACCGGATGGCCGAGGCCGAGCGGATCGCGCACTTCGGCGTGTGGCGGTGGGATGTCGGCGCCGGCACGGTCGTGTGGTCCGACGAGCTCCACCGTCTCTACGGCCTCGCGCCAGGCGAGTTCGCGGGCACGCTCGAGGCGTTCGTCGGGTTCCTGCACCCCGACGACCGCGAGCGCGTGCAGGTCAACGTCGAGCGGGCGGCGACCAACGCCGAGCCGTTCGTGTTCGAGGAGCGCATCATCCGTGCCGACGGGGTCGAGCGCGTGCTGCTCTCGCAGGGCCGCCCGATGGTCGGCGACGACGGACGCGTCACCGCGCTCGTCGGCGTCTGCCGCGACGTCACCGAGAGCGTCGAGGCCCGCCGTGCCCTCGGTCACAGCGAGCTCCGGACGCAGGCGATCGTCGACAACTCGCCGTCGCTCGTCGCGGTCAAGGACCTCGAGGGGCGCTACCTGATGGCCAACGCCGAGACGGCGAGGATCCTCGGCGTCTCGCCCGCCGAGATCATCGGCAAGCCGTGCCACGAGCTGTTCCCGACGATCGCCGCGCAGATGCGGGCGAACGATCATCAGGCGATCGCCGAGAGCGAGGCGGTGTACGACGAGGCCGAGCTGCTCGTCGGCGACGAGCTCCGCTCGTTCGTGACCGTCACCTTCCCGCTGCCCGACGCCGGGGGGCGGGTCGCCGAGACCTGCACGATCGCCACCGACGTCACCGAGCGCAAGGAGCGGGAGGCCGAGCGTCGCGAGCGGCGCGAGTGGGCCCACCGGATCCGCTCCGCCCTCGCCGCGGACCGGATGCTCGTGTACGCCCAGCCGGTGTTCGACCTGCGGACCGGCGCGCAGGAATCGGGCGAGCTGCTCGTGCGGATGCGCGACGACCGGCGGGAGGGGGAGATCCTCCTGCCCGGGGCATTCCTGCCCCAGGCCGAGCGGTTCGGGGTCGTGCAGGAGATCGACGTGTGGATGGTCAGGCAGGCGCTGATCGCCGCTGAGCAGTTCGCGCCCGAGGTCAACCTGTCGGCGGTGACGCTGTGCGATCCGGACGCCCGGAGGGAGATCGTCGCGCTGCTGCGCGGCGCGCCCGAGGCGGCCCGTCGGATCGTGTTCGAGATCACCGAGACCGCGAGCCCCGAGCACCTCGACGCGGCGGAGGAGTTCGCCGGCGACCTCGTGGCCATCGGCTGCGGCCTCTCGCTGGATGACTTCGGCACCGGCTTCGCCTCCTTCACCTACCTGCGGCGGCTGCCGCTGCGCTATCTCAAGATCGACGTCTCGTTCGTCGCCGGCGTCCTGCGCTCGCTCCACGACCAGCACCTCGTCGACAGCATCGTCCACATGGGACGGCAGTTCGGGTTGCGGGTGATCGCCGAGGGCGTCGAGGATTCCGCGACGCTCGAGCTGCTCCGGCGGCTCGGCGTCGACTACGCGCAGGGCTTCCACCTCGGCCGGCCCGCCCCGCTCCGGCTGGTGCGAGCGCCCTCCGCCTGAGAGGATCCGGGCCATGAGAGGCCCGGCCGCATGACGAAGCGCCCGCCGGGCGGCCTCAACCGCCGCGAGCTGCTCGCCGGCGCCGCCGCAGCCGGCGCGGCGGGAGCACTCGAACCGGTCGCGGCGCGGGCGAGCGCACCACGCACGAGCCGGCTCTACGACGTCGCCGTCGTCGGCGCCGGGCTGGCCGGGCTGAGCGCGGCCCGGCGGCTGGTCGATGCCGGGCGGAGCGTCGTCGTGCTCGAGGCCCGCGACCGGGTGGGCGGGCGGAACCTGGATCACCACCTCTCGCACGGCAAGGTCGCCGAGCTCGGCGGGCAGTGGACCGGGCCCGGCCAGGACAGGGTCATGGCCCTGGCGCGGGAGCTGCACATCCCCACCTTCCCGACGTATTCCGCCGGCGAGTCGCTGTACTCCCGGGCCGGCAAGCTCACGCGCTACAGCGGCGACATCCCGCCCGCCCAGGCCGCGGCGCTCGGCGAGTTGGCCGTCGCGTCCGCCCAACTCAACGCGATGGCCAGGTCGGTGTCCGCCGAGGCGCCGTGGACGGCCGCGCAGGCGGCCTCCCTCGATCAGTACACGATCGCCCGGTGGACGGCTGAGCACCTGCAGACCGACGAGGGGCGCGAGCTGGTCGCGGTCGCCGTGCGCGGCGTCTACGGGGAAGAGGGGAGCCAGGTCTCGTTGCTCGACCTGCTCGCCGCGATCACCGGCGTCGGCGGCGATTTCTTCACGCTCACCGGGTCCGCCCAGAGCATCCGCTTCGTCGGCGGTCCGCAGCAGCTCTCGCAGCGACTGGCCAAGCGGCTCGGTCGGCGCGTGGTCCTCGGCGCCGCCGTCCATACGGTGCGGCAGGGCCGCCGGGTCACGATTTGTCACGCCCGGGGCGAGGTCACGGCCCGTCAGGCGATCCTCACACTGCCGAAGCCGCTGCTGGCCCGGCTCAACTACGCGCCGTCGCTGCCCGCGGGCCACGACCAGCTCCTCCAGCGCCAGCCGATGGGCTCGGTGGTGAAGCTCAACGCGATCTACCGCACGCCCTTCTGGCGCCGCCAGGGCCTCAACGGTCAGGTCGTCTCGGACACCGGTCCCGTGCGGATCGTGTACGACAACTCACCGCCGGACGGAAGTCCCGGAGTGCTCGTCGGGTTCATGGAGGGCGATGACAGCCGTGCCTTCTACGGCCGGCCGGCCGGCGCCCGCCGCGCGGCCGCGCTCACCGCCCTCGCCCGGTACTTCGGCGAGCCGGCGCTGCACCCGACCGGCTACGTCGATCTCCCGTGGGCGGCTGAGGTGTTCACGCGCGGCGCCTACGGGAGCTTCAACCCACCCGGCGTCCTCACGTCGCTGCGCGATGCCGCGTCGCAGGCGACCGGGCGCCTGCACTTCGCCGGCGCGGACTTCTCGCCGCAGTGGCCGGGGTACATGGACGGCGCGATCCGCTCCGGGGAGAGCGCGGCCGACGCGGTGCTGCGCTCGCTCTGACGGGTGTTCAGATCACTGCAGGTCGAACCGGTCGAGGTTCATGACCTTGCCCCACGCGGCGGCGAAGTGGCGCGCGAACCTCTCGCGCGCGTCATCGGATCCGTACGCCTCGGCGACGGCCCGCAGCTGGGAGTTGGAACCGAACACGAGGTCGACCGCCGTGGCCGTCCACTTGAGCTCGTCGGTCGTGCGATCACGGCCCTCGTACACCCGAGCCGCCGACCCGTTCTGCGACGAGGGCGTCCACTCCGTGTCCATGTTGAGCAGGTTGACGAAGAAGTCGTTCGTCAACGTGCCGGGCCGCGCCGTGAGCACGCCGTGCGGGGACTGACCGTGGTTGGCGTTCAGCGCGCGCATGCCGCCGACGAGCACCGTCATCTCCGGTGTGGTCAGGTTCAGCATGTTGGCCCGCTCGACGAGCAGGGTCTCCGGCGACCGCGTCTCGCCGCCCTTCAGGTAGTTGCGGAAGCCGTCGAACGTCGGCTCCAGGACCCCGAACGAGTCCACGTCGGTCTGCTCCTGTGACGCATCCGTGCGCCCGGCGGCGAACGGCACGGTGACCTCGACCCCGGCATCCGCCGCCGCCTTCTCGACCGCGGCGCAGCCAGCAAGGACGATCAGGTCGGCGAGCGACACCCGCTTCGCCCCGGAGGCGAAGCTCTGCTGGATTCCCTCCAGGGTGCTCAGCACGCTCGCCAGCTGCTCGGGCTGGTTGACCTCCCAGCCCCGCTGTGGCTCCAGCCGGAGCCGGGCCCCGTTGGCCCCGCCCCGCTTGTCGGTGCGGCGGTAGCTCGCCGCGGCGGCCCAGGCGGTGCCGACGAGCTGCGAGATCGTCAGTCCCGAACCCAGGATCTGCTCCTTGAGCGCGGCAATGTCCGCCTCGTCGATCAGCTCATGATCGACCGCGGGCACCGGGTCCTGCCACAGCTGCGGTTCAGCGACCCAGGGACCGAGGTAGCGCGAGACCGGTCCCATGTCGCGGTGCAGCAGCTTGTACCAGGCCTTGGCGAAGGCCTCCGCGAGCTCGCTCGGCTGCTCGTAGAAGCGCCGGGCGATCGGCTCGTAGATCGGATCCATCCGCAGCGCCAGATCCGTGGTCAGCATCATCGGCGCGTGCCGCTTGCCCGCGACGTGCGCGTCGGGGACGGCGTCCTGCGCCTCGCCGTTCTTGGGCGTCCACTGCTTCGCGCCGGCGGGGCTCTCGGTCAGCTCCCACTCGTACTCGAACAGGTTCGCCAGGAAGCCGTTGTCCCACTTCGTCGGCTCGTTCGTCCAGGCGCCCTCGAGGCCGCTGGTCAGCGCGTCGGCGCCCACTCCGCTGCCGTGCCGGTTCTTCCACCCGAAGCCCTGCTGCTCGACCGGGGCGGCCTCGGGCTCGGGGCCGATGTCATCGGGTTGCGCGTTGCCGTGGGTCTTGCCGAACGTGTGGCCGCCGATGATCAGCGCGGCGGTCTCCTCGTCGTTCATCGCCATCCGCGCGAACGTCTCCCGGATGTCCTTGGCCGCGGCGAGGGGATCGGGTGTCCCGTTCGGGCCCTCGGGGTTGACATAGATGAGGCCCATCTGCACGGCACCGAGCGGTCCGGAGAGCTCCCGCTCGCCGGTGTAGCGCTCGTCACCCAGCCAGGTGTCCTCAGGCCCCCAGAAGATCTCCTCGGGCTCGAAGATGTCCGGACGACCGAACCCGAAGCCGAAGGTCTGAAAGCCCATCGACTCCATCGCGCAGTTGCCGGCGAAGACCAGCAGGTCGGCCCACGAGACAGCGTTGCCGTACTTCTGCTTGATCGGCCACAGCAGCCGTCGCGCCTTGTCGAGGCTCGCGTTGTCGGGCCAGCTGTTGAGGGGGGCGAAGCGCTGGGCGCCCTGTCCACCCCCGCCGCGGCCGTCCGCGATGCGGTACGTGCCGGCCGCGTGCCATGACATGCGGATGAACAGCGGGCCGTAGTGGCCGTAGTCGGCGGGCCACCAGTCCTGTGAGGTGGTCATCACCGCAAAGATGTCGCGCTTGAGCGCCTCGACGTCGAGGGACGCGAACGCCTCGCGGTAGTCAAAATCGTCGCCCAGCGGGGAGGCCAGGCCCGGGTGCTGGCGGAGCACCTGGAGGTCCGGCTGGTTCGGCCACCAGTCCTGGGAGGTGCGGGGTCGCGTCGAGGCCGGCGTGGGGGCATCGATCGCAGGGTTTTCGGATTCGCTGAGGGAGTCGGTCATGTGGGTTCTCCTGCTGGCTGACTGGGCTTCATGGTTGGCTTCAGCGCACTCCGAGCATCGGCTCCAGAAGGGCGGCCCAGATTACCTCAAGGACCGATGCGGTCCCGACGCGTGCGAGGGAGGGAGATGACGGCGGACGCACAGCGGGCCCCGGTCGAAACCGGGGCCCGCGGGCGAGCTCGGAGTGGACGACTGCGGTCGGGGCGGTCAGCGCTGCACCACGGCCTGGACGAGCATCAGGCAGTCGTCGACTCCGGCGTTGTGGCGGAAGCCCTGGCCGAGCGAGAGGACCGGATCGAAGAGCAGCTGGCCGGGGGTGCCGTCCGAGCAGTACTCGGCGGTGTTGCTCTGCGTGTTGATGGCCAGCTCCTGGCCCTTCTTGACCTTGAGGTGGACGTGGACGGTGACGACGGGGTAGTCGCTGTTGTCCATCTGGTCCTGAGTCGGGCCGCTCAGCGTGAACTGGCGGCTGCGGGCGGTGGCCTGGGCCTGGCCCTTGCGCAGGTCGGAGGACATGCGGCGGACGTTGACGACCTCGGCGGTGAAGGTCATCGGGCCCTGGGGCATCAGCTTCAGCGCGGTGATCGTGCCGTTGGCCGGCGCCTTCACGCGGCCGGAGAAGCCGGGGTAGTCCGAGGCGACGTGGGTGCACCGGTCGCCGGCCTGGCCGACGCCGTCCTCGGCGCAGGTGGAGCCGGCGTTGGCCGGGCTGTGGTTCAGGCTCGAGCCGAACCACGTCGTCGACGCGCTGGCGGCGGCCGGCGCGATCGCGGCCACGCTGAGGGCGGCGGCGGCGACGGAGGCGAGACGGGAACGGCGGGCGATGCGAGAGGTGATCGACGGCATGGTGGGCTCCTGGGAAGAGGTGATGAACACGATGGGAGCAAGGTATGGGCGTTCCGAGCTCCCTCCCAGGACCCTTAGGTGTGGAGTCGACCACCCCCGTGCGCAGGGGAGATCGAGCCGCTGTCGGCGTGGGTGCAGGCTCGGGTCCGCGGCCGGTCAGGCCGGGCGGACGAAGCCCTGGGGCATCCGGCCGATCTCGAACTCGGCCGTGCCCGTGGTGACCACCGGATCCTCGGCGGCGAAGTCCCGCAGTTCCTGCTCGTCGTCGGTCTCGACGACCGCGATCCCGTAGGAGTCATCCTCGGTGAGGACCGGACCGAACACGACCATCGCGCCGCGGTCGAGCCACGGTCGCCAGTGTGCGGCGTGGCGGCCCATGATCGCCCGCTCGTCGTCGGTCAACGTCTGGGCGAAGGCCGGCCGTGGCGCTTTCAGACGCAGGACGAATGTGGCCATGCCGCGATCATAAACCGCGCGCTCGGTGAGGTCTCGGCCCGGCTCAGCCGCGGCCGATGGCCCGCGCCATCCGGAGCGACAGCGCCATCAGCGTGAGCGTCGGGTTGAAGCCGCCCGAGGACGCGAACACCGACGCGTCCCCCAGGTAGACGTTCTCGCAGCTCGTGGAGACGGCCGTGAGCGTTCGACGACCGACCGCCGTGGGTCGTCGCCCATCCGCGCCGTGCCCATGATGTGCGCGGTCGAGATCGGCCCACCGAGGTCCGACCCGGCGCCGGCCTCGAGCTCGGTGACGAGCCCCGCCTTTGACGTGTCGAAGTGCGGCGCGGAGCGGCAGATCGAGGCGAGCTTCGGCGCGAAGTACCGGGACGCGGCGAGCTCATGGGCATGGGGGGAGTAGGTGATCCGCGGGACCGGGAAGCCGCGGAAGTCGCGGATGTGGGGATCGAGGTCGACGCGGTTGGCCGACTGGGGGAGGTCCTCGCCGCACAGCTGGATGCCGGAGATGTGATCGCGCAGGGCGAGCCCGCGGAGCAGCCCCTTCAGCGTGCCGCCGTACGCGTTCGGGAGGTTGCCGGTGTAGAGCTGGGCCTCCTGGAGCAGCATCACGCTGCCGCCGACCTCGCAGATCCCGCCCTTGAGGTAGGGCAGACCGGCGGCACGCGCCGCGGCGCCGGTGAACGGCCCGACGAAGTCGTCGATCGTGAACGTCGTCGACGGTCCGCGCCAGGAGTGGATGTTCTCGGTGTAGAGGCCGACGCCGAGCGTGAAGTAGTGGAACATCAGGTTGCGGCCGACCTGGCCCGAGCGGTTGCCGAGCCCGTGCGGGTGGTGTGCGCTGCGGGAGAGCAGCAGCAGCCGCGCAGTCTCGATCGCCGACGGCGCGAGCACGACGATGTCCGCGCGCACCGTGTGCGCCGCGGCCGTGCTCGTCAAGGTAGGAGACGCCGCGGGCGCGGCGGCCGTCGCGGCTGACGTCGACGCGGTGGACGAAGCAGCGCGGTGCGGAGCTCGGCGCCGGCGAGCAGCGCGTCGTGCAGGAACGACAGCGCGGCCGAGCCGCGGGCGTTGATCGGACAGCCGAAGCCCGGAGCAGAAGCCGCACGAGTTGCACGCGCGGGCGGCCGAGGTGGGACCGCGAGTTGACCGCCATCGGGAACGGATAGGCGTGGTAGCCGAGCGACGCCGCCCCCTCGGCGAGCAGCGAGCCGCCGTACATCGGCGGGTTCGGCGCCATCGCGAACTGGTGGCGGCGCGGCGCCTGGCGCGAGCGTCGAGGCCGGCATCCGGTGGACGTCGCCCTGGACCCCGAGCCGCTGCTCGACCTCGTCGTAGTACGGCGCGAGCTCGTCGTAGGTGAGCGGCCAGTCGACGACGTCGGCGCCGTGGACCGGCCCGTGCAGCGAGCGGGGCTTGAAGTGCTGGCGCCAGAAGCGCGGGACCTTGGCGTCCCAGTGGATCGTCCCGCCCCCGACGACGGTCGGCAGGTCGTTGACGTCCCCGACGAACGAATGGCCGACGCCCGTCCGCGCCTCGGCCTGGGTGCGGCTCGTGCGGGGCTCGAGGATCGGGTCCTGGTCCTCGAAGAAGCGCCCCTCCTTCACCTCGTCGTTGCCGAACCGGCGAGCCGACGCCCCGCGTGGTGCCCGAGGCCGGGCAGCACGTTGCGCCCCTTCTCGAGGATGAGCACGGGGTGGCCGGCGCGCCGGAGCGCCCAGGCGGCGACGCTGCCGCCGGCGCCGGACCCGACGATCACCACCGACGGACGGCTCATCGCCGGCCGAGGCCTCCGCGCCGCAGCCACGGCTGATCGCGCGGGGCCGAACGGGGCAGCAGGTCGGGCAGCGGGCCGGGCAGGTCGCGGGTCGCGGGTCGAGCATCCCGCCCGGCCGGAAGCGGGTCCGGCTCGGTGACCCGGTCGTTCGGCCAGCCCGTGGGCTGGGTGTCGCCGCGCCAGCCGTTCGAGCTCCAGCCGACGAGACCCCGATTGCCGCCGTACTCGGGCGGCCCGTACATCGCCTCGAGCGTGTTGGCGAGCGCCGGGGCGAGCAGCGCCTGGAGTTTGGCGTCGCTCGTGTCGGACAGGAGCCCGTCGCGCTGCGCGGCGCTCGCCGCGGCGAAGTCGACGCCGTGACGGGCGCGGGCGAGCTCGTCGAGGTGGGCCAGCCCGGCGCGGTAGATCTCCTGGAGGCCGGTCACCGGCCCCGCGAACTCACGCTCGCGCAGGCCACGAGAGCCCTCGAGGCGGATCCGCCAGCCGAGCTCCGCCTGGGCGTCGAGCGCGATGAAGTCGGCGAAGTCATCGCGGTGGCCGCCGCCGCGGCCGGAGTACGGGCCGCCGGCGTGAATCATCGGCGGCGTCACCATGAACGCGCCGAGCAGCAGGTCGATCGCCTCCGGTACGCCCGCCTGCCGCGCGCCTGGGGTGGAGTCCTCGGGCTGGCCGGGGATCAGCCGGTCGGTGAGCGCGCGGAGGGTGTCGAGCTCGTGGGCGGTGAGGAACCGGCCCGGCGCTCCGGCTCGCGGCGCCGACGCGAGCAGCGCCCGCAACCGGGGCTCGGGGACGAGCGCGAGCAGACCGAGCGCACCCGCGCCCTGGACGAACGATCGCCGGGTGAGGTCGCGTCGCGCTGGGGGGACCATGGGGTGACTCTAATCGCCAGATCTGCGCCCAGGGGTTCTTCCCCCGCCGCGTCTACTGAGCACGCGCCGCAGCCGCGGCTACGGCACGTATTTCGCCTGGCACGCCTCGATCTTGGTGATATCGCCGTGCGCGTCCTGGACGCATGTGGCGAGCTGTTCGGCGATGCGGATCTGAGTCTGGGCCTGCGAGAGCGTCGCAGCGGTGTTCGGAGGGATGGTGGTGACCCCGGAGCCGGTGGTGATGTGGGTGACGTGGGTGCTCCGGACGGTCGTTGAGCCCGGACGATGACCGACGTGGGTTCTCGCGGCGGTCTTCGGGTGGGTGGTCGTCGTCGTGCCCGTGCCGGTGGGCAACGGGACGGTGACCGGGGTGACCACGGCGGGGGCGGGGGTCGTCTGCTTGCCGATCGCGTTGGACACGCCGGTCGTGATCACAGCCGCCAGCGCGACGCCGCACGCGAATGCGAGGGCGCTCGCGAGCCGTGAACCGGGGCTCACGTCGGAGAACGCGGCTGCGCCGGCGAATGCGCCCCAGAGCACTCCGGCGATCACGAAGCATCCGCCGAACACCCCGGCGAAGAGCTTGCCGGTCTGGGCCGAGCTCCCGTTGAGCAGCTGGATGTTGCCGCTGCGCAGCGCGAGCGCGATGAACGGGGCCCCGAGGGCGATGAACAGCAGCGGGATCGCCGCGTTGCTCGCGCGGCTGAACAGGGCGATGCCGAGACCCGAGGCGAGGAGCGCGGCGAAGATCACGACCATCCACCAGCCGATCCCGCCGGGACAGCGCTGAACCGGGCCGTAGTGGGCCGAGTAGCCCGTCGTCGAGCACGAGCCGTGGGAGAAGGCGTGGTACAGCCCGAAACCGAACAACCCGGCGCCAAGGGCGATCAGAGCGACCCCGCTGACGACCTTCAGGTCGACTGAGGAGCGCGGTTCCTCCGCGCCGAAGGCCGGGTGGCTGGTCGTTCCCGATGACGATGCGGTCCACGAGTCCATCGATGCTCCGTTTCAGCTGGTGACGGACGGCAACGTACGGGCCCCTCGCACGGGTGTCAGTGTCGGGTTGGTCTCACCTCGCCGACGGCCACCGCCGCGGCTGACCGACCCGCGGCGGCGGCGCGGTCCCGCGCGCGCTCGTGATCCCAGATCGTGCGCCACAGCCGCAGACCGACGAGGAGAGACGTCCGCAGATGGCATCGAACGTACGCAGGGGAGAGATCCCGTACCGGCCGACGGGCGTCGGTCGCTAGGAGATGGCTGTGGATCGGCGTAGGCGCTGAGATTTCGACGCCGCGCGGGTGGCGATTACCGTACCGGCCTCAGTTGATCTTCCACGGCACGGGCTGCGGCGTGGGTGCTGCGAGCGGTCGCCTCCATCTGACGGATGGCCTCGATCAGGCGGTTTCCCGTAACAGCCGCACGGTGCAGGCCTCCAGCCTGAGCAGGTCCACCGTCGCCCTTGCGCCGGGCCAGTGAGCCCGATGCCCGAGGCGGGGGCATCGCGTCCGGAGTCCATGCCGAGCGGCCAGCGAGGAGGCGGTGAGCGTCACGTCGGCCGGCGCGAGCACGACGGTCGTGTCGATCTTCAGCAGACGGAGGCCGAGAACCCGGCCGAGGATCGTGCCTTGGACCAAGACGCCAGAGGACAGTCGCCGGTGGTGGTCAGGAACTGCCGCCGCCACCACCACCACCGGCGAGCCCGAGTTAGGAATGGTCGCGGGCCCCACCGGTCGCAGCGCGCCGCCGGCGTGAGGACACCCCAGCGCTGCTGGCGGTGAGCGCGGCGAGGCTGCCGGCGATCACTCCCACCGTCACGACCTTGCCCTCGGGCAGATCGGGCCGCGCGTCCTTGGCGTGCTTCCAGACACCGGCGAGCAGCGCATCGCGCGACCGGATGCCGTGGCGATCAGCGGCCCTCAGGCCGGGGAGGTGGAGCGTGCCTGACATCGCACTGCAGGACGTGTCGCGCCCGACGCTTGCTTTGCTTTCGTCTCATCTCTTCATACCTCCGGTCAGCGGTTGTTACGAGAGGCCTTCGTGATCGCCTCGACAAGCTCGCCCTTGGTCATGGTGGTGCGGCCGTCGATGCCGATCCCGGCCGCCAACTCGACCAGCTCGGGCTTCTTGTAGGTCGTCCAGGCCACGGTCGTCCGAGCTGCGCCCGAGCGCGCGCGCTGTGTGCCGGGCTGCCGACCGCGACCCGTCGCGCAGGTGCCGCGTCTCGTTCAGGTGCCCCTCCGCCTCGCTGGCCTGCTGCTGCGCCTCCTCGGCCATCTGGCGAGCGCGCCGATTTGCCTCTTCCGCGGCGGCACGGGCAGCCTCGGCGGCTTCGTCGGCGAGCCGGCGAGCCTCGGCAAGCTTCTCCGTGGCATCCTCCACCAGCTCCTCGGCTCGATGCTTGGCGTCGTCGGCTTGGCGCTGGGCGTCCTCGATCTCCTCCTGCACCGCGGCCCGAACGTCACGCCGGCGCGCCTCGCCCTCGGCTTCGGCTTCGCGGCGTTCCCGCTCCACCAGCCCCTCCGCGGCCTTGGTGGCCTCGGCGACACGTTGTTTGACCGACCGGCCGGTCTCACGTTCGATCTCCTTGATCCGGCTCCGGCCCTGCTCGATGATCTGACGGGCGAACTCGGAGCCGGCCGTGGCTTCCTGAGCCGCCTCGACGGCGCGATCCTCAGCCTGCCGTGCGCGCTCGCCCGCCTCCCGTGCTCGGCTGCATCCGGCTGTCCAGCGAGTCGCCCAGCCCGAGGAACTGCCTCGGAGACAGTGGCGCGGATCTGCGTGGCCGCGATCACGCGCGGTGGCGGCGGCGGATTCGGCTCCTGAGCTGACCGTCTCCGCCGACCGGCGCATGCGCGAAGGCACACCCAGGCGGCGTTCGATGGCAGCTCCACGCAAACCGGTGCGTGCCTGCTCGGCTAATCGACATTCGACGACCTCCTTGACAAAGACAGTGCTGACTTGTGATGAGACAGTAACATCTTATTCCGAGGTCGTCTAGACTTATGACAAAGACGATAATGTCCGAGCCCGGCCCCACGACAGGCGCTGCAGCAGCGGGTCGCATCGGCGATCCTCGACGGCGCGGCTCGGATCTTCGTTCTGCAGGGAGAGCAGGCGAGCATGAACGACGTCGCCGAGGCCGCCGGTGTCGCCAGGGCGACGGTGTATCGATACTTCCCGAGCCGCGAGGTGCTGCTGGACGAGCTCGCCCAGGCGGCGGTTGGGCGAGGTCGATGCGCGGCTGCGGCGCCGCTCGCATCGATGAGGTGGCGCCGGAGGAAGGGGTCATCGTCAGGGCCGTACGGGCGCTCGTCGATGTCGGCGACCTGTTGGTGATCCTCGCGCGGGAGCGTGTTCGGTCCCGGATCCGGAGACGCTTCGAGCAGCAGGTCTGATTGAACCGCTGCGGAAGCTGTTCGAGCGAGCGCAGGCGAGCGGGGAGGTGCGCGGGGACATCGCCGGCCACACGGCTGACCGAGTCCCTGATCGGCCTGATCGTCGGCCTGCACGCCTCATTGCCACCGCTTGGTCGAGAGGACATGATCGCCACGGTCGTCGGCCTGTTTCTCGACGGGGCGCGCACCCGGGGCCCGCGGCGGCGATGAGCGTCCAGACGAACATGCGACGACCCGGACCGAGGTGGAGGACCGGCCAGGAGAGGAGAGCCAGATGGAAGAACGCAAGCGCGGTGAGGCCGGCGAGCGGCACGAGAACAGAGAGGCCTCAGCACACGAGGTCGATCCCTTGCTGCGGGGAGCTTGTGGCGCATCTGCGCGACAACCGCACCGAGCTCCGGGAGGAATGGGCGCGGCGAATCAGCAAGGCCGAGCTGCTCGGAGGTTATGTCCGACGAGGAGATCTTCTCCGAGGCGACCGCGGTCTACGACAACTACGTCGATGCCCTCGAGACGGGCAGCGTCGAAACGCTGGAGACATACGCCCGTGAGCTGTCGGAACGCATCATCCCGCGCGGAGTCGAGACGCATGAGGTGCTCGGCATTGTGCTTCTCCTGCGCGACGTGCTGGCGAGGGCGCTGTTCGCCCCTATCAGCAGGATCCGGACCGGCTGAACCGCATCCTCGACTCCTACGAGCCCGCCGCCAACCGGATTGCGGTGACGGTCGGTGTGAGTTTCGTCGAAGAGCGCGAGCGGGTGATCCACGAGCAGCAGGAGGCCATGCGCGAGCTATCGACGCCGGTTCTGCAGCTCCGAGACCGCCTGCTCGATTCTCCCCATCATCGGGATCCTCGACTCGGCCCGCGCCCGCCAGCTCACTGAGCAGCTGCTCGGAGCGCGATCCAGGAGCGCCGGGCAAAGGTGGTGGTCATCGACATCACCGGCGTGGCCACGGTCGACCGCACCGTGGCCAACCACCTCGTTCAGACCGTCGAGGCGTCACGTCTGATGGGGGCGAGCACGATCCTCACCGGCCTGTCCTCGGAGATCGCGCAGACCCTGGTCGATCTCGGCGTGGACCTCGGCATGATGAGGACGGTCGGCGACCTCCAGGGTGGCCTGGTGGAAGCCGAACGCCTCGCCGGATACCGCGGCATCGATTCCGGCGAGCTCCGCGAGTCTCCCGAGCGGGAAGGGTAAGTCCCGCACCGATGCCGGTGGCTGTCCTTCAGCAAGGGCCCTACCTGATCGCGTCGATTCAGTCGGACCTGTCCGACCGCGAGGTGTTGGAGCTGCGGCAGCGCCTGCTGGACCTGGTCGGACGGCATCGTCTACGCGGGATCGTCATCGACGTCGCGGCACTCGACGTGATCGATTCGTTTGTGGCGCGTGCGCTGCGGTCCATCGTCCTCACGGCCCGACTGCGCGGAGCCGAGACGGTGATCGTCGGGATCCACCCGGACGTCGCGATCGCGATGGTCCAATTTCGGTTGAACCTCGAGCCACTTCGAGTCGCGCTGGACCTGGACGCGGCGACGGAAGAGCTCGACCGCCTTACCCACTGGAGTGCGCGATGCAGCAATGAGGTCCGTGTCCCCGTCCGAGAGGATGGTGATCTCGGTGAGCGCCCGGGCGGCCGGTCGGACGCTGGCCGAAGAACTCGGATTCCCGCGCCCGGACCCCACGCTGATCGCCACCGCGATCTCTGAGGTGGGGCGGAACATCATCGTGCATGCTGGTGGCGGCGAGATCGTGCTCGAGCCGCTGCACGAGGCCACCCGCTTTGGCCTCGCGGTCGACGGCCAGCGATCACGGCCCAGGTATCCGGGACCTCGAGGCGGTTCTGCGCGAGGACCTCAGCGGCCGCGGGGGCCTCGGTCTGGGGCTGGCCGGCGCCCGCCGGCTGATGGACGACTTCGAGGTGCGATTCGGACGCCGACGGGGGCACGACAGTGACGATGCGGAAGTGGAGACCCAACGACGAGCTCGCGCAGCTGCGGGCGGAGCGCCGGCGACGTGGTTGACGGCGAGACGACCCCCGCCAGTGGAATGGGGAGTGGCGACGCGCTCGCGGCCCGGTGAGGTGACTGAGCGGCGACCGGGCGGTCATCGCCGCCAGATCCGGCGGCGCGCTCGTCGCGGCGATCGATGGTGTCGGACATGGTCGCGCCGCGGCAGGGGCCGCCGACCGCGCGGTCGACACCGTCAGCCACATCGGCGGCGGAGGACCTCATCCGGCTCATCGAGGCCTGTCACAGGGCGCTGGTCGGAACGCGCGGGGCGGCGATCAGCGCAGCCTTCGTCTCCTCTCGCGGCCGGGTCACCTGGCTGGGGGTGGGGAACGTCGCGGGCTGGTTGGTGAGTGGCGATCCCGTGGCCATGCGGCCCAAGGGCTCGCTGGCACTAGGGCGAGGGGTGGTGGGGCACGAGCTCCCGAGCATGCAGATCGCTGCCCTTCCGATGCAGGCCGGGGACGTCCTCGTGCTGGCCACGGACGGAGTGGCGGCGGGGTTCGCCGACTCCTTGAGCGTCTCCGGCTCGAGTCAGGCGATCAGCGAGCGAATCCTGGCCGATCATGGCGGCCGCCGTGATGACGCACTGGTGGTGGCCGTCCGCTACCTCGGGGTGCGCGCGGCATGAGCCCCGGCGAGCAGGAGCGATTCGCGACGCTCTATGGCAGCGCGCTGGGCGACCATCTGCAGCATCCCGGCGAGGACACCTTGTGGCCGGCGTACGAACTCGGGCGCGAGGCCATTAGTCACGGACTCAGTGTGCTCGAGCTCGGCGTCGTTCATCACGAGGCGTTGCGTGCAGCCATCGACGCGGCGCCGGATCGCGCGAGTGCGCAGGCCGTGGCCCGGGCCGCCGGAGACTTCTTCTTGGAGAGCCTGTCCAGCTTCGAGATGGTCCAACGCGGATTCAACGAGGCCCGCCAATCGCTGAAGCTGGAGCGGCGGAACACTGCGCTGTCCCGCCGGCTGTCGACATTCCTGGCGGATGCCTCGCTCGCCCTCGAGGGCTCCGCCACGCTGGAGGAGATGCTGCAACTGGTGGCTGAGCAGGCGCGCGAACTGGTCCGAGCTGAGTGCAGCGTCGTCACGGTGGCGGCGGAGGGTCAGCCACGGGCTGCTCAGGTGAGCTCCCATCAGGAGCACAGCCGCCGTTGGATGACGCTCGCGCGGTGGGTCGATCTGCCGGCGATCTATGCCTGTCTGCGCTCGTGCGGCGACTCGGTGAGACTCGAGGGCGAGCGCCTCGCTGAGCTGGGGTTCTTTACGCACGGCACGGAGGCGTCGCCGCGGGGGTGGCTCGCCGCATCCCTGACCACGCTTGACGGGGGTGAGCTCGGCGCTATCCAGCTGTTCGACAAGCAAGAGGGCGCGTTTTCCGTCGATGACGAGGCCGCAGTCGTGCACTTGGCTCAGATGGCCTCAGCGACGATCGAGCGGGCACGCCTCTACTGGACGTCGGGCTGACGGCTCGAACGTCTGAGGCACCTGACCCGCGTCGCTCGTGATCCCATATCGTGCGCCACAGCCGCAGACCGACGAGGAGAGACGTCCGCAGATGGCATCGAACGTACGCAGGGGAGAGATCCCGTACCGGCCGACGGGCGTCGGTCGATACGTCGACGAGGTCTATTCGCTCCAGGGATTCTTCGGGGAGTGGGCGCACATGTTCCGCCGCCACAACCTCGCCCATCCGCTTCGCTGGTCCGACGATCGCCTGATCTACAACGGGCTCGACTCGGTCGAGCTGACGCCGACCGACCTGGGCGATCCGGCCGGCACGGCGCTCCGGGTCCTCGAGGGACCCGGCGTGTCGGTCGCGCTCTCTCGCCGCGCGGCGGCGATGCCGTTCTCCGAGAAGAACGTCGACCGCCACCAGATCCGCTTCTACCACCGCGGCGCGTTCACGCTGGAGACCGAACTCGGCGTCCTTGAGGTCGAGCCGGGGGACTTCGTCGTCATCCCGCGCAACCTGATCTACCGCGAGACGCCGCACGCCGCCGAGGGCAACGTCGTGTACGTCTTCGAGACCGATGCCACGATCAAGCTCGCCGAGACGCTGTGGGACTCGGTCGGCTTCGCGAGCCTGTCGGTCGACTACACCGCGATGGTGCTTCCGGAACCCGCCCCCGGCCCCGCCGAGGAGGCCGGCGCCGGCGAGTACGAGCTCCGGCTGTTTCACGGCGGATCCTGGCACTCGATGGTCTACGCCTTCGACCCCTGCCGCGACGTCGTCGGCTGGATGGGCGACCCGGTGATCTTCAAGATGAACGTCGACGACGTCCCGACGCCGGCGACGAGCCACGGCCACCTCACCCCGCCGTCGGGCGCCGTCCTGCTCGGCGAGGACCGCGACTTCTTCTTCAACGTCCTCGGCCTGCCGCCGGCGGCACACGTCCCCCCGCCCGACGGGAGCTTCGGCGCCCCGTCGCACCTCAACGACTACGACGAGTCTGTGGCTGATCCACGAGTTCGAGATCGCCCCGCACGCCGAGGGCCACCTGTGGCTGCTGCCGCGGACGCTCCCGCATCCCGGGTTCAAGGTCCCGGCGCGCGCGCCCGCTCCCGACCGGCCGGCGCCCCGCTCGGTCCGGGTCAACTTCGACACCCGAGCGCCGCTGTCATGGACGGCCGAGGCCCGGGCGGCGCTGTTCGCGGATCCGATCATCGCCCAGTACACGAGCTTCTTCGGCTTCCCCGAGAAGGCGGTGCCGGCGGAGCTGCGCGCCCGCAGCGCCCCGCCGGGCGGCGAGGCCGCGCCCGAGTGAGCGCCGCGGCGGTCGAGGTCACGCCGGTCGGGATCGAGCGTCCCGACCTCCCTCGGGCGGGCTGGGGGATGGCGCTCGCGCGGGGGGCCTACCACCGTCCGGCGAGCATCCGGCGCCCGCGGACCGGGTTCATCGCCGTCCACTACAACCTGGATTTCGCCGATCACTACCTCGGCGGTCTGCTCGCCGCCCGCGGGTTCGGGTTCCTCGGCTGGAACACGCGGTTCTGCGGCGCCGAGCATCTGTTCCTGCTCGACCGGGCGGTGATCGACATCGGCCACGGCGTCCGATGGCTGCGCGAGCAGGGGGCCGAGACGGTGGTGCTGGTCGGCAACTCCGGCGGCGGGTCGCTGATGGCCGCGTATCTCGCGCAATCGCGCCGGCCGGTCATCCGCCCCGCCCGCAACACGACGCTCGCCGACGGCATCGATGCCCTGCCCGGGGCCGACCTGTACCTGAGCATCGCGGCCCATCCGGGCCGCCCCGAGGTGCTCACCAACTGGCTCGATCCATCGGTGACCGATGAGCGCGACCCGACCGCCACCGACTCCCCGCTCAACATGTACGACCCGGCGAACGGCCCGCCCTACGCGAAGGATTTCGTGATGCGCTACCGCGCCGCCCAGCGGGCGCGCAACGACCGGATCTCGGCCTGGTGCCGTGACGAGCTCGACCGCCTGCGCGCGTCCGGCGCCCGCGACCGGCTGTTCACCGTCGACCGCACGTGGGCCGACCTGCGGTTCACCGACCCTGCGCTCGATCCCTCGGAGCGGCCGACTCCCGCCTGCTACCGCGGCGAGCCGGCCCGGGCGAACCGAGGCGTCGATGGCATCGGCCGGGTCAACACGCTGCGGAGCTGGCTGGCGATGTGGAGCCTCGACGAAGCCCAGTGCCGCGCCTCGGAGTACCTCGGGCTGATCGACACCCCCGCACTCGTGATCCAGCCGACGGCCGACACGGGTGTGTTCCCCAGTGACGCCCGCGCGATCCACGACGGCCTGGCCGCCGCCGACAAGCGGCTGCTCGAGCTCCCCGGCGATCACTACTTCCTCGGCGTGCCGGACGCGCGCGAGGACCTGGCCGACGCGATCGTCGAGTGGGTGAGCGCCCACGGCGGCGCAGCGGCGTGAGGGCCGCCGCGTCGACCCGTGACTGGCTCCGCGGCTATTACGCCGCACTCGATCACGGCCGCTTCGACGACGTCGCGGAGCTCCTCCATGCCGACTGCCGCAGCCACTATCCGACCGGCGGGACCGACGAGGGCCGGGAGGCGATCCTGCGGCGGATGCGCGACGGGCTCGGGCGCCTCGCCGGGATCCGCCACGAGCTGCTCCACGTGTGGGAAGAGGGCGACGAGGTGATCTTCGAGCTGACCGTGACCTACCGAAGGACCGACGGGCGTGAGATCGCCCGGCCCGGGATGGGGATCTTCGTGCGCGCGGACGGGCTGATCCGCGAGCAGCGCCTGTACGTCCATGACGGCGGGGTGTGGCGGTAGCCCGTCGGCGCTTGTCGTACCGCTACCGCCAGCTCACGGCCCAGTCGGCCGCTCGCCCGGCCGCCGCGGGCAGCGTGAACCGCACGCGCCCCCCGGAGCGGCGCAGCGGCACCTCCCGCGCGCCCATCCACGCGCGCAGCGCGCGCGCCCGCGCGGGAACGTTCCCGACGGACATCGCCAGCCGCCCGTTGCGGGCGACCCGGACGTAGCCGCGGATGAACCGCGGCGCGCGCTGGACGCCGACGTCGGGCATCCGCAGCCAGATGCCGGCGAGGTGGGGGTCGATGTCGAAGCCGGTCTCGGTCGGGGTGACGCCGGCGAAGTGGACCGCGCCCATCACCATCCATGTCGGCTGCTCGGTGATCTGGCCGCTGTAGTCGTTGTACAGCGGGATCCCGCAGCGGTCCGGCTGGCTGGCCGAGAACGAGTTGCAGGCGTCGTCGATCGAGATCGTGCCGTCCCAGCTGTCGGGGTAGGCCGTGGCGTGGGCGGCGAGGGTGTTGCGCGTGTACTCGCTCCATGCGTCACGGACCGCGCCCGGGACGACGCCGTCGAGCGACAGCAGCGACCACGTGAGCCAGCCGTTGGGGTCGAACCACACCCCGCCGACGTACTGCGAGCTGCCGTTGAACGTCGCGCCCGGGGCGGTCGGCGGGTCCGTCATCCCCGGGTCGTGGAGCGCGGGGGAGAGGGCCGAGCCGATCCGGGCAGGTCCGCCGAGCGACGCCGGCGCGCCGATCCCGGTGAGGAACCGGCGGATGTTCGCCACCAGCGTGGCCGCCTGCCGGGCGGTCGGCGCCCCGGCGAGGATCGCCCACGGCTGCGGCTCGCCGAAGATCGCGCCGCGGCCGATCGGCTTCGCCGTCGATCCCGAGTAGCCGCGCAGGTACCACCGGCCGGTCCACTCCGCGCGCAGGACGCCGACGAGCTGGCGGGCCCGCGTGCGGAGCTGGGCGGCGAAGGCGTGGTCGCCGAGGAGATCGGCGAGCGAGGCGAGGCGGGGGTAGGCGTAGGCGAGCTGGGCGGGGACGAGCAGCGACTCGGTCATGTGCAGGAACGGGGCCGAGAAGTCCGACCAGTCGCCGTTGGTGCCGGCGAGGTAGCCGCCGTCGGCCGCCCGGAACGACTCCTGGTGGCGGAAGCTCGACCTTGATGTGCTGCCACACCGTGGCGGTCTCGCCGCTGCGGTAGAACGGCAGCCGGCTGGAGAAGAACCCCAGGTCCCGTGTCCCGAGGCCGTACTCGGCGGCCGCGAGCAGCAGCCAGAAATCGAGGTCGTCGGAGGTGCCGAACGCGTTGTAGAGCGTGCACAGCGGTCCGGTCCCGTAGGGGATCTCTCCGGTCTGGGCGGACTGGAGCGTGACCGAGTAGCGGAGGATCTCCCGGGCCATCGCCGGATCGCTCTGGACCATCGGCAGCAGGTAGTGCAGCCAGCTCCGCGAGCCGAGGTTGAGGCCGCTGCTGTACTGGTAGTAGCCGCCCTGGGTGATCGTGTGGTACCCGCAGGCCTGATCGTCGACCGACGCGCCGCGCAGGAGGTACCCGTCCCACTCGAGCTCCCGCGAGACGGCCGCGGTGCCGGCGCCGAACGAGGCCTTCGGCAGCCACGCCGCCCACGCGCGCTCGCTGGCCGCGAACGGGCGCCGCCGCCGCGGCGGTACCGCGCAACGAGCGGTCCGATCGCCGAGGCATCCGCCATCCCGTACGCGTAGCGCAGGGTGACGGACTGCCCGGGACGCAGCACGACGGGGGCCCGGAACGCGAACAGCGTCGAGCCGCCGGTCCCGGCGCTCGCGGCCGGGGCGATCCCGTCGCCGAGCCGGTCGGCGGCGACCGCGGCCGGCTGGGCGCGGGTGCCCGACCCGAAGAACGCCGGCACGGACGTCTCGTAGCTGGACACGGGCCCGGCCAGCGCGGCGGCGAAGATCGTCATCGGCCGGGTGTCGCCGTCACTCGGGGTCTGGGCCACGCGCAGCGTCCGTGCCGCCGCGTCCCAGGCCGGGACCGCGAGGCCGCGCGGTGACTTGATCGTCTGGTCGAACGGGTTGACGTCCCAGTACTCGAACCACGACACGGGCTCGCTGTGGCCGGTGGGGTTGGTGATCGTCACGTCGTGGAGCAGCAGCGGGTCGTTGCCGAACGGCGCGTACACGTCCTCGCGCACGGCGACGTTCGAGGTCCGGATGCGGCGCTCGTAGTAGCCGACTCCGAACCGGCGCTCGAAGCTCGCGCCCGCCGGGCGGTCGAGGTAGAGGGTGCTGAGCACCTGGCCGCCGACCTTCAGGTACCCGTACCCGCCGGCGTAGTGCCGGGCGTCGGGCCGGTACCGATTCGCCCACTGGGCGAGCCGGTCCTGGCTCCAGAGCTGGGTGTAGCCGTCGTTGAACGCGGCCCCCTTGATGTGGTCGTTGCCGAGCTCGTGCTGCGCGGCCGTCGACCCCGAGTCCTCGGGCTGGTGGGCCTGCGGCGCCGTCTGCTCGTCGATGTCGTAGCGGTAGGCCGGGAGCCCGAACGGGTCGACGAGCCAGCGGCCGAACGAGCCGCTGCCCGCGCTCGACGCGATGTCGGCGCGGAGCGGGGCGGTTGACAGCGGCGGCGGGGCGGTGGTCGTCGCGGCCGCGGTGCCCGTCGCGGACGACGCGCACAGGGCCAGGCTCGCGGTGGTCACCACGGCGACGGACCGGGCGGCTCCGCGTGGCATCAGAGGCCGCATCGTCGATCGATCCTCCCACGGGCCCGGAGCACGGTCAACCGGCCACCGGCGCCCGGGTCGTGCGCGCCGGCGCGGGTTTTCACTTTCGCCGACGCGGGTAGCGCTCCGTCACGCCGCGGGGTCGGTTGCGATGCCGTGGGCCGGCGAGGGAGAGACAGAGGAGACGAGATGAGACGGTGTGGACTGCTCGCAGCGAGCCTGATCGCGTTCGCGATCCCGACGTGTGCGGGGGAGGGTGCGGCGCTTGCCGCGCCGCAGAGCACTGCGGCGGTGTCGATGGGCGACTCGTACATCTCCGGCGAGGCGGGTCGCTGGCAGGGCAACTCGATCGACGCCGCGGGGAGTCGTGACGGGACCGACCGTGCCTGGACGGGGACGGGCTACGACCTCAGCCGGGTCTACCTCCCGCCGTCGGACAGCGACGGCTGTCACCGCTCCGATGTGGCGGAGATCGAGAGCGCGTCGCTCGCCGTCGACCCAGCGGGTGAACATCGCGTGCTCCGGTGCGGTGACCCAGAACATCTTCCGCTCGACGAGCGGCGGCGTCGGTCAGAACGGTGAGCTGCCGCAGGCCGATCAGCTCTCGACCGTGGCCAAGAACGACAAGGTCAAGCTGATCGTCCTCTCGATCGGCGGCAACGACCTCGGCTTCTCCTCGATCATCACCGCGTGCCTGGAGGCGTACACGACCGGTGGCGCTCCGTGTCAGCCCTCGCAGCAGGCGGCGATCGACGCCAAGTTCCCCACCGCGATGGCCAACGTCGGCAAAGCGATCGACGAGGTCCACGCCGTGATGGCGGCCGACGGCTACAAGACGGGCTCCTACACGTTCGTCCTCCAGAGCTACCCGTCGGCGATCCCGCGCGGGCCGGAGATCCGCGTCCCCGAGGTGAACAAGGCCGCCCGTGAGTCGGTCGACGGCTGCCCGATCTACGACAGCGACGCGACGTGGGCGCGGGACTCGGTCGTGTCCCAGATCGCCAACGGCCTCGCCTCGGTCGCGGCGAGCCACGGCGTCAGGTTCATGGACCTCCGGAACCTCCTCCAGGGCCGGGAGATGTGCTCGGTCTCGACCCAGCTCGCCACGCCGCTCCAGGGGCCGTCGCCGACCCGGAGCGATTGGGCACGGTTCCTCAACCTCCCTGCCGTCGAGACCCAGGGTCAGCAGCAGGAGACCTTCCACCCCAACGCCTACGCCCAGCAGGCGTTCGGCCGCTGTCTGACGCTGATGGCGACCGCCACCGGCAACGGCGCGTGCACGAACACCGCGGGCCAGGGGCCGGGTGGGACCGTGTTCAAGACCTCGTAGCCCCCGCGGAGCGCCCGGCGGGGCGGCGCGGTCGCACGCCCAGCGCACCCATCCCCGTATCCAATGGTTGGACCAGTTGTGGTAGGGTGGGCGGCGAGCGAGATGACCCTGCGCGCGATCGAGAGCCAATCTCTCGCCGACCAGGTCTTCGGCCAGCTGCTGGCCGAGATCGTCGGCGGGAGCTATCCGCCGGACACGGCAATCCCGTCCGAGCGTGCGCTGACCGGGATCTTCGGCGTCAACCGGCACGTCGTCCGTGAGGCGCTGAAGCGGCTCGAGCAGGTCGGCCTGGTCCGGATCGCCCAGGGCGGGAGCACGAAGGTGCTCGACTTCCGCCGGACGGCGGGTCTCGATCTGCTCGCCCTGATCGCGGAGCGCGCCGAGGCGATCGAGGGGCTGCGGGCGAGTGCGGGCGGTCTGATGCCGCTGCTTCTCGCCGCACTCGAGATGCGGCTCGGGATCGGCGTCGACGTCGCGCGGCTGTGCGCCGCGCGGGCCGACGACGCGACCCGTGACGAGCTCACCGCGATCGCCGAGCAGCTCGCGGCCGCGGATGGGATCCCCGCCGTCGTCGCGCTCGACCGCCGGTTCTGGCAGGTGATGCTCGATGGCGCCGGGAACCTCGCCTACCAGCTCGCCTTCAACAGCCTGATCCGCGGCGTCGACGTCGTCCCGGACCTCAGCACGGGGTGGCTGGAGCACGAGTTGCGCCGGGGCGAGCACCGCCGCCCGATCGCGCGGGCGATCGCCGACCGCGATCCCGAGGCCGCCGCCGAGGCGACCCGCGCCGCCCTCACCCCGGATCCCGCGCTGGCGGCAGCCCTTCAGACCACCACCCCCGCGACGCAGGAGCGCGCCCGACGATGACCACGACCGCCACCTCTGCCCCCGTCCCAGCCGGCTACGACGCCGAGCTCACCGCCAAGCGCGACGACCTGCGCTCGCTGCGGACGTGCTGGCGGGAGTTCGCGGCCCACTTCTCGCCGCGGCTCGTGCTGCTCGCCACCGCGGTCGCGGTCGCGGCGCGGATCGCCGTCGGCGAGTGGTCGTGGCGTGACCTGACGCTGCCGGTCTCGGTGATCGTCCTGCAGCCGTTCGCCGAGTGGGTGATCCACCGCTACCTGCTCCACATGCCGGCGTTCACGTTCCGCGGCAAGCGGGTGGAGATGTACGGGGCGGTCCAGCACCGCCGCCACCACCGCAACCCGTCGGACCTCGACCGGGTGCTGCTCAAGCCGATCGAGGTCTCGAGCTTCCTCGTGCAGATCGCCGCGCTCAGCGCCGCGGTGATGTGGGTGTGGGCGATCGTGCTCAGCGGCCACTTCCTGCCGCTGTGGATCGGCTACACGATCATCTGCTACGCTCGGACTGTTCCGCTACGAGTGGTCGCACTTCCTGATCCACACGCCGTACGTCCCGAAGAGCCAGTGGTACCGCCGGATCTGGCGCAACCACCGCCTCCACCACTTCAAGCACGAGGGCTACTGGCTCGGCGTCAGCTCGAACTTCGGGGACCGAGTGCTCGGAACCGACCCCGACCAGCGGACGGTCACGAAGTCGAAGACCGCCCGCACGCTCGCCGCGCAGGGTGCCGGCGAGCCGAGCGCCTAGGCGGTGCTCGGGCCCGGCCGCACGACTCCCGACTCGTAGGCGATCACGACGAGCTGCGCGCGGTCGCGGGCCTCGAGCTTCTGGAACAGCCGGGCGACATGGGTCTTGGCCGTGAGCGGCGAGAGCACGAGCCGGTCGGCGATCTCGCGGTTGGAAAGGCCCTGGCCGGCGAGCGTGAGCACCTCGCGCTCACGCGGGGTGAGCCGCGCGACGAGCGACTTCGCCTCCGCGGCGACATCCACTCCGAATCCCGCGCCGTCGGCAGATCCGGTCGCAGCCGCCCCGCCGTCCTGGCCCCGGGCCACGAACGCCTCGATCAGCCGCCGGGTGAGCCGCGGCGCGAGCAGCGCCTCGCCGCCGGCGACGACCCGGATCCCGGCGAGCAGGTCGACCGGCTCGACGTCTTTCAGCAGGAACCCGGACGCTCCGGCGCGGAGGGCTCCGAACACGTAGTCGTCAAGCTCGAACGTCGTCAGCACGAGCACGCGGGTGTCCTTCAGCGCCGCGTCCCGGGTGATCCGAGCCGTGGCCTCGAGGCCGTCGAGCTGTGGCATCCGGATGTCCATCAGCACGATCTCCGGCCGGTGCTCGCGGGCGAGGGCGACGGCCGTCTCCCCGTCCTCGGCCTCGGCGACGACCTCGATGTCCGGCTCGGCGTCGAGCAGGGCCCGGAAGCCGGCCCGGACGAGCGCCTGGTCGTCGGCGAGCTCGACCCGGATCACGCGCCGTCCACCGGGCCGATGTCCTGAGCGTGGCGATCGCCGTTGCGGCTGCCCTCGCCGGCCACGGGCAGCGACGCCGCCACGCGCCAGCCACCACCCGGCACGGCCCCGGCCTCGAATGTGCCGCCGAGGGCCAGCGCCCGCTCGCGCATGCCGCGCAGACCGTTGCCGGGCTCCGGCGTGCTCGCCGGCGCTCGCGGCGCCGTCGTCACTCACCTCGATCCGCACCGCGACCGGCTCGCGGATGACGTGCACGCGGGCGCGCGTCGCGCGCGCGTGCCGGATCACGTTCGTGAGCGCCTCCTGGATGATCCGGTAGCCCGCCGTGTGGACTCCCACCGGGACCTCCGTCACGTCATCGACCTCGACCGAGGTCTCGAGCCCCGCGGCCCGCGCGCTGGCCGCGAGCCCGTCGAGATCGGTGAGCCCCGACGGCACCGTCAGCGGCGCCGCGGCGCCGGGATCGCGGAGCAGCTCGAGCGTCGAGCGCAGCTCCCGCAGCGCCTCGCCACTCGTGGCCTTGATGTTGCGCAGCGCGTCGTGGGCGTTGTCCGGGTCGCGCTCGAGCAGGTGAGCGGCGACACCGGCCTGGACGTTGATTGCGGTCATCGCGTGGGCCACGACGTCGTGGATCTCGTGGGCGATCCGCAGGCGCTCCTCGCCGAGCCGGCGGAGCACCGCCTGCTCGCGGACGGCGGCCGCCTGCTCGGCCGACTCCTGGCGCGAGCGGAGCAGGTCACCGGCGCCGATCGCGAGCAGGCACAGAAGCGTGTTGTAGGCCAGGCCGGCGGGGATGTCGTGGTGATGGTTGAACGGGATGATGCTCACCGCGACGCACGGCACGGTGATCACGGCAATCCACACCGAGCGCCGGCGGTCGCCCCGCTGGGCCATGTCGAACAGGGCGATCAGCGGGATCAGGATGACGATGTCGCCGGGATCGAGCTGCCAGATGACGAGCACGATCCCCGCGGTGAGCACCGGGGCGAAGAGCAGGAACGGGAGCCGGCGGCGCAGGGCGAGCGGGAGGCATCCGACGAACGCCGCCAGCACTCCGAGAACATCGAGCGCCCCCGCGCCGCGGGTGATCGCGGCGCCGAGCACGAGCAGCGGTGGGATGGCGACGCACGGCCACCAGTCCCCGGTCAGGAAGGTGCGGGCACGGCTGGCCACGGCCCGACCGATCATACGGCCGGGCCGCGCGCCCAGGCCTCCTTTGCCGCCCGCATCCCCGCCGTCCGACGCAGGAAGCGCGGCGAGTACCAGTTCCAGCGCCCGAGCAGGGCCATCAGCGATGGGACGAGCAGCGAACGCACGATGAACGCGTCGACGAGTACGCCGGTGGCCGTCGCCACCCCGATCTGCTGGATGAACGAGATCGAGCTCGTGCTGAACGCGCCGATCGCCACCGCCAGGAGGATCGCCGCCGCGGTGATCACGCGGCCGGTCGAGCCGAGGCCGAGGGCCACGGCCTCGCGCTCGGAGTTCCCGGCCTCGCGGGCCTCCTTGATCCGGGCGAGCAGGAACACGCCGTAGTCGGTCGACAGCGCGAACACGAGCGTCGCCGTCACGAGGAAGTCGCTCGATTCCACGCCGCCGTTGCTCGTATAGCCGAGCAGCCCGGTGAGCCGGCCGTGCTGGTAGATGAGCACGAGCGGGGCGAGCGCGGCGCCGACGGTGAGCGCGTTCATCACCAGTGCCTTGGCCGGCAGCACGATCGAGTCGGTCATCAGCCACAGGACGAGGAAGGTGAGCGTCGCGAGCAGCCCGATCGCGAGCGGCAGGTGCGAGCCGATCGAGGCCTGCTGGTCGACGAACGCCGCGGCGTCACCGGTGACGTGGACCGGAAACGGCGCCGGCCGGTCCCGGATCGCGTTGACCACCCGCTGGGCCGTCGCACCCGAGGGGTCGCCGGAGGCGACGAGATCAAGCTGCCAGGTCCGATGCCCGAGGTCACGCGGGGGGGCCGCCCCGAGGATCCCGCGGACCGAGCGGAGCTCCCGCTCGTAGGACCGGACCGCGGGCGCGGCCGAGGCCGGAGCCGACACCGCCAGGGCGATCGGGGCCCGCCCGGCTCCGCCGAAGTCGCGGGTCACGAGGTCGGCGACCGTGCGGGCACTGTCGCCCTTGGGGACGACGGCGTTGTCGACCGGCGACCACACGGCGGACAGCGCGGGCAGGGCGATCGCGACCATCGCGATCGTGGTCAACCCGGCGACGGTCCCGGGACGGCGCATCACGCGGCGGGCGAAGCGGTACCAGCGCCCGTCGCGGACGTCGGTGGACCCGCCGCGGGCGAGTTTCGTGCCCCACAGGCCGAGCAGGGCGGGGACGATCACGAGCGCGCTCGCGGCGGCGACGATCGCCACCGTGGCCCCGGCGATCCCCATCGACTTGAGGAAGCCGGCCGGGAACACGATCAGCGTGGCCAGTGCGGCGGACACGGTCGCGGCCGAGAACACGATCGTGCGGCCGGCATGGGTCAACGTGGTCCGGACCGCCCGCTGCGGATCCGCACCGGCTGCGAGCTCCTCGCGGAAGCGGGTGACGAGGAACAGCGAGTAGTCGATCGACAGCCCGAGCCCGAGCCCGATCACGAGGTTGAGCGCGAACACGCTCAGCCCGTAGAGGTGGTTGATCCCGGCGAGGACCAGGAACGTGCCGAGCACCGTCGTGATCCCGGCGGCGAGCGGCATCAGCGCCGCTCGGCCGCGGAAGAACACGAGCGAGAGGAGCAGCAGCAGCGGCAGCGCGATCAGCTCGGCTCGGCCGAGATCCTGGCTCACCGTGGACGAGATCTGGTGGTTGGCGACGAGGTCCCCGCCGACGGCGACATCACGCTGGCCGGCGAACGCGGACCGGGCACCGCCGGCCGCGGCGCTCTCACCCGCGTCTGCGCGGGTGGTCGCGGTGACGAGCACGTCACGGCCGTCGCGGGCGACGGCGGCCGGGGCGCTCACGGCGACGACGCCCGGGACGCGGGCGAGCCGCGCGCCGACGGTGGCGATCCGCGCCCGCGCCGCTCCGGCGCCATGCGGGGTATCGACGGCGAGGACGAGCCCGGCCGAGATCTGGTGGCCGGTGGCGGCCTCGATCTGGTTGCGGGCGATCTGCGAGTCCGAGCCGCCGGGGACGAACCCGCCGGAGCTCTTCATCGCGCCTGCGACGGGCCCGCCGAGGACCCCGGCGACGAGCAGGAACAGCGCGACGATCAGCAGCGTGCGACGAGGATGGGTGCTGGTGCGTGAAGCAAGCGTGGAGAGCATGCGTTCGATTCTGCGCGCGCTCGCCGCCGAGCACAATCGCCCCCCGGGAGTGACTTCGGCGGCCGGCTACGCGCCCCGACGTACTCCGCCGGGAGTACGCACGTCGTGCCACAACTGGCCCGACACAAGCCGGAACCGTGCGTCCACTATCTTCCAGTCGATGCGCGAATCGGAGGCGCCCTCCACCACGACCCGCACCGATCAGAACGGCGCTGGGCCGGCCGGCGCCGGCTTCCACCCGGAGCGGGTGAGCCCGAACGTCACGCTCGCCGTGCTCAGCCTCGCGGGGGTGGCCTACGCCGTGCTCTCCTCGGCGATCGTCCCCGCGCTGCCGACGATCCAGAAGGACCTGCACACCTCCGAGACGGCCGTCGCCTGGCTGCTCACCGGCTACCTGCTGTCGGCCTCGGTCGCCACCTCGGTGATCGGCCGGCTCGGCGACATGTACGGCAAGGAGCGCCTGCTGATCTGGACGCTGTCGATCCTCGCCGCCGGGACGCTGCTCGCCGCGCTCTCCTCCTCGCTCGGGGTGCTGATCGCCGCACGGGTGATCCAGGGCGCGGGCGGCGGGATCTTCCCGCTGGCGTTCGGCATCGTCCGCGACGAGTTCCCGAAGGAGAAGGTCGCCGGGAGCATCGGGCTGATGTCCTCGCTGCTCGGCATCGGCGGCGGCGGGGGGATCGTCGTCGCCGGCCTGATCGTGCAGAACTTCGACTATCACTGGCTGTTCTGGGTCCCGTTCGTGGTGATCGTGATCTCGGCCGTCGCGACCTGGAAGTGGGTGCCGGAATCCCCGATCCGGGTCCCGGGCCGGATCAACTGGCTCGCCGGGGCGCTGATGACGATCGGGATCTCGCTCACGCTGCTGGCGATCTCACAGACGACGACCTGGGGCTGGGGGTCGCCGAAGACGCTCGGCCTGCTCGCCGTCGGGCTGCTCGTCACGGCGCTGTGGATCGTCGTCGAGGTCCGCAGCAGCGAGCCGCTGATCGACATGGCGATGATGCGGATCCGCGGCGTGTGGACCACGAACCTGGTCGCGTTCCTGCTCGGCGCCGGGATGTACTCGTCGTTCATCCTCTACCCCCAGTTCGCGCAGCTTCCGAAGCGGACCGGGTTCGGCTTCGGCGCCTCGATCGTCGCCTCGGGCCTCTACCTGCTGCCCTCGGCGATCGGGATCACGCTCCTCGGCGCGCTGGCCGGAAGGATCGCGCGGCGTTTCGGACTGCGCTTCGCGCTGATCCTCGGCACCGCCTTCACCGGCCTCGCGTTCGGGATGCTGGTCTTCGCCCACGGCCACCCGTACGACCTGCTGCTCTCGGCCACGCTGCTCGGCATCGGGATCGGCTTCGCGTTCTCGGCGCTCGGCAACCTGATCGTCGTCGCCGTTCCGGCGCACCAGACCGGGGTCGCGACCGGCATGAACACCGTGATGCGGACCCTCGGCGGCGCTCTCGGCGGGCAGCTCGCGGCGACGTTCATCAGCGCGAACGTCAGTGACGGCCTTCCGACGGTGACCGGCTTCATCGAGTCGTTCGTGATGGCAACGGCGTTCCTCGGCGTCGCGTTCCTCGCCTGTTTCCTCGTCCCCACCGAGCGCCAGGCCACCGACCGGGCGCTCGACGGCGAGATCCCGGTCGGCGAGCCCGCCTAGGCGCTAACCGGCGCGCGGAGCGGGTAGGAACGTACCAGCGGGCTCGTGGACCCCCGCCCTCGCCGCATGCCGAACGACATCATCAGCATCATCGACGCCGATTCCGACCTCGCCGACCTGCTCGAGCCCGGCGAGCGCGAGCGTGCGCGGCGCGAGGCGCTCACCCGCGAGCGGCGGCTGTCGAGCGGCGAGTGGGACGCCGCGAACTCGATCGTGGCCGACGTCCACCACCGGGGCTTCCTGATCATCGAGGGCCTGCTGGCGCGGGAGGTCGAGGTGCTCGACCGCACCTGCGTCGAGCTGCTCGGTGCCGGCGACGTGCTGCGTCCCTGGCGGTGGGACCAGGAGGGCCTCCACGTCCACGCCGAGGTGGGCTGGATCGTGCTCGAGGAGACCCGCCTCGCCGTGCTCGACCACGGCCTCGTGCAGCGGATGAACCCGTGGCCGCAGCTCGGGCTCGAGCTGTTCGCACGGGGGACGCGGCGGGCACATGCGCTGTCGGTGACGCTCGCCATCGCGCACCACCAGCGGGTCGACGAGCGGCTGCTGCTCACGCTGTGGCACCTGGCCGACCGCTGGGGCCGGGTGCGGCCCGACGGGATCGCGTTGCCGATCCCGCTCTCGCACCAGCGGCTCGGGCACCTGATCGGCGCCCACCGGCCGTCGGTGACGACGGCGATGGGCGAGCTGACGCGGACCGGGGCGCTGAGCAGGGGCGCTAACGGCAGCTGGGTGCTGCACGGCACGCCGCCCGCTCAGCTCAAGCATCACCGCCTCGTGGCGGAGATGACCTGACCCCGGGCCGGGCCCTAGACCACGCGGCGGCGGCCGCTGAAGAACAGCGCCAGCGCGATCAGCGCGAGCAGGAACAGCAGCGGGTGGATGATCACGCCGCCGGCGATCGAGATCACGAGCAGGACGATCGCGAGGATGAGCAACATCTGACACCTCCGGGGTTGGCTTTGCCGGAGATATCCCCCACGGCCGGGGGCGGCGACGGGGACCGGTCCGGCGCGCGACGTCCGCGCGCGGACAGCGCTCAGAGGCGGATCGCGGCGAGCAGGGCCGACGCGAGCAGCGTCGATCCGGCGTAGGTCGGGTGGACCCCGCAGTTGCCCGGTGTGCCGCCGAGCTGGGTGATGAGTCCAGCCAGGCAGGGCTTGTTGCCGAACTTCACCGACGCGGTCTTGAACTCACCGAACCCATCGGCCACGACCACGTGGTAGGGCTTGGCCGCACCGACCACGGCCTGGTTGAGCAGCTTGCTCAGCGTGGTGACGATCGCGGTGTAGTCCGTCGAGTAGTAGGTGACGATCGCGATCTGGCCCTTGTACCGACCCTCACGACGCACCGTCCGGAGGATCGTCGTGACGTTCGCCGCCACACGCTTGAAGAAGGCCGGGAGGTCCTTCACGCAACTCGGGGTGCGCTCGCAGATGAAGCCGTCGTTGGCGCCGATCATCAGCGACACGAGCCGGGTTCCGGGGTGCGTGCGCAGGAACGCGACGGCCGCCGCGAGCTGCGAGCCCTTGTAGGAGTAGTGGAGCGGGTACGCCTTTCGATAGGCGTTCTCGCAGCCATTCGACTGCGCCTTGACGTTGATCAGGCTGGCCGAGGTCTCACCGGGGCAGGCGAGGTTCGCGACCCGGACGTGAAGGTCGCGAGCGATCAGCTCCGGGTAGCCGGGGAGGCTGGCGGGATTCTTGTAGTTCGGCGGCGGAACGGTGTTGGGCTCCTGGTAGCCGAACGTCACCGAGTCCCCGAGCGCCAGGTACACCGACCCGCGGGTGAGCGGCGAGCTCGTCGTCACCTTCGGTGCCCACGCCGTCGCGGCGGCGGCGAGTGCGAGCGCAGCGACGCACACGAACACGAACAGACCTCGGAAGCGACCTCTCATCGGACGCATCGTAGTGCCTGACGCCGATCCGGTCGCCGGTTCCCTCGCGGCCGCCGGCGGGCGGCCGGAGTCCCAACCGGTCGCCGCCGAGGAGAGCAACTTCAGAGCTTCTTAGGGTTTCTGGTTAAGGTCGCGCTTAGACTGCCCCGCTTGCGCTCCCGGCCCCCGACCCACCAGCTCATACCTCTATGACCTCTGCCGTTCCGTCCTCAACCGCCCGCCGGTTCCTGCTGCGGGCGGGCCTCACCGTGCTCGCCGCGATCGCCGTCGTGACGGCGATCGCCGACGACCCTGCCCGCGCGGCCACGCCCGTGTCGGTGTTCCCGAGCCCCGGCTCCCGGGTGGCCACCGAGAAGACCCAGATCACCTTCCGGGGCGTGCCGATCGCCCAGCTCGGCCACATCACGGTGAAGGGGCATCTGTCGGGAACGCACTCCGGCCGGCTCCGGGCCGACTCGGACGGTCAGGGCGGGAGCTTCATCCCGAACCGTCCGTTCGCCGCCGCCGAGCGCGTGTCGGTCACCGCGTCCGGGGTGTCGATCCGGGGTGGCAAGGGCGGCTCGTACAGCTTCATCACGGCCCGGCCCGGGCTGACGCTGATCCCCAATCACCTGCCCGGCGCCCGGCGGGTGCCGGGCGACATCATGCAGTTCAAGTCCCGGCCGGACCTGACGCCCGCTTCGGTGAAGATCCTGACGCGGACCGCGGGCATCGGCACCGACGATGTGTTCATCGGCACGCAGGGTGGCCCGATCACCAACGGCGCGATGATGCTCGATCCAAGCGGGCGCCTGATCTTCTACCGCGGCGCGCCCAAGGACCAGCAGGTGAACGACTTCCGCGTCCAGACTCTGGCGGGCAAGCCGGTGCTCACGTGGTGGCAGGGCAAGTTCGCCCTCGGCGTCGGGCTCGGCAGCGACTACGTGTACGACACCCGCTACCGGCGGGTGGCCACGATCCACGCCGGAAACGGGCTCGCCGCCGACCTGCACGAGTTCCAGCTCACCGATCACGGAACGGCGCTGATCACCGCGTATCAGCCGGTCATGTGGGATGCCCGCTCGGCCCACGCCTCGAGCCAGCAGGACACACTCGATTGCGTCGTGCAGGAGATCGACATCAAGACGGGGCTCGTGCTGTTCGAGTGGCACAGCCTCGACCACGTCTCGGTGTCCGACAGCTACGGCAACCGCCCGACCGCCGCGAGCCAGCCGTATGACTACTTCCACATCAACTCGATCCAGCAGGACACCGACGGAAACCTGGTCGTCTCGGGCCGCGACGTCTCCGCCGGGTACAAGATCGATCACGCGACTGCCAAGACGATCTGGACGCTCGGCGGCAAGCACTCGAGCTTCAAGATCCCGACGGCCGATCAGTTCGCCTGGCAGCACGACATTCGGATGCGTTCGGCGAGCACGGTCTCCCTGTTCGACGACGGGGCCGGTGACCAGGCCACTCACAAGGCCTCGCGGATGGAGGTGATGAGCCTTGACTTCACGCACCACACGGCCCATGCGGTGGCGAGCTTCGGCCACACCCCGTCCGTGTTGAGCTTCTTCGAGGGCAACGCACAGCTGCTGCCGAACGGGAGCTACTTCGTCGGCTGGGGCCAGAACGGCTACTTCACCCAGTTCGACGCTCAGGGTCACGTCCAGTTCGACATGACGTTCGTCGACAAGAACGGCTCGTATCGCGGCTACCGCTTCCCGTGGTCCGCCCACCCGGCGAACCTCCCCGCGGTGGCCGTCACCAAGGCCTCGGGGAAGGACACCGTGTACGCGAGCTGGAACGGCGCGACGGGGATCGCCGCGTGGCGTTTCCTGTCGGGCTCGTCGGCGTCGCATCTCTCGACCGCGACCACGACGAAGTACCGGAACTTCGAGACGAGCGCGACGATTCCGGCCGCGGCCTACGTCGCCGCGGAGCCGCTCGACAGCCAGGGCAACGCGCTCAGCCGGCCGAAGGTGATGAAGGTCAAGTAGTCCGGGCGGCGCAACTTCGATTGCGCCGTCGGGTTCCCGTTGATGCCCCCGTTGTCACCGCCCGAAGGAGTGTCTGACGCCCACATGCCCAGTCCCCCGCGCAGTTCTCGACGCCGTTCGGCCATCTCGCGCGTACGCCTTACGCTTGCCAGCGCCGCCGTTGCCGCGCTGGCACTGACGGCCGCCGGAACCGCCGCCGGCGCAACGGTCTCGGTGTTCCCGGTCGAGGGATCCCGGGTCGCCAGCGAGCACACCCAGATCACCTTCCGCGGGGTGCCGATCTCGGAGCTCGGGACGGTCACGGTGACGGGACGGCGCTCGGGCAAGCACTCGGGCAAGCTCGTGGCCGACTCCGATGGGCGGGGCGGGAGCTTCATCCCCGCGCGCCCGTTCGCCGGGGGGGAGCGGGTGACGGTGACGGCCGGGGTCCCGATCCTCGGCGGCCAGGGCGACGCGTACAGCTTCATCACCGCCAAGCCGGCACCGGCGCTGACGCTCGGCGAGCTCGGGCCCGCCCCCCGTGTCAAGGGTGACCTCCAGTCCTTCAAGTCACGGCCCGACCTCCAGCCCGCGGCGACCCAGGTCCTCACGCGGACCGCTGGCGCAGGGACCGGCGACATCTTCGTCGGGCCCCAGAACGGGCCGAAGAGCAACGGCGCGATGCTGCTCGACCAGACCGGCCGTCTCATCTACTACAAGCCGGTGCCGGTCTCGAACCTCGTCACCGACTTCCGCGTCCAGACGCTGAACGGGTCCCCGGTCCTCACCTGGTGGCAGGGCCGGTTCAGCAACGGCGTCGGCCTCGGAGCGGGCGAGATCTACAACACCCACTACCAGCCCGTGGCGACCGTCCGGGCGGGCAACGGTCTGAGCGCCGATCTGCACGAGTTCCAGCTCACCCCGAGCGGCACCGCGCTGATCACCTCCTACCAGCCCGTCTACTGGGACTCCCGGTCCGCCCACCTCTCGAGCAACCAGGTCGTGCTCGACTGCGTCGTGCAGGAGATCGACATCAAGACCGGGCTCGTCCTTTACCAGTGGGACAGCCTCGATCACGTCCCGATCACCGACAGCTTCTCCCTCCATCCCAAGAGCTCCAAGCTGCCGTTCGACTACTTCCACATCAACTCGATCCAGCCGCAGACCGACGGCAACATCGTGATCTCGGGCCGCAACACGTGGGCCGGCTACAAGCTCGACCACAGCTCCGGCGCGATCATCTGGACGCTCGGCGGGAAGCACTCGAGCTTCACGATCCCGAAGTCCGATCAGTTCGCCTGGCAGCACGACATCCGCGTCCAATCCCCGACGACGGTCTCGGTGTTCGACGACAGTGCCGGTGACACCGCGGTCCGCAAGGCCTCGCGCGGGGCCGTCCTGTACCTGGACTTCGCCGCCCACACCGCGAAGGTGATCGCGGCCTACCAGCACACCCCCGGCCTGCTCGCGTTCTTCGAGGGCAACACCCAGGTCCTGCCGACCGGGAACCTGTTCCTCGGCTGGGGTCAGCACGGGTACTTCACCGAGTTCAGCTCCTCGGGCCAGGTCCAGTTCGACATGCGGTTCGTCGACGCGAACAGCTCGTATCGCGGCTACCGCTTCGCCTGGGCGGGCGAGCCGGTGACCCGTCCGTCGATCGCCGCCCGCAGCGGCCACGGCCGGACCGGCGTGTACGCGAGCTGGAACGGCGCCCAGAACGTCGCGGCGTGGCGCGTCCTCGCCGGTTCCTCGGCGAGCAGGCTGTCCGCGGTCGCGACGACGCCGAACCAGGGTTTCGAGACGCGCACCTCGATCGTCCAGGCGGCGTACGTCAGCGCGCAGCCGCTCGACGCGTCGGGCCGCGTGCTCGGCCAGTCGAAGGTCATCAAGGGAGGCTGACGGCCGTCGCACGCATGCGCCGCGTCGTCCCCGTCGCTGTCGTCGCGGCCCTGTCGCTGACGGCTGCCGGGCGGGCGCTCGGGTCGACGGTCGCGGTGTTCCCGTCACCGGGCGACCGGGTGGCCGGCGCGGGGACGCAGATCACGTTCCGGGGGGTGCCGATCGCCCAGCTCGGATCGATCACCGTCAAGGGGCGCGTGTCCGGGTCGCACTCCGGTCGGCTCGTCGCCGACTCCGACGGTCAGGGCGGGAGCTTCATCCCCGCGCGGCAGTTCGCCCATGGCGAGCGGGTGACGGTGTCGGCCTCGGGCGTCTCGATCCTCGGCGGCAAGGGCAGCGACTACAGCTTCATCACGTCGAAGCCGGGTCCGAGGGTGACGCTCAGCCCGCTCTACCCCTCGCGCCGGACCCAGAGCGACGTGCAGGCGTTCAAGTCCCGCGCGGATCTCACGCCGCCGGCGGTCAGTGTCCTGGCCCGCACCCCGTCGGCCGACACCGAGGACGTGTTCGTCGCCCCGCAGAACGGACCGCTCGGCAATTACCTGATGCTGCTCGACCAGTTCGGGCGCCTGGTCTACGCCCAGCCCGCGCCGAGCGGTGAGACGATCACCGACTTCCAGGAGCAGAGCCTGAACGGGCAGCCCGTCCTCACGTGGTGGCACGGCAAGCTGAGCGGCGGTATCGGCCTGGGCACCGACGTGATCTATGACACGCGGTACCAGCCGCTCGCCACCGTCCATGCCGGCAACGGCTTCGCCACCGATCTGCACGAGTTCCAGCTCACCGATCACGGCACGGCGCTCGTCACGGCCTACCAGCCGGTGCTGTGGGACACCCGGTCGATCCATGGCTCGAGCCAGCAGGACACGCTCGACTGCGTCGTTCAGGAGATCGACATCAAGACGGGGCTCGTGCTGTTCGAGTGGCACAGCCTCGATCACGTGCCGGTCACCGACAGCCACTCCAACCACGCCGCCAGCGCCGACCAGCCGTACGACTACTTCCACATCAACTCGATCCAGCAGGACACCGACGGCACGCTCGTCGTCTCCGGCCGCGACACCTGGGCCGGCTACAAGCTGGACCACAGCACCGGCGCGATCATCTGGACGCTCGGCGGCGACCACTCGAGCTTCGCGATCCCGAAGTCCGACCAGTTCGCCTGGCAGCACGACTTCCGCGTCCGACCGGGCAACCTCGTCACGGTGTACGACAACGGCGCCGGCGACCAGAAGACGCACACCGCCTCGCGGGGCGAGGTGCTGGCGCTCGACTTCACCCACCACACGGCCAGGGAGACGGCCGCGTTCGTCCACAACCCGAGGGTCCTCAGCTCCTTCGAGGGCAATACCCAGGTCCTGCCGAACGGAGACTTCTTCGTCGGCTCCGGCCAGTACGGCTACGCAACCGAGTACAGCCCGGGCGGCCGCGTGCAGTTCGACATGCGGTTCGCCGACGGGAGCGCCTCGTATCGCGGGTACCGATCCCCCTGGGCCGGTGTGCCGGTGACCCAGCCGGCGATCGCCGCGCGGAGCGGCCACGGCCGGACCGGGGTGTACGCGAGCTGGAACGGCGCACAGAACGTGGCCGCGTGGCGAATCCTGGCCGGGTCTTCGGCGAGTCGGCTGTCGACCGTCGCAACGACGGCGAATCAGGGGTTCGAGACGCGGACGTCGATCCGTCAGGCGGCGTACGTCAGCGCGCAGCCGCTCGACGCCTCAGGCCGTGTGCTCGGTCGGGCGAAGGTGATCCGCGGGGGCTGATCTCCCCGACGGGGACGGGCGACGCCGGTGCTCAGCCGGCGGGCCCGAGCTCGCCGGCGAACGAGGCGACCTGGGCGAACAGGGCCGCGCGGGCGCGGCCGGACACGCCGACAGGCTGCCGACCGTCGAGCGTGCGGTGGATCGTGTCGATCGTGATCAGCATCCGCTCGGGCGCCACCCAGCCCCGCCAGCGCCGGAAGTCCGGAGCACGGACGGCGGCGCGCGCCGCCTCGCGCGCCGAGCGGCCGGCGGCATGCTCGCTGCGGACGACCTCGCCCAGCCAGCTCATGTACTCGCGGAGCTCCTGCACATCGCCGCGCGTACCGACCGGTCCGTGGCCGGGGAGGTAGGTGTCGGCATCCAGCGAGAGGATCGTGTCGAGCGCCGCGAGCCAGCCCTCGAGCGGGCCGAACCACATCACCGGGGTCGCGCCGATGAACAGCACGTCGGCGGCGATGACGACGCCGGCATCCGCAACGTGGACGATCGCGTCGCCGGGGGTGTGGGCCGGACCGACCTCGATCAGCCGCACCTCGCGGCCGCCGACGTCGAGCGCCATCTCGCCGCTGAAGGTCCGGTCGGGCGGGCGCGCGCTCGACGTCGGCGAAGTGAAACGGCGCGAGCATCTCCGAGATGTAGCGGGTGAGCGGCCGCATCGGCCCGGGCAGCCGTGCCCCCGCAGCCGATAGGCGGGCGAGCCGGGCGAGCTCGTGCGGGGTCCCGTCGACATCCATCGTCTGCCGGCTCGCCGTCGTGGTGAGGATCTCGGCGTCGGCGGGGACGGCCCGGTTGCCCCACCAGTGGTCGCCGTCGGAGTGGGTGTTGAACACCCGTTGGATCGGGCGGCCGCCGCGGACTCCGTCCATCGCGCCGAGCATCTCCCGGGCGAGCCGCTCATCCCACAGCGTGTCGACCAGCAGGCAACTGTCCTCGCCCGCCACGAGCGCCGCGTTCGCCTCGCCCCAGCCACCGTTCGGCTGGAGCCATCCCCACACGCCGGGCCCGAGCTCGGCCAGTCCCTTCGGGTACCGGGCGGGGTCGCCCGTCAGCGTGTCCGTCGTCGGCATCCGCTCCGTCAGCGTACGGCAGGCCGCCGCAGCGCCGCCGTGCGCCATGATCCTGACCATGGCCTGGCCGCCCGGCTCCGACCGCGTCCGCTCACACGCCCGGTTCCCCGGGGTGGCGGCCGGCGTGCCCCACTACGAGAGCTTCTACCTCAAGGCGGCTCACCCCGACGGCGGCCTCGCGCTGTGGCTCCGGCACACGATCTGGCAGGCCGGCGACGGTCCCCGCAGCGGTGCGCTGTGGCTGACGGTGTTCGATGCCGGCGGCGCGCCGGCGGCGCTGAAGCGCTCCTTCCCGGCGGAGCAGCTGCGCGCCGATCCGGGCACCTACGTCGGGATCGGCGATGCGGTGCTCGCTCCGGGGTCGGCCACCGGGGCGTTCACGCTCGATCGGCGGACAGCCGCCTGGGATCTCGGCTTCGACGACGACGGTCCGGGCGCGTTCGGCTACCTGCCCCGCGAGTGGATGTACGAGCGCTCGCTCCCACGCACCAAGGCGGTGCTCGTCCATCCCCGGACCGAGCTCCGCGGTACGGTCGAGCTCGACGACCGGCGCCTCGTGCTCGACGGCTGGTCCGGGATGGTCGGCCACAACTGGGGATCCGAGCACCCCCACCGCGGCGTCTGGATCCAGGGCACCGGGTTCGCGGAGGAGCCCGACGCGGTGCTGGACCTGATCGTCGGCCGGATCCGCGTCGGTCCGCTGACGACGCCGTGGATCGCCAATGGGCTGCTCGCACTCGGAGCCGAGCGGTTCCGGCTCGGCGGCCTGCGGCCCGGGGCGACCGAGATCACGGCGAGTCCGACCGGGGCGCGGTTCCGGCTCGCCGGAACCGGGATCACGGTGCGCGGCGAGGTCAGCGCCTCACCCGAGCGGTTCGTCGGCTGGCGCTACGCCAACCCGGCCGGGGGGTGGCACCCGACGCTCCACTGCTCGGTCGCCGATCTGCGGCTGTCGGTGAGCCGCGGCACGGCGTCCGAGCGATCGCTGACCGCGAGCGCCCGGGCGGCGTACGAGCTCCAGCTCCCCGAGCACGACCACGGGGTGCCGCTCGAACCGTACCCCGATCCGTGAGGGACCCGGCCGCCGCTCAGCCGCGGTCGCTCACGTGCGCGCTCCAGCGCTCCTCGATGTTGCCGAAGTGCCACACCGCGACGGCGATCGCCCAGGTCGCGACGAACAGGCCGACGATCACGAACCCGAGCAGGTTGATGTCGACGTTCTCGAACCAGCTCCAGAACGCGCCCTGCAGGCCGAGCTGGGAGGCGAGCAGGCCGCCGATCTCGATCGTGCCGATGACGAACGCCACGAGCACCGAGAGTCCGGTGATCGTGAGGTTGTAGAAGACCTTGCGCACCGGCTTGGAGAACGCCCACCCGTAGGCGAAGTTCATGAACGAGCCGTCGATCGAGTCCATCAGCGACATCCCGGCGGCGAACAGCACCGGCAGGCACAGCACGGCGTACCACGGCAGCCCCGCGACGCCGGCGCTGCCCGCGATGACGAGCAGGGCGACCTCCGAGGCGGTGTCGAAGCCGAGACCGAACAGGATCCCGATCGGGTACATGTCGCGGGGCTCGCGGACGCGGCGGGTGAGCCGGCCGAAGAAGCGGTTCATCAGCCCACGGCTGTCGAGCCTGCGCTCGAGCTCGGCCTCGTCGTAGCGGCCGGTCTTCATCTCACGGAAGACCTTGATGATGCCGACGAGGATCACCACGTTGATCGCGGCGATCAGGTACAGGAAGCCGCCGGAGACGCCGACGCCGATCGTCCCGGTGGCGCGGTGGAGGGCGGAGCCGTGGTTGCTCACCTGACCGTCGAGCGAGCGGACGCCGAGCGAGATCAGCAGTGACAGCGCGAACACGATCGTCGAGTGGCCGAGCGAGAACCAGAAGCCGACGGTGAGTGGCCGCTTGCCCTGCCGCATCAGCGCCCGCGTGGTGTTGTCGATGGCGGAGATGTGGTCGGCGTCGAACGCGTGCCGGAGGCCGAGCGTGTACGCCGTCACCCCGATCCCGACCGTGAACACCCCGGTCTTGCCGACCGCGTAGTGGCCGGGGGCGACGAGCGCGAACAGGGTCACGAACCCGATCACGTGGAGGCCGACCACGACGGCGCTCATCAGCACGAGCGTCCGGCGCTGCGCGGGGGTGAGGCCCCTCCAGAAGCCGCGCAGGCGTGAGCGCGCGCGGTGCGCGCGGGGGCGGGCGAGCGCGCTCACAGCAGCGACCCTCCCGGCGGCACGATCCACAGCTTCGGCGCGAGCTCCCCGACGACGTCCTCGCCGAGCTCGCCGACCGAGCCGACGCCCGCCCGCTCGAGCGCGAGCCCCAGCTCCCGCCATGCCCGGGCGACCGGTGCGACCCGGGTCGTCGGCCCGAAGCCGACCGACGCCCGGAGCTCGTCGGCGCGGGCCGTCACCTGCGCGCGGGTGAGCTCGCCGAACGGGCGGTTCTCACCGTCGACGAACACGGTCTGGCGGAGGATCTCCTGGGTGGTCGCACTCATTGCGCCGCCTCTCGCAGCTGGGCGGCGGCGACCGCGACCTGGCCGAAGGCGATCCCGCCGTCGCCGACCGGGAGCCGCTCGGGCACCAGCACCCGCAGGCCGGCGTCGCCGAGACCGCGTGCGGTCGCCTCGAGCAGCCGGCGGTTCTGGAACACCCCGCCGGAGAGGACGACGGCCGTCGTCCCGTGCTGCTCGCAGGCGCGGGCGCAGGCGCGGACCGTGACCGCGGCGACCGCGTCGTGGAAGCGGGCGGCGATCGCCGGTGCCTTGACGCCGGCGGCGAGGTCGGCGAGCACCGCGCGGATCGCCTCGCGGGGGTCGATCATGAAACCGGCACCGTCCTCGGTCAGCGCGATCGGGTACGGCTCCGTCGTGGTGTCCGCGCACAGCGCCTCGAACTCGATCGCGGCCTGGCCCTCGTAGCTCACCTCGGGCCGGACCCCGCACAGCGCCGCGACGGCGTCGAACAGCCGGCCCATCGAGCTCGTCATCGGGCTGCGGAGGCCCGTCCGGGCGAGCTCGGCGATCTGGGCCCACGTCCGTTCCGGGACGGCGTCGGCCAGCGTCGCCGGGCGCTCGGGCGTCCCGTCTCCGACCGCGGCGAGCCACGCGCACGCCATCCGCCACGGCTGCCGGATCGCCCGCTCGCCCCCGGGCAGCGGGACCGGCAGCAGGCGGCCGGCCCGGGTGAACGAAGCGCAGTCTCCGACGAGCAGCTCGCCGCCCCAGACCGTGCCGTCGGTCCCGTATCCGGTGCCGTCGAAGATCGCCCCGACGGCGGGTCCCTCAACGCCGTGCTCGGCGAGGCAGGCCGCCAGGTGGGCGTGGTGGTGCTGGACGGGGAGCAGCTCCACGTCGGGTTGATCGAGCGCGTACGCGGTCGACAGGTAGCCCGGGTGCAGGTCGTGGGCGAGCACCTCCGGCGTCACCGCGAACATCCGCTGAAAGTGCGCGACGCCGGCGTGGAACGAGCGGAGCGTCTCGTAGTTCTGAAGGTCGCCGATGTGATGGCTGACCCACGCCCGCTCGCCCCTGGCCACGCAGAACGTGTGCTTGAGCTCCGCGCCGCACCCGAGCAGCGGCCGGGGGGTGGCGCCCGGCAGCGGCAGCGACGCCGGCACGAAGCCCCGGGAGCGGCGGATCGTCAGCGTCTGCGCTCGGCCGGCGACGGTGACCGCGCGCACCACCGAGTCGTCGGTCCGGGTCGCGATCGGCCGGTCGTGGACGAGGAAGCGGTCGGCGATCGGGGAGAGCCGCTCGCGCGCCTCGGGATCGTCGAACGCGATCGGCTCGTCGGAGACGTTGCCGCTCGTCAGCACGAGCGCGGTGACGCCGAGCGCATGCAGGTCGGCGAGCAGCAGGTGGTGCAGCGGCGAGTACGGCAGCATCACCCCGAGCTCGCGGGCCCGCGGAGCGACCGAGGCGGCGACCGGTGCCTCCGGCCGCCGCGGCAGGAGCACGATCGGCCGGGCCGGTGAGGCGAGCAGCTCCCGGTCGGCGGGCGCGAGCTCGACGAGTGCCTCGGCCGCGTCGGGCGAGGCGACCATCAGCGCGAACGGCTTGTCCTCCCGGTGCTTGCGGGCGCGCAGGCGGGCGACGACGGCCTCGTCGTCGGCCCGGCAGGCGAGGTGGTAGCCGCCGATCCCCTTGACCGCAAGGATCTCGCCGGCGGCGAGCGCCCGCGCGGCCGCGGCCAGCGGTTCCCCGTCGAGCGGCCCGTCGCCACCGCGCAGGGTGACCAGCGGCCCGCACTCCGGGCATGCGTTCGGCTGGGCGTGGAAGCGGCGGTCCGCCGGGTCGTCGTACTCCGCCTGGCAGTGGGCGCACATCGGGAAGCCGGCCATCGTGGTGAGCGGCCGGTCGTAGGGGACGCCGCGGACGATCGTGAACCGTGGCCCGCAGTTCGTGCAGTTGATGAACGGGTAGCGGAACCGGCGATCGGCGGGGTCGAACAGCTCGCGCAGGCAGTCCGGGCACGTCGCGCTGTCGGCGGTGATCGCCGCGTCCGGGACGCCGGCCGCCGCGCTGCGCCGGATCTCGAAGCCGGTCGCGTCCTCCGGCCGGCGCTCGCGGCGCACGAGCGACTCGATCACGGCCAGCGGCGGGGCCTCGGCATGGAGGCGGCTGACGAAGCGCTCGACGGTGAGCGGCGGTCCCTCGACCTCGACGACGACGCCGTGGGTGTCGTTGAGGACGAAGCCGGCGAGGCCGAGCTCGCGCGGCGAGCCGGTAGACGTGGGGCCGGAACCCGACGCCCTGGACGATGCCGGTGATCCGCAGCTCCGTCCGGCGGCCGCGGCGCCGCGGTCACGGCGCTCATCCGACGAGCTCCCGCAGTGCGTGGTAGGCCGTGGCCTGGGCCTCCTGGATCCGCGGGATGTGCTCCGAGCGGGTCACGATCACGTAGTCGGCAAGGCCGTCGGCCGCGATCCGGCCCCCGTCGTAGCCGACGAACGCGATGCTCATCAGCCCCCGCCGGCGGGCCTCCATCAGCGCCCCGATGACGTTGCCGGAGTTGCCCGAGGTGGTGAACGCGATGATCGCGTCCCCGGGGATCCCGTGGGCGATCACCTGGCGCAGGAACACGGCCTCGGCCCCGATGTCGTTGGCGATCGCGGTGAGGATCCCGGGATCCTCGGTCAGGTCGATGGCCGGCCGCGGGGTGAGGTCGCCGGGCGGGAGCCGGAAGTCGGCGACGACGTCCATCGCGTCGGTCGCCGAGCCGCCGTTGCCGAGCGCGAGCAGCTTGCCGCCGGCGTCGAAGCAGTTCCGCAGTGAGTCGGCCGCCGCGGTCAGCGTGTCGCGGTTCTCGGAGATCGTCTGCTCACGCAGCTCCCCGATCTCCGCCGCCTTCATCAGCACCGAGCGGGCGACGTCGGCCAGCACCGGGTCGAGCTCGGACTCGTGCTCCTGCAGGAACGGGTAGAGGAAGCTGCTCGCGCCGGGGTCGTGGGTCTCGCGGAGGTCGCGGCCCCGGAGCAGTCCACGGTGCTCGAAGAACACGTGAACGAGCTCCCACAGCACGTGGTAGAGCGTCTCGACGAGCTCCTGCCGGACCGACGGGTCCGACGACGGCGGCGTGAACTCGAACTCCGCCCCGCAGGTGTCGAAGGCGATCGACAGGCACCCGCTGTCCCCGGGCGATCTGCAGCGCTCGGGCCGTCTCCTCGCCGCCCGGCTCCTCGCAGCCGAACGCGATCGCGATGTCGTCCGGACGCGCGAGCAGCGCCACCTGACTCTCGAGCGGGCCACTCTCGCCGGCCAGCCCGAGCGCCGGCAGGGCCCGCTTGCCGACGATCACCGGATGCACGAACTCGACCGCCACGTGGCGGGCGTCGGAGCGGGCCGCGGGGGAGCGACCGAAGGCGATCAGCCGGCCGCCCCGGGCGAACCGCTCGGCCATCTGGTGGCAGACCCGGGCCAGACGGTCGGCCTCGGCCGGGAAGAACTCCCGGGTGGCCCGCGAGCGCTCCGCCACGTGGGACTGGAGCCGATCGAAGCTCACGGTCGCCATCGCCGCACTACCGAGGCCCCGGTGGCCGCCGCCCGAGGTTCACTAGGCGGTCACCGCCCGGCGCTCGGCGACCTTCGCCAGCCACTCGCGCCACCGCTTCGATGCCGTCGCCCGTCCGGGCGCTGAGCACGATCGTCTCGACACCCGGATGGACCTGATCGATGTTGTAGAGCAGCTTCTCGAGATCGAAGTCGAGGTGGGGGAGGAGGTCGATCTTGTTGATCACCACGAGCTCGCAGGCCCGGAACATCAGCGGGTACTTGAGCGGCTTGTCCTCGCCCTCGGTCACCGAGCGTGACCATCACGCGGGCGTCCTCGCCGATCTTGAACTCCGCCGGGCAGACGAGGTTCCCGACGTTCTCCACGATCAGCAGATCGATGTCGTGCAGCGGCAGCGCCGGGCATCGCCGAGCGGACCATGTTCGCGTCGAGGTGGCACTCGCCGCCGAACCCCGAGTCGGTGTTGAGCTGGATCACCGGAATGTGGCGGTGGGCGAGCCGGTCGGCGTCGAGCGAGCCCTGGACATCGCCCTCCAGGACGCCGATCCGCACGTCGCCGAGCGAGCCGCCGACCTGCTCGAGCAGCGTCGTCTTGCCCGCGCCGGGAGCGCTCATGAAGTTGACCACGGTCACGCCGTGGCGATCGAAGTCGGCTCGGTTCGCCGTCGCGATCGTGTTGTTGGCGTCGAGCGCCTCCTCGACGACCGTCACCTTGCTGCGATGCATTCGGCCTCCTCGACCTCGATTGACTGCACCTGGAACTCGTCTCCGGCGGCGATCTCGACCTCGCTGCCGCCGCACGTCGGGCAGCGGAAGGCGGGGATCTCGATCGACCACTCCCGCCCGCACGGCCGGCACCGGAGCCGCGCGTCGATCAGCTCCTGGCGGAGCTCCGCGCCCTCGCAGACGGTGTCCCGGGCCACGAACTGGAAGTAGAACTGAAGCGTGTCGGGGACCACCTGGCGCAGCCGGCCGACCTGCAGGTCGACGGCGGTCACCTGACGCCCCTCGGCGTGCTTGACGACCGTGGCGACGATCGCGCTCGAGAGCGAGAGCTCGTGCATCGGACCCGCCTCGCCTCAGCCGTCCGCCGGCACGGTGAGCTCCGGCACGTCCTCGCGGAGCTCCTCGACGGTCTCCGACGACGAGGTCGACGGCGCGGTCGACGGCCGCGGTCAGCGACTCCGACAGGCCGAAGCCCATCTCCTCGACCTCAGCCGGCTCGCAGGCGACGACGACGACCCGGCCGGGCCACGCGCCGGCCGCCTTGAGGAAGCGCAGCACGGTCTGGGGATCCATGCCGTGCGGGTTGATCACCTCGCCGTCCTCGATCGCGCCCGGGACCGAATCCTCGTCGGCCTCCATCACGTACAGCGTTCCGGGCTCGCCGCCCTGCTTGGAGACGTCGACGATCACCAGCGCGTCGTAGCCGCGCATGACCTCGTAGGCGAGATCGAGCCCGCCGGTGCCGGCGTCCATCACGCTGACCCGGTCGGGCAGCGGTCACGCTCGCGGAGCCGCCGGGCGACCTCGCCGCCGAAGCCGTCGTCGCGCAGCCACGCGTTGCCGACGCCGGCCACGAGGATCGATCGCAGTTCCTCGGTCGTGCTCATCCCTCAATCACCTCGATCTCGTCCGCGAAGAAGTACAGGTACCGGCCGGTGTCCCGCATCAGCTCCTGGCCGGGGTCGTCGTCGATCGTCACCCCGAAGTGCTGACGGCCGTCGTAGTCGGTGAAGATCCGCTCGAGCGTCGCCGTCCTGCCGGCGAGCATCCGGGCCTGCAGGTCGGCGCTCTGCGGCCGGGTGGACGATCACCTTCCCGCCTCGCCGGGCCTGGCGTCCGCCGATCTCCGCCGTCTCCTCGCCGGCGCGCGGGTCGGCAAGGCCCGGTGGCTCGGTCGGCGGCTCGGTCGTCTCGGGATCGCGCAGGGTCACCCGGCCATGCAGCGCGACGATCTCCTCCGGCGTGATCGACTCGGCCCGGGCGACCATCTCCCGCACCGCCGGATCGGAGCGGGCGATCTCGGCCCGCTCGCCGTCGCTCAGCACCCGGAGATGGAGCAGCAGCGCCTCCTCGATCTCGGTCCCGTCGAACAGGTCGCCGCGGCTCTCGGGTGCGATCTGCGGGATGCTCGGGGAGCACGATCGCGGCGCCGACGACGGCCGTGTCGTCGTCGGTGGCGAGGACCGGAAAGGTGTTGACCGAGCCGCACGGCCGCTCGAGCGCGGACACGAAGCGGCCGCCGGCGACGGTGAGGACCGGGTGGGTGGAGAGCAGCGAGCGGGCCAGCGCATCGCCGCGCTCGAGGCCCGAGCGGACGACGGTCCGGTTCTCGATCCGGAACACGACCTCGTACTCGTTCTCGGCCGGTCTCGCGGGCGCGGAGCGACAGCGCCGACCTCGAGCGGCGGCACACCCTCGCCGCGGATCGACGTCGTCCGCTCGGCCGGGCGGTGGGCGAGCGCACCGACCATCGCCCCGGACATCGCCAGCCGCTGCGGCTCGGCCCCGTGACCCTCGCCGACGGGAGCGAGCAGGTGGACCTCGGCGCTGAGGACCGCGTCGGCCGGCGCGCGCAGCGCGATCCGCAGCTCGAGGTGGTCGAAGGTGGTGGTCAGCGTCTCGGCGTACGCCGGGGGATAGGCGGTGCCGAACGGCGTCGGGGTGGCGTTCTTGGTCGCCGTCGGCGTGTAGGGGTAGAGCGCGTAGCCCTCCATCAGCAGCGACTGGACGAGCTCGGCGAGGCGGTCACTCATCGCCGTGCTCTCCGAGCAGCGCCGCGACCGTCGCGTCGAGCGTGGCCAGCCCGCGGCGGAGCTTCTCGCGCTGGAGCGCCTCGAGCGTCGCCGGTGCCGAGCGCCGTCCATGCCGTGTCCGGGAAGTAGTGCTCGATCGCCTCCCGCCACACCGCCACCGGCAGCTTGAAGTCGATCGACTTCGTCCACGGCACGAGCACCATCTGGAGCGCGCCGTCGTCGCCGCGGTAGTAGACCGTCCCGTTGAAGTGCAGCGCCATCGGCGCGACGCCGTCCGGCAGCGAGTGCAGGTACTTGGCCGCCGCGAGCTCGAGGTCGTAGCTGCACGGAATCGGCACCGCGACGGTCGTCTGAGCCGGTGAACGCCGGCACGAGCACGTCGACCTGGGACCACACGAGGCTCCGTGTCGTCACCGCCCACCGGGCGGGCTCGCCGAACAGCTCGAGCAGCTTGCCGCGCGTCGCGTCGTCGTACTGGCGCCGGGCGGGCTCGATCATCACCTGGATCCGCAGGGCGACCATGTAGACCTGCCGGCCGCTCGGCTCGGTGACCTGGAGATCGAGACTGAGGATCGGCGACGCGGCGTGGCGCACCGGCCGGACCCCGACGACGGCGAACTCCGGCTCGGGCCCCGCCCACGGGACCTCGGTCACGGGGGCGGGGACGGTCATGCCGCGCGCGCTCCCGCGCGCAGTTCCTCAAAGAACCGGGTGACGGCGCGGTCGACCCCCGTCCCGCCCGAGATCCCCTCCCAGGTCGCCTTGATCGCTCCGGTCAGCGCGTAGCAGCGGTCGATCGGCGCGATCGCGTAGATCGGCGGATCGGAGAGGCGGTTGACGATCAGCCCCTCGACGTCGCTCTCGAGGTCCTCGAGCACGGGGTTGAGCTCGATCATCCGCGCCCACGCCTCGAAGTGCAACTCGGACTCGGTCGCCCCGGCCGGCGACGGGTACATGGCGACGACGCAGTTCGTCACCGTCGAGTGCATGAAGAACGCGAGCCCGATCGGGATCTGGAACGTCGCCCACAAGTCGTCCGGGATGTCGAGGTCGGGGAGCCACAGCGTGCGGTTGCCGACCGGGCGGAAGTCGCCCTCGCCGGCCCGCATCGCCCAGCACGCCTCGCACGAGCACACGATCTGGCGGTTGACGAGATCGAGCAGGTGGCGGTGGTCCTCCGGGATCCCGAGCCCGCACAGATCGCAGAACTCGTCGGCGTCGGCGGCCGCCGCCTCGGAGGCGCCGGCGAGCGAGCCGCCCTGGGTGTCGGTGCCCGGGGTCGGCCGGACCGGCGTGGACGGTCCGCGCGGACCGGGCTTCGCGAGCCCGCGCAGGCCGGTGACGACCTGGGTCCGGCGCCGGTTCGCCATCGCCGCGGCGAGGTCGAGCCGGCCCGTGCCGTTCTCCGGCGGGGTCGGGTGCAGCGCGGTCATGGCGCGCCGGCGAGGGCCACCCGGACCGCGCCGTCCTCACGGAGCAGCGGCACCGGATCAAGCTGGAGCTGCTCGTCGTCGAGCGAGCGTCCGGCCCGAGGCAGGAAGAAGGTCCGCCGGCACCCTGGGCACGCCAGCGCGCCGGCGGACAGCTCGCCCGCGTGGAGCGGGCCACCGCACGCGGCGCACCGGTCCCGGTAGGCGAGCAGGCTGCCCTCGACGTTGGCGAGCACGAGCTGGTGGGCCCCGACCCGGACGGCGGCCAGCGTTCCCTCGGCGGGCTCCTCGCGCAGGTCGAGCTCCATCCACGACGGCGGCGGCGCGGAGATCACGATCGGCAGCTCCTCGCCGGCCGGGCCGTTCGACATCGGCAGCGCCATCCCCGGGATCGTCTGCGGGGCGACGCCCTCCACCTCGAGCCCGGCGAGGTCGGGCGCGGCCTCCTCGAGCGCCTGCTTGATGGCCAGCTCGAGCGTCGCCGAGGACGCCGAGCAGTCCGAGCAGCTGCCCTGCAGACGGATCCGCGCCACCCCGTCCGTGAGCGACAGCAGCTCGACGTTGCCGCCGTGGGACTCCATGTACGGGCGCACGCTGTCCAGCGCCTCGGCGACGCGCTGCTCGAGGGCGACCGGATGGAGGTCGTGGACGAGCAGCAGCGTCCCGATCAGTGGGTCCTCGGCGAGCCGCGCCGCCAGCTCGGCCCCCGCCGTCCCGCCGTCGGCGAGAACGGCGAGGATCCGCTCGAGCCCGCCGCCGTACATCTGCACGACGGCGGAGACGAGCTCGTCGGCCAGCCGGCGGGTGCCCTCGTCGGCGGACTGGTCGAGCCGGTCCTGAAGCTCCTGGACCCGCTCGAACAGCTGCTCCGGTGCTCTCAGCGGCCACCGTTCCCATGCGGCGCCGCCTAGGCCATCGCCGTCGGGGTGTGCTGGACCTTGCGCACCCTGCCGCCGCCGGTGTACATGTGCACGCCGCACGGCAGGCACGGATCGAACGAGCGGACCGCACGCATGATGTCGATCCCCTTGAACTTGTCCGGGCCGTTCTCCTCGAAGATCGGCGTGTTCTGCACCGCGTCCTCGTACGGGCCGGGCGTGCCGTATACGTCACGCGGACTCGCGTTCCACGGCGTCGGCGGATACGGCTGATAGTTGGCGATCTTGCCGTCGCGGATCACCATGTGGTGCGAGAGGACCCCGCGGGCCGCCTCGTGGAAGCCGCAGCTCACCGCGGTCTCGGGGACCTTGAACGAGTTCCAGCTCTTCGTCCGGCCGGCCTGGACCTCCTTCATCGCCCGCTCCAGGCAATGCAGGGCGATCAGCGCGCTGTACGCCTGGTGGTAGCTGCGGGCGCGGTCGCGCTCGATCGCGTTCGACTTCTCCGGCACCTTCCACTCAAGCTCCATCTCGGGCAGGTTGGGGGAGCGGGGCAGCACCATCTGGATCGAGTGCCCGGTCGCCTTCGCGTAGCCGAAGTCGACGAGACCGGCCTTCGCCGTGCACCACTGCCGCGCGAACGGACCACCGCCGGTGTCGCAGCACACATGGGTGTCGGTCCGCTTGTCGTACATCCGCGGCGAGACGACCCACGTGTACTTGTCGGTGAAGTCGCGCTTCTGCGGCCGCGGCAGCGTCACCTTGTTCCACGGGTGGTTCTTGTCCACCGGGTTGCCGAGCGGATCCTGGGTGACGTAGGTCGGCTCGTTCTCCCACCCGTCGAAGTACGACGAGCCGAGCAGGATCCGGATCATCAGGTTGATCTCGACGAGGTCCGTCGAGATCAACTCGCCGCCGATCGCCACGCCCGGGGTGATGTACCGCTTGCGCCCCCATTCCGTCATGTTCCGGTAGTCGTAGTCGACGTAGTCCGGGTCGTCGAACGAGCCCCAGTTGACGAGGTTCGTCTCCCGGTAGCCGACCATGTCGTAGCCGGGCAGCTCCTGAAGGAAGAAGTCGTACAGGTCGTCGTGCATCGGCACGCTGCGCTTGACGTAGTCGAAGTAGCGCATCAGCCGCACGTAGTAGTCGGTGCAGGTCTGGTGGGTGATGTCCGCGCTGCAGCCGCCGGGCATGATCGTCGACGGGTGCGTGTGGCGGCCGCCGAACAGGCAGTACATCTCACGCGTGTACCGGGAGACGTGGAGCGTCTCCAGGTAGAACTCGCCCGTGAACGGGTTGAGCGCCCGCATGATGTCGGCGATCGTCTTGAACCCGTGGATGTCCTGGCCGGGGGCCGGCGTCGACTCCGCCTTGGCCAGCAGCGATGGGTTCGTCTCCTTGACCATCTGCTCGCAGAAGTCGACGTTCGCCATGCAGTCGTTGTAGATCGCGTGGTCGAAGATGTAGTCGGCCGTCTCGGCGAGGTTGAACGCGAGGTCGCCGAGCGGCGGCGGCTTGACCCCGTAGGCCATGTTCTGATTCAGGCACGAGCACGTGCAGTGGTTGTCGCCGCAGATGCCGCAGATCCGGCTGGTGATGAAGTGCGCGTCGCGCGGGTCGATCCCCTTCATGAAGATGTCGAACCCGCGGAAGATCATCGATGTGCTGTAGCACTTGTTGACCCTCTGGTTGGAGAAGTCGATCTCCGTGTGGATCCCGAGGCTGCCGACGATCCGCGTGATCGGATCCCACGACATCTCCTTGACCATGACCTTCTGTGACGTCTCAGTCGCCATGTGCTCTCTCCTGGTTGAAAACCTGTCGGGACTCGCGGGCTACCAGCGCTTGGCGTAGCCGGTGGTGAGGCTCCGCCCCTTGCGGCGCCACTCGGGCTCGATGTCGTACTTGGTGCGGATGTTCCGCTTGCGGAAGTAGCGGACCATCGGGCCGTAGAGGTACTGGGTGATCCCGGCCGCGGCTGCCGCCCCACTTGTCCTCGTCCATGAACGGCATGAACTTGTCGGGGAAGCCGGGCATCGTGCAGGCCATGCAGATGCCGCCGACGTTCGGGCAGCCGCCGATCCCGTTCACCCATCCGCGGACCGGGACGTTGCACTTCACGACCGGTCCCTTGCAGCCGAGCTTCACCAGGCAGCGGTGGTCGGAGCCGTACTCGGTGGCGAACTCGCCCTGCTCGGTGAACCCGGCGCGGTTGCAGCCCTCGCGCACCGTCCGTCCGAACAGCCACTTCGGGCGGAGCGCCTCGTCGAGCTCCGGCGCCGGGGCGAGGCCGGCGAGGTGGAGCGCCAGGTACAGCAGCGTCTCGGTCATGTTGTCCGGCTGCGCCGGGCAGCCCGGGATGCACACGACCGGCAGCCCGGCCTTCGACTTCCAGTTCCAGCCCAGGTAGTCCGGCACGCCCATCGCGCCGGTCGGGTTGTTCTTCATCGCCGGGATGCCGCCGTAGGTGGCGCACGTCCCGACCGCCACGACCGCCGCCGCCTTCGGGGCGAGCCGGTCGAGCCACTCGTTCATCGTGATCGGCTGGCCGGTCGAGGGGTTGATCGAGAAGCCGGTCCAGTGGCCGTCGCCGTTGATCTCCTCGTTGCCGAGCGAGCCCTCGATCACGAGCACGAACGGGTCGAGCAGGCCCTGCTCGGCGTCGAACCACGCCTGGGCGTATTCCTGGCCGACCGCGTAGTCGACGACCTGGTTGTGGACGACGACCTTCGGCATGCCGGGAATCGCCTGGAGGATGATGTCCTCCAGGCTCGGGTTCGTGGCCGAGGTCATCGCCACCGAGTCCCCCTCGCAGCTCAGACCGGTCGTCATCCACAGGACGTGGGCGGTCACCCCCTCGGTCTTCTTCTGCTCTGCGTATGGGCTCGGGGTCGTCGTGGCCACGTCCTACTCCTCTCTCAGCAGATCCTCGGCAGCGGGTCACCGACCAGCTGGTCCATCACCCGTCTGCCGCCGAAACTCGTTTGCACCAGCACCATCCCGGTCGGCTCCGTTCGCACCTCGCCGATCTCCGTCGCATCCTCGTAGCCCGGCACGGACCGGAGCGCGGCCAGGGCCGCCTCCGCCGCGTCGGGGGCCACGAAGGCCACGAAGGCGCCCTCATTGGCTACGTACATCGGATCGATCCCGAGGATCTCGGCGGCGCCGGCCACCGCCGGTGCGACCGGGATCTCGCCCTCGCGCACGAGCATCGCCACCGACGACGCCCGGGCCAGTTCGTTCAGCACCGACGCGACGCCGCCGCGCGTCGCGTCGCGCAGACACCGCAGCTCCTCGCCGACGGCCTCGAGCAGCGCGTCGACCGCCGGCCACACGCACCGCGTGTCCGAGACGATCTCGGCGTCGAGGTCGAACTCCCCGCGGGCGAGCATGATCGCCGTGCCGTGCTCGCCGATCCGGCCGGACAGGAGGATCCGGTCGCCGGGGCGGAGCGCGGCGGGGGAGAGGCGGGCGCGCGGATCGCGGCGCCCGAACCCGGAGGTGCAGATGTACATCTTGTCGGCGTGGCCGCGCTCGACGACCTTCGTGTCGCCGGCCACGATCTGGACCCCGGCCGCCTCGGCGGCGGCGGCGATCGCGGCGATCTCGCTCCGGAGCTCCTCGCTGTCGAGCCCCTCCTCGAGGATCAGCGAGAGGCTGAGCGCGAGCGGCCGCGCGCCGGACACGGCGAGGTCGTTCGCGGTGCCGTTGACGGCCAGCTCGCCGATCGAACCGCCCGGGAAGCGGAGCGGGCGCACGACGTAGGAGTCGGTGGTGAACGCGATCTCGCCCGCCTCGTCGGCGACGATCCCGGCGTCGCCCATCTCCTGCAGCGCGGCCCCGCCGAGCGTCGGCACGAACAGCCCCTCGATCAGGGTCTGCGTCGCCTTGCCCCCGGCGCCGTGGGCCATCGTGATCCGCGGATCGCGGAACTTCGCCTGCTTGCCGCGCGCGGTCTCGATGATCTCCAGGATCCGCTGCCTCGCGCTCGCGTCGCGGTGATCGGGGCTCGCGAGCTGCTCGCTGTCGTTCATACGACCTCCCGCTCCCGGGCGAAGCGGCCGTAGTTGTAGTACGCCGCGCAGGCTCCCTCCGAGGACACCATGCACGTGCCGATCGGCCGCTCAGGTGTGCACGCCGTCCCGAACACCTTGCACTCGTACGGCTTGATCACGCCCTTCAGCACCTCGCCGCACTGACACGCCTTCGGGTCGGCGACGCGGACGCCCGGCACCTCGTGGCGGCGCTCGGTGTCGAAGTCGGCGTACGCCTCGGTCAGCTTCAGCCCGCTGTGGGAGATGAACCCCAACCCGCGCCACTCGAAGTGCGGACGCAGCTCGAACACCTCGGCCATCACCTCGAGCGCCTTGACGTTGCCCTCGTAGGGGACGACCCGCTTGTACTGGTTCTCCACCTCGCAGCGCCCGTCGCGGAGCTGGCGGAGGATCATCGCCACCGACTGGAGGATGTCGAGCGGCTCGAACCCGGCGACGACGACGGGCTTGCCGTAGGCGGCGGGGATGAACTCGAACGGCCGCGCCCCGACGACGGTGGCGACGTGGCCCGGGCCGATGAACCCGTCGAGCCGCAGGTCGGGCGACTCGAGCAGCGCGCGCAGCGGCGGCACGATCGTCACGTGGCTGCACATGCACGAGAAGTTCGTGATGTTCTCGGCCTTCGCGCGCCTCAGGGTGAGCGCGGTCGACGGCGCGGTCGTCTCGAACCCGATGGCGAAGAACACGACCTCGCGATCGGGGTTCTGCTTGGCGATCCGCAGAGCGTCGAGCGGCGAGTAGACCATCCGGATGTCGGCGCCCGCGGCCTTCGCCTCGAGCAGGCTGCCCTGCGAGCCGGGGACGCGCATCATGTCGCCGAAGCAGGTGAAGATCACGCCCGGGCGGTGGGCGACGGCGATCCCGTCGTCGACGCGGCCCATCGGGATCACGCACACCGGGCAGCCCGGACCGTGGACGAGCTCGACGTTCGCCGGCAGCAGGTCGTCGACCCCGTACTTGTAGATCGAGTGGGTGTGGCCGCCGCACACCTCCATCACCTTGTAGTGGCGCCCCGGCTCGACGAGCGACAGGATCTCGGCGGCAAGCACCCGCCCGAGCTCAGGATCCCGGAACTCGTCGACGTACCTCATGTCGGTGCGGGGTCGAGCCGGGCGATCGCCGTACCGGCGTGGACGAGGAGCTCCTCGCCGAGCGCGACTGGCTCGACGAGGGCGGTCTCGACGGTGTGGCGACCGTCGTCGGCCTGGCACAGGGCCAGACCACGGTCGAGATCGAGCGCCACCACGGTCATCGGCTCGCCATCATCGCCGCAGGTGATGCAGTGGGTCGAGCCGCACGTCTGCCTCGATGCGGTCATTCGATCACGCTCGCCTTCAGCTCCTCGAGCTCCTGTTCGTAGTCGGCGCCCATCCGCACGAGTAGGTCGTGCGTCGCCTTCGCCTCCTCCTCGTCGACCTGCGAGATCGCGAAGCCGACGTGGATCAGGACCCAGTCCCCGGGTCCGACCCCACCGCCGTCGTCGTCGAGCAGGCCGATGTTGACCGTGCGCCTCACCCCAGCAACCTCGACCTTGGCCAGTCGGTTCTCGAAATCGACGATCTCCACGAGCTGCCCCGGGATTGCCAAGCACACAAAGTTGGTTCTACACCCAGCCCGCCGCGCCCGAGACGTGGCCGGTAACCCGAATTACGGCGGGTTTGCCCGGACGTAATCTGGATTACAACTTGCCCAGGGGCGCGGCCGAGGCATAGACTGGATCGCGCGAGGAGGTGGCCCGATCCCGGAGCCCTATGGAGAGACACTCGTGTTCAGCGCGGTCGAAGCGGTGAGCGGGGACCGCCATCTGTCGGCACTGCGCCCCCGTCCAGAGAGCCGGCCCCCCGAACGCTCGGCGATCCACCGCTACCTGCTCGACGCCGACGACGACCTCGCGACCGAGTTCGACATCCGCTCCCGACCGTCGGCCCGGTCGGGCACCACGGTCCAGATGCTGACCGCCGACGTCGGCGAGTGCGATCTCGGCCCCGCGTTCGAGTCCACCCACCACGGCTTCGGCCTGCTGCTGCTCGACGGCCTGATCGCGTTCGACACGGAGGTCGGAGGCCGGGTCGCGACCGAGCTCGTCGGCGCCGGCGACCTGCTCGTCTCGTGCGCGCCGCGGGCCGAGGCGATCCTCCACCGTGAGGAGTCCTGGCGGGTGCTCGCGCCGGCCCAGCTCGCGCTGCTCGACGGCGAGTTCGCGGCCCGCGTCCGGCAGTGGCCGCAGGTGACGGAGGCGCTGGTGCGCCGCGCGAGCCGCCGCACCGCCGACGTCGACGAGATGCGGGCGATCGCCTGCCATCCCCGGCTCGAGGTCCGCCTCGACCTGCTGTTCTGGCACCTGGCGGCCCGGTGGGGTCGCGTCGAGCCCTCGGGGATCCGGCTCACGCTACCGCTCACCCACCGCCTGCTCGGCCAGCTCGTCGCCGCCGAGCGGCCGTCGATCTCGCACGCGCTCGCGCGGCTCTCCGAGGCGGGGCTCGTCACCGGAGATCCGGGCGACTGGCACCTCCACGGAACCGTCGACGTGCATTTCGAGTCGCTCTCCGAGCGTGCGGCGGGCCCCCGCGGGTCGCCTCGCGCCGGCGGCGGCGGTCCCGCGCGCTGCGCTGAGCGGTCGCGGGACATGGCAGTGCGGCGCGCTACGGTGGCCTCGTGCCCGTGTCCGTCGTGTTCCGCTGCGAGGTGTGCGGGGTGCGCCCTGACCCCGACACCCAGGTCGCGCTCGAGCGCCAGCTGCTCGACCTCCGCCACGGCGAGTACGTCGACGCCGAGCCCGGCCGCTGGCTGACCTGGCACGGCCGCGGCATCTACGGCCCGCAGCGCTACGCCTGCGGCGAGCACCGCGGCGAGCTGAAGGCCTCGATCCGCGAGATGTACGGCACCCTCGGCTGGCATCCGTGGGCGATGGGGCCGCACCCGTGGGCCGGTCGGCGCGGGACCGAGAAGGCGCGGCGGCTGGCGCGGTCGCTGCGGTCGACGTTCGGGGCGCCGGGGGGCTGAGGCTGCGCTTCGGGGCGCTTGCGGGGCGCGGGAGCCGGGGGTGTGGTCAGAAACCCGTCATATGCGACGGAAATCGACGTCGCCCCCGGGGGCGTGTACGGAAATGAACCGTATAGGTACAGAATCGACATCACCTCCCGTCGGGCGCGGCCGCCCGGGCTCAACTCGGCTCCGAGCGGGTAACCGCTCCTCGGTGACCGCGACGGCCGCACGAGAATCCACGGGCGCGGGCGACGACGTACGAGCCCGATCCCGACCGCTGGAAGGCGCTCGGCGTGTGCCTCGTGGCGGGGTTCATGACGCTGCTCGACGTGTCGATCGTCAACGTCGCCTTGCCGAGCATCGAGTCCGGTCTGCACGCCCAGCCGAACGCGCTGCAGTGGATCGTCTCCGGGTACGCCCTCGCTCTCGGGCTGCTGCTCGTGCCGTCGGGGCGGCTCGGTGACGCCCGCGGGAGGCGGACGGTGTTCATGACCGGCGTGGCGCTGTTCGTGCTCGCGAGCGCGGGGTGCGGCGCGGCGCCGACAGCGACCGTGCTCGTGCTCGGCCGGATCATCCAGGGGTTCGCGGGCGGGCTGATCACTCCGCAGGTCAGCGGCTTCATCCAGACGCTGTTCCGCGGCGAGGAGCGCGGCAAGGCGTTCGGGTTCTTCGGCACGGTCGTCGGCATCTCGACCGCGATCGGGCCGCTGCTCGGCGGGGCGCTGATCACGGTTTTCGGCACCCAGAGTGGGTGGCGGGCGGTGTTCTTCGTCAACCTGCCGGTCGGGGCGCTCGCGCTGCTGCTCGCCCGCCGCTACCTCCCCGCTCCGGTGCCCGAGGAGCACGAGGGCGGCACCCAGCTCGATCCGATCGGCGTCGTCCTGCTCGGTCTCGCCGTCACCTGCGTGCTCGTGCCGTTCATCGAGCAGCGGAGCTGGCACAGCCCACTGCGGCCCGCGCTGTTCGGCGTCGCCGCGGTGCTGCTCGTCCTGTGGGTCGTGCACGAGCGCCGCTACGGCCGCACCCGTGAGCCCCTCGTCAGCCTTGATCTGTTCCGGATCCGCTCGTACGTGCTCGGCGCGGGTGTCGGCTTCCTGTACTTCGCCGGCTTCACGGGGACGTTCTTCATCCTCACCCAGTACCTCCAGATCGGTCTGCACTACTCGCCGCTCGGGGCCGGGGTCTCGGCCACACCGTTCGCGATCGGCGGGGCACTCACCGCCTCCCTCGGCAGCCGCCAGGTCCTCCGCCGGGGGCGCAAGCTCGTCGCGCTCGGCCTCGGCACGGTGATCGTCGGCCTGACGATCACCTACCTCGCCGTCCATGCCGAGCCCGGGCCTGACGTCGGCTACTACGTCGCGCTGCCGCTGCTGCTCGCCGGGATGGGCGGCGGCTTCGTCATCTCGCCGAACCAGACGCTGTCGCTCTCCGAGGTGCCGACGCGCCGGGCGGGCAGCGCCGGCGGCGTGCTCCAGACCGGCCAGCGGATCGGCTCCTCGGCCGGCATCGCGATCACCGGCAGCGTGTTCTACACCGCCCTCGACGGCGGCCGCCCTGACTTCGCCACCGCGTTCCGGGACGGGCTCGTGGTGATCGTGGCGTTCGTCGGTGCCGCGCTCCTGCTCGCGCTTGCCGACGCCCTCACGGGTCGGGCGACGCCTGCAGCGTCCGGCCGCTGAGCACCGACTCCGGACGCTCGGCGACGATGTCCGACCCCGGCCGTGCGTCGTCGTCGCGGCGCTTGAGGAGCAGCCACTGCGGCTTCGCGGCATCGGCGGAGCCGGTCCGCTGGAGCACCCAGCCGCCGGCGAGCTTCTCGCCATGCAGGACGAATACGGCGTGGCCGCGGTCGAGGGCCTCGGGCCAGGCGACGCGGCCGCCCTGCTCGTAGGTGCCGCGGTCCCAGACGATCACGCGCTCGCTCTCGTGGCCAGCATGCGCGAGGTCGTGATCCTCGACCTGCACGGCGAAGCGGCGGACACCCGGATCGAGCGACGGGCCCTTGGGGATCGCCCACGACACGAGCACGCCGCCGAGCTCGAGCCGGAAGTCGAAGTGGTGGGCGGTCGCCCGGTGCTCCTGCACGACGAAGACGCCTGCCGGCACGCCGCGGATCCCGAACTGCTCGTGGCCCTCCCGCTTGACCTCGGAGAGCTCGGCGGACCCGAGCGACCCGACCAGCTCGGCGACGGCGTCGTCGTCGCCCTCGGCATGGATTGCCAGGCCGCCGCCGGGCGTAGTGCGGACCCAGCCGAGCACCCCGAGTGCCCGCGCGCGGCGGGCGAGCTCGTCGGGCTCCGGACCCTCACCGGTGGCGCGGACCGCTCGCACATCCGACAGCGTAGGCACCACGGCGGAGGCAGTCTGGTTCAGCTCAGGCCTGGCGTCTGCGTGATCGTGCGGGGGAGCACCCTGTTCGTCGCCCAGCCCAACACGCACTGGGGCGAGGTCGCCGCGGGCAGTCCGTACCCCTTCGCGACGATCGCGCGCCGGGCGAACTGGACCGGGGTTCACGCCAGCGCATCGGTCACCGTCGCGCCGACACGTGACCCGAGCTCGGGCAGTGTGACCCTGCGAGCGGACAGACGAGTCACGCTCGGCGCAGACGATCTCGGTTGACGTCGGTCCCGGTCCGCGGAGCTCCTAGGAGCTCTTGCGCGCGGCGGCGGTCCGCGTGGTGCGCGTCGCCGGCTTGGTCGCCGCCCGCTTGGTGGTGGCCCGCGAAGCGGTCTTCTTCGCCGGCCTCGCCTTCGTCGTGCGGGCCTTCGCGGCCGTGGTCTTGCTTGCGGCCGTGCGGCTGCGCGTGGTCGTCGCCTTCGCCCGGGTCGTCGCGGGCTTCGCACGCGTCGTGCGCTTTGCCGTTGTGCCGCTGGCGCCGTCGGCGAGCGTCTTGGCCAGCTTCTCCAGGTGCTTGGTCAGCGTGCGGTTCGTCGCGGCGGTCTGCGTGCGCAGCTTCTTCAGTTCCTTCGCGACGTCCGTGTACGTGGCGCGTGCCTCCTTGCCGAGACCGCTGCGCGTCGACTGCAGTCGCTTCGAGACCTTCTCGAGGGCGTCGTCGAATGCCTTAACGGCATCCTCGACTTCCTTGCGGGTGATCGGCCCGGAGGTCGGCACCTTTGCGATGGCCTTCGTACGGCGGCTGACCGCGGGCTTCTTGGCGGGGGGCATGTTCGCTTTCTCCTTTGAGGGTGCGGGCCGCCGGGCGAACGTCGGGCTCGCGCGCGGCTTGAGCGCTCGTGGCGCAAGCTTATGCTCGCCGCCCGCGCGCGTGCAAGCCCAACATACCGGGGCACGAAAAGAATCAGACGCGCTCCGAGCGGTGGGCGCCGCCGCGCGCGCGGCGCTCAGCCGCGCCCGATCGGGTGACGGAACTCGTTGTGGCGTGCGCGCAGCCCGGCCGACTTCGGGACCGGGGCGACGATCGCGCCGCCACTTGCGCTCGCCGCGACCGCCCCGCCGGAGGTCCAACGCACGCTGACCGGCCTGCGGTGGAGCAGGGCATGCCAGGTGACGTCGCCGATCGTGCCGGTCGCGGTGATTCCGTGCGCGGACTGGAACCGCGACACCGCCGATGTCGTCGCCGGACCGTAGGCGCCGTCGATCGTGACGTGGTAGCCGTACGCCCGCAGGTGCTCCTGGGCCCACACGACGACGTCGCCCTGCGCGCCCTGACCGAGGCTCGCGTACGACGTCCGGACGTTCACCCCGGAGAGTCGTCCGATCGGCGTCGAGATCGCCGACCACGCCGAGCCCGAGGCCTCCTGCCAGTCCCACCAGCTCACGCTCGAGGCGCGGTAGGCGAGCGACAGTTGCCGGAACGCGACGATGTGGCCGAGGAGGCGTTCGAGGTGACCTCGCCGAGGGGATAGATCGCGCGGCCGTAGATCCGGTTGAAGGCGTACGTGTGTGAGTACACCGCGGTCACCGAGGTCCCGATGTCGGCCCAGTACATCTGCGGCGCGTTGTCCTGGGCAGCGCCGGGCGCGAGGAACACCGAGTACGGGAAGCCGGGGTGGTAGTCGACGTAGGGGAGGCCGGCGAGTGCGACGAGGAACCGGGAGCCGACGAGCGCCCGCAGGGTGTGGATGTAGGTCTGGGCGGAGACGTACTTGCCCTCGTACTCGCCCTCGGCGTCGATCATCAGGCAGTCGGCACCCTCGCGCTTGGCCCACGCCCCGACGTGCGCCTCGGTCGCCGGCGAGTTCCCGTAGACGTACTGCCATCCACAGACCTTCAGCCCGGCCCTGTGCAGCCGGTTGATCAGCGAGTGGGAGAACTGTGACCACTCCGAGGTGCCGTCGCCGCTCTTGATGAGCAGCGTGCGGACGCCGTACCGCCGGGCCTGGGAGATGATCGAGTTGACGCTCCCTCCGGAGGACTGTGACACGTACCAGATCCACATCCCGCGCTGCATCAGCGGGTTCGTGGTCGCCGACGCCGGCGAGCAGACGGACAGCGACGCGACGACGACGAGCAGAGCCACCAACCGGCAGCGCCCCACCACCGCGCGTGCGCACCTCACGCGATGCACATTCACAAATCGCACCGTAGTCCAGAACCCGTAGCGAGCCCGCAAGTTCCGGTGCGGCTGGAGTGGCCCGCACGTTGCAACCGCCTTCCCGGTGTGGATAATGCGCCCCGGGGTCGCGCGGAGGGCGCGATCCGGGGTCAGTTCCAGTTCTCGACGGGAGGTTTCATGCGACGTCTATCGATCGCCCTCGCGGTGGCCGCTTCCGGCACCGCCGCACTCGCCGCTCCGGCCGTGGCGGCCGGCGGCCCACCGCTGAACCATGTGTACCTGTGTTACGCGTACGCCAACGGCCTGCAGTACGGCGGCTCGGTCCAGCTCAAGACCCGCACGGTCTACCTGACCGCGTCGGACTCCCACGGCAACCGCCTCGTCGGGAGGACCGGCAAGGGCAAGTACTCGTTGTCGGGCAACCACCTGCACTTCCTCACCGGCGCATACAAGGGTCTGTATGGCGTCTGGATTCCGAAGGCCAGGAACCAGAACGCCCGCATCAACCTCACCAAACACGGTTACAAGACCTGGTCCGGGGTGAGCTGCTACCCCGCCTGACCGACTGCCCCCGGCCGCTCACCACCCCGACGGGCGTGGCCACCGCGGTGGGGATGAGAGCCTGTTGTGAGGAGGTAGCGGGTTTGCCCCCTCGCGACTCGCGCGAAGCGCAGGTCGCGAGGGGGGCGAACCCGCTAGCCACCTACTTGATGAACAGGATCTCCGAGTACTTCGGCAGCGGCCACAGATCGTCGGCCACCACCTTCTCGAGCTTGTCCGCCGCCGCCCGCACCGCGTCCATCGCCGGGACCACGGTGTCGTGCATGTACTTGGCGTGCGCGAGGATGTCGTCGTGCGGCTGGTTGTCCTCGAGGTTCGCGGACTCCAGCGCGCGGATCGAGTCCACGAACTCGGCGATCATCCCCTCGACCTCGGCCGCGAGCTCCGGCAGCTGACCGTCGCGGAGCAGCGCCAGGTGGCGCACCGCGGCCGGCAGCAGCATCGTGCGGGCGATCGCGAACGCCGTCTCGGACTCGATGTTGAGCTTCGTCACGTACTGCTCGAGGAACACCTCGTAACGCGACTCGAGCTCGCGCTCGCTCAGAACGCCGTAGTTGGAGAACAGCGTGATCGTCTCGTCCTTGACCAGGAACGGCAGTGCGTCCGGGGTCGCCTTGAGGTTGAGCAGCCCGCGCTGCTCGGCCTCGGCGTGCCACTCCTCGGAGTAGTTGTCACCGCCGAAGACGACCTGCTTGTTCGCGGCGTAGGAGCGCTGGAGGATCGGCCGCAGCGCGTCCTCCAGTGAGGAGCCGGCGTTCAGGCCGTCCTCGAGCTCCTCGGCGAGGTAGTCGATCGACTCGGCGACGATCGTGTTGAGCACCGTGTTCGGGAGCGACAGCGACATGCTCGAGCCGAGCGCCCGGAACTCGAACTTGTTCCCGGTGAACGCGAACGGGCTCGTCCGGTTGCGGTCGCCGCCATGCATCGGCAGCGGCGGCAGCACCGGCGTGCCGAGACCGAGGAACGACTCGGGGGTCGACTCGCCGGCCTCGCCGCGCTCGATCGCCTCGAACACCTTCTCCAGCTGTGCGCCGAGGAAGATCGAGATGATCGCCGGCGGCGCCTCGTTGGCGCCGAGCCGGTGGTCCTGGCCCGGCGAGGCGATCGAGGCCCGCAGCAGGCCCTGGTACTTGTTGACGGCCTGGATGACGGCCGCACAGAAGAACAGGAACTGGAGGTTCTCGTGCGGGGTGTCGCCGGGCTCGAGCAGGTTCTCACCGCCGTCGGTGCCCATCGACCAGTTGTTGTGCTTGCCCGAACCGTTGACGCCGGCGAACGGCTTCTCGTGCAGGAGGCAGATCAGCCCGTAGCGGCGGGCGACGTTCTGCATCACCTGCATCGTCAGCTGCTGGTGGTCGGAGCCGACGTTGGAGTTCTCGAACACCGGGGCCAGCTCGTACTGGTTCGGCGCCACCTCGTTGTGGCGGGTCTTCACCGGCACCCCGAGCTTGCCGAGCTCACGCTCGGTCTCGAGCATGCAGGCGAGAATCCGCTCGGGGATCGAGCCGAAGTAGTGGTCGTCGAGCTCGTGGCCCTTCGGCGGCTTGGCGCCGAACAGCGTGCGGCCGGTGGTGACGAGATCGGGCCGCTCGAAGTAGTACTGCTCGTCGATCAGGAAGTACTCCTGCTCGGGGCCGACGGTGGTGAACACGCGAGCGGACTCGTCGTTGCCGAACAGCTTCAGCGCGCGGATCGCCGACTTCGACAGCGCGTCCATCGAGCGCAGCAGCGGGATCTTGTGATCGAGCGCCTCGCCGGTCCACGACGCGAACGCGGTCGGGATGCAGAGCAGTGCGCCGTTCGGGTTCTCGAGGATGAACGCCGGGCTCGTCGGGTCCCAGGCGGTGTAGCCGCGGGCCTCGAACGTGGCGCGGATACCGCCGGTGGGGAAGCTCGAGGCATCGGGCTCGCCCTGGATCAGCTCCTTGCCGGAGAACTCGGCCAGCGCCGTCCCCTCGCCCGTCGGGTTGTAGAAGCTGTCGTGCTTCTCCGCCGTCGAGCCGGTGAGCGGCTGGAACCAGTGGGTGTAGTGGGTGGCACCGTTCTCGAGCGCCCACTCCTTCATCGCCAGCGCCACCGAGTCGGCGAGCGAGGTGTCAAGCGACTCTCCGCGGGCGAGGGTCTGCTGGAGCTTCTTGAACACGTCCTTGGGCAGCCGCTGGCGCTGGATCGCCGGGCTGAACACGTTGGACGCAAAGAGCTGGTTGTCAGGCGCCGTGAGGTCCGGCGCTCCCAGCGCGCCCCCGTTGGGCGTCCACTGGGCGGCGAGTACGTTCTGCTGGCGGATGCGAGGCATGCTTGTCAGTCGTTCCTTCCGGTTGGCGTCGTCGGCGGCGTCGGCGCGTGATGCACCCGGCCTCGGCGAGCGAGGCTGCGCGCGAGAGCCTAGGCGATCGCCTCAGGCCGCACACTATCCCGATGTCCAAACCGATCGGGTGGGGCTTCGCCGACCGTCGAAGGAGGCCCACGGAACCGACGAGATGGGTGCCGAGGATCACGCGCGCCCACGCGCGCGAGGGCGCTACTGGGTGGTGACGACCGTTCCGTTGTCCTGCACGTAGGCCTGCGCGGGCGCCTTGGCGATCGTCACGTCGAACGATCCGGTCGGGATCTGGCTGCCGCCCGGGGAGGTGACTGCCTTCGCCTTGCCGTTGAGGCCGGCGGCGACCTGATAGGCGACGACGTGGTGGCCGGGCTTGATTGCCGTGACGCCCCAGATGTAGGTCACCGACTGGCCGCTCTTCAGCGGTCCGCTGGCCCACGTGTTGGAGTACGCCGTGACGTTCGAGCCGCCACCACCGCCGATGCAGGAGTAGCCGCACACGCCCGGCGGGCGGTCGACGATCCATACCGGGCGGGAGTTGCTCGCCAGCCCCGGCTGATCGATGTTCTCCGCGAACGCCTGGGCCTGCGTGCCCTCGCCCTTGGCCGAGGGGAACGCGCAACTCACGTTGCAGACGGTGACCGCGAGGTCCGGGATCGTCCTGGTGCCGTCGTTGCGGATCCTCAGCACCATCCGCGTGTGCTGGGCGAGGCGCTGGTTCGTGGGGAAGGCCGCGGCGGTGATGCTCACCGGGAAATTGGCGGTCGGCTCGCCCACGTCCTGACGCTGTCCGCCCCCGCAGGCGGACAGGACAACGGCCGCCGCGCAGGCGACCACAGGCGTGCTCCTCACTCTCCAGCCCGTCACGGCGCGGTCAACATACCATGCGCCGCACGCTCCCACGCCTGTTGGCCGCCGTCGCCCGGCGTCCGGCCGACGGTTCCGATTTGGTCTTGTCCGCCGCGGTGCCGTAGGCTTAGCAATCGAGGTCGCGCACGCGACCCGACCCAGCCCGGGAGGAAACGAGAGCGAGTGGCTTCGCAGACGGCAACACCCCCAGTCGACCGGACCGACGCAAGGAACCACCGGTGATCCGAGCCGCCGCCGACCGCGCCTTCCTACCGACCAAGTCGGTACTGGAGGAGGTCGGGAACATGATGATCCTCACTGGGCGCACGATGGTCTCGGCAGTGCGGCCCCCGTACCCGTACGGCAGCGAGTTCGTCGGGCAGTTCATGTTCGCGCTGAGGCTGTGCTGGTTCCCGCTGCTGATCTCGACGGTCGCCTTCGGCTACGCCGCGCCCGGGTCTCCAGGCCGCCAACTTCCTCGTGCTGTTCGGCGCGCTCGACCGCCTCGGCGGATTCTTCGTGCTCGCGTCGATCCGGGAGTTCGCGCCGTTCGTGGACGCGATCGTGCTCGCGGGCGTCGCCGGCACCGCGATCACCGCGGACCTCGGCGCCCGCAAGATCCGCGAGGAGCTCGACGCCCTCCAGGTGCTCGGCGTCGACCCGATCAAGAACCTCGTCGTCCCCCGCTTCCTGGCCCTGATGCTCGTCACCGGGCTGTTCGACATCTACGCGCTGCTGTTCGGCATCTTCGGCGGGATCGTGGCCACGATCGTCAACAACGCCCCGCTCGGGCCGTTCTGGGCCACGTTCTTCAACAACGCCTCGACCACCGACCTGTGGGGATCGGTGGTGAAGACGACGATCTTCGGCGCGATCATCGCGGTCGTCTGCTGTTACAAGGGGATGACCGCCTCGGGCGGGGCCGAGGGGGTGGGCCGCGCGGTCAACCAGGCGGTCGTGATCGCGTTCCTCGGGATCTTCGCGTTCAACTACGCCTTCACGCAGACGCTGCTCGCCACGCATCCCGAGATCACCACGATCGCCAAGTGAGTCTCTGACGAAATGAACGACGTCGTCGCCGTACCGAAGGGATGGATCGAGTCCTTCGGCGAGATGGCCAAGTTCTGCGGCCGGATCGTCGGCGAGGTCTTCCGGCTCCGGGTCCTGCGGTTCTTCGGCGAGGCGCTGCGCCAGTCGGGGATCCTGATCATCTCCTCGACGCTCGTGATCTGGGGCCTGGTGTTCATCATCGGCCTCGAGTGCGGGGTCGAGGGCGCGTACTTCGACCGGGCGAACGGCGTGCCGGCATATGCGGGCGTGTTCGCGGCGTGGTGCGATCTCCGTGAGCTCGTCCCCTACGGCTTCGGCTACATGATGGCCGCCAAGGTCGGCACCGGCATCGTCGCCGAGCTCGGCTCGATGCGGATCTCGGACGAGATCGACGCGCTCGAGGTGATGGGCATCAGCGGCATGACCTTCCTGTGCGCCACGCGCCTGCTCGCCGCCTGGCTCGTGCTGCCGTTCGTGTACCTGTGCTCGATCGGCGCCGGCTTCTTCGCCAGCTACCTCGTCGTCGTGCAGCAGATCGGCGACGTGTCCTCAGGCGGGTTCTTCCTCATCTTCTGGCAGTTCCAGAACCCACCGGATCTCTTATACAGCTTGATAAAGGCGATGGCGATGGCCACGGTCATCGTGCTCGTCGGCTGCTACTACGGCTACAACGCCAGCGGTGGACCCGTGGGAGTCGGGACCGCAACGGCGAAGTCGATGGTGGTCAACATCGTCTCGGTCCATCTCATCGGAATGCTCGGCACTCAGCTGTTCTGGGGCGCGAACCCCAGGGCACCAATCGGAGGTTAGGAATGCGGCGGTTTCTAGGCGGGGACAAGTCCGACGGCGAGGGCGACTCGCCGGGCCCCGACGAGGGCCAGGGCGCCGCCGCCGGCGGCCACGAGCCGCAGTCGTCCGACGCCGCGAGCACTTCCTCGTGGCAGCCCCAGCAGGAGCACGGCGGGGAGCAGCCGGCCTCCGGTTCCGGCGGCGCTGAGCCTGGCCAGACGTCCGAATCGTGGATGGAAGGCGACGAGGGCTGGTCCTCCGGTGGCCACGGGGGCGGGGGCGATGAGCCCGCCCCGCTCCATGACGAGCGCCGTCAGGCCCCCCAGGGCCAGGAGGGACACGACCCCCAGGGCGGATACGACGACGAGTACGAGGATGAACCCGATGAGCGCGGGCACGCCCAGGGCCACCAGGGCGAGGCCGAGCGCGAGGGCGACTCGGCTTCCCGGGTGTCGGTCGTCGACGAGAAGGAGCCGCGTCCCGCCCCGCCGGAGGGTGCCGACGAGGACGAGTACAAGTGGCACACCTACAAGGTCTATCCGTCGGGACGCCCGGACGCCGTCGAGTTCATCGACACCTATAAGGCGTTCGGCCGGGCGCGGATCCTGCGCGGCCTCAACATGGGGCTGCCGGAGGGCATGGTGTCGATGATCCTCGGCCCCTCGGGCACCGGCAAGTCGGTGTGCATCAAGCACATGGTCGGCCTGCTGTACCCCGACCAGGGCGACATCCTCGTCCACGGCCAGTCGGTGCCGAACATGGCCGACGACGACCTGTTCGAGATGCGCAAGAAGTTCGGCCTGCTGTTCCAGGACGGCGCGCTGTTCGGCTCGATGAACCTCTACGACAACACCGCCTTCCCGCTCCGGCAGCACACCGAGAAGGGCGAGGACGAGATCGAGGACATCGTCATGCGCCGGCTCAACGAGGTCGGCCTCGGCAGCGCCCGGGAGAAGATGCCCAACGAGCTCTCCGGCGGAATGCGCAAGCGCGCCGGGTTCGCTCGGGCGCTCGTTCTGGAGCCGGACATCGTGCTGTTCGACGAGCCCGACTCAGGTCTCGATCCGGTGCGGACCGCGCTGCTCGGCGAGCTCATCCTCGAGATTCACCGCGACATGATGGATGACGCCAAGGAGAAGGAGCGCGAGCACCTTCCGACGTTCTGCGTCATCACCCACGACATCATGAGCGCCCGCCGCGTCGCCGACTACATCAGCGTCCTGTGGAAGGGGCGGATCGTCGAGGCCGGGCCGGCCGAGGACATGCTCAACTCCGACAACCCGTTCATCCGGCAGTTCCTGGCCGGGGAGTCGCAGGGCCCGCTGACGATGGACTAGGGGCGGCCAGCCGGCCGCCCGCCCGGACGATCAGGGTCCGAGCGTCGTCGTGTCGATCTGGTTGGCCAGCGAGGTCGCCAACGTGTTGAGCGCGTGGACATCGCGCTGGCCGAGGCCGGGACGCGACTCGCGGGCGAGGCAGCACAGGACGTAGACGCCGGCGCCTGAGGTCGGGATCCGCGCGCCGATCCAGGCGCCGACTCCGAACGCCCTGGCGAGGGCGAGGTCGGCGGTGGTCGGGTCGTTCTCGACGTCGCGGACATAGGGCGGCAGCGAGCCCTCGAGCAGTCGCTGGCAGAACGTGTCGGTCAGCCGCAGCGAGCTGCCCGGCAGGAGGTCGACGTCGAGGCCCGGCCACGCGCCGTCGGCGCGGCGGACCGCCTCCTGATCACCGACGACCTCATTGAGCATCGCCAGATCCATCACGAGCAGGTCCCGGCTGAGGGCGAGCAGGGGGCCGAGCGACCACCGCGCCGATTCGACGCGCGGCCACAACGGAACGATCCGCCGCTCCGGGATCTGGGTTTCCTCCTGCTCAGGCATGAACCTCTTCTCTCCTCGGCGCCACCCGCCGGGAACTGTAGCCCTGGGCCCAGGATCCCTCAACTGACTCGACGGAAATCCGGGTTCCGGCGTCCAGAGCCGTGTCAAAAGGCCGCGCTGGGCCTTTCGAACGCATGCCATCGTCCATCGGCGCTGCCCAGCCGTGGCGCCCGATAGCTTCCCACCCGATGAAACCGAGGCTCGAGGCCCTCGCGCGTACGGCGGCGCGCCGCCCGCTGGCGGCGCTCGCCACGATCCTGATCCTGGCCGTGGCCGGCGGTCTGCTGGCGCTCAGCCTCGAGCCGTCGACCGGACTCGACACGTTCGTGTCCAAGTCCTCGAGCACGTACCAGGCGACCGACCAGGACCACCAGCGGTTCGGGGGCGACGCGATCGTGATCCTCGTCCGCGAGCCGCTCAGCAACCTCGTGCTGTCCAAGGACCTGGCCACGATCTCGTTCCTCGAGGCCTGCCTGGCGGGCCAGTACGTCGTTCCCAGCCAGGAGCTGCAGTCCTTCTCGCCCGCGCCGGCGGGGGCACACGCGCCGTACGGGGGGTACAACAGCCCGTGCGGGAAGCTCGCCAAGGCCAAACCGGTCCAGGTCGTCTACGGCCCCGGCACGTTCCTCAACCAGGCCGTCGCCGCGGTCAACCTCGGGATCCGGGCGACGCTCGCCTCGGCGCAGCAACAGGTCGCCCAGGCCGGGCAGGCCGCCCAGGCCCTGGCCCAGGCGAAGGGGCTGACGAAGGCCCAGGTGGCGCAGGCGGTGAGGTCCGCCAAGACGCTCGCCTCGGCCCAGCAGACTCAGGCACTCGAACGGCTGTACCTCAACAGCGGGATCACGGGGACGCCGCGGATCGACGACCAGAGCTTCATCTCGCAGATCGTGTTCGATCACTCCCGCGGCCCGTACGTGCCGAAGTCGCGCCTGTCCTACCTGTTCCCGACCCAGGGCGCTGCGCTGATCCAGGTGCGGCTGAAGCCGAACCTCTCGACCGCTGCCCAGACCCAGGCGATCGGCTGGATCCGCCAGGCCGTGAAGATGCCCCTGTTCCGCACCCAGTTCGGGGGCGTGTACACGGTCAGCGGAGCCCCCGTCGTCCTCAACGACCTCGCGGCACAGATCACGGGCTCGATCTCCGGGCTGCTGCTCGCGGCCGTCGTGGTGATGGCGATCGTGCTGCTGCTCGTGTTCCGCCGGCGGTTGCGGCTGCTGCCCCTGATCATCGCCCTCGCCTCGTGCGGGATCGCGTTCGGCGTGATGGCCGCCGTCGGCGGGACGCTGACGATGGCCTCGATCGCGGTGCTCCCGGTCCTCATCGGCCTCGCGGTCGACTACGCGATCCAGTTCCAGTCGCGCGTGCTCGAGCTCCGGCGGGAGGGTGGTGACGTCCGGGAGGCCGTGGCGGCCGCCGCGGCCGCGGGCGCGCCGGCGATCGCCGTCGCCGCGCTCGCCACCGCCACGGGATTCCTGGTGCTGCTGCTCTCGCCGGTGCCGATGGTCCGCGGCTTCGGCCTGCTGCTCGTCGTCGGGATCGTCGTCGCATTCGTGTGCGCGGTGAGCGCCGTCGCGGCCGCGCTCGTGCTCGCCGACCGCGACCCCGCCCACGAGGACGGTGGCGCCCGAGTCGGGTGGCGGCGCCGCGGTGGCCGGTGCCGTGGGCGCCTCGATCCGCGGCGCCGCCGAGCTGACCGCCGGCCTCGGCCGGGCGTTCCGCGGAGCCGGCGAACTGCTCCGCTCCGCTGCCCGTGTCCTCCGCCTCGATCAGGCCGCGGCCGGTGCGGCCCGCCTCCCGGTGCTCGCCAGCCGTCACGCCGGCCGGGTGCTCGCCGTCGGTGCGGTGCTCGCGCTCCTCGGCCTCGTGCTCGACACGGGCTCGGCCGTCGAGTCCGACGTGACGAAGCTCGTGCCCACCGACATGCCGGCGCTGCGCGATCTGCGGACGCTGGAGCGGGTCACCGGCGTCTCGGGGGAGATCGACGTGCTCGTCCAGGGCCGCAACGTCGCCACCCCCGCCGTCGTCAACTGGATGGTCAAGTACGAGAACGCGCTCGACACGCATTTCGGCTACCTCGAGACCAAGGGCTGCCAGGCGAGCCAGCTGTGCCCGGCGCTGTCGCTCCCCGGGCTGTTCGCCAGCGGCAGCGGCGCGATCCCGTCCGGCGCGAGCGGGCAGGCCCAGATCGCCTCGCTGCTGCGCTCGGTCCCGCCGTACTTCTCTAAAGGAGTGATCACCCCCGACCACCAGAGCGCGACGCTCGCCTTCGGCATTCGCCTGATGCCGCTCGCCCGCCAGTCCGCGGTCCTCGACTACATGCGCTCGCAGCTCCACCCGCCGGCCGGGGTGACCGCCCGCCTCGCCGGGCTGCCGGTCCTCGCCGCCGACGCCAACTCGGCGCTCTCCTCTGCACCCCGGCGGCTGCTCACGCTGCTCGTCGGGCTGATCGCCGTCGGTGCGGTGCTGCTGCTCGTGCTGCGGACCGCGCGCCGCGCGCTCGTTCCGTTGATCCCGATCGCGCTGGCCACCGGCTGGTCCGCGCTGATCCTGTTCGTGATCGGGATCCCACTCGAACCCGATGTCGGCGACGCTCGGCACGCTCGTGATCGCGATCTCGACCGAGTTCAGCGTGCTCCTGTCCGAGCGCTTCCGCCAGGAGCGCCTCGCCGGGGCGAGCGTGCCCGCCGCGCTGGAGCGGACGCTGCAGACGACGGGGCGGGCGGCAATCGCCTCCGGCGTGACCGCGATCGCCGGCTTCGCCGTGCTCATCTTCTCGCCGATCACGATGCTCAGCGACTTCGGGTTCGTGACCACGGTCGACCTCACCGTGTCGCTCGTCGGCGTGCTCGTCGTGCTCCCCGCGGTGCTCACGCTCGCCGAGCGCGAGGACGTCACCGAGCGCGCCCAGGCGCTCGCCGACCGGGTGGCCGCCGCGCTCCCGCGCGGACGACGGCGCGCCTCGGTGACGTGAGCGAGGGGCGGCGCCTCGATCCCGAGCAGGCCGCCGCCGAGCGCGCCGCGCGGCGCCGGGCAGCGGACGGTGCGAGCGATGCAGGCGAGGCCGCCGGAGCCGAGCCCGAGGGGATCGAGACGGATGCGGAGTCGGTCCCGCGGCCTCCGCGCCGGGCCCCGGCGCCGGCGATCGACACGCGCCGCTACCGCTGGTCGATCGGGATCTTCGGCCTGACCCTCGTCGTGATCTTCTCGGTGTGGAGCTTCGTCCGCAACGGAGTCGGCTCGCCCGGGGTGGCGGCGGGCAAGCCGCTCCACCACTTCGTCGCCCCGCTCGCCACGAGCGGGATCGACAAGGACGCCAACGCCACCCCTCGGTGCGACCCCGCGCACCCCAACCCGCTCGGGCTCAACGTCTGCGGCCGCCAGCGGCTGGTGCTCGCGTTCTTCGTCACCGACTCGCTCCCCTGTCTGCGCCAGGTCGACGCGCTCCAGACGCTCGCGGGCACCCGGGCCGGCCGAGGGCTGCAGTTCGCCGCCGTCGCCGTGCACGCCGATCGGCGCTCGACGCTCGCCCAGGTCCGCCGGCGCCACTGGACGATCCCCGTGGCCTACGACCGGGACGGCTCGATCGGAGAGCTGTACGGGATCCAGGTCTGTCCGATCGTCGAGCTCGCCGGCTCGACCGGAGTCGTCGTCAAGCGGCTGATCGGGGAGCGGTGGAACCGCGTGGCCGCGCTCGGACCCCAGCTCGCCGTCCTGCGAGGGCGATGAGCGACGAGGCGGACCTCTCCCCGGCCCCCGGGACGATCGCCCGCGAGGTCGCCGACGAACTGCCCGGCCTGCGGCTGGACTGGGTCACCGTCCCCGGACGGCGGGCCCGCAGTCAGCCGGCCGTCGCCCACCGGCTGGCCGAGCTCTCCAACCGCTACCGCGGCGCGAGCGTGGTGACGATGCGGACCCACGCGATCCCGCACGCGTACCGGTCGTTCTACCGCCAGATCGGCCTCGACCCCGACGTCGATCGGATCCCGAGCGAGGAGGCGGCGCTCTACCGCCTGGTCCACGGCGGCTTCACGAGCCAGGACCTGCTCGCCGACGCCCTGCTGCTCGCCCTGCTCGAGACCGGTGTGCCGGTGTGGGCGATCGACGCGGACGTGGTCGCGGTCGGTGGCCTCGGGATCCGCACGGCGCGGGCGGGCGATTGCCTCGGCCCTGCGACCGCGCCGGCCCCTGGCGAGCCTGTCGAGGACGGCCGGCTCGTCGTCGCCGACAGCGAGGCGATCCACGCGATCCTGTTCGGGCCGGTCGCGGCGGCCTCGACGGTCGACGAACGGAGCAGCGCGATCACGCTGTTCTCGGTTGGCGTCGAGGGCGTGCCCGCGATCCACGTCGAGGAGGCGCTGTGGGTCGCGATCGAGGGCCTCGGAGCGGGCTGAGAGCCGGCTGACGAACCTGCTTTACGCGCTGGGCCCCGGTGCTAAGCTCGTCTGGCCGAACGGTAGGAGGAAGGTATGCAGCTCGTCGACGCCGACATCCGCACACCGCAGTTCATTCCGGGGCTTCCCGAGGCGGTTCCCGCCGACGCCGAGCGCGCGGCACGCCGGACGCTGCGATCGCAGATCGCCGGACTCGAGCGCCAGCTCTCCGATGCCTTCGTCACCGCCTTCTCGATGGGGGCCACGACGCTCCCGCAGCACGGCCACCACTCTCAGCCCCGGCTGCTCGACATCGGCGAGCTGGAGCGGGTCCGCGACGAGCTCGCCGAGCGCCTCCGCGAGGCGCGCGTTCTGATCACCGAGCGTGCCGACGAGCAGGCGGAGAACCGGCTGAAGCTCGAGCGCATGCTGCTCGACCCCGGGTCCCACCGTTTCATGCGGATCGCCCGAAGCGATGTCGGCGAGCCGGGGTGCGGCGCCTGGCAGGTCCGGCCGCGTCTTGGCCTGATCGGGATGCTTGCCGGCTGGTGGCACGTCAAGCTCTCCTCCGGCTGTCCGTTAGCCAGGGGTCGCGGCCTCGCCGCGACCCGCCCCGCTGAGGCACTGACGTGCGCAACCTGCTGAAGACGGGCACCGGAGCGATGCTCGTGGTGCTGATCATGTTCATCGGCAGCCTTGTGCTGTGGATCGGCACGCCGTTGCTGTGGCTGTGGGTCGGTTCGCAGATTCAGGGCGCGACGGCTTCGCTCGGGGCTGCGCTCGGAGCGATGTTCATCGGGGTGGTGGTGACGATCGCGATCCTCGCCGCGCTGCTCGCGCGGCTCAGCAACGTCCTGCGGGAGAACCGCGTCGCCCGCGGGCTCCAGGATCCCGGGCACGTCGTGCTCGAGGGCGTGCTCGTGGTGAGCGCGGGTGTGACGATCGCCGCTTTCGTGATCTGGTTCTTCCTGTTCGCCGGCACCAGCCCGGTGCCGATCGGGATCCAGATCTAGCGGCGTCCGCGGAGAGGCTCGCTCGCCACCCCGGACGCGCCTCGGCCCTGCTCACCGCGTCTGGGTCAGCAGGGCCGAGTCGACACTTCCCGGGCTCGGAGCCCTCCGGGTCGGGCTCCGTGTCAGGCCAGAACCAGGACCGGCAGGGGCGCCACCGAGAGCGTGCAGCCGGCGTCCAGGAGCTCCGTGGCGAGCAGGCGCCGCTGACGGTCGGTCAGCGTGCCGACGTACTTCATCTCCCCGATGTTGTTGCGGCTGAGGAATTTGCGGCACTTCGTGACTCCCCAGCGGCGTTGACTCATCAACAGCTCGCCGATCGGCCAGTTCCTCGCCTCCCACGGGCAGTCGAGAATGACCTCAGCGGCCGAGATCTCGTTGTCCGCGATCCTCCGCTTCAGCTCGGCACGAGCCAGACGAACCTCGTTCGCACGCTCCAGTGCACGCAGACGCTGGGGCGCGGGGGTCATCACTGCGGTTTCCGTCATGAACTTCCCTCTCTCTCCTCGATCATTCTGCCGCGGCGGCAGAGCAGGACGTACCGCCGCCGGACGGACGCGTGAGAGTGCCCGCACCCGGCGGTTTACAGCCTGCCACCTTGATATTGAGTTCCTCGCTGAGCCCCGAGACACTTGCCTGCTCGGCTTCGCTGAGGCGGTCTGGATGGAACCTCTTCGGCGACCGATCTGGCCACCATCGAGGTAGGGGCAAACTACGGTAGCCGCGCGTTCACAGCAAGGTCACAAGCGCCGGACCATGTGCTACTAGCGTGTTTTTTTTCGGCAGAGCCGCTTGTGCGCGTTTGTACAAGTTGGCGGCCGGGTACGGCCTCAGGCCGGTCCGGGCAGCGGGCCATGCTCGGACTCGAAATCGCGCTTGACGTGGGCGAAGACCTCGAGCGCACGATCGAGCGTCGGACGGTCGTGCGTGGCCATCACGCTCGTCCGCAGCAGCGCCCCGCCGGGCGGGACCGCAGGGTGCAGAGCGGTGTTGACGAAGACACCGGCGTCATAGAGGGCCTTCCACAGCAGGCCGGCCTTCCAGTCGTCGCCGACGAGGACCGGCACGACCGGGGTGACGACGACGTTCCCGTCCGGGAGCCGGGTCGGCGGCACTGACGTGGAGGCCGAGAGCGCTGAGGCCGTCGTGGAGGTAGCGCGCGTTGTCCAGCACGCGTGCGAACAACTCCCGACCCTCGTCGGAGCGGCAGATCCGCACTGCGGCGAGGGCCGCGCCGACCGCCGCCGGGACGGCCGAGGCGGTGAACATGAACGGCCGGGACTGGATCCGCAGGTACTCGACGACGTCGGCTGGGCCGGCGATCACGCCACCGCACGAGGCGAGCGACTTGGAGAATGTCGCCATCCGCAGGTCGACCCGGTCCTCGACCCCGAGCAGCTCGGAGGTTCCCGCCGCCACGAGCCCCGAGCACGCCGAGTCCGTGGGCCTCGTCGACCATCAGTCGCGCGCCGAACCGCGAGCACAGCTCGGCGATCTCGACGAGTGGTGCAACGTCGCCCTCCATCGAGAACACACCGTCGACGACCACGAGGATGCCGCCGCCGTCGCCCGCTGCCTTCTCGAGCGTCCGCTCGAGGCGATCGAGCCGGTTGTGGCGGAAGACACGGAGCTTGGCGCGGGAGAGGATGCACCCGTCGAGGATCGAGGCGTGGTCGCCCGAGTCGGCGACGACGGTGTCGCCGGGAGCGAGGATCGTGCCGAGCGCGCCGAGGTTCGCCTGGTGGCCCGTGGTGTACACGATCGCGGCCTCGGTGCCGAACCAGTCGGCGAGCTCGTCCTCGAGCTGGAGGTGGAGGTCGATCGTGCCGTTGAGGAACCGGGACCCGGTGAGGCCGGTGCCGTAGCGGTGCAGGGCGTCGAGTGCGCCCTGCTTCACCCGCTCGTCGCCGGTGAGACCGAGGTAGTTGTTCGATCCGAGCATCACCCGCTCGGCGCCCTCCATCTCGACGATCGGCAGCGTCGGGCCCTCGAGCACCCGGAAGTACGGGAGCATGTCGAGCTCGCGAGCCGCCCGGAGCTGCTCGAGGCGCTCGAACGTACGGGCCTTCTCGAAGACGTCGATCGAGGTCGTCATGACGTGAGTGATCGTATCGGGGCCGTCCTGGCCGGCCGGTGGGAGTTCACTCCAGCCGCCCGCGGTGACACCATGGAGGCCCGATGCACGACGGCGAGCAGCAGAGCGGCGGTCCCGAGGACGTTCCGGAGCCGCCCGAGCGCGTGACCGAGGTGACCTACGAGGAGGTCGACGCCGTTCTCGTCCCGGCCGGCGAGCGGGTGCCGACGAGTCAGCGGGCTCCGGGTCCGGCCGCGGCCCGCACCGCGGCAGCCGCCGCCGGGGGGTTCATCGCCGGCGCGGCGACCCTCGCCCTGCTCCACCGCCGGGACGCCAAGCGCCTCGCCCGGGCGCTCCAGCGACCCGAGCTGCGCCCCGGCCAGCCGCTGTTCCCCGCGTCCGGGACCCGGCGCTACATCGTCGACGTGCACGTCGTCTCCGACCGCCGGCCGTGAGCAGTCCAGCCGAGGTCGAGGTCCGGCTCGAGGTCGAGCCCCGGTGGCCGCTGCGGTTGCCCCTCCACGGCGGCCCCGACGGACTGACGCGCGTCCGGCGTGGCGTCCTGCACCGCCTGGTGCACGTCGAGGATCAGCCGGTGGTCGTTCGCGCCGTCGCTCTCAGCGGCGGCTCGGTGCTGTTCGGCGCCCAGGCCGCCCACCGGTCCAGCGCCGAACGGGGGATCGCCCGGATGCGCCAGGCGCTCGGTGTCGACCACGATCTCGCCCCGTTCCACAACCGCTTCCGCGACGACCCCCTGATCGGCGCCGCCGTCCGCCGTGATCCCACGGTGCGGGTCCGGGGTCGCCCGGACGCCTTTGAGGCGCTGGCATGGGCGATCTGCGAGCAGTTGATCGAGTTCGAGCGCGCGGCTGCGATCGAGCGCCGGATCGTCGCCCGGCTCGGGCGGCGCTGCCCTCGCACGGCACTCCGCGACGCGCCGAGTGCCGCGACGCTCGCCGGGACCGCGCCGGCCTGCCTCGCCTCGTTCGACCTCGCGCCGGCCCGGGCGATGACCCTGATCCGCGCCGCCCGGGAGGTCGCCCGGGGCCGCGTCGACCTCGATGCTGACGACCACGAGCACGGCTGGCGGCGGCTGCGGGCGATCCCGGGCATCGGTCCGTGGACGCTCCAGATGCTCGGGAGCACCGGCCAGGGCCGCCTCGACCAGCTCCCGGCGGGCGACGTCGGGTACCTGAAGCTCGTCGGCCGGCTGCTCACCGGCGACCCCCGTGCCCGAGTCGGCGAGGAGGACGTGACGCGGTTCTTCGCCCCGTACGCGCCGTGGCAGGCGCTCGCCGGGGCCTACGCCTTCCGCGTGCGCGCCGTCGCGCCGGTGGCGATGCCGCAGGCCGCGTAGGCCGCTACGGCCCCTGGCCGGCGAGCAGCTCGTTCGTGGAGGCGTCGGCGATCGCGTTCGGGTTCGAGATCAGGTGGTGGTCCATCATCCACTGCCCGTACGCGTTCCACTGCGAGGCGGTCCTGCCACCCCCACGGGTGGCCGCCGGTCGGGAAGAACGAGGACATCGTCGCGCGGACGCTCGCGGTCTGGAGCTTCGTGTCGAGGGCGGGGTTGGCCGCGACGAGCGAGTGGACGGCACCCTGCGGATTGCTGCGGGCCGCCTCGTAGCCCCGGCCCATGGCCTGCACGAGCCGGCGCACGAGGTCGCTGCGGTTGGCGATCGTGCCGCGCTTGACGACGAGCACGAGCTCGTCGTAGTTGGGGACCCCGACCTGGTCGACCCGGATCACGTTCGGCTTCTGCTTCGCCTGCTGGAGCTGAATCGCCTCGTAGTTCCAGTAGCCCCCGATCGTCGCGTTGACCCGGTGGGTGAGCATCGACTGGACCAGCGCCCCGCCGACGTTCACCTCGGTCACCTTGTTCGACGGCACTCCGGCCCGGGCGAGGATCGTCTGGAGGTACGCGTGCTGGTAGGGGATGCCGGCGTCGCCGACGTGCTTGCCCTTGAGCGCCGACACCGAGGTGATCTTCTGCGAGCCGATCGAGATGATCGACGTGAGCGGACGCTGGACGATCGCCGCGACCGACACGAGTGGCTCACCGCGGTTGCGGGCCAGCAGCACCTCGGGCTCGTACGAGATCGCCGCGTCGACCTTGCCCGCCTCCAGCAGCTGCAGGGGGGACGCCGGGTCGGTCGGCACCTGGAGGTGGAGGTCGATCCCCGCCTTGGCGAACTGACCCTGCGCGAGCCCCTGGTAGATCCCGACGTGGTCGGCGTTCGGCACCCAGTCGAGCATCAGCGTCACGGGTTGGCCGTGGCCCGCGGGCGTGGTGATCACGTCCTTCTTCTCGCCGCAGGCGGCCAGCGTCAAGGCGAGGGCGCTCACGGCGAGCAGGGGGGCGAGGCGGTGTTTCACGAAGGCATCTCCGAGGGTTGATGGGTCCAGGGCAGGGCGAGGCGCTCACTCACCGTGAGCAGCGCGAACAGCCCGATCGCGAACAGCGAGAGGATGACCACCGTGGCGTAGCAGCGCGCGGTGAGGTCTTGGTTGTAGGAGATCAGGAACAGGTATCCGAGGCCGGAGTTGGATGAGCCCTCGGTCTCGCCGATGAAGGCGCCGATCACCGCGACGGCGACCGCGATCCGCATCCCGGTGAACACACCGGGGAGTGCGGCGGGGAGCTCGAGCTCGCGCAGGGTACGCCACCGCGAGGCGTCGAAGGTCCGCATCAGCTTCCGGAGCTGGGGATCGACGCCCGCGAGGGCGTCGACAGTCGCCACGACGACCGAGAAGAACGACACGAGCGCGACGACGACGACCTTGGGCAGGATCCCGAACCCGAGCCACAGCATCAGCAGCGGCGCGAGCAGCACGACCGGGATCGCCTGGGAGGCGACGACGAGCGGATACAGGGCGGTGCGCACGGGCTCGACGGCGTGGAACGCGATCGCCAGCACCAGCCCGGCCACGGCGGCCACGGCGATCCCGAACGTGACCTCCTGGAGCGTGACGAGGAAGTTGCTCCACAACAGGCCGCGGTCGTCGACGATCGACTGGGCGATCTGGTGCGGGGAGGCGAGCAGCAGGTCGTCGACGCCGCCGAGGTCGACGTACAGCTCCCACGCCCCGAGCAGCGCGAGCAGCAGCAGCACGGGGAGCAGCACACGCCTCATGCCGGCACTCCCAGCAGCTCGAGCGCACGGGCGCGGAGCTGGGCGACGGCGGGGTCGGTCCGCCGGCGGGGCCGCGGCAGCCGGACCGACAGCTCCTCCAGCACCCGTCCCGGGCCGGGGGGACATCACCGCCACCCGGTCGGCGAGCACGATCGCCTCCTCGACGTCGTGGGTGATGAGCACCACGGTGCGGGGCTCCTCCTGGAGCACATGCGAGAGCCACCCCTGCATCTCGGTCCGGGTGAGCGCGTCGAGCGAGGCGAACGGCTCGTCGAGCGCGAGCACGGGCTTGCCCGCGAGCAGCGTGCGCAGGAACGACACGCGCTGACGCATCCCGCCCGAGAGCTCGGCCGGCCGCGCGCGCTCGAAGCCGGCGAGCCCGAGGCGATCGAACCACGGCGCCGCCTGGGCGCGCGCCTGCGCCCGGCTCGCTCCCGCCGAGCGCAGCGCCAGGCCGGCGTTGTCGAGCGCGGTGGCCCACGGCAGCAGCAGGTCGCTCTGCGGCATCAGCGCGGCCGGCGCGCACTCGACCGCACCCGCATCGGGCCGCTGCAGGCCGCAGACGAGCTCGAGCAGCGTCGTCTTCCCGCACCCGCTCGGGCCGACGACGGCGATCACCTCGCCGGCCTCGGCGCGGAGCGAGAGGTCCCGGAGCGCGGTCACCGCTCCGCGCCGCGAGGCGTACGTGCGGGTGACCTCGCGCAGCGCGACGGTCTGCGCGCGGGCGCCGATCGACCCCGACTGAGCCGGCGTCTCGATCACCGCGCTTCCCTTCCGGGGCGCGGTCGCCGGTGGCGGATTGTCGTCGGTCGCACTGATCTCCCTCCGCGGGCATTACCCCACAGGTTCAAAGGGTCAGCGCCGGGGTTCTCTGCGATGCGATCGCGAGGCGCTATCTCAGCCGGCTGTCCCGCCAGCACCCCTGTTTGACACAGGCTCTGGGCCGGATGGTACCGAGATGGGTCCGGCGTCCGGTAGCGTGCGCGACCTGATGGGGCGCACCCGCTTGCTGTCGATCTGCCTGGCGCTCCTCGGCGTGATCGCGCTGCTCGGCGTCGGTGCCGTCGACGAGGCCGGGGCCCGGACGTCCCACTGGCCGGCCAAGCTGCCGTCGCTGCACGGGATCCCGCCCCACGGCGGGAGCGCCTACGCAGCGCCGCGGCCCGGGACGTTCGCGCCGCGGGCGGCCTCTGCGCTCGGGCTGATCCCGGCCCGCAACCGCGCCGCCTCGCCACTGCCGCCGGTGATCCCCGTCGTCTACCACGGGGGTCCGGTGATGCGCACAGTCCATCTCCACACCGTCTTCTGGGCGCCCACGGGCTTCCGCTTCAGTGGCGCCCCCTCCGCCGGGGTACCGGGCTACACGAACCTCGTCCAGCAGTTCACGGCCGACGCCGCCGCAGCCTCGGGCCGGACCGACAACGCCTTCGCGCTGCTGCACGAGTTCGGCGACGGCAGTGGGGCGGGGGCGAGCGCGATGTCCTACGACCCGGCCCGCGATTCGGTCACCGACACGGCGCCATACCCCACCGCGGCCCGGGCCTGCGCCTCGCCGGCCGGGATCGTGGCCTGTCTGAGCGACCGACAGATCCAGCTCGAGCTGGCGCGCGTGATCCGGGCTCGCGACCCCTCGGGCACGGGCCTGCACGACCTGTGGATGGTGTTCCTGCCGCCCGACGTCGACACCTGCGTGACCGCGACGGCGTGCGCCACGAACGCCTACGCCGGGTACCACTCACTGTTCAGCACCGGCGGGCAGGCGGTCGTGTACGCCGTGATGCCCGACCCGCTCGTCGAGCAGAACCCGCCGGCGGGCAGCGATCCGCAGGGCAACCCCGAGGCCGAGTCGGTGCTCGACGTCGTCGCCCACGAGGTCGTCGAGGCGATCAGCGACCCGATGGGCAACGGGTGGATGGACCCGAACGGGTTCGAGGTCGGCGACAAATGCGAGGTCGGCCCCCAGGACGGCACACCGCTCGGCCACGCTGCCAACGGCGCGCCGTACAACCAGCTGCTCGCCGGCCACGAGTACCTCGTGCAGACGATGTGGTCGAACCGCGACTCGGGCTGCCGGCAGAGCTCGACCGTCGCCGGCACGACCGCCGGCCTGCCCACTGTGGCGATGACCCAGTACTCGGCAACGCTGTCCGGCGCGACCGGGATCGCCGCCAGCATCCCGGTCGAGGCGGGCCTCGTCCGGGGCGACCAGGTCGTCGGGATCGGGGTGGGGCAGACCGACGCCCGCGGCCGCTGGCAGGTCGAGCTCGACTCCCCGATCGGCGCGCCGATGGCCGTCGGCGATGACCGTGACGCGATCCTCGTCGAATACGGGAAGGGTGGACCGCCCGACCAGCTGATCCTCACAGGCGATGGCGGGAATCCGTTCACGGCGAGCGGCTGGACCGGATGGTTCGACCTTGACCACGGCTTCGCGGTCGGCCGCGGATCGGTCCTTGTCTCCCCGTGCTCGCAGGTCGGGAGCCTCGCGCTGCGGATCGACGGCGCCGCCGCGGGCTCGCCGCTGCTCGCGTGCGCCGGCAACGACAGCGCCCGGGTGCAGTCGAGCCGGATCCGCCCGAACAGCCGGCTGACGCTGACGAGCACCGACAACCGGGCCTCGACGTCCGATGCGCCGTACGGCGCGCTCGTGACGATGACCGTCACCCTCGGCGAGCCCGGCGCGGCCGCCGCGGTCACCAACCCGCTCGTCCCCTTCCCGGTCGGCGGGATCGCCGCCTGTCATGCCGACCTGCGCCGCCAGTCGGTGGCCTGCCAGGGTCTCGTCCCGCGCCGGATCTACACGCTCGTCCGCCGCCGCGGTGGCCGCCGCGTCCGGGCCCGGGCCGATCACCTCGGCGAGGCGTCGTTCGGACCGTTCGGCGGCCGCGGGCAGGCGCTCCGCGGCGGCGACGTGCTCGGTCTCGTCTCGGCCACCGGCCGCACCGTGTCGACGCTCCACGTCGCCCATCTGCGGCTCGACCTGCGTGGCAGCTCGGGCTTCGCCGTCGGCGGCACCTGCGAGCCCGGGGTGTACGTCGGTCCGCCGGTCGGGGAGCCGCCGATCGGCACCGGGGTCGGCGCCCAGGGTGTGACCGGGGACGGCCTCGTCTGCCCGCTCGACGGACGCGCGGCCGGGATGCCGCTCGGCTCGATCGTCCAGCCCGATGCGGACGGGCCGGGCCAGACCGGGACTGAGGTGCCGCGGATCTCCGGGACCTCGCCGAGCGAGGACGCGACCCTCTACGGCCCGTTCGTGGCCACCGCGCAGTCGGTGCTGCCGGTGCCGGGCGACGGCTCGACGTCGTACGCCACCGGCGACCGGATCGCCCTCCGGGTCGTCCGGGCCGGCGGCCATCGGGCGGCGTTCCGGGCCGCGAACGTCAACCGGGCCCGGGGAGTCGCCGTCGCCGGGCTGGCACCCGGTGCCTACACGGCGACGTGGACGCTGATCGACGCCAACGGGGACACCCGGACGGTGCGGACGCAGTTCGTGGAGGAGAGCTCGCTCGCGCGGGACCGCGGCGCGCACGGCGCGCAGCCGTGACCTGCGTCAGGCCGTGATCGGCTGCGTCAGCGCCTTCACGAAGTCCTCGAGCTGATCGGTCCGCCAGCACTCGAAGGCGGTGCAGTGCTGCTCGTAGGAGGAGATCACGCTGTCCCCGTAGTTCCAGTACAGCCGCGGCTCCGGGTTGAGCCAGAACGTGCGGCCGGCCTTGGCCGCGATCGCCGCGAACACCTCGTCGCGGGGTGGGCGGCCGTTCGTCCGTGCGTCGCCGAGCACGATCACCGTCGCCCGGGGATGCAGCTCGTCCTCGATCAGGTTGAGGAACTCGGTCCACACCCGGCCGTAGTCGGTGTACCCGGAGATGTCGGCGACGCCGGCATCGCGGCCGATCGCCTCGCTGGCGGCGCGGAAGTCCCGCTCGCGCTCGAATACCTCGGTCACCTCGGAGATCCGCTCGATGAACACGAACGACCGGAGCTTGCGGAACGCGTCATGGAGCGCGTGCAGGACGCTGAGGAAGAACGTCGAGGCGCTCGTCACCGAGGTCGACACGTCGCACAGCACGAAGATCTCCGGCCGCCGTGGGCGCTGCGGGCGGTACTTCAGCTCCACCGGCACGCCGCCGGTCTGGAGCGAGGCTCGCATCGTGCGCCGGACATCGACGTGGGCGTGGCGCTTGCGGCCGCGGAGCTCGTGGCCCTGGGTGGCGAGCCGGCGCTTGAGCTGCGTGACGACCCGATGGACAGCGGCGAGGTCCTGGATCGGACCGGTGGGCAACGCGCGATCGAGCTCGTTGAGCGGCCGCTTCGGAGGCAGGCTCGCCGTGCGGGCGATCTGCTGGCGCTCGAGCTCGCGCCGCAGGTGCGCCTCGAAGCGCCGGAGCGCCTCCCGGGGAACACCCTGGCGGCGGGGATCGCCGGGCGGCAGGTCGGGCTGGGGCTCGGCCCGGAGGCCGAGGGCACGGCGGATCCGCTGTACGTCGACCCCGAGCACCCCGGAGCCCTCGCCCTTGCCGAAGGCCATGATCGCCAGCCGGGCGAGGTCACGCAGCGCGCCCTCGTCCCCCTCGGCGAGCGCCTGGGCGATCTGCTCGCGGAGCGCGTCGACGTCGAGCTCGGCCTCGCCCTCGCGGCCGCCGGCCCCGCCCGGGGACTCGGAGATCCCCTGACGGGAGGCCTCGGCCTCGGCGGCGCGGAAGAAGAACCGATCGAACACGAGGTCGAACACCCGGCGGTCATCGGGCGACTTGGCGATCGTCGCCGCGAGGCCGGCCCGGAACGCCACCTGCTCGGTCCACGAGAGGTGGCCGAGCGCCTCGAAGGCGTCGAGCAGCTCGGAGGTGCCGACGGCCATCCCCTCCTCGCGGAGCTCCTCGGCGAACGCCAGCAGCTGGCCCTGCATCCCGCCGGGCACGCGGTCGGGGATCCGCGGGTGGAGCTTGCCGTCGTCGGGCGGCCGCGCGGCCATCGCCGGGCTACGCCGCCGCTTGGCCGTCCGCGGACTCGAGCTTGACCCCGACGCGCGCGGCGACGGTGTCGAGGTCGGTGCGGTGCTTGACGATCACGCTCATCGTCTCGCGGAAGGTATCGCCGTCGATGTCCTCGGCTCCGAGCAGCAGCAGCGCCCGGGCCCAGTCGACGGACTCGGCGATGCTCGGCGGCTTCTTGAGGTCGAGCTCGCGGACCTGGTGGACGATCTCGACCAGCTTCCGCGCGATCGTCTCGCCGAGTTCGGGCGAGTGGAGCCGGACGATGGCCAGCTCGTGCTCGAGCTCGGGGTAGTCGAGCCACAGGTACAGGCAGCGGCGCTTCAGCGCCTCGGTGAGCTCACGGGTGTTGTTCGACGTGAGCAGCACGACGGGGTGGCTCTTGGCCGTGATCGGCCCGAGCTCGGGGATCGAGATCTGGAAGTCGGAGAGCAGCTCGAGCAGCATCGCCTCGAACTCCTGGTCGGTCTTGTCGATCTCGTCGATCAGCAGCACGACCGGCTGCTCGGAGGCGATCGCGGTCATCAGTGGCCGCTGGAGCAGGAAGTCCTCGCCGAAGATGTCGTCCTGGACGTCATCCCAGCCGCTGTCCTCGGACTCGGTCTGGATCCGCAGCAGCTGCTTGCGGTAGTTCCACTCGTACAGGGCCTTCGCCTCGTCGAGGCCCTCGTAGCACTGCAGGCGCACGAGCCGCCGGTCGAGGTAGCGGGCGAGCGCCTTGGCCAGCTCCGTCTTGCCGACGCCGGCCGGCCCCTCGACGAGCACGGGCTTGCCGAGCCTGGTCGCCAGGTAGGAGACGAGTGCGGTTGTCTCGCCGGGGAGATAACCGGCCTGACTGCAGGCCCTCGGCGACGTCCTGCACTGAGGTGGGGCTCACGTCCACGAGCTAAATATAGGGTTCAGAGAATGCTGTGGCCGCTCGCGCCTCACGACGAACATCCCCTACGGGACGTTTTCACCGTGCTGATCATCGGCGTCGTCACCGGGACGATGGGCCACATCATCCGCTCGCAGACGATGATCATCGCCGGCATCGTGATCATCGGGCTCGTCAGCGCGTACTTCACGTTCCAGTTCCTGGCGCAGCCCTAGCGGGGGCTTCGGTGGGCTACTCGTCGCGGTCGAGCGGCATCGTCAGCTGCTCGCCGTCGTCGCGCTTGTGCCGGGGGGGAGCGCTGAGCCAGCCGCGGGGTCGGTGGCCGGGGGGAACGGGCGCCGGGGCGTCCCGGGGCGGCGTGTCGCGCGGCGGGGCGTCCTGCGCCGGGCTGTCCCGCGGTGGGGCGTCCTGTGGCGGGCTGTCCCGCGGTGGGGCGTCCTGTGGCGGCGCGCTCCGTGAGGATCGTGCGGCGGCGTCGTCGCCCGCATCGCCGGCGCGAACCGGCGCCGGGATGACCGGGGCGGAACGGACGGGGACCGTCGCCTCGGTGGCCTCGATCCGCCCGGGCTCGTCGGGGGACGCGAGGACGATCCCCGGACCGGAGGGCGGGCGCGTCTCGCCGGGCAACGGCGGCTCGGGCCGGTGGGCGCTGCGGATCCGCGAGCCGCTGTAGGCGAGCAGACCGGCCGCGGCGAGCGCGGCGAAGATGCCCCACTCGATCCCCGAGATCGAGGCGCCGCCGCCGTGGATGCTCGCCGAGGGCTTGTCGAACATCTGCCAGGCGACGAGCAGACAGGTCCAGACTCCGCCGGCGAAGATCACCCCTCCGTCGCCGCCGGGAATGTGGAACGCCCGCCCCTCGGCGCGCTGGAACAGCAGCATCAGCACCGAGGCCGAGACGAGCAGCACAGCGGCCTCGACGAACGAGAAGTGGCCCCAGCCGGTGACCGAGGCGGTCGCGGCCGAGGCGCTCTTCGCCCCCGGCACCACGACGGTCTCCTGGTACCAGGGCAGGAACAGGACGAAGAACAGCGCAATGCTCGCCGCCGCGGCGAGCCGCCGCTCCCGCGGAAGCACGCGCCAGGCATGGATGAGCCGGCCGATGAGCGTTCGCGTCCAACCCGCCAGGTCGCCCGTCGAGCGACCCGCCGGAGTGCCTGGAGGGGGCGTCCGGAGTCGAGGGCACGTGGCCGATTGTAGGCTCGGTCACGGCCGATCCGGGCAGCCTCGCGAGCCGTCCGCGAGGATCCCCGCACCGGCGGATGACCGGTTTCTAGAGAATCGGGATGTCCTGGACCTCGACCGGCTCCCGGCGGTGCCGCTCGGCCCGCTCGAGGTACCAGTCGATCAGCGCCCGCAGCGCCAGCAGCAGCTCCCGCAGAGCCTCGGCGAGCCGGCGCTGGAGGTCGCTCGGGACGCGCTCGCGCAGCGACCCGATCACCTGGAGCAGCAGCTCGAGGTCCCCGGGCGTCTGCTCGGCGGAGCGGCGGGTCTGCCAGCCCGCGGGGGGTGGGCGCTCGTCGGTCGGGGGCGGCTCGCCGTCGTCCGGGGTCGTGGCGTCTGCGCTCGGGTCCTCCGGGGTCCGCGTCGCGTCCCGCTTGGCCTCGCGCGTGGCCTCACCGATCAGCCGCTCGGCGGCCTCGGCCGCGCGGTCGAGGCGGGCCTCGAGCCGGGCGAGGAGGTCCTCAGGCCCGGACGGGTCGTCCTGTCGCACGGAAGCTCACCTCCAGGTCTCCGTCGTGGAGCCGGGCGCCGTCGGGCTGCATCGCCGCGAGCGCGGGCGGCAGCATGATCGTCCGGCGCTGTCGCCCGACCCCGACGACGAGCTCGAGGCCGATCTTCTTCAGCGTCAGCTCGCCCTTCTCGGCGAACGGCAGCGCCAGCCGCAACGTGCCGCCGTCGGCGTCGACGATGAGCTCCTGCGTGAGCGAGTCGTGTAGCACCGCGCCCGCGTCGTGTGCATCGCCATCGAACAGCGCGCCGGCCAGCCGGTCGAGCATCTCGTCCCCGAGCACCTCCTGCTCGAAGTACGGCGCGCACAGCACGGGCACCGGGGAGAAGGCCGAGCGCACGAGCGCGAGCTGCTCCTGCTGGACCTCCCGCCACCCGGCGAGGAACTCGCCGATCTCCTCGCCGAACACGCGGTTGACGATGATCGCGTCGGTGAGGAACCCGTACAGGTTGAGGTAGGTGAAGGTCCGCATCGCTTCGCCGACGACCATCCGGTCCGGGTTCATGACGAGCCGGATCGTGCACCGCTCACGGTCGCGGAGGATCTCGTTCATGGCCACGAGCGACTGCGAGAGGCGGTGGACATCGCCGAGCGCCTCGCGCGTGGGCAGCGGGACGTCGAGCAGCGTGCGGGCGATCGGCCGGGCCGCGGCGAGCAGCTGGCGCTCGGCCGGGAACACCTTCTCGAGCCACCACCGAGCGGCGTCGGGGAACGACAGCAGGCGCAGGGTCTCCCCGGTCGGCGCGCAGTCGACGACGATCACGTCGAACGCCCCGTCGGCGCTGTGGCGCTGGAGCGTGAGCAGTGCGAACAGCTCGTCCATCCCGGGCGGCACGGTGAGCTCCTCGGCCGAGATCCGGTCGATACCGCGGTCGATCAGCAGCTCGCCGAGCCAGCTCTGCACGCCGGCCCAGTGGCGCTCCATCTCCCGCTGGGCATCGATCTCCTGGGCCCACAGGCGGGGGCCGATCTCCTCGGGGGTCGGCGTCGAGTTCGGTGCCGAGGACCTCGGACAGGCTGTGGGCCGGATCGGTCGAGAGCACGAGCGTGCGGCGACCGTCGGCGGCGCAGCGCCGCGCGGTGGCGGCGGCGACCGACGTCTTGCCCACGCCGCCTTTGCCGGTGTAGAGGATCGTCCGCGGCGTCATCCGCCTGTCTCTCCCATCGATCCGGCGAGTCTACGAGTCTCGCGTGACGTCCGCCCGTCTCGCCGCGCGACTATCGGGTAGCGGTGAGGGTCGCCGTCGTGCGGTGGAAGTTGCCGGCGAGGTCGGTCGCCGCGAGGGCCACCGAGTAGCGGCCGGGGGAGGGAAGCGGTTTGAGCGCGAAGCTGCCGACGCCGTACGGGAACGAGGCGCTCGTGTACAGGTACTGCGGCCCGCCGCCCGCCCCGGTCACGATCACCCCGACGTGGGAGGCCTTCGACAGCCGGAAGCTGAGCGTCGCCCCCGCCCCGGCCCGCACGCGGGTGGTGAGCAGGGTGAGCGCCGGCGGGGTGTGGAGGTAGGCGTTGAACCGCTTGCCGACGGTGCAGTACAGGGGCGTGTGGGTGAGGCCGCACAGCGTCTGGAGGAACCCGGTGACGAGCTGGTGGTAATCGAGCGTGGACTCCTGGCCCGGCTGGTACAGCGACCACGCACCGGTGTCGTAGCTGCGGGAGCTCGGCCCGGGCCTCGGCGTCACCCTGGGCGAACAGCCGCTCGGCCCGCGGGTCGTGGCTGACGTTGATGAACTCCTTCAGCCCGATCAGGGTCTGGAGGAACGCCGTTGATCACCGCCTCGCCGGGCGCGAACGAGTACAGGAGGTAGCGGCGGCCGCGCCGGGTCGGGACGCTCACCCCGGTCGGCGGCGCGGGCCACGAGCACCGGCAGCGCGCGCCGCGGCGAGCCGCAGGTAGGCGGCGTCGTGGTTGGTGCGGTACGCCCGGGAGAGAGCCTCGATCGCCGTCGCCTGGGACATCGCGCTCGTCCACGGCGGCTGCCCGGCCTCGAACGCGAAGAAGTACTCCCACGCGATCCCCCCCGACCGGTTGACCGCGAGCGGGATCAGCTGGCCGAGCAGCTTGCGCATCCGCGGGTACTGGCGGGCGTCGAACATGCCGTTGGCCTTGCCGAAGCTCCCGAGCTCCTGGAGCTCGATGCCCTGGCCGGAGTAGTGCTCCCAGACGATGTCCGAGCCCGAGAACTCGACTCGCTGGCCGGATGCGAGCAGCCCGCCATGGCTCCACCACTGGACGTTGCGGCGCACCGTGAGCATCAGCGCCGGCAGCCGCGTCGCCGACAGCAGACCTTCGGCGGCGACGGTCCGGAAGTTGTCGATCACGCCGGTGAGCTCGGCGCCGCGGGTGCCGCCGAGCCGGTTCGCAGTGGCCACGGCCGACGTGACCGCGGAGTAGTCGGCGTGCTGCTGGGCGGCGGTGATCGCTCCGGTGTGACGCAGGTGGCTGAGCGCGGCGGAGATCGTCGTCGTTCGAGCGCTGCGGGCCACCGCGCCGTGGCGGGCGGGCGCAGGGACGGGCACCGTCTCGGCGGCCCGCAGGTACGGGTCCGACACCGTCGACACGGTGCCGTCCGCGGCCATCCTGAGGACCGTCTCGGCGCCTGCGGGGGAGGTCGTGGAGAGGGCGAGGGCCGCGGTCAGAGCGGCTGCGAAGTGGCTCATGCGCATGGGGCCCGATGCTAGATTCGCCCGGGTCGGATGCGACGGTCGACGGCGAAAATTGCGCTCCTCGTGGGAGTCCTGGTGGTGGCAGCGGTCACCGTGTCGGCCTGCGGCAGCAGCGGGTCGCCGAGCGCTTCGAGCCTGCTCAGCCAGACCTTCAGCAGCCCGCACACGATCAACAGCGGCAGCCTCAGCTTCAAGCTCACCGTCCAGCCGACGGGCTCCTCGACGATCACCGGGCCGATCACGCTCGGGTTCGGCGGCCCGTTCCAGACCCTCGGGCAGAACAAGCCGCCGGCATCGAACTTCAGCATCACGCTGAGCGGGATGGGGACCACCGGGTCGCTCGGCATCCTCTCCACCGGCACCGCCGGATACATCACCTACCAGGGCGTCGGCTACCAGCTCCCGGCGGCGACGTTCAAGCAGCTCGCCACGAGCTTCTCCTCGGTCACCCCGACGGGCTCGGCCGGCCTCAGCAAGCTGGGGATCGCGCCGATGAAGTGGCTGAAGAACCCGGTGGTCGTCGGTCACGAGACGGTCGGCGGGACGAGCACCACCCATATCCGCGCCGGGATCGACCTCACCGCCTTCAGCGCCGACTTCAACAAGTTCCTCCAGAGCGCCGGCTCGATCGGCGGGACGAGCACCGCCTCCCTGAAGAACGGCCTCACCCAGTCGACCCGCGCCCTGCTCGGCGGCGTCCGCAACCCGGTGATCGACATCTGGACCGGCACCGGCGACAGGACCCTCCGCCGGCTCTCGCTCGACCTCGGGGTGCCGATCACCGGCCAGATCTCCTCCCAGCTCGGCGGCATGACCTTCGCCCACATCTCGCTCGACCTCGCCTACGCGAACCTGAACCAGCCACAGACGATCACCCCGCCGACGAGCGTCAAGCCGTACGCGGAGTTCCAGACGCAGCTCCAGAGCCTGCTCCAGGGGGCGACCGGGACGTCCGGTGCGGCCTCGGGGGCGGCGACCGGGACCACCGGGGCGACCGGGGCCACGGGGTCGACCGGGGCGGCCGGCTCGACCGGGGCCGCGGGGGCCACGGGCTCCACCGGGGCGCTCGGTGCCCTCGGCTCAACCGGCACCACGGGCGCGACGGGCTCCACGGGAGCGACGGGCACGACGGGAGCCACCGGCGCCACGGGCGCGACCGGCACCACCACCCCGAGCTCCGCCGCCAGCGGCGTCGACAAGTACAGCAACTGCCTCCATGGCGCCGGCACCGACATGTCGAAGCTCCAGGCCTGCGCCTCGCTGCTCGGCCAGTAGCCCGGCACAGAGAAGTTCCACTTCCGTCACCCACGCGTGACGAGATCCGCGCCACGCTCCCCGGATGGCGGATGCTGGGCACACAAGTCGCGCTCAGCGCAACTTAGATCACCAGGACCTGCGGTTGGCCGAGCTTGCGGCGCGCCAACACGCGGTTGTCAGCCTCGCCCAGCTCGACGCGCTCGGCATCTCGAGGAGCGCGGCGAGCCGCCGCGTCCGGAGCGGCCGCCTCCACCGCATCCACCGCGCCGTCTACGCGCTCGTCCCGCCGGTCCTGCTCACCCGCGATGGCCGTTACCTCGCCGCGGTGCTCGCGTGCGGTCCAGGCGCGGTCCTCTCCCATCGCAGCGCTGGCGCCCTGATCGGCCTGCGCGACCATGGCCACACGAAGATCGAGGTCACCGTCCCGCACCGCATCGGCCGCCACCACGCGGGCCTGCTCGTCCACCGGGCCCCCGGACTCGACATCGCCGAGGAGACGACCAGCTCTCACGGCATCCCCTGCACCACCCCCGCGCGGACGCTGCTCGACCTCGCGGCAGTGCTTCCGCGCCGCGGCCTCGAGCGCGCCTTCGACCAGGCCGAGGTCCTCGGTCTCCTGGACGCGCGGCCGCTCCGCGCCGTGCTCGGCCGCCACCCGCATGCCTCGGGCCACAAACGCCTCGCCGCCGTCCTCGCCCAGCACACCGGCGGCAGCACGATCACCTTGAGCCAGTTCGAGGAGGCGCTGCTCGCGCTGCTGCGCGGGGCCCGGCTGCCGCTGCCCCGGATCAATGAATGGATCGCCCTGCCCGACGGCGAGCCGGCGATCCGGGCGGACTTCGCCTGGCCCGCGCACCGGCTCGTCGTCGAAGCCGACGGCCTGCGGTTCCACGGCCACCGCGCCAAGTTCGATTCAGACCGGCGAAAGGATCAGCGGCTCACCATGCACGGCTGGCGGCCCGTCCGGTTCACCTGGGCGCACGTCACGACCCACGCCGCCCGGACCGAGCGCACCTTGAAAGCCCTCCTGCACCTCGCCCCACCAGCCCCGCCGACCAGCTAATCCTGGTCGGCGTCGAACTCCGGCTCCTCGTCCTCCTCGTCGCCGAGGTCCTCCTCGTCCGGCGTGAAGGGCTGGGCGTCGGTCTGGAAGCGCTCAATCAGCTCGTCCCGGGCATGCTCGTCGACCGGCACCTCGTCGGCGATCAGCACCCAGTCGGCGCCCTCGTATTTCTCCATGTCGAAGATCTCCGAATCGAGGTCCGGCGAGTCGTCGACGATGATCAGCACTTCGGTCTGGGGGTTGAAGTACGTGCCTGGACGGTTGACCAGTTCGTCCAACTCCATCTTGCGTCCGTCAGCCATGGCGCGCAGCCTACCCCAGCGCCCCAGCAGCCGCCCGGACAGCCGCCGCCGGCCTCCGGGAGCAGCGGAGCGGGGACGACGTGGAACGCGTGCCACAGGCCCGGGTGGCGGTGGTGTGTGACCGTCCCGGAGGCCTCGCGGACGGCCCGTTCGAGCCGCTCGGCCTGCGGCGCGAACGGATCGCCGAGGCCCGTCTCGACGTGTATCGGCGCCAGGTCGCCGAGGTCGCCGAGGAGCGGCGAGGCCCGCGGGTCCTCGCGGTCGGCGGCCTGTGGCGTGTACGTCGTCGCGAAGTCGGCGACGAGCGACGGGCGCAGGAGCGGCTCGGCGCGGGCGTCGGCGACCGGCGCGGTGAGGTCGAGCCACGGGCTCAGCATCAACAGCGCGTGCGGGGCCGGCAGGCCGAGGTCCCTGGCGGCGAGGGCCACGGCAGAGCGTCAGCCCACCCCCGGCGGAGTCCCCGGCGACGATCACCGGCCGCCCCCGGCAGCGAGCGCGCGATAGCTCGTGACGGCGTCGTCGTACGCGGCCGGGAACAGTGCTCCGGCCGAGACCGTCACTCCGGCGCCGGCGCGAGGCGCCGATCGAGTCGACTCGGCGCGGCGCTCCGGCCAGGGGCAGCGGCCCGCATCGCCCACGCGCCCGTCGCCCGCGTGAACTCGCGCACGGCGGCGCGCCGGGTGCGGGCGATCACGCCGGGACCGGGGCGTCCGCGGCCACCGGCTCCAGGCGGAAATCCTCCTCGCGGGGCTCGGCGAGCATCTGGCGGTGGCGCTGCGGGACCCACGGCCACAGCTCGGGGAGCCCGTCGCGGCCGAGGTACCAGCTGTCGCATCCGGTGGCCCACACCGTTCCCGGCAGCGCGGCGCGCAGCTCGGCGTTGAAGCGGTCGGTGGCCTCGGCGCGCGGCTCCGCGGCGGCGAACCGGCGCTCGCGCCACCGCCCGATCCACGCCGCGATGTACTTCGCCTGCGTGTCGGCGATCTCGGTCAGGCTGTAGTTGCCGACCGGGCTGTGCGGCCCCATCAGCGTGAAGAAGTTCGGGAATCCGGGCATCGCGACGGTGAGGTACGCCCGCGGGCCGTCCCGCCAGGCCTCCTCCAGCGTGACGCCGTCGCGACCGACCATGCGGAGCGGGCGCATGTAGGCATGGGCGTCGAACCCGGTGGCGAGCACGATCACGTCGGCGTCGTGCAGAGTGCCGTCCGCACTCCGCACCCCATCTCGCTCGATCCCGGTGATCGCGTCGGTGACGAGCGCCACGTCGGGGCGCTGGATCGCGGGGTAGAACGCCGAGGAGGCGACGAGCCGCTTGCACATCGGCTCGTAGTCCGGGGTGAGCGCGCGGCGGAGCTCGGGATCCTCGACCGCGCGCCGCAGGTGCCGGCGGCACATCGCCTGCACCGCGCGGCGACGCAGCCCGCGGGAGGTGAGCGCCTCGGCCGCCCACTCAAAGCCGAGCCGCGTGAGGTCGTAGTCGATCCGGTTGAGCGCCGGGAACCGGCGGTGGAGCTCGTTGACGAACCGGGGCTGCCGGGGATTCGGCATCGGGGCGATCCACTGCGGTGTGCGCTGGAACAGCGTCAGCCGCTCGGCGACACCGCCGAGCGCACCGACGATCTGCGCGCCCGTCGATCCCGTGCCGATCACGGCGACGCGCCGGCCGGCGAGTGCGACGTCGTGGTCCCAGCGCGCGGAGTGGAAGATCGCCCCGCCGAACGCGCTCATCCCCGGGATGTCCGGGATGTGGGGGATCCGCAGCACCCCGCAGGCCGTGATCAGGAAGTCGACCGTGTCGGTCGACCCGTCGGCGAGGGTGAGCGTCCAGCCGGCATCGCCATACCGGGCCTCGGTCACCTCGCAGCCCGTCCGCACGTGGGGGCGGATCCCGAGCCGGTCGGCGACCTCGTCGAAGTAGGCCCAGATCTCGGCCCCCGGGGAGAACATGTGCGACCAGTCGGGCTTGGGGGCGAAGCGGAACTGGTAGAAGCGCGACGGGACGTCGCAGGTGAGCCCCGGGTACGTGTTGTCGCGCCATGTCCCGCCGACGGAGCTCGCCTTCTCGTAGACCGTGAAGTCCTCGATCCCGGCGAGCTTGCACCGCGCGGCCATGCACAGGCCGGACATCCCGGCGCCAACGATCGCGACTCGTGGCTGGCGCAACGCGGCGCTCACGATGGGGATGATGCCGTGTCGGCCGGCACGGCGGCGCTACAGCCCGCGAGCGAGCGGGCTGCCCATCATCCGCTCGAGCGGGGCCGGCATCGCCATGTCGATCAGCCGGGTGGCGATCCCGTACGGATGGCTCACCCGCACCGGCCGGCGGACGATGCCGTCGATCACCATCGAGGCGGCGGCGGGGACCGACATCGCCGGCGCGCGCCGGTAGACCGAGCTCGGGCGGATCATCGCGGTGCGCACGAGCGGCATGTGGACCGTCGTCCACACGACCCCGTCGCGCCGGGTCTCCGGGGCCGCGGAGCGGGCGAGCGCATCGAGCGCGCCCTTCGAGGCGAGGTAGGCGCCGAACCGCGGCTCGGGCCCGAACTGGGTTCCCATCGTCGAGACGTTGACGACCTGGCCGGAGCCGCGCTCGCGCATGTCGCTGACCAGCGGCAGGGTGAGCTGGACCACGGCGAGGTAGTTGAGCCGGATCAGCCGCTCGAAGTCGTGCAGGCGCTCGGAGGAGTCGTGCAGCGTGCGACGGATCGAGTGGGCGGCGTTGTTGACGAGCACATCGACTCCGCCGGACATCTCACGGACCCGCCCCACGAGCGCGTCGACCTCACCGGTGGACGCGAGGTCGCACGACAGCATCACCGGCCGGACGCCGCCGCGCGCGGCGATCTCATCGGCCACCTGCTCCATCGGCTCCACCCGCCGGGCGACGAGCAGCACCTCGGCCCCGGCGAATCCGAGCCGCCGGGCGACCTCCATCCCGATCCCCGAGGAGGCCCCGGTGATCAGGATCCGCCGGCCGGCGACGGCCGCGCGGACGGCGCCGTGGCGGTCACGGCCGCCCAGCCGCGCCCCGGCGCGCCGCAGCTGGCGGCCGACGTCGGCCTCGAGGCCCCACTCCCAGACGCCCTCGCCGACTCGCCGCCGCAGTCCCATACCGTCCGCTCAGAGCTCCTGGAGGCCGGCGATCTCCCGCTCGATCTCGGCCTCGACGTCGAGCACCGGCTGGCCCTTCCGGGTCCGGCGGTGGTTGCGCGCGACGACGAGATCGCGGATCTCCTGGCGCAGGCCCTCGTCGATCTTCGGCCCGGTGAGGCGGACGAGTTCGGCCTCGATGTCGATCGGCGGCTGGCCCTTGCGGGCCCGGCGGTGGTTGCGGGCCTCGAGCATCTGCCGGATCTCCAGATCCCGCTCGAGGTCGGCGGCGGCGCCGGTGCGGATCGGGGCCCGGAGATCGCGGCTCTCCATCAGCAGGTGATCGCGCCCGTAGTCCTTCCACGTCGCGCTCGACATCGCAAGCGCGACGAGAGCGATCACGATCCCCCCGATGCAGACGACCCACAGGACAGTCGCAAATGCGTGCTGCACGGCCTCCGTAGTGTGACGCACGAGGGCTGCGGTGTCGCGCGTTTTGCGCCTCGGCAAGGATCGGCTACCCTTTTCTGCACCGTTGACTGACTAGTCAATCTATGTCGGCCCGGTCTCTTCTTCCCGACCGGCGCCCCACCCCGCAAGGAGAAACGCAGTGGTTGATTTCACGCTCACCGACGAGCAGAAGAGCATGCGCGAGATGGCGCACGACTTCGCCGCCAAGGAGATCAGGCCCGTCGCCTGGGAGTACGACAAGGAGGGGACCTGGCCGCAGGACATCATCGAGAAGGCCTGGGAGCTCGGGCTGATGAACAGCCACCTGCCGTCCGAGTACGGCGGCCCCGGCCTCGGGTTCCTTGACGGCGCCCTGATCGAGGAGGAGATCGCCTGGGGCTGCTCGGGCATCGGCACCTCGCTGTCCTGTAACGGACTGGCCACCGCGCCGATCGTCCTCGCGGCCTCCGAGGAGCTCAAGAAGGAGTACCTCGGTCGCCTCTCGGAGGCGCCCCTGCTCGCCTCCTTCTGCCTCACCGAGCCCGACGCCGGCTCCGACGTGTCCGGCATGAAGACCACCGCCACCCGCAAGGGCGACAAGTGGGTCATCAACGGCTCGAAGTGCTTCATCACCAACGGGGAGTACGCCAACTACTACACCGTGTACGCGAAGACCGACAAGGAGGCCGGCCACCGCGGCATCTCCTGCTTCATCGTCCCCCGTGACTCCGGCGTCGTCGTCGACAAGCACGAGGACAAGATGGGTCAGCGCGCGTCGAACACCGCGACGATCACGTTCCCCGACTGCGAGATCCCGCTCGACCACCTCGTCGGCGAGGAGAACAAGGGGTTCAAGATCGCGATGATGACCCTCGACCGCACGCGCCCCGGCGTGGCGGCGATGGGCGTCGGCGTCGCCCGTGCGGCGATGGAGTTCGCCACCGAGTACTCCAAGGAGCGCGTCCAGTTCGGCGTGCCGATCGCGATGCACCAGGCGATCCAGTTCATGATCGCCGACATGGCGACCAAGGTTCACCTCGCCCGTCTGGCGACGTGGAACTCGGCCGTGCTGCTCGACCAGGGTCGCCGCAACACGCTCGAGTCCTCGCACGCCAAGCGGTTCGCCGCGGACTCCGCGATGGAGGTCACCACCGACGCCGTCCAGGTGTACGGCGGGTACGGCTTCATCAAGGAGTACCCCGTCGAGAAGCTGATGCGCGACGCCAAGATCCTCCAGCTCTACGAGGGCACGGCGCAGATCCAGCGCCTCGTCATCGCCCGGGAGACGCTCCTCCCGCGGCGCGTCGAGGAGCCGGCGGCCGCGGCTGCCTGAGCGTCAACGCGCTCCCCGCCAGGTTGATCAGGGCCGCCCTTTCGGGGGCGGCCCTTTTTTGCTTCGCTCGCCTGGCCGGCTCGCTCAGGCCGGGCGGAGCACGAACTCACGCGCCCGGACCGCGCTGGCCAGCAGCAGCCCGAGGAAGCGGTCGAGCAGCTCGTGGTCGAGCGCGCCGATCGGCACCTCGCCGCACACGAACACCTCGCCCGCCTGGTTCTCGGCGAAGCACACGAATGGCGCCTGCCGGTTCCAGTACAGGAGCTGGTGGGGGTCGATCGTGCCCGGCGGCAGCACCGCGGCCTGGGCGCGGAGCAGCTCGCCACGGACGGCGACGCCGACCTCCAGCGGGTAGCCGGCGGCATCGAGCACCAGCCCCCACTCGCCGGGGGCGACCTCGCGGACCTCGGTCTCGAGCGACTCCATGAAAGCGCGGATCGCGGTCAGGTCGGCCATGCCGCGAGCATACGCAGCCACGGCATTGCCGCACGGGCTCCGTTTTCTGGTAGCTTGACCCCCGCTCTAAGGGACCAGGGACGTACACACTCTTAGAGGGAGGCAGGGGGATGTCGAAGCTCGGCGGGGTGCGGCTGCGCGCGCGGGTCGTCGTGGTGCTCGTTGTGGTGGGCATGTTCTGCCTCACCGGGGCCGCGTCCGCGCTGGCCTTTGGGACGATTACGGGGACCGTGACCAATGCCTCCACCGGAGCGCCGGTCACGAACACCGGTGTCGAGGCCGTTGGCTCGAACACCACCTCGACGGCCTGCACGGCCGCGGACGGCACCTACACCCTCCCCGGTCTCTCGGCCGGCAGCTACAAGGTGGATTTCGTCAACGGGGGCTGTGGCGGCAGCTACTTCGATCAGTGGTACAACGACAAGCCGTCGGCGGCCGCAGCCGACCCGGTGACCGTCACCGACGGTGCGACGACGACCCTCTCGAATGCGGCGCTCCAGCCCGCGGGTCAGATCTCGGGCAAGATCACCGACGCGGCAACGGGCCAGGGCCTCAACGGTGAGGGGGTCATCGTGTACCGGACCAACGGCGATGTGATCGGCTTCACCTGCTCGAGGAGCGACGGCACCTACACGTATCCCGGCCTCACGACCGGCACCTACAAGGTCGGCGTCAACACCAGCTTCACGTTCTGCTTCGGCGGTTCAGCAGTGCACTACCTGCCCCGCTTTTACCGAGCCGCCGCCTCGATCGACGACGCCGATCTGATCAGCGTCACGCAGGGCTCGATCACCGGAGCCGACGTCGCACTCACCGTGGAGGCAAAGATCACCGGCACCGTCACTGCGGCGGCCGGTGGAGCCCCGCTCAGCGACGTCCAGGTGCTGGCCTACGACTCCTCGGGCAACCAGGCCGGCTTTTACTGCACGAACGCCAACGGCACCTACACGATCTCGACGCTCCCGACCGGCAGCTACCGGCTCGAGTTCTCCTCGAATCAGAACTGCGGAACGAACGTGAACTATGTGACCCGGTACTACAGCGGGAAGTCCTCGCTGGCGACGGCCGATCCGGTGAGCGCCACCGAAGGCCAGACGACGAGCAACATCAACACCGCGCTCCAGACGGAAGGCCAGATCGCCGGCACGGTGACCGCGGCCACCGGGGGAGCGCCGGTCCACAACGAAGGCGTCACGGTCTACGACTCCGGTGGCAACGCCGTCACCACGACCTGTACCGCTGCCGACGGCAGCTACACCACCGCGGGCCTCCCCGACGGCAGCTACACCGTCGCCTTCACCTCCGGCCTGGCCGGCGACAGCTCCTGCCCGGCCGGCAACAACTACCTGCCCCAGTACTACGACGGGAAGGCGTCCCGGGGGGCCGCGGATCCGGTCACCGTCGCGGCGGGGTCGACGCACGCAAACGTCAACGCCGCGCTCGCGACCGGCGGCCAGATCACGGGCACGGTGACCGCGGCGACGGGCGGCGCGGACGTCCAGAACGCGGCCGTTTCGGTGTACGACGCGGGCGGCAACGTGGTCGGGACGGCCTGCACCGCAGCCGATGGGACGTACACGGTCTCGCAGCTGCCGACCGGTAGCTATCGGGTCGGCTTCGCCAACGGCTGTGGCGCGAGCAACAACTACCTGCCGCAGTTCTCCAGCGGCAAGTCGACGCTGGCCTCGGCCGACCCCGTGAGCGTGACCGCCGGATCGCCGACCTCGGGCATCGACGCCGCGCTGCTCACCGGCGGCCGGATCTTCGGCATCGTGACCGCGGCCTTCAACGGATCCGGCCGGCCGGGCTTCGCGGTCTCCGTGTACGACGCCAACGGGACCGTCGTCGGGACCGCCTGCACCTTCGGCGATGGCAGCTACGGCGTCCGGGGCCTCCCGACCGGCAGCTACAAGGTCGGCTTCGCCAACGGCTGCAACAACGCGACGTCTGGCTTCGAGACGCAGTACTACTCGGGCCACGACACGCTGGCGAGCGCCGATCCGGTGAGCGTCACCGCAGGATCCGACGTGGGCGGCATCGACGCATCGATGCAATTGGAGGGCGACGTGGCCGGCACGGTGACCGGGACCTCGGGCAACCCCATCCTCGGCATCGGTGTCACGGTGTATGACCCGAACAACAACAACACAGTGGTCGGGGTCGCCTGTACGCAATCCAACGGCACCTACGACATCTCGAACGTCCCGCACGGGACCTACAAGGTCGGGTTCACCCCGAACGCCGTGAGCAACATCAGCTGCGGGCTCGGCAACGCGAACTACCTCCCGCAGTACTACCAGGGGAAGGCGTCGCTGGCCGACGCGGACCCGGTGACCGTCTCCAACGCTCAGACGACGACGGTCAACGATCAGCTGGCCACTGCCGGCCAGATCACCGGCACGGTCACCGCGGCCTCCGACGGCCGCGGGCTCGGCGACATCACGGTCTCGGTGTACGACACTGCCGGGAACGTCGTCAAGACGGCCTGCACGAACGCCGACGGCAGCTACTCGGTCATCGACCTGGCGAGCGGGAGCTATCGCGTCGGGTTCGACAGCTCCTACAGCCAGGCGTGCCCGGGCGACGGGCTGTTCCAGCCGCAGTTCGCCAACGGCAAGTCGACGCTCGCGGCCGCGGACCCAGTGAGCGTGACGGCGGGCTCGACGGCCTCCGGCATCGACGGAAGCCTGGCCGACGCCAAGCACGAGCTGACGGTCACCACGACGGGCTCCGGTTCGGTGGCCAGCGCCCCGGTCGGCCTGTCGTGCTCGGCGACGTGCTCGCACGCGTTTGCCAACGGAGCGTCGGTGACGCTCACCGCGACGCCGACGGCCGGCCACCGGTTCACCGGCTGGAGCGGGAGCGGATGCAGCGGGACGGGATCGTGCACCGTCTCGACCGACTCCGACAAGTCGGTCACCGCGACGTTCGTCGCCACCCCGACGCTCACTGTGACCAAGGCCGGAACTGGTGCGGGTTCGGTGAGTAGCACCCCGTCCGGGATCACCTGCGGAGGCACCTGCGCGTCTGCGTTCGACTCCGGCACCTCGGTGACGCTGACCGCGACTCCGGCCCCCGGCTCGACGTTCGCCGGCTGGAGCGGGGGCGGGTGCAGCGGCACCGGACCGTGCCCCGTGGTGCTCGGCTCCGACCAGACGGTGACGGCGACGTTCACAGCCGTGACCCATAGCCTCACCGTCACGAAGGCGGGGACGGGATCGGGGTCGGTGTCCAGCTCCCCGGCGGGGATCACCTGCCCGGGCACGTGCTCGCACAGCTACACCGTGACGACGTCGGTCACGCTGACGGCGGCTGCCGCCTCCGGCTCGACCTTCACGGGCTGGTCAGGCGGCGGGTGCTCGGGCACCGGCCCGTGCGCGGTCGCAATGAGCGCCGACAAGGCGGTGACCGCGACGTTCTCGGCCGTGCCGCCCCCGCCGCCGGGGACGACGAGCTACGAGCTGCACGTCTCGACGGACGGCTCCGGGTCGGTGTCGAGCTCGCCCTCCGGCATCGCCTGCCCGTCATCGTGCGGACACGCGTTCACGGCGGGGAGCTCGGTCCGGCTGACCGCGCACCCGGCGTCGGGGTGGAAGCTCGTGAAGTGGAGCGGGGGTGGATGCTCGGGCACCGGGACGTGCACGGTGACGCTCAACGCCGACCAGGCGGTGCGGGCCACGTTCACCCGGATCCCGCCGCGCCCGTCGTGCTCGGTGAAGCTGAAGTCCGGGCGCGTGCTGCTGCGTGCCCCCCGCGGCAACCGGGCCGCCCGGGCCCGCGTCGGGCGGTTGTACGTCGAGGTGAAGTGCAGCCAGGCGGCCACGGTGAGGCTGGCGGCGACCGTGACCGAGGTTCTCACGCGCCACCACAAGCGCATCCATCACGCCGTTTCACTCGGGACGAAGACCGGGTCGGTGAAGGCCGGACGGACGACGGAGTTCACGTTCGTGCTGCCTGCGGGGGCGCTCCAGGCGCTCCGGGGCGGCGTGCCGGAGTCCGTCGGGCTGGTGCTCCGGGCGACAAACGCGAACGGTTCGGTCCGGGTGACCGGCGGGGGGTCCCGCCTGCGGGGAGGCTGAGCGCGGCTCCGCGTGGGCGGGCGGGGCGGCCGGAGCGAGGACGCCCCGCCGGGCCGTACGCTGGGGCACGTGCGCCGGTTCCTGCTCACCGCGGTCCTGCTGCTCGCCGCCGGCGGGCTGATCGCCGCACGGTACAGCGTGCAGCCGCAGCCGGCGTCGGGGAGCTGCCACGCCCGCGGCCACGGCCTGTACGCGCTGCCCGACCGCCACTGCACCCCGGGCACCGTCGACCGCCACGTCACGCAGCGGAACCTCGCGACGACGATCTGCCGGTCGGGATACACGAAGACCGTCCGCCCGCCGGAGTCGATCACCTCGGTCGAGAAGCGCCACAGCATGGCGGCCTACGGCGCTACCGGCCGGACCTCGGCCTACGAGTACGACCATCTGATCTCGCTCGAGCTCGGCGGCGCGCCGAACGACGCCCGCAACCTGTGGCCCGAGCCGGGCGCCAGCCCAAACCCGAAGGACAAGCTCGAGAACCTGCTCCACCGGCAGGTCTGTCACGGCCAGATGACGCTCGCCGCGGCGCAACGGACGATCACCCGCGACTGGGTCGCGGCGTACCACAAGCTGATCGGCTGATCGTCTAGCGCCGGGCCGTGACCGTGGCCAGGCTGTTCGTCGGGCTCGGCCCGGACGGGTCGCCGGCGACGACGAGCAGGGTGACGGTGCGGTAGTGGCGGAAGTACGTCGCGTAGTGGCTGCCGACGTTCAGCTTCAGGTGGCCGGTGGCGTGGCCGGAGCGGAGATGCAGGCGCAGCCGCTTGTCGCTGATCGACGACCCGTTCGTCAGCGCGGCCTTGGCCGAGATCGTCCGGCTGCCGTACCCCTGCAGGACGAACGCGGCCACGTCCGTCTCCGTCACCGCCGTGCACTGCAGGGTGACCGAGAGGAAGGGGGAGCGGCTGAGTGAGTGGCCGGAGACGCGGCCGACACTCACGGCGCACGGGACGGGGTCGAACAGTGTGCTCACCGGGGTCGGATCGACGCGACCGAGATCGTCGACGCTGCGGGCGCTGAACGTGTAGTCGATGTGGCGGTCGGGCAGGCGCCCCGCGGTGAAGTTCGCTGTGCCGCGGTTGTCGACCGGACACGACGCCCACCGCGGGCGGCTTCCCTCCCGGACGAACGAGCACTGCATGACATCCGCGCCGGGGACGACGTTGAAGTTGAAGTCGTCGTCCTCGATGGAAGCGTTGAACGCCGGCCGCAGCGGGTTGACCTGGCTCGACGGATCCGGGTCCGTCCCGTTGAGCGTGTTCGGCGGCGTGATGTCGAAGACGTACGTGTAGTTGGTGCTGGCGAGCGTCGAACCGCCCGGGTCGAGCAGGCTCACGAAGACGGTCTCGGAGTCGCCCTGGCCGGCGCCGGGGGCGCTCGGTGTGAAGGTGGCACAGGCGGCCGCCGGGCATCCGGGGGGTGGGGCGCCGCATGCGCCGGGCGCGATCGTGTTCAACGAGCAGGTGAGGCTGCCCGCCGTGTCGGAGGTGACCACGAAGCTCGCGGTCCGCTGGTCGGTCCGGGCGTCGATGTCCGTCCCGTTCGTGCGCACGACGAAGTGCGGCCCGGTCACCGGTGTGATCGTGATCGTCGGGTCGGCCTGCGCCACCGCCGGCGCGGCGAGCAGCACCACGAGCACCCCGAGCTCCAACTTCCTGCGCCCCATAAACCGCAGCTTAAGCCGACAGCCCGCGCGGTGTCTACTCGCTCGTCGAGAACTCCCAGATCGCGATCGCGAGCATCACGAGCCCCATCAGCAGCACGATCCCGGCCTCGAGCAGCGCGGGGACGTGGAAGCTCCACCACGTCACCCCGGGATCGAGCGCATGCCGCGCGGCGGGGGAGATCGACAGGTGGCTGAACACCAACCGTCGCATCGGGTCGACGGCATAGGTCATCGGGTCGAGCCGGTTGAGCACGGTCAGCCAGCCCGGGAGGCCGGCGACCGGGAACAGCGCCCCGGAGAGGAAGAACATCGGCATCACGACCATCTGCATGACGCCGAAGAACGACTGCATCTGCTTGATCCGCGCCGCGACCATCACTCCGAACGCGGTGATCGAGAACGCGAGCAGGAGCTGGAGGGCGAGGATCCCCAGGACGAGCTCGACGCTGATCGGCACGTGCACCAGCGGCGCGAGGATCAGCATGATCACGCCCTGGCTGGAGGCCACGGTGGCCCCGCCGAGGCACTTGCCGATGACGATCGAGCTCCGGCGGATCGGCGCGACCATCATCTCGCGCAGGAACCCGAACTCCCGGTCCCAGACGATCGACGCGGCCGAGAACATCGCGGTGAACATCACCGCCACGCAGAGGATTCCGGGATAGATGAAGGTCTTGAGGTTGACCCCGTGGGTGCCCGAGCTCGAGAGCCGCTGGAGTCCCGAACCCATCACGAACAGGAACAGCAGCGGCTGGACGAGCGAGGCCGCGATCCGGATCCGGTCGTTGGCGAAGCGGATCAGGTCGCGGCGCCAGACGATCCGGATCGCCCGGAGCTCGGACCGCAGGCTGTGCGGCGGGACGGTGACGCGGACGACTTCGCGCGGGACCTCGGGCGCGACCTCCGTTGGCCGCGTCGTCGTGGTGCTCACCGGCGGCCGCCCATCATCTGCGCCATCACCCGGTTGCGGTGCTTGGAGGCGTCCTCCTCAGCATCACGGATCGTCGACCCGGTGAACGACATGAACACGTCGTCGAGTGTCGGGCGCGAGACGCTGACCGAGCGGATCGGCACGCCCAGCTCGGCGAACAGCCGCGGGACGAACTCCTCGCCTCCGGGCACGCCGAAGATCAGCGCCCCCTCGGCGGTCCGCGCCTCGATCCCGAACGTCTCGGCGAGCGCGGCGGTGGCCGCCTCGTCGTCGTCGGTGTGAATCGTCACCCGATCCTTGCCGATGCCGGCTTTCAGCGCCTCGGGCCGGTCGAGGGCGACGATCTCGCCGTTGTCCATGATCGCGATCCGGTCGCACCACTCGGCCTCGTCCATGTAGTGCGTGGTCATGAAGATCGTGATCTCCTCGCGCTCCTTGAGCTCGCGGATGTAGCCCCAGATCGACCGGCGGGTCTGGGGGTCCAGGCCGATCGTCGGCTCGTCGAGGAACAGCACGCGCGGGGAGTGCATCAGCCCACGGGCGATCTCCAGCCGCCGGCGCATGCCGCCGGAGAAGGTGGCCACCGGCCCGTCGCGGCGCTCCCACAGCCCGACCATCTCCATCACCTGGCGCATCCGCGGCTCCACGAGCTTGCGCTCGATCCCGTACAGCTCGGCGTGCAGCTCGAGGTTCTGGGCCGCGGTCAGGTACCCGTCGAGCGTCGGGTCCTGGAACACGAGGCCGATATGGCGGCGGACGTCGTCGCGCTCGGTGACGATGTCGTGGCCCGCCACCTTGGCGGACCCGCCGGTCGGTTTGACCAGCGTGCAGAGCATGTTGATCGTCGTCGTCTTGCCCGCGCCGTTCGGGCCGAGGAAGCCGAACACCTCACCGGGGGCGACGGTGAAGTCGACGCCGCGCACGGCGTGCACCTCGCCGAAGTGCTTGACCAGGCCCCGGACCTCGATCGCCGGGGTGCCGGCGCCGAATCCTTCCTCGGTGGTGGTCGGCGCGACGGAGGCCATCGTCCCCAACGATAGACAAGGCCGAACGTGGTTCGGCACGGCTCAGTCGTTGTCGTGGCCGGGGACGAAATCCCGGCGGCAGTGCTCGGAGCAGAAGTAGTGGGTCCGCCCATCCCGCTCGGCGGTGAGCGCGCTCGCCCGGTCGACGGTCATCCCGCAGACCGGGTCGGTCGCGCCGCGGCGGACGGTGAGCCGGAACAGGGCGGCGAACACGACGAGGCCGGCGACGTTGAGGAACAGCTTGTAGTTGACCGAGACCGAGCTGAAGATGTCGCCGCGGGTCGGGCGGGGCCCGCTCGGGATCAGCCCGGCAGCCCCGAACACGACGTCGATGATCAGCGCGGCCGCGACCATCGTCACGAACATCAGCGCCGCGATCCGCAGCGCGAAGGCGCGGCCGTAGTACTTGCGGTAGATCGCAGAGGATCGGCAGCACGATCAGGTCGGCGAAGATGAACGCCATCACGCCGGCGAAGCTGATGCCGCCGCTCCACAGCACCGCCGCGAGTGGCACGTTGCCGACCGAGCAGACGAAGCTCAGCACGGCGATCACCGGGCCGATCAGCGCACCCCAGACCGTCTGCACCGCCGATGGTGAGCCCGTCAGGAAGAGGCTGTTGAAGACGTCGTTGCCGAGCTGGGCGACGAACCCGGCGAGCAGGAAGCCGATCGTGATCTCCTTCCACAGCATCTGCCAGTCGCCGCGGAAGTTGTGGGCGACGTCCGACCATGCCGCGGCGCTCGTCAGCCGCTCACGCCAGGCCAGCTCCGAGCCCGCGGCGTGGTGCTGGTGGCCGGCGTCGGCGGTGCGCGCGTGCTCGCGGGCCTCGGACTCGAGCCGGCGGGAGACGAACGCGCGCAGCAGCACCGCCATCAGCACGATCATCACGAGCCCGCCGAGGTACTCGGCGAGCGTGAACTGCCATCCGAGCAGGATCCAGAGCACGAGCCCGAGCTCCCACACGAGGTTCGTCGAGGCGAACTGGAAGGCGAGCGCGGAGGCGGCCGAGGCACCCTTCTGGAACAGGCTCTTGGCGATCGCCACGGCGGCGTATGAGCACGACGAGGAGGCCGCGCCGAGACCCGTGGCCACGGCGACCGGCCGCGGGCCGTCGCCGGCCAGCGCGCGCTCGATCCGCTCGCGCGGGACCCACGCCTGCACGACGGCGGAGATGAAGAACCCGAACACGAGCGCCCACCACACCTCCCAGGCCATCAGCAGCGCGTCGCGGACGCCGTGCCAGAACAGATGCAGCACGGGGGTCATCTCCGGGGGTCCGTTCGCATACCCCCATACCGTATCAAGTACCCCAGGGGGGTATCTGTGCTAGCGTCCTCGCCCATGACTCCAGAGTCCACCGCCACCCGCGGCTACTCCGCCACCAAGGACCAGCTCCTCACCCGTCTGCGCCGGATCGAGGGCCAGGTCCGCGGCGTCGAGGGGATGGTGCAGGACGACCGCTACTGCATCGACGTGCTGACCCAGATCAGCGCGATCCAGGCCGCCCTGGACAAGGTCGCCCTCGGCCTGCTCGACGATCACGCCCACCACTGCGTGCTCGGCGCGGCCGACGCCGAGCGGGACGCGAAGACCGAAGAGCTGATGGCCGCCGTCGGGCGGCTCATGCGCCGCGGTTAGCCGTCTCGCGCCCGCCGGGCAGGGAATAATCCGCGCGATGAGCACGGTCAAGGTCACCGAGGAGTTCCGGGCCACCGTCCACGACGCCCAGACGCTGTGGGAGGACACGGCACGCTGGGTGGCCTGGGTCGAGGGGCTCGAGTCGATCGAGTCCGTCGACGGCGCCTGGCCGGCGGTCGGTTCGTCGGTCCACTGGCGCTCCGGGCCGGCCGGCCGCGGTCGCGTCACCGAGCGGGTCGTGGCCCATGAGCCGCTCGGCGGCATGACCGTCGAGGTGAGCGACGACACGCTCGACGGCCGCCAGACGATCCGCTTCGTCCCCGCCGATGAGGCGGTGGTCAACGTCGAGTTCGAGCTCGAGTACCGGATCAAGCGCCGCTCGCCGTTCACCTGGATCGTCGACCCGCTGTTCGTCCGCCCGGCGATGCGGACCTCGCTGCGGACGACGCTCGACCGCTTCGGCGCCGAACTGACGGCGCGCCAGCCGGCGACGTAGCGGCGTCTCCTGGGCCGGTGCCCGCGGCGGCGAGGACGTAGACTCGCCGCCATGTTCGTCTCCAAGGCCGCGGTCGTCGGCGCGGGCACGATGGGCGGCCAGATCGCGTTCACGATCGCCGATGCCGGGATCCCCGTCACGCTGACCGACATCGCCCCGGCGGCGGTCACGGCCGGTCTGAGCGAGGCCGCGGGCCTGTGGCAGGCCCGCATCGACGGGGGCAAGCTGAGCGAGGAGGAGCGCGACCGGCGGCTCGCCCTGATCACTCCTGGCGAGGGCTACGCGGGACTCGGTGACGTCGACTTCGTCGTCGAGGCCGTGCCCGAGCGGATGGAGGTCAAGCAGACCGTGTTCGCGGCGCTCGACGCCGCGACGCCGGGCCGCGCGATCCTGGCCTCGAACACCTCGTCGCTCTCGATCACCGAGATCGGCGAGGCGACGACCAGGCCCGAGCAGGTCGTCGGCTTCCACTACTTCTACCCGGCCTCGATGATGCGCCTGATCGAGGTCGTCGAGGGTGACGACACCTCGCCGGAGACGGTCGCCGCCGCGATGAGCTTCGCCGGCGCGATCCGCAAGACCGCGATCCGCTGCGCCGAGGCCCCGGGGTTCGTCGTCAACCGGATCCTCACCGCCGCGGTGTCCGAGCTGTGGCGCTTCCAGGAGCGCAGCGGTACCGGCGAGGAGGAGGTCGACGCGATGGCGACTGCCGGCGGCGGCGCCCCGATCGGTCCGTTCCGACTCGCCGACCTGCTCGGGCTCGACACGGTCCTCCACGTCGCCGAGCACCTCCACGCGACGCTCGGCGAGCGGTTCTACGTCCACGATGGGATGCGCCGCCGGGTCGCCGCCGGGGAGCTCGGCGTGAAGACCGGCAAGGGGTTCTATGACCACGGCGCCTGACCCCGGCGACGAGCGGCTCGCCGAGCGCTTCGCGCTGAAGGCGCTCGTCGAGAGCTGCCTCGTGCTCGAGGAGGGGGTCGCCGAGTGCAAGGACATCGACCTCGGCCTGATGGCCGGCGCGGGCATCATCCCGCCGCCGTTCGCCCGGGCCGACGTGCTCGGACTCGACACCGTGCTCGAGCAGCTGCTCGAGGCCGCCGAGCGCTGGGGGGAGGAGTTCGAGCCGCCGGTCATCCTCCGCCGGCTCGTCGCCGAGGGCCGGCTCGGCAAGAAGAGCGGCCAGGGGTTCTTCCCGTATCCGCAGCCCGACGCGGGCTGGGAGGAGCGCCCGGTGAAGCTCGAGACCCGCGGCGAGGTGGCGATCGCCTGGCTCGACCGTCCGCCGGCGAACTCGATCTCGCCGGAGATGGCGCAGGCGCTGCGGGCCGCCTGGGAGGCCGTCGAAGCCGCCGGCACCGTGCGCGCGCTCGTGTTCGCCTCGGCCAACCCGATGCTGTTCTGCGCCGGGGCCGACATCAAGGCCTTCACGAAGATGGACGAGGGGGGCGGCCGGGAGCTCGCCGCCGGCATGCACGAGCTGCTTCGCGGGATGGAGCGCTCCCGCGTGGTCACGATCGCGGCGGTCAACTCGCTCGCCCTCGGGGGCGGCTGCGAGCTCGCGATGGCCTGCGACTTCCGGATCGCCGCCGGCTCGGCGAGCTTCGGCCAGCCCGAGATCAACCTCGGGATCATCCCCGGCTTCGGCGGCACCCAGCGGCTGCCGCGGCTGATCGGCGCCTCGCGCGCGCTGGAGATGAACCTCATCGGTGACCCGATCTCCGCCACCGAGGCGTTCGAGATCGGGCTCGTCAACCGCGTCGTCGCCGACCACGAGCTGTTCGACGCTGCCCTGCACTGGGCTGGAGGCCTCGCCCGTCAGGCTCCGCGGGCAATCGAGACGATCAAGCGCGTCTCGGCCGCGGCCGACCTCGACGCCGGTCTCGCCGCCGAGCAGGCCTCGTTCGCCGAGGTGTTCGGCTCCGAGGACGCCCGCGAGGGCATCGCCGCCTTCCTCGGCAAGCGCCAGCCGCGCTTCCGCGGCCAGTGACCGTCCCATTCGGGGCCGCGGGTGAACGCCGCCGGTGATCTCGGGCGGCTCGCCGCCCTGATCCGCGAGGCCGAGACGGTCGTCGCCCTCACCGGTGCCGGCGTGTCGGTCCCCTCGGGGATCCCCGATTTCCGTACCCCCGGAACCGGGCTGTGGGCGAACGTCGACCCGATGGAGGTCGCCCACATCGATGTCTTCCACCGGGATCCGGCGCGGTTCTGGAGCTTCTACGGCCGGCGGTTCCAGACGCTCGGCGGCAAGCGGCCGAACGGCGCCCACGCCGCGCTCGCGGCGCTCGAGCGTGCCGGCCTGCTCACCGCGCTCGTCACCCAGAACATCGACCGCCTCCACGCCCGCGCGGGCAGCACGCGTCTGATCGAGGTCCACGGCTCGATCGCCTCGGCCTCGTGCCTGCGCTGCCGTGCCCAGTACCCGGTCGACGATGTGCAGGCGCGGCTCACTGCCGATCCCGAGGGGATCCCACGCTGCGACTGCGGGGCGCCGGTGAAGCCCGACGTCGTGCTGTTCGGCGAGTACCTCCCGGCGGCGGCGATCGAGGAGGCGCAGGAGCTCGCCGCGCGGGCCGATGTCCTGCTCTGCGTCGGCTCCTCGCTGGAGGTCTATCCGGTGGCGGCGCTGCCCGACCTGACCCTGCGCGGTGGCGGCGCCGTCGCGATCCTCACCAAGGGGCGGACGCCGTACGACGGCCAGGCCGCAGTGCGCAGCCATGGCGACGTGGAGGAGGATCTCGGCCTGCTGCTCGGAGAGCTCGGGGTCGCCGCCTCAGGCGTTGCCGACGGCGCGGGCGCGGAGCGCTGACTCGATCCGCTGGAGCGTGAAGGCCACGACCGTTCGGTGCTCGGGGTCGAGCGGGCCGGCGAGCGCGGCCTGGGCCGCGGCCGCGACGGGGTCGCGCTGGGCGCGCAGCTCGGCCAGCCGCTCGGAGAGCGCCTGCGACGCGGGATCGCCGGCGAGCTCGGCGAGGGCCGCATCGAGGGCGACGAGCAGTCCGAGCGCGGCGGTGCGCTCGTCGCCGAGATCCAGGTCCGTGCGCGCCCGCAGCAGCAGCTCCTCGCACACCAGCAGGTCCTCACGGGCTCCGAGCACCGCCGCGAGCCGGGCCTGGGGGTGGAGCACCTTCTGGCGGGAGTTCCGCTGCCGGGGCGGGTGGAGCTCGATCGCCTCCGCCCACAGCCCGTCGGCGACCTGCTCTCCGCCTCCGTAGCCGACCCGGGCGACGAGCAGCAGCTCCCGTCCGACCGAGACGACGTCCGGGTCGGCCGTGACGAGGCGGTGGGCCCGGAGTGCCCGGTTGAGGACGGTGAGGCCCGCCGCGAGCTCGTCCTCGCCGGCCTGCTTGATCCAGGTTGCGGCCTCGGCTGCCGAGCCGAGCGGCGCTCCGACGTCGATCACCGTTGCCCGCCCTGTCGCAACCGGGGTAGGCTCAGGCTCAGGTGGAGCCTCAGAGGTGCGCTTCCGGAGCAGTCCGCGGCGTTCCGGCGCGCCCAGCGAGGCGACCACGAGCACGTGGCGCGGCGGGGCGGACGGATCGCCCTCGGGCCGCACGAGATAGCGGCCGGGGGCCGGCCCGAGCAGCCACGGAACCTCGATCTGGGCGAATCGGAAGAGGGGGGCGCCCGCGCTCAGTGGGCGCCTGCGCCCGAGGTGCGCAGCGCGTACTTGCTCGGCGCCACCGGCACGCTCGGCTCCTGGATCTGGCTGATCCGGTTGATCAGGTCGATCCACTGACCGGGCTGCAGGATCGTCTTGAGCTCCTGCGAGAGCTTCTTGTTGTTGCCGAACAATGGCGTGTAGGTGATCTGGATGCGATCGCTGTGGTCGGGCAGCGCGATCGTGTTCGCCTGGCCCTTGAGGCTCATCTGGCTGATGATCTGGTCCGGAGCGAGCGCGCCCTGGAGGGTGACCAGCCGGCGGATCGTGAGATCGGTGACCGAGCCGTTGCCCTGGTGGCCGGCGACCGGGATGTTGTTGATCTTGGAGACGTCGACCGTCGAGCCGGAGCCGGGGCTCTGGCTGCCGCAGGCGAGCTTGGAGACCGTCGGGTTCAGTCCCGAGGCCGACAGGAACTCGAGCGTCGCGAGGATCCGCCGGTCGATCAGGCCGGCCTGGATGTCACGGCGGCCACACGGATAGACCTGGACGTGGGGGTCCTGGAGGATCCGGCTCTGGAGCTGCTCCTTGCTCATCAGCAGGATCTGGCCGATCGTGGGGTTCTTCGCGCCGGGGCCGAAGAACGGGTCGACACCGGAGGCCCTGTAGACCGCGGTGGCCTCGAGCAGCTTCCAGCCGTCGAGCACCGGCTTCGGATCGATCTGGGGGGCGCCCTTGCCGGCCGGCTGGATCATGAAGTCGACGTGCGCCGCCCGCTTGGCGCTCGGAGCGCCGATCCGCCCGAGGATCGTGCCGGCCAGGACGATCGCTCCGGCCTTCAGCGGCTGGAGCGTGTACTGGTCCTTGGCCAGGTGCAGCGTGTCGGAGAAGTAGTTGTCGAAGCTCGAGATCTGCGCCTGGGTGTTCTGCTCCTGGAGCTGGCCACCGGCGGCGTAGGAGGCGGGCCGGGCCGGGTACGCGAACAGCCGCTCCTTGACCGCCGAGACGGCCGTCGTCGTGGAGGTCGCGTCGCTCGACGAGGTCGTCTGCGGGAGCCTCAGGGTGTTCTTGGAGACCTGCGTCGCCGTCTTCGTGCTCGGAACCGCCGCGGCGGCGTTCTGCTGCTGCCCGGCCGTCGCGGCCTGGGTCGGCGCCTTCAGCGTCGGTGTCGCGAGCTGCGCGGTGGAGACCTGGGCGTTCGTGTTCTTCGGCGGCTTCGGCACCGGGTAGGTGGCCGGGATCGAGCCGAGGTTCGCGTACGTGTAGACGTTGCCGGTCTGATCCTGGAGCTGGATGAAGCGGCCGAGCTGGGCTGAGTTGCCGACCTTCACGATCTTGCCGTCGTTGACCGCGATGACCGGCGAGCTCTGCTTGGCGTAGATCGAGGTCGCGCGGCTCGTCGTCGAGGCGATCGGCACGGCCGCGTTGCTGCCCCGCACGTGGGACTTGGCGAGCTTGGTCACGTTATCGTCGGCGTACCGGGCCTTGGCCACGACGGGGAAGTGCCCGGAGACGAGGCCGGTGAGGGCGCCGATCAGGCCGGAGGGCATCCCGCCGATCAGCTTCGCCCGCAGCAGCACCGACTGCACGTACCAGCTGGCGTGGTTGTAGGCGTAGATCGAGGTGGAGACGTTCTTGGCCGCGCCGGCGGCGTTGAGGTAGCGCGCGGCGGAGAAGATCGCGTCGACCGGGTTGTAGGGATCGGCGACGCCGTCGCCGTTGGCGTCGACGCCCCACTGCTTCCAGGTCGCGGGCATGAACTGCATCCAGCCGACGGCACCGGCCGAGGACACGCTGAGGTTGCGCCCGTAGTCGGTCTCGATCTCATTGATCGCGGCGAGGATCTGCCACGGCACGTCGTACTGGATCCCGGCCGCCTGGTAGATCGGGAGCAGGAATGGCGGGATCCGGAAGTTGTCGATGAAGAAGTTCGGCACGCCGATCGGCGCGGCACCCGGGAGCGAGAAGCTGAACGTCGGGTTGGCCGAGGTCGGCACGCCGCCGGCGCCGGTCAGCTTCGGGGCCTTCGGCTTCGTCGTCGAGGTGCCGTTGCCCTTGCCGTTACCCTTGCCCGAGCCGCCCGAGCTCTTCTTCTTCCCCGAGCCCTTCGAGTTGCCGCCGCCCGAGTGGGACTTGCCGCCCGAGTGCGTGGAGGGCTGCGGGGTGACCTTGGGGTTCGTCGGCTGCGACTGGGTCCGTGAACTAGAGCTTGAGCTCGAGCTGCTGCTGGAGCTGCTGCTCGAGCTGCTCGAGGAAGACGAGGACGACGGCGAGCTCGTGGTCGTGGTCGACGAGCTGGCCGCCGGACTGTTCGTGCTCTGGCAGGCCTGGGAGACCGAGGTGATCGGGAGCGCGACGAGCGAGTGCGGGTCGGTTCCGGGCGCGACGTTGAAGCTCAGCACCTGGCCGCCGAGGACGGTGATCGTGAGCCGGCAGACGTCGGCCGACGCGGGGATCGAGGCGACGCCGAACAGCGCAGCCGTCGCGCCCGCGGACATCGCTGCAATCCTCAGCCTTCTCCAGCCGAACAACGTGCCTACCCTCTCCCGCCTGTTGATTGGCGCATCTGCCGCATCTCCCCTCCCAGCAGGAAGATGGTGCGCAAGCTACTGACTGCGGTTTGCCTTTGCAATCTGGAACCGTTCGTGACGCCCGTCGTGCATCCTGCTGGGTCCGGCGACCCTTCCCGTTCCACATCGGCCATCATCGCGCCGGACTGTAGTTCGGGTTTGCCGGGAATGCGCCACTCGAACAGGGTGATCGGGGGCCGCCGGCGCCGCCCGAACCCCGAAATCGGCTCTCGAAGCCCTGACCTCACCCTCGAGTAGAGATCGAGGCCTTCCCGTTTCGACCGATTCCGCGGGAGTGGCCTCGCGGGCTCCGGGGTAAGGTCGGGCTGCACCGGAACAACATCGCCGAGAGGACGACGGATGGCTGACGACAAGGGCCTGCGCGAGCGGGCCATGAAACAGGGCGAGGAGACGATCGGCAAGCTCGCCCAGGAGTTGCTCGAGAACCCGATGGTCACCGGGGCGTTGACGCGGGCGTTCGAGACCCGCGAGCGCGCGATGCGGGCCCAGGAGGTCGCAATGGGAGCGCTCAACCTCCCGTCGGCGAGCGATCTCGAGCGGCTGACGCGCAGGCTGCGCGGCGTTTCGCAGCGACTCGAGGGCATCGAGGACGCGCTCGACCGGCTCGAGGAGCGGATCGGCGGCCTCGGCTCGAACACGGCGATCGAGGAGCGGCTCGCGTCGATCGACGAGCGGCTGTCCGCGATCGAGGCGGCGCAGGGCTCCGGATCCTGAGGATCCGGCGGCGCGAGGCTGCGCAGGCTCTGGCGCCCGGTCACACCCGCATCCTGCCCGCCCCCTCGGAAATTCAACCGGCGACCGCGGCGACGGCCGCCCGGCCCATCGCCAGCTCCGCCTCGGCGAGCGCGTCGGGTGAGATCCGCCGGCGGGCCGGGAACAGCAGATCCGAGATCACGAGCAGCGCCCCGGCGCGCAATCCCCGGAGGTTGGCAAGCGCGAACAGCGCCGCCGCCTCCATCTCCACCGCCAGCGCCCCCTCCTGCGCCCACCCCGGCTCGGGCTCTGCCGGGTCGTAGAACAGGTCGGTGCTGACAACCGGTCCGCGCACGGCCTCGGGGGCCGCCGCGGCGAGGCCGGCGACGAGGCGAGCATCGGCCCCGACGTGGCCGTCCGCGCCGAGCCCGCGGCTCGTCCCGTCCCGGGCGAGCGCGGCCGTCGGGATCAGCAGGCCGCCGAGGGTCGCATCGGCACGGAGCGCGCCACAGGTCCCGACCCGCACCAGCGTCCGCGCGCCGAGGTCGGCGAGCTCCGAGACGACGATCGCCGCGCTCGGCCCGCCCATCCCCGTGCTCTGGATCGTCAGCGGCTCGCCGTCGGCCGCTGGGCCGGTGTACCCCCACAGGCCCCGGTTGTGGTTGAACATCTTCGGCTCGGTGAGCAGTGCCTGGGCCAGACGGAGCGCCCGGCCCGGGTCGCCGGGGAGCAGCACCCGGTCGGCCAGCGGCGCCGTGGGATGGATGTGGATCGCGGCCGGGGGCGTCATCTTCACGCGCGTGACCCTAACCGCGGACCGGCGCCGGCGCTCGCGGGGCGGGGAATCCCACGGTTGCGGGGAACCACTTAGACTGCTCGCGCATGGCTTCCTTCCGCTCCGAGCAGGAGCTGCGCGAGGTGATGGACCGCACGTTCCAGATCATGTGCGACGACCCTGACATGGGGCCGAAGCTCCGGAACGCCGACACCCCGCAGCGGTTCGAGTTCTCCGACGTCGATCTCGTCGTCAACATCCGGGCGGGCTCACCCGAGGAGCCGAACCTCGTCTGGGAATGGTCCGATGACGTCGCCTGGGAGCCGAAGGTCCGCATGACGATGAGCTCCGAGACGGCCAACCGCTACTTCCAGGGCAAGGAGAACGTCGCCATCGCGATCGCCCGGCGGCGGATCAAGGCCGGCGGCGACGTCAAGGCCGCGCTGGCCATCATCCCGATCACGAAGCCGCTGTTCGAGCGCTACCGGGAGATGGTCGCCTCGGAGTACCCCCACCTCGAGGTCTGAGCTCCGCCCACCTCTGGTCCAGGCGGTCGGTGGGCCGAAAGTGGACGGATTGACTCCGCCGCAGGGGTTGACATCGGCGGTGGCCGGGAGTAGTTATTGCCTCATACCACAGGCAACAGGCCGGATCGTGCTCGTACTCACCGCGTGAGCGGCGACGCGAACGCGAGGCGCCGCCGGAAACGTGACGAGCGCCGACGGCCGACGCGGCGGGCCGACTCGCCCGCGGGCGACGGGGCCTCGTTCTCAGCGAGGTCCCGCCGCCGACTCCTTCCGGCGCAGCACGGCCGAACCCGGGGCCCGCGCGCCTGCCGCGACCGGTGGACGGCACACTAGGTTCATGGCGACGCTTGGCGACGACGGCAACGAGGGGGTCACGCTCCGAGACGCCGCGGACCGAGCGGGGGTGAGCCCGCAGACGCTCTCGCGGTGGGCCAAGCAGGGGATCATCCCCGACTGGCACGGCGTCTGGACCGACGCGGCGATCGCCCACGCCCGCGTCGTGGCCCGGATGCGCGAGCGCGGCCACACGCTGAACAGCATTCGGGCGGCCACCGATGAGGGTCGACTGGCCTTCGGCTACGTCGAGGCGCTGTTCCCGCAGTCGGGCAACCGCTACACGCTGCCCGAGATCGCCAAGCTGACCGGCCTCGACGAGGCGCTGATCGAGCGCTTCGCCTCGGCGCTGGGCTGGAACCCGGCCGCGCTCGAGAACTCCACCGAGGAGGATCTCCAGCTGCTCCGCTACGTCTCGGCGGTGCTCGACGCGGGGCTGCCGCTCGTCGCGCTGCTCCAGCTCGTTCGCGTCTACGGGCAGGCGATCGCCCAGGTGGCCGACGCCGAGGTGCGCCTGTTCCACATCTATGTCCATGAGCCGCTGATGCGGTCCGGGGTGAGCGGCATCGAGATGGCCGAGCAGATGCTCGCCCTCAGCCGCGAGCTGCTCCCGCTCACCTCGCCGGTGATGGACCAGATCCACCAGCGCTATCTGCAGCACTTCATCGAGCAGGACGTCGTCGGCCACATGGAGAGCGACCTGGGCGCCGAGGCCAAGGACCTCGGCCGGCTCCGGGTGACGATCGCGTTCGCCGATCTGGCCGGCTACACCCGGCTCACCGAGGAGGAGGGCGAGCTCTCCGCTGTCGACGCCGTCGAGCGGTTCGTCGACGCCGTCGAGGTCACGCTCCCGGATTCGGCCCGGATCATCAAGACGATCGGCGACGAGGTGATGGTCGTCGGCTCGGACCCGTCGGCGATGGTCGACTGGGCGGTCGGCTTCCAGCGCCTCCAGACCGAGCGCCCGCTTCCGCGCATCGGCCTGCACACCGGCGATGCCCTGTACCGCGATGGCGACTACTACGGCCGCGACGTCAACATCGCCGCGCGCGTCGCCGCCCGCTCTGCCGGCGGAGAGGTGCTCGTCACCCGCCCGATCGTCGAGTACGGCGGCCCCCACCTGAAATTCGAGCGGATCGGCGAGGTGCGCCTCAAGGGGTTCACCGAGTCGACGGAGATCTTCCTCGCATGTCAGGCCGAGGAATCGTGACCGGGCCCGAGGCACTCGCCCGCTACGTCGCCGAGGCCGGCCTGCTCGCCCCGTCGCGCGCGGTCCTCGTCCTGTTCTCCGGCGGCCGTGACTCGACCGCCCTGCTCGATCTCGCGGTCCGCGTCACCGGCCCCGCACGCGTCAGCGCGCTGCACGTCAACTACGGCCTGCGCGAGGCCGCCGAGGACGACGAGCGCCACTGCGCCGAGCTCTGCGAGCGGCTCGGTGTCCGGTTCCACATCCGCCGGCCGCGACGGCCAGAGCACGGCAACCTCCAGGCCTGGGCCCGCGACGCCCGCTACGGGGCCGCGGCGGAGCTCGCGCTCGTCGCCGGGGCCGACGTCGCCGCCGGCCACACCGCCTCCGATCAGGTGGAGACGATCCTCTACCGCCTCGCGTCCTCGCCGAGCCGCCGGGCGCTTCTCGGGATGCGCGCACGCGAGGGGGCGCTGATCCGGCCACTGCTCGAGTTCACCCGGGCTGAGACGACCGCGTACTGCGAGGCGCGCGGCCTCGCCTACCGGGACGACACCGGCAACGACAGCCCGGCCTTTGCCCGCAACCGGGCCCGGGCGGGGCTCGTCCCGGCGCTGCGCGAGCTCCATCCCGCCGCCGAGGAGAACGTCCTCGCACTCGCCGACACCCTGCGGGCCGAGGCGGCGGTGCTCGACGAGCTCGTCGACCGCGAGCTCGACGGCGGCGAGATCGGGCTGCGCCGGCTCCGTGAGCTGCCGCCCGCGCTCCGTGCGCTGATCGTGCAGCGGCTGGCCGACCGGGCCGCCGGGCGGCCGGCCCCAGGCAGCGCCCGCCGGGCGGGCGAGGTGGCCGAGATGGGGGACAGCGCCGCGCTCGACCTGCCGCATGGCGTGCGGGCCCTCACCCGATCGGGGATGCTGCGGTTCGTCCGCACCCCGGCCATGCACCGTGGCCCCGAGGACACCTAGACTTCGCGGCCGATGAGCTCGATCGGCGAGGTGCTCGTCACCGAGGACGCCCTCAAGCAGCGGGTGGATGAGCTGGCGGCCGAGGTCTCCGCCGACTATCAGGGCAGGGACCTGATCCTGGTCGGCGTGCTCAAGGGCGCCGTGTTCTTCCTCTCGGACCTGATGCGCTCGCTCACCGTCCCCTGCGAGGTCGACTTCATGGCCGTCGCCTCGTACGGCTCGGCGACGAAGTCGAGCGGGGTGGTGCGGATCCTCAAGGATCTGGATGCGGTGATCGAGGGTCGCGACGTGCTGATCGTCGAGGACATCGTCGACTCCGGGCTCACGCTCCAGTACCTGCTGCGCAACCTCGCCGGTCGCAATCCCCGGTCGCTGGAGGTCTGCGCGCTGCTGACCAAGCCCGCTCGGCAGAAGGTGGAGCTCGAGCACCCGGTACGTCGGATTCGAGATCCCGGACCGGTTCGCGATCGGCTACGGGCTCGACTCACGACGAGCGCTACCGCAACTTGCCGTACGTCGCTGCGTTAGCGAGAGTCGGAATCCGACCCTGCGAAACGCCGAAATTAGGCTGCTACGCTTGACGATCCTCGTCGTCTGAGCCCACCGGGCCGGAAACGCGGTTTGACCTTATGAGCAGGTTTTTCAAGAGCGCCGCCTTTCCGATCCTCATCGTGGTCGTTCTGGCGTTCTTCGCCCAGAAGCTGATCGGCTCGAACAGCCACACGCAGAAGCAGACCTTCGGCAACCTGCTCACCGAGCTGCAGGACAACCAGGTCAAGGGCCTCACGCTCAAGGAGAAGGACAACACCGCTGACGTCGTCCTGCTCACCGGGCAGAAGTACACCGTCGGCTTCCCGGACAACTACAGCGCCGGAGCTGATCACGCTGGCCCACCAGCACATCTACGACCAGAGCGGCTTCGACATCCAGGGCCGTGCCTCCAACGGCTGGCTGTCGCTGCTGACCTACATCCTGCCGTTCGTCATCTTCATCGGGTTCTGGATCTTCCTCATGAACCAGGTGCAGGGCGGCGGCTCGAAGGTGATGTCGTTCGGCAAATCGCGGGCCAAGCGAATGTCGGTCGACTCGCCGAAGATCACCTTCCGCGACGTCGCGGGGGTCGACGAGGCCGTCGAGGAGCTCCACGAGATCAAGGAGTTCCTGGAGAACCCGAAGAAATTCCAGGCGCTCGGCGCGCGGATCCCCAAGGGCGTCCTGCTCTACGGGCCTCCGGGCACCGGCAAGACGCTGCTCGCCCGAGCCGTCGCCGGCGAGGCGGGCGTCCCGTTCTTCTCGATCTCGGGCTCGGACTTCGTCGAGATGTTCGTCGGCGTCGGCGCCAGCCGCGTCCGCGACCTGTTCGAGCAGGCCAAGCAGAACTCCCCCTGCATCATCTTCATGGACGAGATCGACGCCGTCGGCCGCCACCGCGGCGCCGGACTCGGCGGCGGTCACGACGAGCGCGAGCAGACGCTGAACCAGCTGCTCGTCGAGATGGACGGCTTCGAGATGAAGGACAACATCATCCTCATCGCCGCCACCAACCGGCCCGGACATCCTTGACCCGGCGCTGCTGCGTCCCGGCCGCTTCGACCGCCAGATCGTCGTCGACCGGCCCGACCGCGCTCGGCCGCAAGAAGATCCTCGAGGTCCACACCCGCGGCAAGCCGCTGGCCCGGGAGATCGACGTCGACGCGCTCGCCGGCCAGACCCCCGGGTTCACCGGCGCCGACCTGTCGCAACCTCGTCAACGAGGCCGCCCTGCTCGCCGCCCGCAACGGCAAGCGCGAGATCACCCAGGACGAGCTCGAAGAGGGGATCATGCGCGTGATCGCCGGCCCGGAGAAGAAGACCCGGGTGATGAGCGACAAGGAGCGCAAGATCACCGCCTACCACGAGATGGGCCACGCGATCGTCGGGCACTTCCTGCCCAACTCCGACCCGATCCACAAGATCTCGGTCATCTCCCGCGGCCAGGCCCTCGGCTACACGATCAGCCTGCCGGGCGAGGACAAGTTCCTCACCACCCGCGCCGAGCTCCAGGACACGATGGCGATGACCCTCGGCGGCCGCGCCGCGGAGGAGATCGTCTTCGGCGAGATCACCACCGGCGCCTCCAACGACCTGGAGAAGGTCACCGCCACGGCCAAGCAGATGGTGATGCGCTTCGGCATGTCCGAGAAGCTCGGCCCCCGCGTCTTCGGCCACGACCACGGCCAGCCGTTCCTCGGCCGCGAGTTCTCCGCCGAGCCCGACTACTCCGACGAGATCGCCCGCGAGATCGACGACGAGATCCGCCGCATCGTCGAGTCGGCCCACATGCAGGCCAAGGACATCCTCACCGAGCGCAAGGAGGCGCTCGAGCAGCTCTCCGAGATCCTGATCAAGCGCGAGACGATCGAGCGCGAGCAGTTCGAGGCGCTGCTCGACCGGCCAGACCGAGGAGCAGGTCTTCGGCGCCGAGGCGCCGCCCCCGCCGGAGGTCCCGATGCCGGGACCCGGCACCCCCGAGCGCGCCCCCGGCCGCGAGGGTCCCCGGCCGCTGCCGCGCCCGGGCTTCGGCACCGCCGAATAGCCCGACAGCGCCCGTCGGCGTCTGGACGTCCCCGGCGGCGTCATCGGTCGCTCGCGTGCGTCCGCACGCGTCGCTCCCTGCTTCCTCGGCCGGGGGCGCCCAGCCGCTCGCCGGGGGCTCTGGGGATTCGTGCTGGTCGCGCGACGTCACCCCGGCTGGGGAGGGGGTGTGGTCGGAAATCGACCGTATAGGGACAGAATCGACATCGCCCCCCGGCGTCACGCGACACGCGTGCGGGTCCCGGCCGCGCGTGACGCGTGGAGCCGCTGTGCGCGGCCCGGTGCGACACGCGCGCCACGAACGGTGGCGGTTGTCCCGTTATGCCGCGGAAGATCCTGAAAACGGCGGTGTTCTCCGGCGCGGGTGTCAGGAACTTCCGCGCTACGCGGAAGACCCACGCACCGACCGCCGCGACAAAGCGCTGGTGTCAGGATCTTCCGCGCGCCAGGCGCCCGGCCCACCACCCCTTCCCCCGCGGGGTTCCGACGCCGGGCGCGGACCGGCACAGCCCGGAATGGGCGCCCACGCCGGACGCCCCACGCCGGGCGCCCACACCGGACGCCCACGCCACGAACGGCCGAGCCGCTAGCCCTTCCAGTGCTGCGCCAGCAGCCGCCCGACCTGCCCCCGCTCCCCGGACCCGGCCGACGCCGCGGACGCGTCCCGGCTGGGGAGCGTCCCCGGCCCGGTGAGCGGCGGGGTGAGACCCTGGGCCTTGCACTCGGCGAGGCCGGGGGCGAGCGACGGCGCGGCGGCGAGCCGCGGGGGCCGCAGGAAGGCCGGCCGACGGAAGTCGAAGTAGTCGACCATCGGGTGCGCGTTGGCGTCGCGGAAGGTCATCGCCGGGAGGTTCCACTTGCGCTCGATGAAGGCGTCCATCGAGGTGTGGTCCTGGACGATGCTCGAGGTGTAGTGCTTGCGGGCCCACGGGGAGACGACGATCATCGGCACCCGGAACCCGAGGCGGTCGTAGCCGCCCGGGGCGTCGCCCGGCTTGGTGAGCGGGACGATCCCGTCCGGCGCGAGCGCCCGCGGCGGCGGGACGTGGTCGTAGTAGCCGCCGTGCTCGTCATAGGTGATGAACAGCGCGGTCTGGTGCCAGGACGGCGACTTCATCAGCGTGTTGACGACGTCGGCGACGAACCGCTCGCCGAGCTGGATGTCCTGGGGGTTCTCCTCGGAGGTCGTGTCGTACTGCGGGTCGATGAAGGTGAACTGGGGCAGCTTGCCCGCGGCGGCGTCGGTCGCGAACGAGCTGTACTGGGTCACCTTCCCCTTCGACAGCGGCGCGTTGGGGACGATCGCCAGCGACGGGAGGTTCTGGAAGTAGACGCCCCAGGAGATGTTGTGGGCGTCGAGGCGGTCGAAGATCGTGCCGTTCGCCGCCGGGATCGAGAACGTCTTCGCGTCCGTCGCGATCGTGCCCGAGGCCGTCCCGGCGAAGAAGAAGCGGCGGTTCGGGTACGTCTGGGCCAGGACCGAGCAGAAGTAGCGCTGGCCGAGCGGGAAGTGGCGGGCGAGCGAGTACGTGAACGGAAGGTCGTGCTCGTCCCAGAAGCGCATCGCGATCGGCCCGCAGGCCTTGACGAACCCGTCGTTGCGGCCGTTGTCCCACGAGTCGTGGCTCGCGTTCCAGTCCTGTCTCGGGAGGCCCGAGAGCTGGCACGGTGAGGCGGCGGCCTCGGCGTAGTACTTGTTGCCCTGGGCGTCGCGGTTGAAGTCGATGAACCGCCCGCGGCGCTTGCTCAGACCGTCGACGAACGGCCGGCCCGGCAGCTCGTGCGGGACCATCCCGAGGATGTTGTCGAACGAGTGGTTCTCCATCATCAGGACGACGACGTGGCGGATCTCGCGCATCGACTCGTAGCCGGCCGGGAGGTGGGGGAAGGGAAGGCTGTCCGGGCGGCGGATCCCGGTGTGCCGGGTGACGACGCGAGCCCAGGCGGGCAGGGCCGCCGTGCCGAGGGCGAGGCCGGTACCGGCCGCTGAGCGGAGCAGGGTTCTGCGGGTGAACTCGGTCATCGACGCTCCCATGTGTAGGTGGCTTGGACGGAGGACCACGGCGAACCGCGGTCGTCGAAGGCCCCGACGCGCAGCTCGAGTGTGATCCCGCGCCCGACGGCGGGCAGCCGGACGCTGACCCGTCGGGTGAGGGTGATCGTCTTCTCGATCGGAGTGCCGCTCACTGTTGTGCAGGTGCCGGCCGTGCACTGGCGGCGGAGCGGGGTGCGCGTGAGCAGTGCGCTGCGGCCGAGCAGCACGTGGCTGAGGCGCAGTGGGAAGACGAGACGGGCACCGCGGATCGCCGGGCTGCCGATCGACAGGCGGGACCGGCCGGTGACGGTGAGCATCAGGCACCCGGAGTAGGCCTGGAAGCCGGAGCTCGCGGACTGGCGGCCGCAGACCTGCCAGACGCCCGGGCGAGAGATGCGGGTTCAGCGAGTGGCCCGGGGCGAGCGTCCGGGGCCGGGACGAGCCCGCGCCGTTCCGGGTGAACGTGAGTTGGATCGGGGCGGATGAGGACGAGGTGAACACGAGAATCGCTCCTCGCGCCCGAAGAGTACTGCCGGGATCCCCGCCCCGAGCCAGGAAAGTCCAGCTCCGCGTGAGCGTCAACCCGGCGAAGCTCACGCGCACGTGCGCGTGGTACACGCGGCCGGTCCGGAGCGGTGAGACGGGGATGATGAAGCCGCCGGGCGAGATGTACGGCGCGAGCGTGCCGCCGCCGGGGATCGCCGTCGAGCCGTCGACGGTGCGGACCGCCACCGTCCCGTTCGGCCCGGTGAGGGTCGCGTCGGACAGCGTCGCCGGGTTGTCCGCCGGGGAGTGCCCGGGCGCGTCGGCGAGCACGATCAGCACCGGTCCGGTCCGGCGGCCGGCGGTGAGACCGGCCAGCGTCACGGGGGTGAACGGCTCGCTCGTTGGCCACCTCGCTCGGCCCGATCCGCCCCCCGGGGCCGGGATACGTGTAGACGACCGGCGCCGGCGGGTCAGGCCTGCGTCCAGCCGGGGAAGGTCGTGGTGCACGAGAACCCGGCGGCGTCGGCGCTGCCGATCACGCCCAGGCGCGGGGCGAGCAGCTGATCGAGGTGCAGCGGGGCACTGGCGTACGGGTTGCCGTTGTCCCAGCCGGTGCCCTCGGCGAGCACCGAGTGGCTCGCGGCGTACGCTCCGGCGGTGGAGTACCCGGCGGCGCCCGGGACCTCCTGGTGGGTGAGCCCGTGGCCGGCGGCCATGTAGTGGTCGTGGGCCGCGCAGTCGGCGGACAGCTGCGGGTCGACGGTGATCCCGGCCGGGATCCCGTTCGCCGAGCGCTCGGCGTTGAGCGTCGCAGCCGCGTCGGCCGCGGTGGCCGCGCCGGCCGGCGGGGCGGCGACGAGCCCGCCGGCGAGAACCACGACCGCGAGCAGCGCCAGGGCGAAGGCGGCACCGGATCGCCGCGCGACGTGGCTCATCCCGTCCCACCGAGCAGCGGCAGCGCCGCGACGGCGATGTCCGAGCTCACCGCCGCGATCTCGTCCGGGACCCGCGCGAGGTTGACGTTCGTGGTGAAGCCCATCGGGTCGCCGAGCGGGCGGAAGAAGTCGTCGTAGTGGGTGGGGACGACGGTGCCGGGGGAGAGGCGGCGCAGGACGCGGTTCCAGTAATCACGCGTGAAGCCGCGGCCGGCCACCCCGGCGAGGAAGAAATCGACGTCGTGGGCCCGGATCGCGTCGTCGATCAGGTCTGCGCTCCCCTGGTGGTAGAAGCTCGCGCCGGCCACCTCGATCAGCACTCCCCACACCTGCCCGCACCGGTACGCCGCCGGGCTGAGGGAATCGAGGTGGTCGCAGGTGAGCTCGCCGTCGAACGGCACCGCGAGCCCGAGCAGCAGCTTCGAGTGGCGGCTCGGCGTGAAGCTGAGCGTGAACGGACCGGCCTCGTAGCGCCGGTAGGGCTCGACCTCGACGGCCAGCCGCTCCACGCCGTGCAGGCCCATCAGCGTCCGCAGCGAGGCCGACCCGTAGGCCGGGGCATCGAACCGGGCGGCGATCGCCGGCGCGTCGACAGCGTGATCGAAGTGGGTGTGGCCGACGGCGATCGCGGCGAGCTCCCCGACCCCGCCGAGGTGGCGCTCGATCAGGGCCGGGTCGGGCACAGCCGGGCGGCCGCGGAGCAGCGACCGGAGCGACACCCGGGAAAGGTACGGGTCGAGCAGCAGGGTCTGACCCTCATAGGTCATCCGGTAGCCCGACACCCCGAGCCACTCGAGCTCGAGGCCCGCAGGCAGCACGACCGGAGCCCGTTCGAGCTCGGCGAGCGCGGCGCCGTCGCGCCGCTCCTGGTCCTCGCGTTGCGCCGTGAAGCGCACGAAGTCTGCGATGTAACGTGCTGGCCCCATCATGTCCCGTGGTCAACGTTATCCGCCGCACGATCAAACCCGCGCGGGTCTGCCGGCCCGGTCCGCCCGCCGGTGACCGAGGACGGCCCGCAGCGGCCGGGGCTGCTGCTCAACCTCACCCGGATCTGGCTCCCGCTCGTGATCGGCGTGGCCGGTGCGGTGGCGATCGTGCTCGGCCACGGGCGCACCGCGCTGGCCAGTGCGGGCGTCGGTCTGCTGCTCGTCGCCGTGATCGTGTGGATGATCAACTGGATGTTCCGGATGAGCGTGCAGAGCAACCGCGATCGCGAGCAGGAGGAGCGCGACCGGGAGTACTTCGACGTCCACGGGCGCTGGCCGGGGGAGGACGAGTGACGGAGGCGCCGTTCACGGTGATGGGCGTGCTGAACGTGACGCCCGGACTCGTTCTCCGACGGCGGGCGCTACCTGGACGTCGCCGCGGCCGTGGCCCACGGCGTGGAGCTCGAACAGGAGGGGGCCGGGATCATCGACGTCGGGGGCGAGAGCACCCGGCCCGGGGCCGCCCCGGTGCCCGCCGCGGAGGAGCGCCGGCGGGTCGTGCCGGTGATCGAGGGGCTGCGGGCGGCCGGCGTGCCGCGCGCGGATCTCGGTCGACACCGCGAAGGCCGAGGTCGCCGCCGCCGCCCTCGACGCCGGCGCGACGATGGTCAACGACGTCACCGCGCTCGCGGGCGACCCGGCGATGGCCGCGCTCCTCGCGCAGGCGGGCGATGGCGTGCAGGTCTGCCTGATGCACATGCGCGGCGAGCCCCGCACGATGCAGGACAACCCGGTCTACGGCGACGTCGTCGCCGAGGTGCGCAACTTCCTCGCCGAGCCGGGTCCGCGCCGCGGCCGAGATCGGGATCGCCCCCGAACGGATCGTCATCGACCCCGGGATCGGCTTCGGCAAGACGATCGAGCACAACCTCGAGCTGCTCCGGCGGCTTGACGAGCTCCGCCGTGATCGGCCGGCCGATCCTGATCGGGACCTCGCGCAAGTCGTTCCTCGGCCGCCTCACCTCCCGCGAGGTCGGGGACCGACTCGCCGGGACGATCGCCACGAACGTGATCGCGCTCGAGCGCGGGGCGACGATCTTCCGGGTCCACGACGTCCGGCCGGTCCGCGATGCGCTGCTCGTGGCGGCTGCTACGGTGCCGCGCCGTGGCCTCCAGGGACCCTGACGACTTCGACGACGTCGACGACGACGACGCGGAGCGCGAAGGGCCCGAGGTCGCGATCGAGATCAGCCGGCCTGTCGCTGTTCACCCACATCGGCGTCACCGCCGCCGAGCGCGAGGTGGGCCAGCGCCTGGTCCTCGACCTCCGGCTCGAGGTCGGCGAGTGCGACGCGACGGTCACCGACCGCGTCGAGGACACGGTCGACTACGGGCAGGTGTGCGACACCGCGAACCTCGTCGCCCAGCAGCGTTCCTACCGCACGCTCGAGCGGCTCTGCGCGGCGATCGCCGACCGCCTGCTCGAGCAGTACTCGGCGCCAGTCGGTGTGGGTCAAGGCGGCCAAGCCCGAGCCGCCGCTCGCGCTGCCGGTCGAGCGAGGTCTCGGTCGAGCTGTGGCGCGAGGCGTAGCCCTGTGGACGACACGCCCGCCGTCGGCTACCTCGGGCTCGGGTCGAACATCGGCGACCGCGCCGCGTACCTCGCCGCCGCGCTCGAGCGGCCTGCGCGAGCGCGGGGTGGAGGTCGAGGCGTGCTCCTGGCTCTATGACACAGAGCCGGTCGGCCTGGTGCTCGACCAGGCCGAGTTCCTCAACGCGGCGGTCCGGATCCGCACCACGCTCGAACCCGAACCGCTGCTCGACGCGTGCAAGGCCGTCGAGCGGGCGGTCGGCCGGGCACAGGGCGGCGTCCGCCACGGCCCGCGGGTGATCGACGTCGACCTGCTGCTGCTCGGCTCCCGCGAGCTTCGTGACCGACCGGCTGACCCTGCCCCATCCCGAGGTGACCACGCGGCGGTTCGTGCTCGTTCCGCTGCTCGAGCTCGATCCCGGCCTCACGCTCCCCGACGGGACGCCGCTCGCCGACGCGCTCGCCATGCTCGGCCCGGGGCAGGAGGTGCGCCGGGCCGCGCCGCCGCTGGCGTGACCCGGGCCCGGATCGCCTCCCGCGTTCGCGCGGCGATCCGACAACCTCCCGGCGGGCGATAATGCCCCGCGATGCTGCTCGTCGTCGACGTCGGGAACACCCAGACCCACTTCGGGGTGTTCGCCGACGGCAGCGCCGAGGCGGTCACCGAGCACTGGCGGTTCGCGACCGTCCGCGGACTCGACGAGCGATGAGCTCGGCGCGGCGCTGTCGAACCTGCTCGCGCTGCGGGGCCTCGGCTTCGGCGACATCGACTGCCTCGATCGTGTCCTCGACGGTTCCCCAGCTCAACGAGCAGTGGACCGCGATGGCCGCCCAGTACCTCGGTCACGAGATGCTCGTCGTCGGGCCGTCGATCCGTACCGGGATGCCGATCCGGATCGACAACCCCCGTGAGGTCGGCGCCGACCGGCTGGTCAACGCGGTGGCCGCCTACGAACGCTGCCGCGGAACGTGCGTCGTCGTCGACTTCGGCACCGCGATCACCTACGACGCGGTGTCGGCGGCCGGCGAGTACCTCGGCGGGATCATCACCCCGGGAGCCGAGATCTCGATCGAGGCGCTCTACGACAAGGCGGCCAAGCTGCCGAAGGTCGAGCTCGCCGAGCCCCGGTCGCTGATCGGCAAGTCGACGCTCGACGCGATCCGCAGCGGAATCGTGTTCGGCTTCGCCGGTCAGGTCGAGGGGATCGTCCGCCGGCTGCGCTCCGAGCTCGGCGCGGACACGCACGTGATCGCCACCGGCGGGCTCGCCGGCCTGCTCGTGCCGTTCATCCGCGAGACGATCGACGAGGTCGACGAGTTCCTCACGCTGATCGGGCTGCGGTTGATCTGGAACCGCAACCAGGTCTGACGCCGGGGGTCAGTCGGCGATCGCGGTCGCCGGGATCGCCACGTCGGGCGTCCGCGCGACGGTCAGGGCGAGGATCAGCAGGCCGAGCCGGCGGCGGTTCTGGGGCTGCTCGACGCTCAGGCGGTCGAAGGCGTCGAGCAGGTCGCGGGCGATCGCGAACACCGGCGCGTCGTCGATGCCGTCGGGGACGTCGCAGGCGAGCCGGGCGAGGGCGAGCATCTCCGCCCCGACATCGCTCGCCCGCATCGTGGCGATCGTCCCGATCATCAGGAACTCGGCGAGGCGGTCGAGCAGCACGTGGGGCGGGCGCGCGCGCTCGCCGGGCGCCGGGCCGGCCGCGATCAGATCCTCGCCGGCGGCGACCCGCAGCGACTGCTCGGAGGCGATCACGCGGATCTGCTCCGGCGTCAGTCCGGCCTGGAGCGCGAGCCGGAGCTGGAACGCCGCCGAGGCCGACGTGACCCCGTAGGGAGCGTCGGACGCGAACAGGATCTGGCCCGGGGGCACGAGCGAGAACAGCGTCGTGAGGTCGGCCGGCATCCACCACGCCGTGTCGAACAGGAGGTTCGGGTGATCGGCGAGCCACTCGCCAGATCCACGACAGGTCGCAGATGCCGGCGTGGGCGAGGATCAACCGGGCGTCGGGGAAGTCTCCGGCGAGCTCGACGGCGTGCAGCCCGAGCGCGGGGATCCCACGACCGGCGTGGATCAGCACCGGAAGCCGCCGCTCGGCGGCGAGCGCGACGATCCGTCGGACCTCGGGGTGATCAAGCGTGAACTGCTCGGCCCGGGGGTGGAGCTTGATCCCGCGGGCCCCGGCGGCGAGCGCACGCTCGGCCTCGCGGATCGGATCGGCGTGCGGGTCCAGGCGGGCGAAGGCCACGAGCCGGCCGTCGGACGCGGCGGCCCGCTTGATCACGAAGTCGTTCGCCGGCGGGTAGCCGCCCGGTTCGTGCATCGGGAACACGAACGCCCCCCGCGCGCCGGCCGTCTCGAGGTGGCCGAGGAGCTCCTCCGGGGTCTGCTTCATCCCGTCGGGGTCGTTGGCACCGACGTGCGTGTGGGCGTCGAACAACTCGACGCCCCGGCACCGCATCGCGGACCACGTCGAGCCATGGCCCCAGCCTCTCGAGGAGATCCATCGTGGGATATCTACCATGAAACGGTGCCGACCAGGAAACTGACCGACAGCTGGACGCTCGGCGGCGTGCCCGTCGCCAACCGCGTCGTGCTCGCGCCGCTGGCCGGGATCGGCAACTGGTTCGTGCGCCTCCAGGCCAAACGCCACGGCGCCGGCCTCGCCGTCTCGGAGATGGTCTCGAGCTTCGCCATCCACCACCGCAACGAGCGCACCTGCCGGGAGCTCCTGCGGATCCATCGCCGACGAGCACCCCGTCTCGGTGCAGCTGTTCGGCCACGACCCGGACGTGATGGCCTCCGCGGCCGAGTCGGTCGCCGCCGCCGGCGCCGACCTGATCGATCTCAACATGGGCTGCCCGGTGCCGAAGGTGTGCAAGACCGGCGCCGGGGCCGCGCTGCTCGCCGACCCCGACCGCGCGGTCGCGCTCGCCCGGGCGGCCGCCCGGGGGAGCGGCCTGCCGGTGACCGTGAAGCTCCGCACCGGCCTGCGCCCCGGGGACCTGGGCGGGGTCGAGCTCGCCCGCCGGCTCGCCGCCGAGGGCGCGGTCGCCGGGCTGTGCATCCATCCCCGCCACGCCTCCCAGCGCCACAAGGGGACGCCGGACTACGCGCTCGCCCGCGAGCTGATCGAGGAGCTGCCGGTGCCGGTGCTGATCTCCGGCGGCCTCCGCGACGCGGATCGCGCCCGGAGCGCGTTCGCCGAGACCGGGGCGGAGGCGATCATGCTCGCCCGCGGTTCGCTGGGCAACCCGTGGCTGTTCGAGGAGCTCCTCGGCGACCGCACCGAGCCGCCGTCGACGACGGAGATCCTCGCCGAGCTCGATTGGGTGATGGACTGCGCCCGCGAGCACATGGGCGAGGAGCGGGCCGGGCGGTACCTGCGCAAGTTCTACCCGTGGTACGTCGAGCGGCTCGGCGGCGACAAGGCGCTCCAGGACGGTCTCCAGCGGGCCGACGGCATCGAAGCCGCGCGCGAGCTCCTGTACGCCGGCGCGGCCGTCTAGCGCTTGAGCGCCACGAGCACCGCGAAGCGGGGGTCCCTGAACACGCAGTCGGCATCGGCGAAGCCGGCCGCCCGCAGCCACGCGAGCTGGTCCTCGACGGAGGCGTGGCGGTCGAATCGCATCCGCCCGAGCGCCGCCGACCACTCGGCGTCGTCGGAGCCGGCCGCCCGGGCCCGACGCTCGTGCCAGTCCGCGTACAGCGCCGTGAGGCGGCCGGTCGGGCCCGCGACCTGCTCGGCGTTGACGAACACCCCGCCGGGGGCCAGGGCCGCGTGGATCCGGGCCATCAGTTGGCGCTTGGCGGCGTCGGCGAGGTGGTGGATGGCCAGCGAGGAGACGATCGCGTCCCACGGGCCGGCGGGCAGCGGGTCGCCGAGGTCGGCGTGGAGGTAGGTGACCCGCTCCTCGCCGAGCGCATCGCGCGCTCGGTCGAGCATCGGGGCCGAGCCGTCGAGCAGCGTCAGCTCCGCCTCGGGGTAGGCCGCGCGGACGAACTGCGAGAGCAGCCCGGTTCCGGCGCCGAGATCGAGGACCCGGCGGGGTGAGAGGCCGGTGAGCCCGATCGCCTCGACAGCGGTGCCGTAGAACGGTTCGAACGACGGCACGAGCCGCCGCCGGGAGGCGTCGTAGTCGGCGGCGTGGGCGTCGAACGCGGCCGTCACGTGGGCGGTGTGGGGATCGAGCCCGGCCGTCGCGTGGGCGGCGTGGGCGCCGAGTTCAGCCGTCGAATGGGCCTCGGCGAGCGCCGCGCCGGCCTCCTCGGCGAGCCGGGCCACGATCTCCACCGCCGGCTCGGCCCGGGCGAGTGCGTGCGCCTCGCCCGCCCACAGGTTGATCCGCTCGGCGTCGCCCGCTGCCCGGGCGTGGGCCCGAATCGGCGCCGTCAGGTGGTGGACCTCGGGGTACGCGATCGGGGCCGTCGCGCCGTACTCGTCGATGAACGCGTTGCGGATCCCGCGCGCGAGCCGCCCCGTGAACGCCCGCGTCAGCACCGTCGGGCGGTCGGTCGCGATCGCCGCGCGCATCGCGGGCGCGGTGCCGGCCTCCGGGGCGAGCAGGAACGCCGTCCCGATCTGCGCCGCCCGCGCCCCGGCCGCGAGCACCGCGGCGAGCGCCCGGCCGGTGGTGATCCCGCCGGTTGCGACGAGCGGCAGATCGCTGACCGCGCGCACGAGATCGAGCAGGGGGATCAGGCCGGTGCTCGGAAGGTCGGCCCGGTCGGCGAACGAGCCACGGTGGCCGCCGGCCTCGGCGCCCTGGACGATCAGGCCGTCGGCCCCCGCCCGCGCGGCGATTCCCGCCTCCTCCGGCGAGGTGACGGTCACCCACACCTCGATGCCGGCCGCGCGCAGGCCGGCGATCACCTCGGCCGACGGACAGCCGAAGGTGAACGACACGACCGCCGGGGGCTCCGCGCGCAGGAGAGCGAGCTTCGCCTCCCAGCCGTCGTCGTCCCACCGGGGCTCCCCGGCGTCCGCGCCCGTGCCGGCGGCGCCGCCGGCGACGCGCTCGGCATACGGCGCGACGGTCGCCGGGTCGGCCGGGCCCGTGGCCGGGCACGAACAGGTTGACCCCGACCGGCCGCGCGGTCATGGCCCGCGTCTCGTTGAGCCGCGACGCCGCGTCCGCTTCGCCGAGATACGCGATGGCGAGGAACCCGAGCCCGCCGGCCTCGCTCACCGCCGCCGCGAGCTCCGGCGTCGAGGGACCGCCGGCCATCGGGGCGAGCACGATCGGCCGGGCGATCTCGTCAAGGATCATCGCGGCGCCTCCGTGAGCAGCCGCATCATCTGATCGGCGACGAGCTCGACGTGGGCGCGGAGGACGCCGGGGTCGTCGAGATCCCGCTCGACGGCCCGCATCAGCGTCTCCCGGTAGGAGACGGGACCGAACGTGAGCACGGTGAACGCGAGCACCGCCTGCTGGACGTCGAAGGGCCGCACACCGCGGTGGCCGGCGAGCTCGCGCAGCGCGGTGAAGGCGGCCAGCGCGGCGGTCGACGTCTCGCCGCGGGCGCGCAGCCGGGTCCCGCCGGCGAGCTCCTCGCGCAGGAGCAGGCGGCTGAAACCGGGCCGGCCGAGCAGGAACCCCATGTACGTTCGCGTGGCCTCGACGAGCGCCGCCCGGAGCTCGTCCGGGCCGCCCGTTCCCACGATCCACGCCCGGAGCTCTGCGAAGGCCGGATCGACCGCGGCGTGGCGGGCGGCGAACACCCGGTCAAGGACCGCGCGGTACAGACGGTCCTTGGAGCCGAAGAAGTAGCTCGGCGTACCCCGGGAGAGGCCGGCGGCGGCCGCGATCTCGTGGAGGCTCGCGGCCTCGTAGTCCCGCTCGCTGAACAGCGTCTCGGCGGCGTCGAGGATCGCGACGCGGCTGCGGTCGGCATCCCGGGTGCGGGGGGAGGGGAGCGGGGCTTCGATGGCGGGCACGGCCATAACTGATCGTTCAGCAAGTTACACTAGGCGGCCGATGGCCACCACGGATCCCCCTCCGGCCCTGTACTTCGACCTCGGCTCGCCGTACGCGTACCTCGCGCTCGAGCGGCGCACCGCGTCTGTTCGGGGACGGGTCGACGTCGTGCCGGTCCTGCTCGGCGCGCTGTTCGCCCGGCGCGGGTCGGGGTCGTGGGCGCAGACCCCGCACCGGTCCGAGGGCATCGCGGAGGTGGAGTCACGGGCGGCCCGCTACGGCCTGCCCCGGTTGGTCTGGCCCGAGCCGTGGCCGACCGACGGGCTCAGCGCGATGCGCGCGGCGACCTGGGCGCTCGCCGAGGGCGCGGGGATCGCGTTCGCCCGTGAGGCGTTCGGGTCCAGTTCCGGGCCGGCGCGGACATCACCGACCTGGGGGTGCTCGCGGCGTGTGCCGCCGCGGCGGGGCTCGACGGCGACGCGCTCGCGACCGCGATCGCGAATCCCGTGGTCAAGGCTGCGCTGCGGAGCGCGACCGAGGACGCCTGGGCGGCCGGGGTCCGCGGAGTTCCGACGACCGCCGCGCCGGGCGCCTGTTCTACGGCGACGACCAGCTTGACGCAGGCGGCCGCGGCTCTCGGCGGCTAGGCCGCCGCCCCGAGCCGGGTCACGAGCGCCCGGGCGGCGTCGGCGAGCTCCGCGGGGCCGACGATCTCCATCGGCAGATCGAGCATCGCCATCCACACGAGGAAGCTCCGCGACCAACCGCCCGCGCGTTGTCACCAGGCAGGCGTCGGAGCCGTCCTCCTGCACCGTGACGTACCGGCCCGGGATCCGGCGGCGGGCCTCGGCGGCGGCGATCCCGAGCCGGATCGTCCCGGGCTCGGCCGGTCGATCGCCGGCCGCGGCGGCTCCGAGCCGCTGCTTGAGGAACGCGCTCGGGTCGCCGCCCGGGACCGTCCGGCGCCGGCCACGGCCCCCGGTGCGCAGCCGGCCGCTGATCCGGTCGATGCGGAACGTCCGCCAGTCGTCGCGATCGAGGTCGAAGGCCACGAGGTACCAGCGGTAACCGCTGTAGACGACGGCGGCCGGCTCGGTGTTGCGGCGGGTGACGGCGTCGTCCTTGGCCACGTAGCCGAAGTGGAGCTGGTGGCCGTCGCGGCAGGCGGCGGCGATCGTGGCCAGCGCGTCGGCGTCGATCCGCGGCCCGTCGACGCCGAACGCCGAGGTCGCGTCGCCGAGCGCGCTCACCCGGCGGCGCAGGCGGGAGGGGAGAACCTGCTCGAGCTTCGCCAGGGCGCGGATCGAGGTCTCCTCGATCCCGGCGATCGACCCGGCGGCCGCCGTCCGCAGCCCAACGGCCACGGCGACGGCCTCGGCGTCGTCGAGCAGCAGCGGCGGCAGCTCGCCGCCGGCGCTCAGCCGGTAGCCACCGGCGACGCCGGGCGCGGCCTCGATCGGATATCCGAGCGAACGGAGCTTGTCGACGTCGCGGCGGATCGTGCGGGGTCCGACCTGGAGGCGGTCGGCGAGCTCCCGGCCGGTCCACTCGCGGCGGACCTGGAGGAGCGAGAGCAGTGCGAGGAGGCGGGCGGAGGTCTGAACCATGACCCGGTGGAGCATGCCACCAATTGCGGACCGAAGTTGACCGCATAGGTGTCGGGTGCCGTCTATTGAGGACCGAAGATGACCTCAATTGTCGAGAGTCTCCAAGTCATGTCAACCACCACGTTTCCCCACCCCACGGCCGCCGCTCCGTCGCGGCGGCGCCGACTCGCCGGCCTCTCGCCGGCGTGGCTCGGCTTCCTGGTCGTGCTCGTCTCCTCGGTGATGGATCTGCTCGACTCGACGATCGCCCAGACCGCGGCACCGGCCATCCGCCGCGACCTCGGCGGGACCTACACCGACCTGGAGTGGATCACCGCCGCGTACACGCTGGCGATGTCCGCGATGCTGCTCCTCGGCAGCCGGCTCGGCGACATGCTCGGCCGCCGCCGCGTCCTGCTCGGCGGGATCGGCGGGTTCATCGCCGCCTCGATCGTGTGCGCGCTCGCGCCCACGCCGCAGACGCTGATCGCTGCGCGGGTGATCCAGGGCGCGGTCGCCGCGCTGATGGTGCCGCAGGGCTTCGGCCTGATCCGCGAGCTGTTCGGAGACGACGGCCAGCAGAAGGCGTTCGCCGTGTTCGGGCCGGTGATGGGCCTGGCCGCCGTCGCCGGGCCGCTGCTCGGCGGCGGGCTCGTCGACCTCAACGTGCTCGGCTCGGGCTGGCGGGCGATCTTCCTTGTCAACGTGCCGCTCGGCCTGCTCGCGATCGCGGCCGGTCGCCGGTACCTGCCCCGGACCGACCCGGCGACGCCCGACGCCCGGCTCGACGCGCCGAGCGTGCTGCTCGCCTCAGGCGGCGTCGCGGCGATCGTCTACCCGCTGATCGAGGGCCGGCAGCACGGCTGGCCGGCGTGGACGTTCGCGGTGCTCGCGGCCGGCGTGGCGATGCTCGCGGCGTTCGCCCGGCTCCAGCGCCACCGGACCCGGCGGGGACAGACGCCGCTCGTCGAGCCCTCGATCCTGCGGCGCCGTCCGTACGTCGCCGGGCTCGCCGTCGTCGTCGGCTTCATCGGCGCGATGGGCGGGATGATGATCGCGCTCAACGTCATGTTCCAGACGGGCCTCGGCTTCTCGCCGCTCGCCTGCGGCGTGGCCACCGTCGCGATCCCGCTCGCCGCGATCGCCGGCTCGATCACCTCCTCGGCGCTGCTGGCCCGGATCGGGCGCACGACGATGCACATCGGGACCGCGGTGATGGCGGTCGGCCTGCTCGTCGTGGTGCTCGTCCTGCGCGGGGCCGGCGGCGGAGTGAGCGGCTGGGACCTCGCGGCGCCGCTCGCGCTCACCGGCTTCGGGATGGGCATGGTGTTCGTGCCGATGTTCGACGTGATCCTCGCCGGGGTCGCGCCGCGGGAGCTCGGCTCCGCCGCGGGGCTGCTGGAGTCCGTGCAGCAGTTCGCGATGTCGCTCGGGATCGCGGCGGTCGGGACGGTCCTGTTCGACCGCCTCGGCGCCGGGCACGGCGCGGGCGCGTTCGTCGGCGCGGCCAACCACGCGCTGCTCGTTGCGGTGGCGTTCCTGATCGCGGCGTGCGCCGCGGTCAGCTGGCTGCCCAAGCACGCGCGGGCGTAGCGGGAGTCGTGTGGGAAGAAAGGGTCCACAGTCGACCCTTTCTTCCACCCGCCGCCGGAGGGGCGCCCGGGTGTAGGGTGCGCAGGGAGGAGATGGGTCGAGGTGTTGCCAGAGCGCTGAGCGTGGCCGCCGGGTGCGACGCGCTCGTCGCCGTCCCAGCCTCTGCCGCCCTCACGCCGTGCGGGACCACCGACCACGGGGGCTTCCACGATCCAGGGCCATGGGCCACGGTGATGACGGCGCCACCGGAACAGCCACCAGGAGGGACCACCTGATGCACCCCGCGCTTGGCACGATCGCCGCCCTCTCCACGCTGCTCACACCGGCCGGGGGCTTCTCAGGCGCCCAGCGCCACGCCACCGGTGCGCCGTTCCGCGTCGGCGCGGCGGTGGCGAGCATCACCCCGCCGCCGGCCGGCGCGCGCGGGGTGAACGACACGGCGCACGTGTCCCGGGGCGGCGGCATACACCGGCGCCCGGGCGTTCGCGTTCGAGGAGCCGTACACCGACACGAACGGCAACGGCCACTACGACGTCGGCGAGCCCTATCTCGACTGCAACCACAACTCGCGCTGGGACGGGAACCTGCTCGGCGGGGGCGACTCGACGCCGCGGTTCTTCAACAAGGTCGCGGACCCGGCGCAGGCCCGCGCGATGGTGGTCGCCGCACGGGGACGGCGGATCGCGGTCGAGGTGCTCGATCAGGAGGGGCTGTTCGACGTCTACCAGGATGCGATCCGGGCCCGGGTCGCGGCCGACGGCTACCACCTCGACGGGATCTTCATCTCGGCCACCCACGACGAGTCCGCGCCCGACAGCCTCGGCCTCGGTGGCGTGACCCAGGTCACCTCCGGTGTCAACGCGTACTGGACGCCGTTCATGGTCGACCAGGCCGCGAAGGCGATCGAGCAGCGCCGACCGCGCGCTGCGGCCGGCCCACATCCGGTACACCGCGCTGCTCGAGCCGTCCAACATGCGCCAGTGCTGGTCCTCGTACCCGTTCGTCGACGATCAGCAGATCCCGGTGCTCGAGGCGGTCGACCGCCGCGGGCGGGCGATCGCCACCCTGGCCAGCGTCAGCCAGCACGCCGAGACGCTCGGCTTCAACGGCGGCACCCCGGCTCTCGACGCCCAGCAGCAGTGGGTGTCGGCGGACTGGATCCACTTCATGCGCACCACGATCGAGCAGCATCTCGGCGGCGTGGCGATCGAGATGGCCGGCTCGGTCGGCTCGGTCGAGAGTCCCGAGGTGTACGGCCGCGCGATCAGTCGCACGCCCGAGGCGTTCGTCAACGCGAGCCACCCCGCCGGGCTGCCGGACGCTGTTCACCGTCGGCGGCAACCCGGACACGGCGGGCGCGCTCCACGTTCCGATCGGCTACACCGGCGAGACCCAGGCGTTCGGCCAGCAGATCGGCCAGTCGATCGTCGCCGTGCTCCGGGCCGGCGCCTACCAGGTCTCCCGCTCGAACCAGCTGTGGGGGGCCCGCGCCTCGATCTGCGTTCCGCTCGACAACGCGCTGTTCAGCCTCGGTGCCTCGCTCGGGGTGTTCGCCGCCCGGCCGGGCTACAACTCCGACTGCACGCAGGCCTCGCCGGTCCTGCCCAACGGCGTCGTCGGCCGGGACGGCGCTCAAATCGAGCGTGGCGGCATTCGGGATCGGCGATGCCGAGTTCATCTCGATGCCCGGCGAGGTGTTCCCGTTCACGTTCCTGCGCGGGTTCCTCGGACCGCAGGACATGCCCGACCCGACGCAAGGCGCTGCCGCCGTGGGTGCTCACCCACATGCACGCGCCGTTCCGGTTCCTCGACGGCCTCGGCGAGGACATGATCGGCTACATCTTCCCGGCGGGCAACGCGGTGGGGATCCCGACGTCGACGAACCTCAACCCCTCCGACCGCGACCGGTTCGGCTGCGGGCACTCGGACGACAGCGAGGCGGTCTCGCCCCACTCGGCCGACATCGTCGGCGCTGGCCTCGTGCGGCTGCTCGACGCCCACGACGGCAGCGCGGAGGCGGTGCGCGTCGGCCGCTACGTGCTCCCCGGGGGAGCGCTGTCCCGCGACCCGCTCGGCGGCCCGGTCGCTCAACTGCACGACGAACACCACCTACCACGCCACCGGCCCGGCGACGGCCGTACGGCTCGCGGATGGCCGCCGGGTGACGCCGCTGCTGTGGATGTCGCTCAGCGGGCTGCCGCAGCGCCACCCGGACCGCGACACCCGCGGCTACTTCGACACCCGCGGCCGGCGGGTGTGGCTCGACGTGTACTCCGGATCATGACCCGCCCAGTCCGTCTCGGAGCGCTCCTCGCCGTCGCCGTCGCCGTGGCGTGGCCGGCCGCGGCGGCCGGCGACTTCCCCTACGCGCCGGGCGGCAATCCCGCACGATCCCTCGACGTTCCACCTCGCCCCCGGGACGGTGCCGAACGACTTCAACGACGGCGAACTGGAAGCTGACCGGGACGCCGGACAGCCCGCAGGCGAACCCGCTGACGGCGAAGGTCAACCTCCAGGCCGACGAGCTGTGCGGGATCCGCGGGATGAGCGTCGTCGACACCCTGACCGTCCAGCCCTCGGGGAGCTGCGCGACTGGGCCGGTGCGGACCGCGTGGGAGACGACCACCGGCCACCCGGATGTGACGATCGCGGTGCTCGACTCCGGGATCAAGTGGAACGACCAGGGCGCGATGACCGACCTCCGCGCGAAGGTGAAGCTCAACCAGGGTGAGCTGCCCGCCCCCCGCCACGACCTCGCCACCTCGCTCGTCCCGGGCCTCACCTGCTCCCGGTTCGCGAGCGCCACCGGCGGCGACGACAACCCGCACGGCAACTACGACGTCAACGGCGACGGGGTGTTCAACGTCCTCGACTACGCGTGCGACTCCCGCGTCGCGGCGATCGTCACCGGCAACAGCCTCCCGGCACGCGCTCCGCCACGGGCCGGCCGGCTTCCTCACTCCCGAGGACCTGATCCTCGCCTTCACCGACGGCCGCGACCACGACCACAACGGGTTCGCCAACGACATCGCCGGCTGGAACTTCGTCGACGACAACAACGACCCGTTCGACGACGTCCAGTACGGCCACGGGACCGGCGAGGCCCAGGACTCGAACGCCGAGGCGAACAACGGCGGCGACGTCGGCACGTGTCCGAACTGCACGGTGCTGCCGCTGCGGGTCGGCGAGTCGTTCGTCGCCGACGCCAACCGGTTCGCTCAGGCCGCGCTGTACGCGACCGACTCCGGCGCGTCGATCATCCAGGAGGCGCTCGGAACGCTCAACGCGCCCGCACTTCGCCCGCCAGGCGATCGAGTACGCCTACCACCACGGCGTGCCGGTGATCGCCTCGGCCGCCGACGAGGCCGCCGAGCACCACAACCAGCCCGGGTCGCTCGCCGGACACGATCGTCGTCAACTCGGTGACCAAGTACGAGTCGCTCACCTCGACCCCGCCGTCCTACCTCCAGCTCAACGGCTGCACGAACTTCTCCACGCGGGTCGTGCTGTCGGTGCCGAGCAGCTCGTGCTCCTCGGAGGCGACCGGGAAGAGCGGCCGGCGTCGCGGGGCTGATCATCAGCGCCGCGCGAGGACGCCGTCCGCGCCGGACGCCTGCAGCCGAGCAGCGACTGCCGCCGCGTCGACGGCGACCCGCTGCGTGCTCACCGCGAACGAGGTCCGCCAGCTGATGGCCTCCGGCCACATCGGCGCCACCGGCCCCGCCGACGCCGGCACCGGCCAGGCCGACGACGTCAACTTCGCCGCCCAGCCCGAGTCGTCGTGCGCGACGCAACCCGGTGGCCACCTGCACCGACCCGAACCGGCAGATCTCGTTCGCCGCCGACCAGAACGGCGGCACGGTCGGACCGCTGCCGCACGACCACGCGCTATCCGGCCCGCAAGGGCTTCGACGAGTTCTACGGCTACGGCCGGCTGAACGCCGCAGCGGGCCGTCGCGGCCGCCGCGGCCGGCACGATCCCGCCGCAGGCCGAGATCACCGCGCCGGACTGGTTCGCCCAGCTCGATCCCGGCGCGGGGCTCGATCCCGGTCCGAGGGCTCGGTCGGCGCGCGAGTCGCCTACCGCTGCCGAGGTCGAGGTCGCGCCGGGCGGCGCAGCCGAACAACGGCCAGGCTCCCGACCGGCGACTTCCACGCAGTCCCGTCGACGTGGTGCGACGGGAGCGCCGTGCGCCACAGCCGGGTTCACCGGTGTGCTGGGGACGATCGACGTCGCGCGCCTGCGCGCGACGCTTCCCGCCCGGGAACCCGGCCAGCTTCACCGGCAACGAGAACGGCGGCGGCGACGCAGAGCTCGAACGGGCGCCCGAACACGATGCCGTACGCGTTCACCGTCCGCGTCGTCGTCAGCACCGCGAGCGGCACGCCGATGAGCGGCGAGGACCGCCGCCAGATGTTCCTGCACCGTGACGCCGACCTGCTCCCCGCGCTTCCCGGTCGACCTCCGCGGCGACGGCGACTCCTCGCCGCTGCTCGCCGACATCGACGGCGACAACCGCAACGAGCTCGTGGTCGCCACCTCCGACGGCCTGATCCACGCCTTCCGGCCGGACGGCCGCGAGCTGCCGGGCTGGCCGGTCCACACTCCCTCGCTGCCGCTGCACCTCGGCGAGCGCGGCGTACGGCGCCGGCGGCGTCGGCGGCGTATCACTACGCCGCCGTGCTCGGCGCGCTCGCCGCCGGCGACCTGTTCGGCGACGGCCGGATCGAGGTCGTCGCCGACGACAACCAGGGCGACGTGATGGCCTGGGACGGCCACGGCCGGCTCGTGTTCCACGCCCAGAGCCTCGCCCGCTTCTCCGGCGCGCCGCTCACCCCGTTCCACACCGTCCGCCAGGGCGTGCGCGACCGGACCGAGCGCGGCTTCCTCGCCGCGCCCGTGCTCGCCTCGCTCGACGGTCACGGAACTGGACGTGATCGCCGCCGGCGAGGACCGCCACCTGTACGCCTGGCAGCCGACGGCCGCCCGGTGGCCGGCTTCCCGGTGCTGCTCGCCGACCCCGACAAGGTGGCGGCCGTCGACCCGGTCACCGGCCACATCACGTTCCGCAACGTCGACGCCGTCGCCCGGTCTCAGCGAGGACCAGGGCAAGATCATCGACACCCCGGCGGTGGCCAAGCGTCGGACGGGCGGCCGGTGATCTTCGTCGGCTCCAACGAGGAGTACGGCGCCGAACACCGGCGACGAGGGTCCGGTCGAACATCGGCCCCGAGCAACTCGCTGCTCACCTCGCTGATCGGGACCAGGCCGGCCTGCTCAAGTTCGCCAACGGCCGCGTGTACGCGATCCGCGCCGACGGCAACCGCACGGGCCACCCGTTCCTGCCCGGCTGGCCGGTGAAGGTCGGGATCATCGACGCCGGGCTGCTGCCCGACGTCGGCGAGGGGATCAACGGCTCGCCGGTGGTGGCGCCGTTCACCTGCCCGTCGCGGCGGCGGCGGGATGAAGATCGCCGTGACGCCCGACGCGGGCCCGGCCTACGTGTTCAACGCCGACGGCAGCTCCTGCTACGGCACGTCCGGCGGCGGCGACAGCACGCTCGAGACCGACGTCGCGCCCGGCGCCGGGCAAGTACGACACGCCCGGACCTATGCGGCGGTCGGCTACCCGGCCTTCGGCACGCTCGACGGCCACACGACTGCGCTGTTCGCGCCGGTGACCGGGCTGCTCCGGCGCGCTCGATGTCGTCGCTCACCGAGTACCAGGGCGGCCAGGACTTCATCGGCGGCTGGGACCCGTCGCACGGCCGACGGCTGCAGAACCTGCCCGGCTTCCCGGCCGAGGTCAACGATCTGCAGTTCCTCACCGGGCCCGCGATCGGCCAGATCACGGCCGGCGGCGGGCCAGCAGGTGATCGGCGGCACCTCCTCGCTCGATCTGGCGGCGTTCGGCGCCGGCGGGACCGCGCCGAGCGCGGCGTGGCCGAAGCTGACCGGCGACTGGACGGTGGCCACCCCGACGCTCGGCTCGTTCGGCACGCTCGACACGCGTCCCGGCGCCCGCAAGGACGTCGTCGGCGGTGACCCGCTCGGGATCAGCTGTCGGTGTACGGCACCGCCGGCCCCGGCCTGCTCGCCGAGCTCCTCGCCGCGCTTCCACCACGACCTGGCCAACTCCGGCGACTACACGCGCGACGCGATCCCGCCCGGGGTCCCGCGGGTCGTGCGGCTCCGCGGCGGCGTGCTGCGCTTCGCGGCGCCGGGCGGCGATCTGCTGTGCGGTCGGGCCGCGGCCTACCAGCTCGCCGTGCTCGCGCCGTCCGCTCACGCCCCAGACGTTCGCGGCCGCCCGCGACGGCTGCGGCTCGGGCTCGCGCCGGCCGCGGCGGGGGCCGTCCAGACGCTCACGCTGCCGCGCGGGCTGCCGGGCTGGGTGGCGCTGCGGGCGGTCGACGCGGGCCGGCAATCTCGGCCTGCCGCTGGTCATTCGGCTGCCCGGGCACACCGTAGAACAGCCGCGGCGGTCCGCACCGTGCGAGCCGCCTGGCGGCGTGTCTATACTGCTGCGCCGGTCGACGCGCGCGGGAAGCGTGGTTGTCCCCGTTCCAGCCGGAGCGGGTTCTTTTCGCCCACGCCGCACCCCTCACTGAGATGCCCAAGGACGTCATCCTCACCCCCGAAGGGCTCGCCAACCTCAAGGCCGAGCTCGAGCAGCTCTCGACCGTCCGCCGCCGCGAGGTCGCGGCGCGGATCAAGGAGGCGCGCGAGTTCGGCGACATCTCCGAGAACGCCGAGTACGACGACGCCAAGAACGAGCAGGCGATGCTCGAGGCGCGGATCGCCCAGCTGGAGGAGAAGCTCCGCTCGGCGACCGTGATCGACGCCTCCGACCTGTCGACCGACGTCGTGCGCGTCGGCTCGATCGTCCACGTCAAGGACGAGACCGGCAAGTCGATCAAGTACACGATCGTCGGCTCGGCCGAGGCGGCGCCCGCGGAGCTGAAGCTCTCCAACGAGTCGCCGGTCGGCAAGGCGCTGCTCGGCCACAAGCGCGGCGAGAGGTCACGTTCGCCACCCCGCGCGGCGAGCGCAGGCTGAAGATCACCAAGATCGACGTCGAGTCGAAGTAGGTCGGCGACGATGGGCGAGGAGCCCGCCGACGTCTTCGCCGCCCGCCGGCAGAAGCTCGCAGCGCTGCGGGCGGCCGGCGATCGAGCCGTTCCCGTAGGAGTTCGACGGCGTCGAGCCGGTCGCCGCGGTGCGGGCGCGCCCACGAGGGGCTCGCAGCCGGGCGAGGAGACCGACGCCGCCCACCGGGTCGCGGGCCGCCTGGCCGCGCGCCGCGGCCAGGGCAAGATGGCGTTCCTCGACCTCGTCGACCGCTCCGGGCCGGATCCAGCTCCAGGCCCGGGTCGACGAGCTCGGGGCCGAGGGGATGGCGCGCGCTGCTCGACCTCGATCTCGGCGACCTGATCGGCGTCGACGGGACTGGCGTTCTGCTCGCGCCGCGGCGAGCTGACGCCTGCGGGTCACCGGCTGGACGCTGCTGGCCAAGTCGCTGCGGCCGCCGCCGGAGAAGCACCACGGCCTGACCGACGTCGAGACCCGCTTCCGCCACCGCGAGCTCGACCTGATCGCCAGCGACGAGGCCCGCGAGCTGTTCATCACCCGCGCGCGGGTCATCTCCGCGGTGCGGCGGTTCCTCGACGACGCGGGGTTCGTCGAGGTCGAGACGCCGGTGCTCCAGCCGCTCTACGGCGGCGCGGCGGCCCGGCCGTTCACCACCCACCACAACGCGCTCGACCGCGAGCTGTACCTGCGGATCGCCACCGAGCTGTACCTCAAGCGGCTGATCGTCGGCGGCCTCGAGCGGGTCTACGAGCTCGGCAAGGACTTCCGCAACGAGGGCCTCGTCGCCCAAGCACAACCCCGAGTTCACGATGCTCGAGTTCTACGAGGCCTACGCCGACTACCTCGACGTCGCCGACCGCTGCGAGGCGCTGGTGCGCTCGCGTGGCCGCGCGACGGTCGGCTACGCGGGCGAGTACGACTTCGAGTCGCCGTGGCGGCGGGAGACGCTGGCCGGCGCGGTGCAGCGACCGGACCGGCGATCGACATGCTCGCGGCGCGCGGGCGACCGCGAGGCGCTCGCGGCGGCGATGCGCTCGGCCGGGCTGGCCGTGCCCGAGAACGACACCTGGCCCCAGCTCGTCGACGAGCTCGTCTCCAAGCACGTCGAGCCGACGCTCGTGCAGCCGACGCTGCTCCTGGACTACCCGGTCGAGCTCTCGCCGTTCGCCAAGCGCCACCGCTCGCGAGCCCGGGCTCGTCGAGCGCTTCGAGGCGTTCGTCGGCGGGATGGAGTTCGCCAACGCGTTCTCCGAGCTCAACGATCCCGACGAGCAGCGGGCGCCGCTTCGAGGAGCAGCGCCGACTCGCGGGCGCCGGCGACGAGGAGGCGCAGCCCTACGACGAGGCGTTCATCCAGGCGCTCGAGCAGGGCATGCCGCCGACCGGCGGGATCGGGATCGGGATCGACCGGCTCGTGATGGCGCTCACCGGCCGGCGCTCGATCCGCGAGGTCGTGCTGTTCCCGGCGATGCGCGACTGACGCCGCTCGGAGGCGAGCCGCGGCGCGGTCGCGCGGATCAGCTCGGAAGGTGCGCCGGACCGGCGAAGCGGGCCGAGGCCGATTGGTAGACTGAGCTATGGCCCTCCAGAGAGCCGCTCGCCTCATCAGCCTCGACGGCCTCGCGCCGATGATGATGGGTAGAGCGGTGACGCTCGTCGTCCCCGAAACCGGCGGCGCTACCCTGAATAGGGTCACTGCGATCCAGGACCACCCCTCGACCGACCACCCCGCCCGCCGACTCAAGAGAGAAGTAGCTGCACCATGTTCGAGCGATTCACAGAGCGAGCCCGCCAGGTGGTCGTCCTGGCGCAGGAAGAGGCGCGGACCCTCAAGCACAACTACATCGGCACCGAGCACATCCTGCTCGGCCTGCTGCGCGAGGAGGAGGGCCTGGCGGCCCGCGTGCTCGAGTCCCTGGACATCACCGTCGAGCGCGTGCGGGCGCAGGTCGTCCGCATCGTCGGCTCCGGTGAGGAGGTCACCTCCGGCCAGATCCCGTTCACGCCGCGGGCGAAGAAGGTGCTCGAGCTGGCGCTGCGCGAGGCGCTCAGCCTCGGCCACAACTACATCGGCACCGAGCACATCCTGCTCGGCCTGGTGCGGGAGAACGAGGGCGTCGCCGCCCGCATCCTGCTCGACTTCGACGCCGACTCGGAGAAGATCCGCAACGAGGTCATCCGGATGCTGTCCGGCCCCGGCAGCCGCCAGCGCGGCTCGGGCTCCGGCGGCGCCCAGGGCGCCCGGGCGCGCAGGGCGAGGGCAAGAAGTCCTCGAAGCTGCTCGACCAGTTCGGCCGCAACCTGACCAAGCTCGCCTCCGAGGGCAAGCTCGACCCGGTCGTCGGCCGGGAGACCGAGATCGAGCGGATCATGCAGATCCTCTCGCCGCCGGACGAAGAACAACCCGGTGCTCGTCGGCGAGCCCGGCGTCGGCAAGACCGCCGTCGTCGAGGGCCTGGCCCAGCGGATCACCAACGCCGACGTCCCCGAGCTGCTCAAGGGCAAGCAGATCTACACGCTCGACCTCGCCGCCCTGGTGGCCGGGCTCGAAGTACCGCGGCGAGTTCGAGGAGCGCCTGAAGAAGGTGATGAAGGAGATCACCCAGCGCGGCGACATCATCCTGTTCATCGACGAGCTCCACAACCTCGTCGGCGCCGGCGCCGCCGAGGGCGCGATCGACGCCGCCTCGATCCTCAAGCCGGCGCTCGCCCGCGGCGAGCTGCAGACCGTCGGCGCGACGACGCTCGAGGAGTACCGCAAGTACCTCGAGCGCGACTCGGCGCTCGAGCGGCGCTTCCAGAAGATCATCGTCGACCAGCCGTCGGTCGAGGAGACCGTGCAGATCCTCAAGGGCCTGCGCGACCGCTACGAGCAGCACCACAAGGTGAACATCACCGACGAGGCGCTCGAGGCCGCGGCCGACCTCGCCGACCGCTACATCTCCGACCGCTTCCTGCCCGACAAGGCGATCGACCTGATCGACGAGGCCGCGATCGCGGATGCGGATCAAGTCGATGACCTCCCCGCCGGTGTACCGCGAGCTCGAGGACGAGATCGAGGAGACCCGCCGGGCCAAGGAGGCCGCGATCGAGGCGCAGGAGTTCGAGAAGGCCGCGAGCCTGCGCGACGAGGAGCGCCGCCTGACGCAGAAGAAGCGCGAGCTGGCCGATCAGTGGGAGGCCGGCGAGTCGACCGAGCGCCCGTCGATCGGCGAGGAGGAGATCGCCGACATCGTCTCGATGTGGACCGGCATCCCGGTGTTCAAGCTCACCGAGGCCGAGACCGCGAAGCTGATGCGCATGGAGGAGGAGCTCCACAAGCGCGTCATCGGCCAGCACCCCGCGATCGAGGTCGTCTCCAAGGCGATCCGCCGCTCGCGGGCGGGCCTCAAGGACCCGAAGCGGCCGACCGGCTCGTTCATCTTCCTCGGGCCGTCGGGCGTCGGCAAGACCGAGCTGGCCCGGACGCTCGCCGAGTTCCTGTTCGGCGACGAGGACACGATGATCCGCATCGACATGTCCGAGTACATGGAGAAGCACGCGGTCAGCCGGCTCGTCGGCTCGCCTCCGGGCTACATCGGCTACGACGAGGGCGGCCAGCTCACCGAGGCCGTGCGGCGCAAGCCGTACAGCGTGCTGCTGCTCGACGAGATCGAGAAGGCCCACCCGGACGTGTTCAACATCCTGCTCCAGATCCTGGAGGACGGGCGCCTGACCGACGCCCAGGGCCGCACGGTCGACTTCCGGCACTGCATCGTGATCATGACCTCGAACATCGGGGCCATCGGAGATCGCGCGGAACACGCCGCTCGGCTTCGCCGTCTCCGACGACGAGACCGGGATCACGTACGACGACATGAAGAACCGGATCATGGGCGAGCTGAAGAAGGTCTTCCGGCCCGAGTTCCTCAACCGGATCGACGACGTGATCGTGTTCCACAAGCTGGCCAAGGACGAGATCAAGGAGATCGTCGACCTGCTGCTGCGCGCGGATCCGCGAGTCGATGGCCGAGCGCGAGCTCCAGCTCGAGCTCTCCGAGCGCGGCGAAGGACCTGCTCGTCGACAAGGGCTGGGATCCCGTCGATGGGCGCCCGTCCGCTCCGTCGCGCGATCCAGCGCTACATCGAGGATCCGCTGGCCGACTTCGTCCTGCGCTCGGAGGTCCCGTCGGGTTCGACGGTGCTCGTCGAGCCCGGGACCGAGGAGGGCGGCGAGCGAGGAGCCGAGGTCAAGCTGTCGGTGATCAAGCCCGCGCCGAAGCCGACGCCGGTCGGCGTCGGGGCCGAGGGCGGCGAGCAGACCGACGAGCCTGAGTCCGCCGAGGGCGAGACGCCCGAGCCGACCGACGAGCGCTGACGCCGCTCTGAGCTTCCGCCGCGTGCCGGCGAGGTGATCGCCGGCACGCGGCGGCGGCCAGGCTGACGCAGGCTGATGAGGCGCCGGCTATTCCGCCGTTCACACCCGGGGTGACACCTCCCCCGGGGTTTGATCGGGCTCCGGCCTAACCGGACACAAATGTTAGGACAGTTTGATCGGGCCTTGACAGAAGTAGGCCGGATCGGAGAGAGTCGAGCCGTGCCTGAGGAGAGGCTTGGTGGTTCGCTCAGTTCGCTGCGCGAGTTCAATCGGTTGCGCGTGCTCGACGTCGTGCGCGAGCGCGGCCCGGTGAGCCGCGCCGAGATCGCGCGGGAGACGGGCCTGGCCCGGTCGACCGTCTCGAGCCTGATCGGCGAGCTCCAAGGGGGTGGCCTGGTCGTCGAGCGCGCGGCCGAGCGCCGAGCACGAGCGCCGCGGCTCGCCGCGGCGTCCCGACCCGTTCGGGCCGGCCGCCGGTGCTGCTCTCGCTCGATCCCTCGGCCGGCAGCGTGCTCGGCATCCAGTTCGACCACGGCGGCGTCCGCGTCGCGCTGGCCGATCTGTCGTTGCGGATCCTCGCCGAGCGCGAGACATCGAGATCGACGTCGACAACGACGCCGGCCAGGGGCTCGAGGTGGCGGTGGAGATGGTCGACGACGTGCTCGCCGAGGCCGGGGTCGCCCGCGAGGGCGTGCTCGGAGCGGGCGTGGCGCTGGCCGGCCCGATCGACCAGTCGAGCACCGGCGTCGGCTCCTCGATCCTGCCCGGCTGGGTCGGGCACGACCTCGGCACCGAGCTCGCCGAGCGGATCGGCCTGCCGGTCCACCTCGACAACGACGCCAACCTCGGCGCGCTCGCCGAGTACGTGCTCGGCGCCGGGCGGGGCGCGCGCCATCTGGCCTACGTGATGCTCTCCTCGGGCATCGGCGGCGGCCTGGTGATCGACGGCAGCATCTACCGCGGTGCGCAGGGGACGGCCGGTGAGATCGGTCACGTGCTCGTCGACGAGAACGGCCCGATGTGCCGCTGCGGCAACCGGGGGTGCCTGGAGACGCTGGTCGGCGCCCGGCGCGCTGACCGAGCTGCTGCGCCGCTCGCACGGCACCGGGCTGACGCTCGAACGGGTGATCGAGCTCGCGCACTCCGACGACACCGGGGCCCGCCGCGTGCTGCAGGACGCCGGGCGCCACGTCGGCATCGCGGTGGCGATGCTCTGCAACCAGTTCAACCCCGAGCGGATCGTCGTCGGCGGCTACCTCGCCGAGGCCGGTGAGGTGCTGCTCGACCCGATGCGCCAGGCCGTCGAGCGCTACGCGCTGCCGGCGGCGGTGGAGCATCTGGAGATCGTGGCCGGCGCCCTCGGCTCCCGCGCGGAGCTGCTCGGGTCGCTGGTGCTCGTCCTGGGCCAATCCGATCGTGCGCCGGCAGGGCGCCTGCGCGCAGCGATGGGGGGGTGACGCGATCGGCCCGGATCTTCAGTCCGTGCAGGTCAATCGGTTCGCAAGACAATCATCACGAAGGAGGAGAGTTGTCCAAACAATCCAGAAGCTGGGCGCTGACGGCGCTCACGGTGGCGGTCGCCGCGGTGGCGGTCGCCGGCTGCGGGTCCTCGAGCAAGAGCTCGAGCAGTTCCGGCAGCTCGGGCGCCGGCGAAGCGCCAGCACCAGCGTCGGCAAGGGCGAGGTGGCGGTGCTGCTGCCGGACACCCAGTCCTCGGTGCGCTGGGAGCAGTTCGACCGGCCGTACCTCGACAAGGCGCTGACCGCGGCGGGCATCTCGCACACGATCGTCAACGCCCAGGGTGATCCGAGCACGCAGAAGACGCAGGCCGAGCAGGCGATCACCAACGGAGCGAAGGTGATCCTGCTCGTCGACCTCGACCCGGGCTCGGGCGCGGCGATCATCGCCTCGGCGCACGCCAAGGGCGTCAAGGTCATCGACTACGACCGCCTGACGCTGGGCGGCGGCGCGGACTACTACGTGTCGTTCGACAACACGCGCGTCGGTGCAGCTGCAGGGCCAGGGCCTGGTCAAGTGCCTGAGCGCCACCGGGTACCGCCAAGCCGGTGGTGGCCGAGCTCAACGGCGATCCCGGGCGACAACAACGCCACCCTGTTCGCCAAGGGCTACAACTCGGTGCTCGACCCGCTGTACGCCTCGGGCAAGTTCGCCAAGGGCCCGAACCAGGCCGTGCCGAAGTGGGACAACCAGCAGGCGCTGACGATCTTCGAGCAGATGCTGACCGCAGACCAACGGCAAGATCAACGGCGTGCTGGCGGCCAACGACGGCGCTGGCCAACTCGGTCATCTCGGCGATGACCTCCCGCAAGCTGAAGTCCGTCCCGGTCACCGGCCAGGACGCGACCGCAGCGGGCATCCAGCACATCCTCGCCGGTCAGCAGTGCATGACCGTCTACAAGGCGGTCAAGAAGGAGGCCGCTGCCGCGGCCGCCGTCGCGGTCGCGCTCGTGAAGGGCACGACGCCGCCGACCAACGCGACGGTCGCAGAACGGCCCGGGCAAGACGACGCCGGCGCAGCTGGAGACCCCGGTGCCGGTCACCACGGCCAACATCGAGCAGACGGTGATCAAGGACGGGTTCCTGACCCCGGCGCAGATCTGCACGGGAACGTACGCGTCCCTGTGCACGAAGTACGGAGTCAAGTAGAGGCCTGAGCACGCGGGGCGCCGCCCGACAGGGCGGCGCCCCCGCGGCTCGCGGGCCCGACCAACGAGGAGGGCGAGCGGTGAGCGAAGCGAACCTGCTGGAGGCAAAGGGAATCTTCAAGCGCTTCGGCGCGGTCAACGCCCTGAGCGGCGCGAACCTGCGCGCGGCCAGCGGCGAGGTGATGGCGCTCGTCGGCGACAACGGCGCCGGCAAGTCGACGCTGATCAAGTGCATCGCCGGGATCAACTACGATCGACGAGGGCGAGCTGCTCTGGGAGGGCCAGCCGGTGACGATCTCCGGGCCGAAGGAGGCGGCGCGGCTGGGGATCGAGATCGTCTACCAGGACCTGGCGCTGGCCGACAACCTCGACGTGGTCGAGAACATGTACCTCGGCCGCGAGCTGCACTCGAGCTTCTTCCGCCTCGACGAGGCGAAGATGGAGGCCAGGGCGCGCAAGGTGCTCGACGACCTGTCGGTCACCACGCTGCAGAACGTGCGCCTGCCGGTGGCGGCCATGTCCGGCGGCCAGCGCCAGTCGGTCGCGGTGGCCAAGGCGGTGCTGTGGAACTCGAAGCTCGTCGTGCTCGACGAGCCGACGGCCGCGCTCGGCGTCGCCCAGACCCGGCAGGTGCTCGACCTCACCCGGCGGCTGGCCGACCAGGGCCTGGCGGTGATCCTCATCACCCACAACATGAGCGACGTCTTCGAGGTCGCCGACTACATCACCGTGCTGCGCCTCGGCCAGACGGTCGGCGAGTACAAGCGGAGCGAGACCACGCAGCGTGACGTCGTCGAGGCGATCACCGCCGGCAAGCTCAGCTACGTCCCCGGCATGCAGGAAGAGGTGGTGGCATGAGCACGACGGCACCCACGCCCGCCGCGCCGCCGCCGGCTCCGGCCTCCGGCGGCGCGGCGACTCGGCCGAGGAGCATCTGGCTCCCGCCGCGATGCTCCGCCACCGCCTGCGCACCCTGCGCGAGGGCGAGCTCGGCGCGTTCCCGATCATCGTCGGGATCGTGATCATCGCGATCTACTTCCAGGCGCGGAACTCGCAATTCATCACGGCCGGGAACTTCGTGAACCTGCTCGCGCAGATGTCGGCGGTGACGATCATCGGCATGGGCGATCGTGTTCGTCCTGCTGCTCGGCGAGATCGACCTGTCGGTCGGCTACGTCAGCGGCATGGGCGGCGTGGTCGCCGCCGTCCTGCTCGAGCCCGGCAAGGGCGTCCCGACGAGCGTGGCGATCATCCTCGCGCTCGGCGCCGGCGCCGTGATCGGGCTGATGCAGGGCTTCTTCGTGGCCAAGCTCGGCGTCCCGTCGTTCGTCGTCACCCTCGCCGGTCTGCTCGGCTGGAACGGCGTCGTGCTCCAGGTGATCGGCTGCTCGGGCACGATCGTCATCCAGAACAACGTTCGTCAACTCGATCGCCAACAACTACGTCCACGAGTGGCTGGCCTGGGTGGTGGCGATCGGCGTCGGTCGCGGCCTTCGTCCTCCAGCAGCTCGCCACGGTGCAGACGCCGGGCCCAGGCCGGGTTGCCGAACCAGCCCTGGCTGCTGATCGGCGCCCGGATCGTGCTGCTCGGCTGCCGCCGCGGTCGGCGTCGTCGATGTGGGCCTACCAGGATCGCGGGCTGCCGTACGTGACGCTGATCATGCTCGGCGCCTACATCCTGTGGACGTTCGTCACCACGCGGACGAGCTTCGGGCGCCACGTGTACGCGGTCGGCGGCAACGTCGAGGCGGCGCGGCGGGCCGGCATCAACGTCGCCCGGGTGCGGATCATCGTGTTCATGATCGCCTCGACGATGGCCGCGCTCGGCGGCATCGTGCTCGCGTCGCGGCTGTCCTCGGTCGACACCTCGACCGGTGGCGGCACGATCCTGCTCTACTCGATCGCGGCGGCGGTGATCGGCGGCACGAGCCTGTTCGGCGGCCGCGGCACGATCCGCAGCGCGGTGCTCGGCGCGATCGTGATCGCGATGATCGACAACGGCCTCGGTCTGCTCAACGTCAGCGCCGGGACGAAGTACATCGTCACCGGGCTGGTGCTGCTCGCCGCGGTCACCCTCGACTCGCTCTCCCGTCGCGGGCGCGAGGGGAGCGGTCGCTGATGCGGACGAGCCTCGGCATCTGGGCGCTTGGGCCGATGGTCACCCGGTTCGTTCCGGGTGGCTATCAGCCCGAGCACGACTACGACGACCGAGCCGACCGCGGCGAAGGTGCGCGCGAGCCGTCGCCGGCCTCGAGGGGCTGATCGACGGCTACGAGTTCCACTACCCCGGGAGCTCTCCGCCGGAGAACCTCGACGAGGTCCGGGCGGCGCTCGGGGCAAGACGATCACCTGCATCTGCACCGGGCTGCACCTCGATCCGACGGTTCGGCAAGGGCGGGTTCTGCTCGCCCGACCCGGGGCTGCGGCGCGAGGCGGTGGAGCTCGGGCTCGCGGGCGGCGCGGTTCGCCGGCGAGCGTCGGGGCGGCGCTCATCTGCTGGCCGGGGATCGAGGGCTACAACTACCCGTTCCAGACCGACTACCGGGCCGGCGTGGGCGTGGTTCCTGGAGGGGATGGCCGCGCTGGCGCAGGAGTGCGCGGACCGCGGGGTGCGCTTGTACCTGGAGCACAAGAACTCCGAGCCGGCGATGAAGATCCTCATGCGCAACATCGGGATGACCCTCCACGTGATCCACACGCTGCGCCGCCAGGGGCTCGACGAACGTCCAGGTGAACATGGACTGGCAGCACCTGATCATGAACGGCGAGAACCTCGCCGAGTACGCGGCGCTGCTCGCCGCCGAGGGCCTGCTCGGCCACCAGCACGCGAACTCCGGCTGGGGGACGTTCGACGACGACAACATGGTCGGGGCGACCGCGTTCATGGAGACGCTCGAGCTCGCGCTGACTTCCGCGAGGTCGGCTACGGCGTCGACGGCGACGACCGGCTGGCTCGGGTTCGACCTGTACCCGTACACCGAGGACCAGGTCGGCGCGGTCGGCGCGCTCGGTGCAAGCAGTGGCGGTTCATCGACCGGGTCGGCCTCGCGGATCGACGCGCGACGCGCTGGCCGAGGCCCGCGCGCGCAAGGACGCGGTCCGCGCCTACGAGCTGGTGTACGCGGCGCTCGGCGCGTGAGCTCGTGCCGCTCGTCGGGCTCGACGTCGGCACCAGCTCGGTCAAGGGCGTCGCCGTCGGCGACGACGGCGCGGTCCTGGCCGTCGAGGCCGAGGCGCTGCCGGTGTCGCGGCCGCGCGCCGGGCTGGTCCGAGCAGGACCCCGCCGACTGGTGGGCGGGCACCGAGCGGGTGCTCGGCGCGGCTGCGAGGCCCGGGTGGGCCGGCCGCGAGGCGATCGGGCTGAGCGGCCAGATGCACGGCCTGGTGGTGCTCGACGACGGCGGCCGGGTGCTGCGACCGGCGATCCTGTGGAACGACCAGCGCACCGCGGCCGAGGCCGCGGAGCTGGAGGCGCGCCTCGGCGGCGTCGAGGGGACGGTGGCGGCGACCGGCAACCGGATGCTCACCGGGTTCACCGCGCCGAAGCTCGCCTGGGTGCGCCGACCACGAGCCGGACGTCTTCGCCGGCGTGCGCTCGGTGCTGCTGCCCAAGGACTACGTCCGCCTGCGGCTGTGCGGCGAGCGGGCGACCGACGTCAGTCGACGCCTCCGGGACCGGATGGTTCGACGTCGCGTGCCCGGGCGTGGAGCGCCGCGCCGGTGCTGCGACGGCTCGCGCGTCGATCCGGCGTGGCTGCCCGCGGCGCTCGAGTCGGCGGCGGTGTCCGGCCGGACGCCCGGAGGGCGTGCCGGTGGCGGCCGGCGCCGGAGATCAGGGCGCGGGCGCGCTCGGCGTGGGGGCGGTCGGCGCCGGCGGGCCGGCGTCGGTCGTGCTCGGTACCTCCGGCGTCGTGTGCGCCCCGACCGGACGGCTTCGCCGCCGACGCCGCTCGGGCGGCTGCAGGCCTCCTGCCACGTCATGCGCCGACGGGTGGTTCCTGATGGGCGTGATGCTCTCGGCCGCGGGGTCGCTGGCCTGGCTGTCCTCGGTGATCGGTGCTCCCGGAGCCGGCGGTGCTCGCCGAGGAGGCGGCGGCGTGGGAGCCGGGGGCGGAGGGCCTGACGTTCCTGCCGTACCTGAGCGGCGAGCGGGCGCCGCACCTCGACCCGGCCGCCCGCGGCGCGTTCGCCGGGCCTCGGCGTCCGCCACGACCGGGGCGCGCTGGCCCGGGCGGTGCTCGAGGGGGTGGCGTTCGGCCTGCGCGACTGCCTGGACCTCGTCCGGGCGGCCGGGGTCGCGGTGACGCGTCGCGCGGGTCAGCGGCGGCGGGGCGCGCAGCCGGCTGTGGCTGGAGATCCTCGCCTCGGTGCTCGGGGTGCCGCTCGAGGTGGTCGAGGTGCCCGAGGCGGCGGCCTACGGCGCCGCGCTGCTCGGGGGCGTGGCGGCCGGGGTGTGGGACTCGCCCGAGGCTGCCGCGGCGGCGTGCGTGCGCCCGGTGGCGGTGGTCGAGCCGCGCGCGGAGTGGGTGGCGCGCTACGCCGAGCTGCACGCGCGCTACCGGGCGCTGTATCCGGCGCTCGCGCGCCTGGCAGCACGAGCCGGTCTGAGCGCTGTTCCGGACGTCGGTCCACGCGTCGACGACGGGCTGTGCCGATCCCGTCACATTCGGCGCGGTGCCGTCGGGAGCGGGGCGTAGGCTCGACCGGCATGGCCCCGCGTCCGACCACCGTCCACGTCTGCACCGCCTGCGGCCACGAGAGCCCGCGGTGGGCCGGGCCAGTGCCCGGGCTGCGGGGAGTGGAACACGCTCGTCGAGGAGGTCCGCGCAGCGCCGCCCGGCCGCCCGCGGCGCTCGCGGGCGGCGGGGCCCGGCGGGCCGCGGCGAGCGGGCGCGCGCTCACCCCGGTGCCGCTGGGCGCGGTCGAGCGCGAGGAGCACGAGCGGCTCTCGACCGGGATCGCGGAGCTCGACAGCGTGCTCGGCGGCGGGATCGTCCCGGGCTCGCTGGTGCTGATCGGCGGCGCGCCGGGGATCGGCAAGTCGACGCTGACGACGATGGCGCTCGCCAACCTGCAGGCGGCCGGCCGGCGGACGCTGTACGTCTCGGCCGAGGAGTCGCGCGGCCCAGATCCGGCTGCGGGCCGAGCGGCTGACCGAGCCGGCGACGCGCTCGCAGATCCCGGTGATCGCCGAGACCGACCTGCACGCGGTGCTGGCCACGATCGAGGCCGAGCGGCCCGAGGTGTGCGTGATCGACTCGGTGCAGACGCTCCAGTCGGGCGAGCTGACGAGCGCGGCCGGGTCGGTGGCCCAGGTCCGCGAGGTCGACCGCGCGAGATGATGCGGGTGGCGAAGGCGCAGCGGATCGCGGTGCTGCTCGTCGGCCACGTGACCAAGGAGGGGGCGCTCGCCGGGCCCGCGGGTGCTCGAGCACCTCGTCGACTGCGTGCTGCAGTTCGAGGGCGAGCGCGAGCGGACCTACCGCACGGTCCGCGCGATCAAGAACCGCTTCGGCTCGACCGACGAGGCCGGGCGTGTTCGAGATGCGCGACTCACGGGCTCGTCGAGGTGCTCGACGCCTCGGCGCGGTTCGTCGGCGAGGCGACGCGCGCGCCCGGGCAGCGTCGTGCTGTGCGCGATGGAGGGCTCGCGGCCGCTGCTCGTCGAGGTCCAGGCGCTCGTCAGCCAGTCCGAGCTCGTGCCGCCCGCGGCGGGTGGTGACCGGGCATCGACCGCAACCGGCTGGCGCTGGTGCTCGCCGTGCTCGGCCGCCACGGCGGGATCGGGCTCGGGGCCTCGCGACGTGTTCGTCAACGTCGTCGGCGGCGTCCGGGTCGAGGAGCCCGGCGCCGACCTGGCGCTCGCGCTGGCGGTGGCCAGCGCCGCGCGGGGCGTCGCGCTCAGCGCCGGCGGCGGCGGGGATCGGCCGCTGGCCTGCTTCGGCGAGCTCGGCCTGACCGGCGAGCTGCGCTCGGTCGGCGCATCCCGACCGGCGGGTCGCCGAGGCGGAGAAGTTCGGCCTCGCACCGGTGATCGAGCCCGAGGGCCACGGTCGCTGCGGGCCGCCGTGACCGCGGCGCTCGGGCGGGCGCGGGCCGGTCGGTCGCGGCGTAGCGCCCGCCCGGCCGGTCTGCCGGCGGGCGGCCGACCGTAGGTTCGCTACACCCTGTCCCGCCGCGGCCCGCTCACGACACCCGGTACGCACTCCATGAGCCGCCGCCGGCCCGCGTGCGGTAGGTCCCCGCCATCGAGTCGCCAAAGGCCTGGCCCGAGTACGTGACGGCCGCGGAGCCGACGCTCCCGAAGCGAATCGTGCTTCCACTCACCGTGCCGTTGATCGGCACCCTTCCGCCGACACCCGAGATCGCGATGACACCGATCAGCTTCGACCCGCGCTGCGCCCAGCGGAGCGAGAACCGACCGTGGAACGTGCCGCTGTATTGGCCCGACCAGCTGCCCGAGAGGCCCCCGGTCGATCTGGGAATCCGGGCGGCCAGCTGCAGTGCGCGTACTGCAGCCGTCAGCCGTCGATCCCCCGTCGCCCCGTAGTCGATTTCGCAGCCGATCAGCAGGGAGCGGTTCGAGATGCCCGCACGCTCGCAGGTCCGCGCCGCCGCCTGTCGCCTGCCGACCGAGAGCGCGGCGAGCGAGACGAGGACCCGCGGGAACCCGGGCACCACATAGGAGCTCGTGCTCCGCCCCGGGGGATACACGAACAGTGATTGCGGTTGGGTGATCCGCCAACTGGCGCCGAAGCCGCTGAGCATGACCTTGCGCTCTGCCTCGGTCCAGACGAACAGACCGGCGCTCTGGATCACCTTGGCGCTGTATCGCCGGCCGTCGCGGCCGACGTAGTCGTCGGCGCTCGACCCGTTGTCGTTGCCCAGCAGGCCGGTCAACCGCCCGGCGCGCGACGAGCTCGGCGTGACGAAGATGTTCACGCCCTCGCTGCCGATCGAGAGGAACGTGGCCCGCGTCCCGTCGGCCCATCGCACATCCACCTGCGTCGGCGTGTAGCGGACAGTGCCGCCTCCGGGGAGGGCGATCACCTGTCCCGGCCGGGCCCGGCGGCGGTGCCGGTCGATGAACACCACCAGCGGCGAGCCCTTGTCCACCTCCACGATCGCGCCGCCGTCTCGCATCGCGAAGGTGCTGTTCATGGCCAGGCTGTCCGCGAAGCCCCCGCCCAGGACCTTCCCGTAGGGCACCTGACGCGCCTGGATCTCCAGGCCGTCGACCGTCGACTTGACCAGGGTGAACTCGCCGGCCGTCTGGAAGCCGTAGTGGCCGCCGTCGAACGTCGCGATGTACGGATCTCCGTTCGAGTTCCCGGTGTGGCCCGGGGTCTGGGTCTTCGGCGTGCAGAAGTCGCTGAGCGGCTTGGAGTAGAGCTCGCCCTGTGTTCCGGAGGCCGGGTCACCGCTCAGCCCGAGGGCGTGCTCGTTGAGGGGGACCGTGGCCGGGGGCGTGCCGGTCGTGTCCTTCGGGCACTCGCATCCGTTGGCGCTCGTGCAGAACCAGCGGTCGACGAGGTTCGTGTAGTTCTCCTTCGGGCCGAGCCGTCCGGGTCCGGTGATCGCGACGTGGAGCAGCGGCTCGTCGCCCGGCCACACCACCGCGTACTGGGCGGTCGTGTACGGATCGGCGTGGACGAACACGAACGGGCTGCTGCCCGTATCGGCGATCTCCGCGGCCGGACTCAGGACCTGGAAGTCCGGCGGGACGATCGGGCTGTGCATCTCCCAGGGGGCACCCGCGCCGAACAGGCGGAACACGCTGCTCCCCAGCTGTCCAGGAAGTCCGTCGCCGCTCCGCCGGCGAGCGCGTACGCCTTCGCGCTGTCCTGTCCGCTGAGGAGGATCCCGGTGAGCCGGGACCACAGGCCAGGGATCGAGTCCTCGGCGTGACCCCAGAACCCGACGGCGTCGGTCGAGCGTGTGAACAGTGGCGTTCGCGGAGTCGCGATGTAGGTCTTGAGGTTGCCGCCGCCGATCGCAAACGACACGGGGTCGACGGTGAGAGCGGCCCAGTCCGCGGTGCCCTCGGTGATCCACCCCGGGGGCAGCGAGTACCCGGCGATGTCGAACTGGAAGCAGTGGAACACCTCGTGGGCCATGAACAGCGTTCGGAACGTGGCGGATGCGGCCTGCCCGGCGGGGACCACCCGGATCCGGCAGATCCGCTGCTTGCCGGGGCCCGGCTGACCCAGGATGTTCAGCGCCTGGGTGTCGGCGTACTCGCCCTTGATGACCGTCGAGGTGTTGCCGGCCACGATCGTCGTGCTCAGCGTGTGGCCGAGCTTGGCGGCGAAGGTCCCCGCGAAGGCGTTGGCGGTGTTCGTCAGCTGGGTGTCCTGGTGGAAGCCGGGATCGTCGAAGTCAGCCGCGTGCGCGGTCGTGGTGGCGAGCGCGACCCCGAGCCGCCGCTGGACGACGGCCCGCTGGGCGGCCGTCAGGCGGCTCGCGTACCGGAGCACCCAGTTCGCCGCGAGCGTTCCCGAAGGCACGACGGTCCGCCGGCCCGGCGGGGTGCGCACACCGGGCAGCGGGCCGTACACGGCGACGAAGGCCTGGAGTGCCGTCGCCTCCGACACCGACCCGTCGGGGCGGACCTGCGCCAGCACGCGGTCCCACTGGGTGCTCGGCAGCGGGCTCCCGAGCCATCCGTCGGCGAGCAGCGCGTCCGCGACCGCGAGCGAGCGGACGGCGCTCACCGTCGCACCACGGCTGGCGAGCGAGACCACGAGCACTCCGAGCCGGGCGCCCCGCCGCCACACGACGGTGGCCGTGGCGCCGCCCCGGGTCCGGGCGGCACTCACCGCACCGCCGGACGCGATCGTCACGACGCCACCCCGGTGACGAGCCCGCCACGCCCGCAGCACGGCGCCCGCCCGCCCGGACGAGCTGAACACGAAGGCATCGGAGTGGACGTGCAGGCCGACCCGTCCGAGCCCTGAGGAGAACGTCTCCGCCCTCCGCACCAGCGTCACGACACTCCGGGGCAGGCGAGCACCGAGATCGCCCCGCGCCGCCGACGCCGAGACGCGCAGGGCGTGGGTGCCCCCGACGCTGGTCGCCTCGAGCGTCAGCCGCACGTCCGCTGCGGCCGGCGAGGCACACGCAAGGGTCGTGAGAGCCGTCGCGACCCCGATCCACCGCGCTCGATTGTGGTTGTCCCGTCGGCCCACCCCGCGTCCTTTCCCGGTCCGAGGACCCTACGCCGGGCGCCCCCAAACGACAAGACCGGCCAACACATGTACTGGGGATTGCGCGATCGCGTCCGCAGCCCCTCGCGCGCCGCGCGGGGGCTGGCGGGCGTGACGCGCTTTTCCCAGTAAAATCCCCTCCACATGGCGTCGCGGTCCGGGGAAGAGCGAGCGGATGAATTCGACTCGCGGAACGAGTCCCGGATGGTGCGGGCGCTGGAGATGGTCGCGCCGGGAACCGCCCTGCGGGAGGGGATCGACAACATCCTCCAGTCGAGCACCGGCGGACTGATCGTCGTCGGCGAGCCGGAGGACCTCGCGTTCCTGCTCTCCGGAGGCATCAAGATCGACCTCGACTACTCGCCGGCCTTCCTGCACCAGCTGGCCAAGATGGACGGCGCGATCATCCTCAACGCGAACGCGACGAAGATCGTCCACGCCAACGTCCAGCTCACGCCGGATCCGACGATCCTCACGCTGGAGACGGGGACCCGCCACCGCACCGCCGAGCGGACCGCGAAACAGACGAACGCGCTCGTCGTCGCGATCTCGGAGCGCCGCGAGGTCGTCTCGCTCTACGTCGACGCGGCGAAGTACATGCTGGAGGAGATCCCGGTCGTGCTGGCCAAGGCCAACCAGGCGCTGGCCACGCTGGATAAGTACCGCACCCGCCTCGACCAGGTCTCGACCCGCCTCACCGCGCTCGAGTTCGAGGGTGGCGCGACGCTCCACGACGTGCTCACCGTGCTCCAGCGCGCCGAGCTCGTCACGCGGATGGCGGTCGAGATCGAGCGTTTCATCGTCGAGCTCGGCACCGAGGGACGGCTGATCGAGATGCAGCTCGACGAGACGATGGTCGGCGTCTCCGCCGACAAGGTCGCGCTCGTCCACGACTACCTGCTCACCGACACCGACACGAACTTCGCCGAGGCCTACGAGCAGCTCGTGCGGCTGCCCCACGCCGACCTCCTGGACTTCGGTCGCCTGGCCGAGCTGCTCGGCTACGACCGCAAGCTCAACACTCTCGATTACCCGATCTCGCCCCGCGGGATCCGGATCCTCGGCCGCATCCCACGCCTGCCGAAGCAGGTCGTGGAGCGCATCATCGGCGAGTTCGGCGGCCTCGAGGAGCTGCTGGCCGCCACCGACGGCGAGCTCGAGCTCGTCGAGGGGGTCGGGGAGATCCGCGCCAAGGACATTCGCGAGGGCCTCCGCCGGCAGCAGGAGATCAACCTTGTGGACCGCTACCTACAAACCTAGGACCACACCGAGCAGTTCCCTTTGCGGGCCAAGAAGGCACCGCCGTACCAGTACCTGAGGAGGACACCATCACCGACACAGTTGAAGAGCATCTCGATGAGGAGTTCGGCGCCGACGAGCCGCTCCCGCAGATCGATTTCGAGATCGGGGACAACGTCGTCTATCCGCACCACGGGGCCGGACAGGTCATTCGCAAGGAAGTCAAGGACATCCTCGGCGAGAAGCGGGAGTACCTGACGATCAAGATCCTCCACAACGACATGACGGTGATGGTCCCGACGGAGAACGCTGCCGTCGCCGGACTGCGCCGGGTGATCGACGAGGAGACGGTCAAGAAGGTCCTCGCGGTGCTCGGGGACGAGTCCTCGGACATGCCGAAGAACTGGAATCGTCGGTTCAAGCACAACCGCGACAAGATCAAGACCGGCGACATCTACGAGCTCGCCGAGGTCGTTCGCAACCTCGGCCTCCGGGAGGCGCAGAAGGGTCTCTCCACCGGCGAGAAGCAGATGTTCACCCGGGCGAAGAAGATTCTCGGCTCCGAGCTGATGTACGCCCTGGAGATGGACGAGGAGGAGATCGACGCCCACCTGCTGAGCCTGCTCTCGGCCCCCAGCAACGGCAACGGCAACGGCAAGGGCTCCGTCGCCGTGGCCGCCGAGTAGTCCTCATCCGCGGTGGCGGTCGCGTTGCTCGTGGCCGCCGGCCGCGGTGAGCGCCTCGGGCACGGTCGCCCGAAGGCGCTCGTCGAGCTGGCCGGGCGTCCGATGCTGGAGTGGAGCGTGGCGGCGCTCCAGGCCGTGGGCGAGGTGAGCGAGATCGTCGTCGCGCTGCCCGCGTCGGAGCTCGCCGCCGCCCCGCGGGGGACGGTCCCGGTGGCCGGCGGTGTGGTCCGCTCGGAGTCGGTGCGGGCGGCGCTCGCCGCCGCGGGGCACGGCGACGAGGTGATCGTCCACGATGCAGCGCGTCCGCTCGCCACCCCGTCGCTGTTCGCCAGGGCGCTCGAGGAGCTCCGGGTCACGGGAGCGGACGCCGTGCTCGCCGCCGCGCCGGTCCCGGACACGATCAAGGAGGCCGACGGCGAGCGGCGGGTGAGCGCGACCGTCGATCGCTCCCGCCTGTGGGCGATCCAGACGCCGCAGGTGTTCCGCCGGGCGGCGCTCGCCGAGGCGCTCGACACGGCGACCGCCGAGGAACTCGTCCAGGCCACCGATGACGCCTGGCTGATCGAGCGGCGCGGCGGCACCGTGCGGGTCCTCGCCGCCGGAGAGCCGAACTTCAAGGTGACGGGCGCCGATGATCTCCGGCTCGCCGAGCTGCTGCTCCGGGACCGGGCCGAGGTGACGGCGCGATGAGCGTCACGACCGGGATCGGCTACGACTGCCACCGCCTCGATGCCGGGCGGCGGCTCGTGCTCGGCGGGGTGGAGGTGGACCATGATCGAGGGCTTGTCGGCCACTCCGACGCCGACGTCCTGACCCACGCGATCATCGACGCGCTGCTCGGAGCCGCGGCGCTCGGGGACATCGGCGAACACTTCCCGGACACCGACGAGCGCTACCGCGACGCGGACTCGCTCGGTCTGCTGACGGCCACGGTCGAGCTCCTGTTCGCGTCCGGATTCGCCGTGCGCCACGTCGATGCCACGGTGCTGATCGAGCGCCCGAAGCTCGCCCCGGTGCGGGCGGAGATCCGATCACGGCTCGCCGCCACACTCGGCCTCGGCTTCGAGCACGTGAGCGTGAAGGCCACCCGGGGCGAGGGGATGGGCTTCGTCGGCCGGGAGGAGGGCGCGGCCGCGCTCGCGGTCGCAACCGTCGAGCGGACGAGCGGCTGAGTCAGGCGGCGGCGCGCGCGGCCCGGCGCTCGGCCGCCCGCTCGCGCATCTGCTCGTACTCGACGAGCCGCTTCAATGCCCGCAGCGTGTTCCGCAGGTGCTGGGAGACGCTGCGCGCGGCGATCCGCTCCGCGACCCAGGCTGCGGGACCGCCTCCGGCGACGCCGTAGGAGAGGCGCATCTCCACCCGGGTCCGGCCGGTGCCCTCGGGGCGCAGCCGGTAGCGGCCACGCTGGTCGATGCCGGTGACGGAGGTCCAGGCGAACTCGCGCGGGGCCTCGAACTCGACGATCTCGATCAACCCGCCGACCTCCGCCGAGCCGGCGCGGAGGAGCATTCGGTAACGGGCGCCACACCCGACCGCCTTCTCGCCGGCGATCTCCCACCGCGTGACCCCGGACATGTACTCGAGCGCGCGCTCGGGGTCGGAGACGATCTCGAAGACCTTCTCGATCGGGGCCGCGATCACGATCGCGGTCTTGACCCTCATCCGATCACCGGGAAGCGGCGCTCGGCGGCGAGCGCGTCGAGGGTCTCCTGCATCGTGCGCATCAGGTGGTCGTAGATCTCGTCGACGTCGGGATCGGGGCCGAACTCCTCCCGGAGGTTGATCGGCGGCAGCGTCTCGATCGTGATCTTCGCCGGGGCCGGGATGTGGCCGAGCATGTCGCCGACGTTGAGGCCCCAGGGGAGAGCGATCGAGATCGGCAGCACCTTGAGGCGGAACATCTTGTCGAGCCGCAGCAGCTTGGCCAGCCCCTCGCCGCGGCTGAGGAACAGGGCAGTCTCCTGGCCGCCGATCGAGACGACCGGGACGATCGGCACGCCCTGGTCGAGGGCGAGCCGGATGAACCCCTTGCGGCCGGCGAAGTCGACCTTGTTGCGCTGCGAGCTCGGCCGGTGGACCTCGACGTCGCCGCCGGGGTACACGAGCAGCGCCGCCCCGTTCTCGAGCGCCTTGTGGGCGTTGTCGTGTGAGGCGGCGACGGTGCCGAACTTCCGCAGCCGGCCGAGGCCGGGCATCGAGAGCACGAGGTTGTGGGCGAGCTGGAAGAACTGGCGCTCGACCCCGAAGTAGGTGTTGAAGGCGAGCGTGAACACGAGCGTGTCCGGGGTGAGGTTGCCGCCGGAGTGGTTGCCGACGAGCAGCACCGCACCGTCGTCGGGGATGTTGCCGAGGCCGCGGACCTCGCCGCGGTACCAGATGCTCGCGGCCAGCCACAGCATCGGCAGCTGGACGCGGATGTAGTCGGGATCACGCTCGTCGAGGTCGGCCCGCGGGATCCGGCTCTGGGCCTGCCGCGCGATCTCGCCGAACGCGCGGGCGACGAGCGAGCGGCCGCCCGAGCCCTTGTCCTCAGCCTTCGCGTCGTCGCGCTTCGGGGCGTGCCCGTTGCGGCGCGTCTCGTCGGCGATCTGTGTTGAGGCCACGCCGAGATCCTACGCCGCGCGGGGGGTCGCCGCGACGAGCCTGGGCCGGGCGCCGGCGGCGTCGTGGCGGGCGAAGAACTGCAACAGCAGGTCGTTCGTCTCCTGCGGACGCTCGACCTGTGGCACGTGGCCACAGTTCTGAAGCGTGATCTGCTCGGCGCCTGGCAGCCATTTGGCGATGTGGCGCCCGAAGGCGGCCGGGATCAGCGGGTCGTGGGTGCCCCACACGAACATCGCCGGCGACTCGAGCTCGGCGAGCCGCGGGTAGAAGCCGTTGCGGCCGAGCGGCGCCTCGAGGTAGATGTTCCGGGCGGAGGAGAGGAACGCGTACCGCGCGCCGGCCGACGCCGTAGATCCGGCGGAACTCGTCGACCATCAGGTCGGCGACCGCCGGATCGATCGCGTCGCGGTCCCGGAACATGCTCCAGAACTGGCCGGCGACGACACGGCGGGAGAAGGCGTGGGGGAGCATCCCGAATTCGGGGCGCAGGAGCCGGACGATGGGGTGGAAGCCGCGCTTGAACCAGGCCACGGCGGGACACAGCAGCCCGAGCGCGCCGACCCGGGAGGCGTCCTGGAGGCCGACCTCGATCGCGATCCGACCGCCCATCGAGTTGCCGACGATGTGGGCCCGGTCGATCGAGAGCTCGTCCATCAGCCCGAGCACGCTGTCGGCGTACCAGCGCGCGTTGTAGCGGCCCGTGGCCGGCTTGCTGGAGGAGCCGAAACCGGGCAGATCGGGCGCGTGGACGCGGTAGCGGGTGCTGAGCGCGGCGGCGGTCTCGAACAGCGAGGCCCGGGTGCCGCCGAGGCCGTGCAGGAGCAGGACGTCGGGGCCCGCGCCCATCGTCAGGGTCGAGATCCGGTGCCGGCCGACGTGGACGTCGTGGATCCGCAGCAGCGGGGGGCGGCCACCGACGAGACGGAACATCCCCTCGAACGCGACGGCGAGATCGAGGTTGCCGCGGACCGTGAGCAGGCGCTGCTGGAAGGCGTCGACGCCGGACAGCTCGCCCCGGCGCAGTCGCATCCACGTGTCGGCGTCGGTGGAGATGTGGACGTCGGCCTCGCGGCGGGTCAGGCCCTTGCGGACGCGGGCGCCATGTGGGGTGCAGCGGACCTCCCAGCTGCGCCCGATGTCGCGCAGGCGGATGTGGTAGGTGGCGTCGAACTCCGTCCGAGGCCCCGAGGTACCGCTCGGGGAGTGACCGGAAGGCCTTCTCGATGCGCGCGAGCCGCTCGGCGTGATCGGGGAGGCCGCTCACGCCGGGCACCCTACCGAGCGCTCCCGGCGGACGAGCCCGTGGACGCTAGGGTCTCCCGCACATTGCGGCAATTGAGGATCCACGACACGGCGACCGGCGCGGTACGGGCGGTCGAGCCCGCAGACGGTCGACGCGTCCGCATCTACGCCTGCGGTCCGACGGTCTATGCGCGCATCCATGTCGGCAACGCCCGTCCGTTCGTCGTGTTTTCCCTGCTCAAGCGGTTTCTCGTGCACGAGGGATACGAGGTGACAATGGTAGCCAACGTCACCGACATCAACGACAAGATCTACGCCGCGGCACGTGCCGCCGGGGTGCCGGAGCGAACAGCTGGCGCGGGAGATGACCGCGGCCTACATCGAGCGACACGACGGCGCTCTGGAGCTCGGTCGGCCCGACCACGAGCCGCTGGCGGGCGAGACGATCACGGAGATCGTCGGAGCTGATCGGGCGGTTGATCGAGACGGGGCATGCCTACGAGGTGCAGGGCGACGTGTACTTCTCGGTCCCGTCCTACCCACAATACGGAGTGTTGAGCCACCGTCGGTCGGAGGACATGGATCAGGGCGAGGGCGGCGAGGGCGTCCGATCTGAAGCGCGATCCCCGGGATTTCGCCCTCTGGAAGGCGCACAAGGAGGACGAGGACACGGCCTGGGACGCCCCGTGGGGGCGGGGCCGGCCGGGGTGGCACATCGAGTGCTCGGCGATGGCCGAGACGCTGCTCGGGCTCGACTTCGAGATCCACGGCGGCGGATCGGACCTCGTCTTCCCCCACCACGAGAACGAGGCCGCGCAGACGGCCGCCGCCCGCGGGCCGGCCGCTCGCCAGGCTGTGGATGCACAACGGGATGGTCCGGCTCGACGAGGGCAAGATGTCGAAGTCCGAGGGCAACATCTTCATCCTCCGCGATGCCCTCGATGCCTACGGCCGGGACGCGTTGATCATGTACTTCTGCTCCGGGCACTACCGGCAGCCGGTCGACTTCGACGACGAGCGCCTCACCGAGGCCGCGGCGCGCGTGCAGCGGATCCGTGAGGCCGCCCGGCGGCTGGTCGACGGTCCCTCGCCGGATTGGTCGGCGCCGTTGCGCGAGCGGTTCTTCGACGCGCTGGCCGAGGACTTCAACACGCCCTCGGCGCTCGCCGCCGTGTTCGACTGGGTGCGAGAGGCGAACCGCGCCGGGTCCGGCGTCGGCGGGGCCGATCTGCGTGAGATGCTCGACGTGCTCGGGCTCGCCGGCCTGCTCGACTCCGATCCGGCCGCTGCCGAGGTGCCGGCGGAGGTCCGCGCGCTCGCGGGCGCGCGCGAGAGCGCGCCGGCGGCGCGGGACTTCGCCGAGGCCGACCGGTTGCGGGATCAGCTCCGCGCCCGGGGGTGGGAGGTCCGCGACGGACCGGACGGCCCGGAGCTGCCGGCCGGATCTCGGTCTCGATGATCGTCTACGGCCGCAACCCGGTCCGCGAGGCGCTCCGTGGCCCTCGGGAGGTCCGCCGGGTGTGGGCGACGCGCGGGCGCGGCCCGCGAGCCGTGGCTGGGCGGGGTCCGGGTGCAGGACACGACACGGGCGAGGAGCTCGACCGGCTCGCCGGCGACGGCCGGCCACCAGGGGATCTGCGCCGAGGTCGCGCCGTACGCGTACGCCGAGCCGCCGGCTGCTCGCCGCCGAGGTGCCGCTGATCGTCGCGCTCGACCAGGTCCAGGACCCGCAGAATCTCGGCGCCGTCGCCCGCAGCGCCGAATGTGCCGGAGCGACGCGGCCTGGTCATCCCCGAGCGCCGCTCGGCCGAGGTCACCCCGGCGGTGTGCAAGGCCTCGGCCGGCGCGGTCGAGCACCTGCCGATCGCCCGGGTTCGCAATCTCGCCGACTTCCTGCGCGACGCGAAGGCCGCCGGCGCGTGGTGCTACGGGGCGGACGCCGAGCGCGGCGAGGCCGTACGACGGAGACCGATCTCGGCGGGCCGATCGTGCTCGTGCTCGGCTCCGAGGGGAGGGGGCTGCGGCCGCGGGTGGCCGCGAGCTGCGATGCGCTGCTCGCGCTGCCCGTCCGGGGGCGGATCGACTCCCTCAATGTGTCCGCCGCGGCGACCGTTCTGCTCTACGCCGCGCTTCGTGCCCGAGAACCCTTGACAACGGTGCATTGCTATGTCAAGCTCGCGCCGGGAGTGAGGATCAACTGAAGGTTTAGGCTGATTGAAGGTCTGGGACCATGGGAGTGCCGTCGAGCCGCCTGAAATCAATACCGGTGCGGCGCCAGGGGAGGTAACGCGCCACGAACTCCGATTCCGGGCCGCCGGCGGCGACCGGAGACGAAGGGACATGTCGTGGCTCGACTTTCTGCTCAGTCTCAGTCTCAACCTCAGGTTGAGGATGGGTATCTCATCGCGCTGGCCAAGCAGGGGCACGCGGACGCCTACGACCGGATCGTCCGTCGCTACTACGGCTTCGTGCGGCTGAAGGCCTCGTCGTACTTCCTCGTCGGCGGCGACTCCGACGATCTGATCCAGGAGGGCCTCGTCGGGCTCTACAAGGCGGTCCGCGACTACCGCACCGACCGCGAGTCGAGCTTCCGCAACTTCGCCGAGCTCTGCATCACCCGCCAGATCATCACCGCGGTCAAGACCGCGACGCGCAACAAGCACACGCCCGCTGAACCAGTACGTCTCGTTCTCCAGCACCCCGGCCGGCAGCGGCTCGGACTCCGATCCGACGCTCGACGAGATGCTGCCCGGGCTCGCCGGTCCACGATCCGGTCAACCAGGTGATCTCCTCCGAGGAGCTGCGCGCGCTCGTGGCCTGCATCTCGACCGCGCTCTCCGAGCTCGAGTCACGGGTGCTCGGCGCTGTACCTCGACGGGCACTCCTACGAGGAGGTCGGCCAGCGGCTCGGCTGCGACTGCAAGACCGTCGACAACGCGCTGCAGCGGGTCAAGCGCAAGGTCGGCCATCACCTGGCGGAGCGGGCGGTTCCGGCTGTAGGCCGGGGCCGTTCGCGGCCGCGGCCGGTCGGCCGCGGCCGCGGCTGCTGCTGCGGCTCCTGCGCGGCGGGTCGGCGATCGGCTCCGGCGCAGGGGAAACCCCGCTGGGAAGGGGAGCATCGGGCGGTCGATCCCTCTCCGGGCGGCTGGGCGCGTCAACGCGTGAGCGGTTGGCGCGGCCGGTGTACGTGTCGAAGCCGCGCTGGGCGGCTTCGCGCGTCAGGCGCAGGGAAGACCGGGACCGTTGTCGTGTTGAGGCGGCCGGACGCGGAAGATCCTGGAAAGCGCGACGTTGCGGTCGCGATGTGGCGCTCTTCCGCACAGCGCGAGAAGTTCCTGACAGCGAGGCCTGGCGATGGGACCGTGATTTCCAGGATGTGCCGCGAGCGCGGCTACTCCCCGATCGGCCCCAACCGCGCCTGAAAGCCGTACAGCTCGAACGCCCGGAAGCGCCGGAACTCCCGGTGCTGCGGGCCGTGGAAGTCCGAGAGCCGGTGCTGAGCAGCCCGCCGGCCTCGCACCGCTCGGCGACGAGCACGGTCTGCTCGCGATCGTGGGTGACGTAGAAGGCCTCGACGCCGTCGATCCCCACCGCGACGAAGCGGTCGATCGCCCGCAGCACCTCGCCGGCTCCGTGGACGTCCCAGAACGGGTGGGCCCAGACCGCGACCCCGCCGGCGGCGTGGATCGTCTCGACCGCGTCGCTCACCGACGGGCCCTGGCGCGGGCGGAAGGCCGGAGTTCCGGGGATCAGATAGGGCTCGAGCAGCGCCGAGGGTCCTCGCAGCCCTCCTCGGCGAGGCGCGCGCGCGTTGGCGGGATGCAGGTGACGGCCTCGGCGAGGTGGGGCCGGCCGATCGAGGCCCCACGCGCGGCGCGCTCCCGCAGCGGCGCCTCGTTCACCTCGAAGCCGACCTCCCGCAGCGCCGCCTGCATGTCCTCGGAGCGGCGCGTTGCGCTGGCCGCGGTACTCGTCGAGCGCCGCTGCGAAGGTCGGGCGTCGGCGGGATCGAATCCGTAGCCGAGGATGTGCAGGTCGCCGTGGTCGCCGTCGATCGCCGAGATCTCGACGCCGGTGACGAGCGCGATCCCGTGCTCGGCCGCCGCGGCCTGCGGCCTCGGCGACGCCCTCGACCGAGTCGTGGTCGGTGAGCGCGAGCAGCTCGACGCCGGCCGCCGCCGCGGCGGCGACGACACCGGCCGGCGCGAAGCGCGCCGTCGGAGTGCACGCTGTGGCTCTGGAGATCGAAGGTCGGCGCGCTCACGGGGGCCGCGGAGCCTATGGCCACCCGCAACGTTCACGCCGAGTCCGGGCGCCCGCGAGCGTGACCGACGTCACACGGGCTGCGGTACGTGCGTGTACCATTCTCCCGTCAGCGGTACTTGCACGTACCAGCACACTGTGATGGAGGAGCTCCGAGGATGTCCGAACACTTCGACGTACTGATCATCGGCGCCGGCCTGTCGGGCATCGGCGCCGCCGTGCCACCTCCAGCGCGAGTGCCCGGACAAGACGTACGCGATCCTCGAGGCCCGCGACGCGATCGGCGGCACCTGGGATCTGTTCCGCTATCCCGGGATCCGCTCGGACTCCGACATGTTCACGCTCGGCTACTCGTTCAAGCCGTGGACGGCCGGCAAGTCGATCGCCGACGGCGACATCGATCCGCGACTACATCCGCGAGACGGCGGCGCGAGCACGGCGATCGAGCCCCACATCCGCTTCGGGCACCAGCGTCGTCCACGCCGACTGGTCGCTCCGACGACGCGCGCTGGACGGTCGACGCCGAGCGTCGCCGAGACCGGCGAGCGCGGTCGAGCTCACCGCGCCGGTTCGTCTACTGGTGCAGCGGCTACTACCGCTACGACGAGGGCTTCACGCCCGAGTTCCCCGGCCGTCGAGCGCTTCCGCGGCGCAGGTCATCCACCCCCAGCACTGGCCCGAGGACCTCGACTACGCCGGCAAGCGCGTCGTCGTGATCGGCAGCGGCGCGACCGCGGTGACGCTCGATCCCGTCGATGGCCGAGCGAGGCCGAGCACGTGACGATGCTCCAGCGCTCGCCCACCTACATCGTCTCGCTGCCCGCGCGTGACCCGTTCGCCGACGCCGCTGCGCCGCCGGCTGCCGCGCAGCGCCGCCTACGTCGCTCGTGCGCTGGAAGAACGTGCTGATGACGCTGCTCAGCTTCCAGTTCAGCCGCCGCCGGCCGGAGCAGATGCGGCGGCTGCTGCGAAGCGCTGGCTCGCGGCCCAGCTTCCGGCCGGGCTACGACGTCGAAAGCCACTTCACGCCCGACCTACGACCCGTGGGACCAGCGCCTCTGCCTCGTTCCCGACGGCGACCTGTTCGAGCGCGATCTCGCACGGGCGACGCCTCGGTCGTGACCGACCGGATCCGGACGTTCACCGAGGACGGGATCGAGCTCGAGTCCGGCGAGACGCTCGCCCGCCGACATCATCGTCACCGCGACGGGCCTCAACCTCCAGCTCCTCGGCGGCGCCGAGGTCGCCGTCGACGGCAAGCCGGTCGACGCTCGCCGACACGTCGCCTACAAGGGGATGATGCTCAGCGGCGTGCCGAACATGGCGCTGGCGCTCGGCTACACGAACGCCTCCTGGACGCTCAAGTGCCGATCTGATCAGCGAGTACGTCTGCCGGCTGCTGCGGCACATGGACGAGCGCGGCTACGACACCTGCATCCCGCGCGAGCCCGATCCCTCCGAGCCGCGGTCGCCGATCCTCGACCTCAAGTCCGGGCTACGTGCTGCGCGCCGTCGGCTCGCTGCCCAAGCAGGGCGCGCGGCTGCCGTGGCGGCTGCACCAGAACTACTTCCGGGACCTCCGGATGTTCCGGCGCGCGCCGCTCGCACGACGAGGCGATGCGCTTCGAACGCCGGGCGGTGGCCGGAGCCGGTCGAGCGCGAGCTCGCCGCGGCCTGAGCGTCAGCGACCGGTCGCGCCCCGTCCCGGGCTGACCGGGCAAATCCCGTAATTCCGGTCGACAAAAGCGATCATCGAGCGAACTATCCTGGGCGGTGCACTGCCGCGACGCTTCGCAAAGGAGACCACCACCATGGCGCTGACGATCGGCGACACCGCCCCGGACTTCGAGGCCCAGACCACCGAGGGCCCGATCCAGCTTCCACGACTGGATCGGCGACAGCTGGGCCGTCCTGTTCTCGCACCCCCGCGACTTCACGCCCGTGTGCACGACCGAGCTCGGCTACATGGCCAAGATCAAGCCGGACTTCGACCGGCGCGGCGTGAAGATCATCGGCCTGTCGGTCGACCCCGTCGACAACCACGAGAAGTGGGCCAAGGACATCGAGGAGATCACCGGCACGGCGCCGAACTACCCGATGATCGCCGACACCGACTTCGCGATCTCCAAGGCCTACGGGATGCTCCCGGCCGACGTCTGCGGGGACCCGACCGAGCGCACGCCGGCCCAGAACGCGACGCTGCGCAACGTGTTCGTCGTCGGCCCGGACAAGAAGATCAAGCTGATCCTCGTGTATCCGATGACCACCGGGCGGAACTTCGACGAGATCCTGCGGGTGATCGACTCGCTCCAGCTCACCGCCAAGCACGAGGTCGCCACGCCGGCGCAGTGGAAGTCGGGCGAGAAGGTGATCATCGCCGGCTCGGTCAGCAACGACCAGGCCAAGGAGCGCTACCCCGAGGGCTGGGAGGAGCCTCGGCCCTGGATGCGGATCGTCCCGGCGCCGTAACCGCGCCGACGCCACGGCCGCTCGCCGCGGCTGCGCTCTACGCGGTTGCGGCGACCGTGTCGGCGAACTGGCGGATCAGCTCACGGTCGTCCGCTCGGGGACGTCGAGCTGGGGGCAGTGGCCGACTCCGGCGAGCTCGACCCAGTCGGCGCCGGGCAGCCACTCCTCGCGGAATCGCTCGGCCGCGCGCGGCCAGGGCAGGATCCGGTCCTCGGTGCCCCACACGACCCGGACCGGGCAGCTGATGCGCGTCGGATCGAGGGTCCAGCCGTGCTCCTCTCCGAACGTGATCATCGGGAGCGCCGCCTCGCAGGCCGCGGCGCCCGCGCATCTGCTGGGCGAGCAGGTCGGATCGGGAGGTGCTCGAAGTTGACCGTGGTGAACTCGGTCGCGCGGCGGCGGCCCTCGGCGGTGGAGAGGATCTCGTCGGCCCGCGGTGCGGCCGCCTGGAGCAGGCCCTGCATCGTGCGGAAGAACGTCAGCGTCTCACGGAACGAGGGGTCGTCGGCCAGCCAGCCGCCGGCCGGCGCGAGGGCCGTCACCGAGCGAGCCCGGCCCCGCTGGGCGAGCTGGAGGGCGACGTAGCCGCCGAGCGAGTTGCCGACGATGTGCGCCGTCGTCGAGACCGGCCTCGTCCATCGCCCGCTCGACGCCCGTCGGCCATCGTCGTCGTCGGTCAGCTCGGCCGGCGAGCGGCGGGCCGCCGGCGTGGCCGGTGAGCGTCGGCGCGAGCACGTCGTAGCGGCGCTCGAGCGCGGGCAGCACCAGCTCCCAGCTCCGCCAGATGTCGGTGAAGCCGTGGATCAGGACCATCGGCTCGCCGGTGCCGCCACGGTGGGATGCGGTGAACATCGCGCGGAGTCTACGGGCCACCTGACGTCCTGCCGCGGCGGGACGCGCCGGCGCTACCGTCCGCTGCGGTGAGCTCGCCGTTCGGACACATCGACCTCCGCGTCACCTCGATGGAGCAGGCGCTGCCGTTCTACGAGGCGCTGCTCCCGGAACTCGGGTTCGGCCGCCGCCACCACGGGACCTGGGAGGCGTTCGCGACCGACGACCCGCTTCCGAGCACGTCCTATCTCGCGATCGTCGAGGACACAGGCCACGTCCCGAACGCCAATCGGATCGCGTTCTGGGTCTCCGACCGCGCCGCGGTCGACCGCCTCGCCGAGATCGTCCGCGGCGCCGGCGCGGGAGAGCTCAGCGGGCCGAAGGAGATGCCCTACGGACCGGACTACTACGCGGTGTTCTTCACCGACCCCTGTGGCAACGCGCTCGAGATCTACCACCGGCTGAACGGCTGAGCCGGCTCACGGTTCGAGGTCGATCACCTCGAACCCGTGGCGCTCGGCGAGCCGGCGCGTGATCAGCGAGCGATGGCACGCCCGCGGACTCGCCTCGACGCACATCAGCGCGCCGATCCCGTGGACCGGGAGGCCGTCGATCAGCGGGCCGAGCGGAACGAGATCGAGGATCTCCTCGGTGTAGATCCGGACGTACTCCTCGGCGAGGTGGACGCGGGAGCGCTTGCCGACTCCCTCGCGGTCGTCCTCGCGGTACTGGAGGTGGCGGAGCTCCGTGTCCGGCGCGAGCTCCGGGTGGTGGACGTAGCCGATCCGCTCCCGCGCAAGCCGGTCCTGGAGGCGCTGGGCGTTCGCCCAGGCGTACCGGGCGCCCCGGACCCCGCGGCGCTGCCGGACGTCGATCAGCTGGGTGACGCCGGCGTCGTCGAGCGCGGCGATGAACCGCTCGGCGTCGAATTCGTACACCCCGATGGTGGCGATCCGCGGCACGGTCGGATCGTGGCACGCCCGGGGCGGCGATAGGGTCCGCTCGGCGCGGCTCCCGCGTCCATCCGATGTCCGCGGCAGATCCACCGGCCACCGATCCCCGTGTCGTCGCCGACCAGGCGACGCAGGTGGCGAACGGCTGGTCGCCCGTGGGCGCGCCGCCGTCCTGGGCGCTGACCGCGGCGCAGTTCCGGGTGCTCGCGGCCGACCCGGAGCTGCTCACGCTCGCCGCCGCGATCGAACCCGACCGCCTCCCCGCGCTGCTGTTCAGCGCCGCGGCGACGGCGCTCGTCCGTCGTCTGCAGCCCGAGCCCCTGTGGGACAGCTTCCCGCGTCGCGGTGAGGCCCAGCCGCGGCTGGCGGCGACGTTCGCCGAGGACTATCGGACGTTCTGCCTGCAGCACCGCGAGGAACTGATCGAGCTGTGTGCGGCCCACCGCTACCAGATGAACGAGGTCGGCCGCTGTGCCGGTGTGCTCGCGGCGCTCGCCCCCGCGTTCGACAGCGGCCGGGAGATCGTGCTCGTCGACATCGGCACGGGGGCCGGCCTCGGCCTCCAGCTCGACCGCTACCGCTATCGCTTTCACGGCGCTGGCGGAGAGCTGAGCTGGGGCGGGGAGTCGCCGGTTGTGATCGAGACCGAGGTCCGCGGCGCGCAACCGGTGCCCCGGCCCGGGGCGGTGCCGCCGCGCGTGATCGAACGGGTGGGCATCGACATCGAGCCGATCGACGTCGCGACCCCGGAGGTCCGCACGTGGCTCGCCGCCTGCCTTCCACAGGAGATCGGCGCGCTGACCCGGTTCGAGACCGCCGTCGAGGTCGCCCTCGCCGAGCCGGCCCGGCGGCTGCGAGGCGATGCCCTCACGGTCCTTCCCGGGGTGCTCGCCGGGGTCCCGGAGACAGCGCTCGTCTGCCTGCTCGATACCTACGTCCACGTGTTCTTCGCCCCGGATCAGCTGGCCCGGTTCCACGCGCTCGTCGACGAGGCCGGCCGCCGCCGCGACCTCGAGTGGATCTCGGTCGACCCGCTGATCCCGCTCGGCGAGCACGCCCGCGAGAGCGTGCTCGGCGTCCCCGTCCCGGCGGCGCTCGTGGAGCGCAACCGGCGCGACGGTGTCTTCGGGCTGATCGGCCGCGTCGCGTACCGCGGCGGCGAGCGCTCGGCGGCGCTGCTCGGCCTCGCCCACCCCGGAGCGGCGTGGGTGCAGTGGCTGGGCGCTTCCGCCTGACGGCGACACTCTGCGAGACTGGACCGATGGCCCACTGCGATCACCTCGACTCGATCGAGGTTCAGGAGCTCCCCGCCGAGGTCCCGGGCTGCGCGGACTGCCTGGCGTCCGGTGGCAAGTGGCTCCACCTGCGCATCTGCCTTGCATGCGGTCACGTCGGCTGCTGCGATGACTCGCCGGGCCGTCATGCGTCCCGCCACGCCGCCGACACCGGCCACCCGCTGATCCGCTCACTCGAGCCCGGCGAGGAATGGTGCTGGTGCTTCGTCGACGAGTTCGCGATGCTGATCCCGCAGGTCAAGGGCGAGACGCGGATCCCGCCCTCGCCGCTGCTCTAGTCCGGCTGCTGAGGGGCGCTCATGCCGGGACGCCGGAGAGGTGCTCGTGCACGAACCGGACGACCATCGCGCCCTCGCCGACCGCCGTCGCGCAGCGCTTGACCGAGCCTGAGCGGACGTCGCCCGCGGCGTAGATCCCGGGCACGCTGGTCTCGAGCAGCCCGTCTGTGCCTGCGGCCCGGCCGGTCAGCACGAAGCCCTTGCCGTCCCGGGCGATCTCGTCCGGAAGCCAGCCCGTGCACGGGGCGGCGCCGAGGAAGCAGAACAGATAGGACAGGGCGAGCCGCGTGCCGTCGCGCAGCGTGACCCCGTCGAGCTGGCCGCCGACGCCGTGCAGCTCCGCGACCTCGCTGCGGTCGCGGACCGTCACCCCGTAGCGCTCGAGCTCGATCAGGAGGTAGTCCGACATCGTCTCGCGGAGGTCCGCGCGCCGGTGCATGAGCGTGACGAGCGCGCCGCCACGAGCGAGCCACACGGCGGCCTGCGCGGCGGAGTTCCCGCCACCGATGACCCCGACCCGGGAGGCCCCGCACCGTTGCGCCTCCGGTGGTCCGGCGGCGTAGAACACGCTGACGCCCTCGTAGTCGTGGATGTCCTCGGCGGGGAGCCGCCGGTACTCGGCCCCGGTGGCGAGGACGATGGCGCGGGCGCTCACCGAGTGGTCGTCCTCGAGCCGCACGACGTGGCGGCCGTCGGTCCCGACCTCCAGTCCGGTGGCCCGGTAGGGCGTCGCGGTCCGGGCGCCGAACTTCCGCGCCTGGGTCACGGCCCGGCTCGTCAGCTCGGTGCCGGTGATCCCGGCCGGGAAGCCGAGGTAGTTCTCGATCCGGCGTGAGGTGCCGGCCTGGCCGCCGAGCGCGGTGCTCTCGACGACGAGCGTGGACAGGCCCTCCGAGGCGCCGTACACCGCCGCGCCGAGCCCGGCCGGGCCGCCGCCGATCACCACGAGGTCGGCCTCCTCGCGCGGCTCGAGGTTCAGCCCGATGCCCAGCGCGCGCGAGATCTCGCCCGCCGAGGGACTCCGGAGCTCGGGCCCGCCCGGCAGCCGCACGAGCGGCAGCTCGCCGGGGTCGAAACCGTCGATCAGGGTGCGGGCGGTCGGGTCCTCGGCCGGGTCACGCCAGGTGAACGGCAGCCGGTTGCGGCGGGCGTAGTCGACGGTCGCCCGCGTCGCGTCGGACTCGCGCGGGCCGATCACCTCGATCCCCACGCCGGCCCGGCGCTGGAGCGCCTCGCGCCGCTCGATGAACGCCGACAGGAGGGTGTCGCTGAGCGAGCCGTCGTCGAACAGCAGCGACCGCAGCGGCTCGCGCTCGACGGCGATATAGCGCAGCGGCGTCGCGGCGACCGCGCGCAGGTACACGGTCTGGCCGGACAGGAGGTTCATCTCGCCGACAAAGCCCGAGGGACCGTGGCGGACGATCTCCTCGCCCTCGGCGTCGAGCACGGCGGCCTCGCCCTCGAGGATCGCGATCAGCGGGTAGCGCTCGTCACCGACATCGAACAGCACCGTCCCGGCCTCCGCCGAGCGCTCCTCGCCGTGGTGGCGCAGCGTCGCCAGCTGCGCGGTCGAGAGGACCGACGATCCGCGCGGCGCGTCGCTCACGAACGCAGGCTGCCCGTGGCCGCGCCCGCGCCGTCGCCCGCGAAGAGCTGCCCGGCGATCGAGGCCTGGTCGAAGTACACGCGCTCGCACGTGATGTGGTCGCTCCCGGGCGGGAACTCGAAGATCGCGCACACCCGGATGCGGAAGCTCTTGCCGGTCGGGGGGATTCCTCGCAGCTCTCCCCGATGGGTCCCGAGCAGGTCGAACTCGGTGATCACCGCGTCGTCGGCGTAGTGGAGGGTCGCGTTCTCGTTGCGCTGATCCGGGAACGCGGCCCGCGTCGTCTCGAAGTACCGCGCGACCTCCTCGGGGCCGTCGAACACGTCACCGGTGGGAACGATCTCGTAGCGGGGATGGTCGAACGTCGACATCGTGGTGTCGAAGTCGTGGACGTTCTCGGACTCCATGTGCTCGCTGACGATGGCCAGGCGCCGGTCACGGAGGTCGGTGTCGGACATGCGGCGGGACTCCTTTGCGGTCGAGATGACATGCACCCTATGACCTTCCGGCCGGCGCGTCGAGGTCCTCAGAGCGCGACCACCGCCCCGCTCCGCGCGCTCTCGCGCGCGGCCTCGAGCACGCGGAGGACGGTCACTGCGTCGCGCGGGTCGACCGGCGGCGGTCCGCCGGAAAGAAGGGCGTCACGCAGGAGGGCGTAGAACCGCGGCCAGTCGCCCGGCTCGGGCGGCACCGGCACGCTTCGCTCGCCGGCGACCAGTCGCCCGTACGCGTAGCCGGCCGGCCGGCCCCAGGCCGGGGTTGCGTCCGGACGCTCGCCGGCTCGGAGCGCATCCTCCTGGGGATCCACGCCGGAGACGACGAAGCCGCCGGCCGACCCCTGGACGCGGAGCCGTGGCCCGGGCGCCGGCGCGACGGCCGAGGCCCACAGGTGGCTGACGGTCCCGCCGTCGTGACGGAGGGCGATGAACACGTCGTCGTCGCCGGCGGTGCCGCGCCGTGCGGCGATCTCGGCATACACGCTCCGCGCCGGCCCGAAGAGCACGAGCGCCTGGTCGACGAGGTGGCTGCCGAGGTCGAGCAGGACGCCACCGCCCTCGGCCGGCGGACGGACCTCGCGCCACTTCGACGGGTCGGCCTCGGGACGCCAGCGCTCGAACCGGGACTCGTAGCGGGTGACCGTCCCGAGCGCACCCTCGCCGATCAGCCGACGGAGCGTCAGCTGGTCGGTGTCCCAGCGCCGGTTCTGGAACACGGTGAGCAGCACGCCGGCGTCGCGCGCGCGGGCGACGAGCTCCTCGGCCTCGGAGGTGGTGACGGCGAGCGGCTTGTCGACCACGACCGGGACCCCGCGGTCGACCGCGGCCGCGGCCACGGCGGCATGGGTTTCGGTCGTCGTCGCGACGACGAGCAGATCGGCAGCCTCGAGCGCCTGCTCGACATTCGCGACGATCCTCGCGCCGGGATGCTCGAGGCTGACCTCGGCGGCGCGCTGCGCATTCGTGGTGACGACCGCGGCGACGGCGAGGCCCGAGGTGGCCGCGACGAGGGGAGCGTGGAAGAACCGTCCGGCGAGGCCATAGCCGGCGATCGCGACGCGGAGCTCAGCCACGATCACTCCCGGCACGGTTCCAGACCGCGGCGACGTCGGCGTGAGCCCGGTCCGCCTGCGCCACTCCGGCGGCGAACGCCGGGGACATGCGCGCGGAATCCAGGGGGTCGGGGCCGATCTCGCGGATCGCCTCGCCGTCGGCGGACGCGACGTGGCGGCGGGCGGGGTCGACGGCATCGAGCTCGGCGGTGAGCAGGTCGGTCGCGGCCTCGATCGCGAGCGGGGTGATCACGAGCACGGTGCTGTGGCCCTGCGCGAGGTCGGCGTTGAACGGCGAGTGCACGCCGCCGTCGGCGTACCGCCGGCCGCCGATCGTCACGAGCGGGTAGATGCCGGGCAGCGCGCCGCTCGCCGTGGCCGCGTCGATCAGCCCGACCCCGGAGCCGGCGTCGAAGGCGAGGCGAGCGCCGGAGTCGGCGTCGACCGCGGTGATGCGGAGCGGACGCGCCGGCCACGCGTCGCCGGGGAGATGGGCGGCGACCATCGCGCGGCGCTCCTGCGCCGGAACCAGCCGCTCCCCGAGTGGCCCCAGGTTGGCGATCCGCCGCACCGCCTCGGCCCGGTCCGTGGCGCCGTCGGCGGCGTCCATCAGGGCCGCGACGAACGCGTCGAAGCCGGCCGGCACGGCGAGCTCGGGGATCCGCTGCTCGCGGTACGCGGCGGCAACGTCGGGCAGCGTCCCGGCGGCGAGCGCCGCGCCGGTCCGCGCGCCGGCCGACGTACCGACGATCAGGTCGGCTGCGCCGAGCTCGACCCCGTTCGAGACGAGTCCGTCGACGAATCCGGCCATCCACGCTCCGCCGGCCGTGCCGCCGCCCGACAGGACGAGTGCCCGCGTGTCGTTGGCCATGCTCTCGCTCCTCACCGCTGACGGTCGAGCATAGGCCGTCGCCGCCGGCCTCGACCACCTCGGCGATCTCGGTCAGACTGTGCACCCCGTGCGCCACAACCCCCACCACGCCGACGAGGATCCGGAAACCGTCCGGCAGCTGATCCGCGAGCACCCATGGGGGATCCTCGTCAGCGCCGGCGAGGACGGACCGCTCGCCTCGCACTACCCGATCCTGCTCGATGACGAGGCCGACGGGCTCACTGTCCTCACCCACGTCGGGCGCCCCGACGAGAAGCTCCACCGCCTCGGCGAGCAGGAGATCCTGCTCATCGTCCAGGGCCGCCACGGCTACATCTCCCCGAGCTGGTACGCGCCCGGGGCGACCCGCGCCCCGACGTGGAACTTCACCGCAGCGCACTGCTACGGCGTTCCGCAGCTGCTCGGCGAGGAGGAGAACCTCACGGTGCTCGGGAGGCTCGTCGAGCGGTTCGAGCGGGAGGTCGAGCAGCCGATGTACCTCGACCGGGAGTGGGGCCGGTCGCTCGCACGTGGGACCGTCGGCCTGCGACTGCCGGTCACCCGGTTCGTGTGCAAGCGCAAGCTCAGCCAGGACAAGGATCCCGAGACCCAGCGGAACGTCGTCGCGGCCCTGCGCGAGCCCGGCCCGTACCGCAACCCCGAGCTGGCCGACGAGATGGCTGACGCGCTGTCGATCGACTGACGCCGCTGGACTGGGCCGGCGCGCCGGGTGGCCTCAGGGGAGCGGACGCCGGTAGAGAACGTGGGGGAGGCCGAAGTGGACGAAGTCCCGGTCGTAGGTGAGGTCGAGCCTCTCCATCACCCCGCGCGAGGCGACGTTGTCGACGCGCGTGTAGGCCACGACCGAGCGCAGGTCGAGGTCTGCGACCTCGGCGAGCGCGGCGCGGCCGAGCTCGGTGGCCAGCCCGCGGCGCTGGTGCGAGCGCGCCACGCACCATCCGACCTCGACCTCGGTCACGCCGTCGACGATGCAGTACTGCGCCACGCCCCATCCGACGCAGCGCGCCCGCTCCCAGCCGAGCACCCACCCGAACCGGTGCGCCGCCCGGTGGGCGCTCTTGCGGACGGCCATCTCCTCGCACTCGGGGACCGTGAACGGGCCGTCTTCCCGGTACCACCGGGCGACCTCGGGGTCACCGAGGAGGCCGGCGTGGATCGCGGGGCCGTCGGTGGGGGTGAGCTGGCGGATCTCCATCACACGCCGAGCCGAAAGGCGGGCTCGGGCTCCCGCTTGCCCTTCAGCTCGAGCGCGACGGGCGTGCCGACGGGCCCGGGGAGGCCGTCGGCCACGCGCTGCGAGAGCGATGATCTCGCCGCCGCGGCTGGCCCTGCAGGCGCGAGGCGGTGTTGACGACGTCGCCCACCGCGGTGAAGTCGAACAGCGCGCGCTGGCCGATGTTCCCCACGAACGCCTCGCCGGCGTCGATCCCGATGCCCATCTCGACGAACGGCGCCGAGCCCGACCCGTACCCGACTGCCCGCAGCAGCGCCCGGGCATGTTCGAGCATCAGCGCGCGGGACCTCCTCGCGCGTCATCCCGGGCTTCAGGTCGGGGAGGTAGAGGGCCATCACCTCGTCGCCGATCACCTTGTCGATCACCGCGTCGGGGAACAGCACGTCCTCGGCGCAGCGGTAGAAGCGGCGCAGCAGCTGCGAGGTCTCGCGCGGGTCGGCGCCTCCGAGCGGGCGGTGAACCCGCGGAGGTCGGCGAACAGGACGCCGGTGTACTGGACCATCCCGCCCGGCGGCGAGTACTCGACGCACGTTGCGCAGATCGTCGGGTTCTTGCGCGACGGCCGGTAGCCGAGCGGTCCCACGACTTGCGCCCGATCCCGGCGAACGGCGCGCCGCAGACCGCGCACCGCGGGCTGCTCGGCAGGGCCCGGAAGCCGCGCCGCACGCACCGCCGAAGCCCGCGCTCGTGCAGCCGCCACGCGACCACCCAGTCCTCGGGTGCGAGCGGCTCGCCGTCGCGCCCGCCCCGCCTTTCGCCGGAGCTTCCGGATCGCCATCCGCTGCCACAGGGTGAGCTTGGTGCTCGCTTCGGGCGGCTGCGCCCCCATGCCGCGACCCTACCGCGCGAGCTCGGCCGGCGACAGCGGTCGTGCCGCCGGGGCGCGGGCGGACCGGGTCTAGACTCGGCGCGTGCCGCCCGCCGAACGTGTCCCGATCCCGCCGCTCTCGCTGGCGAGCCGGGTGTGCTCGCTCGACGGAGCCGAGGATCCGAGCGCGCTCTACGACTGGCGCGGGGCCGAGGCCAGGCAGGCGCTCGAGGCGATGCTGCCCGCCGAGTGGTCGTTTCAGGGCAAGCGGGTGCTCGACTTCGGCTGTGGCGCGGGCCGCACGCTCCGCCATTTCGTCGAGGAGGCGCAGGACGCCGAGTTCTGGGGCAGCGACATCGATGCGCCGAGCGTCGCGTGGATCCAGGCGAACCTGTCACCGCCGCTCCACGCTCAGCAGAACCGTGCCGAACCGCCCCTCGGGCTCGAGTACGGCAGCTTCGACTTCGTGTACTCGCTGTCGGTGTTCACCCACCTCACCGACAACTCGCTGCCCTGGCTGGTGGAGCTCCACCGCCTCCTCAAGCCCGGCGGCCTGCTGATCGCGACCTACATGGGGAAGGAGTTCGGGGAGGTGTTCACCCGTGAGCCGTGGGACGAGGACCGGACCGGGATGAACGTGCTGCGCCGCGATCAGGGCTGGGAGCACGGCGGACCGATGGTGCTCATGTCGGACTGGTGGATCACCGAGCACTGGGGGCGGGCGTTCGAGGTCCTCCGCTCGGCACCGGTGCACGGTCAGACCTGGGTGCTGCTGCGCAAGAAGGACGTCGAGGTGACGGTGGAGGATCTCGCCGCGCCGTCGGCCGATCCGCGTGAGTGGGAGGCGTTGCGCCACAACGTCGAGCAGGTCGAGCGAGACCGCGAGCGGGACCGCGAGCGGACGATCCGGGAGGTTCGCGACCACTACGAGACCTCGCTCAGCTGGCGATTCACCGAGCCCGCCCGTCGGCTCAGCCGGATCGCCCGCGAGCTGCGAGCCCGGCGCGAACGGGACCGGGCGGGCTGAGCGGACTGAGCGGGGGCGGAGCCGAGCCGGGAGGATCGGTCGGGAGCGTCAGAGCGGCTCGCGCCACATGCACCCGACCGTCGGGCCGCCCCGCGGCGCCGAGAACTCGCCGACGCGGACGAACCCGAGCCGCTCGTAGCGGGCGTCGTTCGCCGGGTTGCTCGACTCGAGGTACGCCGGCAGGCCGAGCGCGTCGATCTGGGCGAGGTTGGCGGCGAGCAGCCCCATGCCCTTGCCCCGACCCCGGTGTTCGGGGTGGGTGCCGGCAGGCTGAGGTAGAAGTGCGGGGCGTGACGGGGATGGTTGGCCTCGAAGCTCTCCATCAACGACAGCACGTCGTCGGCGTGGCGGCCGATCATCTCCCGCAGCATCGGCTCGAGCAGCGCCTCCTCCTCGTCGGTGAGCTCGGACTCACCCGGGGGGATCCACACGGCGGCGGCACCGCCGTCGCGCGTCGTCCACACCGAGCCGTGCGGGATGGCGCTGCGAACCAGCAGCCCCCAGTAGCGGCGGTGGTGGTCGATCCGCCGGTCGGCGTCGGGGAACGCCCAGCTCCACGTCGGGTCGGTGTAGAACGCCTGCGCGAGCAGCTCGACGACAGCTCCGGAATCCTCGTGCGAGACCTGGGCGATCCCGGGGTCGGGTCCGGCTGCGTCTGGTCCTCCCATCCGACGCAGGCTATTCGCCGGATCCGAACCGCCGCGGCCAACGCGAGTCCGGCGCATACGCCGCGATGACCACGCCCGGATGCCAAGCTACGCCGACGGCAGGTGAGGAACGGATCGGAAGGTGAGACCGTGATGGCGACCCCATGGGACGCCGAGACCTACGACGCGACGAGCGCCCCCCAGCAGTCATGGGCCGCCGACGTTCTCGCGCGACTCGACCGGGTCCCGCCGGATGCGGCGGTGCTCGACGTCGGCTGCGGGACGGGTCGCGTCACCGAGTCGTTGCTCGCGCTCGTGCCCCGCGGTCGCGTCCTCGCGATCGATGCATCGGAGGAGATGGTGAACCTGGCGCGCGCTCGGCTCGGCGACCGGGCCGAGGTGTGGTGTGAGGACGTGCTCGGTCTCGACCTCGCCGAGCCGGTTGACGTGATCGTCTCCACGGCGACACTGCACTGGGTCACCGATCACGACGAGATGTGGCTCCGGCTGGCGCGCGCGCTTCGGCCGGACGGGATCCTGGAGGTTCAGTGCGGCGGGGTCGGGAACATCGCGCGGGTGCGTGATGCGATCGCTGCCGCCGTCGCCGACGGGTTTCCCGAGCTCGTCGGCTTCTCACCCTGGGAATTCGCGAGCCCGGAGGACACCGACCGGCGGCTGCGCCGGACCGGCTTCGCCTCCGGCCGGTCCTGGCTCCAGGACAGGCCGGCCGACCCGAGGAGAAGCCGCCTGGTTGTTGGGCGATGACGCGAATGTGCGGCGGCTGACCGATGCGCCGCTCGCCCTCGCGCTCAAGCGGCGACGGCCGTGGGCGGTCGGGGAGCTTGCCTACTGGCGCTGGCAGGCCGGGGTGCGCGACGAGCCACGGGCCGGCGCGATCGCCGAGCCGTATTCGCTGTCGCTGGCCGGCGAGTGGCGCCGTGCGGCAGAGCTCTGGCGGAAGATCGGCTGTCCGTATCGCTGGCCCTCGCAGACGCCGACGATGAAGCTGCGCTGCGTCAGGCGCTTCACGAGCTGCAGGCGCTGGGAGCCCGGCCGGCGGCCGAGATCGTCACCCGCCGGCTGCGCGAACGGGGTGCGGGGGGTGCCGCGCGGACCGCGGCCGCGGACTCGTCAGAACCCAGCCGGGCTCACCCCGCGCGAACTGGAGGTGCTGATGCTGCTGGCGGAGGGACTGCGAAACGCCCAGATCGCGCGACGGCTCGTCGTGTCGGAGAAGACGGTCGACCACCACGTCTCCGCGGTCCTGCGAAAGCTCGATGCTCGTACCCGCGGCGAGGCGAGCGCCGAGGCCGTCCGGCTCGGCCTGCTCGACGGCGGGTAGTTCAGTCCACGGACGCGGAGAACGTGTCCGCCGTCAACGCCGCCCGCCGCACGAACGGCTCGAAGATGTCGGCGATCAACCCGTATCCGGCGTCATTGGGATGAAAATGATCCTCGGCGAGCCGCCCACGCCACGCCGACGGGCCGAGCGTGTCGGTCGGGACGGCGTGCACCCGCCCCACGCGCGCGGCCTCGGCGAGATGGCGGTTCGCCTCACGCGCGGGGCCCGCGGGCGACGGCACGTTGGCGACGATCGCGCCGGACGGCAACGCCGCGAGCAGCTCGGCGAACGTCCGCGGGAGCGTGCGCCGGCGCTGTGGGCTCATCACGTCGTTCGACCCGATCAGGACCGTGATGAACTTCCCGGCCGGAGCGGATGGCAGTGACCGCCAGGCGGCGAGCTGCTGGTCGAGAAGATCGTCGATACGCGCGCCGCTCTGCGAGAGGTTGATGACGTCGATCGGCACCGGGAGTCGCCGCGCGAGCTGCGAGACCCAGCCCTGCGCGGGCTCGCTCGCGCCGATGCCCTGCGTCATCGAATCACCGAGCGCGACCCACCGGCGGTCCTCGCCGCGGAGCGCCGTCCGGTTCGCCGCCTGCCATGCGTCGGAGTACGGCCCGACCTGGCGTTGCACCCTGCGGATGCCCGGCAGCACCGTGCCCAGCGCCCGAGTCACGACACCCGGGGATCGGCCGGTGAGGTTCGTGAAGGCGAAATCCTCGGCGGGCGTGTCGGCCATCTCCGAAGCATGCTCGCAGGCGGAGCAGCCGGGCCGGCACGTCGGCCCCGGGGCAGCAGCAGCGGCGCTGGGAGGGCGAGGATCCCGGCGGCGGCGATCGCGCCCCTGAGGCCGATCATCTCTGCCAGCAGGCCCCACAGTGCGATCATCACCGCGGTCGTTGCGGTGGTGCTCACCGACCATGCGGAGAGCGTCCGCGCGATCCGTTCAGGCGCGGTCTGCTCCAGTCGGTACGTCGCCGCGACGGGATTGAAGATCCCGATGCTGGTGACGAGCCCGAGTTGGAGGCCGATCACCATCAGGAGCCCGGGCGTGCCGGCCGGGATGAAGGCGAGGCCGATCGGCCAGCCGACCGTGAGCGTCCCGAACAGCAGCATCACCCGGCGCTGGCCGAGACGCGCGACGAGCCGCCGCGAGAGCCGAGAGCCGATCAGGCCGCCGATGCACGGGGCGGCGAACGCGAGTCCGTACTGCCACGGCTGGAAGTGCAGGCGTCTGAGCATCAGCACGGCCAGCAGCGGCTCGGTGCAGAGAATCAGAGCGCCGATCATCAGCCGGTTGAGGAACACACCGCGGAGGCCGGGCTGGCTGAAGATGTAGCGCCAGCTGTCGGAGAGGTCCCTGAAGCCGGGTCGGGGCCCGTCAGGCTGGGGCGGGGTGGGCTCCCGGCCGCCGATCCGTCGGATCCCGAAGGCCGAGAGGAGGTAGCTGACGGCGTCCGCGGTGATGCTGACCGTCGCGCCGAAGAAGCCGATTGCCGCACCGCCGAGCGGTGGGCCGACGACAAGCGAGCTCCACGTGGTCGATTCGAATCGGCCGTTGGCGACCAGGAGCTCCTCCGGCTTCACGAGCGCCTTGAGGTGGGCCCCGGCGGCGGCCTGGAAGGTGATCTTGGCGCCGGCCACGACGACCGTGACCAGCAACAGCTGGACGAACGTGAGCCAGCCGAGCAGGTAGGCGACGGGGACCGTGATCTGCGCGCCGAAGCGGACGAGGTCCATCGCGATCATCACACCGCGCTTGCGTCGGAACTCGACCCACGGGCCGAGTGGGATCGCGAGCAGCGCCCCGGCGGCCAGCCCCACCGAGGTGAGCAGCGAGACCTCGCCGGGTCCGGCATGCAGGACGCGGATCGCGATGATCGACATGGCCCCGAAGCCGAACCCGGTGCCGTAGGTGCTGACGGCGTATGCCGCCCACAGCCATCCGAACTGCCTCCCCAACGAGTGTCGCCTGCGCATCACCTGAAGCGAACCGGGTCGGGCGGACGCCACGCTGCCGGGAGCCACCCGCTTCCGGCATCCTTGAGAGATGGCGCTCGGGACCGAGGATCGACTCGCGATCTATGAGCTGATCGCTCTCCACGGGCACCTGATGGACGACGGTGCGTTCGACCGGCTCGATGAGCTGTTTACCGAGGACTTCGTCTATGACCTGCATGCGCTCGGCTACGGCGAGCTCTCGGGCCGCCAGGCACTGGTGGATGCCTCACTCGCACTCGGAGATCGCAACCCGCTCGGCCACCACGTCACCAATGCCCTGATCGTCGCCGGTGGCGCTGACTCAGCGACTGTGCACTCGAAGGGAATCGGCGTCCAGACCGACGGGACCAGCGGCAGCGTGATCTACGAGGACCAGCTCTTGAGAACCTCACAGGGCTGGCGAATCGTGCGCCGCACGGTGATCCCGCGCAAGCGTCCACTTCATCGGAACGCGCCTTGAGAGCTCGTCCTGGCGTCGCGGGAACCCCTGTCCGTTTGGACATCGGTCGTTCGTCAATCTGAGGAGAGGGTGGCATCCGCGCCGCCCGTGACCGAAAGGGTGCACTGATGGCGAATTACGTGTTCGCGTACAGCGGTGGCAGCGGCGTGGCCGAGGAGGAGACCGAGCGCAACGCGCAGTATGCGAAGTGGGGGGAGTGGTTCGAAGAGCTCGGTTCGGCAGTCGTCGAGGGCGGCGCGGCGATGGGAACCGCGAAGACGGTCGGCCGCGGCGGCACGGTCAGCGATGGCGGCTCGCGTGGCCTGACCGGGTATTCGATCGTATCGGCCGCCAGCCTCGCTTCGGCGGTCGAGCTCGCGAAGGGCTGCCCGGTCCTGGAGATCGGCGGTGCGGTCGACGTCTACGAGGCGATCGCCATGTAGCGGAGCGGGACCTGTTCGTTCGTCCGTGGCCGGCGGCTCGGCTCATCCGGCGCGGCTCGCCGGCCGATGGGCGAGGCGATGCGCGGTGGGAGCGGCGCGAGACGGGGGCGTAAGCAGTCGCGTGAGGCGACGACGTTGGAGGCCGGCCCGATGCTGGGCGGCGCGGTCGGCCTGTACGTCGCAGCCGCGCAGGCATCGCGGCATCCCGGTCGCCCCGCACGCTGCTCCTCGGCAATTCACGACGCGGCGGCGTGCATCGGCCACGCGACCGGACTGGCGATGCAGCCGCTGCTGCTCGGAGCAGCGATCGGCGCGGTCATCGGCCTGGCTCTCGCGACCGTTCTCGTGCTCGCCACGCGCCGCGGCATCGGTCGCTGAATGCCGTTCAGGGCACGGCGTAAGCGTTGAACGCAGCGTCGGGCCCCGGTGGTGTGCCGGGGCCCGACGGTGAGCGTGGTGTCCCGGGCGGACTAGTAGTCGAGGACGCCCTGGACGAGCATCAGGCAGCCGTCGACCCCGTTGGAGTGACGGTAGTTCTGTCCCAGACCCAGGATCGGGTCGAACAGGAGCTGACCGGGGGTGCTGTCGGAGCAGTACTCGGCGGTGTTGCTCGAGGTATCGAGGGAGAGCTCCTGACCCTTCGCGACCTTGAGGTGGACCGAGAAGCGCTCCACATGGCCGGTGCCCTGGACGTGGAGCACGGGACCCCGGACGACAGCCTTGGCCTGACCGGACTTGTGGTTCGAGGACACGTGCCGGACGGCGACGACGCGGACTCGCGCGGTCATCGGACCGTCGGCCAGCAGCCTGATGGCGACGACGGTTCCGGTGTGTGGGGACCCCGTACGACCGGAGAAGCCGGGGTAGTAGGACCCGACGTGTGTGCACACCGAGCCCCCAGAGACACCGTCCTCAGCGCATGTGCTGCCGGAGTTGGCGGGGCTGTGGTTGAGGCTCGAGCCGAACCAGGTTCGGTGCGCCGAAGCCGCCGCCGGCAGGACCGAGACCGCGCTGACCACGAGTACGAGCGCGGAGATCAGACGAGATCGCTGCACGATTGTGGTGATGCTTGACATGACTCCTCCATGAGGTGGGTTGTGAACTGCTGCCAAGCTAGATGCGGGCTGCCACCCCGGCCAATGACCCTAGGGGTGGTTGTGGCACCCCCACTGCGCCGGCATCGCGACCGCCACGTCGCCCCCAGATAGGCATCGGCAAACCGTACTCGTAGGGGACTCGAACTCCTACCGCTTGACCCCTGACGACGGCGAGAACGTGCTCACCCTGCGGATCAGACGATCTGCTCGACATCCCGCTCGACGTGTTGCCTGAGCGCGTGCAGGCGTTGCAGCCGAGGTGACTTCAGCGTGCGGCCGGTCAGAAGCGTCGCGAGCGCGCAGGTCTCGAAGCACACCGCTCCGAGCGCGGTGTTCCAGTTCGCGGCGGCGAGGTTCAGGACGGAGCCGGTCGACGGAACGAGGTAGCCGGCGATCGCCGAGATCCCGAAGAAGACGCAACCGAGCAGGTTGACCGCCGGTTCCCACCAGCCCGGCCGGCCGCGGGCGGGGAGCCGGCCGTGCCGGGCCGAGGCGCGGTAGGCGATCGCGCCGGAGATGAGGAAGCAGATCGAGCCCAGCGCGTCGGGTCGCCACACGAGCCGGTTGTAGTTGGGATTGGACAGGGACGTATGGAGCGCCTGATACGTCGTCACGTTGAAGAACAGCGTCCCCGCGGATTGGATCGCGGCGGCCCGGAATGCTCCCTTCCCGCCGGCGCCGGAATGTCGTTCGGGGAACGCGATCCATGTCTGCAGCGCCCCGCCGGCAGTGAACAGGATCGAGCCGATGAAGAACGTGACCGCGTCGGCGCTCGAGCCGACGAGCTGCGCGTAGCCCGGGAACGGGCCGATCAGGAAGCACGCCGAACCGAGCGCGAACAGCAGGGCCATCCATCGCTCGCGACTCATTGACGTGCGAGGGGTGTCGGATGGGCGACCACGGACGGTGGGGCGGTGTGCGGCTGGGGATCTGGCCTGGCCATGATCTCTCTCGTCGGGGACTCGGGGCGTCGGGCTTGACTTGGTAATCGAACATCGCGATCCACCATCGTCCGATTTGGGTGAAGGCGGAGGGGGTGCCGTACTGCGAGGATTCGCGGTGATCTCATGGCCGACGACCAGACACGGAACTCCCGATCGGGGCCTCTGAAGCCGCTTGCCGACCTCGGTGGTCGCGCCGCGGCCGCCACGCTGAGACCGCTCGCCGGTGCCGTCGGAGCCGCTGCCGAGGCGGGGATCGGCCTCGAGCAGCGCGCAGTCGACCGCCTGCTGGAGAGCGGCGAACTGGAGCGGTTGCTCGCGAGCCCCCGCCTGCAGGCGATCGTCGCGCAGGTGGTGGAGAGCGACGGGGCGACGCAGCTGATCGACACGTTCTTCGAAAGCGGCCTCTTCGACCGGTTCGTCGATCGCCTGTTAGCCAGCGACGGGCTGTGGCGGCTCGTCGACCAGATCGCGGCGAGCCCCACGGTCAGGGCGGCGGTCTCGCAGCAGGGCCTCGGGTTCGCCGATCAGGTCGGTGACGCCGTGAGGGCGCGATCACGCAGGGGTGACCGCCGGCTCGAGCGTGCCGCTGATCACCTGAGGCGTCGCGAGCCGACCGGGTCGCAGGAGATCCCGACGCAGGGCGACGAGGATGGGCAGCCCGAATAGGTCGCCCACCGGCGATGCGCCGGTGGGTCGACCCGTCCGTCGCACGGTCGATCGAGGCCGGACACGTCCCGGCGCGCACAGCCGATGAGCAGCACGGCGGAGTCGCCCGACAGCGATATCGAGCTGCAGGTCAGGCCCGGTGAGAGCGGGTCTTCGGTCGGGCTGATGACACGGCTGATCTCCTGGGCATTGGACTTCCTGCTCATCGACCTGGTGGCGATCATCACGGGGCTGGGCGTCCAGCTGATCGCCTCGATCTTTCCGATCACGAAGGATCTGAAGCCACTCTTGTTGGCGATCGCGGGCGGCGTCTACATTCTCTGGACGGCCGCCTACTTCGTCGTGTTCTGGTCGGTGACGGGCCAGACGCCAGGCGCCCGCCTCATGCAGGTTCGGCTGGTGACAGCGAGCGGGGAGAAGGTCAAGCCGGTCCGCGCGATAGTGCGCTGGTTCGCGATGAACCTGGCGATGGTGCCGCTGCCGTGGGGTTTCGTGCCGATCCCGTTCAGGCGCCTGGGATTTCCGGACTGGCTCGCGCATACGCGCGTGATCGAGGTCAAGCAGCCGTCGATCGCCGACGCTCGACGTGAGCAGGCGCGGGCCCGCGACAGATCTCGAGAGCCCCGGCCTCCGGCTGCGCCATAGGCCCACTTCAAGTGGGATCTGCCTCGACGTCCGCCGGCTCTGGGCGCGGTGCCGGGCGGGGGTTCGTCACCTGATCCGGATGATGCCCGGGAACCATCGAGATGCGAACGTCGACCTGTGGGCTGCCTCCTCGCACTCCTCGCGCTGATCTCCCCGCGGCTCGTGCTGTTCCTGCTGTGGATCTTCAGCAGCGTCCTCAGCCACGCGTTCGACAGCTGGGTCGTTCCGTTCCTCGGCTTCTTCCTGCTGCCGTGGACAACGCTTGCCTATGCCGCCTTCTGGGACTGGGGTCCCGGCCACCATGTGACGGGGTTCGAGTGGTTCTTCGTGGTGCTCGCCTTCCTGATCGACGTCGGCTCGTACGCCGGTGGCCAGCGGGCGCGCTCGCGCCGCGATTGATCGCTGCGCAAGAGCGGCACGCTGACCGATGCTGAGTTCGATCAGCAGAAGCGCCGGATCCTCGGCGAGAGCTGACGACCGAGCGCAGGCGCCGGTCCGCCGCACGCCGCTGCCGCTTCTCGAGCCGACCTTCTCGCGATCCGTGTCCCCTCGCGCGTCGGCCGTTCGTCCAAGGTGAAAGGCCGGCATCGGGACTGGCCAGTGACGAAAGGGTGGTAGGAGATGGCGAATTACGTGTTCGCATACAGCGGCGGTAATGGCGTGGCCGCCGACGGAGCCGAGCGCAACGCGCAGATGGCCAAGTGGGGTCAGTGGCTGGAGGAGCTCGGGTCGGCCGTCGTCGACGGCGGCGCCCCGACCGGGGCCGCGAAGACAGTCGGCCCGGGCCAGTCGGTCGAGGATGGCGGCTCGCACGGCCTGACCGGCTACTCGATCGTGTCGGCCGACCGGCTCGATTCGGCGGTCGAGCTCGCGAAGGGCTGTCCGGTTCTCGAGGTCGGTGGGACGGTCGACGTCTACGAGGCGGTTGCGATGTAGCTGGCGGGGCGCCGGGTCGGTGGACCCCCGGGTCCTCGGCTCGGCGCCCGCCGCTGAAAGGATGTCGGGATGAGCGGCACACTGCAGTTCGACGGGTGGGCTTCGCGGCGGGCCGAAGCGCTCTATGGGACGCCAGATTTCGTCGAGCAGCGTCGTGCCACACGCGCGGCCCTGGCGCTCGCCAGCGGCGAGAACGTGTTGGACATCGGGTCGGGGCCGGGCCTCCTGGCCTCCGAGATGGCGGTCGACGTCGGCTCTGCCGGCTCGGTCGATGGCGTCGATCCGAGTGACAGCATGCTCGTGCTCGCCCGCAGTCGCCGGCCGCAGGATGGCGCCGGCGCGACGCGGTTCGTCAGCGGCGATGCGTGCGCGCTGCCGTTCCAGGAGGGAACCTTCGACGCCGCAGTCGCAGCACAGGTGTACGAGTACCTCCCGGACGTGCCGGCGGCGCTCCAGGCCGCCCACCGCGTCCTGCGTCCGGGGGGCCGATTGCTCGTGCTCGACACAGACTGGAAATCGATCGTGTGGCACTCACGCGACACCGAACGCATGCGGCATGTGCTGGCCGCTTGGGAAGAACACCTCGTCGATCCGCATCTCCCCAGCCGGCTGACCGGGCTGCTCTCCGCAGCGGGATTCTCGGTCGCGCACCGCGAGGCGATCCCGATGCTGAACGCGGGCTATGACCCGAACACTCTCAGCGCCGGCATGATCGACTTCATCACCGCCTTTGTTCCGGGGCGGCAGGGTCTCAGCGAGCGCGATGCACGAGACTGGGCGGAGGATCTGAGGACGCTCGGGGACGACTACTTCTTCTGCCTGAACCGATACCTGTTTCTCGCGGTCAGGTAATCGGGCGGTCCCGGCGGTCTCCTCCGTGGACGCGTGGGGACGCCACCCGCCGCTGGCCCCCCACCTCGGTTCGTCAAAGCGAGATTACGTGCGCCTGATTGGGTGGGATGCGGTTGTCGAGCACGTCGATCCACGCGCGCTCGACGGCTTCGAAGCCGTTGCCGGCGATGACCTCGAGCCAGCCGCCGGCCCACTCGCAGAACGGGTGCCACGCATCGGCAGCGCGGCTTTGGAGCTCCGCCGCGCCCCAGTCGGCCGACCGCTTCTTGACGCGGTCGGGAGCGAAGAAGAACGCCGGTGGCGGGCCGGGCAGGGGCGCCTGGCCGGCGGCGGCCGCGGCGTCGCGGTGCGTCGCGCCGACGACCATGCTGGAGCGGAGCTCGTCTCCGAAGTGCTCGTGCACCGCCTGGCGCACTGCTGCGTCGCCCGACATGTCGACGAACGCCGCGGGCTGCCGCTCGAGCGAGGCGATCTGGTCGTAGGTGATCGTGCGGTCGTAGATGCCGAGGCGCTCGACGAATGCCGCGTTGCGCTCCGAGGTGAGCGCGATGGCTTCGGCGCCCTCGCGCTGTGAGAGCAGGAATGCCGCGGCGATCGCCGTCTTGCTGGACGCGCTCGCGAACAGCACCGGGCCTGATGTCGCGAGCCCGGTATCGGCCAGCTCGTCGTCGATCAGGAACGAGGTGAAGAACAGGGGCCGCAGCAGCATCTGGAGATCCTCGGTCCCGTTGCGGTAGAACGGGTCGCCGCGCGGTGAGCGCGTAGCGCTGATAGGCAGCGGGGAGCGCCGCGCGATGAGCGGACCCGTCGGAGAAGCCGTGCGCGTCGACGCTCGTCGGCTCCACGACCAGATACGACGATGGCGGGACGTAGCCGTAGAAGCGCTGCCCCGGCTCAACCCCCGTAGCCGCGCTCTGCTCGATACGCGCGAAGCCCCACATCGGCACGCGGCCCCAACCCTCGGACGCCGGAAAGAAACTCCAGTACGACATGGCGTCGCCGAAGACGGCATAGGTCACGTTGTTGGTCGTCAGCCCGAAGCGCTCGATCCGCAGAAGCACCTGCCCGGCGTCCAACTCCGGCGGCTCCGCTTCGGCGGTCCGGCACGTCCGGAGACTCTCGCGCTTCACCAGGAAGTCCGTCATCGGCGCGGATGCTCCCATGGCCCCGAGGTGCAGCGCAACTCCTGGGCCCAGCCGCCCGTTAGCGGAGACATTGAGTCGGTGAGAACTTACTCAGCTCAGAGGAGTCGTGCGCGGTTGCGCTCCACCCAGTCGCCCAAACGCCCCGGCGGGCGGTGGAGGACCTCCTCGATCGTCGGCTGGATCTCCGACTCGTGCTGCGGGTGCGCGCGGAAGATGTCGAACTGCGCGTCGGCGTACGCCTGGCCCACCTGGGCGGGGAGCGTGGCGCGGGCCTCGTCGTCTGGAATGGCCTCGAAGCGCAGCTTGCGTTCGAGGACCCCGGCGACGATCGCGACCTGATCGGCGGGCGTTAACGCCTCGGGTCCGCTGACCCGATAGGTCTTGCCGACGTGCCCGGACTCCATGAGCGCGGCCGCGAGGACCGCGGCGACGTCGGCTGGATCGGTCATTGCGACGGCGACGTCGCCAAACGGCGCGCGGATGACCGCGCCGGCATCGAGCTGATCCTTCCAGCGCGTCACGTTCGACTGCATGGAGCACGGGCGCACGATTGTCCACACCCCCTCCGAGGCCTTGACCGCTTCTTCGGAGTCGCGGTGGTAGGCCGCCATTGCGTTGCCGCCATCGGCGAGCGGGACCGAACTTGCCGAGAGCGAGCACAGCGTGGCCGGCACCGAGATCTGACAGCAGTTGGGACTCCGCGGCATAGCCGCTCATCAGAAACGCCCCATCCATGCCGGCGGCGGCGCCCGCGAGCGACGCGGGGTCGTTGGCGTTGCCCACCACGCCCCGAACGCCGTCGGGCCAGGTTCGCGCTTCGCGGCTGATGGCGTGCACGCGCACATCACGCGCGCTCAGCAACTCAATGAGTCCGCCGCCCACGTTGCCCGTGGCTCCCATCACGAGCACATCCATCGTCTGATCATACGGGCGCGCCGACGCGCGCCACGACCGCACTGCCCCACGGTGGGCGTGTCGACGTTCACTCCGGCGCGGTGTCATCCTTGCCGTCTCATGAGCGAGGGCACGCCGGCGAGCCAACGCGATCGCTGGCCCTACATCTCACTGATCCCGCTCGGGTTCGGCGCCTGGGCGCCGATCTATGCCGGGGCCAAGGCGCGGCGCGTGACCTGGGTGCTGCTCGGGATCCTGTGGTGTGCGATCGCAGCGGCCGGTTGGGTGCACGACTCCGTCGGCGGCCACCCTGGCCACGACAACCTCGCCGGCCTGCTCATCGTTGTCGGCTGGGTCGGGGCGGTCGGGACCTCGTTCAGCATCCGTCCGGCCTACGAGCGCCAGATGGCCTCGCCATTGGCGGCTGCCGCGGAGGCGGGCACGGTGCGCCTCCAGGATCGGTCGCAGGCCCGCCGGATCGCCCGGGAGAACCCCGCCCTGGCCCGAGAGATCGGGATCGGCCGGCCCGACCGATCCGGGGCTGCCGACGCCGGCCTGGTCGATGTCAACAACGCGTCGCTCACGGCGCTGTTGACCCTCCCGGGTGTCGACGACGGCCTGGCCACGCAGATCGTCGAGGCGCGGGAAAAGGTGCACGGCTTCTCCTCGGTGGAGGACATGGGTGTCGCGCTGGACCTCGACGGCAACCTGGTCGACGGGCTACGCGAACAGACCGTGTTCCTGCCGCTCGATTGACCCGCACGGCGCCCCCGGCGTCCTCACATCCGTGTCGTGATCCGCGTGAGAGTCGCGGTCAGGCGCCGTCTCCACCCAACGCGGTGGTGATCTCGGCGATCGCATGCTGCTCGGCGTCGCTGACGCTCTGGCCGTGCTCGCGGTGGGCATTGGCGACCTTGTCGGCCAGGGTGAGGATGAAGCGCCGGTAGTCGGCGACCTCGTCGGGGGCGGCCTTCGTTTCGAGCAGAGCGACGGCGTCGCGCAGGTGCTGCAGACCTCCCTGCTTGAGCTCCTCGGGCGAGTGATAGTGGGTGTGGTCGCGCTCGGGCTTGGCGGCCGTGATCTCGTCCAGCAGTTCGCTCTCGCCGTGCTGCTGGCGCGCTTCGCTGTAGGCCTTGGCCATCGCGATCGTCTCGCGGAACGTCCCGCCCCTCTGAGCGGTGACGACGATCAAGCCGGCGCTCGGGGGTGCCTCCAGGACGAGCTTCCACTCATCCGGCGTGAAGTCAGCTTTCCCGGTCATTTGCGTATCTCCTCTGCGGGTTGACGGTGGAGAATCCTCCGGCCTTACGCGGAGGATCGCAGGTCGCTCCGCCGCGGCAGGGCGGGTTCACGAAGCCCGCAGGGGCCTCGAACCCCCAACCGCCTGATGCCACACGTCCCATTTCGCAGGGCAATTCCCGTGAAACCCGCGTAGTTCGGGGCAGCTCAGTGCAGTTAGCGCAGGTCAGAATTGCGTGGTTCGGGATGCGCAATCGCGTCAGACCTGCGCTCGCATCGGCGCGGGCACACGCACCTGGCTCATTCCCGGTGCAGAACCGCAACCTGGCCAGGCGAGCCGCATGTCGAGGTGGGCACCCCCGGATGCGGCCGTGGGAGAATCCCGATATGCCGGAGACCAAGGGCGGGGCGCTGGAGCGGGGGCGGGAGGCGTTCGAGCGGCGAGCGTGGGGGCCTGCGTTCGAGCAGCTTCGATCCTCGGACGAGACGGGGTCGCTTGCCCCCGAGGATCTGGAGCGCCTCGGCGAAGCCGCGCGCTGGTCGCGCCACTTCGACGAGATGTTCGACATATTCGAGCGCGCGTCGGCGGCTTATGAGAGCGGCGGGGACCGTCGATCCGCGGCGCGTGTGGCTGTGAAGCTGACGGTCGAGCACCACTCGCGGAACGACGACGCGCTCGCTGCCGGCTGGCTGGCTCGTGCCGGACGCCTACTCGAGGGCGAGTCGGCGTGTCGCGAGCGCGGCCTGGTTCTGATGTGTATGGCACAGGGCATGTTCTTTATGGGTGACGGACCGGCGGCGCTGCAGATGAGCGAGGAGATGGTCCAGCTCGGCAACGAGCTCGGAGACCGTGACATCGAGGCCCTGGGTCGCCTGGCCACGGGCCACGCGCGCCTGCTCGTTGGGGAGGTGACGGAAGGCACTGCGTTGATCGACGAGGCGATGGCCGCTGCGCTGGGCGGAGAGCTCGAACTGTGGACAACCGGGCAGATCTTCTGTTCCACGATTTTCGCTTGCCGAAATCGCGGCGACTGGGGCCGGGCCGGCGAATGGAGTGTCGCGTCGCTGCGGTGGTGCGAGCGGCAGTCGCTGAGCGGCTTCCCGGGCCTGTGCCGGTTCCATCGGGCCGAAGTGATGCGCTTTCGCGGCGAACTCGACCGCGCCGAGCGAGACGCGAGCGAGGCGGTCGATGAGCTGCTGGAGGCGGCGCCTCGCTGGGCGGCCTTTGGCCTGCACGAACTCGGTGAGATCCGCCGCCGACGCGGTGACCTGAACGGGGCGATCGAGTCCTTCCGGCACTCCGCCGAGCTGGGTTTCGATCCGCAGCCCGGCCTGGCGCTCCTGCGCCTGGACGAGGAGAAGCCGACAGTGGCTGGCCGAGCGATATCGCAGGCGCTGGCAGACGAAAGCGGACTGGCGCGCGAGGGCCGCTGGCTGCTCCTCCCCGCAGCGGTCGAGATCGCCCTCGCCGCAGGCGACGCCGAGTTGGCGCGTTCCGCGCTCGAGGAGCTCGAAGAGCTCGCGGAGTCTCTTGACACGACCGCGGTGCGCGCCGCCGCGATCGTGGCCGGCGGGCGACTAGCGTTGTCGGAGGCTCGGCCTGACGACGCGGTCCGAGAACTGCGGCGCGGCATCCGCCTGTGGTCCGAGATCGACGTCCCGTACGAGGCGGCGCAGGCGCGCGAACTCCTCGCCGGCGCGTACAGCGACCTGGGCGACCAGGACGCCGCCGAACTCGAGCTCACGGCCGCGCGGGCAAGCTTCGAGCGCATCGGGGCCGAGCGTGCCACGCGTCGCACCGCAGCACTCCTCTCCAGAGCTGGCACTGGCTCGCACGTGGCCCTCAGGACGTTCATGTTCACCGACATTGTCGACTCGACGCGTCTCGTCGAAATGCTCGGCGACGAGCAGTGGGAGTCGCTCCTAGCCTGGCACGACCGTACGCTCCGGGAGCACTTCGAGGCGCGCGCCGGTGAGGAGGTCAAGCACGAAGGCGACGGGTTCTTCGTTGCGTTTGTCGAGCCGGAGAGCGCCCTTGACTGTGCCTGCTCGATCCAGCGGTCTCTGCGCGCTCACCGGCGCGATCATGGCTTCGCGCCACGCGTTCGCATCGGCATCCATGCCACCGAGGCGACCGACCGCGGCGGCGACTACGGCGGCCGCGGTGTCCACACGACCGCTCGGATCGCGGCAGCGGCCGGCCCCGGCGAAATCATCGCGAGTCGCACAACGCTCGAAGCGGCCCGCAACACCTTCCGCGCCCTCAACGAGCGATCGCTCGAGTTGAAAGGACTCGCGGCACCAGTCACAGTGGCTACCGTCGATTGGTCCGACGGTTAGGCCAACGAGGCGCAGCTGCTCTGCCGATCACTCGCGCTCCGTACAGTGCCGACGACGGCCCTCCTGCCCCGGGACGGAGGCATGCGGTGCGACGGACGCTGGTTTCCCGCCCAAGAGCTCGTGCCACGTCGCCGCCGGACCCCACCCTCAGCGACTGTGCGTGATCGTCCTAGCCGGCGCGCTCGACCCTGAACTGGTCGATCTTGAAGTGGCGGATGCGTGAGAAATCGACCGGCTCGTCACCGGGGTCTCCGCTCGAGCGGAACGCGTCGAGATCGTCCGAGCTCGCCCACCGCTCGAAGACGTTGACGCGGGCGGGATCGACTGGATCGGCCGAGACAGCGAAGTCGAGACATCCGGGTGCTTGCCGAGCGAGCCGGATCGCATCGGCGCTGGCGACAAGGTGGGCGTCCCGATCCGCCGGATCGAGGACAAGATGTCCGCAGACGATGAGCATGTTGCGCCGTTATGGGTCTGGCCCTACCACGCCGAGACGGTCACCCCGCCCCAGGTTTCGGGCGCAACATCGGCCACGGACTCGGTGAAGGTCCAGAGATGACCTGCCGGGTCACGCACGCTGTACTGCCGCTCACCGTATGCGTAGTCGGCGGGCTCGCTCGTCACCTGCGCGCCAGCGGCGACCGCAGCACGGTAGTGCGCATCGACATCTTCGACACGCACCATCACTGACTGCGTGACACCATCCGCGGCGGCTGGGGATCGTCGGCCATGGGTGGCATCGGCGACGATCACCGCGCCGCCGCCGGTGCCGACGCTGAGCTGAGCTCGGTGGTCACCGATCTGGACGCGCTCGGCGAACCCGAAGACCTTCGTCAGATAGTCGACGGCCGCGCGAACATCGTCATAGGCAAGGACCGGCAGGACCGAGTACGGCGGAATGCTGGCATTGCGCATAGCCACGACGAACATCGTCCGTCACCGCACCCCTGAATGCAACACAGGAGCCGAGCCTTTGCCGCACTGCTCCAAGTCAGCGGCACCCTCGGCGTGACTTCTGGACGCGAGCGCAGCCTCGGCGCTGGGGGCCCGCCTCACCCCGTAGACGGCAGGGGCGGCAACTCAGAAGTACGTGCAGCCCTCAGGGCTCGGACGAGACGCGCCGCGCTCGGCGTAGCCCCAGCATGTACGGGATGCCGCGCCCGGCGACATCGACGGTGTTGGCGAGCCGCTCGAACCAGCCGGGCTTAGACAGCGGGGGCACCGTTTCGGCGGTGCCGGCGAGGTCCGAGCAATATGTCCGGACGAGACCGATGCCCTCCAGGTCCTGCTCACCCTGCTGGACCGGATCAAACGCGCCGCCGCCGCTGCGGTAGAGCGCTTCGGATAAGAGGATGTACTCCGGCACCTTGACCGAGTTCTTCAGCAGCCGGTGGACGAAGATGACGTCGATTCCGACGAGCTTGCGACGATCCCTGATCGTCTGCGTCGCCACCTCGCCGACGTGGGCGACGAACTTCAGCTTCAGGTTGTTCGCCTGCTCGCAGGCATCGCACGGGCACAGGTTTGACGCGACGTACTGGCGCTCGCGGTGGAACGCGCCGTGCATGCCGGCGACGGCCTCCGTCATCGCGATGGCCGTCGCGTCGGCGTCGAGGGCGTCCGCCTGGCGCGAAAGGAACGCTGCGTCGCCCTCGATCTCGATCAGCTCGAAGTCCACGGCGGCATCGACCACCGCCTCCAGCAACCGCGCGGTGTTGACCTCGGCGTGGGCGAGGCTCATCCGATGACTCGACATGTACTCGGTGTAACCGCTGATGTCAGCGATCAGTAAAAGAGCGCGCCCGGATCCCATGGGCAAGGGATCCTAGACGGGTGGTTCGGCCGCGGATTCACGTACGGTGCGGCGCCCGTCATAGGCCCCCCACCGGAAGCCGGTGGGATGAGGTTCGGGCGCCAGGGGCGCGCGCAGTCGGCCGGCACCCGCAGCTTGGAAGTTGTATTCCGCCGGCGCGATGTCGTTGGGTCTGTGCGGGTGGAACAGCGAGGCCAGGTACTGCAGCTGCCCACGGCCCGGGCCCTGCTCGAACATCCCACCTCCGTAGATGCCGACGCCGTGTGCCTCGCAATAGTCGTATGTGTCGAACAGCGCCCGCACGCTGCCGAACCGGGCGGGCTTGACGTTGATCATGCGGGGTTGCCACGGCAGCGCCTCGATGTCGGCAACCGAATGGATCGGCTCGTCCCAGGTGATCCGATCTTGATGGCGCTCGAGCAGTTGCTCATTGCCGGGCTCGAGCGAAGGGTCCTCGATCCACGCGTCGGGCAGCCCCTCGATTACTCGCCGATACAGACCCGCCTCCGGCGCCATCGCCACCGCGAGGTTACGGTAGAAACCCTTCAGGTCGATGACGTCGACGCAATCCAAACCGGCGAGCTCGGCCACGAACGTGTCGTCCCAGCTGGACGTTGGGTCGAGCTTGAAGCGCAGCCCCGGGTCCTCAGCCAGCCAGGCGCGAAGCACCGCGAGGCTTGGCGGGTCACCGACCCGAATGGAGGCGACGAAGTTGACCGGTCGCGCCTGACGACCGAGGGCATCCCGGAGCGAGACATCGTTCTGGCGCAAGGCCAGGTCAAGCGCCGCGCTCTCGAACGACCACCGCCGGTAGAAGCTGGCGCTGTCGCGGATCGGCCGGACCGGAAAGAGGTTCGCCAGCCCGAGCAGCCGCGAGAACTCGTCGAACGTGCGCGTTCCGTGCAGCCAGCTCAAGTCACCGGCGGCCCGCAGGAGCTCGATCTGGTCGATCTGGTCCCAGGTGATGTCCTCGCCTTCGCCGACGTGGCCCGCGCCGCGGAGCCGTACGACGATCGAGACCTTCGTGAATCCGCTCGTCGTATCTCGAACGATCGGCGCTAGCTCGCAGTGCTCGATTACCACCGGCAGTCTGGCGACGTGCGCGTAGGTGTCATTTCGAGTCACGTTCGACAGGCTCCCATGCGCACGGCTTTGCAGAAATCCTAACGACGCGTCACGATCGTGCCGTCGCCGGGCCGGGCCGGGTGCTGTACCAGCCGATCGCTTCCACACCCCGTTCTGCATATCGGTGCTCGGCCGCGCGAGGGTGCATCGAAGTCCGGACGCCAAAGGACCGCCTCGATCAAAGATTGGGATCGCCATCGACATGAAAATCTGCATCTCCTCGGACAGGTGCGTTACGGTCGTGATATGACCCGCTCGATCCGACGCTTGCTGTTCTGCCTCCTGACGCTCCTCACAGTTCCGGCAGCGGCCCAAGCGGCGAGCGTCACGGTCGCCAACAAGACCATCACCTTCAACGCGGGTGCGGGCGAGACGAACACCGCCGTCATCGTGAAGCAGCAGACGACGCCAGTCGCCACGATCTACTTCGTCGGTGATGAGAACACCAGCGTCACGGTCACCGCGTCGGCCGCACAGGGATGTCTGCCCACGGAGGCGGCATTGGGCCTCCCGAAGGGCTACCTCTGCACGGTCCCCAACCTCACTCCGGTCACGTCCCTCGTCGAGAACCTGGGCGACGGCAACGACACCGGCGTCATCTCTGCCGGTGCTGGAGGTCCCGCCGGCACGATCAATGGCGGCCCGGGCGACGATACCCTCGTCGGTGGTCAGGAGAACGACACGTTCAACGGCGGCGACGGTACCGACAGCGTCGCGTATGTCGGCATTTCCGCCGCCGGGATCAAGCGCACGACCTCGGTCACCGCCGCCCTGCCGCTGGGCGCCACCCCGTCCACCGGCAACGGGCAGGCGGGCGAGAACGACAGCATCGCCCCCGATGTCGAGGGCCTCACCGGCGGCAACGGCAACGACACCCTGACCGGAAATGACGGACCGAACACGATCGCCGGCTCCGCACCTCCCGGTACGCCCAACGTCGATCCCCAGCCAGCGGGCACCGAGAGCCAGGACACGATCAACGGCGGCGGCGGCAACGACACGCTGGTCGCGGGTGACAGCGGCACGGTGAACGGCGGAGACGGCAACGACACGATCATCGGCGGCCGCAGCCTCACCCACGTCACCGTCCTGAACGGCGGCAACGGCGACGACACGCTCGTGTCGGGTACCGGCAACGATGACATCACCGGCGGCGCCGGATCGAACATCCTCGCGTACGTCTCCGTCAACCAGGGCTCACTGAAGATCGTCAGTCGTAGCCAAGGGGTAAGCGTTCGGCTCCCGGAGCCCGGCACGACAGGCTACGGAGGAACCATCGGCGGTCCTGAGAAGGACATCATCCACGATGACATCCGGACCCTCATCGGCTCCAACTACGGCGACTTCCTGGTCGGCAGCGACCAAGCCGACACGATCTTGGGCGCCGCGCCGGTAGGCACGGGCAACGGGGTCGTCGACACGCCTGCTGGTACCGACACGATCTTCGGCCGGGGAGGCAACGACACGCTGGTCGGCGGTGATCGCGGCGCCATCTACGGCGGCGACGGCGACGACACGATCATCGGAGGCCGCAGCACCGCGCCTTCGGACCTGACCGTCATCCATGGCGACAACGGCAACGACACGTTCGTGTCCGGACTCGGCAACGATGAGTTCGTCGGCGGCGCCGGCTCGAACACGCTCGCCTACGCGTCCGTGCAGCAACAGGGACTCGACATCGTGAACCGCGGTACCAATGGCGTCACCGCCACCCTCCCCAACACCGGACTGACCGCGACGGGTGGGACGACAGGCGGGCCCGAGAAGGACATAATCCATTCCGACATCAGGACACTCGTCGGCAGCAACGGCAACGACGTGCTGATCGGCAACGATCTGGGCGACACGATTCTCGGCGTGGCTCCTGCCGGCACCGCCGGCGTCAAGCCCGGCCCCGCGGGCAACGACGTGCTCGTCGGTGGAAAGGGCGTTGACCTGCTGTTCGGCGCCGAAGGCAACGACCTTCTGTTCGGTGGTCCGGGCAACGACGTACTGGTCGGCGCCGGCGGCAACGACCTGCTCTTCGGCGACTCCGGGAAGGACGTGCTGAACGCCGGGGACGGCAACGACAACATTCTCGCCAAGGACGGCGAGGTCGACACGATCAGCTGTGGCACGGGAACCGACACCGTCAGCGCCGACGCGATTGACAGCAAGTCGGCCGACTGCGAGAACGTCACCACCGCAGCGGCAGCCTTGGGCGCCACGCACGGCTTCAGCCAGAGCGCCGTGCAGCAGTTCCGCCGGCTTTCCGGCTGAGCCACTGGTCCGACCCCCCGCTGATCTGCGCAACGCCACTGCGGGACATATTGGGGACACGCTTTTGCAGCGCCGAGCTACCGCTGCTGCTTCGAGCCCAAAGCAGAACCCAGCTACGCGCGCTGGGGCCGGTGCGTTTCCTAAGTTGGGTTGACGTGCGTGCCGGGCGGGCGTAGCGTCGTGTTGGTGAGCTCGCCTTGGCTTGAGATTGGCTACGGGCGAGCGTGACCGGCCGCCAGGCGTGTTGCGTCCGCTTGATAGGCGTTTCTCACGTGGGACGGGAACCAAGCGGTGTGTCGTCAGCTTCGTCGAGATTGGTGGTAAATCGTGAGCCAGGACGGGCAACGGCGTTGGCCGACCGGTTTGGTCTCTGACCGGCAGATGGCGCGGGGACTTGGGCTTTGGTTGGTTGTACTCGGATTCTTTGGGTTGGCTGCGGCGGCGGGGGCGGCGCAGTTCGTTTACGTCACGAACGTCGCGTCGGGCAACGTTCGCGGCGGCGTTTCGCAATATGCGGTCGGAGCAGGCGGTGCGTTATCGCCGCTGGTCCCGGCGGGTGTCACCGTTGGCGTAGAACCGTTCTTCGTGGCCGTGACGCCCGACGGCAAGAGCGCCTACGTTCCCGACGGCGGCCTCAATTCCGGCTCGATTTCTCAATACAGCATCAACCCGATGAGCGGCGCGCTGTCCCCCAAGACCCCGGCCGCAGTCGTTGACAGCCGTGGGCCGTGGGGCATCACGGTGGCGCCGAATGGCAGGAGCGCCTACGCCACGAACATCAACGGCCTCTATCCCGGCTCGATTTCGCAGTACAGCATCGATCCGGTGACTGGTGTGCTCTCGCCGAAGAGCCCGCCGACCGTCGCGGCCGGCAGCACCCTGACAAACAGCGACCCTTTCAGCGTTGCCGTGGCGCCCGACGGCAAGAGCGCCTACGTCGCGACGTTCTTCTCCGGCGTCTTGCAGTACGACATCGATCCCACCACCGGGAACCTCTCGCCGAAAACCCCGGCGAGCGTCAGTGCCGGCATTACGCCCGAGGGCGTTGTGGTGACACCCGACGGCAAGAGCGCCTACGTCTCGAATGTCAATTCCAACACGATCTCCCAATACAGCATCGACCCTGTGACCGGCACGCTGTCGCCGAAGAGCCCAGCGTTCGTCGCCACGGGCAGCGCACCCACGAACGGTTTGGTCGTAACGCCCAACGGCAGGAGCGTTTTCGTCTACAACAGCGGCCCCAGCGCCCTTGGCGGCCGTACCGTCTCGCAATACGACGTCGATCTGGCTAGCGGCACGCTCTCGCCGAAGACCCCCGCAAGCGTTGCCGCGGCTCCGGGGAGCACGGCATCCGGTTTGGCCGTCACTTCGGACGGCAAGAGCGCCTACGTCGTGAACGACTCTGTGATCTCGCAGTACAACATCGATCCGCTCACTGGGGCGCTTTCGCCCAAGACGCCCGCGACCGTGGCCACGGGTGGCGATAGCGATGGCATCGCTATCGCGACGGTTTCGCCCACCAAGCACTCGACCGCCACCAGCGTGAGCTGTTCCCCAAGCACGTTCGCTCCGGGCGACGGATCGGTCTGTAGGGCGACGGTCACCGACACGGCGATCAGCGGTCAGACGACACCCACGGGCACGGTCAACTTCACCAACAGCGGCGCCGGAGCTCTTTGGGGTAGCCCGTGCATGCTGTCGGGCAGCGGTGCATCGGCCAGTTGCGTCGTTGCCTTCAGCTCGCTAGTGCCGAGCGGTCAAACGATCACCGCCTCGTACGGCGGTGATGCTACGCACACGGGCAGTAGTGGAGTCACGTTGCAGGCGGTGGCGGTTCCTGCGAGCACTGCGGGCTGTTTGGTGCTCGGCCACGGCCGGGTCACCGCAGCCAACGGCGATCGGGCGAGCTTCCGCGGCCTGGCGGTGGCTACCCCACCGCGGGGTGCGGAGTTCTACCGGGACAACCGACCGGCCAACGCCTTGCGATTGCGCTCGCAAACGGTCGACGCCGTCACCTGCGCCGCCAACGCGACCAGAGCGACCGTGTTCGGCACCGCCACCGTCAACAGCGCGGACTCGGTCGAATACCGGATCGACGTCCAACTGACCGCCAGGGAGTGGGGCAAGGACACGTATCGCATCCGCTTGAGCAACGGCTATGACTCCGGCACCGAGCAGATCCGCCACGGCGACATCGACATCCACCTCGGCGACTCACAGCAACACCACCGCGACGCCAACGCCGGCCATCACAAGAATGGCGGGCAAGACGGCGGCTGACCTTCGCGCGCGACCTTCTGCTTTGATCGAGATGCGAAAGGCCGCGGGCAGAACCCCGCGACCCTTCCAGCTACTCGGGCTGCGGCCGCAGGCTGCTTCGTCACGCGCTCGCGACGACCTCGGCGACCGAATTGCCCTCGATCTGGGTTCCCGGAGGAACCATCGACGGAACCATGTCCGAGGCGGCTCTCGCGTTCTCCTCGGAATCAAAAATGACCATCGAGCGCCCAGTCAAATCATCCCGAGTCCAGTACCCGGCGACAAATCCTGAGAGCTCCTTGACCCGGGGCACGACCTGCTCGCGGAGGACTGTCGGATCAGGGTTCTCGGAGAGCTTTACGCTCACGATTACTGCATGCACCATTGCCTCCCTTGGTCGTTAGCTGACTCTCCGCAACCCTAACCCGCGTGCGGTGTCCATCGCAAGCACGCGAAATCGGGCGCATGAAGGCTGCTGCTCTGATCGAGGACCGGAAGCGAACGGCTCTCCGGCGCCACCGTTTTGGTCGGGGTGACGTGATGGTTCAGGCGGACTGTGAGATCGCCCCGCTGGGTTTCGCGTCTGCGGCGCATGAGAGCAAACTGAGTGCGCGGGCTTCCGCGTTCGTTTCGATGCTCTGGTTGGCTGCGAGTTGAAGGAGGGTCCGCACCCGACTCAGATCGTTCGCCTGGTATGCCCGGAGGGCCTGCTCGGTGTACGTGAGGGCCCTTCCGTAGGTGTCGAGCATGATTTCGACGTCAACCCGGATCGCCGACGGTGGCGTGATCGCTTTCAGTCGCTCCAGGACGTTCGCCGAGATCGCTTCGATGTGAGCGATGCCTGAGCGGCTCATGACCGAGTTCGCTGGGAGAGCCGTGATCTGGAGGTTCCCGTTCGCGCAGATCCGGCCCGCGCTGGTCCGGTAGGCGTTGAGAGTGCGGCCTGCATGGCGAGCGGGATCTCCGCTCCCACAGCCCGCGAGAGCGACGGCCAGGATCAGTGGCGTGATGAACCGACGGCCGGCGACCGGCCGCCAGACTTGCGTTCCGCTCGGCGATGCGAGCGCCCGGACGGTGGCACGTGAACATCGCACTGCTCGATGTATCGGACGCGGGCTCTGAGCGCCTGAGTGAAATCGGCAGCTCGGGCGGAACACCAGGCCTGTGGGCGCCCCGGGGCAATTCGCCCTTCGCGCGAGGTACGAGTCGACTACCGCGTTGGCGGAAGCATCGCTTCAGCCAACGGGTTTGCGTTCTGATCGAGAGCCCCCGTCCACGCCGGTCCGAGCTTGTTCTGCACCTGGCGCCCGTCCGGCAGCCGGTACTTGGTGAACCAGACCGGACCCCGCTTCCGCTCGCCTCGGAAAACGTGGCCCGTCGGCTGCTGCAACCCACTCATCTTGTCCCGGCTACACGCAGATCTCGGGACATATCGGGACACGCTTTACGAAATCCCCAAGCCCGCCGGGGGACTCGAACCCCCAACCGCTTGATTACAAATCAAGTGCTCTACCAGTTGAGCTAGGCGGGCAGGCCGGACCAGTCTCGCACGCCATCCGGGGGGAGGGCCGCTCTGCGCCGACTACACCCCGCCGTCCGTCAACCGCGCCTCCCACCACGCGATCGTCTCGGCCATCGTCTGGCGGAACGGGATCGTCGGCTCCCACCCGGTCGCGGCCCGGGCACGCGCGCGGGCGAGCCGGACAGCTCCATGATCTCGTGCGCGCGCACGCGCGCGGGGTCGACGACGTGCTCGACCTCGATCGGGGCGATCAGCTCGGCCGAGCGTCCGGACCTGCTCGGCGGTCGAGATCGAACGCCCGCGTGCTCACGTTCAGAACGGCTGCATCGGGCATCGCGGTCGGCGATCAGGCGGTAGGCGCGCACGACGTCGCGCACGTCGGTGAAGTCCCGTCGGGTGTGCGGCGTTCCCGGTCACGACGCGGAGGTGCGCGCGGCCCGGCGAGCCGCGCTTCGGCCGCCTGCCGGGCCAGCGAGGAGAGCAGGAAGACGTCCCGCTGCCCGGGCCCGGCGTGGCTGAACGGCCGCACCACGCACGACTCGCAGCCCGAACGACTCCCGGTACACGCCGGCGAGCTGCTCGGCGGCGAGCTTCGAGACGGCGTACGGGCTCTCCGGTGCCGTCCGGGCGGCCTCGGTGATCGGCAGCGCGTCCGGCGCGCCGTACACCTCGCAGGAGCTGACCCAGACCACCCGCGCCGACGGGCGCCTGCGAGCGCAGCGCCTCCAGCAGATTCGGCCGCGCCCACGACGTTCGCCGACACCGTCTCGGCCGGCTCCTGCCACGAGCGCCCGACCGAGGACAGCGCGGCCAGGTGGTAGACGACCTCGGGCGCCGCCGCCGCGATCAGCGCGCCGACCGCGTCCGGCGTCGCGCAGGTCCACCGAGCGCCACCGCACCCCATCGAGACCGGCACCGAACCCGGCGGCAGGCCGCCGCGACGACGCCCCAGACCTGGTCGCCCGCCGGCCGCGCAGGCCTGCGCCAGATAGCTGCCGGCCAGCCCGGAGACGCCGGTGATCAGGACCCGCAAGCCGCGACGCTCGCGCTTCCGCTGGAATCAGCGTCAGGCGCTCTCGTCGGCGCTCGGCCTCGGACACGGTCAGCGCGTGCTCGAGCGAGCCGTGGCCGTTGCTCGAGTAGGTCGCCTCGGGCTCGGGCGGTGCGGTCTCCGGCTGGGCATTGACGCGCCGCTCGAGCTCGCCGAGGACCACCCCGAACAGCAGGTGACGCCAGGCGCCTGCGCGAAGGCGATCGCGGTTGCCCTGGAGCTTCGGCAGCTCGCGCCGCGCCGGGTGCAGGCGGTCGGTCACCGCGCCGAGCGGCCACAGCCCGACGTGCTCGGCGAGCGCGACGGCCGGCCCGCGCGTCGCGGCCGGGTAGCGGCAGCGCCGGGGCGAGGTTGGCGTAGCCGGCGCCGAACGCGGCCCCGTTGAGCCATGTGCAAGGCGAAGCCCGATGGGATACCAGCCATCGCCGCGGGTGACCGCCTTGCCGAGCAGCTCGACGTCGTCGTAGGCGCAGTCGAACACCCGCTTGTCGATCGGCTGCTGAAGCGCCCACACCGCGGCGGCCACGGCTCCGCACACGGCGCCACGGAGAGTTCGGGTGCGATCGAATGCCGTGCTCAACACTGGCAACTGTAACGCGCGTCGCGCCGCGGGTACGCCAAGTGAGATGGATCACGAAGCGCTTCACCGCCGGGCACGGGAGACGGGGCGTGCAGCCGGTCCTCTACTGGCTCGTCCGGGCCGTGCTCCAGCCGTTCTTCCTGGTCTACTTCCGCCTGACCCGGATCGGGCGGGAGCACATCCCGCGCGACCGGCCCGGTGATCGTCGCCGCCAACCACCGCAGCTTCCTCGATCCGTTCGTGATCGCCACGATGGCCAAGCGGCCGATGTACTACGTGGCCAAGAAGGAGCTGTTCATGCGCCGCTGGCAGGGGTGGATCCTCAACGCGCTCGGCGCCTTCCCGGTCGACCGCGGCCACGCCGACGAGGACACGATCGCGCACGGCGAAGGCGATCCTCGGCCGCGGGGACATCGTGCTGATCTTCCCCGAGGGCACCCGCGTGCGACCCGGCTCGCTCGGCCGGGCCAAGCGCGGCGTCGGCCGGCTGGCACTCGAGAGCGGCGCCCCGGTCGTGCCGGTCGCCGTGATCGGCACCGAGTCGATCCGCAAGAAGCTGGCGGATCCGTCCTCACAAGGTGAGGATCCGCGCCGGCCGCGCGCTGCGCTTCCCGCAGGTCGCAGGATGCCTCGCCGACGCTCGCGAGCGCGGTCACCGACCGGATCTGGCCGTGCGTGATGCTCCAGTGGGAGTGGCTCGGCGGTCTGCCGCCGGTCCGCCGCGCCGCGGTGATCGGCGCCGGCTCGTGGGGTACGAGCCTCGCCGTGTGCCTGGCCCGGGCCGGACTGGAGGTCGATCTCGGCTGCCGGACCCACGAGCAGGCCAGCGAGCTGCAGGTCAACGCGTCAACGAGACGCTACCTGCCCGGCGTCGCAGCTGCCGGAGAACATCCACGTCCAGCGCGCCGCAGACCTGAAGCTCGGTGGGCACGACCTGGTGTGCCTCGCCGTGCCCGCGCGGGCGCTGCCCGGGGTGCTCGCCGCCCACGGCGAGCGGATCCCAGCGCGAGCCGGCGTCGTCGTGGTGTCAAAGGGCCTGGTGCCGCCGCTCGGCACGCTGCCGTCGGCGTTCGCCGCCGAGCGCTGCCGGGCGCGCGCGCTCGCCGTGATCGGCGGTCCCGGCCACGCCGCCGAGGCGATCGAGCACGGCGCTTCGCTGGTGATCGCCTCGCTCGACCGGGGGTTCGCCCGCCAGATCGCCGACGCGCTCGACGCCGCCAGCGCTCGACGTGATCGATCAGCGCCGACGTCGACCGGCGTCGAGCTCGCCGGCTGCGCCAAGAACGCGGCCGCGTTCGCGGCCGCCGCCGCGGCTCGGCGCGGGCCCGAACGTCGCCGGTGCCGCCGCGGGCAAGGTGTTCGCCGAGGTCGACCAGATCGCGCGCCGACGGGGCGGGCATCCGGAGACGTTCGCCGGACTGGCCGGAGCCGGCGATCTGCTGGCCACGGCGCTGGCCGCTGGCTCTCGCAACCGCCGTGCCGGTGAGCTCGTTGTCCCAGGGCGTGCCCTCCGAGCAGATCGCCCGATGCTCGGCCACGTCGCCGAGGCCGTGGATCTCGTGCCGCTGCTCGCCGGGGTCGCGCGGGACGAGCAGCTCGGACAGCCCGGCGCTGCAGGGCCTGTCCGAACTGGTCGAGGGCCGGATCGACCCCGAGCGCTGGACCGCGGCGGTGACCAAACCCGCTGTGAAGCGCTCCCAGCGGCCCGTGCGGGCGGCGTGAGGGGCGCCGGCCGATCATGACCTGGCTCGAACGAATACGCTCCCATGCGGTGTCCGAAGACGAGGTACCGGCGAGACAAGCGCGAGCTCGACGCTCGCTTCACCGAGCTCTACCGCGCCCACCTCCGCGACGTCTACTCGTACAGCTACTACCGCGTCGGCAACCACCACGACGCCGAGGACCTCACCGAGCAGACCTTCCTGCAGGCCTACCGGCACTTCGAGCGCGCGCTCCGCGGAGTCCAACGGCCGGCCGCTGCGGCCGTGGCTCATCCGGATCGCGCACAACCTCGCGGCGAACTTCTACCGCGACCGCTCACGCAAGCCGCAGTCGGCGATCGAGGACGCGGGGATGATCTCCGCGCCGCACACGACCGAGGCGCTCGTCGAGGGCCGCGAGGAGCTGAAGACGATCCTGGCCGGCGTGCAGCAGCTTCCCGACGACCGCCGCGAGGCGCTGATCATGCGCTTCGCGCTCGGGATGGACAACCGCGAGATCGCGCGGGCGCTCGGCCGGACCGACGGCGCCACGAAGGTGCTGCTGCACCGGGCGGTTCGCCAGCTCGAGGGCATGGTCGCCGAGGCGCCCGTCGGCGCCGCGGAGGGAGACATGAGCTCCGGCACCAGCACCGCGGACTTCGAGGCGCTGCTGCGCGAGGCGCTGGCCCCGGTCGAGCCGCCGGAGGACCTCGCCCAGCGGATGGAGCTGACGCTCGTCAACCTCACCGAGCTCGCCCAGGACGAGCTCGAGGCCTGGGAGCTCTCGGCGATGCGCGACCCGCGCAACTGGGTCCGACCGGCGGCCGCCGCCGATGGTCGGCGCCGGCGCCGGAACCGCGCTCGTGCTGCTCCGGGTCCGCGGCCGGCACAAGCGCCCGCCGCCAGCAGTCCTCCAACATCCTCGAGCTTGCCGAGCGGACGCTCGCGCGATCTGGCCGAGGAGGCCCGGCGGGTCCTGCCCGAGCGCTGAGCCGACCGCCCCTTCGGGAACTCTGCAGAACGCGCTGATAGCGTCAGCGCCCCGATGGCCGTCTGCTACCGCCACCCGCAACCGTGAGACCGGCGTCTCGTGCTCGTCCTGCGGGCGGCCGATCTGCCCGGACTGCATGACCCCGACCCCGGTCGGGATGCGTTGCCCGGAGTGCTCGCGCGAGCGCACGAAGGTGAAGACGCTCAGCGCCCGGTCGGGGGTGCCCGAGGTCACGCGGGCGCTGATCGCGATCAACGTGATCGTGTACATCGCCGAGGTGGTGGCCGGGGGACAGATCGGTGCCGGGCGGCGGCGGAACGATCATCCAGCAAGGGGGCGCTCGCCGGTCCGTTCATCGCCCAGAGCCACGAATACTGGCGGCTCATCACGAGTGGCTTCCTGCACGAGAACCTGGCGCACATGGCGATCAACATGCTCTCGCTGTACTTCGTCGGCTCCGTGCTCGAGCCGGCGATCGGTCGGGTCAACTTCCTCGTCGTGTACTTCGACCTCGCTGCTCGCCGGGTCCTTCGGCGCGCTGCTGTTCCAGCCCAACGCGCTCACCGTCGGGGCCTCCGGGGCGATCTTCGGGATCTTCGGTGCGCTGATCGTCGTCGCGCTCGAGCGGGGGATCTCGCTGTGGCAGAGCGGCCTGGCGCCGGTGCTGATCCTCAACCTGCTGTTCTCGGTCAGCTTCCGCGGGATCTCGATCGGCGGCCATCTCGGCGGCCTCATCGGCGGCCTGATCACCGGGCTGCTCGTCGTCCAGTTCGCCGAACGCCGGCGCCAGCCGTGGGTGGTCATCGCCGGAGGCGTGGTCATTGCGGTCATCTCCGTCGCCGGCGCGATCGCCGTCGCCGGGATGCACGGCCTCACCCCGAACGGCCTCGGCGTCGGGGTGTGAGGTCGCCGTTGCGTGACCGGGGAGCGAGCAGCCGCGCTCGCTCGTGCTCCTCGCGGTGGTCGCGGAGCCGCGCCTCGAGCAGGTCGGCAAGCATGATCGTGCCGATCGGACGGCCTGGATCGCGCGGATCGACAACCGTCGCGGCATCGGTCCCGGCGGTCGCGAACCGGTTGGCGACCCGTCGCAGTGTCTCGTCACACGACACCGAGAGCCGTCCGGACGCCGTCGTGCCCCCGTTCATGGCGTTATCAGGGGACGCGGGAGTCATGACCTCGTGGACGAGGATCACCTCGAGTGGGTCGATCGAGTACTCCCGTGTGAGGTGAAGACCGCGGCGAGCGATCTTTTCGGTGAGGACGGAGCGCTTGAGCAGTAGCGCCGAGATCACGTAGGCGGTCGTAGCGGCAATCAGCAGGGGAAGGACGAGCGGCCAGGCGTGGGTTAGCTCGAGCGGGAACACGACACCGGTGAGCGGCGAGCGCATCACCCCACCGAGGACCGCCGCAAGCCCCGCGAGCGCCCAGAAGCCCGGAAGCACGCCCGGGAGCACCTGTGCCTCGAGCGCGCCGAGCGCCGCGCCGATCATGAACACCGGGGCGAGCACGCCGCCCGAGGTACCCGAGCCGAGCGACAGACCCCAGATGAGGGTCTTCACCGTCAGGATCCCGAGGATCAGCGAGAGTCCCGCGCGCCCGGTGAGCAGCTCGGCGATCACGTCGTAGCCGACCCCGAGAGCGCGGGGTTCGACGAGGCCCCCGAGTCCGATGATCAGACCCCCGATCGCGGGCCACCACATCCAGTGCACGGGCAACCGCGCGAAGCCGTCCTCGGCGGCGTACACGAGCTGGGTCGCCGCCAGCGCCAGCAGCCCGCCCGTGACCCCGGGGACGATGCACAGGAGCTCCGCCCACGCGTGGGGCGTGACGTGGACCGCTGGGAGCGCGAAGACCGCCGCGGTTCCGAGCAGCCACCCCCGGACCACGGTGCTCACCGCGACCGCCCCGACGACCGGCACGAAGCTGCGGGGCCGCCATTCGAACAGCAGCAGTTCGACCGCGAGCAGCACCGATGCGAACGGCGCGTTGAACGTCGCGGCCATCCCGCCGGCGGCGCCCGCGACGAGCAGCGTCTTGCGCTCGTCGGCGGAGAGGTGGAGGCTCTGGGCGAGGATCGAGCCGGCAGCGCCGCCGGTCATGATGATCGGGCCCTCGGCTCCGAACGGTCCACCGGTGCCGATGCTGATCGCCGCCGAGATCGGCTTGAGCAGCGCGACCCGGGGCTGAACCCGGCTGCCTCCGGTGAGGATCGCCTCGATCGCCTCGGGCATGCCGTGTCCGCGAATCTTCTCGGAGCCATACCGCGCCATCACCCCGATCACGAGGCCGCCGAGGACGGGCGCCACGACGATCAGCCAGGCGTGCTGGGAGCCGATCGCTCCGGGCGCGACGAGGTGGGTATCCCAGCGCCAGTAGAACACGAGGTTGGTGGTCAGGCCGATCAGACGCAGCAGCGCGAGGGCGAGCAACGCGCTGAGCGCCCCGATCGGGAGGGCCACGGCAGTGATCGCGAGCACGCGTGGGGTCAGCTCGAAGTCGCCGAGCCGGCGCCGCGCGGGGGCAGCGGCGGTGGCGACCGGCGGAGATGGGTCGCCCGTCATGTCGTGTTACGATATCGTAGTCCGATATGAGCGAGAGTGAGCCATTGCACAAAGCGGACTACGAGCGACTGCTTGCGCTACGGACCGGCCTCCGGCGCTTTCTGCACTGGAGCGAGGAACAGGCGAAGGCCACGGGTCTCGCTCCCGCTCAGCACCAGCTGCTGCTCGCGATCAAGGGCCATCCCGGGGACCGGCCACCGTCGGTCGGGGAGCTGGCGGACCATCTGGTGCTCCGCCCGCACAGCGCGGTTGGGTTGATCGACCGGGCGCAGGCGGCAGGACTTGTGGCGCGTGAGCCCGACCGCGAGCACTCGGGAACGGTGCGCCTGCGGCTCACCGAGTCCGGCGAACGGCACCTGGCGGCACTCGCCACCGCTCACCTCGCCGAAGCCGCCCGCCTCGCGCCGGCGATGCAGTCGCTGTGGGACCTCGCGCCGACGGCCGAACCCGGTGCGCGCGACCGATAGCGTTGAGGGATGGACGGCGTGCGGACGATCCAGACCGAGGACGAACTGCGGGAGATCATCGGGCAGCCGACCGAGGTCGTGCAGGCCAAGCTCGCCGACCGCCTCAACGATCTCACCCGCCAGTTCATCGAGCGCTCGCCGTTCGCGTGCGTGGCCACAGCCCGGCCGGATGGCGGGATGGATGTCTCGCCGCGGGGCGACGGGCCAGGATTCGCCCGGATCCTCGACGAGCGCACGCTGCTGCTCCCCGAGCGCCCCGGCAACAAGATGGCCGACACGCTCGTCAATCTGCTCCACGATCCCCGGATCGGGATCCTGTTCCTGATCCCCGGCATCGGCGACACCTTCCGGGTCAACGGCACCGCGGTGATCACCGACGACGCCGAGCTGCTCGCACCCTCGATCGCGCAGGGCAAGGTGCCGAAGCTCGGCCTGCTGATCGCGGTGCGGGAGGCCTACACGCAATGCGCCAAGGCGCTGATCCGCTCGCAGCTGTGGGACCCCGAGCGCCACATCGAGCGCAGCGAGCTGCCGAGCAGCGGCGAGATCCTCCGGAGCCTCAGATTCCCCGACCTCGACGTCGAGCGCCACGACCGCGAGCGCGCGGACCGCTACGCCCGCGGCGAGGGGCTGTGGTAGCTCGCGGAGTGCAGGTACAGGACCCGCGTGGGGCTCACAGCTCGACGGTGAGCAACCGGCCCGGGGCCTCGGGGAAGCAGCTCGGGGTGGAGGATGTGGGCCAGCAGCTCGAGGCCGTCGACGATCCGCGGGCCCGGGCCGGGAGAAGTAGGCCGCCGGCGTCGACCGCCACGACCTCGCCGGCGCCGAGCGGCGGCGAGCTCGTCGCGGTGCATCTCGGCCTCGCGGTGGGCGATCTCGGCGTCGTAGCCGCACGGCATCACGATCACGATGTCCGGCTGGGCGGCGGCGATCTCCTCCCACGAGCGCTGCTCGGAGTGCTCGCCGGCGAACCCGATCACGTCCTCGCCGCCGGCGATCTCGATCAGCTGCGGGGTCCAGTGGCCGGCGGCGAACGGCGGGTCGAGCCACTCCAGCGCGGCCACCCGGGGCCGCCGGGCGCCGCGGACGGCGAGCCGGATCCGGTCGATCCGGTCAGACGCCTCGCGGACGAGGTCGACGGCGGCGTCCTTGGCGCCGGTCACCTGGGCGATCGTCCGCGCGTCGCCGAGCACCTCGCCCGACGGTATGCGGGTCGAGCGAGACGACCTCCGGATGGACTCGATCTCCTTGGCGAGCGCCGGACGTCGTCGAAGGAAACGGCGCACACGCTGCACAGCGCCTGGGTGATGATCAGGTCGGGCGCGAGCTCGTGGAGCGCCTTGGAATCAAGCTCGTAGATCGACTCGCCGGCCAGGGTCCGCTCGCGGACCGCGGCGTCGATCTCCGCTGCGGACAGCCCGGGCGGGAGCACGTCCCGGGTCACCTTCGGCAGCTCGCGGGCTTCGTCGGGGTAGTCGCACTCGTGGGTGACCGCGATAAGGTCGCTCCCGAGGCCGAGCGCGAACACCATCTCGGTCGCCGAGGGGACAAGGCTGACGATGCGCATGGGAGGAACACGATATGGCAGAGCTTCTGAGCGACGATCAGATCGAGCGGGAGCTCGCCGGTTCGCCGTGGCGCCGGGAGGGCGACGCGATCGTCCGCGACCTCGAGTGCGACGGACTTCCGCGACGCGGTCGCGTTCGTCAACCGCGCAGCCGAGGCGGCCGAGGCGGCCAACCACCACCCGGACATCCTGATCCACGGCTACAAGAACGTCCGCCTGTCGCTCTCCACGCACAGCGCGGGCGGCCTGACCGCGGCCGATTTCGCGCTCGGCGCGCGCTCGGACGGCCTCGTCTGATCCGCGGGTGCGGCTGCTACCGTTCGCGCGGTCGCCCGATGAACGACGACTTGCCTCGAAGACGCAGCGCGCCGCGTGATCACGCGGCCGGCCCGGGCAGGTGGCGATCTGACGGTGACAGGCTCTGCTGATCATCCTCAGCCTGCTGCTGGTATTCGTCAACGCGTTCTTCGTGATGGCGGAGTACGCGCTCGTGCGCTCCAACCGCGCCCGCCTGGAGGCGCTGCTCGAGCAGGGGGCGCGCGGGGCCCGGCTGGCGCTTCTCCAGATCGAGCAGATCAGCGACTACATCTCGGCCTGTCAGGTCGGGATCACGATGGCCTCGATCGGCATCGGCGCGCTCGGCGAGCCGGCGTTCGCGCACGTGCTCGAGCCGATCTTCGGGACAGGTCGTCGGCCACGGCGCCGCGGTCGTGCTCTCGTTGATCCTCACCTACGTGCTGATCACGATCGCGCAGACGACGGCCGGCGAGATGGTCCCGAAGCTGTACGTGATCCAGCACCCGGAGGGGGTGCTGCGGCGGATCGCCCGGCCGCTGCGGTTCTTCCGGGTCGTCGTTCTCACCGTTCATCTTCGCGCTCAACGCCACCTCGCGGTGGATGCTGCGGGCGCTCGGGACCGACCCCGACGCCGAGCCCGAGGGCGGGACGCCGGACGAGCTCAAGCGGCTGATCGCCCAGTCACAGACCGGCGGCCAGCTCGACCCCGGCGAGGCGAACATGCTCACCGGGGTCTTCCACCTCCACGAGCAGGAGGCCCGGCAGGTGATGACGCCGATCCCCGCGGTCGTCACCGTCGACCTTGCGCGAGACGGTGTGGGAGGCGCTCCAGCAGCTGCGTCGCGACCGGCCACTCGCGGCTCGTCGTCACCGAGGAGGACAACCAGGACCGCGTGAAGGGGATCGTCCACGTCAACCAGCTCGTCAAGCTGCTGATGAACCAGGGCGGCGATGTCGAGCTTCGAGAGCCGCGTCCGCGAGGCCCCGATCGTGCCGGAGACGAAACCGCTCGACGACCTGCTCGCCGACCTCCAGCGTGAGCGGACCGAGCTGGCGATCGTGATCGACGAGTACGGCCGCACGGCCGGGATCGTGACGATCGAGGACATCATCGAGGAGGTCGTGGGGGAGATCTCCGACGAGACCGACCCGGCCGGCGGCGCGGTCCGCCGGCTGGCCAACGGCGACTGGTTCGTCCGCGGCCACGTCGCGGTCTCCGACCTCGAGGACTACGGCCTGGAGCTCCCGGTCGACACCGACGCCTACAACTCCGTCGGGGGGTTCGTGTTCGCAGAGCTCGGCCGGCTGCCCAAGCGGGGCGATCAGGTGGCCGCCAACGGCTACTCGATCCGGGTCGAGTCGGTGCGGGAGAACCGGATCGAGGCGGTGCGCATCCGCCACCGCCCCGCGCAGACCGCGGAGCCGAACTGAGGCGCATTGTCGCGTGCCGTCCGCCACATCTTCGAGACATTCGTTACATTTGCGCAGCGCGCAACATCGGGTCAGCCAAGAGTCCCGGTGGTTGAGAGGAGAGAGAAGCCGGCCCCTGAGGGGCCGGCTTCTTTTAATGGCCTCGGCCGGTCACAGGGTCCACGGGCTCCACGTCGAATCCCCACGGTGACGAAGACGCACCGGGATGGAAGGAAGTGGACATGCACCGCAAGCTCGTGGCCGAGGTGCTCGGCACCGCACTGCTCGTGTTCGTGGGCGTCGGGGTCGCCACGCTCACGTTCGGCTTCAAGCTGACCGGGGCCTCGACCTCGGCCGGGGTGGTCGTCACCGCGCTCGCCTTCGGCCTCGTGCTGCTCGCGCTCGCCTATACCCTCGGCCCGCTCTCCGGCGCCCACGTCAACCCGGCGGTGACGATCGGCTTCGTCGTGACTGGGCGGATGGCGATCGGTGAGGCCGTCGGCTACTGGGTGGCCCAATTCGTCGGCGGGATCGTCGGCGCCCTCGGGCTGTGGGCGGTCGTCTCCGGCGCGCCGAGCTACAGCCGCGCGGGCACCGGGCTCGGGACCAATGGCTGGGGTCGGGCGCCTCGATGATCGGGATCGGCGCTGGGCGGCGCGTTCGCCACCGAGGTGGTGCTGACGTTCATCTTCGTGCTGGTCGTGCTCGTGGCCACGAGCCACATCGGCTCGCCCGGGTTCGCCGGCCTGGCCATCGGCCTCGGGCTCGCTGTCGTGCACATGGTCGGGATCCCGCTCACCGGCATGTCGGTCAACCCGGCGCGGAGCCTCGGTCCGGCGCTCGATGGTCGGCCACAAGGCGCTCGCCAGGTGTGGCTGTTCATCGTCGCCCCGCTGATCGGCGGCGCGGTCGCAGCCCTCGTGTACCGCTACTTCGTGCCGCGACGAGCCGGTCGAGCGCGGTCACCGCGGTGGCCTCCGACCCGGTCGCGCCGACCTCGGCGACGCCGTAGCCCCTTCGACTCGGCGCTTAAAAGGAGACCGGCCCGCGGGGGGCGGGCCGGTCTCGTGCTTCTGGGGAGGAGGTGCTGCGTATGAGGGGTACGTCGTGTCCATCGAGTCTGCGCTCGGAAGATGAACGGCCGCTTAACCCTCACTCATAGTTGTAGAAGCCTCGGCCGACCTTGCGGCCGAGGGCGCCCTCCTGCCTCGAGCTCGACCAGCCGCGGCGGGGACGTCGGCGCCGATCGTCTCGCCGATCGCCCGCGAGACGTCGAGGCCGACGAAGTCGATCAGGGCGATCGGGCCCATCGGCATCCCGGCGCCGAGCTTCATGCACTCGTCGACGTCCGCCGGGCGCCATCCCGTGTCGACCATGAAGTCCACGGCGCTGAACAGGTACGGGAACAGCAGCCGGTTGACGACGAAGCCGGCGATGTCCGGGACCTCGACCGCCGTCTTGCCGAGCGCGTCGCAGAGCGTCGCGTGCCCGCTGCTTGGTCTCCTCGGAGGCCTCGGGCGGGAAGGCGAGCTCGACGAGCTTCATCCGCGGCACCGGGTTGAACACGTGCAGGCCGACGAACCGCTCGGGGTGGCCGCTCTCGTGGGCGAGCTCGGCGATCGACAGCGACGAGGTGGTGGTGGCGAGGATCGCGTCCTCGGACTGCTCGCGGGCGAGGTCGCCGAGGTCGGAGAGGACGCTCGGCCTTGCTGCCGTGGTGCTCGACGACGGCCTCGACGAGGAACGTCGACTCGGCGAGCTCGTCGAGGTCGGTGACGACCTGAACGCGCCCGGCATCGGCGCCGTCGAGCCGGCCGGCGCCCTTGTCGATCAGACCACGGGCGCGGTCCGCCGAGCTGTCCGAGCGCGCCCACAGCACCACGTCACCGGCGGTCGAGGCCGAGATGGCCAGGCCGGTGGCGATCGTGCCGGAGCCGGCGATTCCGAGTCGTTCAGGCAGGCTGTCTCCCGGGTTGATTGACGAGTCAGTCGCGGGCGGGAGGGTACGGGAAACCCCCCGCCTTCGGGTCCTAGCCTTCTTGCTCGGTGGGGCGGATCAGCACCTCGTTGATCGCGACCCGTCGCGGGCCGGGTGACGACGTAGCTGATCGCCTCGGCGATGTCCTCGGCCTGCAGGCGCTCGATGTCGCCGAACCGCTTGTGCCATCACCTCCTGGATCTCCGGGCGGTTGTGCGAGGCCAGCTCGGTCGAGACCGCGCCGGGCTCGATCAGGCGACACCCGGACGTGGCGCCCGGTGACCTCCTGGCGCAGCGACTCGCTGAACGCGCCGACGCCGTGCTTGGTGAGGTTGTAGACGCCGCTGCCGCTGCGGGCCACCCGGCCGGCGACCGAGCTGATGTTGACAGAGTCGGCGACCTTCGCGCTCGCCGTCCTCGGCGGCCTTGAGCAGGTGGGGGAGCGCGGCGTGCGCGCAGTACAGCAGGCCGGCGACGTTGATCCCGAGCATCCGCTCCCACTCCTCCAGCGGGGCGTCCTCGATCGGCCCGAGCAGCATCACGCCGGCGTTGTTGACGAGCGTGTCGAGCCGTCCGAGCTCGTCGACGGTCTGGGCCACGGCCCGCTCGGCCTGCTCGCGGTCGGAGATGTCGGCCTCGATGACCAGCGCGCGGCCACCGGCCTCGCCGATCCTGTCGGCGAGCGCGCTCCAGCCGGTCCCGGCGCCGGGCGACGACCGCCACCGCGGCGCCGCTCGCGGCGAGCGCGAGCGCGGTGGCCTCGCCGATGCCGCTCGACGCACCGGTGACGAGCGCCACGGTCCCGCTGAGATCCTCGTTGGTTGCCATGGATGTGCTCCTTCGGTGTCGTAGGGATGCGCCGCCGTGGGTAGCCGGTATCCTGATGTCCGGTAACCCCGCAGACGATCCTTGCAGTCCCGGCTCACCGCGCACGGCGAGCCGGTCCGGGCCGAGCGTCGAGCTGCCGCCGCCCGGGCGACGGCGAGGTCCGCGTCGAGCCTCGCCTACGGCGGGGTCAATCCGGTCGACGGCTACATCGCCGCGGGCCGGGTGGCGCCCGACGCGCCGCTGCCGCGCACGCTCGGCGGCGAGGCCGCCGGGACGACCGCCGACGGAACCGCCGGTGCTCGTTGCCGGCGAGGGGCTCGGCACGGCCCGCGACGGCGTGTGGGCGCAGGCGGCGAACGTCCCCGCGGGCCGCGGTGCACCGAGCTCCCCGACGGGTGTCGGCGCCCGGGAGGCCGCGGCGATGGGCGTCGCCGGGCTCACCGCCTGGCACACCGTGCACGGCGTTGCGCAGGGTCGAGCGCCGAGGACCGCGTGCTGGTGCTCGGGGCGGCCGGCGGGGTCGGCAGCGTGATCGTCTCGCTGGCGTCGACGAGCCGGCGCCACGGTGTGGGGCCAGACGGGGACCGAGGCGAAGGCCGGCCTGATCGCCGAGCAGGGCGCCCAGCGGGCGCTCGTCAGCGGCGCCGACGGCCTCGCCGAGGCGCTCGAGCGAGCTTCGCAGCCGACCGTGGTCTTCGATCCGCTCGGCGGCCCGTTCGTGGCGCCGATCGTCGACGGCGCTGGCGCCGCGCGGGCGGATCGTCAGCTTCGGCACCTCGGCCGGGCCGGACGTGAGCTTCAACCTGCAGATCCTGTACCGCAAGTCGGGGCGCGATCCTCGGCTACGGCGGGATGTCGCTGACCGGCGAGGAGCGGCGCGAGGGCCTGCGCGCACGCGCTGGAGGCGCTGGCGGACGGGAGACTGCGCGTCCCGATCGACCGGACGTTCCCGCTCGGCGAGGCCGCCGAGGCGCTGGCGTACCTCAGCGAGCGCAAGGCGCGGGGGAACGTGCTGCTCGAACTCGGCGGGGGAAGTTAGGCGGCGCTATAGCCGCCCGAACTTCCATCGCGCTCGCGCTCAGTCCGTGCCCCAGCGAAACCCGGTCGGCGCTCGGCGCCGGCGACCAGCGGCGAGCTCGGCAGGCCGTCGGGCGGCGGATCCTCGTTGTAGGCGCTCGGCGCGAGGTCGTTCGGCGTGTCGGCGTGAAACAGCGAGGCCAGGTACTGGGCCTGGCCGCGGCCGACCCCGAGCTCGAACTGACCGCCGCCGTAGGCGCCGATCCCGCGCTCGGCGCAGTAGTCGTAGGCGTCGCAGAGCTTCTGCAGCCCGCCGATCCGGCTCGGCTTGATGTTCACCATCCGCGGCGGGAACGGCAGCGACTCGATGTCCTCGATCGAGTGGATCGGCGCGTCCCAGGTGATCCGGTCGTGAACGTCGGCGAGCGCCGCGGCGGTCGTCTCGGTGACGACGTCGGGATCCTCGATCCAGGCGTCCGGAAACGCGGTCACGACACGCTCGTAGAGGACCGGGTCCGGCGGCTGATCGACGACCGTGCCCTTGGTAGAAGCACTTGAAGTCGACCGAGTCGACGGCGCCCGTGGCGACGAGCTGGTCGATCAGCTCCGGCGTCCACGATGACGTCGGGTCGAGCTTGAACCGCAGACCGGGGTAGCGCTCGAGCCGGAGCCGCAGGGGCTCGATCGACGCCGGCTCTCCCAGTCGCAGCGAGACGACGAACGTGACCGGCGACGCCGGGCGGCCGAGTACCTCGTGGAGCGGCTTCCCGGCCTGACGGAGCGCGAGGTCGAGCGCAGCGCTGTGGAACGTCCAGCGGCGGTACAGCCGGGAGACCTCGCCGCGCTGGGGCTCGACCGGGAACAGGTCGAGCCCGTCGATCCGCGCGCAGAACTCACCGAGCGTCCAGGATCCGGAGAGATCGTGGACGGCCCCGGCCTCCTGCAACGCGACCTGATCCTCGGCGTCGTAGACGACGTCCTCGCCGAGCCCCTCGGCTCCGCCGCCGTGGAGGTGGACGACGGTGCTCAGCCGCTCGAAGCCGCTCGAGACCTGGGCTCGCAGGCCCTCCAGGGTGTAGCCCTCGACGTTGAGTGAGAGGTCGGCGAGGGCATCGAACGTGGCCATCGGCCACCGAAGACTAGATGGTCTCCCGTCCCGCCTCAGGACGGGACGGCCATGGCCTACTCCGACGGGACGACCAGCACCGGTCGGTCGGCGAGCTGGAGCAGCTTGTGCGGGGTCGAGCCGAGCAGCGCGCCACGGATCGGGCTCTCGCCCCGGGTGCCGACGACGATCACCCGAGCGTCCCGCGCCTTGCCCAGTTCGGAGAGCCCGTGGGCCGGCTCCTCCTCGACGACGGCGGTCTCGACCTCAGCGCCCAGCTCCTTCGCCAGCGACAGCGCCTCGGCGACGCGGCGGTCGGCGAGCTCGCGCAGGGCGGTGTGATAGTCGTGGAGCTCCCCGCCGACCGGCGAGAGCTCGTAGCCGAAGGCCACGGTCACGGTCTCCCCGTAGGCCTTGCCGACCTCGAGCGCCACGCGCAGGGCGGCCTTGGCGCAGACCGATCCGTCGTAGCCGACGATCACCCCGGCGCTCATGATGCCCGTCCGGCCGGAGCGGTGGCCACGATCGCAGGATCGACGACCTCGGGTTTGCGGCGGAAGAACTCGGGCGAGGAGAACCGCATGATCACCATGCCGACGAACCCGAGGATGATCGTCAGCAGCGCGATCGCGATCGGCGACCCGATCCCCAGGAACGGCTTCGCGTACCCGGCGTGCGGCTTGGAGTAGTCGATCACCGCCTTGATCAGCACCCAGGTGAGGATCAGACCGCCGGCCATCGGCAGCACCCCGATCATCACGAAGTTCTTCACGCTCTTGAACAGCTCGCGGCGGTAGAAGATCACGCAGGCGAACCCGGTGAATCCGTAGTAGAAGGCGATCGTCAGGGCCAGCGAGGTGAACGCGTCGGCGATCAGGTGGTTGTGGGAGGTGACCGACAGCAGGATGTACACGAGTGTCGAGACGACGCCCATCCAGATCGTCGAGAACCCCGGTGTCAGGAAGCGCGGGTGCACCTTGCCGAACTCCGCCGGGATCGCCTTGGCGCGGGCCATCGACAGCGTGGTGCGGGCGGTCGGAAGGATCGTCGTCTGTGTCGAGGCCGAGGCCGAGGTCAGCACGGCGATGATCAGCAGCTTGTCGAGCGGTGAGCCGAACACCCCCTTGCCGAGCGGCGCGAACACGTCGGACTGGTTGTTGACGAGCGAGTCGACCCCACCGAAGGCCTGAGCGGCGGTCGCCACGAGCAGATAGATCCCGACGAGAACGAAGGTCGAGATCACCGCGGCACGGCCGGGAGCCGTTGAGGAGTCCTCGGTCTCCTCGTTGACCGAGACGCCCGAGTCCCAGCCCCAGAAGATGAAGACCGCGAGCAATATGCCCCCGTTCAGGGCGCTGACGCTGCTGATGGCGAAGGGGTTGAACCACGAGAGCGCCGGCTCGACGGAGTGCGGCGGGTGGTTGGCGTAGACCTTGATCAGCGCGACCACGGCGAACACGACGAGCGTGGTGAACTCGAGTGCGAGCAGAACCTGCTGGGTCCGCGCCGAGAGCTCGATCCCGATGTAACAGATCGCGGTCATGATGATGATCCACGCGATCCCGACGATCGTCACCTCGAAGTTCGTCGGGCTGCTGTTGCCGAACAGCTGGAAGGTGTAATTGCCCGCGACGTCGGCGAGGCTCGGCATCACGAGCACGTCGGCCACCACGATCGCCCAGCCACCCTGCCAGCCGAGCCACGGGCCCATCGCCTTGGTCATCCATGAGAACGTCGTGCCGCAGTCGGGGTCGGCGCGGTTCATGTAGTAGTACGCCGCGGCGATGAAGGCCATCGGGAAGAAGGCCACGAGGATCACGGCCGGCGACTGCAGCCCGAGACCGCCCACCGCGGCGATGAACCCCAGCGTGGCCGCCATGCTGTAGCCGGGGGCGGTGGAGGCGACGCCGATCACGACGTTCGAGACGAACGAGATCGCGTTCTTCTTCAGTCCCTTGTCCTCGACGCCGGTGCCGGCGACTGATCCTGCGACGGTCGCGCTCTCCATGCAGTCCCTTCCGGAGTGTCGAATTGGCCCGGCGTCCAGCGCCGATGCCGGGGGATTCTCTGCCGCCGCGGAGCAAAACTCAACCGTGTGCCGGACAGATTGCCTCGACCGGTTTGTACGGGTTGGCCAACGCGACGCGGTCACGGCGAGCGGTACGGTGCGCGCCGATGGCGAGACAGATCCGGGTGGCCGTACTCGGTGCGGCGGGGACGATCGCGCCGGCGATCATCCATGACCTCGGGGCCTCCGAGGAGGTCGATTCGCTGCTCGCCCTCGACCTCGACGGCGCCAAGGCGGCCGCTGTGGCCGAGCGCCACGGGGCCGGCAGGGCGAGCGCCGAGGCGGCCGACGCCAGCGACGTCGACGGGCTCGCGTCGCGGCTCGAGGGCGCCGACGTGCTCGTCAACACCGCCTCCTACCGGATCAATCTCGATGCGATGTCCGCCTGCCTGAAGGCGGGATGCACGTACCTTGATCTCGGCGGCCTGTACTGGGTGACGGCGCGCCAGCTCGCGCGTCACGACGAGTTCGAGCAGGCCGGCGGGCTCGCGATCCTCGGGCTCGGGTCGAGTCCCGGCAAGACGAATCTGATGGCCGCCCAGGCCGTCGCGGCGTGCGGCGGGGACGCGATCGAGGAGATCGAGATCTTCGCCGGCGGCCGCGACCTCGCGACCCCGGCCGACGGTCGGCTGCGGCCCCCGTACGCGATCCAGACACTGATCGACGAGCTGACGATGGCGCCCGTCGTGCTGCGCGAGGGCGCGGTCCAGGAGATCGAGCCGCTCACCGACGGCGGCCCGTTCGATTACGGGGACCCGATCGGGGTCGGCGAGACGATTTACACACTGCACTCCGAGCTCTCGACGTTCGGCTCGAGTTTCGGCTGCCGGGCGGCGAGCTTCCGGCTGTCGCTCGCCCCTGCGGTGCTCGATGCGCTGCGTGCGCTGATCGGGGCGAGCGCCGAGAAGATCGCCGCCGCAACGCGCGAGGCGGCCTCGCCGTCGGCCGAGACGATCTCGGTCCATGTCGTCCGCGTCCACACGGCCGGCGGGCGCGTGCTCGCCGCCCGGGCGATCACCCGACCCCACTTCGGCCTCGGCGGCTCGGTCGTCTCGACGGCATCCCCGGCGGCGGCCGCGGTGCGGCTGATCGCCCGCGGGGAGGTCACGGCCACCGGTGCGCTGCCCCCGGAGCGGTGCATCGAGCCGGAGGCGATGTTCAAGGAGCTGCGGGCCCGCGGCTGCGAGTTCAGCCTGTCGGGCTGACCGCGCCGCCCGCCGCGAGCTCGTCGCGCAGCCAGCCGACGGTTTCGGTGATCCCGTCGCGAAGGTCGACCTGCGCCTCCCACCCGAGCACATCCCGGGCCTTCTGCACCGAGGGCCAGCGGCGCTGGACGTCGACGGCGAAGCTCGGGAGGTGCTCGAGCGCGAACGCCGCCGGATCCTCGCCGCAGCACTCCCAGATCAGCCGCGCGATCGCGGCGACCGTGAGCTCCTCGGAGGCGGAGATGTTGAAGTCCTCGTTCTCGGCCGCCGGGGAGGCCATCGCGGTGACGATCCCGTCGGCGATGTCGCGCACGTGGGTGAGCGTCCGCGTCTGCTCGCCCGAGCCGAAGATCTGCAGCGGCCGCTGACCGGCGAGGACCTTGGCGATCAGGTCCGGCACGGCATGGGCGATCCCCGGCTCGTCGCGGTCGGGCCGCTCACCTGGGCCGTAGGCGTTGAACGGCCGGCAGATCGTGTAGCGGAGCCCGTGCTGCTCGTGCGCGGCGCGCGCATAGATCTCGCCGGCGAGCTTCGAGAAGCCGTAGGCGGAGTAGGGCGCGGGTGTCGCGTCAAGGTCGCTCTCGGCCGTCGGGAAGTGGGTCGTCCGCTCGAACACCATCGAGGAGGAGACGTACACGTAGCGCTCGACGCCGGCCTCCAGCGAGGCCCGGACGACGGCGCCGCTCAGCGCGTTGTTGACCTCGGTGAGGGTGTAGGGGAGGCGGTGGAAGTTGGCGATCCCGCCGACGATCGCCGCGAGGTGGATGATGTGGCTGCAGCCGTCCGTCGCGGCCGCGGCGACGCGCGCGTCCCGCAGGTCGCCGGTGTGGATCTCGCAGCCCTCGCGGATCCAGTCCGGAGCCTCGCGGTGGTCGGCGACGCGCACCTCCCAGGCCGGGTCCGCGAGCAGCCGCCGCACCACCGCGGCGCCGATCGTCCCGGCGCCGCCGGTGACGAGGACGCGGCTCACCGCGAGGATCCCGGGCGCCGCCCGGCCGGGAGGTCAGGCATCGGTCGGGCCCGGGCGGCTCGGCTCGAGTCCCGAGTCCGCGAGCGCCGCGGCCTGGCCGCGGATCTGGGCCACCTCCTCGGCATAGCCGAACACCTGGCCGCCGCCGAGCGCGTTCCACGGATCGACGACGAGGCAGCCCGGGGCACTCGCGGTGAGGATCTCGTTGACCGCGCCCGGCTGCTCGAACTCCGAGTGGTTGGTGGCCACGACGACGACATCGGCTTCGCCGACGGCCTCGGCGAGCGGCTGGGTCGGGGTCGAGGCGTGCGGGTCGCAGACTGCGACGTCGGCGAGCTCGCGCTCCAGCAGCCGGATCAGCTTCGGCGAGAGCGAGTCGCGTTCGTCATCGGTACCCCGCTTGAAGGTGAGGCCGAGGACGGCGACGCGGCGGTTGGCCAGACTCCCGATCCGCCGCTTGATCCCCTCGACGAGGAACAGCGGCACCGCCTCGTTGACGCGGGAGACGGCGAGCAGCATGCCCGGCGCGTTCGAGCGCTCCTCGGAGAACGCGAAGTCCTTGCGCAGGCAGGTGCCGGCGGTCATCCCGGGCTGGGCGATCCCGCCGCGCGGGTAGTCGTGGTTGATCAGCTCGATCACCTCGAACACGCTCGCGCCGTAGCTCTCGCAGTCCATCATCAGCAGGTTGGGTAGCGCGAACGTGGCGTAACGGAGGATGTTCGTCCAGATCTTGGCCAGCTCGGCCTGGACCGGGGTGGTGCGGACGATCGGGGCGCCGAACACGGAGAACAGGGACGCCGCGCGCTCGGTCGAGCGGTCGCCGACGCCACCGATGATGCAGGGCAGCGTCCCGATCTCGGCCAGGAACCGGCCGGCGGCGATCCGCTCCGGGGCATGGGCCACGAACACGTCCTCGCCGACCTTCAGCTCGCGGCGCTTCTCGATGTACCCGGCGACGAACTCGGTCGTTCCCGGGCGCGATCGTCGAGCGCAGGATCAGGCTCTGTCCGGCGTGCAGCAGCGGCATCAGGTCATCGACCGCGGCGCGGACCTGGCTGAGGTCGGACTCGACGTGCGAGAACGACGGAGTGCCGATCGTGATCACGATGTCGTCGGCCTGGGCGGCATCGGCCGCTCGCTCGGCGAGCTCGAGCCGGTCGCCCGCCAGCACGCGCTCGAGCAGCTCCTGGGTGCCGGTTTCGACGAACGGCATCCGCCCGGCAGCGGATCGAGGCGAGCACGGTCGGGTCGTGATCGACCCCGATGACCTCGAGGCCGCGATCGGCGAACGAGAGGGCCAGTGGCAGGCCGACCCGTCCGAGGCCGATGACCGAGACTTTTGGCATCTGCGGGCTAGCTCTGGGCGTCAGGGGTGAGGCTGGGCAGCGGGCTCAGCCCCGGTTCGGCTGCGTGGCCGCGAACCTCGCCGCTGAAGGCGATCCCGTCGAGCCGGGCGATCTCCCGCTCGCCCTCGATCCGAGCCGGGTGATCCGCCGGGAGGGTGCGGATCAGCGACCGGATCCGGGCGCGGAGCTGGAGCGCGAAGTGCGGGGTCGAGGCGCCCATCAGCTGTCGCACATCCTCGACCGTGACCTCACGGCCCTCGCGCAGGCGGTCGGGATGCTCAGCGCTAGCTCATCGCTGCGGGACCACCTCGAGCAGGCGGTCCATCTCGGCCTGGACCCTGACCGAGATCGCGGTAGGTCGCCGATCACCCAGCCGTGGTTGTAGACGGCCGCAGTCGGCCCCTCCTGGGTGTATCCGGGCGTCGCGTAGTTGAGGAAGAAGTTGAGCACCGACGAGGGAAGCGTAGAGGCATCGTCGACCAGCAGCTGGGGGCCGTAGTCGCCGCTGGAGGAGAGCGCGGCGGACGCGGCGGCGTCCAGCGGGCGGTCCGTGCTGAGCAGCACGTAGCCGTGGCCCGGGCTGCGCATCGCCCAGCCGAAGCTCCCGGGAACGTGGGCACATGGCTGCCCGAAGGCACGCACGGCGGGTCGCGGTAGATCGCGAACGTCGACGGAGTTGGAGGCGGGATCGGGCTTGCCGGGTCCGGCGACCCGCTTGACCTGTCCCGAGGTTGGCCAGCTGGGCCAGCACGCGCTCGAGATCACGCTCGATGGGCCGAGCACGTAGATGTTCGGGTGGCCGTGGGAGGCGAGCGCCTGGGCGGTCGCCTTGGGGACGCTGTCGTGGGTGACGAACAGGATCGGGTCGCCGCTCTCGGCGGCCCAGCCCGCGGCGGGCATCGCGAACGCGGGCTCCTCGCCGGAGGCGATCACGACGTCGGCGCTCGTCTTGCCCTTCGGCCGCGGAGAGGAAGTTGTCGACCGCCGCGGCCAGCGCGTACGGGTCGCTGCCGCTGATCGTCGCGGTCTTGCGGCCCGAGGGCTTCGGGACACCGTCGCCGACGCGGATCACCTGGGCGCCCTGGGCGATCCCGACCCGGTCGGGGCGAGCAGGCCGAGCGCGTCGCTGCGTCGCCGACGGCAGGCTCCCGCCGCCGGAGAGCAGCAGCGGCGCCCGGATCGGCGGGGCCATCAGCGCCGGCGGCGGCGATCGAGGCCTGCCAGTCGTCTGGTCGGTGCGAGCACGACCGCCGGCGGGTGGGTGTTCTGGGCCTGCGAGGGATAGACGGCGAGCGCCACCGCGGCGGCGTCGGCGACCGGGTCGCTGCCACCGACGCGCGTCGTGTTCTTCGTCGCCACGGTCGGGAAGCCGAGCCGCTGGGAGGCGTGGGGCGTCTTCGAGACGACCCCGAGCTCGGGGCCGGAGCCGCTGATGAGCTGCGTGCCGCCCCCGCAGCCGGCGAGCGCGAGCGGCCAGCGCGAGCGCGGCGGGCCAGTGCGGACGGCGGCGCAACCGGAGATGGGACGGGCTCCGGCGAACATCGGCGGCGGGACGTTACCGGCGTGGCCCCACGGACGCGTGCGGTTGGCGGGCGCGCGCCCGCGCGCGGGGCACGGTCTGCGTGGCCGTCGTCACAGGCACATCGCGTAACCGAGTCCGCGTTGCACGTATATTGCCGCAACGCCGAGTCCGCGGATGGCAAAGCCGCGGAGCGGGGGACCCAAATCCCCAGGGGCGAATCTCGCGGTCGATCCGCGGGAGGCGCAGGCTCTTTTCGCGCCAGCCCGACAGCTAACCCCGTAGGCCTACGAAAGAGAATTGGTTTGCGGGTACCACGACCGATCGTTTCCATCCTGGCTGGGCTGGCGCATCACCGCCACGTGCGGGACCGCGCTCGCCTCGACCCCGGCGAACACGTTCGTCTCCGGCGGCGTCGGCGTCGGAGCTCCGCCGGCGGGCCCGAGTTCGGCCTCCCAGCCGACGGTCCCGGGCTTCAAGGCGAAGATCATGCACGGCGTCGCCTACGCGCCGTCCTACGCCCCGCTCGCGGTCAAGAAGGCGATCTGGGCCGGCAACAAGATCCGCCACAAGCCGTACATCTGGGGCGGCGGCCACGGCAGTCCTTCAACGCCGCGGGCTACGACTGCTCGGGCTCGGTGTCGTACGTCCTCCACGCCGCCGGCCTGCTGCGGACGCCGTTCGACTCCACCGACTTCATGTCCTGGGGCGCACGGCGGCCTCGGCCACTGGATCACCGTCTACACGAACCCGAGCCATGCGTTCGTGCAGATCGCCGGGATCCGGCTCGACACCTCGGCTGAGGCTGATCCGAATCCGCCCCCCGGATCCGGCCCCCGCTGGCGTCCGATCTTCCACGGCCGCCCGTCCGGCTTCTCCTCCCGGCATCCTGCCGGGTTCTGAGCACCACAGCGCGGACTGATCCCGGCCGGAGGCTCACCGGTCACCAACTGCTGCTGATCGGCGGGCTCGCGCTCGCCGTCCGGCTCGTCTACGTGCTCGTCCTCGCCCGGGCGCCGGTCGGCGTCGGCGGCGATGCCGGCTACTACCACAGCGCGGCGAACCTGATCGCGCACGGGCACTTCCTCGATCGGAGGATCTTCGGCCACACGTATCCGACCGCCGAGCACCCGCCGCTGTTCCCGCTCGTGCTGTCGGTCGTGTCGCTGTTCGGCGGCGAGTCGCTGCTCGCCCACCGGATCACCGGGTGCGTGATCGGCGTCGCCGCGGTCCTCGCGATCGCGGTCCTGGCCACCCGGGCGCGCGGCCCCCGCGCGGGCCTGATCGCCGGCGGTCTGGCCGCGGTCTATCCACCGCTCGTCACGGCGGACGGGCTGGTGATGAGCGAGCCGCTGTTCGTCCTGCTCGTCACGGTCACGGTGTTCGCCGCGCTCGGCCTGCACCGGCGCCCATCGACGGCGCGAGCCGTCGGTCTCGGCGCGCTCGTGGGGCTCACCGCGCTCGCGCGCGGGGAGGGGCTGCTGCTGCTCCCGCTGCTCGGCTGGCCCGTGGCGTGGCGGGCCGTCGGGGGGCTGCGGGGGGCAGCGGCGTGCACGCTCGCCACCGTCGCGGTGCTCGCGCCGTGGCTGGTGTTCAACGCCGTGCGGTTCGGGCGGCCGGTCCTGGCCACGGACTCGAACACGCTGATCGCCGGGGCGAACTGCCCGGACACGTACTTCGGGCACGACCTCGGCTGGTGGTCGAACGACTGCCTCAGCCACCACCGCACGCGAGTCCAGCTCGATCGCGGCGACGCGTCGACCGGGGCGGCGTTCACCTTCGCCGCCGACCACCCCGCCCGGCTGCCCCTCGTCGCCGCCGTCCGCGTACTGCGGACCTTCGACATGTTCCAGCCGTTGCGTCAGGGCAACCGCGAGCTCCGGCGCAAGTGGATCGACGTCGCCGGGTTCGTGATGTACCTCGTCGTGCTCGGGCTCGCGCTCGTCGGACTGCGCGACCCGACCGGCCGGTGGGAGCTGCTGGCCCCCGTCGCGATGGTGGTGATCGTCAGCGTCCTCGGCTGGGGGATCGGACGGTTCCGGGTCGGAGCGGACGTGTCGCTGCTCGTGCTCGCCGCCGGAACGCTCGCCTACGGCAGCGGTTCGCCCGCGGCGCGGCGGTGGCGGACGATCTCGTCGCGCTCGGCGAGCCGGTTCGCACGGCGCAGCTCGGCCTCGCGCTGACGGCGGACCTCGTCCGGGGTCTCGGCGATCACGGCCGGCACCGCCGTCGGGCGGCCGTCCTCGTCGAGCGCGACCATCGTCAGGTAGGCGGTGTTCGTGTGGCGGACCTCGCCGGTCCGCGGGTTCTCGGCCTCGACCCGGACCCCGACCTCCATCGACGTGCGCCATGCCGCGTTGACCGCCGCGGTGAACGTGACGAGCTCGGCGACCTTGATCGGCACCAGGAACGTCATCCGGTCCATGCCCGCGGTCACCACCCGGCAGCGCGAGTGCTTCATCGCAGCCAGGCCCGCGGCCTCGTCGACGAGCTTCATCACCGTCCCGCCGTGGATGTTGCCCGAGCTGTTGGCGTCGGCCGACGCCCATCCAGTGGACGATCTGCGAGCGGGAGGCGGACACGGGCTTGGCGTCCATCGGCTGAACCCTACCCGGCGCCGTTCGCCAAACGGCTGCGGCAGGACGGTACGCTAGGCCGAGATTCGTTCAACCCGCCAAGGAGGATGCGATGCCGGGCCTTTCCGGGCGCATGTCGACCGTCGTCAAAGCCAAGATCTCGAAGCTCCTCGACCGCGCCGAGGACCCGGCGTGAGACGCTCGAGTACAGCTACCAGAAGCAGATCGAGCTGCTCCAGAACGTCAAGAAGGGCATCGCCGACGTCGTCACGTCCAAGAAGCGCCTCCAGCTGCAGGAGGAGAAGCTCCAGCAGCAGGTGGTCAAGCTCGACGGCCAGGCGCGCCAGGCGCTGTCGGCGGGCAACGAGGATCTCGCGCGCGCGGCGCTGGAGCGCAAGAACGTCGCCCAGACCGAGCTCCAGTCGCTCGACGGGCAGATCGCGCAGCTCCAGCAGCAGCAGGAGCAGCTCACCGCCTCCGAGCAGAAGCTGCGGACGAAGATCGAGCAGTTCCGCTCGAAGAAGGAGATGATCAAGGCCCAGTACTCGGCGGCCGAGGCCCAGGTCCGGATCTCCGAGGCGGCGACCGGAGTGGGCGAGGAGATGGCCGACGTCGGTCTCGCGATGCAGCGCGCGGTCGACAAGACCGAGAACATGAAGGCGCGGGCCGACGCGGTCCAGGAGCTCGAGGCGGCGGGGACGTTCGAGGACCTCACCCAGATCGGCTCCGGCGAGGACGACATCGACCGCCAGCTCAAGCAGCTCTCGAGCACGAGCGAGGTCGACGACGAGCTGTCCAAGATGAAGGCCGAGCTCGGCAGCGGCACCTCGGCGCCGGCCGGGCAGCTCGGCGCCGGCGGGTCGGGCGAGAGCGGCGGTGCGCCGGCGGGCGGTGGCGGCACGAGCGCCGGGGAGGCGTCGTGATCGTCCGCATCTCCACCGAGGGCCAGTACGGGTGAGCGACGGGGCGGTCGATGAGCTCAACGAGCTCGACAACGCGGCCGTCGCGGCCTGTGAGGCCGGTGACGACGCCGAGTTCCGCGCGGTCTACGACGCAGCTGATCGGCGCTGATCCGTGATCGAGGCGAGGCCCTGGCCGACGACGAGCTCGCTCAGTCCGACCTGATCCTGCCGCCGCCCGACATCTCGCTGGAGGAAGCGCGGGAGGAGTTCAGCGGCGAGGGCCTGATCCCCGGCTGATGCCGCTCGACAACGGCGCGCCCACCCCCGGCGAGCGCCGCGGGTGAGCGCCACCGCGCCGCTCCGGATCCAGCTCTGGAGCTACAACTACGATCCCGAGCCGACCGGGATCGGCATCGTCATCACGGTCTGGGCCGAGGGCCTGCGCGACCGCGGCCACCACGTCGAGGTCGTCGCCGCCCACCCCCACTACCCGGAGCCGCGGTGGGGCACTCGCCGGCTGCCGTACCGCGAGCAGCGCGACGGCATCGACGTGCTGCGGCTGCCGCTGTGGATCGGCCGGGCGAGCGCGATGGAGCGCTACCGCCAGGAGCTCACGTTCATGGCCGCCCAGTCGGCAGCGACCCCGTTCCTGCCCCGGCCCGACGTGATGGTCTCGGCCTCGCCGTCGTTCCCGGCGCTGCTGCCCGCGGTGCTCAACGTCCGGGCACGGAGGATCCCCTGGGTCCTGTGGCTGCACGACCTGCTGCCGGACGGGGCGACCGCGACCGGGCTGGTCGACGAGGGCGGGACGGTGATCAAGCTCGCCCGGCGGCTGGAGCGCAGCGCGTACCGGCGGCCGACCGGATCGTCGTGCTGTCCCGCGCGTTCACCGAGAACCTCACGGCCAAGGGGGTGCTCGAGCGCAAGATCGAGCTGATCTACGACCCGGCGACGCGGGCGCCGAGCACGACGGCGTCGCCCGGAGCGCGGGACGGCGCTGCGGATCCTGTCGATGGGGAACATCGGCCACTCGCAGGGGCTGACCGCGCTGGTGCAGGCGTTCGAGGCCCATCCCGACCTCACCGCCGAGAGCCGGCTCGATCATCACCGGCACCGGGGTGGCGGCCGACGAGGCCCGCGCCGAGATCCGCTCGGAGCGTGTCGAGATGCTCGGGATGGTCGACGACGACCGCCTCGAGCGCGAGCTGCACGGGCGCCGACATCGCGTTCGTCAGCCAGCGCTACGAGGGGTCGGAGTTCAACATCCCCTCGAAGCTCATGAACTTCATGGCCTACGGCCTGCCGGTCCTCGCCGCCGTCAACCCGGCCGGTGAGGTCGCCCGGATCGTCACCGAGGCCGATGCCGGCTGGGTGGTCGACTCGAGCGATCCCGACGCGTTCCCGCGCGAGCTGGCACGGCTCGCGGGCGGCGCCGGACGAGGTCCGCGCAGCGGGCGGCGAGCTCACGGGCGCTACGCCGAGCGGCACTTCACCCAGGCCGGGTTCGCCGAGCGCTTCGAGCAGACGCTGCTCGACGTCGCCGGGCGCCGCGCTGACCGGCGACCTAGCGAGGCGACCGGGGTGGCCGCCGTGACCTGGTCGTAGATCCAGCGGTAGGTCTGCTCGAGCCCGTCGCGCAGGCGAGATGCTCGGCTCCCAGCCGAGGCGCTCGAGGATCATCGTGTTGTCGCTGTTGCGGCCGCGGACGCCCTTCGGCGCGTCGAGGTCGTACCGGCGCTTGACCTTGATCCCGGCGATCTCCTCGACGATGTCGACGAGCTGGTTGATCGTCACCATCTCGCTGCTGCCGAGGTTGATCGGCTCGGTCGATGTCGCTGTCCATGATCTTCCGCGTGCCCTCGACGCAGTCGTCGATGTACATGAAGCTGCGGGTCTGCTCGCCGTCGCCCCAGATCTCGATCTCGTGCTGGCCGGACAGCTTGGCCTCGGCGACCTTGCGGCAGATCGCGGCCGGAGCCTTCTCGCGCCCGCCGGTCCAGGTGCCCGTGCGGGCCGTAGACGTTGTGGTAGCGGGCGACGCGGGTGACGAGACCGAAGTCCTCGGTGAAGTGGCGGCACATCCGCTCGGAGAACAGCTTCTCCCAGCCGTAGCCGTCCTCGGGCTCGGCCGGGTAGGCGTCGGCCTCGCGCGAGCGGCTCGATGTCCGGCGTCAGTCTGCTTGTCGGCCGCGTAGACGCAGGCCGACGAGGAGAAGAAGTAGCGCTCGCACGTCGTGGCGCAGCGCCGCCTGGAGCAGGTGGGTGTTGATCAGGACCGAGAGCATGCACCGGGCCTTGTTGGCCTCGATGAAGCCCATCCCGCCCATGTCGGCGGCGAGGTTGTAGATCGTGCCGCGCGCCCTCGCGCGGCCTGCTCGCAGGCGTCGGCGAGACTGAGGTCGAGCACGAGGTTCTCGACCTCCGGGAACGACTGGTGCCACTGCTCGACAGGGTGCTGGTCGATCGACGCGCACCCGGTGTCCGTCGGCGAGCAGCCGGGCCACGAGGTGGCCTCCGATGAAGCCACCGCCACCGGCGACCACGATCAAATCCTCAGCCATAGCCATCCTTCGTTGTTCGTTGCCCTCGGTCCAGCCGGCTGAGCCGACTCCGCGCGGACCTGGAAGTACATGTCCCACTATCGGCGCCGGGCGCGCGGAACTACAGGGCCAGCCCTGCCGGTTCCCGCAAACCGGCGCATCCGATGGGCAGACGCTACCGGCTGCGCGCTCCGTCGGCAACGCCGCCGCCGGGTCTGGGAGTGCTCGCTGCCGTCAAGCTCAGCCCGCTCGGTGCCGATGGGAGGGGTGTTTGCGCGTCGCGCGCGGTGCGCCGGACCTTGCAGCGATCGTCGAGACTCTCTGCTTCAATTCTCGCTGGCGGGGCAGACTCGGCGTGCTACGTGTGACAGCGCGGTGACGTCCCGTATCCATCCATGCCCGAAGCCATTCCCTCCAGGACACTGAAGGATCGTCTGCGCCAACTGCGGCGCCACTCCGTGCTGATCGCGGTCGTCACGCTCGTGGCAGCGGCGATCGCGGGCGCCCTATCGGCGAGCCAGAAGAAGTCCTACACGGCGAGTGCGACGGTGTTCTTCATCGACCCGACGCGGTACGCGGGTGTGCTCAGCGGCCAGGCCTCGACGCAGTCCGCGGCGACACTCGCGGCGGCCGGCACCGCGCGGCTCACCCAGCAGGCGACGCTCGCCCAGATCAAGTCCGATCTGCACACCGACCTGTCCACGAACGACCTCAGCGGCAAGCTGACGACGGTGATCGACCCGAACTCGGCGCTCGTCACCGTCACCGGCACCGGGGCAACGGCCCAGTTCACCGCGAGGTTCGTCAACACCGCGGTCAACCAGGTGAAGGCCGACCTTGACGCCCAGGCCCGTGGCCAGTTCGCCCGGCTCGCCCAGGGCTTCCGGGCCCAGCTCAGAGCTCTCACCCCATCGCAGCGGGCCAACAACCTCGCCACCGCGAGCCTGCTCGACCAGATCTCCCGGACCGAGGCCCTCGCCCGCGGCGGCGCCTCGGCGGCGGAGATCGAGTCCACGGCCGAGGTGCCCTCCTCGCCGTCGTCACCCAAGCCGATCTCCGACGCGATCATCGGCGGCTTCCTGGGTCTGATCCTGGGGATCATCGTGGCCTCGATCCGCGAGTCGTTCGATCGGCGACTGCGTGGGACGGGCGAGATCGAGAGCGAGTTCGACCTGCCGCTGCTCGGCCAGATCCGCGAGGAGTCGCTCGGCAAGGTCGCGGCCTCCCGCAACGGCGTGACCGAGTTCGACTCGAGTGACCTCGAGGCCTTCCGGATCCTGCGCACGAACGTCGAGTTCCTCGACAAGGGCAATCCGCTGCGGACGATCGTCGTCACCAGCGCCCTGCCCGAGGAGGGCAAGACGACCGTTTCCTCCTCGCTCGCGTTCGCCTCCGCCGCCGCTGGCCGCCGCACGCTGCTCGTCGAGTGCGACCTTCGCCGACCGACGCTCGCCCAGCGGCTCAAGCTCGAGTCCGCGCCCGGCCTCACCGACTTCCTCACCGGTCGCGCGGGACCCTCCGACGTCCTCCAGACAATCTCGGTGAGCGCCCGGAAGGCGACGGCGGCGAACGGCAACGGGACGGCCGAGACGGCCAACCCCGACAGCGACGAGCTCGGCAAGCTCGTGGTGATCACCGCCGGTAAGAGCAACCAGCAGCCGGCCGAGCTGCTCGCCTCCAACCGCTTCCGCGACTTCATCACCCAGGTCAGTGGCGTCTACGACCTGATCGTGTTCGACTCGAGCCCGCTGCTCCCGGTCGCCGACACGCTGGAGCTGATCCCGAACGTCGAGGCCGTGCTCCTGTGCGTGCGGGCCAGCCGCACCACTCGGGATCAGGCTCGGTCCGCGAAGGCCGCGCTCGACCGTTTCCCGCCCCGTCCGACGGGGCTCGTCGTCACGGGCTCGGTCGACGCGACGCACGACTACCCGTACACGTACGACTACCAGCCCAAGACGCCGGCCTGAGCGCACCATGACCGGGCGGTCGGGAGTGGTGGTCGCCAACCCCGGTGGCGTCACCTGGATGCTGGCGACGGCCGAGGCGCTCGCCGGAGCCGGCTCGCTCGCCGCCTACTGCTCGCCGCTCGCGCTCTCCGCCGACGAGCTCGCGGGCCTCGAGCGGCGCCTCGCCGACCGCTCGTTCGGACCGGGCCTGCTCTCGCTCCTGCGTCGCCGGGCGACGCCGGCCGGCGTGCACACCGGTCAGGTGCTCCGTCGCGGCAACCTGGCCGAGATCGCCTACGTCCTCGGGGTCCGGGGCGGCGTCCCGGAGTCGGTGTGGTCGGTGCTCACCCGCAACCGCGCGACGGTCTTCGACCACGCCGTCAGCCGATGCCTGCGGCCGGAGACCGATGCGGTGATCGGCTACCACTCGACGGCCGAGATCACGTTCCGAGCCGCGCGTCGAAAGGGCATCGCGACGGTGCTCGACTACCCGATCCCGCCCTACCAGGTGATCGAGCGGCTGATGCAGGAGGAGGAACGGCTGGTGCCCGCCTACGCCTCGACGCTCCAAGGCCACTACTTCGAGCCGTGGCGCAAGCGCCGCTTCGACGCCGAGGTGGCGACCGCCGACCGCCTGATCATGCTCTCCAGCTACCACCAGCGGACGTTCGAGGAGATCGGAGTCGACCCCGCGCGGACGTTCATCGCGCCGCTGTGCGTCGACACCGAGCTGTTCACGCCCGCGCCCGAGCCCCCAGAGGGCACCTTCCGCGTGGCGTTCATCGGCCAGATCACGCAGCGCAAGGGGATCTCGTACCTCGTCGAGGGTTTCCGGCGGGCCGAGCTCGCCGACGCCGAGCTGATGCTGATCGGACGGCCGATCGGCAGCACGGCACCGTGGATCGACATCCCCGGCGTCCGCCACGTGCCGCCGGTCCCGCGCGGCCGGCTCCCCGAGCTGCTGCGCACGGCGCACGTGAGTGCCCTGCCCTCGCTGATCGAGGGCTTCGGGGCGACGACCGTCGAGGCGATGGCCTGCGGGTTGCCGGGAATCGTGTCCGAGAACAGCCTCGCCCACGATGTGATCGAGGACGGAGTCGACGGGTGGGTGGTCCCGATCCGCGACCCCGACGCCATCGCCCAGCGGCTGCGCGAGCTCTACGAGGACCGCGACCGCCAGCGCCGGATGGCCCGGGCAGCGCGGGCCAAGGCCGAGCAGTACCCCTGGGACCGCTACGGCGAGGCGATCCTCGCCGGGCTGGCGCCGCTGCTCTGACCGGCTAGGTGAGGCGGTACGGAGTGGAGGAGGGCTTGCCTCGGCGGCGCAGGACGTTGCGCACGTAGCGGGGCGGGCGGGAGCACACGAACACGCACAGCACGATCGGGAAGATCATGAAGATGCTGCGGGCGATCACGTCGGTAAGGCTGTTGCGGACGAGCACGATCAGCATCGGTGTCAGCACGGCGAGCATCATCTGCATCCCGAGGCTCTGCGAGTTGCGCCGGAAGTACTCCCACACGACGCGCAGGGCGAGTCCGATCAGAGCGCAGAAGAACACCACGGTGAGCCACCCGTCGTCGTCGTACAGGTCACCGAGCCACGAGGGACCGAAGCTCGCGCGGGCGGTGCGGGTGGCCGGGAACAGGTCGTAGGTGACGTGCTCCAGCCCGGACATCGGCTTGGTGCCGATCAGGTGGCGGGGGATCGGGCCGACGGCGATGCTCCCGATCGTCGCCCCGGGATGGAAGGTCATGAAGCTCGGCGAGTTGAGCTGGTGGACCTCGACCTCGAGCACCGTGAACTCGGAGGGGTCGGCGCCGGTCATGAACTTCTTGATCTCGTTGCCCGGGTGGGTGATGGCGTTGACGATCGTCGGCACCAGCGGGTGCTGGGAGCGCGTCTGGATGTTGCGCACGTCGACGAGCACGTTGGCCGCGATCACCGTGATGAACACGACGATCGCGATGTTGATCACCTTCGGCCGCCGGTTGCGCCTCAGATACCACATCACGATCAGCGGCATCACGAGCTGCAGGATGAACGTGCGGTCGCCGGAGGGGACGGTCTCGAGCAGGGCGAGCGCGACCATCGAGAACAGCAACACCCCCACGAAGACCGAGCGGCGCTGCTGCCACGCCGCGAGCAGGATGAAGCTGATCGGGATGGTCAGGAACGGGCCCTGGGCGAAGTACGCGTTGCCCTGCTGGAGCAGCACGAAGCCGGCCTGGCCGCTGCGGCCCTTGAACGAGTTGATGAACACGTGCAGGCCGCCGATCGCGGCGACGTATCCGGCGGTGAGGAACAGGGCGAGGCCGATCGTCCGCAGCGCGAACTTCACCGAGCGGTCGCGGTCCCAGGTGTTCGCCAGCGGGACGATCTTGCGGGCCAGGCGGGCGCCGTAGGGGGCGAAGTAGCCGGCGTACAGGGACGCCGTGCCACCGATCGCGACCCACATCGCCGCGGTGAAACCCGGCGGGGCGTAGTACGGGCCGTAGTCGGTGAGGTGGTAGGCGATCTCGGCGATCGGGCGCGCGACGAACAGCACACCGACGCTCACCGCGACGATGTGAATCGGCTCGAACGGGTCCCAGCGGTCCTGGAGAAACCGGATCACGAACGGGAATGCCACGACGAGCCCCATGACTATGATCAGCCCCGCGCGGTGGTGGTTGACCCCCCACCATGCGGCCACTCCGCACACGGCGCCCAGCAGGGCGGCCAGGGGCGCGACCGGCCACACCCGACTCGCCGGCCCCTGCCGTGGCCCGCTCTTCGCTAGCGCTGACACCGTGGACAATCTATCGACACGCAGGCACTTCCATCCTGAGCTCGATTTCGGTGGATTCTCGGATATCGACGGCACCGTGCCGTTCTATCTCCGGGCTCAGGAGCTGTTGCCGGCCGACGGCGTCGCGCTTGATATCGGGTGCGGTCGCGGCCTTCAGGACGAGGACCCGGTGCGGATGCGACGCGAGCTGCGGATCCTGCGCGGTCACTGCCGCCTGACCATCGGCATCGACGTCGACCCGGTCGCCGCGTCCAACGCGCACATCGACGAATTTCGCATGATCGGCTCCGATGGCCGCTGGCCGGTCGACGACGCCTCTGTCGACCTGGCGATCGCCGACTTCGTGATCGAGCACATTGCCGATCCCGACGCGTTCTTCGCCGAGGCCCGCCGCGTACTGAAGCCGGGCGGCTCGCTCGGCCTGCGGACGGTCAACGTCCGCAGCTACCTCGGTCTCGCCGCGCGGATGACTCCCAACCGCCTCCACGCCAAGGTGCTGAGCCGCGCCCAGCCCGAGCGGGCCGAGGAGGACGTGTTCCCGACGCTGTACCGCAGCAACACCGAGAAGCAGCTGCGAGCGGCGCTCGAGCGCCAGGGCTTCCAGACCGCGGTCTACGGCTTCGAGGCCGAGCCGGACTACCTCGCGTTCAACCGCTTCACCTACGGCCTCGGGTTGCTGCACCGCCGGCTCGCGCCGCGGAGGATGCGGGTCGGGCTCGTCGCCTGGGCGCGGCGGCCGGCGTAACGCGGCCGTCGGGGCGCGGGGCGGCCGTTCAGGCGCGCCGGGCGCGGAAGCCCTCCCGCGCCCGCTGGAGCGCGAGCGGCGCGACCTGCCGCAGCCGGTCGAGCGTCCAGCGCATCGACATCAGCTCGGGGTCGACGAGCTCGAGGTAGGCCTGCGGGTGCACGCGCGCGAGCCGCGCCGGATCGACGACCACCGACTCGGCGAGCGTCGGGTGAGCTGGCGAGGGCCTCCTCGCTCGCGTAGAGCACGAGGTTCTGGGCGTACCAGTAGGCGACCTCCGGGTCGCCCCACACCCGGTCGCGGATCGGGTCGACGGCCCGCATGCCGTGCTCGGCGAAGGCTCGCGCCCAATGGTCCTGCCACTGGCAATTGATGTGGCCGGTCCCGACCTGGAAGGGGATCGCGGCCGAGAACAGCACGACCGGGGCGAGCCGCGCGAGCTCGCCCACGAGCCGGAGCCCGGCCTCGAGCGGGAGGTGCTCGGCGACCTCGACCGACATCGCGAGCTCGAAGTGGCGGTCGATCGCCAGCGGCCGCCGAAGGTCATGGATCTGGAAGCGGTCGGCCGGGATCCGCAGCAGCTCGGCCGGGACATGCTCCGCATCGACGCCGAGGAGCTCCTCGCTGCCGTGCCGGGCGAACACCGACAGCCAATCGGCCGAGCCGCAGCCGATGTCGATGACGCTCCCGATCCCGCCGAGCAGCTCGAGCAGGATCGGGACCACGACCTCGGCCGAACGCACCGCGATGTCGCTCTGATCGGCGAAGAACTGGCGGGTGTAGATGCTCTCGGTCGAGCTCACGGCTGGGATCGTAAGGGTCGGGCCAGCGCCTCGCCCGCCCCGGGCGCCCGGCTGGCGCGCCGAGCGCTATGGCACGCTTGGGCGCGTGTCCGTGACCCCTGACGCCGTCGGGCCGGCCGCCGAGGAGGCACCGGAGCCCACCCGCGGCGCCCGCGCGAACGCGCGGCGAGCGTTCGGGCTCGTCCTGCGCACCTCGGTCCTGCTCCAGATCCTCAACGCCGTCTCCGGCATCGAGCTCGCGCGCGGCCTCGGGCTGCACCACCGCGGCGCGCTCGCGGCGGGCAGATCCTGTGGCCGACGGTTGCCGGGAGCCTCGGGACGCTCGGGATCGAGGAGTCGATCACGTACCACGTCGCCCGCGAGCCGGAGCGCAGCGGGCGGTTCGTGGGCAGCGCCCTGCTCCTGTGCGCGATCCAGTCCGCGGTGTTCGGGCTGATCACGCTCGCGGTGATCCCGGTCGTGCTCTCCCGCCAGCCCGACGACGTCGTCATCTCGGCTCTCATCTACACGGCCTACGTGCCGCTCTACATGGTCTCGATCATGCTCAACGCGGTCCTCAACGGCCTCCACCGCTACAGCTGGTTCAACGGCGTCTTCGTGACCGTCGCGGTGATGATGGTGGCGGCCCAGACGGTGCTGCTCCTGCTCGGTGTGCTCTCGGTGGGGACGATCGTGATCGCCTACCTCGTCGTCTCGCTGCTGATCACGGTTCTCTGCGCGTACCTCGTCCGCCGGGCGGGGGTTGGCAAGCTCCCACGCGAACCGCAGGACCGCCCGGCAGCTGTTCTCCTACGGGATCCGCAGCCACGCGAGCACGGTCCCCACGACGCTCAACTACAGCCTTGATCAGCTCGTCATCTCGATCTTCCTCACGACCGCCCAGCTCGGGATCTACGTCGTCGCGGTGACGATGTCGTCGTTCACGCTGATGATCGGCCTCTCGGTGGCCAAGGCCGCGCTTCCGAACGTCGCCGGCCACGAGCCGGGCCCGGAGCGGAATCTGCTCGTCCGCCGTCTCGTCACCGCGACGCTCGTGCTCTCGGCGATCGCCAGCATCCCCGTCGCGCTGCTCGCCTCGCCGCTCATCAGGCTGTTCTTCGGCCCGGCCTTCCACGGCGCCGCCGGCATCGCCCGGGTGCTGCTGCTGGCCGCGATCGCGCTGTCGACCAACCGCTCGCTCGAGGCGATCCTCCGCGGAATCGGGCGCCCCCTCGACGCCGGCGTGGCCGAGTTCGTGGCCCTCGGCGCGACCGCCGCCGGGCTCGCCGTGTTCCTTCCCCTGCTGGGGCTGATGGGTGCCGCCGTCACCTCGGCACTCGCCTACCTCGTCTCACTGGTCTACATGACGCGCCGCGTCAGCCGCGCGCTCGAGATCCCGTCGCTGTCGCTGTTCACGCCGGACCCGGAGGTCGTGGCCGCGGTCAGGTCACGTCTGCGGCCGGCGGCGTCGACCTCGGGCTGACCGGGCGCCGGGCGGCGAAGAACGCCCGGACGGCCCGCTCGTCGAGCCCGGACGGCGTGCCGCGGACCGAATGAACCACCTTGAACCCGCCGCTCACCGCCTCCTCGGGCTCGATCGGCAGTGCGGTCGTGGCCGAGGCGATCGTCTGACCCGGGGCGCCGAACGAGCCGACGGAGAATCCCGCCGCCTGGATCACGAGGGCGGTGACGGCATCCTCGGTGAGCAACGACCACGCCGGCTGGCGGAACGGGAGCAGCCGCTCGCGCTGTGCCGCCCGGAGGGCCGCTCCGGCAAGGAAGTACGCGCCGCCCTGCGCCCAGCTCAGCCGCCCGACCCGCGCCCGGGCGAGCGAGAGCAGCCGTCGCATCCGGCCCGACCAGCGCAGCTCAGGGTGGAAGATCCAGCTCGTGAAGCGGTAGTCGGTCGGCGCGCCGGTGGCGTCGCGGTCGGTCGTGCCGAGGATCCCGAGCGACGGATCGGCGGTGAATGCGGCGTGGGCCTGGTCGAACGAGCCGGCGTCGATCACGAGCGCATCGGGATCGAGCTTCAGGACGACCGGGACGTCGTAGTGGGCGATGATGTGCAGGAACGCGAGCTGCTGGGTGCGGAACGAGCACGACGCGTTCCCGCCCGGGATCCTGGCCCGCACGAAATCGACGCCCGGCAACCGCTCGCGGACGAGCGCGTCGGGATATTCGCCGGTGGCGTCGTCGGCGACGACGATCTTGATGTCCTCGCCCTCATAGGCCCGGATCGAGGCGACCAGTTCGGCGAGCGGCTCGAGCTCGCCCGGTCCGGCGACGACGGCCACCGCTCCGCGGTACGGACCACCGGGTGCGGCGAAGGTGACCGCCGGCTCGCCCGCCGAGGCGCGCCGGACGCGGAGCGCCTGGGCCGGGACCCGCCGGCGGAGGTACGCCACCCAGGCGAGGCGGCCGGGGAGGGTCGAGAGCGCGAGGGCGGTCGGGCCGGTCATGCCGCTGCGCCGGGCCACGGCCAGCGTCGACCGCCACCGCGGGTAGAAGGTGAGCGACACCCGTGGGACTAGGCCGGCGTGAACAGGAAGTTCGCGGCGCGGCCGAGGTCCTGCTCGACGGTGCTCGCCGGCAGCAGCTGCTCCCCGACGAAGCACTCGTAGCCGTAGCCACGACCCGTGAGGAACGCGAACACGTCGGCGCCGGTGTTGCCGTAGCGCGCCGCCCAGCGGGCGTCGACCTCGAGCAGCAGCAGCGGGCGGAACCGATCGATCGTCTTCTCGGCGCCGCGCAGGACGGCGAGCTCGGCGCCCTCGACGTCGCACTTGATCGCGTCGACGCGCTCGGTGGTGCCGTCCAGCAGCCCGTCGAGCGTGCGGCAGTCGACCTCCTCGACGGCATCCTCCGCCGCCCGCGATCCCTCGGGCACGACGAAGTTCGCGTACTGGAAGTTCGTCGTCAGCCGCAGCGTGCCGTCCCGGTCCGAGACCGCGGCCCGGCGCGCCGTCACCTGTTCGGCGACGCCGTTCTTGGCGATGTTCCGCTGGAGCAGCGTGAAGGTCTGGCCGACCGGCTCGAAGGCGAGCACGCGCAGCCCGTCGACGAGCTTGGCGAGCTGGACACTGTGGAGGCCGACGTTCGCTCCGACATCGACGAGTGTCCCGCCGGCCGGGAGCCGGTCGGCGAGCACCTGGACCTCGGCCTGCTCGTAGCGCAGGCCGAACTCGGCCCCCATCGTCGTGGAGATCGTCTGGGGCAGGTAGGCCCAGAGCCCACCGGCACCGTCGTCGATCCAGATCCCGTCCGCCTCGAAGCGGATCCCGTGCATCCCGGTGCTGGCGACGAGTGGCGCGCCGCGGGTCGCCCAGTCGGCGAGCTCCTGCGCTCGCCGGTCGCCACCGAGCAACGGTGCGATGTGGCGCTGGTAGAGCGCCAGCGCGCGGGGGAGACGCAGTCGGACCTGGTCGCGCACCCCCTGCTTCATGCCCGCACCTCCTTGTGGTTCATGCGCCAACGAGCGCGATTCTCCCCGGGCCACTCGCCGGCGAGGCGGAGGCGCCGGTAGGACTTCAGAGCGCCTGGCGGCACATGCTCGTCGAGCACGACGTGGATGCCGACGACGGCGTCGTGACCCACATCCCACGGTCCTTGAATTGCGCTGTAGGCGTAGATCACCGAACGATCGCCGATCCGTGGCCCGCGGCTCTGCGCCGAGCCGTGGCGGAGATGACGATCGGCGCCGATCCCGGTGTTGTTGTAGACGGTCACGCCGGCGCCGATCCGTGCGCCGCCCCCGATGATGATGCACCACGGATGTGGGAACGCGACGGCGGGCCCGAGCACCGTCGCGCCCTCGCCGCGGAACTCGTGGATCTCCGAGGAGAAGAACATGATCTGCGCGTAGCGGATCGGATAGCGCAGGAACGAGGGACCCTTCTGGGCGAGACGCACGAGGAAGGCGAGCTGCAGTGAGGGGTTCAGGAGCAGTCGCACGGGATACATGAGGGCACGGCGCCGGGGCGACTCGTCGCGCTCGACGATGCTCGCTTCGTAGTCGGACCAGACGAGCTCCCGGAAGCTCATGTCCGCCACGGTCAGCTGCGCCCCGCCGTCGCCCTCGCCGTCGCGGTCGGCCGCCGCGTCCCGCCGCGGGGGGGTCTGGTCGTCTCCGTCGGCCAAAGCGCGCGTGAGGTTACCTGACCACTACACTGCCGCGCCGATGTCCTGCCCCAGCGTTCCGGCGTGCACGTAGGGTTCGAGGTCATCGCCGCGGGCAGCGGTCTCGGCGAGGGGCAGGGGGGAGCGGGCGGCTACATCGAGGGCCTGCTCCCGGAGATCCTCGCCGACCCCCGTGTCGACCGCGTCACCGCGTACGTCGCGCGCTGGTACGAGCCGGCCGAGCGCTGGTCGCATCCCAAGCTCCGCGTCCGCATGTGCCGGGTGCCGACCGCGCGGCCGGGCCGGGTCGCCTACGAGCAGGTCGCGCTCGCCGCGCGTGCCGCCGCGGACCGCGTCGACGTCCTGTTCTCGACCGGCAACTACCGGCCGCTCACGTACCCCCGGCCGAACGTGCTCGCGCTCCACGCCGTCCAGCACTTCCTGCTCGGCGACGACATCGGCCGCGTCCGCTCGGCGTACCTGCGGTTCGCGGTGCCCCGGTCGGCGCGCACGGCGGACGTCGTCGTCGCCGTCACCGAGACGCTCCGCCGGGATGCGATCCGTCTGTTCGACCTCGACCCGGAGCGGATCGTCGCCGTGCCGATGGGCCCGTCGCCGTGGGTGTACGAGCTGCAGGGCCAGGGCGCCGACGCAGTCGAGCCCTACCGCACGCCGGACGGCTCGCCCTACGTGCTCTGCATCTCACGGCTGTACGCGCTGAAGAACCATGCGCGGCTGATCCGCGCGTTCGCGGAGCTCGTCCGCGACGGGCAGCTGCCGCACAAGCTGGTGATCGTCGGGGGAGACGCCGACGTCACCCGGGCCGAGCTCGAGCAGGTGGCTCGCGAGGCCGGTATCGCCGACCGGGTCCTGTTCCTCGGCCGCGTCCCGCAGGCCGACGTCCCCGGCCTGTACGGCGGCGCCGAGGCGATCGCGTACGTGAGCCTGTACGAGACCTTCGGCCACCCGGTGCTCGAGGCGTTCGCCACCGGCACGCCGCTCGTCACCTCGACCAGCGGGGCGACCGGCGAGGTCGCCGGCGGCGCGGCCCGACTCGTCGATCCCGAGAACGTCGCGGACATCGCCACCGGCCTGCGCGATGTGCTCACCGACCCGGCGCGGCGAGAGGAGATGCGCGCCGCGGGGTTCCGGCGCCTGGAGGACTTCTCGTGGGCCAAGTGCGCCCGGGGGAGCGTCGACGCGATGGAGCTGGCGTTGGCGCGCCGGCGCGGGCGCGGGCGATCGCGCCCCTGACGCCGCGACCGGCCCCGGGCGGCCCTGAACCCCGCAGGGGAGACGGAGGGGCATGGTGTGCTCGCGGCCTGCTGAGTCACGTGTCACTGATCGGTCCGCGCGTGACGCGTGGAGCCGCGGTGCTCGGCTTGGGGCGGCACGCGCCGCCGGGGCGGGCGCGATTGTCGCGGTGTGCCGCTCTGGCGCGGCGTTTCTCAACACTCAGGCTGCTCGGCGGAGGCGCGTGTCGGGTTCTTCCGCGCCACGCGGAACTTCCTGACACTCGGCTCGCGATCCCGACGCCGCGGCCAGGAAATGCCGCCCGGCCCGCCACCCGCCCGCGCCGTCAGTCGCGCTGCTCGGGCGGCCGCCGCGGCCCGGGGTAGCTGCGGATTCGCCGCCGCCCGACCCGCTGGGCGGGGTTGCCGCGGTAGGTGCCGCGCGGCTCGCAGTCGGTGAACACCACCGCGCCCATCGCGATCATCGCCTCCTGGCCGATCGTGACGTTGCCGGCGATCCGGGCGAAGGCCGCGATCCAGGCGCCGTCCTCGACGACGATCGGGGTGATCACGCTGCCCATCCCCGGGTCCTCCCAGTCGTGGGTGCCGCAGCACAGGTACGCGCCCTGGGAGATGACGACGTGGCTGCCGATCGTGAGCGGGGAGGTGCAGTCGAGCCAGGCCTGTTCGCCGATCCAGCAGTGGTCGCCGATCGTGAGGAACCACGGGTATTTGATGTTCACCGAGGGCTTGATCACGACTCCCTCGCCGATCGTCGCCCCGAACGCGCGCAGGATCGCCGCCTTCAGCTTGTAGGCGGGGAGGACCGGGTTCAGGAACACGATCGCGTTGACGAATAACCAGACGGTGCGGGTCAGGAACCCCCGGCCGCCCTTGTCGTCGCCACCCTCCAGGCCGGCGCGAGTGCTGAACAGCCGCAGGTCGACCTTCAGCGGCGGACGTTCGGTGCTGGCCATCGGCGTGCAGGCTACCGGCGACCGACCGGCGTGCGCCGGTCCAGGGTATGCTCCCGGGCCGCAGGGGCGGCAGGACCGCGGTGCCGGGGGAGAGCCGCCACCCACGCCGAAGACCCAGGGAGCATGATGCCCGACGCCGACACGATCGCCCACGCCGAGTCGCTCGTCCGCGACACGATCCAGACTCTCCTGCAGCGGCGGGGTGCCGCGAACGTCGAGATCACGGCGGAGTCGAACCTGACGGCGGATCTCGGGCTCGACTCGCTCGAGTTGGCCGAGATCTCCGCCGTGCTGGAGGACGAGTTCGGCCGTGATCCGTACTCCGATGGACTCGTGCCGGAGACCGTCGGCGCGATCATCGACTACTACCGCTGAGCTCGTGCTGATCGACCTGGCTGTGCGCGCGGCGGGGGAGATTCCCGATCACGCGCTGGTGATCGAGCCCGACGGGGGGCTGACCTGGGCTGACGCCGTCGAGCGCGCAACCGCCGTCGCCCGCGGCCTCCAGGCCGAGGGGATCGAGCGGTTCGGCTCGGTGCTCACCTCGGCCGCGGACACCGTCGTGGCCGTGCTCGCCGCGAGCGCGGTCGGTGCCGAGGCGTGTCTGTACCCGCGCGATCTCGAGCCCGAGGCGGTGGAGCGGATCGCGGAGCGGTTCGGCCACGGCGTCGTACTCGCCGACCCCGGGCGTGAGGCCGGCGCGGTCCGGACGGTCGATCTCGACGAGCTCGCCCGCGCGGGCGGCGATGGCGCCGGCGGTGAGGCTCCGACGGGGTCCGATCCGGCGCCGGTCCTGATCCTCACCACCGGGACGACCGGGGAGCAGAAGGGCGCCCGCCACGAGTGGAGCCGGCTGATCGCCGGGGTCCGCCACCCGGAGCGCGCGGCCGGGACGCGGTGGTTGCTCGCCTACAACCTCAACCAGTTCGCGGGGATCCAGGTCCTCCTCCACGTGCTCGCCGGCCGCGGCACGCTCGTCGTCCCCGCCTCGCGACGGGCGGACGACGTGATCGCCGCGATCGAGGACCACGCGGTCACGCACGTGAGCGCCACCCCGACCTTCTGGCGGCTGCTCGTCGGCCGGCTCGATGCCGAGACGGCGGCCCGGCTGGCCATCGCCCAGATCACGCTCGGCGGGGAAGCTGCGCCCGAGAGCCTGATCGCGCGGCTGCGCGAGCTGTTCCCGGATGCGCGTCTCTCGCACGTCTACGCCGGGACCGAGTTCGGCTCGGTCGTCTCGGTTCGCGACGGCCAGAGCGGGATCCCGCTCTCCGTCCTCGACCGCCCCGACGACGCCGAGGTCCGCTTCCGGATCGTCGACGGCGAGCTCCAGGTCCTCTCCCGGGTGGGGATGCTCGGCTACCACGAGGCCGGCGATTCCGAGCCGGCCTGGCGAGCGACCGGGGACCTCGTCGAGATCCGCGAGGACCGCATCCACTTCGTCGGCCGGACGAGCGAGATCATCAACGTCGGTGGCGCCAAGGTCCACCCGCTCCCCGTCGAGGAGCTGATCTGCTCGGTCCCCGGCGTCGCGATGGCCGCGGTCTACGGCCGCTCGAACGCGGTGACCGGCCAGATCGTGGCCGCCGACATCGTCCCCGCCGAGGGCGTCGACCCCGAGGAGCTCGAGCGGCGGGTCCGGGAGGCCTGCGAATCACTGCCCGCGGCCGGCCGGCCGCGGCGCATCCGATTCGTCGAGGAGCTTCAGACGCTTGGCAATAAGGTGCTGCGGCGCGCGGCAGGAGCACGGGCATGAGCGACCGCGTCGTCCTCATCACCGGCGGCAGCCGTGGCCTCGGCGCCGGGATCGTGGCCAAGTTCCTGCGCGACGGCGACCGGGTGGCGACCTGCAGCCGCGCCCCGAGTGAGAACATCGACCGGTGGGCGGGCGAGTACGGCGACGAGCGCTTCTTCTATGCGCCGGTCGATCTCTCCGACCCCGAGGCCTGCAGCGCGTTCGCGCGTGCGGTGATCGACCGATTCGGGCGTGTCGACGTCCTCGTCAACAACGCCGGTGTCGCCCGCGACGGGGTGCTCCCGCTTGTCCGCGACGAGGACATTGACACTGTCATCGACCTCAACCTCCGGGCCACGATCCATGTGACCCGGGTCATCAGCCGCCGGATGCTCCAGCAGGGCTCCGGGCGGATCATCAACATCTCCTCGATCGTCGGGATCTCCGGCTATCGGGGGCTGTCGGTGTACTCGGCAACGAAGGCCGCGCTTGACGGCTTCACCCGTTCCCTGGCCCGTGAACTCGGGACACGTGGAATTACGGTGAATTCTGTCGCTCCTGGGTATCTACGTACTGAGATGTCCCACGGACTCGACGAAGCCCAGCTTGGCCAGATCAGCCGACGTACCCCGGCCGGCCGACTCGGAGAGCCCGAAGACGTCGCCGCGGCCGTGAGTTTCCTCGCCTCACCGGGGGCAGGATTCATCAGCGGTCAGGTGCTCGTTGTCGATGGCGGGCTCACCGCCTGAGCACCCCGCCGCTCACATCCCCGCGGGCGCCGCGGAAGCGCACTGACACGCGCTCCCGAGTGGTGAGCGGGCACCCGCAGACTGGCCTTCGCCAGATCTGGCGTCTGCTCGTGTCCGACACCCTTACTGGGTACGCGTACAAGGATGAGGATCCCCGTCGCGCACGGCGGATGGTGATTCCACGGCTGCTCACCAACCCGTCACTGCACGCCAACGTGCTCGTCCGACTGCTGATCGGCAGTCCGTGGTGGATGACATTCTTTTGGCGGCGGCTGTTAATCACGTTCCACGGCATGGATGTCAGTCGTGATGTGACGATCGGCCCCGGCCTCGAACTGCCACACCCGCTCTCGATTGTCATCGGGGCCAATACACACATCGGCTCGGGCGTGTGCGTGCACCACGGGATCTCGATGAGCCCCGCGCAGGCGCGATGGCGTCCGGGTGACGAGGGCGAGATCGTGATCGGTGATGGCGCCCTGCTGTACCCCTACGCGCAGGTCCAGGCCGACGTCGGGGCAGGCGCCGTGGTGGCCACCCAGGCGGTTGTCATCCGCGCAGTGCCGGAGGGGGTCATCGTCGCCGGGGCGCCGGCGCGAGTGATCCGGCGGGCGGACAGCGCCGAGTAGCCCTTCGCGGCGCGGTCTGCGCGGTGGCTACTTCGCCGCGGCGATCAGCCCGTAGCCGAGCGTGCCGTCGTCCCAGAAGTCCTGGAGCACGTCGCAGGAGCGGACGAAGCGGTCCCAGTCCTCCTCGCCGAGCAGCGCGACGACCTCGTCGCGGTGACGCTCCGCGTTCGTCCGCCACCAGGCGAACGTCGGACGGGTCTCGGTCGTGAGGTCGGTTTCCTGCACGACCCGCAGTCCGGACTGCTCGCACAGCCGGTTGTATTCCGACAGCGGCTCCATCCGCGCGTCGCCGAACACGTCACGCAGGAGCGCCAGCGGCTCGCGCAGCTGACGGACCTCGGCCAGGCTCATCTCACGCCGGCGGATGATGTCGCACAGGGCCATCCGGCCCCCGGGACGCATCACACGGGCGCACTCGGAGATGAGCTTGTCTCGAGCGCGCATCAGATGGGAGGACTCGAGCACCCACACGCGGTCAAAGCTCGCGTCCGGGAACCCGTTGTCCATCCCGTTGCGCTGCTCGAACTGGGTCTGCTGTGTGAGGCCGGCGTCCGTGGCGCGGTTGCGCGCGGCCTCGATGCCCTCGGCGCTCGTCGTGATCCCGGTCACGCCCACTCCGAAGTCCCCGGCGAGCCGGCAGGCCGGGGCCCCGGTGCCGCAGCCGACGTCGAGCACCTCGAGCCCCGAGGACAGCTCGATCGCCTCGATCATCCGCTCCGTCAGCCGGGCGGTGGCCATCGGCAGCGGCTCGTCGTCATCGGCGAACACGCCGTAATGGAGCTCCTCGCCGAGCAGCAAGCCCCAGGCCGCGGTCACGCGGTCGTAATGGGTGGCGGCCTCGTAGCTCAGGGCGGGAAGTCTAAGAGAGTCTCAGCGCTTGTGCGCGGAGCGGTGCTTGACCGGTTTGCGCCGATGATGCTTGGCCGGCTTGCGGTGGCGGTGGGCGGCCTTGACCCGGTGCGGGGCGGACTTGCGCTTCTTCGCGGCCGCCTTCTTGACCGGCTTGGGCTTGCCGTGGACGGCCGGGGCCGGCGTCCGCGACGGGGGGGTCGTGAGCCGGGTGGTGATCGGGACGGTGTGCGGCGGCGCCGGGCGCGTCGCGGTGGTGGTCGTGCTCGTCTTCGGCACGGTCGAGCTCGTCGCCGCCGTGTGGGTGGCGGTCGACGCGGTCGAGGCGGTCGTGCTGGTGCTCGTCTGCGTCGTCGAGGCACTCGAGCTCGTGGCCGTGCTCGTCGTCGTGGTCGTGCCGGTGTCACCGGAGAGGCCGATCACAGAGAGCTTGCCCTGACCGCCGACGATCGCGGTGCCGGCGAGCACGACCTCGCCGGTTGCGGGGTTCACGGCGACGCCGTTGGCAGCGTCGCTCGTCGTGCCGATCCGCGCGGTCGCGACGCCCGCGCTGCCGAAGCTCGTGTCGGCGCCGCCGTTCGGGTTCAGGCGGATCGCGGCCGCGCCGGTCATCGCCAGCACGATGTGGCCGTCACCCTGAATCGTGAGACCGTTCATCGCCCCGCCGTAGGGGACCTCGGAGAGGCCACCGGTGCCGAAGCTCTGATCCTTGCTTCCGTCGGAGTTGAGTCGCACGGTGGCGGCGACCACGGTCGAGGACCAGGCGCTGCCGCTGATCACGATCCGCCCGTCGGGCTGGATGCCGATCCCGTTCGCCTGGGCCCACGAGCCGACCGGGAGAGTGACGACGCCCTGGCTGCCAAAGCCGGTGTCCGCCGCGCCTGACGCCGTGAACCGCGCCGCCATGTACGCCTGCGTCCCGCTCGAGGTCTGCTGGCCGGCGAGCACGAGCTTGCCGTCGCCCTGGAGCCCGATGCCCCATGCCGCCGAGGGCAGGGGGACGGTGGCCGTCCCGCCGCCGCCGAAGCTCGTGTCGAGCGTCCCGTCGGCGTTGAGGCGGGCGATCGCGGCCTCGTTCTGCGAGACCGTGGCCGCGCCGCCGAGCGCGAGCTTGCCGTCGGGCTGGAGCACGATCCCGTTGGCGATCGCGTAGGAGCCGATCGGCACCGTAGTCACGCCGCCGGTGCCGAAGCTCGTGTCGAGTGCGCCGTTGGGGAGCAGCCGCACAGCGGCGAAGTCGAGCGCGCCGTTGCCGTTGCCGGCGCCGGCAAGGACGATCTTTCCGTCGGGCTGGATGACGAGCGCGTTCGCGCAGGAGGAGCCGTTGATGTCGACGGTGACGATCCCGCCGTTGCCGTAGGTCGGGTCGAGCACTCCGGCCGGGGTCATCCGGGTCGAGATCATCTCCGCGGTCCCGGTGGAGGACTTCGTCTCGCCCGCGGTGACGATCTTCCCGTCGCTCTGGATCGCGACGGCCGCGGCGACATCGAGGCTCCCGTGGCTGACGAGCGAGAAACCGCTCGTGCCGAACGCACTCAACAGCGAGCCGGTCGCGGCGAGCGACGAGGCCGGGATCGCGGCGAGGGCCACGACGAGGGCGAGGGCCGTGAGCAGCGGGAAGAGCAGGCGGAAGCGCGAGCGGAGCACATCGTCCGTGTCGGGGCATTGCGCGTGGGACACCCGCGGGTGGACGCCTGACTGGACACCTTTCCGACCCCAACTGGACGGATGATCGAGGCGTCCGCGGGACGCTCAAGGCGGGCCCCGGGACGCCGGCCGCTCAGCTCACGAGGCGCATCGCCGACAGCATCAGCCGGCCGCCGACCTCGGTGCACCCCGCGAGCAGGATCCCGCCGTCGGCCTGGATCGCGACGGCGTTGGCGGCGTCGTTCTGGCCGACCGGATAGGCGACGATCCCGCCGGTCCCGAACGATGGATCGAGGCCACCCCGCGCCGTGAGCCGGATCGCGGTCGGGCCGCTGCCCGCGAGCAGGATCCGGTTGCCCGGAGCGATCGTCACGGCGTTGATCGCCCGCCCGAGCGCGAACGTCGTCAGGCCCCCGGCACCGAACGCCGGATCGTTCGCTCCGCTCGGCAGCAGTCGTGCGACGGCGGCGATCGCCCGCCCCGCGAACGCCGAGCCCGCGACCACGATCCGTCCGTCGGGCTCGATCGCCACGGCGTCGCCGATCGCCTGCTCCCCGACCGGGATGTGCACGACCCCGTTCCGACCGAAGCCGGGGTCGAGCGTGCCACTCGGCAGCACGCGAGCGACGAGGAACACCTGCGTGCCGGAGATGGCCTGGAGCAGGGTGGTGAACAGGTCGCCGGTCGGCGGCGCGTTCGACTGCCCGGCGACGATGATGCGGCCGTCGCGCTGGCGGGCCATTCCCCAGGCCGCGGCCGGAGCCGCGAGCCGGGCGATGCCGCCGGTCCCGAACGAGCGGTCGATCTGACCGGCGGCGGTGAGGCGGACGAGCGTGACAGCGTTGTCCGAGGCCGTCGCGCCGATCTTGGCCGAGGTCCCCGCGAGCACGATCCGTCCGTCGGGCTCGATCAGCACCGAGTTCGCGATCGCCCCCGAGCCGACGACCACGGTCTGCTCCCCGCCGGAGCCGAAGCTCGGATCAAGCCGGCCGTCGCCGCGCAGCCGAACGGCGGCGAATGCGAGATGGCCGCCGCGCTGGCCGAACCCGGCGAGCACGATCCGCCCGTCCGGGGCGATCGCCACCGAGTTCCCGCCCGAGGGACCACCGACCTGGAGTTCCACCGTCCCGCCGGTCCCGTAGCTGCGGTCGAGCGAGCCATTTGGGAGCATCCGGGTGGAGATCAGCGCGTAGCGGCCGCCGCCGAGGCTCGCCTCCCCGGCGGTCACGAGGCGGCCGTCGGGCTGGAGTGCGGTCGACGTCGCGGCGCCCCACTGCCCGACCGGGACCGCCTGGAGCCCGCGGGTGCCCCAGCTCGGGTCGGGGGAGCCGGCGACCGGCGCCGCGATTGCCGTCGTGGGAGGACCGGCCGCACCCACCGCGGCGACCAACGTGACGAGCGCGAATCGCCTCATCCGCACCGGCCCCGGGTGCCGGGCGATTTGCCAGAATGCGGCCGATGGGCGTGAGGGCACCGGCACAGCCGCATCGGCTCAGCGTACGTCGCCGTCGGATCGCCCGCATCACCGCGCTGGCAGCCGTGATCTCCGCGGGCTGGACGGTCCCGGCCTGGCTGACGGCGGCCGCCCCGGCGGCGCACGCTGCGACGACCGCGCGCGCCGCGGCGTTCTCCTACTGCTCGTCCCGGTATGCGGTGTTCAACGACAAACGCGCGTTCCTCGGGTTCTCCGACCCGTACGTCGAGAACGACCAGGGGAGCTTCCGCAACTGCAGCTTCGGCCTGATGGCCGCCGCGCACGTGGGCCTGTTCCGCGGCGGGCTGTCCTGGGCGCAGACCGAGTACCCGGCCGGCCACTACTCGTTCGCCGGATTCGACGCGCTCGTCGCCGCCCTCGCACGCCACCACATCCGCTGGCTCCCGGTCCTGCTCGATCCGCCGAAGTTCCGCTCCACCGCCCCCGGATCGGGGCCGTTTGTCGGGATGTACCCGCCGCGGCACGCCAACCAGTTCGCCCAATGGGTTGCCGTCTGCGTGAAGCGCTACGGGCCGCACGGGACGTTCTGGAAGCGGAATCCGCACCTGCCCTACTACCCGGTGACGATGTGGCAGGTGTGGAACGAGCCGAACCTCTCCACCTATTGGGCGCCGCGGCCGGATCCGCGCGCCTACGTGCGACTGCTGGCCGCGACCTACCGCGCGATCCACCGCGTCGACGGACACGCCTTCGTGGTCAGCGCCGGGACGCCGTTCTACGGCCCGACCGACGAAACCGCGTTCCTGCGCACGATCCTGCGCGCCGGGGCCGGGCGGTACTTCGACGCACTCGCGCTCCACCCGTACTCCGGCACGGTGAGGGACGCGTTCTCCCGCCTGACCGTCGCGCGGCGCGTCCTCGCGCAGTACCACCTCCCGCGCAAACCGCTGTGGATCACCGAGTGGGGGTGGGCCGGCGGACCCCCAGACGCGTACCTCGTCAGTCAGCGCGGCCAGAACGCCAACGTCACCGCCTTCCTGCGTCTGATCGCTGCCAAGCGTCGAGGGCTGCGGCTCCAGCACGTCTTCTACTACACGTGGCGCGACACCGTCTTCGGACCGAATCCGTCGTACTGGGCGTACCACCTCGGCATGTTCTCGCAGAGCCTGCAGCCGAAGCTCGTCTACCGGACCGTCGCCGGCTTTGCCCGCTCGCTCAACCGCTGAGGCCGGTCCAGGCGCGCGGCGCGGAAGGCTACGGAGCAGTCGCCGGGTCTGCCGGCGGGGGGGTGGCCGAGCCGGGGGCGCCGGAGCCACCGCGCGAGCGCCGGTAGCGCTCGCCGGCCAACGCGAGCAGCCCGAGTGCGATCGCCGCGAGCACGGCGATCATCCACCACCGCAGCGACCAGGCGTCGATCCGTCCCTCGCTCAGCGGCGATGTGGTGTTGGCCGCACGGGCGGGGGCGGGGAGCGTGAGCAGCCGCCGGCGCGCGGCGGCGGCCGCGGGCGTTGTGCCCCCGGAGCGGAGCAGCTCCCGACGGACGGTCGGTGGCAGCACGCCGGCCAGGGCCGGGCCGCCGGCCCTCGGCGGTTGAGCGCCGTGCGTGGTGGGGACGGCGTCGCAGTACTGGTTGAGCGCGCTGTCGGCCGGATTCGCGCAGCCGGGCAGAAATGCGGCGCCGGCCGATGCAGGAATCGCCAGCACAATGCCGATATATGCGGAGATGAGCAGGGCGCGCTTCATGGTGCGGTACGACGGGTGAGCGGATGCTAGCCGAGGAGTCCACGCCGATCGCCGATCCGCCGGCCGAGGCCCGGCCAGGGCGCAGTTCGACCCGGCTTCGGCGGGTACTGGCGTTCGCCGGCTTCGGGGCGATCCTCGTGATCTACGCGCTCCGCGGCGGCGGTTCCTACGACACCGTCGCCTTCGAGGAGCACGGTCTCGTCATCTGGTGGCTCGTGGCGCTCGCCGTCGCGCTCGGGCTGCTGCCCCGTCGCCGCCCGGCGAAGGTCACGCTCGCGCTGCTCGCCAGCCTCGCTGCGTACGCCGCGTGGACCGCGCTCAGTCTGCTGTGGACCGACAGCTCGGAGTTGACCTGGACCGAGCTCGCCCGCTCGCTTGATTACCTTGGCCTCGTCACATTCGCCGTCTGCGTGCTCGACGAGCGGACCTGGCGGGCCGCCATCGCGGGGGTCGGGGCGGGGGCGATGGTCGTCTGTGCGGTCGCCGTCGGCAGCCGCCTCTCGCCCTCGGTGTTCGGCGTCGACCGGATCGACGTCGCCTACCACATCGACCGTCTCAGCTTCCCGTTCGGCTACTGGAACGCCGTCGCCGCATGGGGGGCGATGTGCTCTGCCCTCGCGGTGGCCTGGAGCGCCGGGGACACGCTGCGATTGCGCCGGGCGATCGCCGCCGCGCTCGTGCCCGTCGCCGGGCTGATGACGTACCTCAGCTACTCGCGCGCCGGCGTCGGCGGCGTCGCGTTGGGCGCGATCGCCGTGTTTGCGCTCAGCCGCAACCGCCTCACCGCGCTGCTCCACCTCGCGGGAGCCGCGGCCGGGACGGGAATCGCGATCGCCGCCGTGCGCTCGTCGAGCGCGACCGAGATCGCCCATGCGACAGGCACCCGGGGTGCCGGGGCGGTGTTCGGGGCGCTCGTCGCGGGCATGGCGGTCAGCGGCGGCGTGGCGTTCGCGACCTCGCTGCTCGGCGTCGACCGCTTCCGGCTGCCGCCGGCGGCGCGGCGTGTCGTCGGCCTAGCTGCGCTCGTCGTCGCGCTCGGGGCGTTCGCGGTCGCCGGACCGCACGTCATCAGCAAGGCGTGGCATTCGTTCACGCACGGGGCGACCGCGCAGAGCACGGCCGACCCGACGGCGCGTCTCAGCAGTCTGTCCGGCTCGCGGTACCCGCTGTGGAAGTCCTCGATCAAGGCCTTCGACGCCCACCCCGCGACCGGCCTCGGGGCCGGGACGATCGAGTTCTGGTGGAACGAGCACGGCACGAACGGCGAGTTCATCCGCAACTCGCACAACATCTGGCTCCAGAACATGGCCGAGCTCGGCGCCCCGGGCCTCGCCCTGATCATCGCCGTGTGCCTCGCCGCGCTCGCCGTGGCCGGGAGTGTGCTGCGGCAGGCCCGACGCGGCATGAGCGCGGGCGCGGCGGCGGCGGCGGTGGCTTGCTTCCTCGTCTACCTCCTGCACGCCACCGTCGACTGGATGTGGGAGTCGACGGCGGTGACGGTGCTCGCGCTGCTCGCGGTCAGTGCCGCCGGGGCGCGGCTCTCCGACGGCAGGCTCCGGCTTCCCGTTCCGGCCCGGGCGGCGATCGCGCTCGCCGCGACGGCGTTCGCGATCATCCAGCTCCCCGGCCTGCTTTCGACGGGCGCTCTGCGGCGCAGCCAGCAGGCCGCGAACGCCGGCAACCTCTCGACCGCGCTCGCCTGGGCCCACCAGGCTGTCGACGCCGAGCCGTGGTCGGCGAGCGCCTATGAGCAGCGCGGCCTCGTGCTCGAGGCCGGCGGCCGGCTCGGTGACGCCGCGGCGGATCTCCGCCGGGCGACCGATCGCGAGCCCGACAACTACCAGCACTGGCTCGTGCTCTCACGGATAGATACCGAGCTCGGCCAGCTCGGCTCCGCGACCCGCGACTACGCCACCGCGCATCGCCTGCGACCGCAGGCGAGCGTGTTCGCGCTGGCGCCGTACTTCGCGGCCGGGCGCTGAGGTTCCGAGCGCAGTCGCGTGGCGAATCCCGCTGGGGAGGGGTGGGTCAGGGAATGCCGCAGCGCTGCGGCACAACACGACAACCGCCTCGCGTTCCGTTCCGCGTGACGCACTGGGCCGCGTGACGCGGCTCGACACGCCACAGTGCGACGCATGACGCGCTGTGCCGCTCGAAAGACCGGCGATCCCGCAACTCGATGACCCCTCCCCAGCGGGGTTCACGGCAGCGTTCGGGACCGGCCGACGTGGCACGGGCGCCACTTGTTCGACGTCCGCTGCGCGACGCCTACAGCGGGATGCCCCAGAGGGCGAACCACCGCTCGAGCTCGGGCTCGACCGGCAGCTCGGCACCGATCTGGGCCTTGAGCACGAGCTCGCGCTCGTTGTCGCGCTCGCCCTCCCGACCGCTCGGCACGAACGGGTAGAAGAAGCCGCGCTTGTAGTTGTAGATCCAGTACACCCGCTCGCCGCCGTCGCCGGTGAACGGGAACACCGCGCACAGCAGCCGGTCGCCGTAGCCGCCGCCCTGGAGCTCGCTGCTGACCGCGTTGATGCCGACGACGAGATCGTCGAACTCGCCACCGCGGAGCGTCACCCAGCGGAAGCCATAGCTGTCGTCGCTCGTCTCCACGTGTGCGCCGCCCTCGCCGGCGGTGGCCTCGACGATCTGCTCGGTCTCGGTGACGATCGCCTTGAAGTCGGCGGAGCTGAGCGGCTGGAACACGATCGCCGCGCCGTCGCCCGAGCGCAGGCCGAGCGATTCCGTGAGCGACGGGTACGCGGTGCTGATCGCGAACAGCCGGTCCGAGGCGGGCTGGGCCAGCTTGCGCCGGCCGGTGATCACGTCGAGGAAGCCCACGTCCGCCGGTCAGCGCCCGTGCCTTGGAGCTGGGCCTCATAGCGCTGCAGCGCCGCGATCCGCGCCTCGAGCGGCGGGTGGGTGGCGAACAGCGGCTGAGCCCCTGCTTCGTCTTCGGCGGGAAGATGTAGAACGCGGCCATCTCGCCGCTGGCCGCCCGCAGGTCGCGCTGGGGGATCCGCTCCATCCCGCCGGAGATCTTCAGCAGCGCGCTGATCAGCGCGCTCGGGCGGCCGGTGATGATCGCCGAGCCGCGGTCGGCGGCGAACTCGCGGTAGCGGGAGAGCGCCTGGAGCAGGACGAACGAGATCGCGTAGACGACGGCCGAGACGAGGATCACGACCATGAAGCTCGAGTCCGTCCTCGTTGTCGTCGCCGCCGAATCCGCCGAACCAGAAGCCCATCTGGACGATGAACGAGGCGATCGAGGCGAAGAAGCTGGCGATCGTCATCACCATCACGTCGCGGTTCTGCACGTGGGTGAGCTCGTGGGCGAGGACGCCGTCGAGCTCGGAGGGGGTGAGCAGCTCGAGGATCCCAGTCGTCGCGCAGACCGTCGCCGTCTTCGGCGAGCGGCCGATCGCGAAGGCGTTCGGCATCGCGGTTCTCGGCGATCGCCACCCGCGGCTTCGGGCAGGTTGGCCTGGATGCACAGCCGCTCGATCGCCCCGTGGAGCAGCGGCGCCTCCTCAGGGGTGACCTCGTGGGCACCCATCGTGGCCAGCGCGATCTTGTCCGAGGTGAAGTACTGGACGAGCGAACAGCGCGCCGGCGATGATCGCGATCGTCACCGCGCCGGCGCCGGACGGCGAACAGCACGCCGATCAGCACCGCGTAGACGAGGCCGAGCAGGAACAGCGTGAGGATCATCCGGGCCTGAAGCCCGGGGTCACGGCCGAATGAGGTGCTGGACGCCATGGCCGAAGTGTGACATGGCGCCGTGAGGATCCTCGAAGAATCCGGCCGTCACAGGCGCCGTCAGACGGTCGGTCCGGCCCCCGATCGCGGGCTCCCGCTACGGCCGTGTGGTCCCGATACCACGCGATCGTCCGCTCGAGCCCATCGCGCGAGCTCCACCCGGGGTCGCCAGCCGGTCAGCCCGCGTGAGCTTCGCCGGCGTCGACCCACTGGCGGTCGATCTCGCCCGCCGGCGTGCCCGCGCCGCGGATGTCGGGCGCGACGCCGGTGCCGGCGAGCGCGGCAGATCAGCTCGACGACGTCGACGCACCCGGTGCGGCCGCCCGCCGCCGGCGTTGAACGCCTCGCCGCTGGCCCTCGTCGCCGCCGAGCGCGGCCCAGATCGCCAGGTACGCCGCGGCCGCATCCTCGACGTAGAGGAAATCGCGCTCGGGCGAGCCGTCGGAGCGGACCACCGGTGAGCGCCCGGCGAGCGCGGCGGTCACCGCCTCGGGGACCAGCCGCGAAGCGGTTGAAGTCGCCGCCGCCGTACAGGTTGGCGAACCGGGTCACGGCCACCGGCAGCCGCCAGGTGTGCCAGTAGGAGCGGGCGATGCAGATCGGTCGCCGCCTTGGAGACGTCGTAGGGGTAGCGGGGCTGGAGCGCATGGCTCCTCGCGGTAGGGCAGCTCGTCGTGCGGGCCGTAGGCCTTGTCCGAGGAGGCGACGATCACCCGCTCGGCGCCGTGGAGCCGGCAGGCCTCGAGCAGCTCCCACGTGCCCGGCGATGTTCGTCTCGAAGGTCGAGCGGGGCGAGCGGTTGGCGGTCGGCACGAGCGTCTGGGCGGCGAGGTGGAAGACGCTGTGCGATCTCGTGCTCGGCGAGCGCGCGGGCGACGAGTCCGTCGGCGGCGACGTCGCCGTGGACGACCGCGACACGGTCGCTCGAGGCCCGGCGGCTGGCGAGCAGCGATGCGGGCGGTCTCGTCGCGCCGGAGGACGGTGACGCGCGCCCCGCCGTCGAGCAGCGCGTCGACGAGCCAGCCGCCGAGCAGCCCGTAGGCCGCCGGTGACGAGGCACGAATGCCCGCGGAGCTCGTCGGGTGCGCTCACGGCCACAGCTTCCACGGGGCCTCGCCCGGCTGACCACAGGTCCTCGAGCTGCGAGCGCGTCCTTGTAGGTGTCCATGCACTCCCAGAACCCCTCGTGGCGATACGCGCGCAGCGCGCCCGTCGGCGGCGAGCGTGGCCAGCGGCTCACGCTCGAGCACCGAATCGTCCTCGAGCACGTCGAGCACGTCGCGCTCGAAGCAGAAGAAGCCGCCGTTGATCCACTGCTCGCTGCGCGGCTTCTCGACGAACCCGTGCACCGGTCCGTCGCCGTTCAGCTCGGCGACGCCGAACTGGAGCTCGGGCCGGACGACGGTCATCGTCGCGCGCGGGCCGTGCGCCGGCGTGCTCGGCGAGCAGCCGGCCGAGGTCGATGTCGGCGACACCGTCGGCGTAGGTGGCGCAGAACCGCTCGCCCGGGAGCGCCTCGAGCGGCCCGCGCGATCGCGGCCGCCGGTCGGCGTGTCAAGGCCGGTGTCCAGGCAGCGGACGTTGGCGTCGGCCGGCCACGCCGCGTCGGCCACGAACCGCTCGATCTGCTCGGCCTTGATAGCCCGGTGAGCAGCACGAAGTCGCGGAACCCCTGGGCGAGGTAGATCTGGATCACGTGCCAGACGATCGGCCGCCCGCCGATCTCCACCAGCGGCTTGGGCATCGAGGCACGTGCTCCTGCAGCCGCGTGCCGCGGCCGCCGCAGAGGATGACGACGCTCGGGCAGCACGGCGCGGATTAACGGCATCGCCGCACGGCGGGCTCTACGCTGCGGACCGTGCGGCCGGAGATCCACGTCCTCGGCATCTCGCTGAAGAGCTTCGGGATCGTGTTCGCCTGCGGGTTTCATCGCCGCCGGCGCGATCCTCGTGCGCCGGCTGCGCGAGCTCGGCAAGCCGCTCGACTGGGCCTATGAGATGGCCTTCGCGGCGATGATCGGCGGGCTCGTCGGCTCGCGCGTGTACTACGTGATCGAGAACTACTGCGCAGGTCAAGCACGACCTGATCGGCAGCCTGTTCTCCGGCTCGGGTCTCGTCTGGTACGGCGGGGTGATCGGCGGTGCGCTCGCGGTCATCGCCTGGGCGCGCTGGCGAGGATGCTCAACCTCGGGCTGCTCGATCTGGCCGCCGTCCCGCTCGCGCTCGGCTACGCGATCGGGCGGATCGGCTGCCAGGTCTCCGGCGACGGCGACTTCGGCGCGCTGGTGCTACCACGGCATCACCGCCGGTCACCTGCCCGGGGTCGAAGCTGCCCTGGGCGATGGGCTATCCCCACGGCACCGTGCCGACGCCGCCCGGGGTCAAGGTCCAGCCGACGCCGATCTACGAGACGCTGGCGATGGGGCTCGTCGCCTGGTGGCTGTGGCGGATGCGCGACGCTTCCGGCCCGGGGCGCTGTTCGCGTTCTACCTGCTGCTGTCAGGACTCGAGCGGCTGCTCGTCGAGTTCCTGCGCCGCAACCACCGGTCGCGCGCTCGGGCTCACCGCACCGCAGCTCGAGAGCATCGGGCTGATGATCGTCGGCGGCGGTCTGGCTGCTGATCCTCGGCCGCCGCGGCGGGATCCGGCGCACCGACCCGCTCGGTCCGCGCGTCGCCCCGGTGCTCGCGCGCTGGTCCCCGACATGAGCTCAAGTCTCCGCGGCTGAGCTGCCGATAGGACTGACGAGGTGCGTGCGACACGGGCATACATGGCCGGCTTCGGTACCGCCGGCTCGCTGGTCGCCGGCGCCGCGGTGCTGTTCGTGCTGGCCAGCGCCGATCGTCGTCGTTCCGCGGCTGGCCGCAGACTCGACCAGGGGACCTCGGCACGCCGGCCATCGTCCTCAGCCAGCGCCTCGGCCTCGCACCCGTCGACGGCGACTCGTCGCGTGGCCATCGTCGCCGCCACGGCTCCCGGATTCGCCGCTCCGGCCACCGCCGGAGCGCCGGTGCGGGCGGGCGCGCCGCTGCGGCGCCCGGCTCGCCCGGCGTGACGATCACCGGCGCCCGGGTCGCCGGCCACGCAGCCCGGCGCCAAGCTCCCCGGCACGGGCACCGGGACGCAGCCGTGCCCCACCGGATGCGCCCGTCCTCCACACCGCCCGCGGCCGCGACCCAGTCCCCGTCACTCGGCGGCACGGTCAACTCGGCCACCGGCGCACCTCGGCTCGACCGTCAACCGGCCACCGGCACGCTCGGCAGCACCGTGACCGGCGCGGGTTCGACGCTCCAGAACACCGTCAGCGGCGTCTCCGGCGCCCTCAGCGGCGTCGTGCAACCGGTCAGCTCGGGGCTCGTCGAAGCTCACATCGAACACCGGCGCGCTCGGTCAGCGGACTCGTCAACGGCGCCACCGAGGGCCTCGGCGGCACCCTCTCCGGCGCCGGCAAGACGCTCGACGTCCTGCTCGGCGGCCACTGACCGCCCGGCGTGCGCGGACGCGTCCGCGCTCAGGAGGTCCGGGCCGCCAGCGCCTTGGTCAGGAACTGGGCGCTCACCGCCTGGAGCTCGTCGTCGTGCTGGATCGAGCGGTGATGGCCGCCCGGGATCACGATCAGCCGGCTGCGGGGGTGACGGAGCTCGGCGGCCAGCTCGCGCGAGAGCTCGACCGGCACCTGCTCGTCGCCCTCGGCGTGCAGCAGCAGCACCGGGATCTCGAGGCCGCGAGCGCGCCGGCGAGGTCGTGCTCGGCGAGCAGCGCGTCGAGCGCGGGGACGTCGGCGGCGAAGTCGAAGCGCGCCGGTGGCGAGGCCGCGGCGCAGCAGCGCGGCGTTCGCCGGGCAGATCGCCACGACCGCCTCGGCGCCGGCGCCGGCCGCCGCGGCGATCAGCGCCAGGTAGCCGCCCATGCTCGAGCCCCGCAGCGCGAGCGGCGGCGTCGGCGCCGACACGCGCTCGCGGAGCAGGTCGGCCATCGCAGCGACGTCGTCGATCGCCCGGCCGTCGAGCGGCGCCCGAGCTCGCCCCATGGCCGCGGGCGTCGAACGCGAGCGCCGCGAAGCCCTGCGCCGACCAGCGACCCGGGCGTAGTCGTGGTGGCTCTCCTTCACCGAGCCGGCGCCCGTGCAGGATCACCACGCCCGCCGTGGGGCGTCGCGTCGGCCAGCCACAGCGAGTAGGCGAGCCCGCCGGCAGGTCGCGACCTCGTCCGGGAACGACCGGGGTGACCCACCGCCGGCTGCACCATCCGCCGATCATGCCACCCGCATGGCATGATCGCGCGCGATGAGCGCCACCGCCACCGAGCTCTCCCACGTCCTACCCACCGGCGCAGCCGGTGAACGCCCGGGGCCACCTGGAGGTCGGCGGCTGTGACCTCGTCGAGCTCGCCAGCGAGTTCGGCACGCCGGCGTACGTCGTCGCCGAGGACGATCTCCGCGCCCGCGCGCGGGCATTCGTGCGGCGAGTTCGGCGCGCCGCCACGCCGAACTCGACGGTCCTGTTCGCCTCGAAGGCGTTCCCGTGCACCGCCGTCTACCGGGTCCTCGCCGAGGAGGGGCTCGACTGCGACGTCGCCTCCGGCGGCGAGCTCGCGATGGCGCTGCGCGGCGGGTTCCCGGCCGAGCGGATCGTGCTGCCACGGCAACGCGAAGTCAGCGCGACGAGCTGCCGGCGGCGCTCGACCGCCGGGGTGGGGCTGATCGTGCTCGACTCGTTCGACGACCTCGACCGCGTCTGCGACGATCGCCGCCGCAGCCGGGCGTCAGGCCGCGCGGTGCTGCTGCGGGTGACCCCCGGGGTGGCGGGCGACACCCACGCCGCGATCTCGACCGGGCAGGCCGACTCGAAGTTCGGCTTCTCGGTGGCCGACGCCCGAATCGGCGATCGAGCGGCTGGCCGGCGACGGCGACGCTGGAGCTCGCCGGGCTGCACTTCCACATCGGCTCGCAGCTGTTCGAGCTCGAGCCGCTGCGCGAGGCGGTCGGACGCGTCGCCTCGCTCGGGACGGACTTCCCGGTCTACAACCTCGGCGGCGGGCTGGCGGCGGCCTACACCGCGACGCAGCATCCGCCGGCGGTCGGCCGAGTACGTCGCCGCGCTGGTCGAGCGCCGCCCACGCCGAGCTCGGCGCCGGCGCGCCGGCTGCTGGTGGAGCCGGGCCGCGCGCTCGTGGCCAACAGCGCGGTGACGCTCTACACGGTGGAGACGATCAAGCGGAACGTCTCCACGTGGGTCGCGGTCGACGGCGGGATGTCGGACAACCTGCGCCCGATGCTGTACGGCGCGCCGTACGAGGCGGCGCTCGCCGACCGCCCGCTCGCCGAGCGCGACACGTCCGCTGCCACGTCGCGGGCAAGCACTGCGAGTCCGGCGACGTCCTCGTCCGCGACGCGCTGCTGCCCGACCCCGCCGTCGGCGACGTGCTCGTCACGCCGGCGACCGGCGCCTACGGCTACGCGATGGCGAACAACTACAACGGCGTCCCGCGGCCGCCGGTGATCTTCTGCGCGGGCGGCGACGCGCGGGTGGTCGTCCGGCGGGAGACCTACGAGGACCTGATGGCGCGCGACGTCGGCTGATGGGCGCCGGGCGTGAGCGAGACGTTCCGCGTCGGCCTGCTCGGCCACGGCACCGTCGGCTCGGCGTTCGCCGAGCTGCTGCCCGCAGCACGCCGACCGGGTCGAGCGGGCGACCGGGCTGCGGCCGGAGCTCGTCGGCGTCCTCACCCGTTCAGCGGGGCGACTTCGACGGAGATCCGTGGAGCGCTCGAGCTGATCGTCGAGCTGATGGGCGGGATCGAGCCGGCGCGCGAGTACGTGCTGCGGGCGATGCGGGCCGGCCGCCACGTCGTGACCGCGAACAAGCAGCTGCTCTCCCAGCACGGCGAGGAGCTGTGGGAGGTGGCGCGCACCGAGGGGGTGCAGCTGCGCTTCGAGGGCGCGGTGGCCGGCGTCGTGCCGGTCATCCGGGTGCTCCAGGAGTCGCTGGCCGGCGCGCGGATCGACCGCGTCCACGGGATCGTCAACGGCACGACGAACTTCATCCTCTCCGAGATGGCCCGCGCGCGGGATCGACCTTCGAGGAGGCGCTCGCCGAGGCGCAGCGGCTGGGCTACGCGGAGGCCGACCCCTCCGAGGACGTCGACGGGCGCGACGCGGCGGCGAAGATGGCGATCCTCGCCCGGCTGGCGTTCGACACTCCGGTCCACCTCGACCAGGTGCAGCTACGAGGGGATCGAGCAGATCCAGCCCGCCGACCTGGAGTACGCCCGGGAGCTCGGCCTGGGCCTGAAGCTGATCGGCACGGCCGAGCGGATCGACGGCGGCCTGTCGGTCCGCGTCCACCCGGCGTTCCTGTATCCCGGCCATCCGCTGGCCTCGGTGAGCGGACCGTTCAACGCCGTCACCGTGGAGTCGCCGAGACGATCACCGAGATCACCATGTCCGGGCCCGGGGCGGGGGGCCCGCAGACCGCCAGCGCCGTGCTCGGCGACGTGATCAGCGCGATGATCCCGCCGGCCTCGACGCCGCCGACATCGGAGAACCTGCCGATCGTCGTCGACGTCGTCGTCCGCGTTCTACCTCCACCTCGAGGTGGCCGACGAGCCCGGCGTGCTCGCCGGGGTCGCCTCGGAGCTCGCCGCGCTCCGGCGTGTCGGTCAAGTCGGTCGTGCAGAAGGGGCTCGGCGAGCAGGCCCGGCTGGTGATGGTCGTCCACCGGGTGCTCGAGTCCCGGTTCGCCGAGGCGATGGAGGCGATCGCCCGGCTGTCGGTCCTGCGCGCGCCGCCGCGGGCGATCCGGGTGATCGAGGAGGAGTTCGGCTAGCGCGCTCGGGCCTGCCCGGCCAGGAACGCGCCGGTCTCCGCGAGCGCTGCCGGCGTGCCGATCTCGTAGAAGCGCTCGGTCGCGGCGAACCCGAACAGCTCGCCGGCGCCGCGAGCAGCTCGTGGTAGGAGATCGGCGAGGTCGGTGACCTCGGACCGACACGATCCAGCGCGGCGGCGGTCAGTCCGCCGAGCCCGTAGTCGATCCAGTCCATTGCCGGGGTCGGGGCGCGCTTGTCGTAGGTCGACGATGCGCGTCCGTCGAAGTCGACGTTGGAGGTGTCCCAGCGCCCGCCGTTGCGCAGCACGGTCATCAGCGCCGGGAGCCCGCTGCGCTCCCACTGCGTGGCGGCCGCCCGGTAGTCGATCCGCAGGTAGGTGTCGCCGTAGAGGACAGGAAGCGCTCGCCGAGCAGTCGGCGGCGCCGCGGATCGCGCCGAGCGTGCCGAGCTGGCCGGGCCCGTCGAAGCTGTAGGCGATCTCGATCCCGAACGCTCGGGGCCGATCCGCTCGACGATCTGCTCGCCGAGGTAGCCGACGCACATCACCACCCGCCGGCGCCGTGGTCGGCGAGCAGCCGGAGCTGGTGCAGCGCGAACGGCTCGCCGGCCACCTCCAGCAGCGGCTTCGGCGTGTCCTTGACCTTCTCGCCGAGGCGGGTCCCGAGGCCGCCGGCGAGGATGCAGACGGGGGCAGCTCGGCGTCGCTCATCGGCCGACGCGCTCGCGCACGAGCTCGGCGTACGCCGGGGAGGCGGCGTAGGCGGCCTCGACGACCGACCAGGCGTAGCGCGCGTCGTCGAGGTCGCCGAGCAGCGGCTCGCCGCCGGCGATGCGCCGCCGGCGAAGTGCTCCCACTCCGCGCTCCCAGGACAGGTCGTCGGTCCCGTAGCTCGCGCTCCTCGAGCTCCGGCGGGCCGAGCTCCGGGCTCATCCGGTAGATCCTCAGCGTCTGGGGCCCGTAGGAGCGGACGAGGCCGTCGACCTGGAGCTTCGCCGTGCGGCAGTAGACCTCGAGCGAGAACATGTTCTTCCACTCCGTCCAGGTGACGTGGAGCATCGCCCACGGCTCGGTGCGGCGTGTCGCCGGCGCCGAGGATCAGCGCGGCGTTGTCCTCGACCGCGGTGTCCCAGAAGTGGGTGCGCAGCAGCGCGCTGTGCAGCGGCAGCGGCGCCGGCGAGCCAGTGGGTCGAGATCGAGCAGGTGCATGCCCTGGTCGATCAGCTCGCCGCCGCCGGAGCGGCTCGCGGCTGCGCCCGCCACTCCCGGTCGTAGCCGAGCCGGCCGCCGTGGCCGTAGCGCCCGCGGACGTGCATCAGCTCGCCGTGCTCGCCGGAGTGGACCTCGGCGGCGAGGTCGCGCGATCGCCGGGTGGAAGCGGTGGTTGAAGCCGACCTTGACCCGGCGTCCGGCTCGCTCGCGAGGCCGCTGCAGCCGGTCGATCTGCGGCCGTGCCCAGCCCGGCCGGCTTCTCGACGAGCACATGCGCACCCGGCCCGCAGGCAGCGCTCGGTGAGCGGCGCGAGCTGGTCGTGGGTGGCGGCCACGATCGACGACGTCCGGGCCGCAGAGCGCACGAGCAGCTCGTCGAGGTCGGCGCAGCGCTCGGCCGCCGTGATCGGTCGGACCGAGCGCCTCGGCCGCGCGCTCGGCGACGCGGGTCGAAGTCGCGCCGACGCACGCGATCGTCCTCGGCGCAGCGCCGTCGGCGCGCTTGTGGCCGATCAGCGCCGCAGCCGACGATGCCGACGCGCGAGCCGCCGGCCACGGCGCCGGCTCATGGCATATTCGGTGGAGTACGCCCCGACGAACTCGAAGTCGAACGGCAGCTCGGTCGCCCCCGCGGCGGCCATCGCCTGGCGGGTGTCGGCCGGGTTGCGGGCGTAGACGAGCAGGAAGCCGCCGCCGCCGGCGCCGACCAGCTTGCCGCCGACGACGCCGCTGCGGCGGGCCAGCGTGTACAGCTCGTCGATCCGGCCGGTGGCCATGCCCGGCGAGCGCTTGCGCTTGTTGAGCCAGTGCTCGTGCATCAGCTCCGCGTAGGCGAACAGGTCGCCGGCGAGCAGCAGATCCCGGCTGCGGCGGCCGAGCTCCTTGGTCCGGTGGAGGTTCTCGAGCATCTCGGCGTCGCCGGTCTTCGTCCGCTCGTCCTGGTCGGAGAGCACCGCCGAGGCGCTCCGGGCCTCGCCGGTGTAGAACAGCAGCAGCTGCTCGCGAAGCGCGCGCAGCGTCTCGGCCGAGAGCTCGAGCGGTTCGACGCTCACCTCGCCGTCCGGCTCGAAGGTGTAGGCGCAGATCCCGCCGTGCGCGGCGACGTAGGGGTCCTGCTTGCCGCACGGCTCGTTGAGGATCGTCGATCTCGATCTCGCACGCCGCCTCGGCGAGCGCGCCCTGGGTGATCGAGGTCCGGCGCGCGTGGGCGAGGCCCTTGAGCAGCGCGACGGTGAACGCGCCCGACGAGCCCATCCCGGTGCCCGCCGGGACGTCGGCCACCGAGGCGATCTCGAGCGGGTTGCCGCGCCAGTGGCGCTGCAGCGTCTCACGCAGGATCGGGTGCCGGATCTCGCGCGATCGTCGTCGACGTCCTCGGTCTCGGAGTACTTCATCTTGTACCGGCGCTGGAACACCGTGTGCATCAGCATGTAGATGTACTTGTCGATCGCGCCGGCGACGAGGAAGCCGCCGTGCTCGCTCGTAGTAGGAGGGAAGGTCGGTGCCGCCGCCGCCGAGCGAGATCCGCAGCGGGGCGCGGCTGAAGATGACGCTCATCGCTCCGGGCTCCCTCGGCCGCGAGGCCCTCGTCGCCAGGCGTACGGGATTGGCGTCGAACCACTCCAGGGTGCGGATCGACGCCTCGCGGATCGTCAGCGTCGGCGCCCAGCCGAGCGCGCGGATCCGCGTGCAGTCGAGGTGGATCAGCGGGCTGTCGCCGGCCCAGCCGCGCGTGCCGCCGGTGTACTCGCAGGTCCGGCTCGACGCCCATGTGCTCGCAGATGATCGCGATCGAGTCGTTGACGACGACGGTCTCGTCGGTGCCGAGGTTGTAGACGCCGAGTCTCGCCGGGTCGGTCCTCGTGGGCCGCCGCCGCGGTGAGGATCGCCGCCGACGCAGTCCTGCACGTAGAGATAGGACTTCTCCTGGCGGCCGTCGCCGAGCACGCGCAGGCGGGTCGGGTCGCGCTTCAGCGCGCGGTAGAAGTCGAACACGTGGCCGTGCGTGTAGCGCTCGCCGAGGATCGAGACGAAGCGGAAGACGAGCCCGGTGAAGCCGAAGCCGTGCGCGTAGGCGCCGATCATGCCCTCGCCGGCGAGCTTCGAGGCGGCGTAGAGCGAGGTCTGGACCGGGAACGGCGCGTCCTCGGGGGTCGGGAACACCTCCGGCTCGCCGTACACCGAGCCGGTCGAGGAGAAGGCGATCCGGCGACACCCCGGTGGCCCGCATCGCCTCGAGCACGTTCGCGGTGGCGATCGTGTTCTGCTCCAGGTCCCTGCGCGGGTGCTCGAGCCCGTGGCGGACGTCGGCGTTGGCCTGGAGGTGGAAGACCCAGTCGCAGCCGTCGAAGGCCCGCTCGAGCAGCGCCTGGTCGAGCACGTCGCCCTCGATAGATCGTCACCCCGGGTCCTGCGCGCAGCTCGGCGACGAACTCGCGGCGGCCGGTGCGGAAGTCGTCGACGATCGACGACCTCGACGCCCTGCGGCGCGCAGGCGGTCAGCGAGGTTGGAGCCGATGAACCCGGCTCCGCCGGTGATGCACGCTCGCTGCATCGGCCGCTACAAGCTGAAGCCCGCGGCGACCGCGTCGCGGTGGAACATCTGCACCGTCTCCAGCGAGTACTGGAGCAGATCCTTGCCGAGCAGGTCGAGCTTCTTCAGCAGGTCGTGGGTGACGGTGATGATGTGGCAGCCGATCTGGTCGGCCTGGACGACGTTGAGGATCTCACGCGGCGAGGCCCAGATCAGCTCCGAGCGCGGCGCGGCGACCATGATGTCGACCGAGCGGGCCATGATCGGCACGGGGTCGATGCCGGCGTCGGCGATCCGGCCGGCGAACACCGAGATGTAGGACGGGGCGCCGTCCTTCACCGCCTCGGTGATCAGCTCCACCTGCGCGGTGGTGAACAGCGCGGTGACGTTGACCTTGACGCCGCCCTCCGACAGCTCCCGCACGAGCGGCGCCATCGACTCGCCCGCGGTGGTCGAGACCGGGATCTTGACGTACACGTTCTCACCCCAGCTCGGCGATCTTCAGCGCCTGGCGGCGCATCTCGTCGGCGTCGTCGGCGAACACCTCGAACGAGATCGGGTGCGCGGTGATGCGCTCGAGCAGGCGCCTGCGCGAACTCCTCGTAGTCGGTCAGCCCCGCCTTCCACATCAGCGTCGGGTTGGTGGTGAACCCGGCGATGCGCGGGTCGGCGGCCAGGGCGAGGATCCCGTCGAGGTCGGCTCCGTCGGCGAAGATCTTCACGCTCAGCTGATCGTCATGCGCGTCATGCAGTGGCCCTCAGGATCGAACGCACCGCCAGCCGGAAGATCCGGCGCCTGACCGGTCCGGCCGGACTGTCGCCACCCCGCTTGTGGGCGCTCGCCGGATTCTGGACGAGCACAGTCTTGCAGCCCGCCGCCTGGCCCGCAAGAACGTCGGCGTCGGTGTCGCCGATCATCCACGAGCGCCGCGAAGTCGACCCCGAGCGCGCGGCCCGCATCGAGCAGCATCCCCGGTGCCGGCTTGCGGCAGTCGCACGTCCCGGCCGAGCTCGGGGACGGTGCCGTCGGGATGGTGCAGGCAGAGGCGGAAGTCGGTCGAACCGGACGCCGCGGGCGCGAGCAACTCGAGCACGCGCTCCTGCACAGCCTGTAGATCGGCGACGGTGGCCGTTGCCCTTAGCCGCGGCGGGCTGGTTGGAGACGCCGATCAGCAGCCGCCCGTCGGCAGCGAGCTCGGCGAGCGCCTCGCCGACGCCGGGCAGCAGCCGCACGTCCTCGGGGCGCAGCGGCGACTCCGGGTTTCCGGTCTCCGGATCCGGCACCAGCGCGTTGATCACCCCGTCGCGGTCGACGAACGCCGCGGGCCGTCCGCTCACCCCTGGGCGCCCTGGGCCAGCGACTCCCAGTGGCCCTGCTTGGCGGCGAGCTCGGGGTGGGAGACCATCGCGTGCCAGACGACGGCCTGGAAGGACTCGACGAGCGGCGTCTTCAGCGACGGGCGGGGCGTCGACGACGACGGCCACGTCGGCGAGTTGCGCGAGTGTCCCGTCGGGCGAGCCGACGACCCCGAGGACGGTGGCGCCGAGCTCGCGGCCGCGCTCGATCGCGTTGACCAGGTTGACCGAGACGTTGTGCTCGCGCGAGCCGCCGCCGACGCTGAACACGAGCAGCGCGTCCCGCTCGCTGAACCGGGAGACGGTCAGCCATTCGGTGAACGAGGTCTCCCAGCCGTCGTCGTTCGTCCGCGCGGTGAGCTCGGAGACGTTGTCGGTGGGGGCGTAGCTCTCGATTCCGCACAGCTTGCGGAAGTCGTTGACGGCATGCGAGGCGTGGCCCGCACCGCCGCCGACGCCGAGGATGAACAGGCGGCCGCCCTGTTCGCGGACGGCGGCGAGACGACGGCACATCTCGTCGACCTGGGCGCCGTCGATCGCCTGCGAGATGTCGGCCGCGGCAGAGAAGTAGGTGTCGGTATGTGCGCTCACGGGCGGGCAGGCTACCGCTCGCCGTCGCCCTCGGGCACGGCGGCGAAGAACATCTCATCGATGCGCCGCAGCCGCCCAGACCCCCGGGTTGCTGCGAAGCCGCTCGCGGAAGTCCGGCTCCCGCCACGGATCCCACTGCGCGCTGATCAGGCGGCCCGTGATCCCGCGCGCCGCCTCGGAGAGCAGGAAGCAGACGAGCTCGGCGGCCTCGGCGGCCGGAAACCCACCCTCGGCCATCTGCGCCTTCGTGCGCTCGTGGTAGCCCGCGCCGGCCGCGTCAGGCCCGGCCTGCAGCGTCTCGTCGTGCATGCGGGTGATGACGAACCCCGGCGCGACGCTGTTGATCTCGACGCCGCCCTCGGTGGCGACGTTCTCGGTCAGGCGCACGACCGCCGCCTTGCTCGTGGCGTAGGCGTCGTAGCGGGGAAGCGGGGCCTGTCCCGCCGCCGCCGGAGAAGGTCACCGCCCGGCCGCCGTGCTCGCGCAGCAGCGGCAGCGCCTGGCGCAGCGCGAGCATCGTGCCGAGCACGTTGATCGCGATCGTCGCCTGGAGCTCGTCGACGGGCACGTCCTCGAGGCGGCCGATCGGGCCGAGGATCCCGGCCGCACAGACGAGACCGTGCAGGCCGCCGTCGCCGAGCAGCGGAGCGGCGTCGGCCCACGCCTGCGGATCGGAGACATCGAGCGGAAGCGGGCGGTGGCCGTCACCGGGAAGCGCGGCCGCGGTCTCGCGCACGGCGTCGGGCCCCCGCGCGATGACGGTGACCCGCGCGCCGTGAGCGGCGAGCGCCTCGCAGACCGCGCGGCCGATGCCCATCGAGCCTCCGGTGACGGCGACGTGCCGGCCGGAGAGGCGGAGATCGTCGGTCGTGCTCACGGCCGGGAAGCTTGTCAGTTCGTGGGTCTCCCGGGAGCGTTGGGCCGGGGAGGGTGAGGCACCCGGGGGCGCTGGCCCAGGACGCAGGACCCGACGTGTGGCAGCGCCACACGAGGGTCCGAGGACGCCGGTCAGCGGCACCTGGGCCCACCATTCCCCGGTGGAACGTTTCTGGGAGACCCACTAGGGTCCGCGACCATGCGCGCGATCCAGATCACCGACCTCACCGGCCCGGCCTCCGCCCTGAAGCTCGTCGACGCTCCCGAACCCGAGGCCTCGCACATGCTCACCCCCGGACGGGGCGTCGTCGTCGACGTCCATGCGGCCGGCGTCTCGTTCCCCGAGGTGCTGCAGACCCGGGGCGAATACCAGTTCAAGCCCCCGCTGCCGTTCATCCCGGGCAGCGAGGTCGGCGGCATCGTGCGCTCGGCGCCTGAGGAGGCGGCGGTCTCGGCCGGCGACCGCGTGGCCGGGTTCTGCATGCTCGGCGGTTTCGCCGAGGTTGCGGTGGCGCCTGAGTTCTTCTGCTTCAAGCTGCCCGACGAGTTCAGTTTCGCCCAGGGGGCGAGCCTCGTCCTCAACTACCACACCGCGTACTTCGCGCTGAAGCTCAGAGGGCGCCTGAAGGAGGGGGAGACGGTCCTCGTCCACGGCGGCGCCGGCGGGGTCGGCACGGCGACGATCCAGGTCGCCCGTGGGCTCGGCGCGAAGGCGATCGCCGTCGTCTCGACCGACGAGAAGGAGCGCGTCGCCCGCGATGCCGGGGCGGACGAGGTCGTCCGCTCGGACGGACCGTGGAAGGACGAGGTCCGGGAGCTCACCGGGGGCGGCGTCGACATCGTGCTCGATCCGGTCGGCGGTGAGCGGTTCACCGACAGCATCCGCTCGCTGCGCGAGGGCGGCCGCGTGATCGTGGTCGGCTTCACCGAGGGGTCGATCCCGACGGTCAAGGTCAACCGCCTGCTGCTCGGGAACACCGAGATCATCGGGGCGGGCTGGGGCGCCTACGTGATGGCCAAGCCCGAGGTCAACCTGGAGATCGGCGCGCGAGGTCCAGGCGCTCATCGACCGCAACTTCGTCCGGCCGATCGTCGGGGCGAGCTTCCCGATGGAGCGGGCCTCGGAGGCGCTCGAGCTGATCGACGGCCGCGGGGCGACCGGCAAGATCGTGCTCGAGGTCAGGCCGGACTAGCCCGCCGGCCGCGCGGCGCGGCCGCGCTCAGTGCGCGGGCAGGGAGTGTTGACCGGACCGTCGTCGCGGACCTGCGGCGTCGGCAGTCCCCGCTCGATCCGGCGCTGCTCGGTCGCCGCGACACCGTCGAACGAGCGGGTGTTCCCGCCGCGCGCCATCGCCGCGGGGGTGAGCCGGCGCGCGGTGCGAAACGTCGCCGCCGCGGTGGCGAAGGCCGCGCGATCGGCTGCTCGGTAGGGCAGGCCGTAGAGCTGGCGGACGCGCTCGGGCAGGCTGCCGAGCATGATCGCGTCGTGCATCCGCTTGCCCGGCTTCTGGCAGCGTCGGGAACGGGATCTCGAACGCCGTGGCGTAGCCGATGTAGCGGGCCTCCTCGGTGAGGAACAGCTCGTCGGAGGAGAGCTCGCTCGCGCCAGTAGGCGCGGAACGCCGGGTAGTCGGCCGGCATCTCCGCGCGGGGCAGGCCGAACAACTCGCCGAACCGGATGTAGTCCTGCCACAGCGCCTCGCGCTCGGCGGGTGAGAGCGGACCGACGAACAGCTCGTAGAGCATCTGGGCGGAGTCGGCGATCACCGCCACCGTCCACAGCATCAGGTCGGGCGTCGAGCGCCGAGTACCGGGTTCCGGCCGGCGTCGACCCGGCGTCCTCGGAGAGCTCCCCGACCACCCGCTCGTGCAGGCGATGGACGTACTCCAGCACCCGGTCGGCATCAGCCTTGGAGCCGAAGTAGATCGTCTCGAAGGCCTTGCCGGTGTGGACCAGGCGCCGGAACGGCGTCAGCTTGGCGTACGAGTGCTCGCTCGTGCCGACGTAGTTGAGCGGCGCGCACGCGCCGATGCACAGCGCCCGTTGGCCGTACATGAGGCCGACAAGCCGCTCGCCGTGGACGCGGCGCAGCATCGAACCGCCCTCGGGGAAATATCCGCCGCCGCCGCTCGACACATCAACGATTCTCTCAAACTTGGTGGACCGGTGCTCCCGCGGCCACCCGACAGCGCCGCGGGCCCCTTTGGCATGCTGCGAGGCGTGCCCGGGCTGATCGAGCGCTACCGCGACCGGCTGCCCTTCGCCGAGGGGGACCCGGTCGTCTCCCTGCACGAGGGCTCGACGCCGCTGGTGTTCGCCCCGCGGCTGTCCGAGCGGGCCGGGGCCGAGGTGTGGTGCAAGCTCGAGGGTGCCAACCCCACCGGCTCGTTCAAGGACCGGGGGATGACCTGCGCCGTCTCGGCCGCCGTCCGCGAGGGTGCCGAGGCGGTGATCTGCGCCTCCACGGGCAACACGGCGGCCTCGGCGGCCGCCTATGCCGCCCGCGCCGGCCTGCGCTGCGCGGTGATCGTTCCGGAGGGCAAGATCGCCACCGGGAAGCTCGCCCAGGCGCTGATGCACGGCGCCCGGGTGATCGCGCTCCAGGGCAACTTCGACGAGGCGCTGAAGCTCGTGCGCGAGCTCACCGACCGCCACCCGATCGCGCTCGTCAACTCGGTCAACCAGTTCCGGATCGAAGGGCAGAAGACCTCGGCCTTCGAGATCGTCGAAGAGCTCGGCGAGGCGCCGGAGGGCCTGTGCATTCCGGTCGGGAACGCCGGCAACATCACGGCGTACTGGAAGGGCTTCCAGGAGGTGGCCACCGCGCCGCGGATGTGCGGGTTCCAGGCCGAGGGGGCGGCGCCGCTCGTCCGCGGTGCACCGGTCGAGCGGCCGGAGACGGTGGCGAGCGCGATCCGGATCGGCAACCCAGCCCGGTGGGAGGAGGCGATGAACGCGATGACCGCCTCCGGCGGAGCGGTGAACGCCGTCAGCGACGCCCAGATCCTCGATGCCTACCGGTTCCTCGCCGCCCACGAGGGGATCTTCTGCGAGCCGGCCTCGGCGGCGAGTGTCGCCGGGCTGCTCGTCCACGGCGCCCGGGAGGCCCGGCGGGTGGTGTGCGTGCTGACCGGCCACGGGTTGAAGGATCCGCAGACCGCGCTCGAGCAGGCCGGCGCCGTGCTGCCGTGCCGCCCGGAGCTCTCGGCCGTCGAGGAGGCGGTGCTCGGTTGAGCGGCGGTGCGGCCGCCGGGGGGCTCTCGCGGCGCCGGGTCGTCCGCGTGCCGGCCTCCTCGGCCAACCTCGGTCCGGGGTTCGACGTGCTCGCCGCGGCGCTGGCGCTGCACCTCGAGCTCGAGGTGGCTGAGACGGGGACATTCGCGGTCGAGACCTCGCTGGATATCCCGCGTGACCGTTCGAACCTCGTCGTCCGGGGCTTCGAAGCGCTCCACCCCGCCGACGGGATGACGTTCCGGATCTCCTCGGAGATCCCGCTCTGCGGAGGGCTCGGCTCGAGCGCCGCGGCGGTCGTGGCCGGGCTGATGGCCGCCGACCACATGTTCGAGCTCGACGCCGACGTGATGGCACTGGCCGCCGGACTGGAGGGCCATCCCGACAACGTCGGCGCTGCTCTGTGCGGTGGATTCGTGATCTGTGCCGGAACCGAGCTCCACCGGCTGGAGCCGCCGCTCGGCCTCGAGGCCGTGCTCGTCATCCCCCACGAGGGTGTGCCGACCGAACGGGCGCGCGCCGCGCTCCCGGACACCGTGCCGATGGCCGACGTGAGCTTCAACCTCGCGGCGATCGCCGAGCTCGTGTCCGGGCTGGCCGCTGGCGACTGGGACCGCATCAGCGGCGGGCTGCGCGACCGCCTCCATCAGCCGTATCGCGCCCCGCTGTACCCGCGCTCGGCCGAGCTGCTCGACGCGGTGCGGCCGCTCGGGGCTCTCGGGGCCACGATCTCCGGCGCCGGGCCGACGGTGCTCGTGTGGTGCCGGTTCGAGCAGACGGGCGGAGTCGTCGAGGCGCTCACGCGGCGCACACGTGAGTGGGCGACGGTGATGCGGGCCCCGTTCGAGTCGCAGGGGGCGGACGTCCGGGCGCTCTAGGGGCGCGCGGGCGCCGGCTCAGCCGTCGCCGTTGGTGTTCGTCGCGCCCTCGGCGAGCTGGGCGAGTCGGCGGCGGGCAGCGCCCTCGCCGAGCCGGCGGAGCAGCTCGTCGGAGACGTTGAGGTAGTCGGCGGCGAGGTCCGGGCGGTAATCGAGGATCGAGACCGCCCGCTCGGCCGACTCGGCGTAGGCGATCGAGGCCCGGATCGTGGTGTCGAAGAGCTTCTCGCCGAAGTGCTCGCGGAGCGAGTCGAAGGCCTCGCGGGAGTGCTTGGTCCGCATGTCGGCGATGTTCAGCACGACCCCGAGCCACTCGAGCGAGGGGTTGAGGCTGTCCTTGGCGAGTTCGATCACCTCGAGCGCCTGCTCGACGCCCTGGAGGGCGAAGTACTGCGCCTCGGCCGAGAGCAGCGCGAAGTCGGCCGCCACCAGTGCATTGACCGTGAGCAGGCCGAGGGCCGGCGGGCAGTCGATGATCACGATGTCGTAATCGCCCTTGACCTCGGCGAGCGCCTTGCGGAGCGTGAGCTCCCGGCCCATCTTGCCGCCGAGCATCAGCTCGGCCTCGGCGAGGCCGAGGTTGGCGGGCATGATCGCGCCGTGGATCGCGTCGGCCGGGCTCGCCCGGCCGGAGAGCACGTCGCCGACCGTCGGCGCCGCCTCGGGGTCGACGTCGAGATAGTCCGAGAGGTTGCCCTGGGGGTCGAGATCGACGGCGAGGACGCGCATCCCCACACGGCCGAAGATGTCGGTCAGCGTGCGGACCGTCGTCGTCTTGCCGGTGCCGCCCTTCTGGGAGAGGACCGCGATCGTCGCCATCGCGGCGGCACTATAGACGTGGCGCGCGGACGCCTCTCGGGCGCCCAGCGGAGTGCGGAAGGTGGTGGCCGGCGAGCGTCAGGTGGTGACCGTACGGCCGGTCCGCTCGGACCCATCCTCGAACCGCATGCCGGTGATCATCGGCACATCGACGAAGTGGAGGTGATGGCGACCGATGACGACCTCGTCCTCGTCGGCCAGCGTGCTCCACTCCACCCGCTCGCCATTGACGAACACGCCGTTGAGGCTGCGGTCGTCGAGCACGCGCAGGCCGTCGGCCTGGCGCACGATGAGCGCGTGGCGACGGGAGACCGTCGGGTCGTCGAAGCGGATGTCGGCGGCAAGGCTGCGGCCGATCCGCGTCCACTCGCGGCGCAGGGTGTAGGTCACGACCTCGCCGTCGGGCGTCCGGTACGCGAGGTACTGCCCGGGGTCGGTCAGCTCCGCGCGGATGTCGGTGAGCCAGCTGTGATCAGCCGGAGCCTCGGCCGGCACGTCGACGACGGCGGCCTGCGCGGTGGTGAACAGCGAGGCCCGGACGAACTGCGTGCCGCCGCAATGCGGGCAGGTGGGCAGCTCATCGGCGGCATCCAGCGAGACGGGATACTCACATTCAGTACAGCGAAAGGTTCCGGTCCCGGCAACGTTGCCAGATGTCCAAGCCTTCATCGTCGGTCTCCTTCGGATTGCGAGCCGCTTCGACCTGTCGAGCCCCATAGGAGCCCGGCAGAGCATGATAGCCCTCTCGTCAAAGGCAAATCTCAAGCAGGGGGACACGCAACCGACGGCACCCGATCCCTGCCCGGGGCATGGCTCCCGGATTCATCTTGCCCCGCAATAACGCACCGTAAACCTGCCTGGACGGCACGAAGTCATGCAGGGAACAGCCCGAATCTGCCGAAAATCCTGGACATGGAGCTTCCGACCCGAGAGATGCCAGATTTGGAGCTCGCGCTCATGCGCCAGGGCCTCGATCGGCTCTCGGCGGTCTGCGAGCGGTGCCGGTGTTGTCACCGCACTCCGCTGATCGGCGAGCGGGTCTACGTGTACGCGTCAGGCTCCATCACCTGCGAGCTGTGCCGGACTTCGCTCCGCGACCGGCCGGTCGAGTCCCGCGTCATCCATGGCCCGGAGTTCGGGCACACGATGCGGATCACCGACCAGCGCGTCGCGGCCTGAGCGCCGCTTCAGAGCGCCGGCCGCCCCGTCACCACGTCGTCCGCTCGGAACGCCTCCCGGCGGCGGGCGACCATAGAATCTCCACCCGTGGATCCGATCACCGTCACCGCGACCATCGCGCGCCCGCGTGAGCAGGTATTCGAGTACCTGGCCGACATCGCCAACCACGCGGAGTTCACCGACCACTACCTGATCGACTGGCATCTCACGCGGGAGGACAGCATCGGGCTCGGGGCCGGCGCGCGGTTCAAGGTCAAGGCCCCGCTCAGCCGATTCTCGTGGGCGGACGTGACCTTCGCCGAGGTCCAGACGCCGTACCGCATCGTCGAGCGCGGGCGGGGCGGAAAGTACAACCGGATCCGCATGGTCAGCACCTACACGCTCTCGCCAGGGCCGGGCGAGAGCACGCGGGTGGAGTACACGCTGGAAACGGTCCCGGTGTTCCCGTCCGACCGGCTGCTCGAGGCCCTCGGCGGTCGGCGGTGGAGCCGGCGGCAGGCGTCCCGTGCGATGCGTCGCCTGCGCACGATCCTTGAGGAGAACCGGGGTCGCGGCAAGCGCGCCTCGGTCGCCGGCCGCTGATCGGATCGGTCCGTTGCCACGTCTGCGTGACGGGGCCGTCGCGCGGCGCGGATCATTAGACTGCCCGGCCGTGAACGCGAACCCCCGTCCCCGTCTGCGTCGCCGCGCGCTCCTCTCCGCCGTGGCGGTGATCGCCGCGATCTCGCTCAGTGCCTGCGGGCACAAGGAGGCGAACCCGAAGACCGCTGACACCGAGGGTCCGTACGTCCGCGCCGGCAACGTGAGCTACCAGGTGCAGATCTCGCGCCAGCTCAATCAGTTCAGTGCCGAGGACCGCGGCTACCTCGTCGGCGCCACGACGACGCCCCCGACGACGAATCAGGAGTGGTTCGCCGTGTTCCTGTGGGCCAAGAACGAGACGAACAAGAACCTCACCACGACCGACTCGTTCGCGATCGTCGACACCCAGGGCCAGAGGTACTACCCGGTGCAGGTCAGATCGAGCATCAACCCCTACGCCTGGACATCCCAGACGCTGAAGCCGCTCCAGACCGAGCCGGCGCCCGACACGACGGCCTCGTTCGGGCCGACCCAGGGTTCGATGCTGTTGTTCAAGCTGAACAACACGATCTACTCGAACCGCCCGCTCACTCTCGAGATCTACGCCAACGGGCAGGCCGAGCCGACCTCGATCTCGCTCGACCTCTGAGACGACCCGCGGCGGCCCTCGCCGCGCTGCTCGTCGCGGCCCTCATGCCGGCGAGCGCCGCCGGGTGGGACCGGCCCGTCCGGATCGCCGGTCCGTTCGCGGCCGACCTCCAGGCCCCGATCGTCGTCACCTCGCCGCCGCGGACGGTGCTGGTCGCCACCGGAACGAGCGACATCGACGCTCCCGCGGGTGCCCGCGCGGCGATCGTGCTCCGCGTGGGTGGCGGCCGGTACCGCCCGCCCCATTTCCTCTCCGGGCTCCAGCAGGTGCTCGGCGCCGGCTTCGTCGCGGGCCGCTTCGTGCTGCTCGGGGGCGGGAGTCCGTCCGGGCAGGCGTGCTGCAGCCAGGTCGTCGAGGTCGACGCGCGGCTCCGGCGGCGCACGATCCTGACCGGCCTCGCCGGCCCGGCCGTCGCCCGGACCGTCGCGTTTCCGCGCGGCCTGCTCGCCGCCGTCGCCACAGGGCAGGGGGTGTGGGCCGCGTGGACCGCGGCCGGTGGCACGGCGTTGCCGGTGCTGCGCCGCCTCGACCGGAGGGGCGAGTTTCCGCAGACGCTCGCCGCCGCGGCGCTCCCACACGGCCGCGTCGCCGTGGTGTGGAGTGCGAGCTCGGCCACGGAGATCGGAGGGGCGGACGTGATCGAGCTCGCGGCCGGGGGCGATCGGAGCGGCCCGTCGGGGGCGCACGTCATCGTCCGGGCCGGGTCGGGGCACACGATCGACGAGCTCGCCATCGTCGGGACACCGGGGCCGCCGACCGTGGCCTGGGTCGAGAGCTGGGCCGATGGGCTCGGGCGAGTGCACTCGGAGGTTCGGGCGATCCCACTCGGCGGACGGCGGTCCGTCCAGCGCCTGTCTCCGGCGGCCGAGGCGGCGAGCGGACTCACCGCGGCGACCGGGGGGAGGGGGAGCGAGGTGATCTCGTTTCGATCGTGCACCGTCTCCGGGACGTGCGTCGCGCGAGCCGCCGTTCGGGTCCCGCGGGCCGGGAGGTTCGACGCCTCGGCGCGGCTCGGAGCGACCGACGGGAGCGAGCCGCTGCCGGCCGCCGTCACGGCGCGAGACCTGGCCGTCGTCGGCTGGGTCGACGGTGGCATCGTCCGGGCCGCCACCGTGCGCGGAGGCCGGTTCGGTCGGGCGGTCCGGCTCTCACCGACGCGGCTCGGCGCTGATCTGACGATTGCCGCCGGGCCGGGGCTCGGCGCGATCGCGGTCTGGAGCCAGGCGACGGTGTCCCAGCAGCTCATCGGGGCGGTCCTGCCCTGACCGCGGTTGCCGTCGACACCCACCCGGCCACGCCTCTATCCTTCGCGCCGCGATGAAGCGGAAGCGGAGGGGGGACTGCTCGGGCGGTTTCTGGACGATCCCCAAACGACTGCCCCGTCGGCGCCAGCACTGGCTGTCTCGGCGCCACCGCCCGTGCGCGCCCCGGTCGCCGCGCCCACGCCTGAGCCGGAGTCCGAACAGGCGAACCTGACGACTCCGCCGGAGCCCGAGCCGGCGAACCCGACTCCGCCCTCGCCCGAGCCCGAGCCGGCGGCCGCGGCCCCCGAACCTGAACCGACGCCCGAGCCGGCCGCCGAGGCCGAGGTCGAGGCCCCCCAACCTGAGCCGCTCGCCGAAGCCCCGGCCGCCGAGCCCGAGCCGTCGCCGTGGGCGCTGTCCTCCGAGGGTGCTGCCCAAGCCGCCGCGCCGATCGCCCCGGCGCCGCATCCCGCGCCGATGGCCGCCGAGCCGACGCCAGCCGAACCCGAACCCGAGCCCGCGTCGGAGTCGGGCGAGTGGCTCGCCCCGGGGCTCGCCGCGCCCGCCGCCATGGCCGCCACGGAACGCGCGCCGTCCCGGACCGATGCGGCGTCCGAGTCCGAGGCCTGGAACTGGCCGACGTCGACGGCGCCCACGGCCATCGCGGGGCCGAACGAGCCTGCCCCGCTCGGCGACGGCGGCTGGGTCCCGACGGGCGTCCGCCGCGGATCGGTCGACGCAGAGCGCGAGCGCGCTGTGGACGCGGCGTCGGAGGCGCCGACGACGTCGTGGGTTCCCGACGCGGAGGGCGTCGGCGTGGGTGCCACGCGGGCGTGGTCCGGCGAGCGGGCCGCCACGGCCTCCGGCGCAACCGCTGCCGCCGCCGAGGCCCCGGCCCCAGAACCCACCTCACCGGCCGCGAGGCGCGGCCGGCCCGGCGGGAAGACGCTCGCCGCCGCCGCAGTGGCCGCGGCCCTGATCGCCGGCGGGGCGACGGCAGCGGTCCTCAGCTCCAGCTCCTCCAAGAAGGCGACTCCGACAGCGAAGACCACCACCGCGCCGGCGCTCGCCGTGTCGACCAGCACCCCCTCGGTGGCGCCGAAGCGCCACCACACGGTCCACCGGCACAAGGCCGTCGTCCATCGCACCAAGCCGAAGCCGGCCGCGCCGCCGTCGAGCGGCGCGTCGACGGCGGCCTCGAACGTGGTCGCGGCAAGCTCGCCCGCCGTCTCCTCCGGCGGTGGCTCGGTCAGCAGCGTCAGCGGCGGCGGGTCGAGCAGCGGTGGCGGGAGCTCGACTGGCGGCGGCGGAGGCGGGTCGGGCAGCGGCGGCGCCTCCTCAGCCCCGTCCTCCGGCGGCGGATCGGTATCCGTCAGTCAGGGCAGCGGCGGCGGCCTGCCGGCCCAGACCGCTCCGTCGAAGGGCATCGGCTCCGGGCCCTGACAAGGCCCCGTCAGTGCGCGTTGAGGCCCGCGACGAGGACGTCGTGGACCGCGGGCGCGGCGGTCGAGCCCCCGGCACCCGCCTCGGGGAACAGCGCCCCGACGACGATCCGCGGCGCCCCGACCGGCGCGTAGCCGACGAACCAGGCGTCTGTGTTGCTCGCCGAGCCGGCGTTGGGGTTCGACGGGTCGACGGTGTTGCGGAGCTCGGCAGTGCCGGTCTTGCCGGCCACCGTGACCCCGGGGATCTGGGCCGAGACGCCGGTCCCGTACGCGACGACGGCGATCATCATCCGCTGGACGAGGCCGGCGACATGTGGGCCCGACGACGCGGACGAACTTCGGCGGCGCTCCGTGGACGAGCGTCGGGATCGGCCGCTTGCCTCCCATCGAAATCGTCGCGCCGACGTCGGTCATCTCCAGTGCGGTGCTCTGGACCATGCCCTGGCCGATCGCCGAGGAACCGACGGAGAGGTCGTCGGTGAGCGAACTGCGGGGAATCGTCGGCTCAGCTGCGCCGGGGATCGACGACGGCTGGTTGAAGCCGAAGCGTTCGGCCATCGCGACGAGCTTCGCGCCACCGAGCTTCGCCCCGAGCGGCGCGAACACCGAGTTGCACGAATTGGCGAAGGACTGGAGCAGGGTTCCCCCGCATGACTCGCCGTTGGCGTTCTGGAGGTTGAAGCCGTCGATGGCCACCGAGGACTGCACGGGGAAGGTGTCGGTGAGCTTGACGATGTGGGCCTGGAGCGCCGCCGTCGCGGTGATCATCTTCATCGTCGAGCCCGGGGGCTGGAGCGCGGAGAAGGCGACGCCGGCCAGCGCCAGCAGCTCCCCCGTCCGCGGGTCCATGGCCGCGATCCCGGCGTAGCGGCCGGCCATCGCGGTGACCGCCGCCTTCTCCAGCGGGGGGCTGATCGAGCTCCGTACGGCGGCGGCCGGCCGGGCCGCCGCGCGCGCGAGCACGCGGGTGCCGGCGAGAAGGGTCCCGCCCGGTGTGCCGGCGAGCGCTGTCCTCGAACACCCGCTCGAGGCCGTCGATCCCGACCTTCGCGTCCGGCGGGTATCCCTTGGCGAGATACTCGGGCAGCTGCGCCGCGGGGATCGGTCCGAGCGTGCCGACGATCTGGTTGGCCACGTCGGGGACCGGCGAGGTCCGCCCGGGCCCCGCGGCCAGCGGCGTGCCGTCACGGGCGAGGAGTGTCGGCCCGCGGCGGAAGTTTCAGTCGAGCGGCTCAACTGCTCCCCGGACGCGGAGCCCCGGGAACAGCAGCGAGGACTCGAAGTGGACGCGAGCGCCAGAGCCGCTGCCACTCAGCGGTACGAGCAGATCGGCGCGGACGACGCCGAACACGTCGCGTCGAGACCCGCATGCGGACCGGGATCACATCGCCGCGGCGGGAGGCGACCGTTCCGGCGGTGAGCGAGGTGAGGGTCGCCGTGGAGGCGGCGGTCTGGAGCGCCTGGGTGAACGCGGCCAGGCTCAGCTGGCGGCGGGAATCGGAGTCGAGCAGCGCGTACATCGCCGCGTACTGACCGCGCGTCCAGTCATGGACGTACTGGCGGACCGTGGCCTTCTCGGCTCGCGCGGGACCACCCGCCGATGACGACCCCGGCGACGAAGCTCGCGATCGCGAGCACGATCAGCGGCACGGCGCGCGTCAGCAGGCGCCGGCGTCGCGCGCTTCGCCGTGCCCCTGGTCCTCGCCCCGCTGTAATGACAGCTCCTGAGACCAACTCACCGCGGAACGTTAGAAGATGCAGGGAACTTCCGGCACCCCGGGATGGGGGGTCTCGCGGCGCTCGGGTCACGGCACGTCCTTGCCCTCTGGTCGGACTCTTACCTTTGCTGCGAGCCGGCGGCATAACCTCCTCGGCATGACGTGGCTGGACTGGGCGATCGTGGCCTTCACCCTGCTGCTCGCGGTGTACGGGTACGCGCAGGGGTTCATCGTCGGGATGCTGTCGCTGGCCGGGTTCGCGCTCGGCGCGTTCGTCGGGACCAGGCTCGGCCCGATGCTGCTTCCCGGCGGAGCGCATTCGCCGGACGCGCCGCTGTTCGGCCTCGTCGGAGCGCTGCTCGCCGGCGGGATCCTGGCCACGGGCTTCGAGGGGATCGGCGCCCACGCCCGCGCCGCTTTGCGGATCCCGGGCCTGCGGGCGATCGACGGCGTCGCCGGGGCGGCGCTGACGGCCGCCGTCGCGCTCGGCATGGCGTGGATCCTCGGCGCGATCGCGCTCCAGGCCTCGGGCTCGATCCAGGTCCGCCGCACGATCCAGCGGAGCGCGATCCTCCGCGACCTCGACGGGCTGCTGCCGCCGTCAGGTCCCGCTGCTCAACGCCCTCGCCCGGTTCGACCCGCTGCCCACGCTCCACGGATCCGTGTCCGCCGTCGCGCCGCCGCCACGCGGGATCGCGAGCTCGGCGGGCGCCCGGGCAGCGCGGGGCTCGGTCGTCCGCATCCGCGGGTCGGCCTGCGGCCTCGGCGTCGAGGGCAGCGGCTGGATCGCCGGGCCGGGACATCGTCGTCACCAACGCCCACGTCGTCGCCGGCGAGTCGGACACGGTTGTCGAGCCGGACGGTGGACTCGGGACGCTCAGCGCGGTTGCGATCGGCTTCGACCCGCGCGACGACCTCGCGATTCTCCGGGTCCCCGGCCTCACCGGTCGGCCGCTGCGCATCCGCCCCTCGCCCCCGTCCGGGACCCCGGTCGCGATCCTCGGCTTCCCGCTCGACGGGCCGTTCGACGCCGAGGCCGGCCGGCTCGGCGACACCGTTCGGTGAGCACGGATGACGCCTACGGCGACGGCCCCGTCCAGCGCGACATCCTGTCGCTGCGCGGCCGCGTGCGGCCGGGTAACTCGGGCGGCCCGCTGGTCGATGCCGGCGGCGAGGTCGCCGGCACGGTGTTCGCTGCCGTGACCGGGCCGGCTCACCCGTCGGGCTTCGCCGTGCCGAACGCGCTCGTCAGCCGCGACCTGTCAGCCGCGCTGCGGGCCGATCGGGTCGTCGGCACCGGCGATCGCTGCGCGGGGTAGCGCCCCGACCGCGGGGCCGTGGCAGCCCCCACGCGGCGCGGACCGCCTCCGCTCGCGCAACCGCGTTCGGACATGGGGGACCTGGCCGACCCCCGGTGGGTCGGCCGTCATGAGACGTCACGGGCGGGCGGTGGTCTGCACACCGCCCGCCCTTAGACGTTGTGCGCCCCTCCGACGGTTTCGGCCATCTGTAACACCATCTCCGGCTCCAGCGCCCCGAGGAGCTGAGGATGGTGGTGAGCGAGATGTTGTTGGGCTGCAGCGAACAGATCCTGCTCGGAATCGCCCACGAGTTGCGCCCCGCACTCGCATCTGGCGATCCGGCGGGTTTCACTGCCGGTCCCGACCGGAGACAGGTCAGCCTGCTCCGGTCGCCCATCCGGACTCCGTCGAATATGTGACCCCGGTGCTCACGGACCGGCAACCTTGGCCGATCGCCGTTGTCGATACGTTTCCAAATCGTTGCCAGACATGAGCGACGCCACCATGTGACGGGACGAGGGTCCAACTGTGCGGCCGGCTGTCGGTCGAGGTCGGTCGGCGTCAGGTCGGCGGGCGAGCTTCGGGGCCGGCAGGTCCCGCTGCTGTTCGCCTACCTCGTGCTCAGCCGCCACCGGGCGGTCGGCCGCGAGGAGCTGATCGAGGCCCTGTGGCCCGCGCCCGGGCCGCGCTCGCAGGATGCCGCCCTGCGGACGCTGCTCTCGCGGCTGCGCGAGTGCTCTGGCCCCGGGCGGCGCTCACCGGCCGCGACGAGGTGCAGCTCGTGCTGCCCGAACCGGTGTTCATCGACTTCGAGGCCGCAGCGCACCAGATCGAGCAGGCGCGCGTCGCGCTCTCCCGGGGGGACCCGCGGAGTGCGTGGGCGCTCGCGCAGGTCCCGTTCAACATCGCCGCACGCGGGCTGCTTCCCGGGACACACGCCCAGTGGCTTGAGGAGCATCGCCGTGAGCTTGAGGACGTCCGGCTCGCCGCGCTCGAGGTGATCGGCAGGGCCGGGCTCGAAGCTCGGACCGTCCCAGGCCTCCTCGGTGGAGCGGGCCGCTCGCGCGCTGATCGCGGCCGAGCCCTACCGGGAATCGGGCTACGTCCTGCTGATGGAGTCGCTCGCCGCCGAGGGCAACGCCGCTCAGGGCCTGCGTGAGTTCGACCGGCTCCGGGCGCTGCTCCGCGACGAGCTCGGGACGACGCCCTCGCCGGAGGCGATCGAGATCCACGAGCGGCTGCTCCGCCCGCAGCGTTCCGCCGCCGTCCACGCCCCCGAGGAGGTCGATGCCGCGACCCCCCTGCCCGCGGAGCTCCGAGCCCGGGCGAGCGGTGGGCTGATCGGTCGCCGCCGCGAGCTCGAGCTGCTGGAGGACCGGTGGGCGGCCGCGACCACCTCCGAGCCGGCTGGGGGTGCAGTCTCCGGCGAGCGGCTCGTGCTGCTCACCGGCGAGGCCGGGGTGGGCAAGACCCGCCTCGCCTCCGAGTTCGCCCGCCGGGTCCACGACGACGGTGCGACCGTCCTCGCCGGCCGCTGCCCGCAGGATCCGCTGACCGCCTACCAGCCGTTCGTCGAGGCGATGCGGCTGTACGTGATGTCGGCCTCGCTGCCTGTGCTGCGGGCGGCCACCGGCGAGTACGGAGCCGAGCTCGGGCGGCTGCTCCCCGAGCTCCGCCAGCGTGCTCCCGAGCTCGTGGCCGACACCCCGATCGAGGCCGATCTCGAGCGCTACCGGCTGTTCGAGGCCGTCGTCGGAATGCTCAGGCACGCCGCGCGCTCGGCGCCGTTGCTGCTCGTGCTCGATGACCTCCAGTGGGCCGACCGGCCGACGATGCTGCTGCTGCGCCACCTCGTCCGGGCGAGCGACACCGGCCCGCTGCTCGTCCTCGGGGCGATCCGCTCGGGCACAGCGCCCGGGGTCGCGTTCGACGATCTGCTCGGCGAGCTCCGACGCGACCGCCTGGCGGGGACGATCGATCTGGCGGGCATGACGGTTGCCGAGACGGCCGAACTCGTCCGAGCGCGGGCCGGCGGCCCGGCCCCCGCGCAGCTCTGCACGGCGTTACACGCGCGGACCGAGGGAAACCCGTTCTTCGTCGAGGAGCTCGTCCGCCATCTCGCCGAGTCGGGGGTCGAGATCGAGCACGCGGCGCCGTCGGTGCTCACCTCGATCGGCCTCCCGGAGGGTGTGCGGACGGTGATCTCGGGCCGGCTCGCGCGGCTCAGCGATCCGGCCCTGGCCCTGCTCCGCGCGGCGGCCGTGATCGGCCGCGACTTCGACGTGACCGTCCTCGAACGGGTCGTCGAGCTTCCCGAGGAGGAATTCCTCACCGCGCTTGACGAGGCGCTTGCCTCGGGGCTCGTCGTCCAGCGCGGCGGGCGTCCGGAGGAGCTCTCGTTCTCGCATGCCGTGATCAGCGAGACGGTCTACGACGGGCTCTCGCTGCCCCGGCGCACGCGCGTGCACAGGCGCGTGGGGGAGACGCTCGAGCGCCGGCCCGGGGTCCCGCAGGCGACCGCACTTGCCCTGCACTTCGCCCGGGCGGCGTCCGAGCAGGACGCCGACCGTGCGATCGACTACTCGCGGGCGGCCGGGCAGGAGGCGACCGCGGTGCTCGCCCACGAGGACGCCGCCGAGCACTTCAGCCGGGCGCTGGAGGTTCAGCAGCGGTTCCGGCCCGAGGACCTCGCGCTGCGGGGCGAGCTGCTCCTCGGGCTCGGCGAGGCCCGGGTCCGTTCCGGCGACCGCGCGATGGCCTGGGGAACATTCCGGGAGGCGGCGACGATCGCGCTCGAGCGCGGCGACAACGCCAACCTGGCGCGGGCCGCGCTCGGTGCCTCGCGACGGTACATCCAGCCTCCCGGACTCGTCGACGAGGGGCTGATCGAGATGATCTCCCAGGCCCTGGCGGCCACCGAGGGCCAGGAGACCGTCACCCGGGTGGCGCTCCTCGCCCGACTCTGCGGCGCGCTCTACTACGCCGGTGGGCGCGAGCACATGCAGTCGCTGGCGATGGAGGCGACTCGGATCGCGGCCGTGGTCGGCACCGCGGAGGCCGGCGCCCTCGCCGCCGCGGCCCGCTGCCGCGCTTTCTGGGACCCCGAGCACATCCGCCGGCGCGTCTCGGATGCCACCGAGCTGCTCACGCTCGGCGGGCAGGCCGGAGATCTGGAGCTCACCCTCCAGGGCCACGCCTGGCTCGTGCTGAACCTGCTCGAGGATGGGGACATCGCCGCTGTCGACGCCCAGATCGAGGCATTCATCGAGGGAGCCGAGCGGCTGCGCCAGCCCTTCTACCTGTGGAACGCCGGGGTCTACCGGGCGATGCGGGCGATGCTGTCCGGAGCCCTCAGCGATGCCGAGCGTCTCGCCGCTGACGCGCTCGCGCTCGGAGCGGCGACGGAGACCGTCACGGCGCCGCAGTACTACGCGATCCAACTCCTCGCGATCCGGCGCGAGCAGTCCCGGATGACTGAGCTCGAGCCCCCGCTGCGCCAGCTCGTCCAGGGCAACCCCCACCGGCCGGGGTGGCTGGCCGGGATGCTCGCCCTGCTCGTCGACACCGGGCGCGAGCGGGAGGCGCGTGAATTGCTCGAGGGTCTCGACCTCGAGGCGATCCCCCACGACGGCGACTGGCTCACCGCGGTGACATTGCTCACGGACGTCTGCGCCGACCTTGGCGACTGCGACCGCGCCGAGGCGCTGTACACGCTGCTCGCTCCGCATCGCGACGTGAACGTGGTGATCGGGCTGTCGACCGTCTGTCTCGGCTCGGCCGCGCGTTACCTGGGCCGGCTGTCGGCGACGATCGGCGACCGCGAGCAGGCGGCGGAACACTACGAGGCCGCGCTCGAGCGCGACGAGGCGATGGAGGCCCCGATCTGGCTCGCCCACACGCAGCTCGAGTATGCCCGTCTGCTCGGCCCGGAGGACGCCCGCGGGCGCCGCCTGGCCGAGGCCGCCGCCGCCACGGCACGGGACCTCAGCCTGGCCAAGGTGGCCCGGCGCGCACGGGAGCTCGGATGGTGAGCTCCGCCCAAGGTTTCCTCCTGCGCTGACACAGGCTCTAAGCTGCCCACACCATGGGCAAGACACTGGTCATCGCAGAGAAGCCGTCAGTCGGCCGCGACCTCGTCCGCGTGCTGCCGGGCGCGTTCTCCAAGGGCGACGGTTACCTCGAGGGCCCCGACCACATCGTCACCTGGGCTGTCGGCCATCTCGTCCAGCTCGCCGACCCGGACGAGTACGAGGAGAAGTTCAAGAAGTGGCGGATGGCCGATCTGCCGATCGTGCCCGAGCGCTTCAAGCTCGTGATCCGCGACGAGCGCTCGAAGAAGCAGATGACTGTTGTCAAACGGCTGCTGTCCAGCGCTGAGGTCGACAGCGTCGTCAACGCCTGCGACGCCGGGCGGGAGGGCGAGCTGATCTTCGCCTACCTGTACGAGAAGGCGGGATCGAAGAAGCCGGTCCAGCGGCTGTGGCTGAATTCGATGACCACCGCGGCGATCAAGGATGCGTTCGGCGATCTGCGGCCGGGCGCCGACCTCGCCACCCTCGAGGAGGCCGCCCGCTCACGCTCCGAGGCCGACTGGATCGTCGGCATGAACGCGACCCGCGCGGCGACGATCCGCCTGCGCTCGTCGTTCGACGGCGCGGTGTCGCTCGGCCGCGTGCAGACGCCGACGCTGGCCATTCTCGCCCGCCGCGAGCAGGAGATCCGGGACTTCACGCCCGAGCCCTACTGGATCATCGATGCGAGCTTCGACCCGACGGCGGAGCCGACCGGGCGGCTGTACGAGGGCCGCTTCCACGCCGGCGCGAATCCCCGCCTGAAGAGCGCCGAGGAAGCGGACGCGATCGTCTCCGCGTGCACGGGCGCCACCGGCGAGATCACGAAGCTCGAGACGACCGAGCGCAAGGAGCGCTCGCCGCTGCTCTATGACCTCACCTCGCTCCAGCGCGACGCGAACACCCGCTTCGGGTTCTCCGCCCGCCGGACGCTGGCCGCGGCCCAGCGGCTCTACGAGGAGCACAAGGCGCTCACCTACCCGCGGACGAACAGCCGCTTCCTCACCGGCGACATGATTCCGGAGATCAAGCCGATCGCCCGCCTCGTCGGCAGCCAGCGCGAATACCACCAGGCCTCGGAGTACGTGCTCGGGCTGGAGAAGCTCCCGCTCGCTCGCGTGGTCAACGACCTCAAGGTCACCGACCACCACGCGATCATCCCGACCCGGGCCGAGCGCCACCCGGTGGATAAGTTCTCCGACGACGACCGGCGGATCTACGACCTCGTCGTCCGCCGCTTCCTCGCCATCTTCCACCCCGACGCCGTGTTCGAGAACACGCGGGTCGAGACGAGCATCGGCGAGCACGTGTTCCGCACCCGCGGCAAGGTGATGCTCGTTCCGGGGTGGCGCGGCGTGTATGGCGAGATGCCCGACGCCGACCGCTCCGATGACGACGAGGGCCGGGAGCAGCAGCTGCCCAAGCTCGTCCGCGGCGAGCAGGCGAAGGTCACCGAGGTCGCCTCGGAGGCCAAGGAGACCAAGCCGCCCCGGCGGTTCACCGAGGCCGCGCTGCTCGGCGCGATGGAGACCGCCGGCAAGCTCGTCGACGAGGAGGAGCTTCGCGAGGCGATGAAGGAGTCCGGGATCGGCACGCCGGCCACGCGGGCGGCGATCATCGAGCGGCTGCTCCAGGTCGGCTACGTGGAGCGCGAGGGCAGGGCGCTCGTCGTCACCGAGAAGGGGCTCAACGTGATCCGCCTGCTCGGGGAGCACGCCCTCACCTCGCCCAGCCTCACCGGCGAGTGGGAGCACCGCCTGGCCAAGATCGAGACCGGCACCGACTCCCGCAAGGCGTTCATGGACGACATCGTCAAGTTCGCCCAGGCGACGGTCACCGAGCTCGACACCAAGCTGAAGGACGTGCGGATCCCCCGGGCCAACCTCGGTCCATGCCCGGTCTGCGGTCACGACATCGTCGAGAACCGCAAGGGCTACTCGTGCTGGTCCCGTGAGGATCCCGGGTGCGGGTTCGTGATCTGGAAGGGCAAGGCCGGCAAGCAGCTGCCGGTGAGCGTGGCCCGCGAGCTGATCCGGACCGGGCGCACCGAGAAGGCGGTCACCGGGTTCCGCGGCCGGAGCGGCAAGAGCTTCCGTGCGCGCCTCGCGCTCGAGCAGTCCGACGAGGGCAAGTGGCGGGTCGAGTTCGACGAGGCGTGGGCGCGCGAGGGAGCCGGCGCGAGCGCCGCCCCGGCCGACGCCGAAGACGGCGATCAGCAGGCCCAGCCCGCGGCCGCCTGACCGCGCCCGACGAGACACGGCTCCTGCGGTGGCCGACGCCGCGATCCCGTTCTGCGACCTGCGGGCCGCGCATGCCGCCCGCGCGGCGGACATCGAAGCCGCGCTGCTCCGGGTCGCGCGGTCGGGCCGCTACGTGCTCGGCCCCGAGGTTGAGGCCTTCGAGACCGAGTTCGCCGCCCAGGCCGGCGCCGCCCGCGCGGTTGGAGTCGGCAGCGGCACCGCCGCGTTGACGCTGATCCTGATGGCTGCCGGGATCGGGGCCGGGGACGACGTCGTGGTGCCCGCCTATACGGCTGCCGCGACTTGGATGGCCGTGGCGCTCACCGGAGCCCGGCCGGTCGGGGCCGACGTCGACCCCCAGTCCGGTCTGCTCGACCCGAGTCGCGCCGCGGACGCGGTCGGCCCCCGCACCAGGGCCGTGATCGCCGTCCACCTGTTCGGCCGCCTGGCCGCGGTCGAGGACCTCCGCGAGATCGCCGACCCCCGCGAGCTGCTGGTGATCGAGGACGCCGCGCATGCCGCGGGGGTCCGGGAGGGGACCCGTAGTGCGGGCACCCTCGGCGACGCCGCGGCGTTCTCCTTCTACCCGACGAAGACCCTCGGGGGCCTCGGCGACGGGGGCGCGGTCGTGAGCAACGACTCCGCACTCGCGGACGAGGTTCGCCGCCTGCGCTCGTATGGCTGGACGAGCTGGCAGGGCGAGGCCGCGCGGCCGGGAACGAACTCACGGCTCGACGAGCTCCAGGCGGCCGTGCTGCGGGTCGGGCTGGAGCGTTTGCCGGGAGAGCACGCACTTCTGCGCGTCCGGGCCGCGGAGCTGAGGCAGCGGCTCGCCGGGATCGGGGAGCTGACCCTGCCGGCGAGGATCGACGGCGCCGAGCCACCGTGGCACCAGTTCGTCGTCCGCCACCGCCGGCGGCCCGCGCTGCGCGATGAGCTCGCCGCCCGGGGCATCGGCACCGCGGTCCACTACGACCCGCTTCCCCCGGACCTCGAGGCGTTCAGTCCGACGAAAGGTGAGTTCCCAGTGGCCGACCGGCTCGCCGCGGAGGCGGTCAGCCTTCCGTTCGACCCGTGGCTGAGCGAGGCTCAGGTGGCGCGAGTTGCCGACGGCGTGCTCGCCGCGGTCGCAGCCGTCGACGGCCGGTCGATCTGATCCCCTGGGTCGTAGGCCCCCTCGGCGAGCACGAGCACCATCAGGTCCGGGCCGAGCGCGCGGATCTCGTGCCACACCCCGGGGTGGATGAGCACCGTCTCGCCTACAGCGAGCGTCGCATGCTCGGTTCGCGCCCCCTCGCGGAGCACCACCTCAGCGGACCCAGCGAGGATCACGAGGAACCGGTGCTGGGTGCGGTTGGCGTGGCCGCCGCGCCGGCCGTCCGGTGGGATCGCGCTCAGGACGTAGCTCCGAGCGGGGGTGAAGGGGAGCTCGTCGAAGGGCACGAGCGTGAGCCGTCCCCGCGAGTCCTCGAAGCTCCTCGCGCGCCCCGTCCCGGCCCTGAATCGGGAACCGATTTGCATCCCTCTGAGATGCTATTGCCTCGTGAGCGCAGACAATCCCAGCGTCGCCCGGTCACGGCTCAGCGCCGCTGCGGCACGTGCTCGATCGCTTCGATACCCAGCAGGCGTCACTCGCGGCGGTCGAGCAACAGCTCGCGGCGATTTCCGAGCGGCTGGACGCGCTCGCGCTCGGCCAGCAGCAGCTGATTGCCGTGCAGGCCGAGCTCCAGACCCGCCTGCGGCGGACCCAGGCGCTGGTCGCGCGGACCTACGAGGCGCTCCCGGACTGGCCCGGCCAACTCGACGACGCCCGTGGCACCCGGGAGTACGACGCGGCCTACACCGATCCCCAGCCGCTGATCTCGATCCCGATCCCGACGTACCACTCGCCGGACACGCTGTGTGACCGGGCGCTCGCCTCGGTCCGGGCCCAGACGTACCACCACTGGGAGGCGATCGTCGTCGGCGACTGCTGCACCGATGACACCGAGCAGCGCGTCCGGGCGCTCAACGATTCGCGGATCCGGTTCGTCAACCTCTCCGTCCGCGAAAGCGACCCCGACGATCCGTGGGAGCGCTACGCGATCCGGGGGTCGCTCCCCCGTGGGGTGGGGATCGACCTCTCCCGGGGCCGGTGGATCGCGCCGCTCAGCCACGACGACGAATGGGACCCCGACCACCTCCGGTCGCTGCTCGCCGAGGCGAAGGGCTCGGGCGCCGAGGTCGTGTACTCACGGATGCGGGTCGTCGACGGGCAGACGCCCGGCCCCGTCCTCGGCACCGTCGGGGTATGGCCGCCGACGCGCAACAACTTCGCCTGGCAGGCGTCGATGTTCAACGGCACGCTGAAGTTCCTGCGCTACGACCGTGCGTCTGCGCTCGCGTCGGAGTTCAACGACTGGAACCTCGCCCGGCGGGCGTGGGAGGCGGGCGTGCGCTTCCACCACCTCGCGCGGGAGACGGCCACGCTCTACACCTATCCGCGGTGGGACGAGGTCAACGCGGGGTACGCGGCGATCGGGCGTCCGCCGTCCGCCGCCGCCGTCCCGTGAGGGTCGTCCTCTACGCCGTCAGCACGCCGCACGCCGCCGAGCTCGCCGAGACCGTCCACCGGCTCGGCTGGGAGATCGCCGCGGCGGTCCGCAACGTCCCCGGGCTTCCCGCACCGCCCGAGCTCGGCGAGGTGCTCGATGCCGACCGGCTCGACGACGGGCTCCGCGCGCTCCCCTTCGCCGTTCCGCAGACCGATCCCGACGAGCGCCGGCGGGCTCTGAGAGCTGCCCGGGAGGACGGCTTCCGCGACGCGCCGGCGATCGTCGACCCGACGGCGGTGCTCGCCGCCACGGCGGACGTCGGCCCCGGCGCGTACGTCGGCGCGGGCACCGTGATCGCAGCCGGAGTCCGGCTCGGCGAGGGCGTGCTCGTCAACCGCTCGTGTTCGATCGGGCACCATGCCCGCTTCGCCCCGTACGCCAGCACGGGGCCGGGGGTGGTCCTCGCGGGCAGCGTCGAGGTCGGGCAGGGGGCGTTCCTCGGGACGGGCGCCACGGTCGTTCCGGAGGTCCGGATCGGCGCGGGCGCGGTCGTCGGTGCCGGGGCGGTCGTGATCGGGGACGTGGAGCCCGATGTGACCGTCGTCGGCAACCCGGCACGGGTGCTCCGGCGGCGCGAGCGTCCCTCCGCCTGAGCTCGGCCGCGCGTCGTCGGCACCGCGCGCCACCATAGGCCGGGTGCCCCTGACCCTCGTCCTCGGCCCCGCCAACGCCGCCAAGGCGGGAGAGGTGCTCGGCGGCTTTGCGGCGGCGGCGCGTCGGGACGCGCTGCTCGTCGTCCCGACCGCGCGCGACGCCGAGCACTACCTCCGCGAGCTGGCCGAGAGCGGCACCGTGCTCGGCACCGTGACGACGTTCGCCGGGCTCGCTCGCGAGATCGCCGTCAGGGTCGGGTTCGACGGCCCGGCGCCGATGTCGGAGCTCGCGGCCGACCGGGCGCTGCGCCGGGCGCTCGCCCGGGTCGAGTTCGAGGTCCTCGCCGAATCGGCCGCCGGCGCGGGATTCGTGGCTGCGGCGGCGGCCCTCGTCTCCGAGCTCCAGCGCGCGCTCGTCACCCCGCAGCGGTTCGCTCAGGCGCTGTCGGCGTGGGCGGAGGGGACGAGCGCCGGGCGGCCTACGCGCGCGAGCTCGGGCGGATCCCGCTCGCGTACGGGCGCGAGCTGGAGCGGGTCGGGCGGCTCGACGGGAACCAGTTCGCCTGGCGTGCGCTCGATGCGCTCCGGGCCGAACCGCGGAGCTGGGGTGACACGCCGGTGTTCGTGTACGGGTTCGACGACCTCACCCCGCTCCAGCGGGATGCGGTCGAGACGCTCGGACGGGTGGCCGGTGCCGAGGTCGCCGTGTCGCTCACCTTCGAGGCCGGACGGAGCGCGCTCGATGCCCGGGCCGAGGTCGTGGCCGAGCTCCGCGCAGTCGCCGAGCGGGTGCACGAGCTGCCCGCGCTCGAGCAGTACTACGCGCCGGCCTCCCGCCCGGTCCTCCACCACCTCGAGCGCCGCCTGTTCGAACCCGGCCCGGATCGTGTCGCGGCGGGGGAGGCGCTGGCCCTGCTCGAAGCGGGTGGCGAGCTCGCCGAGGCCGAGGCCATCGGGGCCGAGGTCCGGCGGCTGATCGCCGCCGGAGTTCCGGATGAGGAGATCGCGATCGTGATGCGCTCCCCGGAGCGCATCGGCCCGCTCCTCACCGAGGTGCTGACGGCGTACGGCGTCGCGGTCGACTCCGGCCTCGCCGTCCGCTTCGCCCACACGGCGCTCGGCCGTGCGGTCCGCGGGCTGATCCGCTGTGCGCTGCCGGGATCGGCACCGGCGCGGGTCGAGGACCTGCTCGCGTTCCTCCGCCACCCGGGCGCGGGTGACGCCGCGGTCGCCGACCGCCTCGAGGCCGAGTGCCGAGAGGCCGGCGTCACGCGTGCGCTCGAGGCCGTGCAGGAGCGGCCGGAGCTGCTCGCGCTACCGCGACAGCTCGCGGAGGCTGCCGATCCGGCAGCCGGCCTCACGGAGCTCGCCCGGGAGCTCGGCGCTGCCGCCGGGCTGGACCCGGGCGGGCCGCTCGGTGCCGACGGCGAGGCCGGGGTGCGCGCACTGGGAGCGCTTCTGTCCGCCCTCGGCGAGGCGGCGGAGCTCGGTGAGCGGCTCGACGGCGAGGAGCTCCTGCGGCTCGTCGACGAGCTTGAGGTGCCACCGGCCGGCGGTCGTCGTGGTGTGCGGCTGAGCGACCCGCTGGCGATCCGGGCCCAGCGCTACCGGACCGTGATCGTCGCCGGGCTGGTCGAGGGCGGGTTCCCGGCCCAGGCGACCGCCGAGCCGTTCCTGTCCGACGAGGATCGGCGTGAGCTCGCCCAGGCCTCCGGCCTGCGGCTGGCCCCGAGCGAGGACGCGCTGCCCCGCGAGCGCTACCTGTTCTACGCGTCGGTCTCCCGCGCGAGCGAGCGCGTCGTGCTCGTCTACCGGAGTTCCGACGAGGAGGGCAACCTGGTCCTGCCCTCTCCGTTCATCGCCGACGTCGCCGAGCTGCTCGAGGAGGGATGGGCCGACCGCCGCGGGAGACGGCTGCTGGCCGATGTCGTGTGGCCCGTCGAGGAGGCACCGACTCCGCGCGAGCGGGCGCGGTCGCTCGCCGCGGCCGGGGCGGCAGCACCCGGCGCGGTTCCAGCCGGGGCCGCACCCGCCGAGCGGCGGTTGAGCGAGCGCGCCCTGCGCTGGGTGCGCCACCGCCGGATCGTCTCCGCAGGTGCGCTCGAGAGCCATGCCGATTGCCCGATGCGGTGGCTCGTCGACCGTCAGCTCCAGCCGAACGAGCTCGGCCCGCAGCCCGAGCCGCTCGGCCGGGGCGAGCTCGCCCACGGCGTTCTCGACCGGGTCATCTCGACCCTGTCAGGACCGCTCGACGAACGCTCGCTCGACGACGTCCTCGACCGCGCCGACGAGGAGCTGCGGCGGGCGTCCGGCCGGTACGCCCGGGACCGGACGGACGTCGTGCGGTCGGCGCTCACCCGTGGGCTGCGGGCCGACCTCCGGCGCTACCTTGCCGCCGAGGCAGCCGACAACTCCGAGTTTCAGCCCCGTCGGACCGAGCTGCGGTTCGGGTTCGACAGCACCGACGAGTGGCCGTCGGAGCTGCCGGTCGTCCTCGCCGGGGGCGAGGAGCCGGTGCTGCTGCGCGGGATGATCGATCGCATCGACGTGGAGAGTGGCGGTGGCCGCGCGGTCGTGCGGGACTACAAGACCGGGCGCTCGTACCCGGAGTGGTCGGGCCGGCGGTGGGTGGCCGAGCACCGGATCCAGGTCGCGTTGTACATGATCGCGGTCCGTGAGCTGCTCGGCCTCGATGTCGTCGGCGGCTTCTACCAGCCGCTGCGCGGGCCGGACCTGCGGATGCGGGGGGTGTTCGCGGAGGGCGAGCCGGTCGGCGACCGCGTGTCCACTCCGGACGGCGTCGCTGGCGAGGAGATCGACACGCTGCTCGATCAGGCGCGTGAGCTCGCGGTCACGGTGGCCGGCGAGATTCGGGCTGGAACGATCACCCCGCGCCCGGGCTCGTGCTCGCGCGATGGCTGCCGGCACCCCGGGCTCTGCCGCCTATGAGCCCGCCGGAGTTCACGGCCGAGCAGCAGGCCGCGATCGATCGCCGCGAGGGCGACCTGCTGCTCGAGGCCAGCGCCGGCAGCGGGAAGACCTCGGTGCTCGTCGAGCGCTTCACCCGCGCGGTCGCCGACGACGGCGTCGCGGTTGGCGCGATCCTCGCCATCACCTTCACCGAGAAGGCGGCGGCCGAGTTGCGGGACCGAATCCGCGTCCGGTTCAGGGCCCTCGGGCTGACCGACGCGAGCCGAGCCACCGAGGGTGCCTTCATCTCCACGATCCACGGCTTCTGCGCGCGGATCCTCCGGGGAAACGCTCTCGCCGCGGGACTCGACCCGCGCTTTCAGGTGCTTGACGAGACGACGAGCGCTCGCCTCGCGGGGCTCGCCTTCGAACGGGCGCTGGCCGCCGTCGGGAACGAGGAGGGCCAACCCTCGGAGCTGATCGCGGCCTACGGCCCGGATGTCCTGCACGACGCGATCACCAGCCTGTACGCGGAGCTCAGGGCCCGCGGCGAGCGCTCGCCGCACCTTCCGCCGGCGCCGGTGGCCCCCGAGCTCGCGGACCTGCGGACGCGGTTGCGGGAGACCGCCGCGGACGCCGCCCGGGAGCTCGGCGTGATCCCTGATCCGGGAGCGAAGGTGCTCGCGGCGCTGACCGCCCTCGAGCGTTGTGACGCCGTCCTCGGTGCGCACGCTGACCCGTGGCCGGGCGGCCTGCGGGCCGCGGTCCTGCGGCGGGGGGCGAAGGCGCTCGAGAGCGAGGCGTGCGGCGCCTACGCCGAGGCGCTGGAGGAGTTCCGCGCTGCGTGCGCGGCCCGCCGCGCAGGGCCGGCGATCGTCTTCCTCGACCGGCTGCTCCGTCGGTACGGGGCCGAGTACGAGGCGCTCAAGCGCGAGCGCTCCGGGGTCGACTTCGAGGACCTCGAGCTCCTCACCCGCGACCTTCTTCGCCGCCACGACGCGCTGCGGGAGCGGCTGAGGACCGGCTTCGCCCACGTGATGGTCGACGAGCTCCAGGACACCAACCGCGTCCAGCTCGATCTGATCGAGCTGGTCTGCCGCGAGAACCTGTTCACGGTCGGCGATGCGCAGCAGTCGATCTACGGCTTCCGCCACGCCGACGTGGCCCTGTTCGAGGCGCTCACCCGGCGGCGGGGTGAGGCCGGCGCGCTGGCCACGCTGACGGTCAACTTCCGCAGCCGCCCCGAGTTGATCGAGGCGCTCAACCGCGCGTTCGAGGATGTCCTCGGCGACCGTTTCCGGCCGCTGCGGGCGGGTCGCCTCACACCGCCGGCCTCCGAGCCGGTGGTGGAGATGATCCTCTGCGACCGGGACGGGGGGTGGGAGGCCGAGGGCACCGGGCCGGGCTGGCGGTTCGCTGAGGCGGCCGCGCTCGCCGAGCGCGTGGCGGAGCTGGTCCGCACCGGGGCCGCAAGCGCCGGCGAGATCGTGGTCCTCACCCGGGCGGGGACCGACCTGCGGACCTATGAACGCGCGCTCGAGGATCGCGGCGTCCCGACCTACCTGATCGGCGGGCGCGGCTACTGGAGCCACCCGCAGGTGATCGACCTCGTCTGCTACCTGCGCGCCCTGGCCAACCCGCTTGACGAGGAGGCGCTGTTCACGGTGCTTGCCTCGCCGCTCGCCCGGCTCTCGATCGACGCGCTGGTGATCCTCGTCGCGCTCGCTCGAGAGGCGCGGATCGGCGTGTGGGAGCTCGCCGCGAGCGGCTCTCCGCAGCTCGCTGACGAGCTCGCGCCGGCCGATCTCGCCGCGCTCACGCGGTTCGTGGACTGGTTTGCGCCGGAGCGGTCAGCAAGCGCCCACGTGGGTGTGCACGCGCTCGTCGACCGCGCGTTGTGGCGCTCGGGCTACGAGCTGCAGATCCTCGCGCTGCCCGGTGGCGTCCGGCGGATGGCGAACGTCCGCAAGCTGATGCGGCTCGGCCGCGAGTACGAGGCCGACGCCGGGCCCGACCTGCGCGGCTTCCTCGACCTCGTCCACGCCCGTGGCCTGGGGGAGGATCAGTCCGGCGGCGAGCCCGATCCGCGGGAGAGCGAGGCCCCGGTCGAGAGCGAGGCGCTCGATGCCGTGCGGCTGATGACGATCCACCGGGCCAAGGGGCTCGAGTTCCCGGTGGTGTGCGTCGCCGACCTCGGGCGCGGGCCGGTGTGGCGGGGGGACGTCGTGCGGGTCGGGACCGATGGTCGGATCGGGGTCCGGCTCGAGGAGCCCGGCACGGCCGGGTCCGAGCCGGCGCTCGACTTCGAGGCGCTCGGCGAGGAACGCAGGGCGCTCGACGGCGAGGAGGAGCGGCGCCTGTTCTACGTCGCGATGACCCGTGCGCAGGAGCGGCTCGTCCTCAGCGGGGCGGCGAAGTTCGAGCGGTGGGAGAGGTCGGGCCGCACGCCGGTGATGTGGATCGCGCCCGCGTTCGTGCCGGACGTCGCCGAGCGGGCGCTGGCGTGGGTGGACGGCGACGGCGCGGGGGAGGGAGCACCGTGACGGTGACCGAGGACGGGGTGCGGCTGGAGTTGCGGACTGCGGCGGTGGGCGACGAGGCGGAGCCGGTCGTGGCCGCCGAGCCGGCGCCCGCCGAGTCGGCGCCCGCCGAGCCGGCGCCCGCCGAGCCGGCCCGCCCGTCGGATCCCCGACGCCGCCCGCGAGCGACCCCGAGCCCGTCGTCATGGCCGCGCGGCCGGCGCTCCGCCTGAGCTACTCCGCGCTCGCCGAATACGCCCGCTGCGGATACCGCTATCACGTCGAGCGTGAGCTCGGGGTTCCGGCCGTCCCGACGGGCGGTGCCGTCCCGACCGGCGGCGGGCCCGCAGGGCTGTCGGGCACCCGCCGGGGCACGATCGCCCACGCGGTCCTCGCCGACGTCGACTACCGCCGTCCGACCCCGGCGGCCGCGGCCACTGTCGCCGAGGCGCGTGGCGTGCCGGCCGCGGAGACCGAGGCCCTCGACCGCGTGATCGCGGAGCTGATTCGCAGCCCGGTCGGCGAGCGCCTGGCCCGCGCGGGCGGCGTCCGGCGCGAGGAGCGGTTCGCGTTCCTGCTCGGCCCCGACCGTGCGCTCGTGACCGGCGCTTTCGACGTCCTCGCGCGGGAGCCCGATGGCACCGTGCTCGTCGTCGACTACAAGACCGACGAGCTCCACGGCGAGGACCCGGCCGCGGTCGTCGAGCGGGAGTACCTCGTCCAGCGGCGGGTGTACGCGCTCGCCGCTCTCGGCACCGGGGCGGATGAGGTGGAGGTCGTGCACGTGTTCCTCGGCGCTCCCGAGCGGCCGGTGGGGGTCAGGTTCGCGGCGGCAGCCGGGGATGCGGAGCGGCTCGAGCGGGAGCTCGCGCCGGCTGCGGCGGCGATCGCCCGGCGGGACTTCATGGTCACGCCGGAACCCCAGCGCCGGGTGTGCGCCGGCTGCCCCGCGGAGGGTGGGCTGTGCTCGTGGCCGCTGGCCATGACCCGCCGGACGGCGGCGGACCGGCTGTTCTAGGACCTGGCGCTCAGTCGCCGCGCAGCCGCGCGCTGGACGTGGTCGTTGGCTTGAAGCCGACTTCCACCTGCTGCTCCTCGCTCCGCTCCTCGACCTTGGCCAGGCTCGTGAGCGTCTTGCGATCGGCCGGCTCGGTCGGCGGACCGAGAAGGCTCCGGGGCCACAGGCCGCGAGCGACGACGACGTTGATCTCGGCGGCGTAGAGGGTCAGCTGGGCGCCCAGATGCAGCCATATGAGCAGCGCGATGACGAGCGCGAACTGCGAGTAGGTCGCGCTGGCATGGCGGAACACGTGGTTGATATACAGGCCGCCGAAGAACTGAAGCACCTCCCAGAAACCGGCGGCGAACGTGACCCCGATCCACAGGCAGCGGGTGGGAATCGAGCCGGCGGTGAGGAACCGGAACGCGGCCAGGAACAGCAGGAAGTTGACGATCAGGCCGCTCAGGATCGCCGCCACCTTGCCGAGCGGGCCGTGAATACCTGAGGTGAGCCCGGCGATCGCGGTGGCGAGGACGAACAGCACGCCGAGCGCCCCAATCAGTGCCAGGCCACGGAGCCGGGACTTGAGGAAGTCGGGGCGGTCCTTGAACGGCACCGCCCACACGCGGTTGAACGCGTTCTGCGCCGCCCCGCTGACACCAAGGCCGCCGAGCAAGGAGATGATCAGGCCGATGACGAGGGCCGACACTCGGCCGCTCAGAGCGTGCACCTTGATCTGCTGCCCGATGATCGGGAACTGACCGAGCACCGAGTTCTCGATCGAGTTCTGGGTGCTCTTGTCGCCGTGGAGGACAAATCCGAGCACCGTGACGAGGACCAGCAGCAGCGGGAACAGCGAGAAGAAGGCGTAGTAGGCGACGAGCGCGGCGAGGCTGCCGCCCTGGTCGTCGCCGAACTTCCTGACCACCGCCATCGGGATGGCCAGCCAGCGGCGGCGCTGCTGGGCGCGATCGAACGCGCGTACCGGCCGCAGGAAGTCCATGCCGCGTGAACTACCCGATCAGCGACGTTTCGCTCATCTCCGGGGCGGAGGCCGTGGCGACGGGGTGGGCGGTGACCGCGCGCGGACGCAGGATCACCGTCGCGCCGCGGGCCGGGCTGAACGTGATGCTCCGGCGCGCGGTGCGCTCGGAGGCCGGGCCGTCGGGGAGCAGCTCGAAGCGCCCGATCGCCTCGGCGAGCACGATCTTCATCTCCTGGAGCGCGAAGCTGGCGCCGAGGCAGCGACGCCGGCCGCCACCGAACGGCAGCCAGGTGTACGTGCCCGGGGCGGTGCCGAGGAACCGCTCGGGACGCAGCGCGAACGGCTCGGGGTAGATCTCGGGATCGTGGTGGACCAGCCACGCGCTGGCCAGCAGCAGCACCCCGGGCGGGTACTCGTGGCCGCCGATCCGCACCGGGCGTTTGACGAGCCGCGGCTCGGCGTTCGGGAGCACAGGACGGAGACGGAGAACCTCGTGGACCGTCGCGGTGAGGTACGCGTCCTCGGCGCCGTCCCGGAGCTCCGCCGCGAGGCGGCCCTGGACCCGCCGGTCCCTGGCGAGGCGCTCGAACGCCCACGCGAGCTCGGATGCGGTCGTCTCGTGGCCGGCGAGGAGCGCGGTCATCAGCTCGTCCCGGATCTCCTGCGGGCTCATCGGGGACCCGTCCTCGTGGCGGGCGCCCAGCAGCATCGCCAGCACATCGCTGCGCTCCGGTGCATCGGCGCCGGCGGCCTCGGCCCGGCGTTCGTCGATCAGCGCGTACACGAGCCCGTCGACCTCCCGGCGGAGCGCCTGGAAGCGGCGCATCGGTCCGGAGAAGCGGCCCAGCCGCTCGGCGGCGGGGATCACCGACAGCGGACTCTCCCCGAACGCGAGCAGCGCGGTGAGCCGGTCACGGAGGTGATCGAGCCGTGTCCCCCGGTCGAGCCCGAACACGGCGCGCAGGATGATCTCCAGGGTGAGACGCTGGAGCCGTGGATGCAGCCGGACCGGCTCGCCCGCCGGCCAGCTGTCGATCTCATCGCTGGTGAGCTGCTCCATCAGACCGCGGAGGCCCTGCATCCGCTCACCGTGGAACGCCGGGAGCATCAGCTTGCGCTGCTGGAGGTGGGGAGCCTCGTCGAGCAGGATGACCGAGTTCGGGCCGACGATCGGCTCGAGGATCCGCGCGCCCTCGCCGGGGTGCAGGACGTCCGGTGGAGCGGTGAACAGCTCCTTGATGTCGTCGGGGTCCGAGAGGATCACCATCGGCGGCTGGAACGGGAGCTGGACCGTGACACGGCGGCCGTACCGGGCTCGGAGGGTCTCGATCGAGGCGCCGGGACGCAGCCAGGTCGACGCCATCTGGTACCAGCCCGGCACCCGCGGACCGGGGGAAGCCGGCGGCGGATCTCACGCTTGTTCATCGCACTCCACTCCTCACTCCGACAGGACGGGCGACCCGAGTATCCCGTACCTCGCGCTGGGGTCGTGTGCCGATACGCACATGCTGTCCCGCACGCCGTTCGGGGCTCTAGCCTTAAGCCAGGCTCAAACCCCGTCGATAACCCGATCAGCGGCGGTCATCCGCCGAGGCCGCGCCGCGCCACAGACTCCGAGAGGAACCCCGACATGAGAATCACGGTTCGCCGATCACCTGCCGTCACACGGATCGCCGCCACGGCGCTCGCCGCCGTCGGCCTCGGTGGTGTCGTGATCGGCGCCGCGGGGTGTGGCTCCTCGTCGAGCAGCATCGACCCGGTCGCCCAGGCGGCGACCGTGTCGAACGCCGCCGCCGGCTACAAGCTGGCCATGAACATGACGATGGCGATGTCCCAGCTGCCGAAGCCGATTCGGGTCACCGGGACCGGCAGCTTCACCCCGGCCAAGCGCCAGGGCTCGATGACGCTCAACTTCGACGCCAGCTCGATCCCGTCGTTCGGTCAGGCCCTCGGGGGCTCGAACCTCGCGTTCGAGGAACTGATCGACGGCACGACGTTCTACATGAAGTTTCCGGCCTCGCTCGCCTCGAAGATCCCCGGCGGCAAGACGTGGATGAAGTTCGACCTCGTCAAGCTCGGCAAGTCCGGCGGGATCCCGGGGATCAGCTCGCTGCTCAACAACCCGACCTCGGGCAACCCCGCTCAGCTGCTGCAGTACCTGCGGGCTAGCTCCGGTGGGGTGACGAAGGTGGGCACGGCGCAGATCGACGGCGTCTCGACCACCGAGTACAAGGGGACCGTCCAGCTCGACAAGTACCCGAGCCTCCTGCCGTCCTCGCAGCAGACCCAGGCCAAGCAGGCCATCGATCAGCTCGAGTCGCTGACCAAGATCAAGTCGATCCCGGTCACCGTGTGGGTCGACGACCAGCACCTCGTGCGCCAGATGGCGATGAGCTTCACCGAGACGCTGCCGAACTCCGGCCAGTCCGTCTCGCTCCAGATGCAGATGCGGATCAGCGACTACGGCCCGCAGCCGACCCCGGCGTACCCGTCGGCCGATCAGGTGCTCGACGCGTCGGCGCTGCTGAGCGGCCTGTCCGCCGCCGGCTCGGGGTCGGGGTCGACCACCCCGTAGCCGCGACGCTACCCGTCCGCGCTGCGGACCTCGATCGCCAGCACCGTGTGTCCGGCGTCGGGGGCCAGCGCGGCCCGACCGGCGCTCGACTCGACCGCCTCGACCCACTCGGCGGCGGCGCCGGGCTCGCCGGTGATGACGTCTCCGCCGAGGAGCTCGAGCTCGTCGGAGGGCTCGAGCGCGATCTCACAGAGGAGCTGCTCGACGTGCGGCCGCCCGTCGGCCTCGTCGTGGACCGCGAGCTCGCGGACCATCGTGACGAGGAACGCCCGTTCCGTCCCGGCCGGCGGCGTGCCGGCGGTCCCCCACGCGAACCGCAGCCGTTCGCCGTCGTCCTGCACGGCGAGCGGGGGGTCCGGGAGGACGGGGAGCTCGGCGAAGTGGCGGAACGCCACCCAGGCGCTCTGGCCGTCGTTGTGCTGCTCGGCCGGCGCGACGAGCTCGCGAAGGCGCAGCGCAGCGCAGTGCAGCGGAACCGATTCAGTGACGCTCACGGCACGCGAAGGGGAAGGGGTCGGGGCATGGCCGGTTCTCCTTGGTCGCGGGGGCAACGCGGGGGCAGACGGGCGCCGGGGGCCGGTCGACGCCGCCCCGGGAGCATAACTTCGCCCCCGGAGACCGGCGCGCTGCGGGTCAGCCCGCGGGGAGCGCGCGCTCGACGGCGAGCAGCGTCCGCTTGCGCTCCAGGCCCCCGGTGTAGCCCCCGATCCCGCCTCCGCTGCGGAGGACCCGGTGGCAGGGAACCACGATCGGCAGCGGGTTGGAGCCTAGGGCGTTGCCGGTGGCCCGGAACCCACGTGGGCTCCCCGCCTCGGCGGCCATCTCGGCGTAGCTCGCCGTGGCGCCATAGGGGATCCGAGCCGTTGCGATCAGGACGCGCTGGGCGAAACCGTGAACGAGCTGCCAGTCGATCCGCACGTCGAATGCTTGGCGCCGTCCGGCGAAGTACTCGTCGAGCTCGCGGCGGGGCTGCTCGAGCGCTCGGGCCGCCGAGAGCACCCGGGGCGAGACGCGCGCGGCGAGGTCGGCGAGGACCGGCGCCGCGTCGCCGTCGTCGAGGTAGGCGATCCGGACGAGCCCGGCGGGTGTGACGGCGAGCAGCAGCGGGCCAACGGGGGAGTCGAGGGTCGCGTAGGCGACGTCGAGCAGCCCGGCGGCGGCCGCCGTGCCGGGCGATCTCCGGCGGCGCGTCCGGCTCCGCCCAGTCCGCGGCGCTTGCGGCGAGTCGCCGCTCAAGGTCATCTGTCGTCGCCATCGAGCTCCCTTCGCAGTCGGGTGAGTCCCTCGTGGACGTTGCGCCGCGCCGCCTCGGCGCTCGTCCCCATCGCCTCGCCGATCTCGTGGTGGGGAAGATCGAGCACGAAGCGCAGAGCGAGCGCCGACCGCTGTTTCGGGGGCAGCGCCCGGACCCGGGCCCACAGCTCCTCGTCGGGCAGCGCCGCCTCGCCCTCGCCCGCACCCGCGCGGGCGAGGGCGGCCGTTCAGCGAGCGCCGTCGCGGCGACCGGCGCCCGGCGGGCGGCGCGGATGTGGTCGATCGCCTTACGGTGAGCGATCGTGATCAGCCAGCCGCGGAGGTTCGATGCCTCACGCAGGCGCGGATAGGCCCGGAGCGCGGCGAGCCATGTCTCCTGCCCACAGTCCTCGGCCGCCTCGCGGCCGACGGTGGCGATGAGGAAGCGGTGGACGTCGCCGGAGTGAGCCTCGAGCAGACTCTGGAACGGCGGGAGCGGCATCACAGTGATGAAACGGGAGCCCGCGGCGGAACGTGAGATCGGGGCGCGCAAGACCGCGCCCCGGGGTTGAAGGCGCCCCAGCGGGTAGCTACAAACACATCATGGCTCGCGCAATCTGGTCTGGCGCCATCAGCTTCGGGCTCGTCAACGTGCCCGTCAAGCTCTACAGCGCCACCTCACCCAAGACCGTCCGCTTCCACCAGCTCTCCGGCAAGACCGGGGCACGGATCAAGCAGAAGCGGGTCGACCCGTCGACCGGCGAGGAGGTCGCCTTCGAGGACATCGTCAAGGGCTACGAGATCACCCCCGACCGGTATGTGACGATCGCGCCCGAGGAGCTCGACTCGCTCGATCCGAAGGCCACCCGGACGATCGACATCGAGGAGTTCGTCGACCTCGGCGAGATCGACCCGATCTTCTACGACCACAGCTACTACCTGGCGCCGACCGCCGGCGGGGCGAAGGCCTACCGGCTGCTCCTCGACGCGATGAACGAGGCGGGCAAGGTCGGGATCGGCAAGGTCGTGCTGCGCTCCAAGCAGCAGCTCTGCGCGCTGCGGCCCGGCGACGACGTGCTGACGCTGACCACGATGCTGTTCGGCGACGAGGTCCTCTCGCCGGACCGGCTCGACGAGCTCGACGGGATCGACGAGGCCCAGGCCTCCGACCGCGAGCTGAAGATGGCTCAGCAGCTGATCGATTCGCTGTCGGCCGAGTTCGAGCCGACGAAGTACCGCGACGAGTACCGCGAGCGGGTTCTCGAGATGATCGAGCGCAAGGCCGCCGGCGAGGAGATCGCGGTCCAGCCGGAGGCCGAGGAGCCTGCCGCGGCACCCGATCTGATGGCCGCGCTCGAAGCGAGCCTCGCGGCGATGGATTCGCCCGACGGCGATGGCGAGCCCGAGAAGGAGGAGCCGAAGCGCAAGTCCTCCTCGAAGGCGAAGAAGCCCGCCTCCAAGCCGAAGGCCAAGGCCGGCGCCTCCTAGCCGGTCTCCCCGGCCGCGCCGGGTCCGGTGGGGACACGCTGGTAGCATTTTCTGACCGATCCGGCACCCCGCGGCGCAGCCGCCTCCGCGGTCCGACCTCTCCTCACCGATATGGACAAGCATCTCGCCTCGCCTGGGGCCACTGGCCTCTACCACCCGGAGAACGAGCACGACGCCTGCGGCGTCGCGATGGTCGCGAAGCTCCGCGGCCAGGCGACCCACGCCGTCGTCGAGAAGGCGCTGGCGGCGCTCGAGAACCTCGAGCACCGCGGAGCGGAGGGCGCGGACCCGAACACCGGTGACGGCGCCGGGATCCTGATCCAGCTCCCCGACGCGTTCCTTCGCGCGGTGGTCGACGTCGAGCTGCCCCCGCCGGGGCGCTACGGCGTCGGCGTCTGCTACCTGCCGCGCGACAACGAGCGCCGTCTCGCCGATCGAGGCGCTGATCGAGCGGACGATCGCCGACGAGGGCCAGCAGCTGCTCGCATGGCGCGACGTGCCGATCGACGAGCGCCACGTCGGCGACACCGCCCGGCTCTCGGCACCGCACGTCCGCCAGGTGGTTGATCGGCGCCAGCGACAGCATCACCGACCCCGAGGCCTTCGAGCGCAAGCTGTACGTGATCCGCCGGATCATCGAGCGCGAGGCCGGCGAGGAGCTGGCGCTGCCGAGCTTCTCCTCGAAGACGATGGTGCTGAAGGGGATGCTCACCGCGCCGCAGCTGCCGCGGTACTTCACCGACCTGCGCGACCCGCGCGTGGCCTCGCGGCTGGCGCTCGTGCACTCGCGCTTCTCGACGAACACGTTCCCGAGCTGGGAGCTCGCCCACCCGTACCGGATGATCGCCCACAACGGCGAGGTCAACACGCTGCGCGGCAACGTCAACTGGATGCGGGCCCGGGAGTCCCAGCTCGCCTCGGAGCTGTTCGGCGAGGACCTGCCAGAAGGTCGTGCCCGTCGTGCGCGGCGGCGGCTCGGACTCGGCGACGTTCGACAACGTGCTCGAGCTGCTCGTGCTCTCCGGGCGCTCGATCCCGCACGCGGTGATGATGATGATCCCCGAGGCCTACCGGACCCGCGAACGATCTCGACCCGGACGTCAAGGGCTTCTACGACTTCCACTCCTGCCTGATGGAGCCGTGGGACGGCCCGGCGGCGGTCGTGTTCACCGACGGCCGGATCGCCGGCGCGGTGCTGGACCGCAACGGTCTGCGCCCCGGCCGCTGGATCCAGGACGCCGACGGCTACGTCGTGCTGGCCTCGGAGGCCGGCGTGATGACCGTCGCCCCCGAGCACGTTCAGCGCAAGGGCCGGCTGGCCCCGGGCAAGCTGTTCCTCGTCGACCTCGAGGCGGGGCGGATCGTCGAGGACGAGGAGGTCAAGCGCACGATCGCCCTCCGCAAGCCCTACGGCGAGTGGTACCGCAAGTCGGTGGTCCACATCTCCGATCTGCCCGACCGGGAGCCGCGGACGCCGCGGATCGAGCCGCTGCGCTCCAAGCAGCTCGCGTTCGGCTACTCCCAGGAGGACCTGCGGCTGATCATCGCGCCGATGGCCGCCAAGGGCGAGGAGCCCGTGGCGAGCATGGGCAACGACGCCGCGCTCGCGGTGCTCTCCGACCGCCAGCCGCCGCTGTTCTCGTACTTCAAGCAGCTGTTCGCGCAGGTGACCAACCCGCCGATCGACCCGATCCGGGAGTCCGTCGTGATGAGCCTCCAGGCCGGCGTCGGCGCCGAGCTCAACCTGCTCGCCGAGATCGCCCGAGCAGGCCCACCAGCTCGTCATGGACCAGCCGATCCTGCGCAACAGCCGAGCTCGAGAAGCTCCGCCAGGTCTCCCACGACGTGTTCGACGCCGCCACGATCGACATCACCTGGCCGATCGAGCAGGGGCCGGACGGGATGGAGATGCGGCTCTACGACCTGTGCGGCGAGGCCGCGCGGTACGTCGACAACGGGGCCAACATCCTGATCCTGTCCGACCGCAACCTCGGCCCCGAGCGGGTGGCGATGCCGTCGCTGCTCGCGGTCGCCGCGGTCCACCACCACCTCGTCCGGCGCGGGACGCGGCTGCGGACCGGCCTGGTGATCGAGTCCGGGGAGCCGCGCGACATCCACGTCGATGGCGACGCTGATCGGCTACGGCGCGGCCGCGATCAACCCGTACCTGATGTTCGAGTCCCTCGACGAGCTGGCGGATCGCTCGCTGCTGCCGGAGGATCTGCCGCGCGACGAGGCCGAGCAGCGGATCGTCAAGGCGATCGGCAAGGGGCTGCTGAAGACGATCTCGAAGATGGGGATCTCGACGATCCAGTCCTACTGCGGCGCGCAGATCTTCGAGGCCGTCGGGCTGCAAGCGGGAGCTGATCGACGCCCACTTCACCGGCACCGCCTCGCGGATCGGCGGGATCGGCCTCGACGAGCTCTCGACGGAGGCGATGGAGCGCCACTTCCGCGCCTATCCGCGGACCGGCCGTGACCTGCTGCCGGTCGGCGGCGTGCTCCAGTGGCGCCGCGACGGCGAGGTCCACGCGTGGAACCCGGACACGGTGGCCAAGCTCCAGCACGCCGTCCGCGGCCAGAACGGCGAGGCTGGCAGACCTACGAGGAGTTCTCGCGCGCTGGCCAACGAGCAGTCGGCCCGCGCGAGCCGCGCTCCGCGGGCTGATGACGCTGAAGCCGACCGGCGCCGCCCGGTCCCGCTCGAGGAGGTCGAGCCCGAGGCGGAGATCGTCAAGCGCTTCACCACCGGCGCGATGTGCCTCGGCGCGCTCAGCCGCGAGGCGCACGAGACGCTGGCGATCGCCATGAACCGGCTCGGCGCCCGGTCGAACACCGGTGAGGGCGGGGAGGACCCGGCGCGCTACACGCCCGACGCGAACGGCGACTCACGGCGGTCGGCGATCAAGCAGATCGCCTCCGGGCGGTTCGGGGTCCACGATCAACTACCTCGTCAACGCCGACCAGCTCCAGATCAAGATGGCCCAGGGCGCCAAGCCGGGCGAGGGCGGGCAGCTGCCCGGCCACAAGGTCGACGACTACATCGCCAGGATCCGCAACTCGACGCCCGGCGTCGGGCTGATCTCGCCGCCGCCCCACCACGACATCTACTCGATCGAGGACCTCAAGCAGCTGATCTACGACCTCCGCTGCGCGAACCCGACCGCGTCGGTGTCGGTGAAGCTCGTCTCCGAGGTCGGGGTCGGGACGGTCGCCGCGGGCGTGGCCAAGGCCAACGCCGACCACGTGACGATCTCCGGGCCACGACGGCGGCACCGGCGCCTCGCCGCAGTCCTCGGTGCACGGCGCCGGGGTGCCGTGGGAGATCGGGCTCGCCGAGACCCAGCAGACGCTGCTGCTCAACGACCTGCGCAGCCGGATCACGGTCGAGGTCGACGGCCAGATGAAGACCGGCCGCGACGTCATCGTCGCGGCGCTGCTCGGGGCCGACGAGTTCGGCTTCTCGACCGCCCCGCTGATCGCGATGGGCTGCATCATGATGCGGGTCTGCCACCTCAACACGTGCCCGGTCGGGGTGGCCACCCAGGATCCGGAGCTCCGGGCCCGGTTCCGGGGCACGCCGGAGCACGTCGTCAACTACCTGATGCTCGGTCGCCGAGGAGGCGCGGCAGATCATGGCCTCGCTCGGCGTCCGCACGATCGCCGAGATGATCGGCCGCAGCGAGCTGCTCGACATGGACGCGGCGATCGACCACTGGAAGGCGGCGAAGGTCGATCTGACTTCGGTGTTCAAGGTCCCGGACCTGCCCGAGGGCACGCCGCGATGCCGCACCCGCCCACAGGTGCCGGTGCTCGACGACGCGCTCGACTGGGAGCTCGTGCGCAGCTGCGCAGCCCGCGCTCGAGCGCGGCGAGGCGGTCCGGCTCGGCCCGGTGCCGCTGCGCAACGTCAACCGCACCGTCGGCGGCATCCTGTCCGGGGAGATCGCTCGCCGCCACGGCGTCGAGGGCCTGCCGGAGGGGACGATCGAGATCGCGTTCTCCGGGCTCGGCCGGCCAGAGCTTCGGCGCCTGGCTCGCGCCCGGCGTGTACGTTCTCGCTGCGCGGGGAGACGAACGACTACACGGGCAAGGGCCTGTCCGGCGGGATCATCTCGGTGCGCCCGCCGGAGAAGGCGCTGTTCCGCGCCGAGGAGAACATGATCGTCGGCAACACCGTGCTCTACGGCGCGACCGCCGGGCGGGCGTTCTTCCGCGGCCTGGCCGGCGAGCGCTTCGCGGTGCGCAACTCCGGCGCCCACGCCGTCGTCGAGGGCGTCGGGGACCACGGCTGCGAGTACATGACCGGCGGCCGGGTCGTCGTGCTCGGCCGCACCGGGCGGAACTTCGCCGCCGGGATGAGCGGCGGGATCGCCTACGTGCTACGACGTCGACCGGCGCTTCGCCGGCCGCTGCAACCCGGAGCTCGTCGACCTCGAGCCGGTCGCGCGACGAGGACGCGGCGGAGCTGCGAGGCCTGATCGCGGAGCACGCGCAGCGGACCGGGTCGCTCGTGGCGCCGCAACGTGCTCGCCTCCTGGGAGCGGGCGCGGGAGCGCTTCGTCAAGGTCATGCCGCGCGACTACAAGCGCGCGCTCGAGGCCCAGGCTGACGCGGACGCCGTCGGCGTCGGCCTCAGCTAGCCCGCGGCCGAGCCGATCCTCAGAGCAGCGGGCGGTGACGCCCTGGATCGTCCCGATCCCGTAGCCCATCGACGGGTCGCCGTCGGTCATCACCGCCATCGCGAACCGGCGCGAGCCGCGCTCGAGCCGGCCGACCTGGTGGACGAGCTGGCCGAGGCCGGTGCCGCGCCAGCCGCCCTTGAAGAACACGGCGTAGCCGCGTGGCCGCGGGCGACCGCCGGGATGCCCCAGCTCTCGTAGCCGGCGATCGTCGAGAGCAGGTAGCGGGCGTAGCCGACGAACTCGCGCGGGATCAGCGAGTCCATGCGGAAGAAGAAGCGGGCCTGATCGGCCGCGCTGATCTGGGCGTTGGCCCAGATCCCGGAGATCGAGAAGTCGGTCATGCCCGGCGACGTGGGCCACGCGGTACAGCCCGCCGTCGCCGACGATCGACCACGTCTGCGTCGCCGCCGAGTTGTCCGAGACGTTGATCATCGGATACAGGAACGAGTTCGCCGTACCATCGACGTGGTGCTGGCCGAGGCGGTGCAGCCGGCGCAGGTAGCCGACGAGCAGCATCGCCTTGACGACGCTCGCCGACACGAACGCCAGTGCATGTGCCAGCCCGGACATCCGGCCCTCGCTGTCGACGACGGCAATGCGGTGCGGCCGATCCGTCCGCGCAGGTAGCCGATCGCGCGCGCGAGATCGCGCCCGGATCGGGATAGCCGACGGGCAGGCGTGACGGTGCCCGCGTAGCCGCGGCCCGAGCACCCTCGCGGGCGGCCGGCATTGAGCAGCGCGGCGCTGCCGGGCGCGCCGAAGCAGGCCTCGCCAGCGGAACGGTCCCCGGCCGGCAGCGTGACCACCGTCCGCAGCATCGTGACGTACGGGTTGCGTCGCGATGTGCGGGTCGCCGAGGTATGGAAGAACCGTCCGTGCCGGCCGGCGGCGAACGTCCACCTGATCCGACGCGCCGTTCCAGCCCAGATCGCGCGGGTGGTAGACGAAGATCCGCACCACGGCCTGACCGAGCGGGAGCGCTCGGGCGCGTGTCTGGACCCGAGCGGCGACGTCGACCTCGACTCGGGCGCTGACCGTCGTGCCTGCGATGCGGGCCTCATAGCGGCTGTCGCGGTCGGGGTAGGCGGGGAACGCGAACGCGCCGGTGGCGGTCGGAGTGGTCGTGCGGATCACCCGGGTGTGCGTGAACGGGTACGGGCTCTGAACAGCTCGACGCGGGTCGTCGCCGTTGCGCCGGTCACCGTCCCAGTGAGCGTCGCGTGCTGCCCGGGGCCGAGGTGGGTCGCCGAGGTCTTCAGCGTGATCGACTGCGCCGCCGGGGTGGGGGAGAGCAGGTCGAGCCCGGGAGGGCGGCCGTCGCGACCCCGGTCAGCACCGGAGTGCACAGCAGCGCACACGCCGCGCCCAGCAGCTTCCACCCAGATCGACCCGCCACGCGCCGAACTCTATGGTCTACGGCGGACGGCTGGCAAGCCCTGAAGACCGTCGGGTGGGCCGATCCGGGCTCATCGCCCAGGCGCACGACTGGTGGTCGAGACCCTCGAATCGCTAGCCTCCATCGCCCCGTGGCCCATCCAGTCAACACGCTCGCATTCAGACGCGCCCGGTGAAGCCAGGCCGCGTCCTCAGATCCTCGTGTGCCGGCGGCACACGTCGGATCCTGCGTCCTTGCCTCGCATCCACCGGTCGCGCCTTTCGGTACGAACGTGCCAACCGGACGGGCCACCATGGGTGAGCTCGGCGCATTCCTCAAGATCCACCGGGTCGGCTTCGACAAGCGCGACCCCGGCGTGCGCGTGCACGACTACCGCCAGTACTTCGCGCTGCAGCCGGAGGAGGAGCTCCAGCGCCAGGGCGCGCGGTGCATGGACTGCGGGATCCCGTTCTGCCACGAGGGCTGCCCGCTCGGCAACCTGATCCCGGACTGGAACGACCTCGTCTACCGCGGCAAGTGGCGCGAGGCGATCGACCAGCTCCACCTGACGAACAACTTCCCCGAGTTCACCGGCCGGATCTGCCCGGCGCCGTGCGAGTCGGCCTGCGTGCTGGCGATCAACGACTAGCCGGTGACGATCGAGCAGATCGAGATGGCGATCGCCGAGCGGGCGTTCGAGGAGGGGTGGGTGACCCCCGAGCCGCCGGCGCGCCGCAGCGACAAGACGGTCGCCGTCGTCGGCGCCGGGCCGGCCGGGCTCGCCGTCGCCGCCGAGCTCAACAAGGGCGGCCACAACGTGATCGTCTACGAGCGCGACGAGGGTCCGGGCGGGCTGATGCGGTTCGGCGTGCCGGACGCGAAGCTGGAGAAGTCGGATCATCGACCGCCGGGTCGCCGTGCTCGAGGCCGAGGGGATCGAGTTCCGTCTACGACACGGACGTCGGCCGCGACATCACGGCCGACGAGCTCGACCGAGCAGCACGACGCCGTCGTGGTGACGATCGGCTCGCGGGTCTCCCGTGATCATGGGCGTGCCCGGGCCGCGAGCTCGGCGGGATCCACTTCGCGATGGACTACCTCTATCAGCGCAACCGCTGGGTCGCCGCCCAGGAGGGCCGACCCTCGCGCCCGACACCTGCGGGCAAGGAGATCTCGGCCGCCGGCAAGCGGGTGATCGTGATCGGCGGCGGCGACACCGGGATGGACTGCATCTCCAACTCCCACCGGGAGGGGGCGGAGAGCGTCGTGATGCTCGACGTCTACGCCGCGCTGCCCGACCGGCGAGGACGCCCGCCATCCGTGGCCGCTGCCGCCGAAGCGCACCCCGACGACCTACGCGCTCGAGGAGGGCGGCAAGCGCCGCTGGGGGACGGAGGTGATCGGCTTCGACGGCGAGGACGGCCAGGTCGAGCGCGTGTACGCCCGCCAGGTGACCGGCACCTCGTCGCGGGACCTCACCCCGGTGCCGGGGACGGAGTTCGCGCTGCCCGCCGATCTCGTGCTGATCGCGATCGGCTTCGAGCACCCCGAGCACGAGGGGCTCGTCGAGCAGCTCGGCCTGGAGCTCGACCGCCGCGGCAACATCCGCACCCGGCAGACCTACCGGACCTCCCTCAAGGGGGTCTACGCCGCCGGCGACGCCCGGATCGGCCAGTCGCTCGTCGTCACCGCGATCGCCGAGGGCCGCAAGTGCGCCCGGATCGTCAACCGGGATCTCGGCTGGAGCCCGATGGATGACGACCGGGAGAAGCTGGCCATCGGCGCCTGGAACGGGGAGGCCGACGGCACCCTCCGCCACGAGGCCGAGGCGGCCGGAACGGTCCGGCCCGGCGAGGAATTCTTCAGCGGTCCGGGCACCCGCACGACGACCACGAGCGGTTCGTAAGTTTTCTGAACAGAATCCCCCAGGCACCCGTAGGTCGGGTGCTAGGGTTAGCCGCGGAGCGGGGCGAGTGCTCCCGGCGGAGGATTTCACAGAGATTTAGGTTTAGAAACAACGTGGGACGGGGTAAACCCGTCTCTGTCGGTCAGGGAACTGCGCCCCCACTTCCCTGACTCTCCGGGGGACCCAGAAGGATCTGGGTCCCCCGGTCCTTTAACGAGCGTTCGCCGGTCTGAGGGCAGATCGGAGTGCGGTCCCGGCGCCGGACCGCGTCCGGTGCCGCCCAACCCCCCGCGGAGTGTGCGACCGTTCATGGAGATGCTTCCCGTCGCGGCGGCCACAGTCCACCACCACACCTCGATCGGCCAGACGATCGACCACCTGCTGAGCTCGGCGGGCAAGTTCTTCTCCCAGCTCGCGAGCCTCGACTGGCTCGCGCTGGTCATCGCGCTGGTCGCCTACTCGCTCTATCTGCTGCTCCGCTCGCGGGCGCTGTTCAACGCGGTCCGTGCCGCCTATCCGGCCGAGACGGTCCGCTGGCGGGACGTGTGGGGGGCCTACATGGTCGGCTACGCGGTCAACAACGTGTTCCCGCTCGGCGGCGGCAACATCGCGCAGCTGTTCCTCACCCGGACCTCGATCGAGCGCTCGAGCTATCCGACGATCGCGAGCGCGCTGTCGACGGGAGTGATCTTCGACTGGGGGATGGGCGTGCTGGTGATGTGCTTCGCGTTCACCCAGGGCGTCTTCCCGAAGCCGCCGGACTTCTCCAAGCTGCCGGCCTTCGACATCAGCTTCTTCGCCTCGCATCCGCGGTTCACGCTGTTCTTCCTCACGGCGCTCGGCGTGCTGTTCTGCGTTGCGTTCGCGCTGCTCTCGGCGAAGGTCCGGGCGTTCTGGCAGCGGGTCCGCCAGGGCCTCACGATCCTCCGGGACCGCCGCCGGTACCGCAACGAGATGGCGAGCTGGCAGTTCGCGAGCTGGATCGCCCGCTTCGCCGCGTACTGGGCGCTGCTCGACGCCTTCCACATCGGCGGCTCGGTCCGCAACGCGCTGCTCGTGCTCGGCGTGCAGGTCGTCGCCTCGGTGTTCCCGTTCACGCCCGGGGGCGCGGGGGTCCAGCAGGCCCTCCTGCTGACGATCTTCGCCCACAGCCCCGACGTGGCGGCCTTCTCCGTCGGCCAGCAGGTCGTCACCGCCGTCCTCAGCGGCGCACTCGGCTTCGCCGCGCTCGTGCTGATCTTCCGCTTCCGGAGCTTCAAGGAGGTCCTCCGCCACGGCCGCGAGCACCGGCGCCAGGAGGCTGCGCGGGCGGCGGCTGCCGGAGCCGAGGCCGAGACGCGGCCGACGGCGATCCCCGGCTGACGTCCGCGCCCGGCAACGGGCGTCGCCCGGAGAGAAACTTGACGCCCCCGTCATCTTTTTCTAGGATCGGCTGATGACCACGCTTCCCACAGCCTGCGTGATCGGCGCGGGCTCCTCAGGTATCGCCGCCGCCAAGATCGCTGCTCGAGCGCGGGCTCGACGTCGAGGTGCTGGAGAAGTCCGACCGTGTCGGCGGCAACTGGGTGTTCGGCAACCGCAACGGGATGTCGTCGTCCTACCGCTCGCTCCACATCAACACCTCGCGCGAGCGGATGGAGTACTCGGATTTCCCGATGCCGAAGTCGTATCCCGACTTCCCCCACCACACCCAGATCGCGGCCTACTTCGACGACTACGTCGACCACTTCGGCGTCCGCGATCACATCCGGTTCGAGACCGGCGTCGAGCGTGCCCACCGCAGCGAGGACGGGGTGTGGGAGATCACCACCGAGGGCGGCGAGAGCCGCCGCTACGACATGCTGCTCGTGGCCAACGGCCACCACTGGGACCCGCGCTGGCCCGAGCCGGCCTATCCGGGCAGTTTCGACGGGGAGCAGGCCCACGCCCACTTCTACGTCGACAACGAGCCGTTCCGGGACAAGAACGTGCTCGTCGTGGGGATCGGCAACAGCGCGATGGACATCGCCGTCGAGTCGAGCTTCATCGCCCGGCGGACGTTCATCTCCTCGCGCCGCGGCGCGTACATCCTGCCCAAGTACCTGTTCGGCCGCCCGCTCGACCAGATCGGAGCCGGCGGGATGGCCGGGCCGGCTCCCGTTCGCCTACCGCCGCCACATGCTCCAGGCGATGTTCCGCTTCGGGGTCGGCCAGATGACCGACTACGGGCTGCCCGCGCCCGATCATCGGATCGGCGAGGCCCATCCGACCGTGTCGGCCGACTTCCTCAACCGGATCGCGCACGGCGAGATCACCTGGAAGCCGAACGTCTCGGCGCTCGAGGGGAGCGATGTCCGGTTCACCGACGGCACGAGCGAGCCGATCGACATCATCGTCTGGTGCACCGGCTACAAGGTCACGTTCCCGTTCTTCGATCCCGAGTTCATCTCCGCTCCGGACAACGACCTGCCGCTCTTCCGCCGGGTGTTCAAGCCGGGCATCGACAACCTCGCGTTCATCGCCCTGCTCCAGCCGCTCGGCGCGACGATGCCGCTCGCCGAGGCCCAGGGCCAGTGGATCGCGGCGTACCTGCGGGGCGAGTACCACCTTCCGTCGCCGGCGGAGATGGAGCAGGACATCGAGCACGAGCGCGCGGAGATGTTCGAGCGCTACGTCGCGTCCAAGCGCCACACGATGCAGGTCGACTTCGACAACTACCTGTACACGCTCGGGCAAGGAGCGCCGAGCGGGAGCCAAGCGCGCGCTCGCCGGCCGGCGGACGCCTGCCGCTGCCGCCGCGGGCCGTCGACCGAGCCGGTCGCCGCGCCGGCGTGAGCGCGACCGCGCCCGGGCCGACGCGAGTGCCAACCGGGCGCAGAACCGCGCCGCGATCCTGCACGCCGCGCGCGAGGTGTTCGCCGAGCTCGGCTACGACGCCGCCGGGGTGCGGGAGATCATCCGCCGCACCGAGCTCGCCTCGGGAACGTTCTACAACTACTTCCCGGACAAGGAGGCGGTGTTCCGGGCGGTGATCGAGGACAGCGCCGGGCGAGCTGCGGCGCGGCTCCGTGCCGCCCGGGCCGGGCGCGGCTCGCTCACGGCGTTCGTGGCCGACTCCTATCGCGAGCTGTTCGCGATTCCTCGTCGAGGACCGGCTGACCTCGCAGCTGCTCGTCGCGCAACGCGGGCGCGATCCGCGCGCTGTTCGGCGATCCGGTCCTCGGCGCCGGAACCGAGGAGCTGCTCGCAGGACCTGCGGGGCGGCGATCGCGCGGGGGCGCCTGCCCGCGATCGATGTCGACTATCTCGCCGCCGCGATGTCCGGCATCGCGCTTGAGGTGGGCGTGCGGATGGCCGGCCGGGAGCCGCCCGACGTCGCTGGCGCAGCGCCGCTTCGCCACCGCGCTCGTGCTCGGCGGAATCGAGCGGATGGCCGCCGCGGAGCTGAGCGCGCCCGGCACGCCGGACCGGTCGAGCGCGTGTCACCATGGAGAGCACGCCCGATGCCGAGCTTCTGCCGCCACAACCGCCTGCTCCAGAACTGTTCGATCTGCGCCCGCGAGCAGTCGATCGAGGCTGCGGCCGGTGGTCTCCTCGAGCGCACCCGCCGTCTCCCGGCCCCGCCCGGCCAGCGGCCGCCCGGCCCGCGGGCCAGGGCGAGGCGCCGCGGCGGCGAGCGTCGCGGCTCGACGGTCCGGGTCCGCCGGCTCGACCGCGGCGGCGATGACGGCTACCGCTCCGAGCTCGCCCCCGGGCTGAAGTCGAGCGTCGAGGCCGAGCGGCTGCGCCGACGAGCTGGCCTTCGCCGACCGCGCGGCTGCGAGCTGCTCGCGCAGCGACCCGCCCGGACCTGTTGGCCGAGATCGCCGACCCCGAGGGCGATCCGGAGGAGCGAGCCTGGCTCGCGTTCCTCGTCGCCTACCTCGGCCCGCTTGACGGGGATGCGCCGTTCGCGGCGATCGGGTCGGCGCGCGACGCCGTGGGGGAGGCTGCCGGAGCTCGACGGCGTCGAGGTCGGCCCGCGCGGGGGCCACGATCCGGCCGCGCGGCAACGCAGACGCTCGAGGCGTACAGGCGCCTGGGCCGCGCGGGCCGGCTCGCAGGCCGCCGGCGTTCACGCGGCGACGGGGCGTGGACGCGCCGAGCGCCGCTTCGCCCGGGTGTTCGAGCGGCTCGCGCTGCCCGGGCTGACCCGCGACGCGCGGTTCGAGCTGCTCACGCTCGCTCGGCGCGCTCGGTGTCGACGAGCTCGCCGCCGGGAGCCTCCGCTTCGGCGGCGATAATTCGGTCACGATCGCGGCCAAGCGGGCGTTCGGGATCGGCGATCCGCTGCTGCTGGAGCGGCGCGCGGCAGCGCTCGCCGAGGGGGCCGAGGTTCCGCTCGCCGCGCTCGATCTCGCCCTGTTCAACTGGGAGCGCCGTGCCCGGACCGGCGGCGTGGCCACCGAGGGGATCGGCGAGGAGCGCTGGCGGCCCGCCGCGCGGCAGGCGCTCCAGCTCGAGTCCGAACCGGAGCCGGACGGCGATCCTGACGCCGGGCCCGAGACGGAGCTCCCGGCCGGGCCCAGATGGACGCGGAGGCCGACTGACGCTGTGATCGCCGGCTGCCCGTGCGACCGCGTGCTGCCTGGCCTCGACGCTCTGCGCGCGGCTGACGACGATCACCTCTTCGGCGAACCCGTCGACGGCCGGACGGCACCTGACGATCGCCGGCACCACCGCTGCTGGGACGGCCGGCGCGGCGGTGAGCCTGTGGAGAGCCGCAGCGGTCCATCCGCTGGCCACGACGGCGACGGGGGGCCGGGGGGACGTACGCGTTCCGGATCGCGCCTCTGACCAGCGAGCGCCTGTACGTGTCCTCGGGCGGATCCTCGAGCGTGATGCTCGATCAGGCGGTCCGCGCCCGGGTCTCCCTCGCCGGACGGCTCGGTGGCCGCAGGCGGGTGACGGCGGAGCTCAGCGGCACGGTCGTCCCCGCCCACACCGGCGAGTCGATCATGATCCAGATGGACCGCTCCGGGACGTGGCGAACGGTGCTCGTCGCCCGCCTCCACGCCGGCCCGCGCGGGCACGGGGACTCGACCTTCGCCGCTGTCGCCCACCTCGCCGGAAGCCACAGCCGGTTCCGGTTCCGGGCGATTCTCGGTGCCGATCCTCGCAACGTGCGGTCGCTCTCGCCGACGCTCGCCCTGCCGGCGTCGCTGTAGCCGGACACACAGGCGGATTCGCCCCCGTTCGGGCGGTCCTCTCCGTCCGACCCCGGGCCTACCTTGTGCTCCGTTCAGCGCCTACGAGCCGGAGCCTCCATGTCACTGTGCTTCATCGAACCCCAGAACGCCATCCGGGTGATCGCCGAGTCGGTCGGCCGGGAGGCCCGCCGTCAGATCCTCGGCGAGGTCGTTCGCGCCTGGGTCGACGAGATCCCCGAGTCCGAGCTCGAGTCGCACTACGCCAAGGCCGTCGCCGATCTCGACGAGCACGACCTGTCGCTGCTCGCCGCCTGGCACGCCTCGCTGCAGGGCGGCCACCCGCTCCCGAACAAGGAGTTCCTGGTCAACGTGTTCCCGTCGCTCGGCGAGAACCGGCGCGAGGCGCTGAAGATCGCCGCCGGATTCCGGGGCGAGGAGGCGTTCGAGGCCGGGGTCGGGGAGGAGCAGGCGTTCGACACGGTGCTGCCCTGGCTCTCCGAGGAGCGTTGCGTGCAGCTCGCCAACGAGTGCCTCGAGCTGTACTGCTGGGACCGGCTCGGCGTCGAGAACTAGGTCCGGCCGCCGCCGGCAAGCGCCCGCTCGATCTCGGCGATCGCCTGCTCGGTGTCCCGGAACCACACCGCGTGCATGCCGAACTCGCGCGCGGCCGTGCAGTTGACCTCGATGTCGTCGAGCAGGACGGCGCGCTCCGCGGGGACCCCGAGCCGCTCGAGCGTCAGCTCGTAGATCTGCCGCTCGGGCTTGCGGGTGCCGACGAACCCCGAGTCGACCACGATCGGGAAGATCTCGTCGACCGGAAGCTTGGCCCGCCACAGCGGCTCCCACTCGCGGACGTTGTTGGTGCAGATCGCGAGCTTCAGCCCCCGGTCGCGGAGCTGGCGCATGTAGTCGATCACGCGCTCGTTCGGGTGCAGGTGGGCGAAGTAGGCCTCGCCGAACCCCTCGAGCGTCACCGCCCGTCCAAGCTGCTCGGTGAGGACCGCGCCGACGCCGGCGAGGAACTCCGCCTCGGTGATCCGGCCGCATTCGAGCTCGAACAGCGGGTTCGCGCCCGAGCGCTCGGCGACGGTCGCCCATCGCCCGGCCGAGGTCCTCCAGCGAGATCCCGGAGGACTCCTGGTAGGCGAGGAACGAGTCGATCAGCGGGACGGTCAGCACGCCCCGAAGTCCGAGATGACGGCCTCGATCATGCGGCTCGCCCCCGGCGAGGGTTCACGCCGGGCGGACGACGGCGTACAGGCCCGGTGCCCGGCCCTCGCCGGTCCCCCAGGCGACCGGGTGGGCCTCGACGGTGAGCCCGCCGGCCTGGAGCTCGGCGGTCTGCGTGAGCACTTCGCCCGTCGCCCGGCGCGGATAGTCGTAGCTCCCCTCCTCGTCCTCGAGCCACAGCTCGATGCCGACGCGGAGCGGCACGTCGCCGGCCAGCGTGGTCACCGACAGCCGCGGATCGGCGACGGCGGTCGCCTCGGCCCCCTCCTGGATCCAGGCGCTGACGAGATCGTGGTCGTGGCCCTTGACCCCGGTGGGCCGGGCGGCGCCGAGGAGCAGCGCGTGGTCGGCGTCGGGCCAGGTCGCGGCGAGGCGGGCGGAGCCGAAGCTCTTCGGCAACGGCAGCACGAGCTCTGAGCCACGGGCGTCGAGCTCGAGCGCGTCGCCGCCGGTGCTCACGGTCCCCCGGACGGCGAGCGGGTGCTGCTCGCCTCCGCCCGGAGCGGGAGTCGCCGGACGGTCGGCCGCCTCGACCGTCAGCCGGCAGCCGTCGCCGGTGAGGACGGTCGTTCCGTTGGCCGGCTCGGCGGTTGTGAGCGGGCAGCTCACCGCCTGCTCGCCCCCGAGCAGCACGATCCCGCCGCCGTCGAGGATCAGCCCGGCGAGCCCGTGCCCGCGGTCGCTGAACACGGCCAGGCGGAGGGTGTCTCGCGGGCTCGGCGACGCCACGGCGGGCAAGGTTAGTCGCGGGCCGGGTTCGTCGGATCCCGGCGCATCCGCCCCGGGGCCGGGACGTCGTCAACGTGCCAACCGTCGACATGGCGCGAACGATTGGCAGCTTGAGGACCTATAGCGTCCCTCACCTGCCAACCGATCCGGCGCGCGGGACGACTGGCACGTTAGGACACGCGTTCACGGCACCGTCTGAGCACCCTCCCCAGCGGGGCTGAGGAGGGTCGCTACGCGAAGCTGCCGATCGGCCCGTCGACCCGCACGCCCGGCAGGCGATCGAGCCCGACGCTCCGGATCAGCGACTGGACCTGGGGCTGGGGGCCAGTCAGCAGCAGCGACTGGTCCTTGCGGCGGAGCCGCCGCGAGAGCATCGCGAGGTCGAGCATCAGCGAGGTGTCGGCGAACACCAGCTCGGTGAGGTCGACGACGACGTCGCCCGCGGCGCTGATCGCACGGGTCAGCGCGGGCCGGCGGTGGCCCTGGGTGGCTCGATCCTCGTCGCCGCTGACGCGAAGGACCCGGTGTTGACGATCAAACGCGACGATGTCCGCATACGTACCCCTCCTCAGAAATTCCATGCACCGGGTTGCCCGTCCTACACTTCCCGGAATGGCCAATGTTGAGGAAGTCACCGAGGCGCTGCGCGACGTGATCGACCCCGAGCTCGGACTCGACTTCGTCGAGCTCGGCCTGATCTACGACGTCGCGGTCGATGAAGCCGGCACGGTGAAGGTCACCTACACCCTCACCAGCCCCGGCTGCCCGATCGGCCCCCAGGTCGCCGAGCAGATCGAGGAGTTCGTCAGCGAGCTCGACGGCGTCGAGGAAGTGCAGCCGACGATGACGTTCACCCCGCCCTGGACGCCGGAGCGGATGAGCGAAGACGCGAAGTTCGCACTCGGCTTCTGAGAAGCACCTGTCAGACCTGATCTGCTGAGCGCGCCTACGAGCCGGGCCACGGGCCGTGAATGATGCGCCCGCCCCCATCCTTCTCGACCTCCTTGACCGGCCCGCCGTTGCGGAGTCCGAACAATGGCCGCACGACGCGCGCCTGTCGCGGTGTCCACGTCGGCTGGGCTGCCTGAAGTACCGCCCGCCGACGCGCTGCGGCCTTCGATCCTCGTTTGCCCCGACCCCTCATTACCAGTCCGCGCTCCTGCATTCCAGTTTTGCCGCAGCCTAACGCGATGGCCAGATTCCGGCAAATCAATGTTCGCGGCGCGTCATGCGCTCGAGCGATGCCTCGAGGAGCGCGCTCCGTCGTACCAGGGCGCCAGGTCGATGATTCGGTCGTCGAGCGGGCGACCGGTCAGCGCTTGCGGCCGCCGCGCTTCGCGCGCATGTCGGCAGCCGGGCCCTGCTTGGCACGCGACCGGCCGGTCGGCAACAGCGAGGGCTGGGTCGCCGCGCCGGCCTTGGGCCGTGCGTCGCCGTTGGCCGAGCCCGCCCGGGTCCCTGAGGCAGCCGTGCGCCTGGCCGGCTTCCGTCCCCCGCGCGCCGCGGCGAGCAGCTCGGCGAGCGACTCCTCGATCCCCTCGGCGATCGCGTCGATGTCCGGCAGCGCGTCGAGGTCGCCGAGCAGGCCGAAGTCGATCTTGCCGTCGTAGGACATGATCGCCACGGCGAGGGCGTGGTCCTCAGGCAGGAAGGCGATCGGGAACAGGTCCTCGAGCCTGCGGCCGAGGACGTACAGCGGCAGCTGGGGGCCGGGGATGTTCGTGACGATCAGGTTGAACAGCCGGGTGGAGAAGTTGAGGCGGCTGGCCTGGGCGAGCACCGTCGGCGGCGCGAGGTTGTTGACCGCGGCGAGCGTCGCCGCGCCGACGGCCTGCTTTGACTCCTTCAGGCCGTCCATCGCCCGCTTGACGAACCGCAGTCGCGCAACCGGGTCGCGGATGTAGACGGGCAGCGGGGCCCGCATCGCGGTGAGCCGGTTGCCGAGCGTGCCCCGCTCGTCCTGGGTGCGGACGGACACCGGCACGAGCGCCCGGAGCTCGAGTCCCTCGGTGCGGACGCCATGGGCGCGCAGCCACCGACCGAGACTGCCGGCGACCACCGTCAGCACGACGTCGTTGACCGTCCCGCCGAGGGCGTCCTTGACCTCCTTGTAGTCGGAGAGCCGGCCGCGGACGACGGCGTACCGGCGGTGCGGCCCGATCGGCACGTTGAGCGGGGTGACCGGCGCTGGGTTGAGACCCGCCCACACGATCTCGCCGACTCCCTCGGCGGCGTCGCGCAGGACCTTGAACGAGCTGTTCGGGCTGGCCGCGGCGAGCAGCGTCCGGGTGACGAGCTCAGTCGCCACGGCCGCCGCGCCGCGGAAGCCGGCGAGGACGAGGTCGATCGGGGAGGGCGGAGGCTCGGGACGCCACGGCGCGAGGTCCTTGCCGGGCGGCGTCGGGGTCTCGTTGAGATCGAACAGGACGGTGGCGAGATCGACGCCGGAGACCCCGTCGACGAGCGCGTGGTGGGTCTTGGAGATGAGCGCGAACCGCTCCTTCTCGCCCTTGCGGGCCGCCTCGAGGCCCTCGACGAGCCACAGCTCCCACAGCGGCTTGGTGCGATCGAGCGGCTGCGAGGCGATCCGTGCCGAGAGGTTGAGCAGCTGCTCCTCGGTGCCCGGGGCGGGCAGCGCGGTGTGGCGGATGTGGAACTCGATGTTGAAGTCCGGGTCGTCGACCCACAGCGGCCGGCCGGTCTGCAGCGGCGGGGTGGCCAGCCGCTGGCGGTAGCGGGGGACGAGGTGCAGGCGGCCGCGGACGTGATCGAGGAAGTCCTCGAAAGGCGGGGATCGGGCCCTCGAAGATCAGCAGCCCGCCGATGTGCATGTGCGACGAGTTGCCCCTCCTGGTGGAGGAACGAGGCGTCGGTGGAGCTCAGTCGGTCGAGGTGCTGTTGGGGCATCGGTCCTGGCGCGGGTCGAGGGACGCGTTCACCAAGAGACTACGCGCCCGCGCGAGCCATCAAACCCGCGGCTGCCTGAAGCCGCGTTGCTCCCGGGCCGGTCCGCGGGCCCGCTCTACACTGGCCGCCATGGCCGCCACCCCCGACAAGCTGCTGCTCGCCGCCCCGCGTGGGTACTGCGCGGGCGTCGATCGTGCCGTGCAGACGGTGGAACGAGCCCTCGAGCTCCACGGCGCGCCGGTCTACGTCCGCAAGGAGATCGTCCACAACAAGCACGTGGTCGAGAAGCTGCGCGAGCGGGGAGCGGTGTTCGTCGAGGCCGAGACCGAGGTGCCCGACGGTGCGACGGTCGTGTTCTCGGCCCACGGCGTGGCGCCGACGGTCCACGCCAATGCCGCGGCCCAGAGCCTCCGCACGATCGACGCCACGTGCCCGCTGGTGACGAAGGTCCACGTCGAGGCGAAGAAGTTCGCCGCCGAGGGGTACACGATCGTGCTCATCGGCCACGCCGGCCACGAGGAGGTCGAGGGCACGATGGGGGAGGCGCCCGAGAGCATCGTGCTGATCGAGACCGAGGCCGACGTCGACGCACTTCAGGTGCAGGATCCCGAGAAGGTGGCGTTCATCTCCCAGACGACGCTGTCGGTCGACGAGACGACCGCGATCATCGCCGCGGCTGCGGCGAGCGCTTCCCGGCGATCGTCGGACCCCGCACCGACGACATCTGCTACGCGACGACGAACCGCCAGGCCGCGGTCAAGCAGCTGGCCCGCGAATGCGATCTCGTGCTGGTGATCGGCTCTCGTAACTCCTCGAACTCCAACCGGCTCGTCGAGGTCGCCCGCGAGCACGGCGCCGACTCCTATCTGATCGACAACGAGTCCGAGGTGCGCGAGGAGTGGCTCGAGGGGCAGCGCGTCGTCGGCATCACCTCCGGCGCGAGCGCGCCCGAGGAACTCGTCCAGCGGCTGGTCGGCTTCTTCCGCGACCGCGGCACCGTCGACGTGCAGGAGCTCCAGGTCATCCAGGAGGATGTCCGCTTCATGCTGCCGAAGCGCATCCGCCAGGCGATGGCCGCCGGCGCTCCCGCCGCCTGACCCGCGCCGCGCGATCGCCGTGACCGGTCGGCCCCCATCCGGCGCCGCCGTGCCGCCGACGCTCGTCGTCTCCGACCTCCATCTGGGGATGCCGGCCGGCCGCGACCTGCTGCGGACCGACGCCCGTGTGCGGGCCGGCCTCGTGGCGGCCCTCGCCGGGATCCGCCGGCTCGTCCTGCTCGGCGACGTCGTCGAGCTCCGTCAGGGGCCGGCTCCGGCGGCGCTCGACGCCGCGGCGCCGGCGCTCGGCGAGCTGGCGGAGGCGCTCGGTCCCGACGGCGAGGTGGTGGTCGTCCCGGGCAATCACGACCACCATCTGCTCGATGCGTTCGCCGAGCGCCGCGACCCCGGCGCCCCGGGCCTGGGCACAGCCGCCGACATCGACGTCCGCGACCACGAGCGGCTCGGCGCCCTGGCCCGCGCGCTCGCCCCGGCGCGGATGCGGGTGAGCTACCCCGGGGTGTGGTTGCGCGAGGACGTCTACGCCCTCCACGGCCACCTGCTCGACGTCCACACGACGGTGCCGATGTTCGAGCGGCTCGCCGCCGGGGTGATGGCCCGGGCGGTCCGCCCGCTCCCCGACGGTCCGCGGAGCATCGAGGACTACGAGGGGCTCCAGTCGCCGATCTACGCCTGGATCCACGCCGTTGCGCAGACCGGCGGCCCGCCGCTCGGACGGAGCTCGCACGGCGCCTCGGCCGGGGCCTGGCAGGCGCTCCGTCCGCGGAGCAGCGCGGGCCGAGGCCGCGGCCGCTCGGTGCCGCTTCCCCGCGCGCTCCAGCCCGCCGCGCTTCGCCGCCGCGCGCTGCGCACCGGGTTCGCCACGGCGGTCGGGGCGCTGAACCGCGCCGGGATCGGCCCGCTGCGGGCCGAGCTCACCATCGCCGAGCTGCGGCGGGCCTCGCTGCTGGCCCTCGCCGAGGCGCTCGACCGGCTTCAGATCGACGCCGGCCACGTCGTCTTCGGCCACACCCACCGCGCCGGTCCGCTGCCGGGCGACGAGCTCTCCGAATGGCACGGCCGAAGCGGACAGCGACTCGTCAACACGGGCTGCTGGGTGCACGAGGGGGCGTTCCTCGGACGCGACCCGGGCCGGAGCCCGTACCGCGCGGGGTTCGCGGTGCGGCTCGAGGCACCGGCCCCCCGGCGCTCGTCAACCTGCTCGACGGTAGTGGTCAACCCAAACATTCCGCCGGCAATGGTGGGTCCGGGATGCCGCTGGCCTGTGTCCTCGGACCTCGGTGCTCGCCACGCGTCGGGTCCTGCGTCCGTGGCCGGCGACCTCGGACCTCCGTCCGGCCCAACGTTCCGGTTGGACCACGGCGGACGGACGCCGCGGCGACGCGATCCGCGCGTCGCGCGGCCGGCAGCGTCCCGCCCGCCCGCCTTGGCCTCATACAGCGCGGCGTCGGCGGCGGCGAGCAGCTCGGTCCCGTCACGGTGCTCCGGGCTGACCGCGGCGAACCCGACCGAGACGGTCTGGCGGGGGACGAGGCTCGCGACCTGGTCGGGCGTGGCCGACCGGATCCGCTCGGCGACGACCGCGGCCTCAGCGAGGCCCGCGCCAGGGAGCACGAGGCAGAACTCCTCGCCTCCGAAGCGGACGGCGAGGTCCCCCTCGCGGGCGTGCTCGCGAAGGAGGTCGGCGAACCGCTCGAGCACGCGGTCCCCGGTCTCATGCCCGTGCGTGTCGTTGGTGGCCTTGAAGCGGTCGAGGTCGCAGAGCAGGACCGCGACGCCGCGCGGCTGGGCGGCCAGACGATCGATGATCGCCTCCAGGTCACGCCGGTTGCGCAGACCGGTCAGAGCATCGTGGCTGGCCTGGTGGGAGAGCGCGTTGCGCCGCTCGACGAACCCGATCGCGGCGACGGCCTCGTTGGCGAGCAGCCGAAGCTCCTGGCGCCGGCGCCCCGACGGCGTCATCCGCTCCGCCGGGCCGTCGAGCAGGATCACTCCGATCAGGGTGCCGTCGAGCTGCAGCATCGGGACGAGCAGCACGTAGTCCGGGCCCCACGGGCCGGATCTCTCGACGACCGACACCGGGGCGCCGCCCGGCACCCAGAAGTGGCCGTCGACGAGGCTCGGCTCGGCGGCCGCCCCGCGCAGCAGGCGGAGTACCGCCGCCGCCTCGAGCACCTCCGGGCAGCCCTCGGCGTCTCCGCATTCGGCCTGGCGGGTGAAGATCTCGCCGCGACGCTCGTAGACGGCTCCCCGGGTGAAGCCGAGCCCGAGCACCGCCGCGTCGCAGGTCCGGGCCGCGACCTGCTCGGCGTCGCGGGAGTCGGCGAGTTGGGCCCCGAGGCCGACGAGCGTCGTCAGCGCCCGCTGGTGGCGGGCGTCCTCCTCGGCGAGCTGGGCGCGCTCCAGGGCGGTCGCGGCGTGGGCGGCGACGGCGGCCAGCAGCTCGAGCTCGGCGGCGTCCGGCCTGATCCCGGAGGCCGGCTCGTCGACCGAGAGGATGCCGAGCGGCGTGCCGTCCGAGGTGGCGAGGCGGACGAGCAGCGCATCACCGGACAGCCATGCATCGGGCCCTTCGCCGCTCCAGGCCACCGGGTCGTGGACGGCGATCTCGTCCCAGCTCGCCTCGCCCTCGGGGACGAAGAACACCCCCGGCAGCCGCTCGAAGCGCTCGGCCATCACCTCACGGTGGAGGGTGTCGTGGCTGTTGCTCGTACCGAGCAGCACCCGGCGCGCATCATCATCGCCGTGGACGAGCTCGGCCGTGTAGTCGTCGTGGCTCGGCCGGTACACGTTCATGACCACGGTGCCGTAGTGCAGCGTCTCGGCGACCGTTCGCGCGACTGCCTCAAGGACCTCGTCGAGGGGTCGGTTTCGCCCGAGTCGAGCGAGCGTGAGCAGGGCGGCGAGGGGCGACGGTTCCGAGCGCACGTCGACCGAGCCGCCAGACTCCTGGGCGTCGGCGTGCATCGTCGGCAGACTACCCCGGAATCCAATAAACCAAATTGCGGTTTCGGGTAGAAGCCGGTGACCCCGGGAGTCTTGGCGCCTCGACGGCACTGTGACAGCCCTGCGTCAGGCTGCTACGGGCTGCTACGGCGCAGGCAGACCCGCGGCGAAGCAGACCGCGAAGCACTCGACGCCGTCGCCTACGCGGAGATCGAGCGCCGCGGTCGTGCTGTGCGGGTGGGCGATGAGGCGGTAGGCGCCAGGACCGGTGACGGCCAGCGCCTCCCCGCCGACGCGGACCTCGCCATCCCCGTCGAGCACGGCCCACACCTCGGCGGCCTCATACGGCCCGCTGTAGGCACCCTCGGCGTCCTCGGTCTGAGGGACGAGTCGGCGCCGGGCGCATCCTCAGGGCGAACCGGCTCGACGAGCGGGCGCTCGACCCCGAGCAGCTCCTGGATCGCCCGCTCGGTCTCGTCGTAGGCCCCTTCGCCGTAGTGGTACTCGAACAGCATCCCGTCCGGGCCGAACAGGTACCGCGCCGGCCACCCGAGGTTGCCGTACTCCTGCCAGATCTCGAACTCGGCTGTCGATCACCACCGGGTAGGGGATCCCGAGCCGCTCGACGGCGGACGGAACTCGCTCGGGGTCGGCCGAGGGGGGGAAGCCCGAGGCATGGACGCCGATCACCCGCAGGCCGTCGTCGGCGTAGCGCTCGTGCCAGGCCCTCATGTAGGGGAGCGTGCGCAGCGAGTTGAGCACGGCAGAAGTCCCAGAACTCGATCAGCACCGGCCGGCCGAGCTGCTGATCCATGCGCAGCGGTCGCGACGTTGACCCAGGGCAGCTTGGCCGGGAAGGGCGGGGCGGCGATGTGGTCGACGGGGCGCGCACGGGCCGCGATGGTAGGGCCGCGGCCGCGGTCTAGGGCTCGATCAGCCCGCGGCGGATCGCGTAGCGGACGAGCTCGACCCGGTCGCGCATCCCGAGCTTGCGCAGCACGTTGGCGCGGTGGGACTCGACCGTCTTCTCGGACAGATGGAGGATCTCGGCGATCTGCGCGTTCGTGTGCGCCTCGGCGATCAGCTTGACCACCTCCTCCTCACGCGGGGTGAGCGGCACCGACGGGCCACGTGGCGTCGTCGTCCATCCACTCCCGGATCAGCGAGCGCTCGGCCGCGTTGGTGAGGAACGCCTCGCCGCGCTGGACCGCGCGGACGGCCCCGACCAGATCCTGGTCGGCCTCCCGCTTGAGCACATAGCCCGAGGCGCCGGCCTTCAGCGCCTCGAACAGGTAGCGCTCGTCGTCGTGCATCGAGAGCATCAGCACGCGCACGTCGGGGAGCTGGGCGCGGATCTCCCGCGCTGCCTGCAGGCCGGTGAGCATCGGCATGCCGACATCGAGGATGCAGAGCGCCGGGCGATGGGCTGAGCGCGAGCCGCACCGCCTCGGCGCCGTCGCCCGGCCTCGGCGACGACCGCAGGTCGGGCTGGCGCTCGAGCAGCAGCTTGATCCCCGAGCGGACGATCCCGTGGTCGTCGGCGATCAGGATCTCGGTGCGGCCGGCGTTCACAGGATCAGCTCCACCGTCGTCCCGTCGCCGGGACGGGAGGCGATCCGCAGCCGGCCGCCGATCAGCAGCGCGCGCTCGCGCATCCCCGAGAGGCCGAGGCCCCCGGCGCCGGGGCGCCGCGAAGCCGCGACCCGTCGTCGACGATCCGCAGCACCGTCGGGACCGCGCATGCGACGCTCGACCTCGCACGCGGGCTGCGCCGGCGTGCTGGAGGACGTTCGACAGGCTCTCCTGGGTGACGCGGTAGACGACGAGCTGCTGCTCGGGGGTGAGCTGCGCAGGATCGCCGCGTGAGCTCGAACGTCGGCGTCGATCCCGGTCTGCTCGGCGAAATCGCGGATCTGGGTGCGCAGGGCGGCGGCGAGGCCGTGGTCGTCGAGCACCGCCGGGCGGAGCTGGCGGGCGAGCGAGAGGAGCTCCTGCATCGCCTGGCCGGACAGCTGCTTGGTCTCGACGAGCTCGCGGCGCAGCGGTCGGCGGCGCGTGCTCGATCGACGCCTGCAGGCGCAGCGAGACCGCGGTCAGCGCCTGGTTGACCTCGTCGTGGAGGTCCTGGGCGATCCGCCGCCGCTCGCGCTCCTGGGCCTCGATCGCCGCCCGGCCGGCCTGGCGGCGCTCGGTCTCCAGCCGGGCCACCATCCGCCCGAACGCGCCCTCGAGCCGCTGCACCTCGGCGCTGTCCGCCGCGGCGGGGAGCGGGGGCGCTGTGGCCGGCGATCGGCGAGGTCGAGTCGACTCCATCGTGGTGATCAGCTCGTCGAGCGGCTCGAAGCGGCGGTGGAGCAGCAGCCAGTTGCCGAGCAGCGTGGCGACCAGCGGCCGCGGCCGAGCACGAACACCTCGCGACCGCGCGAGCAGGATCGCCGATGCGGGCGTCGAGCGCGAGCGTGGCGACGAGCGCCGTCGCCGGCGACGAGCAGCAGGTTGACGGCGAGGACCTGGGCGAGGAGCGAGCGGGTCTCATCGAGTCGGTGCGGAGCGTCGGTGACCAAATGGGGTCATGACCCGATATCGGCTGAATCGAGCCGTCACCGATAATTCCCGTGCTGGGCCCACCGGACTTGCTTCACGACAGCACGAGCACGGCCATGCGGGTTTGGATCTGAGCGATCGGGGCGCCTCCGACAGCGGAGGCGCCCCGATCACGTTAAACCCCCGCCAATACAATGGATCGGACCCGCCACGGCATTCGATCGGGGCCGTCACGGGCCGTGCCGCTATACTTCTGAAGTAATGATAAATCCAGACCGCCTTTGAGGAGTTTCTGAGCATGAGCCCGTCCGGAGCCGAGGTCCTCCGCCAGATCAAGAGCCGGATCGAGGAGGTCGATCCGAGCGCGGTGGTCGCGCAGGTGCGCCGACGGCGCCGTGCTGGTCGACGTGCGTGAGGCCGAGGAGTGGTGCTCAGGGCCACATCCCCGGCGCCAAGCACGTGCCCGAAGAGCTACCTGGAGTCGCGGATCGAGGGCGCCGCGCCCGATCGCTCCCAGCCCGTGATCCTGTACTGCGCGTCGGGCAACCGCTCGGCGTGGGCCGCGCGCACGATGCTCGAGGACCTCGGCTACGAGCAGGTCGAGTCGATGACCGGCGGCTTCACGCTGTGGAAGGACCGCGGCTACGACGTCGAGGTCCCGCGCTCGCTCACCGCCGAGCAGCGCGAGCGCTACTCGCCGCCATCTGCTGCTGCCCGAGGTCGGGCATCGAGGGCCAGCAGAAGCTGCTCGACGCCAAGGTGCTGCTGCTCGGCGCCGGCGGGCTCGGCTCGCCCGGCGGCGCTCTACCTCGCGGCGGCCGGCGTCGGCACGCTGGGGATCGTCGACAACGACGAGGTCGACCTGTCGAACCTCCAGCGCCAGGTGATCCACAACAGCGAGCGGATCGGCATACCGAAGGTCGACTCGGCCGAGGAGACGATCCGGGCGCTCAACCCCGACGTGACGGTCAACAAGTACCCGGTCCGGCTCGGCCCGGACAACATCATGGACATCCTGCCCGGCTACGACATCGTCGTCGACGGCCTCGACAACTTCCCCACCCGCTACCTGCTCAACGACGCCAGCGTCCGGCTGCAGATCCCGGTCGTGTCGGCGGCGATCCTCGGCTTCGAGGGCCAGCTGTCGGTGTTCAAGCCCTACGACGGGCCGTGCTACCGCTGCCTGTTCCCGGTGCCGCCGCCGGCCGAGCTGGCGCCCTCGTGCGGCGCCAACGGCGTGCTCGGCGTGCTGCCCGGGCACGATGGGGCTGCTCCAGGCGACCGAGGTGATCAAGCTGATCCTCGGCGAGGGCGATCCGCTGATCGGCCGGCTGCTGATGTACGACGCGCTCGCCGCGACGGTCAGCGAGGTCAAGGTCCGCCGCGACCCCCACTGCCCGATCTGCTCGCGCCATCCCGAGGCGATCGCCGACGAGGAGATGGGCGTGTTCCCGGACTACGAGGCGTTCTGCGCCGGGCGCCCACTAGGCTCACCGCCCCGATGGCCACGATCCGCATCCCCCCCGTGCTCCGCCCTGCCGTCGGCGGCGAGAAGGAGCTGACCGCCGACGGCAGCTCGCGTCGGCGAGATCCTGCGCTCGGTCGCCGAGGAGCATCCGGACACCCAGTCGCAGCTGTTCTCCGGCGACGGCGAGCTCAACCGCTACGTCAACGTCTACCTCAACGACGAGGACGTCCGGGTGCTCGACGGCCTCGAGACCGCCGTCGGCGCCTCCGACACGCTGGTGATCCTGCCGGCGATGGCCGGCGGCTGCTAGACGACCGACACGGTCGCCCGCGCGGCTCGCGCGGCGCGATTCGTCGGCCATCCGGCCACCTGGGTCGCTACACTTCCTGAAGCAATGGCGGTCGAGCGCCTTCAGAACCGGCCCTGCGGGGGCCGCTACGGCGACATCGTCCAGTCGATCGGCCACACGCCGCTGGTCGAGCTCAAGCGGCTCAGCCCGAAGCCCGGCGTCCGCATCTGGGCCAAGCTCGAGTCGCGCAATCCGACCGGCTCGGTCAAGGACCGGGTCGGGCCGGGCGCTGATCGAGGACGCCGAGGAGAAGGGGCTGATCCGACCCGGGCAGACGATCCTCGAGCCGACCTCCGGCAACACCGGCATCTCGCTGGCGATGATCTGCGGGCGCAAGGGCTACCGGCTCAAGGTCGTGATGCCGGAGAACGTCACGCCGGAGCGCACCGAGCTGCTGCGGATGTACGGCGCCGAGATCGTCTACTCCGAGGGCTCCAAGGGCTCCAACGGCGCGGTCGAGATGGCGCTCGACATGGCCGAGAAGGACGCCTCGTACTACATGCCCTACCAGTACGGCAACCCGGCCAACCCGCACGCCCACTACAACGGCACCGCGCTGGAGATCCTCGAGGAGCTCGACGAGGTCTCCGCGTTCGTGGCCGGGCTGGGCACCGGCGGCACGCTGATGGGCAACGGCCGGCGGCTCAAGGAGGAGCTCGGCGACGCGGTGAAGATCGTCGCCGCCGAGCCGATGCAGGGCGAGCCCGTGCAGGGGCTGCGCTCGCTCGACGACGGCTTCATCCCGCCGATCATCGATCTCTCGCTGCTCGACCGGAAGATCTTCGTCACCAACTCCGACGCGATCCTGTGGACGCGCAAGCTGCTCGACGAGGAGCGGCTGTTCGCCGGGGTCTCGTCGGGCGCGATCGCCCGCGTCGCGGTCCGCATCGCCGGCGAGCTCGACGAGGGCAACGTCGTGTTCGTCGTCGCCGACGACGGCTGGAAGTACTTCTCGTCCGGCATCTACACGCGGCCGCTCGAGGAGATCGAGAACCTGGACTCCACCGTCTGGTGGTAGAGCCCGGCCGCGGGCGGCGGCCGCCGCCGGCGTCAGCCGCCGCTGAGTCGCTCGGCGCGTCGGGCCGGGCTGGCCTGCGCCGGCACCTCGCGCTGGCCGGCTGCGGCATCGAGCGTCACGCACCACAGCTCCGGCCGGCGGTGCGGGGCACGCGGGAGCCGCCCGCTCGTCCGCGCCGACCTGCTCAACGGGCGCTCGACCTCGAGCACCGGGTGATCGCCGCCTACAGCGCCGGCATCCCGCTGCTGTCCGGCCGTGCCCGCGACGCGGCGCGAGCGGTTCCTCGACCTCGAGCTCTCGCACGCCGGCGAGATCCCGGGCTGATCCACAAGGCGGGCGTGAAGCCGCCGAAGGCGACGGTCGGCCTACGAGCTCGGGCCAGCCGCGGAGCTCCGCGCGGAGGTGCTCGCGCTGCTCGCCGCGCTCGAGCACCGCAGCTGGACGCGCTGACCGCCGCGATCCCCAGGCTGAGCGTCGGCAAGACGCCGGGCGGCGATCACCGCCGTGCTGGGCAGCGACGCGCAGCACCTCAGCGTGCTCATGCGCGAGCTCGGCGTCGACCCGCTGCCCACCGCGCTGCCCGGGGTCGCGCTGATGCCGTGGAGCACGGGCCGGAGGCCGCGTCGACGCGACGGCGCGCTGGCTGATCGGGCTCGGGGCCGGCGCTGCTGACCGTGGCCGGCGGCCTGCGTGCCGCCGCCGGCGCCGGCGCGCGCCGACGCCGCCGACCGACGACCGAGCGCTGCTCACGAAGCTGGTCGACGGTCGAGCTGCTCGGCATCGCGGTCCAGGAGCGGGTGCTCGCCGGCGGCCGCCTCGGGCCGCGAGCGGCGCGGGCGACGCGGCGGATCCTGGCCCAGGAGCGCGTGCACGTCGCGCTGCTCGCCCGCGAGCTGCGCGCGGCTCGGCGCCGCGCTTCCGGCCGGCCCCGCGCGACGCCGCGGCGATCGACCGCGCTGTTCGCGATCCGCCACGCTCATCCACGACGGTCGACGACATCCACGACGAGAAGCACGCGCCTGGATCTGCTGCTCGACCGCCGAGTCGCTGGCCGAGGGCGCGCTGCTACACCGCGATGCCGAAGCTGACCGCGCCGTCGCCTGCAGTCGCTGGTCGCCCGGGCTGCTGGCCGCCGAGGCACAGCACGAGGCGGTGCTCGGTCTGCTGCGCGATCCGAAGGACTTCGATCGCGCGGCGCCGTACGCGTTCGTCGAGGGGATCCGCTGATCCCCGGGCTCGGGCTGCGGGCTGCTCTAGCGCCGGAGATGGCGGGCGCGTGCCGGACGCGCTCAAGCCGGAACGAGCGGGCCCGCGGATCGCGACGGAAGGACCGGACCTCGTCGGCCTCCGTTCGTTGCGCAGGCGCGGTTCGGCGACCGTCGCGCGGACCGCGCTGCGGGCCATGATCGCCAGCGCGACGGTGCGCTCGTCGACGACGTACAGCGAGTCGCTCACCAGCGTCTTTGATCTAGTGCTGCTCGTGTGCGCATGGGGCCGGTATCGACCACTGCCCCCTCCATAAACGCTGGCGTACGGAGGCTGGACGGATGGTCGAACCCGATCCCGAGGGCCGGTTCGATCGGATGCGCCGGCGCTTGGTAGCCTCGTCCGCGATGCGGATCTCGCGCGAGCTGATCGACGAGATGATCGAGCACACTCGTCAGGATGCGCCCGACGAGTGCTGCGGGATGGTGGCCCGCGCGACGGCGAGGCGGTCGCGGTGCACCGCGCGGCCAACGCCGAGGCGAGCCCGTTCCGGTTCGTGATCGACGCCGCGCGAGCAGCTGCAGATCATCGACCGGATCGAGGCCGCCGGCCTCGAGCTGGGCGCGATCTACCACTCCCACACCCGCACCGCCGCCGGAGCCGTCGCAGACCGACATCAACTTCGCCCGCTCGTGGCCCGGGGTGCTGTGGATCATCGTCGGCCTCGGCGGGCGACGAGGCGACGGTCCGCACCTGGCGGATCGAGGACGGCGACGTGACCGAGGTCGACGCTGGAGGTCCGGTGATCGGGGCGGCTGGATCTGACGAGCCGCTCGCTGTGCCGCGTGCGGTACGAGCCCGACCGGGGAGCGGTTCTGCCCGCACTGCGGGCTGCCGCTGGTGATCGATGGCGGGGACGGCGCGGAGCGAGCCCGATCCCCGTCACGAGCGCGCGCGCAAGGTCAAGCCGCAGCTCGCCGAGGGCAGAGCTCGTGCGGGTGGCCGGGGCCCGCAACCAGGCCGAGGCCGAGTTCATCCAGGGCCTGCTGCTGGAGGAGGGCGTCCCGAGCCTGCTGCGCCGCACCGCCGGGTTCGACGTGCCGGACTTCCTCGCCGCCGGCCCGCGCGACGTGCTCGTGCCCGCGTCCGGCGCGCTCGCCGCCCGCGAGGTGCTGCTGCAGGCCGAGCTGATCACCTCCGAGCGCCCGGCGCGCGTGGACCCGGTGCGCCTGCTGATCGGCCTGCTGCTCGCGCTGGCGGCCGGGGCCGCCGTGATCTGGCTGAGCGTCCAGCTGTGCTCTGATCGCAGCCGCCAGGACGTGGAGGCGCGACGTGCTCCGCCGCCGGCTGCGGCGCCCAGCTGCTCGCCGGTGCCGCGGGCGCGCGCACCCCGCTGGCGGCCATGCCGGCGGCTGCTCGCGATCCAGGGGCAGGATCCCCGGGGCTTCCGGCTGGCCGATCCGGGCGCGGACTCGGCGCCAGCTCGACGGTGGCCGCGCTCGAGCAGCGCCCTGAGCGACGGAGCGCTCGCTGGTCGTGTGCACGCTGAACCGCGGGCACGCTGCACCTCGTCGCCGCCGAGGATCTGCCGTGGCTGCACGCACTGACGACGCCCCAGCTGGCGACGGGCAGCGACCCGCGGCTGCGTCAGGAGGGCGTCGTCCGAGGCGCAGGCCGACCGGGCGGTCGACTCGGATCGGTCGGTGGCTCGGCGAGGACGGTCCGCTCGACCCGCGGCGAGCTGCGCGAGCGCCTTCGGCGCAGCCGGCATCCCGGTCGCCGGGCAGGCGTTCATCCACCTCGTGTTCCGGGCCTCCCTGCGCGGCGTCGCCGTCCGCGGGACCGACGGTCGGCCGCGACCAGGCGACTGGTCCGCTGGGAGGACTGGCTCGGGCCGCCGGCCGACGGTCGATCGCGAGCGCGCGCTCGGCCGAGCTCGGCCGGCGCTACCTCGCCGGCCACGGCCCGGCCGGCCGAGCGCGACCTCGCGCGCTGGGCCGGGATCCCGCTGCGCGATGCGCGCGCGGCGCTGAGCCGCGATCGCCTGCGGAGCTCAGCGAGCGGCCGGACGGTCTGCTCGTGCTTCGCGCCGAGGCGCGGCGCGAGCGGCCGCCGCGGCTGCCGGCGCCGCAGCTGCTCGGAGCATTCGAGCCAGCTGCTGCTCGGCTGGGAGGACCGGACGTTCGTCGACCGGCGAGCACGAGCGCGGCGCTGGTGGCCGGCGGGATCTTCCGCGGCTTCGGGCTGGTCCGCGGGCCGGTCGCGAGCCGCTCTGGCGCCTCGAGGCGCACGCGTGGAGCTCGATCCGCTCGAGCCGCTCACGCGACGGCCGAGCTGGCGAGTCGCTCGAGCGCGACGGCGAGCGCGTGCTCGCGCGTTCCTCGGGCTGCTCGCTCTAGACGCCGAGGCCAGCCGCGGCAGGTGCGAGCGCCAGGCGCCTTCGGTGTGGACGAGCGGCCGGCCGCCGAACGCGCGGGTGAGCGCCGCCCGGGCGCCCTGCGGGTGCAGGCGCGTGGCGAACTCGACCGCGGCCGCGCTCGCCCTCCTCGCGGGCGAGCAGATCGAACACCGTGCCGCCGAGCAGCGGCGCGTCGCGGATGCCGGGCGGGAAGCTCGGCCGGCCGCCCTCCCGCAGCCGGCGGGCGATCGCCGGGCGGGCGTGGTCGCTCTGCCCGCACAGCCACCGCGCGGCGCCCTCGATCAGCCACGCCCAGCGCAGCTCGGCCGCGGCCCGCGCGGGCGGACGCGGCCCCGCAGAGCTCCGGGTTGTTCTCGGCCACGACGCGGCGGGCGTACAGCGCGGCGGCGCCAGCTCCAGCATCTCCCGCGAGCCGGGGACGTTCGAGGCCCGGGCGCGGAGCACCGCCGGGCGTCAGGACATGGAGCTCGTTCGCCGCCGGCCCAGCCGGCGACGTAGCGGCGGGCGGCGGGAGCGGTGAGCAGCCAGGTGACCGGCAGCAGCGGGTTGGAGAGCGCAGCGACAGCGGGCCGCGGTGCAGCACGACCGTCAGCTCGGTCGGCGCTGCGCGGGAACAGCCGATCGAGGTAATCACGCTGGTGCTCCAGCGAGTCGAGCACCCGCTCGGCGTCGTCAGCGTCGCGCGCAGTCGTGGCGCGCGCGGAACGACGCCGAGAACGACTCGACCCAGGCCAGGCAGCGGGCTGCGGAGGCCCGGCCGGCGGGCCGGCTAGACGAGGACCGGCTGGCGGTCGGCGGCGATCGAGGCGATCTCCTCCGACGCCCGCTCGAACTCGTCGTCGGAGAGCACCGGGGTGCCCTCGAACGGGAGCTCGCGGGTCAGCTCGAGCCAGGAGCGGCAGCCGCCGTACTCGTCGCGGACCTTGACCGTCACCGGCCGCGGGATCCGGTAGGTGCGCAGCAGGATCACGTGGAGCGGGTGGCGGCGCTTCCAGGCCAGCCGCTTCTCGGCGTAGTCCGGTCGTCCACACGTAGAACGGCGACAGGGCGTCGATGGCGCGGCGGTCGGTGATCGTGAAGTGCGCGGCGACCTCGGCCCAGGCCCGGATCCGGACCCGGTCGGGCTGCGTCAGCTCGCGGTTCTGCAGCAGCGCGTTGGGCGGCGGCTCGCCGTCGCTCCACACGCCCTCCTCGAGCGCGCGAGCGAGCTCGGGCCGGTGCGACTCGCGGACGAGGTCGGCGCACTGGTGGTCGAACGTCGGGTACAGGAAGAACCGCTCGTGATCGAGCTTGAAGTGCTTCTCGGGCTCGCGGATGCCGCCCTTGCGGAGCGTCAGGAGCTGTTCTCCTTCGGCCAGGGCCCGCACGGTCACGGCCCACTCTTTGAAAGCAATCGGCATATTCAATGGGGGGAGGTGGGGGGAGACAGGCAATCCGTGCGCGAGTCGGAAACGGACGGCGTCAACGGGGAGGCCACATACTACGTGCTCGCTCGGAAATCCATAATTTCCCTGCAAATCAGCGACTTTTGCGAGCTACAGGTGCAGCTTCAGCGGATCGGACGGTCGCGCGCCGCGGCCCGCTCGACGACCTCGGGCAGCGCGGCGAAGTCCTGCTCGCCGAAGCCCCGTCCGCTGGCGGCGGCCAGCGCGTCGCGGGTCTGCGCCGCCGAGCGCGAACGGCACGCCCGGCCGCCCGGCCTCGTCGAGGCAGAGCTCGACGTCCTTGAGCATGTGATCGAGCTTGAACAGCGGCGCGAAGTCGTGCCGGCGCATCGGCCCGGCCTTCAGCGCGAGCATCGCCGAGGCGCCGGACCCGGCCGCCATCACCTCGGTCGAGGGCATCGAGGTCGACCCCGGCGGCGGCGCCGAGCACCAGCGCCTGCGCGACCGTCGTGGCGTTGATCGCCGCCACGGCGTTGTTGAGGAGCTTGACCATCTGGCCCTGGCCGAGCGGTCCCGCAGTGGACGATCAGCTCGCCCATCGCCTCGAGCGCCGGCCGGGCCCGGTCGAGGTCGGCGGTCTCGCCCCCGACCATGATCGTCAGCGTTCCGTCCTCGGCCTTCGGCGCCGATCCGGTGACCGGGGCGTCGAGAAGCCGAGGCCGCGGGCGTGCAGGCGCGCGCGATCTCCCGGGCCCACGCCGGGCCGATCGTCGAGCAGTCGACGCACACCGCGCCGCGCCGCGGCGCCGTCCGCGACCCCGCCCTCCCCGACCAGCAGAACCCTGCACCTGCGGGCCGTCGACGACCATCGAGATGATCAGCTCGGCCCCCTCGGCGGCCTCGGCCGGGGTCGCGGCGACGGTCGCCCGATGCTCGTGCGGCGAACTCGTCGGCCCGCTCGCGGGTGCGGTTCCAGACCGTCAGCTCATGGCCGGCGCGGGCCAGGTTGGCCGCCATCCGGGAGCCCATGATCCCGAGCCCGAGGAAGTGACCGGGCATGGCAACGTCGCGGGGGCATCGCGCGATCATGACGGCTCACCATATCCACCGCCGCCGGGCGTCTCGATCCGCAGCCGCTGGCCGGGCTGGAGCTCGCCGCGCGCCTTCGCCGGCAGCTCCTCGCCGTCGACCAGGTTGCGCCCGCACGCGCCCGGCTCCCCGCCGGCGGCGCCCGGCGGCGCGTGCGTCCGGCGCTCGGTGATCAGCGAGTACTCCATCGGCGCCAGCGCCTCGAGCTCGCGGATGACGCCGTCGCCGCCCCGGTGCGCGCCGGTGCCGCCGGAGCCGCGCCGGAGCGCGTAGCGGGTCACCCGCAGCGGGAACTCGAGCTCGAGCGCCTCGACCGGGGTGTTCAGGGTGTTGCTCATCGCCACGTGCACGGCGCTCGGGCCGTCGGCGTCGGCGCAGGCGCCCTGTCCGCCGCCGAGCGTCTCGTAGAACGTGAAGTCGTCGGTGCCGAGCGTGAGGTTGTTCATCGTCCCCTGGCCGAGCGGCGTGGCCGAACGCGGCGCAGCACGACGTCGGCCACCCGCGAGGAGGTCTCGACGTTGCCGCCGACGACCGCGGCCGGCGAGACGGGCGTTGAGCAGCGAGCCCTCCGGCGCGATCACCGTCGATCGCCTCGAGCGCGCCGGCGCTGGGCGGGATCTCCGGGTCGGTGAGCACCCGCAGCGCGAACAGGCAGGCCGAGACGGTGACCGCCAGCGGGCAGTTGAGGTTGCCGTGCGTGCTGGGCGGCGGTGCCGGTGAAGTCGAGGGTCAGCGGGTCGCCGCGACCGTCGCCTCGAGCCGGATCGGCAGGTCGCCTTCGGCGGCCTCCAGCACATCCTCGGCGCTGCGCTCGCCGTCGGGGAGCTCCGCAGGCAGGCCCGGGTGCGGCGCTCGGCGTAGTCCGAGGACCGCGGCCAGGCCGTCGGCGTACGCCGCGCCGCCGATCCGTCCATGGAGCTCGCGGAGCCGCGCGCACCCCGGTCCGCGCGGCGGCGAGCTGCGCGCGGAGGTCGGCGCGCCGCTGGGCGGGCTGGCGCATCTGCTCCGCGAGCTCGGTCGATCGCCTCCGGCGTCGAGGACCTGCGGCGCGATCACGACGCCCTCGTCGGCGAGCGTCCGGCTGTCGGCCGGCATCGAGCCCGGGGTCGGGCCAGCCGACGTCGGCGTGGTGGGCGCGGACGGCGGCGAACCCGAGCAGATCCGGGTCGCCCGCCGCGAACACCGGCAGGATCACCGTGATGTCCGGCAGGTGGGTGCCGCCGCGGTAGGGGTCGTTGAGGATCCACGCGCGCCCCGGGCGCATGGTCCTCGTCCAGGATCGCCGCGACGGAGGCCGGCATCGCCCCGAGGTGGACGGGGATGTGCTCGGCCTGCATCACCATCCGCCCGCTCGCGTCGAACAGGCCGGTCGAGGCGTCGCGGCGCTCCTTGATGTTCGCCGAGTGGGCCGAGCGGATGAGCACCGCGCCCATCTCCTCGCAGATCGCCCGCAGGCCGCCGGCGAGCAGCGAGAGCTCGACCGGATCGGTCATCGCGCGCGCTCCAGCGCGACGTCCCGTGCGCGTCGAAGCGCGCGCGCCAGCCCGGGGGGACCAGCACGGTCGAGCCGGGCAGCTCGATCCGGGCCGGCCCGTCGGCCGGTCGCGCCGCGGCGACTCCGCCGCCGCCGCGACCGCCGGTCGAGCTCGGCGCCGGCTGAGCGCGGCGGCGAGCCGGATCGTCACCAGCTCGAGCTCGCCGTCGGGGTCGTTGAACCCGTAGCGCTCGCGGTGCTCGGCTTCGAACGCCGCGCGCAGTCGGCGAGAGCGGCTCCGGAGCCCGGCGACCGGCAGCTCGAACGACTGCCCGCGGTAGCGCAGCTCGTAGGTCGCGAACGCGGGCTCGGCCTCGGAGCCCCAGCCGGCGCCGGGCTCCGCGCGCAGGTCGCGGGTGTGACGGCGACCTCCGGCGTCGGTCAGTTCGTCGCCGCTCAGCATCACCGTGCGCTGGAGCGTCCCGCCGGCCGGGGAGACGACCAGCCCGAGCGCAGCCAGCACCCCGCCGTCGCGGGCAGAGGATGCGGTCGATCCCCAGCCGCGGCGATCTCGCACGCATGCAGGGCCCGGCGCCGCCGAACGCCAGCAGCGCGCGCTCGCCGAGGATCGATCCCGCGCTCGACCGTGACGACCCGCAGCGCGCTGACCATCTCGGCATTGGCGACGCGCGATGATCCCCTCGGCGCACGTCGCGACTCCGACATCCCGAGCTGCTCGGCGAGCCGGCGACCGCCTGCCCGGCGCGCACGCGATCGAGCGCGACGCCGCCGGCCAGCGGATGCCGAGATCCGCCCGAGCACGAGGTTGGCGTCGGTGACCGTCGGCTCGGTCCCGCCGCGGCCGTAGGCGGCGGGCCCGGGGTCGGCGCCCGCCGATCGCGGGCCCGACCCGCAGCGCGCCACCGGGATCGCGCCAGGCGATCGAGCCGCCGCCGGCGCCGACGGTGTGGATGGCGAGCATCGGCAGCGCGAGCGGCCGCCCGGCGAGCTCGCCCGCGCTCTGCTCGGCGACCCGCCCGTCCTCCACGACGCAGACGTCGCAGGAGGTGCCGCCCATGTCGAAGCACAGCGCGTCGCGGACGCCGGCGCGCGCGGGCGATGAAGGCCGCGCCCGCGGCGCCCGGCGGCCGGGCCCGGAGAGGACGGTCAGCGCGGCGTGCCCGCGGCCGCCTCGGCGGCGTAGATCAGGCCGCCGGCCGAGCTCATGATCGCCGGGCGGGTAGCCGCTGCTCCTCGCAGCGCTCGGCGAGCCGCGCGCAGGTAGCCCGCGAGCAGCGGCGAGAGCGCGGCGTCGATCTCGGTCGTCGCGGCCCGCTCGTACTCGCGGAAGGTGCCCACGACGCTCGTGGGAGAGCGAGACGTGGACGCCGCCGAGCGCCTCGGCGCAGCGGCTCGGCGAGCGCGCTGCTCGTGCTCCGGGTGGCGGTAGGCGTGCAGCAGGCAGACCGCGACCGCCTCGGGCTCGCTCGCGGCGCACCTCGCCGATCAGCGCCCGCGCGGCCTCGGCGGTGAGCTCGCGCAATGCGCCCGTCCGGGCGTCATCCGCTCCGGGCGCCTCGAAGCGCCGCTCGGCGGCGACGAGCGGCGGCGGGCCGGCGGCGCACAGCCGGTAGAGCTCGGGCCGGGCCTGGCGGCCGAGCGCGACCAGGTCGGCGAAGCCCTCGGTGGCGATCAGCGCCGTGCGAGCGCTCCGGCCCTCGAGCAGCGCGTTCGTCGCCACGGTCATGCCGTGGGCGAACCGCTCGACCTCCTCCGCCGCCGCGCCGGCCTGCTCGAGCACGGCCGCGACGGCGGCCATGACCCCGCCGGACTGGTCGTCCGGCGTCGTCGGGGCCTTGCGCGGTGAAGACCCGCCGCCGTCGGCGAGCACCGCGTCGGTGAACGTCCCGCCGACGTCGACCCCGAGGATCATCGGGGCACGGTACCGCGGGGACGCCGGCCCTTCGACGGGCCGGCGTCGCGCGGGAAGTGCGATCGCTACGCCGCGAGCGGCGTCGGCAGCTCCTCGGTCTCAGCGAGGTGCTGGTGCGACGGGCAGTAGCCGTTGTGCGGCAGCGGCATCCGCTGGCACGGCGTGCCCTTGCGGGTGCTCGCCCGGCACTGCAGCGGGTTCCCGTAGACGTCGAAGCCGTTCTGCGGCTGGCGGGCGAGGAACTCGTCGGCGAACTGCCAGGTAGCGCTCGATCACGTGCAGCACGCGCGACTGCGAAGTCATCGGGAAGTAGGCGCGGATGTCGTGGAACAGGCGTCCGCGCCGGCCGCGCGAAGTAGTGGCGATCCGTGGCCAGCCGCTCGATGGCGGCCTCACAGGCGCGCAGGACCCGCTCGTGGTTGGCGTGCGGGCACACGCTGTGCGGATCTTCGACGATCTCTCCTGCGAGCTCCCGGTAGATCGCGCGGCTGAACCGGTACATGCTGCACCCTTCCTCTCTTGGCTCCCGTGCCGGGAGTTTCCCTGCTACAGCGGCGCAGTATGTGGCACTGCGGTTGTGAAGCGCATGAAGCGCGCGCTTATTAACTCGAGCGTTAACCAGAAATCGGTGAGACGCGGGCTTTCCGGCCGCTATTCCCAGCGCTCGAGCGCCGGTCGTACCGTGCGCCGTCGACCGTCACGTGGATGCCGTCGAGTGCGGGTCGGAGTCCGGGAAGTCCCGTCGCTGATGGGCTCCCGCGGCTCTCCTCGCGGGCCAGCGCGCAGGTGGCGATCAGCGCGCACGAGCGGGTGCGGGTCCCGCGGCGAGCGCGCGCAGCCCGTCGGCATCGCGCACGAGCCCGCCGAGCCGCCACAGCGCCGCGCGCGAGCGCCCGGTCAGCTCCGGCGGCGGCCCGCTCGCCGGCGGTGAGCGCTGCAGCCGGCGGGGAGCGCCGGCTCGTCGAGCGCCGCACGCGGCCGCGCGCGCGCCGAACACGAAGCACTCGGTGAGCGAGTTCGACGCCAGCCGGTTGGCGCCGTGCAGGCCGGTGCACGAGCACTCGCCGACCGCGAACAGCCCGGGGAGCGAGGAGCGGCCGTCGAGGTCGGTGGCGATCCCGCCCATCATGTAGTGCGCGGCCGGCGCGACCGGGATCGGCGCCGCTCGGGATCGAGCCCGGCCCGCGCAGCGCGGCCACGACGTTGGGGAACAGCGCCGGATCGACGGCGCGCATGTCCAGCTGGACGCTGGTCCACGCCGCGTCGACCATCAGCCGCTGGATCGTGCGCGCCACCTCGTCGCGGGGGGCGAGCTCGTCGACGAACCGCTCGCCGTCGGTCGTGGAGCGTCGCCCCCTCGCCCCGCACCGCCTCGGTGACGAGCAGGCCGTCGGCGTCGCCGTCGAGCCGCACCGCGGTCGGGTGAAACTGCATCAGCTCCAGGTCGGCGAGCGCGGCGCCGGCGCGGTGGGCGAGCAGCAGCCCGCCGCCGGTCGCGCCCGGTGGGGTTGGTCGTGCGCGACCACATCGCGGCGGCGCCGCCGGTGGCGAGGACCGTCGCGCCGGCGCGGCAGCTCGGTCCCGCCGGCCAGCCGCACGCCGGCGCAGCGGCCGTCGGCGAGCAGCAGCGCCACGGCCCGGCGGTCCTCGAGCACCTCGATCCGCGCGTGCTCGGCGACGAGCGCGCTGAGCTCGCGGATCAGCCGCCGCCCGGTCGCGGCTCCGCCGGCATGGACGACCCGGCCGGACGTGGTGGCCGCCCTCGAGTCCGAGCGCTGAGGCGCCGTGGCGGTCGGCGTCGAAGCGCACGCCGAGCGCGCGTCAGGTCCTCGACGGCGCCTCGCGCCTCCTCGCAGAGCACTCGGGCGGCCGACTCCCGGACCGTGCCGCGCCCCGCGGCGACGGTGTCGGCGAGGTGGGCCTCCGGGGAGTCGTCGGCGGCCATCGCCGCCGCCAGGCCGCCCTGCGCCCAGTAGCTCGAGGAGCCGGCCAGCGGGGTGGCCGAGATCAGCGTCACCCGGGCGCCGCGGCGGGCGGCGCACAGCGCGCGCGTACAGGCCGCCGGCACCGGCTCCGACGACGATCACCTCGGGGTCTCGGGGCCGCGGCCAAGGCCGGTACGGTACTGGCGATGGCCGGCGACGCCGGTGCTGCTGAGCCACCCCAGCTCGCTCGACCACGACCCCGGGCCGCACCCCGAGCAGCCGGCTCGGATCGTCGCGATCGAGCGCGCGCTCGCCGGCCGCGAGTGGCTCGGCTTTCGCCGGCTGGAGTCACCGGCGGTGGACCGCGCGGTGCTCGAGGCCGTCCATCCCGCGGCGTACGTGAGCGTGATCGAGCGGCTGTGCGGCGCAGGGCGGGGGCCAGATCGACGCCGACACGGCGATGAGCGAAGGCTCGTTCGCGGCCGCGCTGCACGGCGCGGGCGGTGCGGTGCCGGCTCGCCGAGCTGCTCGTCGGCGGGCGAGGCGCCGACCGGCTTCAGCGCCCACCGGCCCCCCGGCCACCACGCGCGCACGGCGCAGGCGATGGGCTTCTGCCTGTTCAACAACGTCGCGGTCGCCGCTCGCCACGCGGTCGACCGGCTCGGCTGCGGCGGGTGATGATCTTCGACTGGGACGTCCACCACGGCAACGGCACCAACGACATCTTCCTCGCCTCCGCCGAGGTGCTGTTCGTCTCGATCCACCAGTCGCCGCTGTATCCCGGGCACGGGACCGGCGTCCGAGGTGGGGTCGGGCGCGGGCGAGGGGTTCACGGTCAACCTGCCGGTCCCGCCGGGCTCCGGTGACGCCGAGTATCGTCAGCCTGATCGACCATCGTGGTCGTCCCGCTGATGCGGGCGTTGGCGCCAGCAGCTGGTGCTGATCTCGGCCGGGCTTCGACGCCCACCGCGGAGGATCCGCTCGCGGAGTGCCTGCGTCACCGAGGCGGGGTTCGCGGCGATGGCGCGCTGCTGCTTGCCGCCGCGGCGCGAGGTCGGCGCGCCGGTCGGGGCGGTGCTCGAGGGTGGTTACGCGCTGGACGCGCTGGCTCGGTCGGTGCTCAGCACGATGGCGGTGCTCGGCGGGGTCCCGGTGACCGCACCGTCACACGGCGTCTCGCCGCTGGCGGCCGCCGCACGCGAGCGGTTGCGCCGCTGGTGGACGCTGTGATGGCTCGCCGGCGGACCTCGGAAGATGGCCCGGCGGGCATCGATCAGCCCGCCGTCCGCCAGGCCGCCACGACCCGGTCGGCCATCCGGTCGGCCGAGAACGGCTCGGCCGCCGGCCCGTCCCTCGATGCGCGGTCCTCGTCGGCGCCAGTCAGCTCCGCGACCCAGTGCCGCCCACCGCGCCGGGCTCGAACGGCGCGCACAGCGTCCCGCTCGACGCCGGCGAGCGCCTCGGGCGCGACCCCGACCGGCGTGCTCGCCACCGGCACGCCGCAGGCCAGCGCCTCGAGCACCGCGAGTCCGAAGCTCTCTCGCTCCGTGGTGACGAGCACGCGCGTCGGCCGCGTTGACCCACAGCGGCACCTCCTCGGGCGCGACGGCGCCGAGCGTCAGCAGCGGCGTGCGTCGCTCGGCCGCCTCCCGCGCGCGGTCGACGCGCTTCTCGGCCCGCCTGGGTCGGCGGGGAACAGCAGGTAGCGCCCGTCGGGCTGCAAGGCCGAGCTCGCCGCGCGCGCCTCGCGCGCGGCTCGATCGGGCGAAAGCGCTCCGAGATCGACCCCGCACGGGCAGCACCGAGCGGCTCGCGCCGGATCGCCCAGCCCGGAACGCTCCGCGGCCAGCGGCGCGGAGACCACGGCGGGCAGGTCGACCGAGCCGCAGCCCGGCCAGCGTGATCGCCCGCGAGCGCGGAGTGGCGAGATCGGTCCCGTGCAGCGTCACGCGCGTGCAGGTCGGCGGCGACGGCCAGCGCCGGCCACAGCGGTGAGCCCGAAGTGGGCGTGGACGACATCGAAGCGGGTCCCGCGGATAGCGCCGCCGCAGCTCGCGCGGCCGCGCGCGGATAGGCGCCGCGCCACCCGGCGCGAACGTGAACAGCTCGACGTCGACGTCGCCGCGCCGCTGGAGCGCCCGGACCTGATCGCGCACGAAGCTGCCCAGCGCGCGGGCGCTCCGGGCTCGGATACATGTTGGAGACGATCAGCGCCCGCATCCGAGCGGCGAGCCTATCCCTGGCTGCCGTGAGCCCATCCCGCGCTCTGCCAGCATCCTCGCCATGGCCCTCACGCGCAGCACAGCCCGTCGCCGTGTTCGACTCCGGCGTCGGTGGGCTGACCGTCCTGCACGAGCTGCTCGTCTCGCTGCCGACCGAGGACTACCTGTACCTCGGCGACACCGCGCGCTTCCCGTACGGCGACCGGACGCCGCGGCGAGCTCGAAGGCCTTCGCGCTGCGAGATCGCCGACCACCTGCTCGCGGCCGGCGCCAAGCTGCTCGTCGTCGCGTGCAACGCCGCGAGCTCGGCCGCGCTCGCCGCGCTGGAGGCGCACCTGGCGGCGATGCTCGGGCCGGCCGGACGTGATCGGCGTGATCGCGCCGGCCACCCAGCTCGCGGTGGCCGGTAGCCGCACCGGGCGGATCGGGCTGCTGGCCACGCCGGCGACGGTCGCCTCCGGCGCCTACGAGCGCGCGGTCGCGCGCCGCCGATCCGCACGTCCACCTGGAGAGCGTCGGCTGCCCCGATCTGGCGCCGATCATCCAGCGCGGGTTCCCGCTCGACGACGACGTCGTCGAGACCGTCCGCGGGTACTGCGCGCCGCTGCGCGCGGCCGCCGTCGACACCGTGATCCTCGGCTGCACGCATTACCCGCTCGTCGCCCCGATGCTCCAGCGCATGCTCGGGCGCGGGGTCACGCTCGTCAGCTCGGGCACCGGCGTGGCCCGCAGCGTCGAGCGGGCGCTGGCCTCGCGGGAGCTCCTCAACCCGCAGCGCCGGGAGGGCAGCTACCGCTTCCTGTGCACCGACGAGACCGAGACGTTCCGCCCGCTCGGGTCCCGGTTCCTGCAGATGCCGATGGGCGAGGTCGAGCACGTCGACCTGCGCCCGCGCGGTGCGGGCGTGAGCCGCCGCCGGCGGCGCGGCACGCAGCTACGACCGGGCGCCCGACGCGCTGCGGCCGGTGACGATCGAGCCCGGATTCGTGCGCACCGCGACCGGCTCGGCGCTCATCTCGATGGGGGAGACCCGCGTGATCTGCACCGCCTCGGTGCAGGAGAGCGTGCCGCGGTGGATGGCCGGCGCGGGCCGCGGCTGGGTGACCGCCGAGTACGGGATGCTCCCGGCCTCGACCGGCGAGCGCAAGCAGCGCGACGTCAGCCGCGGCCGCCCGGACGGCCGGACGGTCGAGATCCAGCGGCTGATCGGACGCTCGCTGCGCGGCGTCGTCGACTTCGCGGCGCTCGGCGAGCGCACGATCTACATCGACTGCGACGTGCTGCAGGCCGACGGCGGGACGCGCTGCGCGTCGATCACCGGCGGGATGGTCGCGCTGCGCCTCGCCTGCGAGCGGCTCGTGGCCGAGGAGCGGCTCGAGCGCGGTGCCGCTCGACGGCTCGGTGGCCGCGGTCTCGTGCGGGATCGTCGACGGCGACCGCCGCTGCTCGATCTCGACTACCCCGAGGACTCGACGGCCGAGGTCGACGCGAACGTCGTGATGACCGCCGACGGCGGGCTGGTCGAGGTCCAGGCCACGGCCGAGCGCACGCCGCTCTCCCGCGCGACACCTCGACGACGCTGCTCGCGCTGGCCGCCGGCGGGATCGAGCGGCTGCGCGGCGCCCAGGACGAGGCGGTCGCCGCCGCCGGGTGAGCGAGCGTGCGACCCCGACGGCTGGTGCTCGCCACGCGCAACCCCCACAAGGTGGTGGAGGTGCGGCGGATCCTCGCGCCGCTCGGGATCGCGGTCGACGGCGCTGCCCGACGAGGTCGAGCTGCCGCCCGAGGACGGCGAGACGTTCGCGGAGAACGCGCTCGGCAAGGCCCGCGCCGCGGCGGCGGCGACCGGGCGCGCCGGCGATCGCCGACGACTCCGGGATCGAGGCCGAGGCGCTCGGCGGCGCCCCGGGGTGCGCTCGGCGCGGTACGCCGGCGAGCAGGCCACCGACGAGGAGAACCTCGCCAGGCTGATCGCCGAGGCGCCGCGCGGGCAGCGGGCTGCGCTACGTCTGCGCGCTGGCCTACGTCGATCGCCGGCGGCGACGAGCAGGTGTTCCACGGCACCTGCGAGGGGCGGATGGCGGCGGCAGCGGCGCGGGAAGCGCGGGTTCGGCTACGACCCGGTGTTCGTGCCGGACGAGGACCGGCGATGATCGGACGATGGCCGAGCTCACCGAGGCCGAGAAGGACGCGATCAGCCACCGCGGCCGCGCGCTGCGGGCGCTCGCTGCCTGGCTGCGTCGGGCTCGCGCGGAGCGGGAGGCCGGTGAGCGCCGCCGCGGCCCAGCCGCCGCTCGGCGCGCAGGAGCGGTTCAAGCGCCGGACGGCGATCGTCTCGGTCGTCTCCAACTGCGGGCTGATCCTGCTCAAGGTGATCGCCGGGACGATCACCGGCTCGGTGGCGATCCTCACCGACGCGGTCCACTCGAGCATCGACCTCGTCGCCTCGATCGTCGCCTACGTCTCGGTGCGCAAGGCGGGGGAGCCCGCCGACGAGACCCACCGCTACGGCCACGAGAAGATCGAGAACCTCGCCGCGGCGATCGAGGGGATCCTGATCCTCGTCGGCTCGGCGGCGATCGCCTTCGAGGCGATCCGGCGGCTGCTCGGCCACGGCAAGGTTCAGACGATCGGGCTCGGCATCGCCGTCGTCGCGTTCTCGATGGTGGTCAACCTCGCCGTCTCGGTGTTGCATCGCCCGCGGCGCGCGGCGCACCGGCTCGCCGGCGCTCGCCGGGGACGCCACCCACCTGCGCACCGACGCGCATCACCTCCGGCGCGGTGCTCGTCGCGCTCGCGCTGGTCAAGCTCACCGGCGCCCAGTGGCTCGACCCCGTGGTGGCCCTGCTGGTCGCCGTGGTGATCGTGGTCACCGGCGTGCGGCTGCTGGCCCGCTCCTCGCGGGTGCTGGTCGACGAGGCGCTGCCGCCGGACGAGGTCGACGCGATCCGCGAGGCGATCGCGGACTTCGCGCCGCGCGGGGTCGTCGGCTACCACGAGCTGCGCACCCGCCAGGCCGGGGCGCGCCGGTACGTCGACCTCCACGTGCAGTTCCGCGCCGGCACCTCGCTCGAGGCCGCGCACCGGACCGCCCACGAGCTCCAGGACGTGATCGCCGAGCGCCTGCGCGGGGCCGACGTGCTGATCCACCTCGAGCCCGAGGACCGGGTGCGCCCGGGACAGCGGCTGGCCGTCGGCAGCGCCGCGGAGCTCCGAGTGAAGCCGGCTGTCTCAGCGCAGGTTGATCGCCGCCGAGAGGCCGACGGCGAACGTCACGCCGGCGTAGCCGAAGTAGCCCTGGACAGGAGGATCACGACGGCGACCGCGCAGGCCGCGACGGTCGCCAGCCAGCCGGCCCGGGCGAGGTTCACGGGCCGCATTGTGTCCGGTGGCGAGGATCGACCGCGGGCCGGCGGTCCCGGGCCGCGCTCCCGGGCGTGACCGATGTCCGCATTTTGCGGGCGCCGGGCCGGGGTTCCGCGTGGCAATCGGTCCGGACCCTGCGGCCAGAATGCCCTACGACTGCAGGGTTCGAGGGGGCGATGCGCCGTCCGCGAGCCGTGTTAGCGTCGGAGATTCCTACGACCTCGAAGGAGGGAGCAAGTGACGAAGTCGGAATTCGTCGACCAGGTCGCTGACCGCGCCGGGTTGAGCAAGAAGGATGCCGCCGGCGCCGTCGATGCGGTGCTGGAGACGATCGAGGCGACGCTCAAGCGGGGCAGCGAGATCAGCTTCTCGGGCTTCGGCAAGTTCAGCGTCTCGCAGCGCAGCGCCCGCGAGGGCCGCAACCCGGCGACCGGCGAGAAGATCCAGATCGCCGCGTCGCGGGTGCCGAAGTTCACGGCCGGCGCCGGCCTCAAGAAGGCGATCAAGTAGCACGTCCCGAGCGCCACCGATACTGCGGCGTCGAGCCGGCTTCGGCGCGCGGCTGGCGGCCGCCGTCGCCGCACGGCGCTCGCAGCTCGTCCTCGGGCTCGATCCCGACCCGGCCCGGCTGTGGCCGCGCGCGATCGAGCTCGCGGGCGGGCGCGGGCGATCCGCCCGCGCCTCCCGCACAGCGGGCGGCGATGGCGGTCGCGATCCACTGCACGCTCGCGATCGAGGCCGCGGGCGAGCACTGCGTCGCGGTCAAGCCGCAGGTCGCGTGCTTCGAGCGGCTCGGCGCGCCCGGGCTGGGCGGCGCTCGGCGAGGTCGTGCGCCGGGCCCACGAGCACGGACTGCTCGTGATCGCCGACGCCAAGCGCGGCGACATCGACGTGACGCGCGGCCGCCTACGCGCAGGCGTTCTTCGGCGCCACCGCGACGCCGTACGGCGAGGTCGCCGGGCCTCGGGCGCCGACGCGCTGACCGTCAACCCGCTGCTCGGCGGGGACTCGCTGCGCGCCGCTCGTCGACGCGGCGCGCGAGCGCCGGCGCGCGGCCTGTTCGTGCTCGTGCGCACCTCCAACCCGGGTGCCGCCGACGTCCAGGAGCTGTCGCTCGGCGACGGCGGGACGGTCACCGAGCGGCTCGCGCCAGCTCGTGGACCGGCTCGGCCGAGCGCGGCCGGGGGCGACCGGGCTGGCCGACGTCGGCGCGGTCGTCGGCGCCACCGCGCCGGAGTGGATCGAGCGGCTGCGGGAGCTGATGCCCGCGCGCGGTGTTCCTGCTCCCGGGCGTCGGGGCGCAGGGCGGGCGGGTGGAGGACCTCGCCGCGGCGTTCGCGCCCGGGCCCGGCCGGCGGGCTGGTCACCGCCTCGCGCGGGATCGTCCGCGCGCACGAGCAGCGCGGCGGGCACGCCGGCCGCGGCCGCCGCGGCGGAGGCGGCGCGGCTGCGCGAGCTGGCCTGGAGACGCTGGCTGATCGCTCGAGCACGCGTCGGTGGCCGGCTTGCAGGCGATTCGGGATCCGGGCGCTTGTATGATCGCCGTCCCCATGCGGCGTCGAAGTCCAGCGCGCTACCTGGCGCCGATCGCGCTGGTCGTCGCGTCATCGCCGGGACCTACGTCGTCGTGCACGACGGCCTCGTCGCCCAAGCACGACCCGGCGCGCCACGCCGGCCGCACCAGCACCAGCGGCGCAGCCGCTCGCTCCGGCACGCGCACTTCTACGTCGTCGCGCCGGGCGACAACCTGACCTCGCATCTCGCACAAGACCGGGCTCACGGTCGGCGCGCTCGAGTCGCTCAACCCGAACGTCGATCCGAACAGCCTGCAGACCGGGCAGCGGCTGCGGCTGCGGCGATGACGCGACCGCGGCGCACGCGTGGTCGCGCCCTGCCGGCGGCGCTGGCCTGCGCTGCCCTGCGCGCTGGCGGCGCTGGCGGTGCGCCGCCGCAGCCGCCGCCGCTCCGGCGCTCAGCGCGTCGCTCGGCGATCCTCGTCGCGCCCGCAGACCGGCCAGCAGCTGTTCGGCGCCGTCGACCCGACGCCCGGCTGCCGATCGCCTCCACGACGAAGCTGATGACCGCGCTGGTGACGCTCGAGCACGTCCGCCATCTCAGCACCGATCCTCACGCCAGAACAACTACTACCCCGCGTCGGTCGACTCGCAGATCGGCCTCGTCCCCGGCGAGCGGATGAGCGTCCACGACCTGCTCCTCGCGCTGCTGCTGCCGAGCGCCGACGACGCCGCCGAGGATCTGGCCTTCAACATCGGCCACCGGCTCGGTCGGCCGGTTCGTGGGGATGATGAACGCCGCGCGCGCGCCAGCTCGGCCTCGCCCACACCCACTACACGACGCCGAGCGGGCTCGACACCCCGGGCAACTACTCCAGCGCGCGCGACCTCGTGACGCTGGCCGACTACCTGCTCACCCACCAGCCGTTCTTCGCCCGCGTCGTCGCCCGGCCGAGCGCGGTGCTGCGGACCGGCAGCCACGTCCGCGTCCGTCGTCAACCGCAACGACCTCGTCGGCCGCTACCGCTGGATCAACGGGGTCAAGACCGGCCACACCAGCGGCGCCGGCTACGTGCTCGTCGCCTCGGCCCGCCGCGACGGGATGCCGCTGCTCTCCGCGGTGCTCGGCACCTCCAGCGCAGTACGCGCGCGACGCCAACACGCTGGCGCTGCTCGGCTACGGCTACCGCCAGTTCCACCTCGTCGCACCCGGTCCGGGCCGGCGAGGTGCTCGCCCGCCCGACCGTCCGCTACCGCGACGGCGACGCGCGCCGCAGCTGGTCGCCGCGACCGGGCTTCAGCCGCGTGCGTGCCCGCGCGGCGCCCGGGTGCGGCTCGTCGGTCCAGCGCCCCGAGCAGCTGAGCGGGCCGCTCGCCCGGCACAGCCGGCACGGCATCGGCGACGGTGCTCGTCGGCGGCCGCGCCGGTGGCCCGCATCGCGCTGCTGCTCGCCCAGCGCGCTGCCGGCGGTGAGCCCGCTCACGATTGCCGCCAGACTCCTCACTGCGACCGACTACGCTGTTGCTGCTCGTGTCTGGTGCTGCGGTCGCGCTGGCGATCGGTGGCACCGCGCGCCGAGCGCCGACGAGAGCCGAGCGACCCAGCCGGCATGATCATCACCGTCACGCTCAACGCCGCGCTCGACAAGACGCTCGAGGTGCCGAGCTTCACCCCGGGGCGCCGCCACCGCACGGTCGACCAGACGACGATGGCCGGCGGCAAGGGGGTCAACATCGCCCGGGCGATCAAGGCGCTCGGGCAGCCGGTGATCGCCACCGGGCTCGCCGGCGGCGCGACCGGCAACCGGATCCTCGACGTCGCTCGGTGACGAGGCGATCCTCAACGGCTTCGTGCGGATCCGCGAGGAGTCGCGGACCAACACCGCGGTGCTCGATCCCACCACCGGGATGCACACCGAGATCAACGAGCGCGGCCCGGCGGTGTCGGCGACGGAGCTCGAGCTGTTCCGCGAGAAGCTCCTGTACCTGGCCAAGGGCGCGAGCATGTGCGTGTTCGCCGGCTCGCTGCCCGCGGGCGATGGACCCCGACGTCTACGCCGGGCTGATCCGCGAGGTCCGCAAGCTCGGCGTGATGACGATCGTCGACACCGAGGGCGAGCCGCTGCGGCTGGCGATGCGCGCCGAGCCGGACCTCGTCTCCCCGAACGAGCTCGAGGCCGAGGAGCTCGTCGGCCACGAGTTCAACGACGACCACGACCGGGCCGAGGCGGTGGCCGAGATCGCCCGCTCGGGGCCGGCGGAGGCGATCATGACCGTGCCCGACGGCTGCTACGCCAACGTGCTCGAGGACGGCGCGCACCGTCCTCTACCGGGTGCGGGTCGAGGAGCAGGAGGCCCGCTCGGAGATCGGGTCGGGCGACGCGTTCCTCGCCGGCTACGTCGCCGCCCGCTACGCCGGGCGCAGCCCGCTCGACTGCCTGCGCTTCGGCGTCGCCTGCGGCGCCGAGTCGACCCAGCACTTCGGCGCCGGGGATGATCGATCCCGCGCGGGTCGAGCGGCTGCTCGGCGAGGTGCGAGACCGAGCGGCTCGAGCTGCCCGCCGAAGTGCGCTGATCGCAGGCTCATCCGCGAGGCCGTCCGGTCCGCGGGCGAGGCCACTGCTAGGATCGAACGCCGATGGTTGCCGCCGTCCGATCGCCGCACTCCCGCAGCCCCTCGATCGTGCCGTCCGCGGCGCGGCATTAGGATGCCGGGATGGAAGTAGAGATCGGACGCGGAAAGAAGGCCCGCCGGGCCTACGGATTCGACGACATCGCGATCGTCCCGTCGCGGCGCACGCGCGATCCCGACGACGTCGACATCTCGTGGACCCTCGGGCCCGTACCGGTTCGAGCTGCCGCTGCTCGCCGCCGCCCTCGACGGCGTCGTCTCGCCGGAGACCGCCGGGCTCATGGGCAAGCTCGGCGGCCTCGCGGTGCTCAACCTCGAGGGCATCTACTCCCGCTACGAGGACGCCGACGCGCAGCTCGAGCGGATCTCGACCTTCTCCCGCGACATCGCCACCCGGGAGATGCAGGACATCTACCGCGAGCCGGTCAAGCCGGAGCTGATCGCCCAGCGGATCAAGGAGATCAAGTCCCACGGCGTCGTCGCCGCGGCGTCGCTGACCCCGCAGAAGGTGCGCGACTACTACGAGGTCGCGCTCGAGGCCGGGCTCGACATCCTCGTCATCCAGGGCACGGTCGTCTCGGCCGAGCACGTCTCGATGGACGAGAGCCGGCCGCCGCTCAACCTCAAGGAGTTCATCCGCGAGCTCGCGCCCGACGCCGGTCGTCGTCGGCGGCTGTGCCTCGCTACCACACCGGCCTGCACCTGATGCGCACCGGCGCCGCCGGCGTGCTCGTCGGGGTCGGCCCGGGCGCGATCTGCACCACCCGCGGCGTGCTCGGCATCGGCGTGCCCCAGGCGACCGCGATCGCCGACGTCGCCGCCGCGCGCTCGCAGCACATGCTCGAGACCGGCGACTACGTCAAGGTGATCGCCGACGGCGGGATGCGCAACGGCGGCGACATCGCCAAGGCGGTCGCCTGCGGCGCCGACGCGGTGATGCTCGGCTCGGCGCTCGCCCGCGCCTACGAGGCGCCCGGCCGGGGCTACAACTGGGGCATGGCGACCTTCCATCCCGACGCTGCCCGCGCGGCACGCGGGTCGCCACCACCCAGAACGGGACGCTCGAGGAGATCATCAAGGGCCCGGCGCGGGAGAACGACGGCACGTTCAACCTGATGGGCGGCCTGCGCACCTCGATGGCCACCTGCGGCTACCGGGACATCGCCGAGTTCAACCGGGCCGAGCTGATGGTCGCGCCGGCGCTGCAGACGGAGGGCAAGCACCTCCAGCGCGAGCAGGGCGTCGGCATGGGTCGCGAAGGCAGCCGCCGTCGGTGTCGCCGACTAGCCGGCGGCTGCAAACCGGCGCCGGTCTGCGTCATCGGTCGCTCGCGTGCGTTCGCACGCGTCGCTCCCTGCTTCCTTGACCGGCTTGGTTTTCGCCGCCGTCGGATGACCCGCGTCGCTTCCAAGTTCGTTCGACCCGCCGCGAGTCTCGGGCGTCCGAGCCGATGACCTCAGTCCCCACCGCCGGCACGCCGCTCCCCGACGTCGAGCATCCGCCGGCCACCGCCGACGGGCCGGACAGCCTGGAGCACCAGGCGGCGGCGCACCGAGGAGGTCGTGGTCCTCGACTACGGCGGGCCAGTACTCGCAGCTGATCGCCCGGCGGGTGCGGGAGTGCGGGGTGTTCTCGCGAGCTGCTGCCCCACCACGTCGGCGCCGCCGAGGTGGCCCGGCGGCAAGCCGAAGGGGGTCATCCTCTCCGGCGGTCCGGCCTCGGTGTACGCCGAGGGCGCGCCGCCGCTCGACCGCGAGCTGCTGGAGCTCGGGGTGCCGGTGCTCGGCATCTGTTACGGCATGCAGCTGCTCGCGCGGGAGCTCGGCGGCCAGGTCGAGGGGGCCGAGGTCGGCGAGTTCGGCCGCTCCCAGCTGACCGTCGCCGAGCCGGGGCGGCTGCTCGCCGGCACCCCGGCCGAGCAGACCTGCTGGATGTCCCACCGCGACACCGTGTTCGCGCCGCCGCCCGGCTTCACCGCGCTCGCCGCCTCGACCGCCTCGCCGGTGGCGGCGTTCGAGTCCGACGAGCGTGAGCGTGTACGGGATCCAGTTCCACCCCGAGGTCGTCCACACCCCGTACGGCCAGCAGGTGCTGACGAACTTCCTCACCGACGTGTGCGGCTGCGAGCCGGAGCTGGAGCCCGGCCTCGGTGATCGAGGAGCAGATCGCGGCGGATCCGGGCCCAGGTCGGCGACGGGCGGGCGATCTGCGGCCTCTCCGGCGGGGTCGACTCGAGCGTCGCCGCGCTGCTCGTCCACCGGGCGATCGGCGACCGGCTCACCTGCGTGTTCGTCGACCACGGGCTGATGCGCAAGAACGAGGGCGAGCAGGTGATCGCCGCGTTCCGCGACCACTTCAAGGTGCCGCTCGTGGCGGTCGACGCCGAGGAGCGGTTCCTCGCCCGGCTGAAGGGCGTCAGCGACCCCGAGGAGAAGCGCAAGCGGATCGGCGCCGAGTTCATCCGCGTGTTCGAGGAGGAGGCCGACCGGCTCGACGACGTCCGCTTCCTCGTCCAGGGGACGCTGTACTCCGACGTGATCGAGTCCGGCGGCGGGACCGGCGCGGCGACGATCAAGTCCCACCACAACGTCGGCGGGCTGCCCGAGGACCTGGAGTTCGAGCTCGTCGAGCCGCTGCGGACCCTGTTCAAGGACGAGGTGCGGGCGGTCGGCGAGGAGCTCGGCCTGCCCGAGCGGCTCGTCTGGCGCCAGCCGTTCCCCGGCCCCGGGCTGGCGATCCGGATCGTCGGCGGCGAGGCGACCAAGGAGCGGCTCGACACCCTGCGCGAGGCCGACGCCATCCTCCAGGACGAGATCCGCAAGGCCGGCCTCTACCGCGAGCTGTGGCAGTCGTTCTGCGTGCTGCCGGACATCCGCACCGTCGGCGTCCAGGGCGACGCCCGGACCTACGGCAACGTGATCGTGATCCGGGCGGTGACCAGCGACGACGCGATGACCGCCGACTGGGCGCGGCTGCCCTACGACCTGCTCGAGCAGATCGCCAGCCGGATGATCAACGAGATCCGGCCGGTCGGCCGGGTGGTGCTCGACATCACGTCCAAGCCGCCCGGCACGATCGAGTGGGAATAGCCGCCCGTTAGGAGTCGCGCCCGGGGCCCACCGGTTCCCCGTGGGCCGCTACTATCTCCCGCCGGCCGCGCGCTGCTCGCGCGGCCGTGCGCATGCCATGAAGACCTACGTCGCCAAACCCACCGACCGCGAGCGCAACTGGCTGCTCGTCGACGCCAAGGGGCTGACCCTCGGCCGGTCTGGCGACGCAGATCGCCGACGCGCTGCGCGGCAAGCGCAAGCCGACGTACACCCCGCACATCGACACCGGCGACTTCGTCGTCGTCGTCAACGCGGAGAAGATCTCGGTGACCGGCAAGAAGCTGACCGACAAGCGCTACTACCGCCACTCCGGCTACCCGGGCGGCCTGAAGTCCCGCACGCTGGACGAGATGCTCGAGCGCCGCCCCGAGGAGGTCATCCGCCTCGCGGTCAAGGGCATGCTTCCCCGCAACCGGCTGGCCCGCAAGCAGCTGACCAAGCTGAAGGTGTACGCCGGGCCCGAGCATCCGCACGCCGCCCAGCAGCCGCAACCGATGGAGATCAAGCTTTGACCGAAGCACCCGGACGACCCCGACGCCGGACGACCCCGGAGGGCGCGGACGCCACCGACGCACCGCGCGCTTCCGAGGCCGACGGCGAGGCGCACTGCTTCGGGCGCGAGTGCGTCCGAGACGGCCACGCCCTCCGAGGAGGCCCCGGCCGCCCCTGAGCCGGAGCCCGAACCTCAGTCGCCGGCAGCCGAGGAGGCCCCGGCAGCCGCGGAGGCCCCGGCCGAGCCTGTCGCCGAGGAGCCCGCTGCTCGGAGACGCCCGCCGCTGCCGAGACGCCCGCCGCTGCCGAGACGCCCGCCGCCGCCGAGACGCCCGCCGAGGCGCCCGCCGCGGAGACGCCGCGCTGCGGAGGCCCGCCGCATGCCGAGGCGCCGCGCCGCTGCCGAGGGCGACGACGACGAGGACTCGCCGCGCCTGAAGCCCGAGGTTCCCGGCGCCGACCTGATCCCGGACATCGTCCCCGAGGGCGAGCAGTTCCTCGACGCCGAGGCCCAGGCCGCCGCCGAGGCCGAGGCCGAGGCCGCCGCAGCCCGGGCCGCGGAGAGCGACCAGGACGACGTCCAGCCGATCGCCGATGCGGCCATCGACCTCGCCGCCGGCGCCCGCTACACCGCGACCGGCAAGCGCAAGTCCGCCGTCGCCCGGGTCATCCTCAAGCCGGGATCCGGCTCGTACACGATCAACGGCAAGACGCTCGACGAGTTCTTCCCCCGGCCGACGCTGCAGCGGATCATCCGCCAGCCGCTCGAGGCCGTCGGCATACGACGAGCGGATGGACGTGATCGCCCGGATGCACGGCGGCGGTGTCGCCGCCCAGGCCGGCGCGCTGCGCCACGGCATCTCCCGCGCGCTGATCGTCGCCGACCCCAACCTGCGCGGAGAGCTCAAGCGCCGCGGCTTCCTCACCCGTGACCCGCGGGTCAAGGAGCGCAAGAAGGCCGGGCTGAAGAAGGCCCGCAAGCGGCCGCAGTTCTCCAAGCGCTAGCGACCCGCTTCGAGGTCGCGCGAGGGCGATCGGGTCATGCGGAAGCTCTTCGGCACCGACGGTGTCCGCGGTCGCGCGGGCGAGTTCCTCACCGCGGAGCTGGCGCTCGGCCTGGCCCGGGCCGCGGTCGGCCAGCAGGCCCGAGCCCCGCCCGCAGGTCGCTGATCGTCCGCGACACCCGCGAGTCCGGCGAGATGCTCGAGGCGGCGATGGCCGCCGGGATCACCGCCGCCGGCGGCGACGCGCTGCTCGGCGGCGTGCTGCCCGACGCCGGCGGCGCCGCTGCTCATCCGCGGCCACGGACTTCAGCTCGGCGGCCGTCATCTCGGCGTCGCACAACCCCTACGAGGACAACGGCATCAAGCTGTTCGCCGCCGACGGCTTCAAGCTCCACGACGACACCGAGCACGAGATCGAGGCCGAGCTCGAGCAGCCGCCGCGCCCATCCCGAGCAGGTCGGTCGCGTTCGGCGGCTGCGCGGCGCGCTCGAGGACTACCTGCGGGCGCTCCACACCCGGTTCGCCGAGCTCGACCTGAGCGGTCGCCGGATCCTGCTCGACTGCGCCAACGGCGCCACCTACCGGGCCGCCCCGGAGATCTTCCGCCGGCTCGGCGCCGAGGTCGAGGTGCTCTCCGACCAGCCCGACGGGCGCAACATCAACGCCGGCTGCGGCTCGACCCACCTCGAGCAGATCCAGGCAGCGGATCATCAGCTCGGGGCCACGACGCCGGGTTCGCCTTCGACGGCGACGGCGACCGGGTGCTGGCCGTCGATCGCACCGGCGCCGTCGTCGACGGGGACGAGCTCGTCGCGCTCGCCGCGCTCCACCTCCGGGCGCGAGGATCGCCTGCCCGGCGGCGGCGTCGCCGTCACGGTGATGACCAACTACGGCTTCCACACGCGCGATGGCCGAGGCCGGCGTCGAGGTCGCCACCACCGCGGTCGGCGACCGCTACGTGCTCGACGAGCTCCGCCGCCGGGGCTGGGCGCTCGGCGGCGAGCAGAGCGGCCACATCATCGACCTCGGGTTCGGGCCCTCAGGCGACGGGATCGCCAGCGCCCTGCTCACGCTCGAGGCGCTCGGCTCGGCGGCGACCTCGCCGAGCGCCAGGCGATGGAGAAGCTTCCCCAGCGGCTCGTCAACATCCGGGCGGACAGCCGCGCCGAGCTCGAGCGCGACGATGGCCCACGGCGAGGTCACCGGCGCGATCGAGCGGGAGGGACAGGGCCTCGCCGGCCGCGGGCGGGTGCTCGTCCGGGCGTCGGGCACCGAGCCGCTCGTCCGGGTGATGGTCGAGGCGCCGAGCGCGGAGGAGACCGAAGCGGTCTGCCACCGCCTCGTCGCGCTCGTCGAGGCGACGCTCGCCACGGGCCCGGTGGAGCCGGCCTGACTAGAGGACGCGCTCGTCCGCCGGGACACTTCGGCACCTCGCAGGCGATCCGCTGCATCACGCCGTAGAACCGCGGCACCTCCGGATAGAGGATCGCCTTGCCGCTGGTGATCAGCCCGCCGGAGATGCCCCGCTCGGGGTCGGCCCAGCCCATGATGTTGATCAGCCCGAGGTGGCCGAACGCCAGGTCGGTGTCGCGGCCGTACGAGCGACAGGACCTTGGCCCCGAGCATCAGGCCGTAGGCTGAACCGGGTGGGGAAGCCGAGCGAGAGGTCGATCTCCAGCCGGGACTGCTCGCTGCAGCGCCCGGCGCAGCGTCGCTCGGCTCCATGACCCGGACGCCGTCGAGCTCGCCGCCCCGGCGGAAGATCTCGAAGAACCGGGAGAGCTCGTTGGCGGTGGTCATCACGTTGGCGCTCGGGACGATGCCGGTCTGGAAGCGCGGGTCGTTGGAGATCTCGACCACCTTGTCGATCGGCTGGCTGAGCACCCGGGTGACGAGCGTCGACAGCGGCGGCAGCAGCGGCGGCCCGGTCACGTAGTTCAGCCCGACCGTCGTCGGCATCGGCCTCGGCCACGCCGTAGTTGCCCCACCGGAAGCTGAGCGGATCGAGGATCTCCTCGGCGAGCACCTCGCGCAGCGTCTTGCCCGTCACCCGCTGGACGATCTCGCCGAGGATGAACCCGCCGGACACAGCGTGATAGGCGAGCAGCGTGCCCGGCTTGACGAACGGCTTGGCCTCGCAGATCGTCCGGGTGAGGAACTCGCGGTCGCTGATCCGGTCGAGGTCGAGCGCCTCCTTCGGCAGGCCCGGCACCCCGGCCCGGTGGGCGAGCACGTGGGCGATCGTCGTCTCGCCCTTGCCGTTGGCGCGCGTACTCGGGGATGTAGTCGGTGACGCGGTCGCGGATGTCGAGCGCTCCGCGCTCCTGGAGGAGGTGGATGACCAGCGCGGTGATCGCCTTCGAGGTCGAGAAGACGCAGAACGGGGTGTCGGTGCTCGCCGGGACCTTCGGCGTGTCGGGATCGTCGTCGGGCCCGTTGCCGGCGGCGTGGCCGATCGCGCGGTCGAGCACCACGACCCCGTTGCGCCGCACGCAGAGCTGCAGCGCGGGGTGGACGCCGCTGCGGTACAGCTCGCGGGCCGCGGCCCAGATCCGTCCGACGGCCCGTCCGCTCGAGGCCGAGCCTCCTCCGGCGGCGTGCTCCTCGCCGACGTCGGTGATCGCCGCGAGGTCGGTCGGCAACGCGGATCCGCCGCAGCGGGATCGGGAACCAGCGGCAGCCGGGGAACGATCATCGAGCGGTCCGGGGAGCAGGGCCAGGGCCCGCGGCGGGAGCCGTGAGCCGCCACGCGTCCTCGAGCAGTTCGGCGAGCGTGGCCCGCGGCGACCTGCTCTCGAGCCGGACGAGCACGTACGGCGCAGGTCTGCGTAGTGCGGGGTGATGCAGAATACCTCCGGGTCCTGTGCGAAGCAGCGCGTCGCGATCGGCGCACATCGATCACACGCACGACCAGGCGCATCAGGGTCGGTGCGCAGCCGGCAGAACCCCTTGTCCGCCAACCTTCAGCCCCGGAGTGCCGTACCAGGTCGAGACCTCGGTCGCCGGCAGCGTCATCGGGCGATCCGCCGCCACGTCCTCCCAGTCGGCCACGGTCGCGAAACTGTAATGACCGGGGGCCCGGCATCATTACACGCCACTAACATGCGGCATTCGCTTTGCGCCGGCGGGTTGAGGGCGCGGGCCGCCGCTGCGGCTCGACACCGTTCCACCGTCAACCACCTGCAGGAGCGACCCATGTGCGGCATCGTCGGCTACGTCGGACCACGGGAAGCGCGCCCGCTGCTGCTGGCCGGGCTCGAGAAGCTGGAGTACCGCGGCTATGACAGCGCCGGCGTCTCGGTGCTGCGTGGCGACCGGATCGACGCCGTCCGGGCGGTCGGCAACCTCAGCGCGCTCCGCGCGGCGATCGGCGACCGCGACGCGGCCCCGGCCAACGGCGGCGGCGCTCGGAGACCGGCGCCCGCCGCGAGGCGATCGACGGCGGGACCGGGATCGGCCACACCCGCTGGGCGACCCACGGCCGCGTCACCGAGGAGAACGCCCACCCGCACTTCGACAACACCGACCGGGTCCACATCGTCGTCAACGGGATCGTCGAGAACTACCTGGCCCTCAAGGACGAACTCGCGGCCGAGGGCGCCCGGTTCACCTCCGAGACCGACGCCGAGGTGATCGCCCACCTCGTCGCCCGCCACAGCGAGCGCCGGCCTGGTCGAGGCCGTTCGGCCTCGCCTTCGGCGAGCTCGCGCGGCCACTACGCGTTCGTGGCGATGTCGCGCCGACGAGCCCGGCCTGCTGGTCGGCGCCCGCCGGGAGTGCCCGCTGATCATCGGCCGCGGCGAGGGCGAGCAGTTCATCGGTTCGGCGATCCCGGCGTTCCTGCGGGAGACCCGCGCACGTCCAGTACATCGAGGACGACGAGATCGTCGTCCTGCGTCCGGACGGTGTCGAGTTCCTCAGCGCCGACGGGACGCCGCTGGACGCGCGAGGTGACCGAGATCGACTGGGACACCGACACGGCCGAGAAGCAGGGCTACGAGACGTTCATGCTGAAGGAGATCCACGAGCAGGCGGACGCGGTGGCCGAGACGATCGGCGAACGCGCCGCCCGCGAGGACGGGATCGACCTCGGGGACCTCGGCGCGATCGACGACGAGGTGCTGCGCCGGGATCCGCCGCGTCGTCGTCGTGGCCTGCGGCACCTCCTACCACGCCGGGCTGATCGGCCGCTACGCGATCGAGGAGTGGGCGCGGGTCCCGGTCGAGGTCGACATCGCCTCCGAGTACCGCTACCGCAACCCGGTGGTCGGCCCGGGGGATCTCGTGATCGGCATCTCCCAGTCCGGCGAGACCGCCGACACGCTCGCGGCGATGCGGACCGCCCGCGCGCGCGGAGCGACGGTGCTGGCGATCACGAACATCATGGGCTCCCAGGCCACCCGGGACGCCGACGGCGTGCTGCTGACCCGAGCCGGGCTGGAGATCGGCGTCGCGGCGACGAAGACGTTCGTCAGCCAGGTCGCCGCCATGTACCTGATCGCGCTCCACCTGGCCGAGCTGCACGAGCTCGCTGGAGCCGGAGGCGCTCGCGGCGGCGATCCGCGAGCTCAAGCACCTGCCGCACCTGATCGCCGAGATGCTCGAGCGGCGGCGACGAGGGGGTCGAGCGGATCGCCGAGGACGTCTACGAGCGCTCGATTCTTCCTCTACCTCGGACGCCACGTCGGGCTGCCGGTCGCGCTCGAGGGCGCGCTGAAGCTCAAGGAGATCTCCTACATCGCCACCGACGCCTATGCCGCCGGGGAGATGAAGCACGGGCCGATCGCGCTGCTCGACGAGCGGACGCCGGTCGTGGTCGTCGCCACCGAGTCCCCGGTACTCGAGAAGGTCGTCTCGAACATCCAGGAGGTGCGGGCCCGAGGGGCGCGGGTGATCGCGGTGGCCACCGAGGGCGACGCCGAGATCGCGGAGCACGCCGACGAGGTGATCCGGGTACCCGCAGACCCAATGGATGCTCGCTCCGCTGCTGGCGGTGATCCCGCTCCAGCTGCTGGCCTACCGGATCGCGCGCCGGCGCGGCCTCAACGTCGACCAGCCGCGCAACCTGGCCAAGACCGTCACCGTCGAGTGAGGGTCGGGCTCGATCTGCTGGAGATCGCCCGGCTGGAGCGGGCGCTGCGCGCGGCGGCCGCGACTCGCCGAGCGACTGTTCACCGAGGGCGAGCGCGCCTACGCCGCCTCGCGGGCCCGCCCGGGCCAGCACCTCGCGGCGCGGTTCTGCGCCAAGGAGGCGGTGGCCAAGGCCCTCGAGCTCGACGGCTGGGAGTGGCAGGACGTCGAGGTCGCTCGGCGGCGACGGGCCGCCGCGGCTGCGCTCTGCACGGTGCGCGCCGCGGCCCGGGCGCGGCGAGCTGGGGGTCGAGGTGTCGATCTCGCTGACCCACACCGAGCAGGACGCGGCGGCGGTCGCGGTGGCGCGCGTGAGTCTCCCGGCCTGGCTCACGCCGCTGCCCAGCCGCCGACGAGCAGCGCGCGATCGACAGCTGGGCGATCGAGACGCGCGGGGATCCCGGGCGTCGAGCTGATGGAGCGGGCCGGCCGGGCGCTCGCCGAGCGGACGGCGGAGCTCGCGCCGCAGGGCCGGATCGCCGTGGTCTGCGGCAAGGGCAACAACGGCGGCGACGGGCTGGTGGCCGCCCGCCGGCTGCGCGAGCTCGGCCGCGAGGCCGACGTGCTGACTGCTCGCCGATCCGGGCGAGTACCGGGGCGACGCGCGAGGCGAACCTCGAGCGGCTGCTGGGCTCAGCCGCCCGTGGCGTTCGCGCGCCGGACCGCTCGATGGCTGCGAGCGCGGTGATCGACGCGATCCTCGGCACCGGCTTCAGCGGCGAGCCGCGTGGGCCGGCCGCGGACGCGATCGACGCCATCAACGACGTCGCCGAGCTGCCACGGTCGTCGCCTGCGACGTGCCGAGCGGCGTCGACGCCTCCACGCGGCGAGGTCCACGGCGCCGGCGGTCCGGGCCGCCGCGACGGTCACCTTCCACGCCGCCGGCCCGGGCTGTGGATCGCTCCCGGCAAGGGCCTGGCCGGCGAGTGTCTCGGTGCGTCGACATCGGGATCCCGGAGGGCGCCCCCGGCGAGCCGCGGCTCGGGCTGATCGAAGGCGCGGTGCCGCGACGGCATCCCGCGCCGCGACCGGGACTCGACGAAGTTCGCGGCCGGGAACGTGCTCGTCTGCGGTGGCTCGACCGGGCTCACCGGCGCGCCCTGCCTCGCCGCCGAGGCCGCGATGCGGGCCGGGGCGGGCTACGTGACGGCGTGCGTGGCCGCGAGTCTCAACACGATCTTCGAGCTCCGCCTGCTCGAGGTGATGACCGCGCCGGTGCCCGACCGTGACGGGGCGATCGCGCCCGAGGCGCTCGACGTGGTCCTCGAGCGGGCTCGAGCGGGCCGATGCGCTCGTCCTCGGCCCGGGCATCGGACGTGACTCGGACACCGCCGAGTTCGTCCGCGGCGTCGCCGCCCGGGCAGTGCTGCCGCTCGTCCTCGACGCCGACGGGCTGAACGCCCACGCCGGACGACTGATCGCGCTTGCCCGCCGCGGTGCGCCGACCGTCATCACCCCGCACGCCGGCGAGCTCGGGCGGCTGCTGGGAATTCCGAGCGCCGATGTCCAGGCCCGGCGGCTGGCCACCGTCCGCCAGGCGGCCGACGAGGCCGGGCGCCGTCGTCGTGCTCAAGGGCGACGACACGCTCGATCGCCGAGCCCGGGGGCCGCGTTGCGGTCAGCCGCGGGGGTGCCCCGGCGCTGGCCACGGCTGGGACCGGCGACGTGCTCAGCGGGGTGATCGGCGCGTACCTCGGAAAGCGGATGGATCCGTTCGACGCGGCCTGTGCGGGGGTCTGGGTCCATGCCGCCGCCGGCCGCGCGGCCGCGGCCGAGATCGGTTCGGAGGGTGTCATCGCCTCCGACGTCATCGCCCGCATCCCCCGTGCGGCGGTAGGCTGACGCCATCGAAACGGTGGCCGACATCATGGAGCGCGACGTCGTCACGGCGCACGCCGAGGATTCCGTCGAGGACCTCCTGCGCATGATGCGCGCCCACGAGCTCCCCGGAGTCCCGGTGATCGATCACTCCGACCGGGTCGTGGGAATCGTCACCGAGGCCGATCTCGTGATCCGCGAGGAGGACGCCGACATTCGGCTCCCGCACCACATCGACCTGTGGGGCGGGATGATCTTCCTCGAGTCGACCAAGCACTACGAGGAGCGCCTGCGACGGGCGTTCGCCGCCACCGTCTCGGAGATGATGACCCGGGACCCGATCACGGTCTCGCCCGACGACTCGGTCCGGCACGCCGCCCGGCTGATCTCCGAGCGCAAGCACAATCGCCTGCCGGTCATCGACGCCGACCGCAAGCTGCTCGGCGTCGTCACCCGCGTCGACGTGCTCGAGGCGCTGTCGCGCTGAGGGAGGCCGGAGGATGACCGAGCGCGCGGTGGCCGCGGTCAACCTGGCGGCGATCGAGCGTAACGTCGAGCGCCTGCGGCGCGCCGCCGGGCGCGGCCGCGATGTGCGCGGTCGTCAAGGCGAACGGCTACGGCCACGGGGCGGTCGCGAGCGCCCGTGCGGCCCAGGCCGGCGGGGCGACGTTGGCTCGCGGTGGCCACGGCCGGCGAGGCGGCCGAGCTCCGGGAGGCCGGGATCGGCGGTCCGGTGCTCGTGATGGGCGCACTCGACCGAGCGGCGAGCTGGAGGTCGCGCTCGCCGCCGAGGCCGACATCGTCGCGTGGACCCCGGAGCTCGTCGAGCGCGCCGTCGCGGCGGGCCGCGGCGGCCGGTGCGGATGCACGTGAAGCTCGACAGCGGGATGGGCCGCCTCGGCACGCGCGAGGCCGCCGTGGCCCTCGCATGTCGCCGAAGGATCGCGGCTGCGGCGCCACGCGCGGAGCTGATCGGGGCGATGACCCACTTCGCCACCGCCGACGAGCGACCTGGAGTTCACGGCGGTCCAGCTCGAGCGCTTCCTGGCAGTTCGCCGCCCGCGTGCGGGAGCGCCATCCGGCGATCATCGCCCACGCCGCCAACAGCGCGGCGACGCTCCGCCTTCCGGACGCCCGGCTCGACATGGTGCGCTGCGGCGTCGCGATCTACGGCCTCGATCCCGTCGGGACCGACCCGGCGACCTGGGGGCTCGAGCCGGCGCTCGAGCTGACCTCCTACCTCGCCGCGGTCAAGCCGATCGCGCCGGGCGAGAGCTCCGGGCTACGGCCGGCGGTTCATCGCCACCGAGCCGACGGTGATCGGGACCGCGCCGATCGGCTACGGCGACGGGGTCCGGCGGGCCCTCGGCCCGGACGGCCCGGTCCTCGTCGGCGGCGAGCGCCGACGGCTGGCCGGAACCGTGAGCATGGACAACATCACGATCGATCTCGGGCCCGGACACCGAGGCGCGCGTGGGCGACCCGGTGACCGATGATCGGCGCGCAGGGAGACGCGGCGATCCTCCGCGCCGAGGAGGTCGCCGAGCGGCTCGGGACGATCAACTACGAGGTCGACCTGCGGGATCTCGGCCCGGGTCATGCGCCGAGCGCATCGCGACGGGAGCCCGGCGTGAGGCCGCCGCTCCGGGCGCTCGCCGACCTGGCCGGGGAGCAGGCGTGGGTCGTCGGCGGCGCCGTCCGCGACGAGCTGCTGGGCCGGCCGACGACTGACGTCGACGTCGCCGTCGAGGGCAATCCCCGCGGAGCTCGCCCACGCGCTCGCCCGGCGGCGTCGGACGCGCACCGCTTCGAGCTGTCCGAGGCGTTCGGGGCCTGGCGGGTCGTCGCCCGCGACCACAGCTGGCAGCTCGACCTGCTTCCGCTCGAGGGCGAGAGCATCGAGGCCGACCTCGCTGCGCCGCGACCTCACGATCAACGCGATCGCCCGGCCCGATCGCCGGCGGCGAGCTCGTCGATCCCACCGGCGGGGCCGCGGACCTGGCAGAGCGGTGTGCTGCGGATCGTGGCCCCGGACGCGTTCCTCCGGGATCCCCTCCGTGCGCTGCGGGTCGTGCGGTTCGCGCGCCGAGCTCGGGTTCGACCCCGAGCCGGCGACGCGCGCGGCGGCCTCGGCGGCCGCCGCCGAGCTTGCTGAGGTCGCCGTCGAGCGGGTGTTCGGCGAGCTGCGGCGGATCATCGTCTCCGACCGCGGTGCTCGACGGCCTCGACCTGATGGACGAGCTCGGGCTGACCGCCGTCGTGCTGCCCGAGTTCGGCGGCGCTGCACGGCGTCGAGCAGAGCCACTTCCACCACCTCGACGTGCACGGCCACACGCGCGCCGTCCTCGCCGAGACGATCGCCGTCGTGGCCGACCCCGAGCCGGTGTTCGGCCCGCACGCCGAGGCGGTCGCCGCGGTGCTCGCCGAGCCGCTCGGGCGCCGAGCTCGACCGCGGCCAGGCGCTCCGCTTCGGCGCGCTCCTCCACGACATCGCCAAGCCGCGGACCCGGGCGGTGGGGGAGTCGGGACGGGTGACGTTCTTCGGCCACGACGCCGAGGGCGCGGCGATGGCCGCCGACGATCCTCCGCCGGCTGCGCGCCGGCGAGCGGCTCGCGACCCACACCAGCGAGCTCGTCCGCCACCACCTCCGGCTCGGGTTCCTGGTCCACGAGATGCCGCTCTCGCGTGATGCGATCTACGGCTACCTCAGCACCTGCGAGCCGGTCGGGGTCGACGTCACCGTGCTGAGCGTCGCCGACCGCCTCGCCACCCGGGGCCGGAACGCCGAACGGGCGATCGCCCTCCACCTGGAGCTCGCCGCGACGGTCATGCCCGAGGCGCTCGCCTGGTACCGGGCGCGGCCGACGCCCGCCGGTCCGGGGCGACGAGCTCGTGCGGGAGCTCGGCGTGCCCGCAGGACCGGAGCTCGGTCGCCTGCTCGCGCGCGCTCGAGCGCGAGAGCTACGCCGGGCGGCTCACCGACCATGCGCAGGTGATCGCGCGGGCGCGGGAGCTGGCTGAGGGCGGCTGAGCGGCGGCTCACGCTAGGCTGCCGTCGCGATGGCCGACGACTGCATCTTCTGCAAGATCGTGGCCGGCGAGCTGCCGGGCGAGATCATCGACTCCGACGAGCGGACGGTCGCGTTCATGGACATCAACCCGGCCACCCGCGGCCACGCCCTCGTCGTCCCCCGCCGCCACGCGAAGGACCTGCTTCAGATCGAGCCCGAGGACCTCAGCGCGGTGATCCTCGCCGCCCAGCGCCTCGCCGGACGGCAGAAGGAGCGGCTCGGGGCCGACGGCGTCAACCTGCTCAACTCGTGCGGCGCGCCGGCCTGGCAGACCGTGTTCCACTTCCACATCCACGTGATCCCGCGCTACGAGGGCGATCCGCTCCGGCTGCCGTGGATCCCCGGGCCCGGGGACCCGCAGGAGATCGCCGCGGCCGCCGAGGAGCTCCGATGAGCACCGTCACCGTCGAGCGCGAGGAGGGCCTCGCGGTCGTCACCTTCGACCTCCCGCCGGTCAACCTGTACACGGAGGAGCTCGAGCGCGACCTGATCGCCGCGATCGACGAGCTCGAGCGCGAGCCGGCCCGGGCCGTGCTGTTCCGCGCCGAGGGCCGGATCGTCAGCGGCGGGGTCGACGTGAGCGTGTTCGACGCCCAGCCCGATGCCGCCGCCGCGGCCGCCCTGTTCGACCGGCTGGTCGAGATCGCGCGTCCGGATCGACGCCCTGCCCTGTCCGACGGTGTTCGCCGCCCACGCCCTGTGCCTGACGTGGGCGTTCGAGGTGGCACTGGCCTGCGATCTGATCCTCGCCGCCGAGTCGGCGAGCTTCGGGCTCGTGGAGAAGGTCGTCGGGCTCACCCCGGCGATGGGCGGCACCCAGCGGCTCGCCGAGCGCGCCGGCACCGGCCGGGCGAAGGAGCTCGTGATGACCGGTGTCCCGTACAGCGCGACGACGCTCGAGCGCTGGAACGTCGTCAACCGCGTGCTGCCGGACGAGGGGTTCGACGCGGCCGCGCGGGCGTTCGCCGCCGAGCTCGCCGACCGGCCCGACGCGGGCTCACGCCGCCACCAAGCAGGTGATCCGCGATTTCCGCGAGGGTGGGGTGGATCTCGCCAACGAGCGGGTCGGCCGGGTGGCCGGGGACCTGTTCGACACCGAGGATCTCCGCGGGGCGGTCCGCAGCTTCCTCACCGAGGGGCCTGGCAAGGCCAGGTTCTCGGGCCGCTGAGGCCAACGGCGTTGGCCGCAGCGGCCAACGGGCGGAGGGCCTTTCAGCCGGCAAGGACGGCTGCGACCCGCAACGTTCGCCGGTCAGTCGTGTTCAATGAGGGCATGAGACGCTTTCTTCCGGCCGTCGTGGCCATCGCTGCGCTGACGCCCGCCCTCGCCGCCGCTCCGGCCTCGGCGACCGTTCTGGAGCTCGGCGCCAGTACGACCAACCCGCTCGTCGCGCCCGAGCTGCCCGCCCGGGGTCACCTCGGCCAACTGCCGCATCATCCTCACCCAGGTGACGGCACTGGAGACCCTCACCGCCGGCGGGGCCTACCCGACGACGATCAAGAAGGCCGGCTACCTCGTGGCCTTCACGGTCGGCCTCAGCCGTCTCGACAAGAACCTGACCAACGCCACCAACGCGGTCCACTACCTCAACGCCGCCTACGGCGGGCCGCCGCGGGCCGGGATCACCGTGCTCGGCGTCGAAGGGGAACAAGAAGCTGCGCAACTTCCAGGTGCTCCACCGGAGCCCGCAGGCGAAGCTCCAGCCGTACCTCGGCCAGGTCGCGCAGTTCCCGATCACGACGCCGATCCCGGTCGTCCCGAACGAGGTCGTCGCGCTCACCACCTCCACCTGGGCGCCGGTGCTGTCGTTCGACCTCCGGCCAAGCAGTACGCGTACCGCCAGAGCCGCAATGCCAACTGTGGCAACGCGGCGTCGAACAACGCCCAGATCCAGGTGAACCAGGTCGCGCAGTACGAGTGCAACTACGGCGGGACGCGCGTCGAGTACTCGGTCACCGAGGTCACGACCCCGGTGCCGCCGAAGACCCAGATCAAGTAGCTCTGGGGCGGCGGGAGGGTCCGCCTCCTCGCGCCTCGCCTCCTCGCGCTGCCTCGCGCCCTCGCCTCCTCGCGGTCTCGCGGCGGCTCCTGCGGTCCGATACGCGCAACTGCGTCACGACCGCTCCTCCGAGGGCTCGTGGCGCGTCTTCACGTCCCTGAGACGGGTTTCCGCGCCATCAGCCGGGCCGGGGCGGTGTGGGGCGCGGTTTCGCGTCCCGCCGCTCCCCGTTCGATCGATCGGCGAGACTGCACAACGACCCCGCCGCCGCGGGCTCGGTGTGCGATCTCGTGGCTGTGATCGATGAGATCGCACGACGACCGGGCCCCCGGGTGGGTCATGGGCGATCGTGTCGATCGTGCGGCGAGCGCCGCCGGCCAGCGTCGCCCGCCGCCGGGGCGGTCGCCGTCGCGGCGGCTCAGCAGGCGCCGGGGTTCTGCTGGCAGAACGCCGTGCCGAGCCCGGCGCCGCCCGAACCGGTGCTCGAGCTCGATCCCGAACCCGAGCCGGAACCCGACCCGGTGCCGGAGCCGCCGCTCGCCGCGCCCGTGCCGGCGCCGCCGCTGGTCGAGCCGGCGCCGGAGCCGCCGCTGCCGCTCGTGCCCGACGGAACCGCTGCCGGAGCTCGTCCCGGCGCCACCGGAGCTGCCGGAGGAGCCGCTGGATCCGGAGCCCGAGCCGGCGGCCGAGGCCGCCGCGGCGCCGGAGGTGTTGGTGCTCGAGCCGGTCGTCGAGGACGCGGTGCTCGTCGAGGCTGTGGTGGCGATCGCCACGCTGGCGTTCTGGCCGCCGGGCACCGTGAGCGTCGGGGCGCCCGAGGTGTCGGTGGACGTCGAGCCGCCGCCACAGGCGCCCAGCGCGAGCGCGAGCAGCAGCGCAGCGCACGCGCTCAGCAGGGAGCGTGGGCCGATCAGTCGTCGTCGCGGCCGCGCGGCCGCTGCGAGGGGATGCACGCGGGGCCGGAGCACTACCCGATCGGCGCCATCCGCCGCCCGCATTGGGGACAGTCGTTCAGGTCCTTCTGCGCGAGCTGGTCGCACCAGTTGCAGAAGCGAAGGTTGTCGATGGCCCAGGGCAGCTCGGAGGCGGTCGGGGCGAGCGGCAGGAGCTCGCCCACGACCTCGAGCTGCTCTCCGGTGTCCCGGTCGCGGTAATCGATCCCGGGCTCGGCCTCGATCACGACCTCACGCCCGGTCGAGGGCGTCCGCATGCGGTACTTCTGGCGGATCCTCATGGCGGCGGCCATGCTACCAGCGGCATAGGCGGTTGGAGGCGCCCCCGGGGCTCCCCGGGCGCGCAGATCGCGCCGCCGCCGCGCCCGGGGCCGAGGGGGGCGCAACAAGCCGACGGCTCGGATAGAGTGCGGCGCCAGCGATGACCAGACGAGGAGAGGGCAGGCGCCGGACGGTCGGCGCGGTGATGCTGGCGGCGGCGGCGCTGATGGGCCTGCGCGGGTGCGACGTCAAGCACCCGACGGCCAATCTCGTCCGCGGCAAGCAGCTGTTCGTGCAGAAGTGCGGGGCGTGCCACACGCTCAGCCACGCCGGGACCCAGGGGGTCGTCGGTCCGAACCTCGACGACTCCTTCCGCCAGGACCGGACGGACAACCTGCGCACGAGCGACATCCGGGGTCTGGTCGAGCTACTGGATCCAGTACCCGAACGTCAGCGGCGTGATGCCGGCGAAGCTGTTCACGGGCCAGCAGGCCGCAGGACGTGGCCGGGTACGTGTCCCAGGTCGCCGGCCGGCCCGGCCAGGACACGCGGCGCGCTCGCCACCGCGGTCCAGACGATCAACCAGAAGCCGGTCATCGCGAGTCAACGGGGTCCTGGAGATCGACGCCGACCCGACCGGTCAGCTGAAGTTCCTCGCCTCGAGCGGCGACGGCGAAGGCCGGCTCGGTCACGCTGCGGATGAAGAACGCCTCCTCGGTGCCGCACGACATCGCGATTCAGGGCGGCGGCGTGAGCAAGATCGGGCCGATCGTCTCCGGCGGTGGCGTCTCGACCGTCACCGCGACCCTCGCGCCCGGCACCTACACGTTCTACTGCTCGGTCCCGGGCCACGAGGCGGCCGGGATGAAGGGGACCATCACCGTCAAGTAGTGGCGGCGGCGCGGGCGCGCAGACGCTCGCGCAGCTCGTCGCCCCGACCGGCGGCGACCGCGCGGGCCGCGCGGCGCTCGTCGAGCTCGACGCCGTTGGCCGGCGGCGAGATCGAGCAGGTCCTGGCGCTCCTCGCCCTCGCCGGGCGACCTTGAGGAACAGCCAGCAGAAGAGCGCGATCGTGAGGACGCTCTCCTCGACCATCATCACCCCGGCGGCGGCGATCTGATCGGCGCTCGAGCTGATGTGCCAGTGGGCGTCGCCGGCGCGGTAGTACGGGTACCAGACGGTCCCGGAGAAGATCATCGCGTTGGCCAGCACGGTGCCGATCAGCCGCACCACGATGATGTACACGAGCCGGGCGCCGTTGCCGAACCAAGCCGGCTTCGGCAGCGGGCCCGAGCAGTCCCATCCACATCGCGATCCCGAAGGCCAGGAACGTGGCGTGCTCGAGCGCGTGGACGGCGTCGTGGCGGAGCGCGCCCTGGTAGAGGGCCGGGAGGTGCCAGAAGTAGAAGTTGACCGCCCACAGCGACGACGGCGACGACCGGGTGGGCGAGGACCCGCAGGCGGGAGATGACGCGGTTGCGCAGCAGCGGCACGAGCAGCGGCCCGGTCAGCCCGAGCACGATCAGCAGCGCGGCGAGATCGCCGATCAGCAGGTGCTCGACCATGTGCGCCACGAGCAGCTGGTCGGCGAGCGTGCCGATCGGCGGGCTGAGCGCGAGCGCCAGCACGAGCAGGCCGCCGACGTAGCAGCCCTGGCGCCAGCCGGGGACCGGTCGGCCCTCGCCGGCGAGCGTGCGCGCGCGGGCGCGGTACGGCAGCCAGTAGAGCAGGACGAACAGCGGCAGGAAGATCGTGCCCGCCGGCCCGGAGGCGGCGAGGGGGAGCGTCAGCGGCACGGGTCCATGATGCCCGGTGCTGGGCGGGACGCGGCGGGTGCGCGCGCGGGCGCTCCCGCGGGTTAGAGCAGGGCCTGCAGGACCAGGACGACGACGACGATCACCGCGACCGCGCCCACGAACCACAGCAGCGCGCGGAACGCCTCGTCCTCGGAGCGAAGCGGGTTGAGCACGGCGGCAGCGGAGAGGGGCGCGGAGGGCGGGCCGGGCGGCCTAGAGGACGTAGACCGTCGTGTAGACGACGACCCACATCACGTCGACGAAGTGCCAGTAGATGCCCGGCACTTCCATCCCGCGGTGCTCCTCGGCCGAGTAGTGGCCGCGGAACGCGCGGATGTTGACGAACGCCAGCAGGCACAGGCCGATGAACACGTGGGCGCCGTGGAGGCCGGTCAGCGAGTAGAAGACCGTGGCCTGGGCCGAGTCGTGGGGGGCGAAGCCGATGTGGATGTACTCGTTGATCTGGACGGTGAGGAACGTCACGCCGAGCAGGAAGGTCGTGAGCATCCCGGCCTTCAGCCCCCAGCGGTTGCCGTTCTTGATCGACACGAGCGCCCAGTGGAGCGTCAGCGACGACGACAGCAGGATCGCCGTGTTGATCCCGGCGACGGCCTCCGGCAGGGTCGTGCCCGTGGGCCGGCCAGGGGTCGTGGTTGACGACCCGGATGAAGAAGTACGCGGTGAAGAACGCCCCGAAGATCATCACCTCGGAGATGATGAACAGCAGCATCCCGAGGGTCGCGGGCTCCGCCTGCGAGGAGCGGTGGGCCGGCAGGCGGGCCGTGGTGCTCGGCGTGGGCGTGGGCGATCGAGGCGGCTTCCATCAGTTCTCCTAGCTGGCCGCGGCGGCCGATCTCCTCGTGGACGACGTGCTCGACCGGCTTGCCGGTCGTCCGGCGGACGCGCTCGATCAGGTCGGAGCGCAGCCAGCCCGATTTGGTCTCGGCGAAGGTCGAGATCACGATGTCGTCGACCCGGAAGTACTGCAGCGTGTTCATGATCGCCGTGTACGGATCGGGATCGCCGACGATCCCGGCGGCGTACAGCCCGCGGACGCGCAGGCGGTCGAGCACCAGCTTCAGCCGGGTCCGGGCCCGGCGGGTGGCCTGGCCGTCGCCGCCCTCCTGGGGCACGAGCAGGATGAACAGCTGGCGCAGGTCGTCGTGCGAGAAGGCGTCGGCCTTCTCCTTGAGCGCCTCGAGCAGCTCGTCGCCCGACGCCGTCCGGTTGGCCACCGCCAGGGTGACGTGGAACGGCATCCCCTCGGAGTCGATGTCGTTGACGATGTGGGTGACGGGGAGGCCCGTGGCGTCGCCCACCCGCTCGATCAGGTCCCGGCGCAGCCAGCCCGAGCGCGTCTCCGGATACGTCGAGATGATGATCTCCTCGGGCCGGTACTCGCGGACGGCGTCGATCGTCGCGGTGTAGGCGTCGGGGTCGCCGACCTCGCCGATCGCGCGGACGCCGAGGTCGCGGATGACCTCCAGCGCGAGGTCGACGCGCGCCTGGGCGGCGTCGAACACCGCGTCGTCGTAGATCACCAGGCCGGCCTTGGGCCGCGTCTGCGGCACGCACAGGACGAAGCGCACGTCGTCGTCGGCGCGCTGCCTTGACCGCCTCGAGCAGGTCGCGGCCGCTCGAGCGTCTCGTTGGCGACGACGAGGATCGTCCGCGCGGCGATGAACTGCCCGGTGCTCATGCGGAACCTCGGCCCGTCTGAGGGGCATCCTGCCGCGCGCGGGTCACTCGTGCGACTCCTGGCTCGGCGGCTCGGACAATCGCTCCGGCCCGCCGCCGGCGGCGACCTTCTCCGCGACCTCGGTCGGCGGCTTGAAGATCCCGTGCACCGCGCCGGGCACGCCGTACTCGTACGGGCCGCCGACGACCGTGGGGACGGCGTCGAAGTTGAACACCGGCGGCGGGGAGGAGACCTGCCACTCGAGCGTGAGCGCCCGCCACGGGTTGGCGGCCGCGCGCGGGCCGCCGCGCCAGCTGGCGACGACGTTGTAGAGGAAGATCAGCGTGCTCAGGCCGAGCCCGAAGCTGGCCAGCGAGATGATCAGGTTCCAGGTCGCGAACTGCTGCGAGTAGTCGGCGACGCGCCGTGGCATGCCCTGGATCCCGATCAGGTGCATCGGGGCGAACGTGAGGTTGAAGAAGATGAACGTGCTCCAGAAGTGCCACTTGCCGAGACGGTCGTCGAACATCCGCCCGGTCATCTTCGGGAACCAGTAGTAGACCCCGGCGAAGATCGTGAACAGCGAGCCGCCGAACAGCACGTAGTGGATGTGGGCGACGATGAAGTACGTCTGCGAGACGTGGATGTCGAACGGGATCATCGCCAGCATCACGCCCGATGATCCCGCCGAGGGTGAACATCGTCAGGAAGCCGAGCGCGAACAGCATCGGCGTGTCGAGATGGAGCACCCCTCGCCACAGCGTCGCCAGCCAGGAGAAGATCTTGATGCCCGGTCGGGATCGCGATGATCGCGGTGGTGATCATCATCGGTATCCGGATCCACGGCTGCATCCCGGAGACGAACATGTGGTGCGCCCACACGGTGAAGCCGAGCACCACGATCGCCAGCAGCGAGAAGGCCATCATCCGGTAGCCGAAGATCGGTTTTCGCGATTTGACCGCGAGGACCTCGGAGATGATCCCGAAGCCCGGCAGCATCATGATGTAGACGGCCGGGTGCGAGTAGAACCAGAAGATGTGCTGGTACATGACCACGTTGCCGTTCTTGCCCGCCCCGACGAACGCGTCGAAGAAGTGGAAGCCCAGCGCGCGATCGAGCAGCGTCATGAACTGCGAGGCGGCGATGAACGGCGTCGCGATCACGACGAGCAGCGAGGTCGAGAAGTTCGCCCACACGAGCAGCGGCATCCGGAAGAAGCTCATCCCGGGCGCTCGCATGGTGATGATCGTGACCAGGAAGTTGAGCGCGGTCGCGATCGAGGAGAAGCCCGCGAACTGCACCGCGATGGTGAAGAACAGCTGGCCGAGCGGCATCGAGGTCGACAGCGGCGCGTAGGCGGTCCAGCCGGCGGCGAACGAGCCGCCGGGGGCCAGGAAGCTCATCAGCATCATCAGTCCCGGCCAGCGGCAGCATCCAGAACGACAGCGCGTTCAGGCGCGGGAAGGCCATGTCCGGGCGCGCCGATCATCAGCGGCAGCACGAAGTTCGCCAGGCCGGCGAACACCGGGATGACGAACAGGAAGATGAGCAGCGTGGCGTGCATCGAGAACACGCCGTTGTATTGCTCGGGGGTGAGGAACTGCATCCCCGGCTGGGCGAGCTCGGCCCGGATCAGCATCGCCAGCAGGCCGCCCACCAGCAGGAAGAAGAACGAGGTGACGACGTACTGGATCCCGATCACCTTGTGGTCGGTGTTCACCTTGAAGTAGTCACGCCACTGGTGGGCGCCGTGCGAGGAGTGGTCCTCGGCACGCGTGGCGCGCCCGAATGCCCAGTAGATCCAGTAGTCGCAGGTCCCGAGCCCGACCAGGAACAACAGCGGCACGGCGAACAGGGCGACGAGCGTGATCGCGTTGCCGTCGACGACCGGGTGCTAGTGCATCAGGGCGCGGATCAGCACGGTCGAGCCCGAACGCGAAGCCGAAGCCGATCACGTCGAACAGCGCCGCGCGGTACCAGCCGGGGGCGCGCAGCTTCATGCGGGATGGCCATCAGCCGTTCTCCTTGGACGGGGTCGCGATCGCAGGAACGCTCGCGTGCCCGAGCGGTCGAGCATCGCGTGTCGAAGATGCTGACGCTCGAGCCGAGCTCCGGTCGGCGCCGAGGCCGGGCCCCGGCTCGCCGGCGAGGCGGCGTTGGCCGGGGGCGTGCCCGATCGGCGGCGGCGCCGCCGGCTTCTGGGAGGCCAGCCAGGTTTGGAACGCCTGCGGGGTGACGACCCGGACCGGCGCGCGCATCAGCGCGTGGCCGGCGCCGCAGAGCTCGGTGCACTCGGCGGGATAGCTGCCGAGGCGGGTCGGCGTGACGCGCAGCGTGGTGGTGATCCCGGGCACGGCGTCGAGCTTCTCGGAGAACTCGGGCACGAAGAAGCTGTGGATGACGTCGAGCGAGCGGAGCTTGAACACGTACGGCTGGCCCTTGGCCAGGTAGAGCACCGGGGAGGAGATCACCTGCCGCCGGGCTGCGGGTAGGAGAACTCGAAGGCGAACTGGCGCTCGGTGACGTTGACCGTGATCTCGCCGGCCTTGGCTCTTCTCGTTGGGGCGCAGGTGGCGAAGGCGTAGACGCACAGCGACGACGATCAGCACGGTCGGGACCGCGGTCCAGACGACCTCGAGCCGGGTGTTGCCGTGCAGCGGCGGGCCGTCCTCCTGCTCCTCGCCGGGCCGCATCCGGAAGTTGATCACCGAGTAGAGGACCACCGTCGTGACGAGCACGAAGATCGGCACCGAGACGATCAGCAGGACGTCGTAGAGCGTGCGGATGTGGCCGGCCTGGATCGAGCCCTTGGCCGGGAACCACGGGATCAGCGAGGACGATCACGATCACGATCACCGACGGCGATCGCGCCGGCGATGAGCATCTGCGCCAGAGGGCGTCTTACGCATCGCCCGGGTTCCTCTGTCCGCCCGCTCTCGTCACTCAGTGCGCGCATCCTAGGCCTTCTGTGCGACGGACGGCGCGGTGACGCGCGATCTGGCGGTTCGCCGCGGCCGATTTCGGCGGCCGCGGTGATTGCGTATGATTGCGACAATCGTTGCAAGCAACCCGGAGATGGCTGCAGTGATCAAGTGCGAGAAGGGATGTCAGAGGTCGTGCTCACCGTCGGGCCGGACCACACACTGCGCCAGGCCGCCGAGGCGATGTGCCAGCGCAAGGTCGGCGCGGCCGTCGTCGTCGACCCTGACGAGCAGGGCCCGGGCATGCTCACCGAGCGCGACATCCTGCGCGCCGTCGGCCACGGCAAGGACCCGGACACCGAGCGGGTCGGCGACCACCTCACGCGCCCACCTGAAGTTCGCCGCGCCCGGACTGGTCGCTGGAGGAGGCCGCCTCGGTGATGATCCGCAAGGGCTTCCGCCACCTCGTCGTCGTCGAGGGCGCCGAGCTCGTCGGCGTGCTCTCGATGCGCGACATCGTCCGCTGCTGGACCCAGGACGGCTCGACCTCCGAGATCCCGGCCGTCGCCGAGGCCTGAGCCGCCGCAGCGCCTCGGACGCGCGCGGCACCGACGGCGTCCGCCGCGAGCGCGCTAGTGCGCGTGCTCTTCGGGCAGCTCGTCGACGTCACGCCGCGTGTCGCGGATCCAGCGCACCGTGGTGATCGATGAAGATGATCGCGCCGATGATCGCCGGAATCGGGGGGAACACGGTCGTGCCGATGACGATCAGCGTGATCCCGACCGCGTTGACCAGCGGGATCAGCGACGGGCCGGGGAGGTGGATCTCCTCGCCGACCGGAGGGGCCTGGCTGAACGGGACTCGCTCACGCGTGGACGTAGATCGCGGCGGCGACGAACGTGATGCCGAACATGAACGCGCAGGCGGCGCCGGCGATCAGCGCCGAGCGGATGTTCTTGCGGGCGAGCTTGCGATCCATGACGCTCGCGCAGTCTACAGCTTCGCGTCGAGCGACCATCGCGCCGAACAGCAGGGCCAGGTAGAGCAGCGAGAACAGGTAGAGCCGCAGCGCGGTGCGGCGGTCGGCGCGGCGGAGCAGCCGCACCGCGCCGGCGATGAACGCGAGCCCGAGCACCATCGAGGCGACGAGGTAGATGCCGCCGAAGCCGCCGGCGCAGAACGGGCAGCTGGGTGACCGCGTAGAGCAGCAGCGTGTAGAGCAGGATCTGCCGGCGGGTCTCCCGCTCGCCGCGGACCACCGGCATCATCGGCACCCCGACCCGGGCGTACTCGTCCTTCATCAGCAGGCTGAGCGCCCAGAAGTGGGGCGGGGTCCAGTAGAAGACGATCGCGAACAGGTAGACCGCGGTCCAGGACAGCGAGCCCCGCGTCGCCGCCCAGCCGACGAGCGGCGGCACCGCACCGGCGGCGCCGCCGATGACGATGTTCTGCGGGGTGCGGCGCTTGAGCCACACGGTGTAGACGCCCGACGTAGCCGACGAAGCCGGCGAAGCGCCAGCGACGCGGCGAGCAGGTTGACGTCGTCGCGAGCAGCAGGAACGACAGCGCCGCAGAGCGTGAAGCCGAAGATCAGGCCCGGCGCGGGGGGAGATCCGGCCCGCGGGCACCGGCCGGGACGCGGTGCGGGGCATCTGGGCGTCGATGTCGCGGTCGTAGACGTGGTTGATCGCGCCGGCGCCGCCCGGCCGACAGGTAGCCGCCGAGGCAGGTGAGCGCGATCTTCGAGACCGACGGGGTGCCGGCGACCTCCATCGTGGTGATCGTCGTCAGCAGCAGCAGCGACTGGACCTTCGGCTTGGTCAGCTCGAAGTAGGTCCGCGCGAGCTGACCGCCCGGCGCGGCGCTGGCGCCGCGACGAGCGGCGGCGTGCGGCGCTGAGCGACTCGCGCATGCGCGGCTCATACGCGCGTGAAGCGCTCGCTGCCGCCGGTCTTCTGGGTCACGCCGGTCTGGCGCTCGACCTGGCGGCGGATGTCGCGCATCGGCTCCACCGAGCGCACCCGCGGGATGACATCGAAGTTGTTGACCGGCGGCGGCGAGGAGGTGAACCACTCGAGCGTGTTGCCCTTCCACGGGTCCGGGCCGGCGATCCTGCCCGCCTTGAGGCTCCGCACGACGTTGATGATCGTCAGCAGGATCCCGAGGGCGAGGATGTAGGAGCCGATCGTGGAGATCAGGTTGTACGTCGACCAGCCGAGGCCGGGCTGGTAGGTGTAGACCCGCCGCGGCATGCCGGAGAGCCCGAGCGCGTGCTGGACGAAGAACGTCAGGTTGAAGCCGATGAACATCACCCAGAACGACGCCTTGCCGAGCGGCTCGTTCATCAGCCGGCCGGTCATCTTCGGGTACCAGTAGTAGAGCCCGGCGAAGATCGAGAACACCGCGCCGCCCATCAGCACGTAGTGGAAGTGGGCGACGACGAAGTAGGTGTCGTTGAGCTGCCAGTCGACCGGGAACGTGGCCAGGAAGATGCCGGTGATCCCGCCGATGATGAAGATCGCGATGAACCCGATCGCGAAGTACAGCGACGCGGTCATCACGATCGAGCCCCGCCACAGCGTGGCGATCCAGTTGAAGATCTTGACCCCGGTCGGCACGCCGATCAGGAACGAGCTGAGCATGAAGAAGCCGAGCACGACGACCGGCACCGGCGAGGCGAACATGTGGTGGGCCCACACGAGCGTGGCCAGGAACGCGATCACCGCGGTCGAGGCCGCGATCGCCTTGTAGCCGAACATCGGCTTGCGGCTGAACACCGGGATGACCTCGGAGATCATCCCGAACCCGGGCAGGATCATGATGTAGACCTCGGGGTGGCCGAAGAACCAGAACAGGTGCTGCCAGAGGACCGGCGAGCCGTGCTGGGTGGGGTCGAAGAAGTGGGTGCCGAAGTGGCGGTCGGTGAGCAGCATCGTCACCGCGGCGGCGACCACCGGCAGGGCGATGATCAGCAGGATCGCGTAGACGAGGAGCGTCCACACGAACAGCGGCAGCCGGCCCCAGCTCATCCCGGGCGCGCGCATGTTGACGATCGTGGCGTAGAAGTTGATCGCGCCGACGAGCGACGAGATGCCGGTGATGTGGATCAGGAAGATCCACGCGTCCTGGCCGCCGCTGGGGGAGTACTGGATGCTCGACAGCGGCGGGTAGCTCCACCAGCCGGCCTCCGGCGGGTGGAAGAACAGCGTGGCGTAGAAGACGATCCCGCCGAGCAGCAGCAGCCAGTACGACAGCGCGTTCAGCCGCGGGAAGGCCATGTCCCGGGCGCCGATCATCAGCGGCAGGAAGTAGTTGCCGAAGCCCGGCCATCACCGGGACGACGAACAGGAAGACCATCGTCGTGCCGTGCAGCGTCAGCAGCTCGTTGTAGTGCTCGGAGCTGAGCAGCGTGTTGTTCGGCACGCCGAGCTGCGTCCGCATCAGCAGCGCCTCGATCCCGCCGAGGATGAAGAACACGAACGTCGTGACCAGGTACATGATCCCGATCTTCTTGTGATCGGTGGTGGTGACCCAGTCGACCCAGCGCTTGTCTTGCGCGGGACCTCGACAGCTTGTGGGCGGTGACCTGGGGGACCGGGCGCAGGGCGAGATCGGTTGTGGACATGCGGGGGTCAGGCTCCGCGGCCACTAGAGGTTTCCGTTGGCGGTGAGGCTCTGCCGCAGCTGGGTGACCTGGGCGTTGGCGGCCGAGATCAGCGTTCGTCTGGCTCGGTGAGGAACTGCCTGGTAGTGCGGCCGGGGTGACGACCTTCACCCGCGCGATCATCGCACGCGTGCTGGCGGCCGCAGAGCTGCGCGCAGTGGCCGTGGTAGATCGCACCCGCGTGCGGCGCCTTGAACCAGGTGTAGGTCGTGTAGCCGGGGACCGCGTCGACCTTGCCGCCGAGCGACGGGACCCACCAGGAGTGGATCACGTCGTTGGCCTGGATCGCGAGCACCACCGTCGTGTTCGCCGGCGCGACCATGTCGGTGTACGAGTACGGCAGCTTGCCCGGTGAACGCGTTGTTGGCGCAGTTGTTGCCGTACGTGTAGCGCCAGATGTACTGGCGCCCCTGGACGCAGATCGTCAGCTTGTTGCCGTTCGGGCGGCGTCGGCTGGCCGAGCGAGGCGGAGAGCACGCCGTCGGCGTCGGAGTTCGGCGGGTTGATGATCCCGGGCGAGCTTGACGAACGTGACGACGGTGATGATCACCAGGATCACGGCGGCGCCGACGGTCCAGCCGATCTCCAGCCGCGTGTTGCCGTGGATCTGGGCGGCGACCGGGCTGCTGCTTGGCGCGGAAGCGGAACACCGAGTAGAGCAGCGCGCCCTCGACGACGACGAACGACGACCGCGGCGAGCACGAGGATGATGTTGTAGAGGCTCGCGATGTTGTCGGCGTTCGGCGAGCCGCCCGACTTCAGGGTCAGGAAGTTGGCCGAACGCCCCGGGGGCCAGCGAGCAGCGGCGCGCCGGCGGCGACGAGCGCCGAACAGCGCAGCGCGGCGCGCGGCGGCCGGCGTCGGCGCGGCCTGGGGGAGGGGGCAGAGGCGGGACAAGACCGGCGGCATTCTATCCACGGCGCGGCCGTCGGGCTCGCACGCGCTGCCCGCGCCCGCGCCGTTCCTATACTGCGCCGATCTTGCGCCTGCGGAGGGCCATCCGAGCGGCAGCCTGGGCCCTCGTCGCGGCGGGCGTCGCCGCGCCTGCCCTGCGCCGGCGGGTCGCGGCTGCCCGCCGCGGTCGTCCTGGGCGCGGCGGCCGCCGCCCCGGTCGGCGCTCTGCGTCGCGGCACCGCCGAGCCGCCGGCGGGACGTCGCCGTGTGCGCGCTGAACATGTGGGCGCTACCTGGCGGCCTACGAGATGCCGCACGACCGACCCGGAGCGGCTCGCCGCGCGCGTGCGTGTGCAGTATCCGATCGCGATGGACCGGATCCTCGGGCTCGGGGTGCCGCCGACGCTCCGCCTGCAGCACGGCGTTCGCCGACCCGGGCGCAGATCAACCGGTTCGAGCGGGTGCTGGTGTGGTGCCACTGGCTGTGGTTCTTCGTGCCGCACGCGAGCGTCGGCTACGTGCTGCGTGCGCGACCGGCCGAGCGGTTCGGCGGCCGCGGCGGCGCGGATGTACGCGGTGTTCGACATCGGCGCGATCTTCTACTGGGCGATCCCGACCGCCCCGCCGTGGTGGGCGGCCGCGCGAGGCGTGTCTCGGCGAGGACGAGCCGGTCCGTGGTGCGGCGGATGATGATCGAGTACGGCGAGCAGTATTGGGGTGACCGCTGGGGCGACCTTTACGATGTCCTGGGAGGGAATCCGCTTGCTGCCATGCCGTCGCTGCACTTCGCCACGTCCCTGATGGGGGCGCACCTGCTGACGCGAGGTCGGGCCGGTGGCCGGCGCGGTGGGCTTCACCTACGCCGCGGTGCTCGGGCTGGCGCTCGTGTACCTCGGCGAGCACTACCTCGCCGACCTCGTGGCCGGCGCGGCGCTGACGGAGACGATCCGCGCCGCCGCGCCGCGGCTTCGCGGCCCGCCGGGGCGCTGCCCGGCGCCTGGGCCGGCTGCAACGGCTCGCCGGAGCGCGTAGCCGGACCGTGGCCGTCGGAGGCTCGGAGAGGCAGCCGCCGGTGAGCACCGGGAGACGCAGCCCGCCGCAGGAGCCGGCCGGCGGTCGTCGCCGCGAGCGGCCGTCCGACCAGGAGGAGATGCCGCGGATCCGCTTCACCCGCGCGCCGGCTGATCGTCTCGGTGCCTGTTCGTCGTCTCGACGGTCGCGTTCCTGTACTTCGTGCTGCCGCGGCTGCTCGGGCTGCAGGAGACCTGGAACCGGATCCAGCACGGCAGCGGCTGGTGGCTCGCGGCCGGGCTGCTGCTCGAGGTCTGCTCGTTCGTCGGCTACGTCGCCCTGTTCCGCGCGGTGTTCATCCGCGGGGAGTCGCCGATCGACTGGCGCGAGAGCTACCAGATCACGATGGCCGGCCTGGCCGCGACGCGGCTGTTCGCCTCGGCCGGGGCGGGCGGCATCGCGCTGACCGCGTGGGCGCTGCGCCGCTCCGGGCATGGAGGCCCGGACCGTGGCCTGTCGGATGACCGCGTTCATGGCGCTGCTCTACGGCGTCTACATGGGCACGCTGGTGCGTCTGCGGGCTCGGCCTGTACCTGGGGATCATTCCCGGGCCCGGCGCCGTTCGCGATCACCGTGATCCCGGCGATCTTCGGCGCCGTGGTGATCGCGGTGTTCCTGCTCGGTCGCGCTGCTGCCGGGGGACTTCGAGCGCTTCGTGGCCCGGCACGCCGAACAGCCGAGCACCGGCTCGGCCGGCTCGCCCGCACGCTCGCCGCGGCGCCGGCGACGGCGGCCACCGGGGTGCGCACCGCGCTCTCGCTGGTGCGCTCGCGGGATCCCTACCTGCTCGGCGCGGTGGCCTGGTGGGCGTTCGACATCTCCGTGCTGTGGGCGTGCTTCCACGCCTTCGGATGCTGCGCCCGAGATCGGGGTCGTGGTGATGGCCTACTTCGTCGGGATGTTCGGCAACACGCTGCCGCTGCCGGGCGGGATCGGCGGCGTCGACGGCGGCATGATCGGGGCGTTCACGGCGTTCGGGGTACCCGGTCGAGATCGCGACGGTGGCCGTGCTCGCGTACCGCGGGATCGCGTTCTGGCTGCCGACGATCCCGGGGGCGATCGCCTACCTGCAGCTGCGCAGGACGGTTGCGCGCTGGCAGACCGCGCAGCCGGTCGCCAGGACCCCTAGCTATACTTAATGAAGTGACTGAGCGCAGTCGAAAACCTCGTGATCATCGGCAGCGGCCCGGCGGGCTACACCGCCGCGCTGTACGCCGCGCGGGCCAACCTCGAGCCGCTCGTCTACGAGGGGTTCGCCTGGGGCGGCCTGCTCCAGCAGACGACCGACGTCGAGAACTTCCCCGGCTTCCCGAGCGGGATCATGGGCCCGGAGCTGATGCAGCAGTTCCGCGATCAGGCCGAGCGCTTCGGCGCCCGCCTGGAGACCGACGACGTCACCGCGGTCGAGCTCTCACCGGACGGCGGCCTGCACAAGGTGATCGCCGGCGACACCGGTCCACCTCACCCGGAGCGTGATCCTGGCCATGGGCGCCGAGCACCGCAAGCTCGGCGTGACCGGCGAGGACGAGCTCTCCGGCCGCGGGGTGAGCTACTGCGCCACCTGCGACGCGGCCTTCTTCCGCGACGCGCCGACGATCATCGTCGGCGGCGGCGACTCCGCGATGGAGGAGGCGATGTTCCTGGCCAAGTTCGCCTCCCGCGTGGCGATCGTCAACCGCCGCGACGAATTCCGCGCCTCGAAGATCATGCTCGAGCGGGCCCGCGCGATCCCGAACATCGAGTGGGTCACGCCGTATGTCGTCGACGAGTTCCTGCCCGGTGAGGACGGCTCGCTCACCCGGGTGCGGCTCGCCCACGCCGAGGGCGGCCCGGAGCGTGAGCTCGAGATCACCGGCGCGTTCATCGCGATCGGCCATCAGCCGCAGTCCGAGCTCGTCGCCGGCCAGGTCGACCTCGACGAGAACGGCTACGTCCTCACCGCAGGGCCGTTCGACGCTGACCAACCTCCCCGGCGTGTTCGCGGCCGGCGATCTCGTCGACCACACCTACCGCCAGGCGATCACCGCCGCCGGCTCGGGCTGCCAGGCGGCGCTCGACGCCGAGTGGTACCTGCGGGACACGCCGCTGATCGACGAGCCGGCCCGGGACGTCGCCGAGACCGTCCGGCTGACGCCGGCTCGCCGGCGGGCCGGCTGGAGCGCTCTAGATCCGGTACGGGCAGCCGTGGCGGCGGCCGGGAGTTGTGCGACGGCGCGCGCTGACCCATCCGCAGGCCGAAGTCCTGGGTCCAGGTCGCCGGCCCGTACGCGGCCGAGGTCGTGGGTGCTGACGCCGGTGCCGACGCAGGCGAAGCTCGGGTCGAGGATGTTCTCGCAGTGGCCCGGGCTGGCCATCCAGCCCTTGCAGCACGGCCTGGGGCGTGGGATAGCCGGTGGCGATGTTCTCGCCGACGTTGGACCAGTTGAAGCCGACAGCGCTGATCCGCGCCGCGAAGTCGGCGCCGTGGGTGAAGCTGCCCGGTGCGCACCATCGTGTTCGTCCAGCCCTGGGCCGAGCGGTCGAGCTGGTGCGCTCTCGCGCAGGCCGGGCAGGTGGTGGAGTGGCGCTGGACGGTTGATCAGGCACACCACCGCCGAGCGCGTCCGCGGCCGGCCGACGCAGCGCGACGGCCGGGGTGTTGGCGCCGGCGCAGCCTGCGGGCCGAGGCCGTGGCCGGGCATCGGCCGACAGCGCCGGCGGCGAGCGAGCCACGGCGAGCGAGCGGAAGGCATGCGCGGAGGGCACAGCGCACGACTCGCATGGTCGCAGACATCGACCGCCGCGTCGACGCCGCTTGACGCCGCTGTCCGGGCGCGTGGACGGAAGTCGCGAGCTGCCGTGGCGAGATCAGTCCGGGTAGCGGTGAAAACCCTCGCCGCTCGCGCCGTCCGAGCCGGCCGGACGAGCACCAGGCGAGCTGAGCAGCGGAGCGGGACGGTAGCGCTCCTCGCGTCGCTCCTCGAACAGCGCCTCGATCGTCGCCAGCACCTGAGTCGAGCCCGATCGTGTCGGCCCAGGCGAGCGACGCCGCGCGGGTAGTTGAGGCCGTGGACCATGCCGGTGTCGATGTCGTCGGCGCTGCCGACGCCCTCGGCGAGGGCGAACGCCGCCTCGTTGACGAGCTGGCAGAGGATCCGGCCGAGCACCAGCCCCGGGGCGTCGCCGACCCACTCCGGGTGCGGGCCCGAGCGAGGCGAAGAACCGCGTCGGCCGCTGTCGACGGCCGAGCCGCGCGGTGTCCGGTCCCGCGGGTCAGCTCGACGCAGCCGCGCTCTGCGAGCGGCGGCAGGAGGTGGAAGCCGACCGCGCTGCCGCCGGGATCGAGCGCGGCGAGCGAGCCGGCGGCGCAGCAGGATCGCCTGCGGGGCGCCCTGCAGCGGGACGTCGCTCGCCTCGCCGCCGCGTGCAGTCGACGATCAGCACGGGCACCTCGCCCGCGGCCTCGCTCCGGGGTCGGCGACCTCCCAGCCGGCGCACCGCGGCGAGCTCGGCCGAGCTCGAGCGCCAGCGTCGACTCGCCGGCGATCACGATCAGGCCGTCGCCGCCGCCGCGCGGCACGGCGCTCGGGGTCCTCCGGGCCGGTGGGGGCCGGCGTCGTAGTCGTAGTAGCCCCGGCCCGGCCTTGCGTCCGAGGCGCCCGGCGGCGACCGTGCGCACGGTGATCGGCGAGGGTCGCCAGCGCGGCTCGCCGAAGCTCTGCTCGTAGAACGACCGCGCGACGTCGAGCCCGACGTCGACGCCGACGAGGTCCATCACCTCGAACGGCCCCATCCGGAACCCGCCGCCCAGCCGGCAGATGCGGTCGATCTGCTCGACGGGCGCGACCCGCTCGGCGAGCAGCCGCAGCGCCTCGAGCCCGAACGGCCGGTTGCAGCGGTTGACGAGGAAGCCCGGGCCGTCGGTGGCGTCGATCACGTGCTTGCCCATCGCCTCGCCGGTGGCGCGGGCGAGCGCGAGCGCGGCGGGCCCGACTGCTCGCCGGCCACGACCTCGAGCAGCGCCATCACCGGGGCGGGGTTGAAGAAGTGCATGCCGACCACCCGCTCCGGGCTCCTCGGCGGCCGCCGCGATCGCGGTGACGAGCAGCGAGGACGTGTTGGTGGCCAGCACGCAGCCTCGGTCGACGATCTCGCGGGAGAGCGCGGACCGAACAGCTCGCTGCTTGACCTCCAGGGCTTCGGGGCCGGCCTCGATCACGAGCTCGGCCGCGGGCCAGGCGCCGGCGAGCTCGGCCGACGGGCTCCAGCCGCGCGGCCGCGGCGTCCGCCTCCTCGGTCGTGAGCCGGCCCCGGCGCCGCCGCGCGCTCGAGCGGCGTGCCGCGAGCCGCTCCGCCCCGCGCTCCAGCGCCTCCGGGACCGGGTCGTGGAGCAGCGTCGCGCGCCCCGGACAGGCAGGCGAGCTGGGCGATTCCGGCGCCCATCGTGCCGGCGCCGACGACGGCGATCGTGTCCGGGCCGCGGGGGCGGTCGAACTCGCTGACGGGACGAGCGCGTTGATCCCGGTCAGCGCAGCGTCCGATGATCAGGCTCTGGATCTGCGAGGTGCCCTCGTAGAGCGTCGTCACCCGGACGTCGCGGAAGTAGCGCTCGACGGGGTGGTCGTCGACGTAGCCCGGCCCCGCCGTGGACCTGGATCGCGGTGTTCGCGCAGTGGACCGCGGACTCGGTGGCGTACAGCTTGGCGATCGAGGTCTCGGTGGTGTTCGGCTTGCCGGCGTCCTTGAGCGCGCCGGCCCGCCAGACGAGCATCCGCGCGGCGTCGGTGCGGACCTTCATGTCGGCGAGCATCGCCTGCACGAGCTGGAAGCCGGCGATCGGCCGGCCGAACTGGACGCGCTCCTTGGCGTAGTTCACCGACTCCTCGACGCACCCCTGGCAGATCCCGACGCAGCCCGGCGGCGACGCTGTAGCGGCCGGAGTCGAGCGCGCTCATCGCGACCTTGAAGCCGTCGCCGACCTCGCCGAGCACGGCGTCGTCCGCGACCTCGACCTCGTCGAGCGAGATCGACGCGGTGTCCGAGCCGCGCAGGCCCATCTTGTGGTGGATCGGCCTGGGGCTGGAAGCCGGGCTGGTCGGTGTCGACGAGAAAGCAGGCGAGGCCGCGGTGGCCGAGGCTCGGGTCGGTCTGGGCGAAGATCGAGCGCGACCCGGGCGTGGTTGCCCATCGAGATCCACATCTTCGCGCCGTCGATCACCCAGCCGCCGTCGGTTCGGCGGGCGCGGGTCCGCTGGTTGGCGGCGTCCGAGCCGGTGTCGGGCTCGGTCAGCCCGAAGCACCCGAGCCACTCGCCGGAGCACAGCTTCGGCAGGTAGTGCTGCTTCTGCTCCTCGGTGCCCCAGCGGAGGATCGCCGAGCAGACGAGCGAGGTCTGGACGGAGATCACCGTCCGCATCGCCGAGTCGCCGCGGCCGACCTCCTCGACGATCAGCCCGTAGGTGAGGTAGTCGAGGCCGGCGCCGCCGTACTCGCGCGGGACGATCGCGCCGAGGTAGCCCTGCTCGGCGAGCTTGGCCACGAGGCTCGAGGTCGAAGTGCTCGTTGCGGTCGTTCTCGCGGGCGCGCTCGATCACCTCGCCGTCGGTGAACGCCCGGGCGGTCTCCCGGACCAGGCGCTGCTCGTCGCTCAGCTCGAAGTCCATCGACCGCGGACGGTATCCGAAGGGCGGACCGCGGTGCGCGGCTGGCAGTCGCGGGAGGCTCCTTTAGGCTCAGTCACGGCCATGGTCCCGATGACCCGATACGCCCGCAGCGGCGACATGCACATCGCCTACCAGGTCGTCGGGCAACGGACCGATCGACCTCGTCTACGTCCCGAGCTGGATCTCCCAGGTGGAGCACTGGTGGTCGGAGCCGATCGTCGCCGCGTACTTCAACCGGCTCGCCTCGTTCAGCCGGCTGATCATGTTCGACCGCCGCGGCACCGGGCCTCTCGGACCCGCTCGAGCGCGCGCCGACGCTCGAGGAGCAGATGGACGACATCGTCGCGGTGATGGATGCCGCGGGCTCGGCCCACGCCGCGGTGTTCGCGATGCTCGACGGCGGCGCGATGGCCGCGCTGTTCGCCGCCACCCATCCCGAGCGCGTCGACGCGCTCGTGCTCTACGAGGCGCAGCCGCGGATGTCCTGGGCGCCGGACTACGACTGGGCGATGCCGTCGTCGAGGATGCGCGAGGCGTTCATCCGCGACGGCGGGATGGCCGACTGGGGTCAGGGCAAGCGGATCCTGCGCTCTCGCCCCGAGCGCCGCTCGCCACCCGCGGCTGCCGGAGTGGTACGCCAAGCTCGAGCGGCTGTCGGCGAGTCCCGGCATGGCGGCGAAGCTGATGCTGATGAACGGCCAGATCGACGTCCGCGCCGTGCTGCCCGCAGATCCAGGCGCCGACGCTCGTGCTGCACCGGCCCGAGCGACCCGTTCGTCGACATTCGCCACTCGCGCTACCTCGCCGAGCACATCCCCGGGGCGCGGATGGTCGAGCTGCCGGGCAACGAGACGCTCGGCGTTCGCGGGGCAGGCGCGGCAGCGAGCTCGAGGAGGTCGAGGAGTTCCTCACCGGCGACTCGCCACGAGCCCGACCCCGAGCGGGTTCTGGCCACCGTCATGTTCACCGACATCGTCGACTCGACCCGTCGAGCGGCCGAGCTCGGCGACCGGCGCTGGCGCGAGCTGCTCGAGGCGGCCACCGCCGGCGATCGGCGCGGGAGCTCCAGCGCTTCCGGGGGCGGGCGGTCAAGACGATCGGCGACGGGTTGCTGGCCACATTCGACGGGCCGGCCCGGGCGATCCGCTGCGCGCTCGCGGTGCGCGAGCTGCTCGGCACGCAGTTCGGCCTCCAGGTCCGCACCGGCCTGCACACCGGCGAGATCGAGCTGATCGGCGGTGACGTCGGCGGCATCGCGGTGCACATCGGCGCGCGGGTCGGTGCTCGGGCCGGCGCCGGGCGAGGTGCTCGTGTCGAGCACCGTCAAGGATCTCGTCGTCGGCTCCGGGATCGGGTTCGAGGATCGCGGCGAGCACGAGCTCGAGGGGTGCCCGACCGCTGGCGGCTGTGGGCCGTCGGTCCGACGTGAGCGCTCCGGAACGCCACCGGCCCCCGCCACCACGAGGGCGACGGGGGCCGGAGCCACCTTGGGCGTAGCGCGCTCGCGTCTACTGAGCGGTGCGGCAGCGTGCGCGACGGCGCCGTCGGGGTGACGGTGACCGTCACCGGGGTCGAGACCGCGCCGACGTTGTCGTCGCCGCCCAGGATCCGGGTGCGGAACTCTTGGGTGCCGGCGGAGCCGAACGCGCCGGTTCACCGAGTAGGTGCCGTCAGCCTTGACGACGGTGACGCTTCGAGCGTGTGCCAGTCGTCGTCGGCGCCGCAGCTGCTGCAGGTAACGAAGTGGCCCGCCTTGTTCGGCGTGACGGTGCCGGAGAACGTGTCCGGCTGGCCGACCGGCACGCTCGACGGCGACGCGCCGAGGGTGATGATGTCCTTGACGCCGAGCGAACAGCGGCGCCGTCACCCGGTGCGGTGCGCAACACCGTCCGGACGCGGTACCACTGGTTACGCGTCGGGGCGACGGTGAAGCTGTAGTTACCGCTGGCGTCGGTCAGACCGGCCTGATCGCACACGGCTGGCCGACGTGCCGCCGCCGTGGCACAGCTTGACCGCGGTGTTCGGCTCCGGCGGTCGTGGTGCCGGGCTTGTACAGCGTGCCGGTGATCTTGGCCGAGGAGCCGCAGGGGATCACGGAGCTCGCGGTGTTGATCGTGAACGTGGCGTTCTGGGCCTGCTGGATCGTCACGTCACCGGGTCGGACGACGCCGCGGATGTTGCGGTAGTCGCCGGCGAAGACCGCGCGAGCGATGCGGCTGCCAGGGGTCGACCAGTGGTAGGCGAGCAGGTAGTTCGAGCCCGGCCGCGAGCCGGCCGGTCTTGATCGTCCGCCAGTCGTCGGCGCTCCCGATCTGCCTGCTGGAGCAGGATCCGCTGCCCGGCGTGGCGCGGGTCGACGTGGCCGAAGAAGAACGACCGACTGACGGGTGTTGCCCGTCGCCGTGCTCTGCGTTCAGGCTCGACCAGCGCGCGCACCCGCTCGTACACGGTGCGGCTGTGGACAGCCGGGTGAGCCTGCGAGGCGCACGAACCAGCTGCGGTTGGTGTCGACGACGCCGTCGGCCCGGGTGAACTCGTAGAAGCCGAAGGAGTTCGTCGTCGTCCGCCCGACCACCGAGTAGCCGTGATGGCTGCCGTTGATGTGGTGGTAGAGGACGATCGTCTGGTTGGCGACGGTCGTGCCGCCGTTCAGCTGCCCGTAGATGAGCACCGGATCACCGGAGTCGATCGGGTTCGGCGTGGCGTTGATCGTCAGCCCGCGGTTGTGCACGGGCGCCGCGTTGGCGAGCCCTGGCGCCGCCGCGAGCGCAACAGCGCTCAGGGCGGAGCAGAGCATGACGGAGCGTGGGCGCATTGGCCCTCCTTTCCCTGCATGGCTAGAGGTTTGCCTCGTCGCCCGGGCCCGGCTCCTCCGGACGCAGCTGGCGATGACGTCTGCTCTAACCCGATCTCGATTATGGAGTTGCGGTCGAAGACCCGGAAAACGGTGCCGTTAGACTCGCCGCCGTGGATCCGTTCGCGATCGTGCTGCTCGCGGGGCTGGTCGGCGTCGGCCTGTGGATGTGGCTGATCGGCCGCCACACAGCCGGGCGGCGGCATGGAGCAGTTCGGCCTGCGCAGCGCGCGCGAGATCACCGAGACCCGCGAGGCGCTCGAGGCCGAGGACCTGCAGCAGATGCTCGAGGCCCAGAACGCCGCGCCGGCGCCGGCGGGGCGAGCAGGATCTGACCACCGCCGACCTCGAGCTACGGGTGCAGGAGGACCTCGCCGACCAGCGCCGGCGGCGCCAGGAGCTCGCCTCCGAGCGCGAGCTCGACGAGCTGCTCGAGGTCACGAACGCGCGCCGCCGGGCGAAGGGCCTGCCGGAGCGCACGCCGGAGCAGGCCCGCGAGGAGTTCGGGGCCGGCGGCGCCTCCGGCCCGGGGTTAGCCCGGCCGCCGGGCACCGGACCGACTGACGGACCCCTGTGGCCCGCTGCCTGATCGTCGCCTGCGGCTGCCGCGGCCGTGCGCTGGGCGCCGGCCTGCGGGACGCCGGGCACGCCGTCCGGGGCACGACCCGCCGGGCGGACGAGGCCGGGGCGCTCGAGGCGGCGGGGATCGAGCCGCACGTCGGCGATCCCGACCGGGTGGCGACGCTCGGTGCCGGCGCTCGAGCACGCAGTCGTCGCCTATCTGCTGCTCGGGTCGGTGGTCGGGCGCCGAGGCGGCGCTCCGCGCGCTGCACGGCACCCGGCTCGAGATGCTGCTCTCCCGGATGCTCGACACGACGGTCCGGGCGATCGTCTACCAGGCGGCCGGCACCGTGCCCGCCGAGGTCCTCGCCGGCGGTGCCGAGCGGGTGCGGCCGACGTGCGAGGACTCGAAGATCCCGTACGCGCTGCTGCGCGACGCCGCCAGGCGATCACGCGGCCTGGCTCGAGGAGGCGCTCGGCGCGACCGAGCATCTGCTCGCCTGAGAACGGCCCGGCTCAGCCCGAGCGGGTGCCCACCGACGTCGCCCCGAGCCACGGTTCGAGGCGGTCGAACAGGTCGCCGAGGATCCGCGCCGTCGCCCCCCAGATCAGGGTCTCGCCGACGACGTAGGTGTCGGTGCGGATCGGGAGGCCGCGGCGGAGCAGCCGGCGGCGGCCGTAGCCGGCGAGCAGCTCGGCGAGCGAGAGCTCGAGCACCTCGGCCACCTCGCGCGCGCTCGGTCGCCACGTCGTGCCCGGGCTCGATCAGCCCGACGAACGGATACACCGCGTAGTCGGTGGCGATCGTCGGGGTCGGCTGGAGCGCGCCGACGATCTCGACCGCCGTCGGAGCGCAGGCCGATCTCCTCCTCGGCCTCACGCAGCGCGGTGGCGCTCAGGTCCGGCTCGCCCTCGTCGCGGCGACCGCCCGGGAACGAGATCTCGCCGGCGTGGCGGCGCAGGTCCGTCGCGGCGCTAGCGTGAACACGCCGTGGCAGCTCGCCGCCGTCGCATGTACAGCGGGACGAGCACGGCGGCCTTGGTCCGGCCGCGGACATCGAGCGCCGGTCGCCGCGCTCGGCGTCGCAGCAGGACGCGCTGGAGCTCGTCCCGCAGGGTCTCCCGGTCACTCACCGGCGCGTCGGGCCGCCCGGCGCGCGACGTCGTCGCTCAGGCGCGCGCGGGCTCGACGAGCTCGACGCGGTCCTCGAACATGACCTCGCCCTCGAGCGTGCGGTGGACCGGGCACTTGGCCGCGATCACCTGCAGCCGCTCGACCTGCTCGTGCGAGCAGCTGCTGGGCAGGCGCAGGGCGAGCTTGAACCGGGTCGGGCAGCCTCGCTCGGCCGGCGTGTAGTCGACCTGCGACCTCGACCTGGCCGATGTCCCAGCCCTTGTGCTTGGCGTACATCTCCATCGTGATCGCGGTGCACGAGGCGAGGCTCGCGGCCAGCAGCTCCTGCGGACTCGGGCCCTCGTCCTCGCCGCCGTGCTCGGTCGGCTCGTCGGCGATCAGCGTGGTGTGGCGGACGTCGATCCGATGGGTGAACGACGTGGCGGCGTTGCGGTGGGCGGTGGCCTTCATCCGCTGATCCTCGTGGTGTGGCGGAGAGAGCGACCGCATCGTAGCGCCGGACAGCGCCGCTCAGCGCGGTTGTCGCGGCTCAGTCGGCGAGCGGGTTGAACAGCAGCCCGGTGGGGACCTTGGGGAAGAAGTAGGTCGACTTCGGCGGCATGCTCTCGCCGGCCGCCGCGACCTCCTGGACCTGCTCGACCGGGGTCGGCGCCATGAAGAACGCGGCGTCGTATTCGCCGCTCGTCACCGAGCGCGAGCGCCTCGGCGTCGTCACGCGCGTACCCGAGGCCGTTGAGGTGGTCGATGTCGTCGTCGGTCATCCCCAGCGCGCCCTTCAGGATCAGCGCCTCGAGCACCGCCGTGTCGAGCCGGCGGTAGGGCTCGGCGCGATCGGGCAGCGCCCGGTCGGCGATCGCCTGGTCCTTCAGCGTCAGCCGCAGCGGGCGCTGGTAGTCGGCGTCGATGTAGCCGATCTGGACCGGCGGGGCCGGCGGGCGGGGTCAGCTCGCCGGTCGTGGCGAGCTCGGTGATCTCGAAGTCGGCCGCGATCGCCTCGGCGAGCGCGCTCGCGCCGTGCGTCGGTCGAGGCCGTTGATCAGGCGGTGGGTGGGGAACACCGTGAGGCCCGGGATCCTGGAGCGCGACCAGGCACATCAGCACGTAGCGGTGCGGGCCCTCGCCGCCGATCTCCTCGGCGTACACGCGGGCGGTCTCGTAGCGGTGGTGGCCGTCGGCGATCAGCAGCTCGGCCGCGCCGAGCGTCTCGACGACCTCGGCGATCGCCTGGCTGTCGGTCACCCGCCACAGCCGGTTCGACGGTGCCGTCCGGGTCGGCGCTGGTGCCCCACGGGGCGCCCGAGGTGAATGGCGCGAGCGCGCCCCACGGCCGGCCGGCCGGGTCGGAGAACAGCGAGAAGATCGGGGAGAGGTTGGCCCGCGTGGCCCGGGTGAGGCGCAGGCGGTCCTCCTTCGGGCCGGGGTGCGTCCGCTCATGTGGGCGGATCCGCCCGGCGCCGTAGTCCTCCACGCGCACGCGCGCGAGGAACCCGCGTCGGGTGCGCGCGGCGCCGTCCGGGCCGGTGTAGTCCTGCTCGAGCGGCCAGATCGCGGGCTCGTCGTCCTGCGACGACGACGCCCTCGTCCCGCCAGCCGGCGAGCAGCTCGGCCGCCGCGTGCGTACGGGTCGCGGCGTCGCCCTGGGGAAGGTCGACGCCGACGACGTTGTAGGGCGATGCGGCCTGGAGCGCGGCCCGCTCGTCGGCGTCGATCACGTCGTAGGGCGGGGCGACGACGTCCTGGAGCCCGCCGGTCCGGGCGAGGTCGTAGTGGAGCGCCTGCAGCGGCTGGATCTCGGCCATCGCGGGGCGGGAGCGTAGCGACAACCCGGCCGAGCCCACCGCGAGGCGGGCGGGAGCGGCCGGGAGCCGCGGGTAGACTCCGCCGCCTCGGGGCGTGGCGCAGCCTGGTAGCGCGCCGCCTTTGGGTGGCGGAGGTCCCCGGTTCGAATCCGGGCGCCCCGACTGCATCCGTGGGTTCGCGTGGCCCCGCCCGGCCACGCAGAGGCGCCTACCGGCGCCTCACCCCGCGCGCCGGTAGCGGATGTGCGTGGCCAGCGGAGAGTGGAGCACCTCGACCGGCTCGAACGGGAGGGACGGCACTCCGTCGAACAGCCGCTCGCCGGACCCGAGCAGGACGGGCGTCACGTCGAGCGTGAGTTCGTCGATCACTCCGTCGGTGAGTGCCTGGCGGACGGTGGAGGCGCCCCCCGCGATGTCGACGCCATCCTCGCCGGCCGTCTCACGCGCCTGCGCGTAGGCGGCCTCGAAGCCCTCGGTGACGAAGTGGAAGCTCGTGCCGCCCTCCATCTCGATCGGCTCGCGAGCGTGGTGGGTGAGCACGAAGACCGGCGCGTGGTAGGGCGGCTCGGGGCCCCACCAGCCATCCCAGTCCTCGTCCCACTCGCCGCGGATCGGTCCGAACATGTTGCGGCCCATGACGTAGGCCCCGCGCGGACGCATCAGCCAGCTCGCTGCCGTCGCGTCGGCGTCGGTCGCGCGCTCGTCGCCGAGGTGCCAGAGATGGACGTCCCTGCCGCCCTTACCGAGCGGATTCTCCCGGCTCTGATCCGGTCCGGCGACGAACCCGTCGAGCGAGATCGACATGTGGCAGGTGGTATCTGGCATCGGCGGCCTCCGAGTGGTTGCGATCTGCAAGTGTCGGCACCGTAGCGCATCGTGAAACGTGCTGGCAACCTGCAAGTACCATTGACGCCATGGCGACGCGCCCGGCCGGCGAACCTCGCTCGGGCTGCCCGATCAACGCGGCGGTGGAGGTGATCGGCGACCACTGGTCACTGCTCGTGCTGCGGGACATCATGTTCGGCAACCGGCGGCATTTCCGCGTGCTGCAGGACTCCTCGGAGGAGGGCATCGCCTCGAACATCCTCGCCGACCGCCTCCGACGGCTCGTCGCGGGCGGATTGCTGACGCGAGCCGATGCGGGGCGCGGGCGCCGCGTGACCTACAGCCTCACCGAGGCGGCGATCGAGCTGGTCCCCGTGATGGCCGTGCTTGGCGAGTGGGGCCTGCGCAACCGGCCCACGACCCTGAGGCTCCGCGTGCGAGCGGAGCTACTGGCCGAAGGCGGCCCCGCGCTCTGGGAGGACTTCATGGCCGAGTTGCGGACCGAACACCTCGGGGAGCCCCCGCCGCCGGGTGGCGGTCCGAGCGCCACCGAGCGGCTGGCCGCCGCCTACGCCGAGGCCGTCACTCGCGCGGAGGGCTGAGGATTTCTTTGGCACATGCCGGCGCCGTCGGGCCGGCCGGGGGGCGAACCTACCGTGGTGCCCGGGCGGTGAAGTTGAAGCTGAAGCGGCAGGCGGCGCCGCTCGCCGGGTCGTGCCCGGTCTCGACGATCGTCCCGACGGCCCGGCCGCCGGAGACGAACCGTCCGTGGATCGCGGCGCGGAGAGTGCCGTGGCGGGCCGCCGCGGCGAACACCCCGTGGGGGTTCACGGCGATGTCCCCGAATACGTAGCGGTCGCTCGGGACCGTGATCGTGCGCGTGGAGGTGGTGGTGGTCGTCGTCGTGGTGGTCACCGGGAGCGACACCCCGGTACTGGTGGTGGTCGTCGTCGATGGGGTGGTGATCACCGTGGTCGCCGGCGCCTCGCAGCGATCGCGCGCGTCGCCGGTGAGGTTGAGGACCGAGTCGTGCAGTCGCGTCCCGCTTGGGCCGGCGGTGAAGGCCAGCCCGTCACTGTGCGGCGCGCCGGAGATCGTCGCTGCGTATCGCCGGCGCAGCCGGATCGGGTACAGCGGGGCGCCGGTCGGGAACCCGCGCAGCAGCCGGCTGAACATGCCGCGCAGCGTCTCCTTGCCGTACGGGTGCGAGCCGTCGTACATCGACAGCACGGCGAGCGACACGCGCGCGCAGCCGCGCGTGAGCAGGACGACCTGGTGATCGAGCAGGCCGGTGCCGTACCCCCAGCCGCCCTTGAAGTAGAGGTGCCACCCCTTCGGGGCGACCCGTCCGATGCCCCACCGCTGGGAGGGCGTGATGGAGGCCAGCAGGTGCATCGCGTAGGCCCGGTGGCGGGGGGCGATGAACTGGTCGATGTGGAGGAAGTACTTCGTCTGATCGCGGGCGGTGATCTGGGTCTCACCCCAGACCGGCGCGGCGGGGGCGAAGTGCGTCATCCGGACGCGGCCGGCGAGCGCCGACAGTCCGCCGTTGCCGACGATCCCGTCAACCGCGCTCGCGGCGTTGTTGTCGGAGTGGGTGATCATCGGGGCGAGCAGCCCGTAGTCGCTGCCGTTCAGGGGGCGGTTGGCCACCGAGGAGCGGTCGAGGTAGGCGGCCAGCAGCATCGCCTTGACGACGCTCGCCGACCACTCGACGTGGTCCGGGCGATAGCCGTAGAACCGGTGCGCGGTCCGCACCGCGAACGCGATGTCCCCGGTCCGCGATCGGGCGTAGCGGGCGGCGGCGCTCATGTCGGGTCGCCAGAACTCGTCGATCGGCTCCCGCGCCCCGGGGACGGTGCATACCGAGGCGGCCCGGGCCCGCGGCCCTGTGGCGGCCGCACCGGAGCCGCCGGCCAGCGCGAGACCGAGCACGACCAGGGCGCATACGACCAGCAGCGCGACGGAGCGACGGGCCGTGACTGAGGACACCTTTACAGTCTGCCTGGTTCCGGCCCCCGTAGCTCAGCTGGATAGAGCGACGGCCTTCTAAGCCGTGGGTCGCAGGTTCGAGTCCTGCCGGGGGCGCTGGGGAAATTGCTGGAAATCGTGTGGTTTTGCGAGTGTCATTTGTGAGATGCTTGCGGGCGCAAGCTTCGGGCAACGGTTGCGGGCAACGGTCGGGGTCTGATCGCGGCTCGGTCGGTGGGGCTCAGACCGTGGGTTGGAGCTTTCGGTGTGGGGTTGGTAAGCAGCGGCCAGGCCGCCGGGTGTGCTCGGCCCCTGCGGGGCCTGCGTCTACCCGGCGGGATGGCAACGAATGGAAGGGACAGGGGGGCTGACGTCGTGAGCTGGAAGCTTTGGGTCGCCGGCTGTCATCGCTTTCACGCGGAAGGGCTCCCGCGGAGTAGTCCGGCGGGATTCTTACGCTGGACGACGATGCATAGGCAGCCGAGTCCGCGGGCGGCCGACCGCTCGACCCTTGTATCACCGAGATGCCTGTCGGAGCTCGAAAGCAGGTCTGCGCTTCTTTCGTCCCGTAGGCCGATCGGCCAGGCGGGGCATCGGCGCTTAGCGCGTGGAAGGATCCCGGTGTGGGTTCCCCGCAGACGCTGAGCGAGGCTGACCGGCGGATCGTCGCTGGGTGGGCGGCGGACTGCGCGGAGCGGGTGCTGGGACTGTTCGAGGCGCAAGCTCCGCAGGACGGCCGCCCACGCGATGCGATCATCCGGACGCGGGCTTTCGCTCGCGGTGAGCTCGACATCGCCGAGGAAATCCGCCACCGATTCAAGAACGGTGGTGCGGCTCGCGAGGTGAGCGGTCCCCTGCTGCTGCGGCCGCTCGAGCGGCCGGCCAGGCCGCCGCCATCCCCCACATGGGCGCGCACGCCCTGGGGGCCGCCGCATACGCCGCGAAGGCGGCTGGCCTGGCCGCGCCCGACCGGACAGATGCTGTGACCGACGAGGTCCGCTGGCAGCTTGATCACATGTCCGCGGCGGCCAGAGCCGCCCTGCGACTGCTCCCGCCCGTCGGCGAGAATCGGTCCGGCCCCCTTGGGCCGGGGCTCCTCGCGTCGGGGGTCCTGGGCAGGATCATTCGTGATCTCCAGGCTGGCATCGCGCAGGCCGACCGCCCTCAAGCGACAAGCTAGTGGGCCGGCGGACGATGGTCGTGCGGGCGTCGTCGGGGGATGGCGGGCGATGAGTTCCCGAGCCGCCGTCGGTCTCAGCTCGCATACACCAGAAAGGAGCCTGCATGTTGCTGGAAGGAAAGAACGCGCTGATCTACGGCGGTGGCGGTGCGATCGGCGGTGCCGTGGCTCGTGGCCTCGCGCGCGAGGGCGCCCGGGTGTTCGTCGCGGGCCGCACGCAGGAGCCGCTGGAGGCGGTAGCCGCCGACATCCGGGCCGACGGCGGGCGTTGCGACACGGCGATCGTGGACGCGCTCGACAGCGCGGCGACCGCCGCTCACGCGGACTCGGTCGCCGCCGTGGCTGGCTCGATCGACATCGGGATGACGGCGATCAACCACAACGACGTGCAGGGCACGCCGATGCTCGAGATGGCGATCGAGGACTACCTCGCTCCGGTGATCACGGGCGTGCGGGCGTCGCTCGTGGCCTGGCAGGCGCTCGGTCGCCACATGGTCCGCAATGGCGGCGGAGTGCTGCTCAACTTCGGCGGGGACGGACCACCGGTGCGAACGCATCCTGTCGGCGGGCTTCAAGCCGGCCTGGCCGCGGTCGAGTCGATGCGCCGGCAACTCGCGACCGAACTCGGCGAGCACGGCGTCCGCGTGGTCACGCTGCGCACCGGCGGGATTCCCGAGGCCGTCCCGGCGGACTTCGCCCATCGCGACCAGATCGAGGCGGCGATCGCCGGTCAGACGCTACTCGGCCGCGCGGCGACGCTGCGCGACGTGGGCAATGTCGCGGCCTTCGTCGCCTCCGATCGCGCGCGCACCATGACAGCGGCCACGGTCAACGTCTCGTGCGGGACGCTGGTCGACTGACGCGCAGCGCCGCCAGCTCGTGCACGTGACGGACCGCGCCACCCGCCCCGTCCCCTATGGCCGTCCGGACAGACGCCCGGGACGGGGCGACGGCCCTCGCTGATTATTGCGATGGCCCGTGCGCACGTCCTGCGGGCACAAGAAGAAGTTCCCTCGCCCAGGCGGGGGCGCGTTCCGGTCCTCGCCAGGAGCGCAACACATCTACGGAACCGACGTGACACGCGTCGGGTCCAGCGTGCGCCGCTACTACGACTGATACCCCGGATGCTGAGCCCGCCCGACCGCCTTCCGACGAACTGACAGGAGCCAACAAGCCGATGTCCTCCAAGCCCCGCCCGCGTTTCCGCCGCCCGGAACGCTCAAAGCCAAGCTCGTCAACCTGATCCCCCGGGCCAACGTCGTCGTCTACCGCTGGTCCAACGGGCGCTTGGGCGGCAAGATGCAGGACTTTCCGGTGCTCATCCTCCACACCATGGGCCGCAAGACCGGCAAGCCTCGCCAGTCGCCACTGCTCTATATCCAGGATGGCGAGAACTACGCGATCGTCGGATCGCGTGGCGGCTCCGATGCACCGCCGGCGTGGTGGCTGAACCTCCAGGTCAGGCCAGAGGCGACCATCGAGATCAAGGGCACCAAGCGACCGGTGTCCGCCCGCATCGCGACGGCCGAGGAGAAAGCCCGCTACTGGCCACGGCTTGTTGCCGGACACCCCTTCTACAACGACTACCAAGCGCGCACAGCACGCGAGATACCAGTGATCCTGCTCTCAGACGAAAGGAAGCCATGACACTCCGACGAATGGACAACGTCCTGATCAACGTCGAGCACCTCGAGGCCGCCGAGGCGTTCTTCGCTGAACTCGGGATGGAGGTGGAAGGCCGAACGACCGTCGAGGGATCCTGGGCCGGCAAAGTCATCGGGCTCGACAACGTCCGTGCCGACATCGCCATGATGCGGACCCCAGACGGCCACGGCCGCGTCGAGCTATCGAGGTTCCACACCCCGCCCGCGATCAGAGCCGAGCCCGAAGACGCCCCGGCCAACGCGCTCGGCCTACGCCGCATCATGTTCGCCGTCGAGGACATCGACGACGTCGTCGACCGCCTCCGCAGGCACGGAGCCGAGCTCCTCGACGAAATCGCGCAGTACGAGGACCAATACCGGCTCTGCTTCGTGCGTGGTCCCGAGGGGATCCTCGTCGGACTGGCCGAGCAACTCCAGTAAGAAGCCATCGCCCGATGCCCGCCGCCTGAACATCGAGTCCGAGCCCTGCAGCCCTGGGTGTGGAGCCTGACGAACTGGCCGGCCGGGGTGCGGACAATGAATATGGTGACGCGAACGCCGCCCCGTGGGCCGCCTTCGAACAGTGCGGCGGTGGGGCTTAGGCGGAGGGCATCGAGGCTGAGGTGGTAGGCGGACATGGTGCTTCTTTGGTCAAGGTCCAGCCGGCAGCTACAGCCGATAGCGCGGTGTCGATTAGGCGGGCCATGGCTGACCCGTACGCGATCGACGATCTCTCCACTGCCGTAGCTCGGTGGATATCCGTTCTGGGCGCCGGTCTCGCCATGCCTCACCGAGAGCAATGGGGCGCCGTCGCGCGGCAACCCGCCTCGGGGGGGGGGTTGAGAGAGGTATCCGGGCGCGGGACCTGCCCGAGCGCCATCATTGGCGCTCGGGCAGGTGTGGGCGGGATTCGTCCTGTCCGCTGGGCATCGGCTCGACACTCGGTCGCTGAGGGGCGCTGGGGTTTCGCTGTGTCTGCGCCTTCGGGGAGCTGCCTCGGATCCGCCGAACCAATTGCCCTCCGAGCGCCGATCCGGACCGTCGCCGCCAGGGGTCAGTACTGGACTGGGTGTCCCGCGGAGGTGGGCAGAACCACCCCTAGGGGCCCTGCCGCAACCGCTCCTGCGCACGGAGGATGTGGTCATCCCGACGACCAACCCAGAACGACCCCACCTCCGTGCGCAAGATCCTCTCACTCACACTCGTTACTGCACTCCCGCTCGCATCGTTCGACGCCGGCCGGATCGTGATCCAGGCGCTCGTGCTGCACAAACTTCGGCGTACACACCCGGAGCTCTTCGACGGCCCAGCTGCAGCTGCCAGCGTGGCCGCGTGCTTGGCGGAATATCGAGCGCAGACGTTCGTCGCCCCAGCCACGTAGCGCCAGAGCCGGCGTTGTCCGCACAGCTGACCGCAGACCACGCAGTGGAGGCTCGACCCGGCGGCGTCACGGCCTACGCGGCACTGGATTCGTCGTCCCGGCCGCGATTGTCGAGCACGAGCCCTTCCCGGCCGCGCACGGTGTAGCGGATGTGGGTGACCTCCGGCGTGTGGACGACGCGTGTCGGCACGAGCTCGATCGCCTCGCCCGCTCCGAGGTCGAGGTCGGGGTCGAGGAGTCGCATGCCGGTGCCGAGCACGGCGGGGACGACGTGCAGTTCCAACTGATCGATCAGTCCCGCTCCGAGGGCCTGGCGCACCAGCGTGCCGCCGCCGGCGAGTGCCACGTTCTTGCCATTCGCGACAGCCCGCGCCTGTTCGACCGCGCTCTGGAGACCGTCGGTGACGTAGGTGAAGCTGGTCCCGCCTAGGCGCTCCACCTGTTCGCGCGACCGGTGGGTGACGACGAACACCGGCGCACGGAATGGCGGCTCATCGCCCCACGGGACCTCGCCTCCGTCAGCCATGCGACGGCCCATCACGTACGCCCCTGCGGCGTCGAAGGTCTCGCGGATGATGTCCGAGTTCGTGCTCTGCTCTCCTCCCGCAAAGCCCATCCGGTCGCGCCACGCCATCGCGTCGATCGCCCAGCGGGTGATGCGAAAGAACCCCAGCGCCTCGGCTGACTGAGTCCAGTCGCCGTCGCCGTCGAATCGTTCGCCGGCATAGAAGCCATCTACGGAGATCGACATCTGTGCGGTCACCAAGGTCATCTGCTGCTCCTTTCGTCGCGTTTCTGCGGCAATCCGGATCGGAGCCGCTCACAGACAGATCGGAGCCGGCCGCGGGTTTTCGACACACCCGCCGCAGGTCAGGTCAGGCCGCGCAGCCGGCGGCGCGCCCGAGCAGGAAGCGTTGCTCCGGGACGCTGCTGGCGAGGCGCGCCGCCTCCTGGTAGACAGCCGCCGCCGCGGATGTCTGTCCTGCTCGCTCAAGCAGGTGAGCGCGCACGGCCAGCAGACGGTGGTTGCCGGCCAGGATGCCGCCCTCGAGCTCGCTCACGACCGCCAGGCCCGCCTCGGGGCCCCTCACCATGCCGACAGCGACAGCACGGTTGAGGGTCGTGACGGGGTTGGGTGCAATCCGCTCGAGCAGCGAGTAGAGCGCCAGTATCTGAGGCCAGTCGGTGTCAGACGCAGAGGCCGACTCGGCGTGCACCGCCGCGATCGCGGCCTGCAGCTGGTAGGGCCCGAGCGGGCTGGTGGCGAGCGCCGCGGTGATAAGGGCGGTGCCCTCGGCGATCGCCGCCGCATCCCAGAGCGAGCGGTCCTGCTCGGCGAGCGGTATGAGCTCGCCGTCAAGCCCGGTGCGCGCGGACCGGCGCGAATCGGTGAGCAGCATGAGCGCCAGCAGCCCACTGGTCTCACCGGAGTCCGGCAGGCGCTCGTGAAGGCCACGCACCAGGTGCAGGGCCTGCCCCGCGAGCTCGGGGCGCTGCAGGTCAGGGCCCGCGGTCGCGATGTAGCCCTCGTTGAACATCAGGTAGAGCACGTGCTGGACGGCTGCCAGCCTTGGCCCCTGCTCGGACCCGGGGAGCACCTGGAACCGTGCTCCCGCCTGGCGCAGACGATGCTTCGCCCGCGAGATGCGCTGACCCATCGTCGAATCCGGAACCAGGAACGCGCTGGCGATCTCCGCTGTCGTCAAGCCGCACACGGCACGGAGCGTGAGCGCCATCTGCGACGGCGGCGCCAGCGCCGGATGACAGCACAGGAACAGCAGGTCGAGCGTGTCGTCGCGGGCCGGCGCCGCATCTGCCGGCGGGGCCACGAGCGCGTCGCGCGGAGCCATGTCCAGCACCACCTGCTCCCGGCGCTCGCGAGCGCTGTCGGCCCGCACCTGATCGATGAAGCGCCGCGAGGCGACCGTGACCAGCCAGCCACGCGGCTCGTCCGGGATCCCGGCCCGGGACCACGACGCGACGGCCTCGATCAGTGCCTCCTGGACCGCATCCTCACACCGCGTGAAGTCGCCGTAGCGCCGGACCAGCGACGCGAGGACCTGGGGCGTCAGTGTCCTCAGAACCTCCTCGACCGCTGCCGCGCTCAGGTGTCGCTCCCGCCGCGGCTCATGAGGGGCCACATCTCGACGCCGCCGGCGCCGCCGGGTTTGAACCGCAGACCCGGGTAGGACCGCGCGATCTCCAGCGCTCGCTCCTTGCTTTCGACATCGACGATGAAGTACGAACCGACGAACTCCTTGGCCTCGATGTACGGTCCGTCGGTCACGACCGGCTCGCCGTCGACGAGGCGAATCGATGTGGCGTCCGGGATCAGGCCGTCGACGCCGACCAGCTCACCCGTCTGCCCCAGGTCGGCGTTGAACGCATCGACATCCCGAATCAGCTGGGCGATATCGGCCGGGGCCAGGCTGTTCCAGATCTTCTCGTTGCCGTAAATCAGCATCAGGTACTTCATCACGCCATCCCTTCGGATCTCGTGGTGGTGTCCCAAGTGATCCTAAGCAGCGCCGTGCGGCGCGTCGGCGGCGGCTCCGACGGGCAGGCGAGAGGTGGAACCCCGGGGCGGATCGCAGATGCGGCGTGACTAGAGCGCGCGCATCCGGTTGTTGCGCGCGTTGTGCTCCACCTCGGCCAGGCCGAGGCGCTCGAGGATCGGGGGGATGTAGTTGCCGAAGCGGCCGCGGAGGCCCTTCTTCAGTCCGTACCACCCGCCGACCGGATTGTCAGCCGAGCGGGCCCAGGCCTCGACGGTGCCGTCGGCGGCGGGCTTCTGCTCGTCGGCGTTGCCGAGCGGGACCCAGTCGCCGCGCTCGACGAGCATCGCGTGCAGGTCGGTGACCGCGCTGAGGTGGTAGCGGACCTCGGTGGTGCCGACGGTGACGACGACGGCCGGCGGATCGAGGCTCTCGTCGCGGTAGGCCGTGTGCTGCGAGCGGCCCGGCGGGGTGGTGAGGGCCCACGGATGCTCGCGAGTCCCCTCACCCGATGCTGCTGACACGGATCCGCCTCCTCTCGGTAATTGTGAAGTTACCGTAACACATCGGTTACCGAATTAGCCAGCGGTCACATCGGCGATCTCGGCTCCCGGCATCGCGGCGATCAGCCTCGCGACCTCGATCGGGAACACGGCGTGGGGGTGGCCGGCTGCGGCCCAGACGACGTCGAACCGCTCCATCGAGCTGTCGATCAGGGTGGGCAGCTCGGTGGCGTGGGCGAGCGGCGGGACCCCGCCGATCGCGAAGCCGGTCAGCTCCCGCACCTGCTCGGCCCGCGCCGGGCGCAGCCCGAGGCGGTCCGCGGCCACACGCCGGTCCCCGGCGCACAGGACCATCACCGCATCACGATCGCGCAGGAACACGAGCGACTTGACGATCTGCCCGACCTCGACGCCGATCGCCGCCGCTGCCTCGGCCGCGGTCCGCGCCGAGTCGGGCAGCATCCGCACACGGACGTCGAGGCCGCGGTCGGCGAGTCGGTCCTGGTAGCGGGCGGCGGTCCTGTGCAGGGGCGTGGGCTCGCTCACCCGGCGGATCCCCCGGGAGCGTCCGAGCTCGGCGGATCGGCATCGGGCTCGAGCGGCACGGCGCCGAGTGCCGGAGGAGACGTCAGACCGCGGTTCGCCCGGGCTCTCTGCGCGGCGGTGACGAACAGCCGTGCGACGCCGACGATGATCACCAGATCGAAGATGTACTGAATGGACACCACGATCCGGGCCGTATCGGTCTTTGGCACGATGTCGCCGAAGCCGACGGTCGAGAACACGGTGAGCGCGAAGTAGATCCCACCGACCTTGTCGAGCGGCTCGGAGAAGGCCTGGCTGTCGCCGTGGTAGAGCGATCGGTACACGAACGCGAACCCGACCACCAGGGCGACGAATGCGACGACGAGGGCCTCGGCGGCACGCAGGCCGGGATGATCGGAGCGACCGATGCTCCGGAACATGAAGGCGAGCACGGTCACGTACACGATGAGGCCGACGAGCAGCCGGATCAGCGTGGCGGCATCCGTCCGGCCGGCGGCCGGAAGCCAGGCGTACAGGCCGATGAGGATCGCCGTGGCGCCAAGCACAGCGACGAGTGTTTGCCAGAGGCGCCTCCGGGGGACGGCCCTCTCGGCGGGAGGATCACGCCGCGCTTCGGATGGGTCTGACATCAGGGCCCCGTCGATCGGATCCGTGCCCCCAACACGTCCCCAGCCTACCCGACCTGAGGCGCTGGACCGCCGCCGTGCTCGGCGCGGACGAGGAACTCCTCCAGCAGGTCGTTGTAGGGCGCGCCGAGCGAGGGGATCGTGTGCCCGCGGCCGGCCAGCACGTGCCGCTCGCCGCCGGTCTGATCGGCGACGGTGTCGCACACCGCCTCGAACACCGGCGAGTGGCCACCGGAGATGACGAGCACCGGGAAGGACGCGGCCGCGATCGGATCGAACGGGACCTCGGCGTGCCAGGCCGGACGTTCCCGGGCGGCATGGCGGACCCCGGCCGCGAGCGCCGGCGGCAGCTCGTCGGGCGTGGCGTGGCTGGAGTGGACGCCGAGGCGGAACATGCGCAGGAAGTCCTCGGGCGCGAGCATCGGCCCGGCTCGGTACATCCGCTCGCCCTGCTCGATCATCCGGTCGGCGACCGGGTCCCCGGCGCCAAGCCGCAGCAGCCCGGGCTCGGAGACGGTGAGCGAGCGGACCGCATCGGGCCGCTGGGCGGCGGCGAGCAGTGCGATCACCGCGCCGTAGGAATGCCCGACGAGGTGCGCGCCGTCGCCGAGCAGCTCGGCGAACAGCGGCGCCTCATGGTCGAAGTCACCCCGAGGGAGCGGATCGCTCGTGCCGAAGCCGGGCCGGTTGGCGACCCACAGCTCCCAGCGGGCGCCGAGCTCCCGCTGGCGGCGCCAGGTCTGGCTGCCGCCGACGATGCTGCCGTGGACGAGGACCACCCGGGGCCCCTCGCCGATGCGGTCGATGTCGAGCACTGTGTCCACGGTCTGAGCCCGGCCATCGCGGGGCCGGACGCGGCGTAGTATGCGCCGCGGGGTGAAGGCACACCGGGACTTCGATCCGCGACGTGTCGGCCGGCTCGAGTCGCGGGCCTGGGTCGCGTACTACCGGCGGGAGTGGCCGGCGTTCCTGCGCGCGGCCGTCGGGCTGACCCATCAGGCGTTCGGTCTGGACTGGCTGACGACGGTGAGAGGCGCGTGGCTCGTCCTGCGGGCCAACCAACTGTGGGCGCCGTATCCGAACAACGATCCTGAGGGTGCGCGCCGGCGGATGGAACGGTTCTACCGCCTCGTCCAGGAGGCCCACGGCGAGCCGACCGACCCGGTGGCCGCCTCCCGGCTCGAGGTGGAGTGGTGGCGGGTCCACCGTCACCACCAGTACGGCGGGCCGGACTCGCCGCGCGAGCCGCTGATCGCCGCCCTCGCCGCCCTGTACGCGAACGTCTACGACGTCCCCGAGGCGTCGGTGCGGACCGCGGCCGAGGAGCGGGCCCGCGCGATGGACGACTCGGACCGGTGGGTCGACGAAGGCTGCGCGCTCGACAGCTCGCTGATCGTCTCCTCCCGCGAGGCACTCGTGCGCTCCTACGCGAGTCTGCTCGGCGCCGTCCACCGGGGCGGCGCGGCAACAATCGCCGGTTAGGCCCGCGCCGATGTGGGCAGCCGATAGACGTGCGTCGAGTACTTCTGGCCGCGTTCGCGATCGGCCTGTCAGCCCTCCCGGGGGCCGCGGTCGCCAAGCAGGCTGTCGCCGTCGGTCGTGGCGGCGCGGTCGTCTCCGACACTTCACAGGCGACGCACGCCGGGCTCCAGATTCTCCGCCGCGGCGGTTCGGCGGCTGACGCCGCGGTCGCCGTCGCCTCGACGCTCGGCGTCACCGACCCCTACGTCGCCGGGATCGGCGGCGGGGGCTACTTCGTCTACTACGACGCGCGCGCCCACCGGGTGTTCACGATCGACGGCCGCGAGACGACCCCGCGGCGGCCAACCAGAACCTGTTCATCGACCCCTCGACGGGCCAGCCGCTGAAGTTCCCGACCGCCGTCACGAGCGGTCTCTCGGTCGGGGTCCCGGGCACGCTGATGACCTGGCAGCGCGCACTCGAGAGCTGGGGCCGGTTCGGCCTCGCCACCGACCTCGGTCCTGCCGAGCACGTCGCGCGGCAGGGTTTCCCGGTCACCGACACGCTCCGCGAGGAGACCCGTGAGAACGCGTTCCGGTTCGACCAGTTCAGCTCCACGAGCGCGCTGTTCCTGCCCGGCGGCCAGCTACCGGCCGTCGGATCACCGCTGCGCGACCCGGCACTCGCCGACACCTACGCGCTGATCGGCCGGCGCGGGATCGGCGCCTTCTACGGCGGCGCGATCGGCCGGGACATCGTCGACACGGTCCACCACCTGCCGCTCGCCCCCGGCGCGACGCTCGTCCCGCGTCCCGGTCAGATGGCGCTCTCGGACCTGCGGCGCTACCGCGCGCCGCTGCGCCCGCCGACCCACGTCGGCTACCGCGGCTACGACGTCTACTCGATGGCCCCGTCCTCGAGCGGCGGCTCGACGGTGGGCGAGTCGCTCAACATCCTCGGCAACTTCGCGATCTCGCACGAGAGCGCGGTCCAGCAGTGGCACCACTACCTGGAGGCGACCCGGCTCGCGTTTGCCGATCGCAACCGCTACGTCGGCGACCCGGGGTTCGTGAACGTCCCGCTGCGCGGCCTGCTCTCGCCGGGGTTCGGCCGCCAGCGCGCGTGCCTGATCGACCCCGCCCACGCCCTCACCAGCCCAGTCGCGCCGGGGAACCCCTTCGCCGGCTCCGGTGGCTGCACCCCGACGCAGCCGACGAACGCCGCGCTGCCGACCGACGGCGCGAGCACCAACCACTTCGTCGTCGCCGACCGCTACGGCGACGTCGTCTCCTACACGAACACGATCGAGGAGCTCGGAGGCGGCGGCATCGTCGTCCCCGGCCGCGGCTTCCTGCTCAACAACGAGCTCACGGACTTCGACTTCACCCCGCTCCAGAGCGGCGTCCCCGACCCGAACCTCCCGGCGGCGGGCAAGCGGCCGCGGTCGAGCATGTCGCCGACGATCGTCCTGCGGAACGGTCGACCGTTCCTCGCCGTCGGCGCCGCCGGGCGGCGCGACGATCATCACCACGGTGCTCGAGATCCTCGTCAACCGGATCGACCGCCAGATGCCGCTGCCCGAGGCGATCGCCGCCCCGCGGGCCTCGCAGCGCAACGCATCGACGACGACGGCCGAGCCGGCGTTCCTCGCGCTGCCGGTCGCCTCGGGCCTGAAGGCGCTCGGGCAGTCGTTCGCGCTCAGCGACACCTCGCCGCTCGACTCCTCGATCTCGATCCCGCCCACCGTCGGCGTGGCCACCGGCCTCGAGCTGCTCGGCCACGACCGCTTCCTCGCCGCCGGCGAGCCGGTTCGACGGGGTGGGGGCGCGGCGGGCGTGCTGCGGCCCGGACTCGGTCGCTAGCGCCGCGGGCGTCGGTGGTGTCGCGCTGCGGTTGCGCTACGCGCTGGCCGGCTCGGGATCCGGTCGCACGACGACGGTGTCGGCGACGCGGATGATCTCGTCGACCGGGAGGTCGGCGAGCGACGCGTGCCGGCGGATCGCCTCCTCGTCGGCCGCCTCGTAGATGCAAACGGTGCCGACCGATCCGCCGGATTCGTCGAGCACGTAGCTCCGAATCCAGCGGACGTCGTCCGGCATCTGCTCGTTTCCGACCTTGGTCGAGCGTGCGGCGGCCTGCTCGAGGTCGGCTCCTGATGCCCAGCCGCTGCGGCGGAGAATTGCGTAGAGCTCCATCCCGGTCCTCCCCTGGAGTTGTCTGAGTGCCGGTTCGACCCGGCGAATCGCACACTAACGGCGAGCGTGATCGATTTCACGTGATATTCGCGGGACATTGCACACGCACCGCGCGGGGTCAGGGTTGCGTGTCCGATTGTTCCCGGTATGCGACGCAAATCGAGCACGCACCACACCGTGACCGGTCCGTCCGGTACCCCGATGGGGGGCGTCACCCGATCGGGATGACCATTTCGGACGGGGATCGCCGTAGCGTCGCCACGATGCCGGCACGGACATCGACGCGTGGCTGAGCAGGGCTCCGGCCCGTCCGGCGGCGGAGGCTCCGCGCCCGGTCCGCCCGGTCCGGCCGCGGCACCGGCGCCGCCCCCGGACGCGGGGGCGGAGGGAGCTGCGGATGCAAACGCCACGCTTCTGAGCCGGGGCTTCATCGTCCTGCTGCTGATCGCGGCGGTCGTCGGCGTCGCCGTCTCGCTGGCCGCCTGGTGCTTCGTCGAGCTCATCTACCAGATCCAGCAGGAGCTCTACCACCACCTGCCCAGCGCGCTCGGATACGCGCACGGGCCGCCGCAGTGGTGGCCACTTCCGATCCTCGCCGTGGCCGGCCTGCTCACCGCGCTCGCGATCACGAGGCTTCCGGGCAACGGAGGTCACATTCCCGCCGAGGGGCTGAAGGTGGGGGGGACCCCCGTGACGCCGATCGAGGTACCCGGGATCGTTCTTGCCGGCCTCGCCTCGATCGGGCTGGGCTGCGTGATCGGCCCCGAGGCGCCGCTGATCGCGCTCGGCGCCGGGCTGGCCGTGGCCATCGTCAAGCTTGCGCGCCGGCCGGCGCCGCCGCAGGTTCTGCTGGTCGTCGGCGCCGCCGGGAGCTTCGCCGCGCTCTCGTTCGTCTTCTCGTCCCCGATCATCGCCGCCGTGATCCTGATCGAAGCGACCGGACTCGGCCGCTCGCGGTTGCCGGTCGTCCTGCTCCCCGGGCTGCTCGGGGCCGGAATCGGCGCGCTGATATCGCTCGGCATGGGCTCGTTCACGGGCCTCAGCTCGAGCGCCTATGCGCTCGGCCCGCTGACGCTGCCCGAGTTCCACCATCCGACGGCGGCCAACTTCGGCTGGACGATCGCATTGGGGCTCGCCGTGGCCGTGGTCGCCCATGTGATCCGGACGGGCGGCCTGCAGACACACCGCTTGGTGAAGCCGCGTCTGTTGGTTCTGCTCCCGCTGTCCGGTCTGGCCGTGGGCGGGCTGGCGATCGCGTTCTCGCAGATCACCGGAAAGCCCTTCAACGAGGTCCTGTTCTCGGGCCAGGACGCCCTCCCCGGTCTCGTCTCGGGGGCCGGGACATGGTCCGAGGCCGCCCTCGCCTGGCTGATCGTGTTCAAGGGGCTCGGCTATGCCATCTCCCTCGGCAGCTTCCGCGGCGGTCCGACCTTTCCCGCCATCTTCCTCGGCGCGGCGGGGGGAATCATGGCCTCGCACCTGCCCGGCTTCCCGCTCACCGCGGCCGTCGCCGTGGGGATCGGTGCCGGGACGGTGGCGATCCTGCGCCTGCCGCTCTCCGCTGTCGTGATCGCCACGCTGCTCACCGCGAAGACCGGCCTGGGAGCCGAGCCGCTGACCATCGTCGGGGTCGTCGTCACCTATCTGGCGACTCTGCACCTGGCCGCTTTTCAGGACCGGAGGTCCGCCCGCACCGCCACGGCGGCCGGCGGTGACGCGCCGGCGGTGCCTGCACCGGTCACCAGTTGACGATGCCGCGTACGACCAGAAGGACGCCGAAGACGGTTGCGGCAATCAGCGCCACCCTGCCGCCCCTGCGGGTGAGGAAGTTGTTGAAGCTCGCCACGGCGGCCGCGGTCTGCTCGGGCCGGGTGGCGTAGCCGATCAGCGGAATCTCGAGCAGCATCAGCATCACCAGGTTGACGGCGATCACCACCAGGACCGTCGTCGCGGTCCCGACCTTCTGCTTGCTGAGCAGATCCATCGCCGTGATGTACGACGCCCCGGGAAAGCTCAGGAGGATGCCGACCACGAATGTGTCCCGGGCCGAGCCCTTGCTCAGCTGACGCTTCCACCGCGGGGGCGGCTTGTCCTTGGCCTCCTCCTTCTTGCGCGCGCTGCGGGCGCGGCGCCGCTTGTCGCGGCCGGTTCCCACCACGAACGCCACGAGAAGGATCAGTGCTCCCAACGCGATGTTGAGGATCGGGTTGACCGTGTGCTTGGACGAGCTCGAGCTGCTCGAGCTGTGGAGGCTGAAGACGAGTACCAGCCCGAGTGTGATGCTCGTGACCAGCGCCCCGGCCAGGTAGCCCGCGAGCAGGCGCTTCGGCTTCTCCAGCGTCAGCATCACGGTGACCGCGGCCAGCAGCGTCGGGTTCAGCGCCGCGGTCAGGGACAGGGTGAATACGCGGCCCATGCCGGGCAATGCTCGTCGAGCGACCGTTGCTTACATCATCCGATCAAGGTGACCGGCGGACCGGACCTCGCTCGATCGGCCAAGTGCACGAGGCGAATCACGGCCCGGCCCCCCGTCGACCGACGAAGTTGCCGATCAGCAGCCCGATCACGGTGACGAGGTAGAGCTGGCCGCTCAGCATCTCGATCACCGCGAGCGCATGGCCGAACGGGGATGCGGCGGAGAAGTCGCCGAAGCCCGTCGTCGTCAACACGGTGAAGCTGAAGTACACCCGATCCCCTGGCGTGCCGCTCGTGTGTTGCGCGAAGTACGGCGCGGAGTCGATGCGGGCCACGAAATCGATGATCCACGCGAACACGAGGCCGATACAGAGGTAGATCGCCAAAGCCCCGAGAACCGCGTGGACGGTGACGCCGCGCTCACGGAGCAGGCGCACGACGCCCCTGGTGATCACCACTGGAACGGCCGCCGTGACGAAGGCTCCCGCGCCGGCCGCGACCGCACGGGGAGCAGCGCCCGTCGCGACGGCGACGATGAGGCCGGTCATCACCACGCCCACGGCCACCTCATTGCGGGTGCGGACCTGCCGGCGCTCCCGCATGGTCGAGACCGCGAGGACCAGCGCGGCCCCCGCGATCGAGAGCGTCACCGCCCGAGACCAATTGGCCTCCGGAGCCGCGATCACGAACACCACCTGCGTCAGCATCAGGCCGAAGACCGCGACGTACGTGAGCTGCGCCGAGTCAGCGTCGGGCGGTGTGGGTCGATCCGCTGGTCGGCTTACGGTCGCCACGCCGCGGCGCTCAAGCCGCTCTCGCTCACGGCGCTGTCGCCCGGAACACAGGACGGAGGCCAGGACACCGTCAGTGCCCGGTGAGGTGGATCACCCCGACGTCGTCGAGGCCGTTGAGGACGAGCTGGACCGCGAGAGCAGCCAGGAGGAACGCGAAGACCTTCTCCGTCACGAGCATCCGGCTCTGGTCGAGGTGGTCACTGACCGTGTTGGCCCAGCGGAACACGACGACGTCGAGCACGAGGACGAGCGCCACCAGCCCGGCGGCGAGCGCGAAAACATCGAGCGATGCGGCCCCTGCCGACACCGTCATGATCGCGACGATCCCTGCGGGGTTGAGGACGTACGGGACGGCCAGCGGGAACACCGCGAGCCGCATCGGGTCCTTTCCCTTCAGCTGGTGGTCGCGCTTCTCGGGATCATCGGGGCCGAGTTCCATCACGACGGCGATGATCAGGAGGATCAGACCGCCGGCGATCGACAGCGAGCCGATCGAGAAGTGGAGCAGGCGTCGCAGCACCTCGCCCATCACGAGGAGGAGGGCCGACACGATCGCCGCGGTCGTGAGCATCTTCCGCGCGACACGCCGCTTCGTGGCCTCGTCCATCTCGGCGGTCGTCTCCAGGAAGGGCACGAGCGCGATCTTGGGGCCGACGCCGATCAGCAGCAGCAGGAACAGATCAACGGCGAAGGTGAAGGTGATCGACTTGTGGTCCACGGGGCCTCGTGCAGCGGGCCACCGATTGGACCGCGCCCCGGCTCCCGGCGCATCATCCGTTCGGGATGAGTGCAGTGGCGACCGACGCGGACGTCGGACCGCCTGAGCAGGGCTGTTCCCTGAGGGTGAGCGAGGGGACTCGAACCCCCGACCGCCTGGACCACAACCAGGAGCTCTACCAGCTGAGCTACGCCCACCGTGAGGGACTCCAATCTACCAGCGCGGTCCGGCTCCCGGCCGACCGCGCGCCGGGACCGGGCACTCGTGAACCGCCACCACCCGAGAGGAGACGCGAAGGGCGGGGGACAGATATGCTTATGCAGTGCCTAGGTCAGCCCGATACCGGTCCATCTGCGCCGGGGCCCCGCACAGGGCGATCCCCGCGGTCGCCCTGATCGCGGCCAGCCTGCTCGCGATCGGCTGCGGAAGTTCGTCCTCCAGCTCGAGCACCGCCGGCGGCGCGGGAACCGGTACAGCCACGGCGACGGCCGGCTCCGGTCAGGCGGCCGCAACGCCGACCGTGCTCGCGGCCGCCTCATTGAAGAAGGTGCTGCCGGAGATCGCGCCCGATGCGCACTACAGCTTCGGCGGATCGGGTGCGCTGGCCACGGACATCGTGCAGGGCGCGCCGGCCGACGTGTTCGCCGCGGCGAGCGCGAAGCAGCCTGCCGAGCTGTTCGCCAAGGGGCTCGTCGAGAAGCCGGTGAAGTTCGCGACGAACACCCTGGTGCTGATCGTGCCGAAGGACAATCCGGCCCACATCGCCTCGGTCACCGACATCACCAAGCCCGGGGTGAAGCTCGTCATCTGCGACGCCACCGTGCCCTGCGGCGACTACGCGCGCACGGCGTTCAAGAACCTCGGGATCGCCGGCCCGGCGATGAAGAACGTCGTCAGCCAGACGACCGACGTCTCGCAGACGGTCGCCCAGGTCGCGCTCGGCCAGGCCGACGCGGGCTTCGTGTACATCACCGACGCGAAGGCCGCGGCCGGCAAGGTCACCGTCGTTCGCCTCCCGGCGAACGCGAAGCCCGGCGCGACGGACTTCATCGCGGTGGTCAAGGCCGGAGCGCACCAAGCGGCCGGACGGGCGCTCGTCGCCGACATGCTCTCGCCCGCCGGCCAGGACAAGCTGCGGCGGGCCGGCTTCGGCGCGCCGTGAACGCCGGCCGGGTCACGATCGCCGTCGCCGCGACGGCCCTCGTGACCGTGGTGCTGGCGTTCCTCGTCTTCCCGATCGTCGCGCTCTTCACCTACGAGCCCGCGCACACGCTGTTCCACGGCTTCGCCAGTCACACCGCCGTGCAGGCGATCGGGGTCTCGCTCAAGACGAACCTGATCGCCTTCGCGATCATCATCGGGCCGGGGACGCCGTGCGCGTACACGCTCGCGCGAACGAGGTTCCGGGGCCGCTCGCTGGTGCTCACGGTGATCGAGCTCCCGCTCGTGATGCCACCCGCCGTGGCCGGTCTGGGGCTGCTCGTCGCCTTCGGGCGGCTCGGACTGCTCGGCCACGTGCTCTCGGTGCTCGGGATCGACCTCGCGTTCACGCAGGCCGCCGTGGTCATGGCGATCGTGTTCGTCGCCGGCCCGTTCTACCTGCGGGGCGCGATCGCCGCGTTCGAGGCCGTCGATCCGGCGCTGCTCGACGTCGCGGGGACGCTCGGCGCGGGTCCCCTCCGGCGGATGCTGCGCGTCGCGGTGCCGGTGGCCGCCGGCGGTCTCGGGGCCTCGGCGGCGATGGCCTTCGCCCGGGGCATCGGCGAGTTCGGAGCCACGATCCTGTTCGCCGGCAGCTTCGGCGGGACCACGCAGACGCTCCCGCTCGCGGTCTACTCGCTGTTCGACGCCAACCTCGACCAGGCGGTGGCGATCGGCGTATTGCTGATCTGTATGAGCGCGGCGATCCTCCTGTGCGCCAAGCTGCTCGGACACCTGTGGAGCTCTCCGCGACAGATCTCGTTCTCGCTCGGCGCCAGTTCTCGCTCCGTGCCTCGCTGACCGTCGGTGCCGAGGTCCTCGTGCTCGTCGGTCCGTCGGGGGCCGGCAAGACCTCGGTGCTCCGTGTCCTGTCCGGGCTCGAACGGCCGCAGGCGGGCCGGATCGCCCTGGGGGACGAGGTGTGGCTCGATGCGGCGCGGGGCGTCGACCTCCGACCCGAGCAGCGGCGCGTCGGCTACCTCCCCCAGGAATACGCCCTGTTCCCGCACCTGTCGGTGGCGGGGAACGTGCGGTTCGCCGCCGGCCGACCGCGGCCCGACCTGCTCGAGCGCTTCCACATCGCCCACCTCGGCGACGAGCGCCCCGACGCGCTCTCCGGCGGCGAGCGCCAGCGCGTCGGTCTCGCCCGGGCGCTGGCCCGCGAGCCGAAGGTGCTGCTCCTCGACGAGCCGTTCGCGGCGCTTGACACCGCGACTCGACGCCGGGTGCGCGACGAGCTGGCCGAGATCCTCCATTCGCTGCCCCTGCCGACGATCGTGGTGACCCACGCGTTCGACGACGCGGCGGCGATCGCCGACCGGGTCGGCGTCCTCGACGCCGGGCGGATCGTGCAGATCGACTCCCCGGCAGAGCTCACTCGCCGACCGGCCGGCCCCGCCACCGCGGCCGTCACCGGCGCGAATCTCCTCCACGGAACCGCCACGGGGGCGGGCGGCGGGAGTCGGATCGGGCTCGACGGCGGCGGCGTCGTGCACACCGTCGCGCGGGTGAGCGGCCGCGTCGTGGTCGCGGTCTACCCGTGGTCGCTGCGGCCGGAGCGCTCCGCGGGCACCGAGTTCGCCGACACCGTCGTCAGCGTGCGCGAGATCGCCGGCGCGACCGAGGTGCGTACGAGCCGGCTGCTCGTCCGGCTCGCGCCCGGCGAGCTTCCGCCATCGCTCCCGTCGCCGGGTGAGCAGATCGGGCTGACGGTTGCGCCGGCCGACGTGTTCGCGTATCCGGCAGAGTCGGTCGGCGCCCGCGGAGGCGTCGGGGCCCGAGAACCCGGGTAGGGTCGGGCGAGCGTGCCCGACGTCCGCATCACCGAGTTCACCGACCCCGGATGCCCGTGGGCGTACAGCGCCGAGCCGGTTCGCCGGCGGCTCGAGTGGCTCTACGGCGAGGAGGTGGAATGGGAGGTGCGGATGGTCGTGCTCTCCGACTCCCCCGACGACTACCTGGAGCGCGGCTTCACGACCGAGCGCCAGGCGGGCGCGTTCCGGAAGATCGCGCGTGAGCACGGGATGCCGATCGACACCGCCGAGCGTCCGCGGATGGCAGCGACCCGGCCGGCCTGCGCCGCCGTCGTGGCGACGCGGCGCCACGAGCCCGACCGCGCGCGGGCGCTGCTCCGCTGCCTGCGGGTGCACAACTTCGCCGCCGACGCGCTGCTCGACGAGCCGGAGATGCTCGAGCTCGCCGCGGCCAGTGCCGGCCTCGACGCGGCCGAGATCCGGCGGTGGATCGCTGAGCCGGAGACCGAAGAGGCGATGCGCGAGGACATGGTCGCGGCCCGCGAGCCCCGGCGCGCTGCCCGGGTTCTCGACCACAAGCTCGCCAACTGGTCAGGCGGCCGGCGGTACACCTGCCCGTCGTACGAGATCACCCGCCTCGCCGACGGTGTGACGATCGCCGTGCCGGGCTTTCAGCCCTTCGCGGTCTACGACGTCGTCCTGGCCAACCTCGTTCCGGGGACCGAGCGCCGCGCCGATCCGGACGGGGTCACCGACGTGCTCCGGTGGGCGGCGGGCCCGCTGGCCAGCCGGGAGGTCGCGGTGCTCGCCGACCTTCAGCAGGACGAGGCCCGCGAGGCGCTCGGGCGGGTTGCCGACGAGCGCCACGTCGGCGCCGACGGCTTCTGGACCCTGCGCTAGACGACCGGAGGTGACGGGGGCGGGGGAGGGCCCGCCTTGCTCTCACCGGTGCCCTCGTCCTTGACGTCGCCCTCGCCGGTGACCTTCTCGACGTACTCGCCGGTCTTCTGGGTGGCGCGGTGAATCTTGTCGCGGTACTTGCCGCCGGTCTTGCGGTCGGCCACCACGCCGGCCGTCTCGACGGCCTGGTTGATCTGGTCCTTGTGCTCGGTGGCGGCATCCTTCGCCTTCTCGCCGAGCTCCTTCAGCCTGTCGGAGAACCCCATGCTGCTCCTCTCGCCGTTTCCGGGTTGGTGTCGTGTGCCATCGCGAGGCCCGGCCCCGCCGCCGTCAGTCCCGCTCGACCATCACCGACGTCGCCTTGACGACGGCCGTCGCCGGGACCCCGGGTGCCAGCCCGAGCTCCTGCACCGAGTCCCGTGTGATCGCGGCGGTGAGCAGGAACGGCCCGGCCTCGATCTCCACCAGCGCCATCACCCCGTCGGACTCGACCGAGCGCACGATCCCCGGCATCCTGTTGCGCGCCGACCGGGGAACGCCGGTCTCGTGGCGGGCGGCGTGGTCGCTCAGCCGGCTGATCTCGGATGCGGGGACAAGCCGGTGGTTGCGGGAATCGCGCTCGGTCCGCAGCCGCCCCGCGCGGTCCCAGCGGCGCAGTGTGTCGACGCTGACTCCGAGGGCCACCGCCGCCTCGCCAAGGGTGAGCAGTTCTGGCATCGGTGGAGAACCTAGCGCGGGCCGCCGTGCCGGGCTAGCGCCGCGCTGCCTTCGCCTCGTACATGGCCCGATCGGCGAGCCCGAACGCCTCCCGGTCGTCGGCCGTCTCGGCGTCCATCAGCACGGTGCCGATGCTCGCGCTCACGGACACGGTCGTGCCGTCGACGGTGATCGTGCTCGCCGCGACGCTGCGACCGAACGTGGTCACCACGAGCGCTCGCCCGGTTCTCAGGCAGCCGAGGCGTCAGGCGGAGCAGGCGTGCCGCGCCGCTCGAGCCGGCCGCGCAGCCACGCGCCGAACATGCCCAGCGGCACGGAGAACAGCGCCGCGGCGATCACCTCGACCTCCTCGGGGTCGGGCAGCTTGACCAGCGCCTTCTTGCCGAGGAGGTGGTGGCCGGCGAGCACCCCGGCGCCGAACAGCGTGCCCCCGACGAGCCCGCGCTGGGCGCCCTCGGTCGTCGTCGCGTGCTCCATCCCGGCGAGGATCCCGCCGACGAGCGCGACGGCGACGACCGCGAGGTAGGCCGCCGTGGAGATGCCGAGCAGGATTCCCGCAATGACGCCGAGGATCGCCGCTGGGACGGTGCTGAGCAGCACCTGTTCGAGCGGGGAGCGGGTATCGAGGAGTCGGGGAAGTCGGTTCATGGCGGACAGCACACGGCACGCGCGGCGCCGATGCGCCATCGTTTCACCATGACAACAAATCTGCAAGACAACGAACCGGTCATCGTCGACGTGATCCGCACGCCCGTTGGGCGGGCCTTCAAGGGATCGCTGGCGGCACTCCGCCCGGACGACACGCTGGCCTTTGTAATCGATGCGCTGCTCGAGCGCAACGCCGAGCTCGATCCGACCGAGATCGAGGAGGTCGTGACCGGCTGCGGCCTGCCGCAGGGGCTCCAGGCGAACAACATCGCCCGAGAGGCGGTCCTACTGTCCTCCAAGCTCAAGGACACCACGAACGGGATCGTCGTCGCGCGCTACTGCGCGTCGGGACTCGACGCCATCAGCCACGCCGCCAACAAGGTGCGGGCGGGGCAGGGCGACGCGTTCATCGCCAGCGGCGTCGAGTTCGTGTCCCGGTTCAACGAGGCCCAGGAGGCCGCCCGGCCGCAGGACCAGCACGACCGGCTGAAGGGCGAGCACCCGGGAGAGCCCGACGCGTACATCGCGATGGGGATGACGGCCGAGAACGTCGCCGAGCGCTACGGGGTGACCCGGGAGCAGCAGGACCAGTACGCCCAGCGCTCGCAGGAGCGCGCCGTGGGCGCTGTCCAGAGCGGCTTCTTCGCCCGTGAGATCGTGCCCGTGAAGCTGCCGGACGGCAGCGAGGTCGCCACCGACGACGGCCCGCGCCCGAGCTCGACCGTCGAGAAGCTCGCCGAGCTGAAGCCCGCCTTCAAGGAGGACGGGACGGTGACCGCCGGCAACTCGTGTCCGCTCAACGACGGGGCGGCGGCCGCGCTGGTGATGAGCGCCAAGCGTGCGCGCGAGCTCGGTCTCAGCCCCCGCGCCCGGATCATCACCGCGGCGACCGCCGGCAACGAGCCCGAGTTCATGGGCGTCGCGCCGATCCCGGCGATCCGCAAGGTGCTCGATCGGGCCGGGATGACGATCTCCGACATCGACACCGTCGAGCTCAACGAGGCGTTCGCGGCCCAGGTCCTGCCGATCGCCGACGAGACCGGCATCGACATGGACAAGCTCAACCCGCACGGCGGGGCGATCGCCCTCGGCCATCCGTTCGGCATGACCGGCGTCCGGATCATGGCCACGCTGCTGAACGACCTCGAGACGCTCGACCACACGATCGGGCTCGAGACGATGTGCGTCGCCCAGGGGCAGGGCGAGGCGATGATCGTCGAGAGATTGCGTTAGTTCACCGGCCGCGCCGCCCGCGTCAGCTGAGTCCGCGGGCGGCGCACAGCCGCTGCAGCCGCTCCATCGCCTCGGTCGGGCGCACCGGCAGGGAATCGAGCGCCTCGGCGGCGCGACGGAGATCGTCGATCGTCGCCCCGGCCGCCTCGAGCGCGAAGCGCCCGAGCCAGCGGACGGCCGCACGCTCGTAGCGGCGGGGGTCGCCGTCGCGCAGGACGAGGCAGATGCGGAGCGCGTCGTCGAGCGCGATCCGGGGCAGCTCGAGCGCGGCCGCGGTGACGAGCGCCTCGTTGCCGGTCTGGAGCGCCCGCTTGAAACGGGCGTAGGGGTTCCCTTCGCTCGACACGAACGTATGTTCGCATAGGGTCCGGACGCCGGCTCGCCCGGCGAGGCGACGCCGGTGCTACCGCTCGCCGAGGGCCCGCGCGGTCGGGGAGCGCGGCACCTCGCGGTGGTCCGGGGCGGTGCGGAGCACGCGGTCGGCGACGGTCGAGGTGACGCCGAACCAGTACCGCTCGTTCTTGTAGTGGTGGAGCCGGTGGCCGTGCCAGATCGCCCGGTAGTAGCGCCGGCGCGGCCGATAGGGCGTGTGGATGAGGAAGTGCGACCACTCGTAGGCGGCGAGCACGGCAAGGCTGACGAGCAGCCCCGTCGCGGCATGGGGGAGGCGTGCGCCGCCGAGGACGGCGTGGACGGGGAACGACACGAGCCAGGTGATGAGCGCGATCTGCACGACGAAGATGGCCACGGCGTAGCGGGGCAGCAGCACGCCGTTGAGGTCCGCCGGGGACTCGTGGTGGGCGCGGTGCTCGCGGGCGGCGAGCAGGTCGATCCGCCGGCCGCCGAGCCGGAACGGCCGCGCGTGCAGGAGCGTGACGTGGATCAGCCATTCGACGGGAGGGGTGATGGCGAGCACGCCTGCGATCACCACCGGATCGCGCCAGTCGAAGTGCCAGAGTGCGAGCCGGAGCAGCAGCGCGCCGGCGACGGAGGCGATCAGCAGCGGCGGGCTCGGGCGGCGGATGAACGACCGCCAGCAGTCGCCGAGCGTCAGCCTCGCCGGGTCGCGCCGGGGGACCGCACCGCTCCCGGCCGTCAGCCCGTCCGCGGGCGACGGACCGGCGGCCCGGGGTCGCGATCCGGCGGTGGAGCTCACCCCGCCGAGGCTACCGGCGCCCCGGAACGCGGACGCCCCCGGGGCGGCGAGGCCGCGATCCGGGGGCGTGAGCGAGGGGGAGGGGCTGGTCTAGTGGCGAGCCCGCGAGCCGTGCTTCGCGTGGGACTTGGCGTGCGCCTTGGCCCGGTGCGACCGCTTGTGGGCGGCCGCGTGCTTGTGGCTCGAGGCCTTGGTCTTGACGACCTTGACCTTGGTCTTGCCGTTGAGGATCGAGAGCACGCGGTGCAGGACCGAGGTCTTGGCCCGCGCGACCTTCGCATGGGAGGCGTGGTGCGGCAGCAGCGACGTGCCCGCGGGCAGGTCGAGGAGCAGCCGGAGCGGCAGCGCCGAGACCTGATCGGCGGCCAGCCCGCTGTTGGCCATCAGGCCGCCGGCGACGACGTCGCCCTGCTGGACACCGGAGAGCGAGCCGCCGAACAGCGAGCTGCCCGAGCCGGTGCCGAGGACCAGCGTGTCCGCGTCGACGGTGAACGTCACCGAGGAGCCGGCCGGCGCGAGGCTCGCGGGGAGCGTGCGGGTGATGTCGACCGTGACCGTCCCGTTCGTCGTGTCCGTCGAGGAGACGGTGCCGACGAAGGCATACAGGGTGCGGTGCTTGGGCGCCGCCTTGGCGACGACGGTCAGCGGCGCGCCCGACACGATCGAGTCGATCGAGTCGCTCGGCGAGCCGTTGAACACGGCATAGAAGCTCTCGCCGGCCGACAGGCCGGAGAGGCTCACCGTGTGGCCGCCCACGACGATCTTGGTGTTGGAGTCGGGGGTGATCGTCACCGCGCTCGTCCGGCCGACGTCAGCCGACCGGCGGCCCGGCCAGCCCCAACCACCGTGGTGAGGCGGCCCGAGGGGATCGACGTACGGCGGGGGGCCGAGCGGATCGACGTAGCCCTGACCGTCGTCGCCGCCGCCGTTGTCGTCGCCTCCGCCGTTGTGCTCGCCGCCGTTCTGGCTGGGAGCCGGGACGACGGCCGCGTTGGCGGCGAAGTTGCCGTTCGACGTGTCGACGGAGCTGATCGTGCCGACGATCGCGACTTCGCCGGAGGGCAGCGGTGCGCCTTGGCTCTCGTGCGCGCCGGCGGCCGCGGGCGCGAGGATCAGCGGCAGCGCCGCCAGCAGGCCGGTGAGGGCTCTCTTCATGTCGTTTCCTCTCGGTGGTTCTGATCGGGGCCGACACGTGCCGACCGCAGGTCTCTGCAACGCAGATCGGGCACTGCGTTGGAGACCTTGAGCAACCCCGGCCCCCGGGTGGACGGGTAGGCTCGCCCGTGCACGCCCGTGCACGGCCGTTCGCGACCGAGGTGCAGCGAGGCGATCCGGGAGATGGAATGAGCATTATCCAGGCCGTTGGGCTCCAGGCGCAGATGATCGGACGGGTGCGTGAGCTGCTCCTTGCGCAGGCCGCCGCGAGTCCGAATGGTGCCGGCGCCGGGTGTGCGGACTTCGCCCCCTGGCTCTACCGGCTGGTCCCCGCCGAGGACCTCGCGGCACGCGATCCGGCCGACCTCGCGGGGGCGGCCACGTCGCTGTGGGCGCTGCTCGCCCGCCGCCGCCGCGGCGAGGTGTCGGTCCGGGTGTTCAACCCCGATCCCGAGCGCGACGGCTGGACCAGCCCGCATACCGTGCTCGAGCTGGTCAGCGATGACATGCCGTTCATCGTCGATTCGGTGACGATGGCCCTCAGCCGGGAGGGGTGCGGGCTCCACCTCGTGATCCATCCGGTGATCCGGGTGCGGCGCGACGCCGACGGCCGCTTGCTGAACGTCGTCGACCGTCACGATGACGCCCCCGAGGCGTGCGCCGAGTCGGTGCTGCACCTGGAGATCTCACGCGAGTCGGACCCCGAGCGTCACGCGCGGCTCGAGGCGGTGGTGACCACAGTGGTGGCCGAGGTCCGCGCCGCGGTCGGTGACTGGTCGGCAATGCGTGACCGGGCGCATGAGCTCGCCGGCGAGCTCGCCGGGCTGGACGGTGGGGCAGCCCCCGCGGAGCTCGAGGCGTCGGTCGCGTTCCTGCGCTGGCTGGCCGCGGACCACTTCACATTCCTCGGCTACCGGGAGTACGAGCTGCTGGGCGGCGCGGACGAGGCCGAGCTCCAGCCGATCTCGCAGAGCGGGCTCGGGATCCTCGCCGGCCCGCCGTGGGGGCCGAACACGGTCCTCCGTGGCGAGGCCGCAGTCCAGGCCCGCGAGCGCCGCCCGCTGGTGCTCACCAAGGCCAACTCCCGGGCCACCGTCCACCGCCCGGCGTATCTCGACTACATCGGGGTGAAGCGGTTCGGCCCCGGCGGCGCAGTCGTCGGCGAGCGGCGGTTCATCGGGCTCTACACGAGCGCCGCGTACCGCGAGACCGCCCGCGAGATCCCGCTCCTCTCGGAAAAGGTCGACACCGTGCTGCGGCGCTCGGGGCTCCCGCGCGACAGCCACGACGCCAAGGCGCTGCTCGAGATCCTCGAGTCCTATCCCCGCGACTCGCTGTTCCAGATCAGCGCCGACGAACTCGCCGAGATCGCGCTCGGGATCCTCTCGCTCGGCGAGCGCCAGCGAGTGCGGCTGTTCGTCCGCCGTGATCCGCTCGGGCGATTCGCGGACTGCCTGCTGTTCCTCCCCCGCGACCGCGCCGGGGCGGCGAGCCGGGCTCGCATCACCGAGATCATGCTGGAGGCGTTCGGCGCCGAGCAGATCGACCGCACGATGCAGGTCTCCGAGTCGGTGCTCGTCCGGATGCACCTGATCGTCCGCACCCCGCGTGGTGTCCCGGACGGAATCGACATCCCCGCGCTCGAGTCGCGTCTGGCCGACGCGGTGCGCGACTGGGAGGACCGCCTCGCCCAGGCCCTCGGGGAGGCATGGGGGCCCGACCGGGCCGAGCGCGCGGCCGAACGGTTCGCCGGAGCGTTCCCGCCGGCCTACCGCGACGAGCGCTCCGCGCGGTCCGCGGTGCGGGACATCGGGCGGATCGAGGAACTGGGCGGCCGCGACGAGCCCGTGATCGTCCTCTACCGCCCCGGCGACGAGGGCGACGAGGGCGACGAGCGCGGGGAGGGCGACGGGGGCGGGGAGGGCGACGGCGAGGGGCCGGCGATGCGGTGCAAGCTGTTCAGCCGCACGGCCGTGTCGCTATCGGACGTGCTGCCGATCTTCGAGCACCTCGGTGCGCGCGTCGTGGACGAGCGGCCCTACGAGATCACCCCCGCCGGCGGCGAGTCGGTGTGGATGTACGACTTCGGCCTGCGCGCCGAGCGCGAGGACGTGGAGGAGATCCGCGGGCGGTTCGAGGAGGCGTTCCTCGCCGTGTGGCGCGGCGACGCCGAGGACGACGGGTTCGGCGCGCTCGTGCTCGACGCGGGCCTCGACGCCGAGCAGATCGCCGTGCTGCGGGCCGTCGCCCGCTACCTGCGCCAGGCCGGGATCTCCTACTCGGATGCGTACATGGAGCGGACGCTGAACTCCCATCCCGACGTGGCCCGAATGCTCGTGGCCCTGTTCGATGCCCGTCTGCACCCCGAACGCCGCGACGACGACGAGTCCGAGGCGGTGGCCGTACGGGTGCGCGAGGCGATCGATGCCGTCCAGAGCCTCGACGAGGACCGCATCCTGCGCAGCTTCGTGAGCGTGATCGTGGCGATCCTGCGCACCAACCGCTACCGCGGGGCGCCGCCCTCCGGAGCGCGGCCATGCCTCGCGTTCAAGCTCGATTCGGCGCGCATCGACCTGCTCCCGATGCCCCGGCCGCAGTTCGAGATCTTCGCCTATTCACCCCACGTCGAGGGCGTCCATCTCCGCGGCGGCCGGGTCGCCCGTGGGGGCCTGCGGTGGTCGGACCGCCCGGAGGACTTCCGCACCGAGATCCTCGGCCTGATGAAGGCCCAGATGGTGAAGAACGCACTGATCGTCCCGGTCGGCTCAAAGGGCGGCTTCGTCGTCAAGCGCCCGGAGGACGGCGGCGACGGCCCACGTCAGGAGGCGCTGCGCTGCTACCGGACGTTCCTCTCCGCGCTGCTCGATCTCACCGACAACATCGTCGCGGGGGAGGTCGTGGCGCCCGAACGCGTCGAGCGCCACGACGGGCCGGATCCGTACCTCGTCGTCGCTGCCGACAAGGGGACCGCGACGTTCTCCGACGTCGCCAACGAGGTCTCGGCCGCCTACGGCTTCTGGCTCGGCGACGCGTTCGCCTCGGGCGGGTCGCACGGCTACGACCACAAGCAGATGGGGATCACCGCGCGCGGGGCGTGGGAGTCCGTCCGCCGTCACTTCCGCGAGCTCGGGACCGATGTGATGGCGGAGGACTTCACGGTGCTCGGCATCGGCGACATGTCCGGCGACGTGTTCGGCAACGGGATGCTGCTGTCGCCGCACATCAAACTCGTCGCGGCGTTCAACCACCGCCACGTGTTCCTCGACCCCGAGCCGGATCCCGAACGGAGCTTCACCGAGCGCCGGCGCCTGTTCGAGCTGGCGGGCTCCGGGTGGGACGACTACGACCCGGCGCTGATCTCGCCCGGCGGCGGCGTGTACTCCCGGGAGGCCAAGACGATCGAGCTCTCCGACGAGGTCCGCGAGGTGCTCGCCATCGACGCCCGGCAGCTGAGCCCCAACGAGCTCATCCGCGAGCTGCTGCGAGCGCCCGTCGATCTGCTGTGGAACGGCGGGATCGGGACCTATGTGAAGGCGCGCACCGAGCGCAACGCCGACGTCGGCGATAAGGCCGGCGATCCGCTTCGGGTCGATGGACGCGAGCTGCGGTGCCAGGTCGTCGGCGAGGGGGGAAACCTCGGGTTCACCCAACGCGGGCGGATCGAGTACGCGCTCGCCGGCGGCCGGATCTATACCGACGCGATCGACAACGTGGCGGGGGTCAACTGCTCCGACCACGAGGTCAACATCAAGATCCTGCTCGGCGGGGCGATCGAGCGCGGGGAGCTCGAGTCCTCGGACCGCAACCGGCTGCTCGCCGAGATGACCGACGCCGTCGCCGAGCGTGTGATCCACGCGAGCCGGACGCAGACACAGGCCATCAGCCTCGCGGTCGCGCAGGCCCCGGCAAAGCTCGACGTCCACGCCCGGCTGATCGGTGCGCTGGAGTCGACCGGCGGGCTGCGGCGGGAGATCGAGTTCCTGCCCGACGCCGAGGACATCGGCCGGCGCGCGAGCGAGCAGGCCGGCCTCACCGCCCCCGAGCTCGCGGTCGTGATGGCCTACGTGAAGATCTTCCTCTACACCCGGCTGCTCGAGTCCGACCTCCCGGAGGATCCGTATCTCGCCTCGGAGCTCGGCCACTACTTTCCCGCGCCGCTGCCCCAGCGCTACGGCGAGGCGATGGCCGGCCACCGCCTGCGGCGCGAGATCATCGCCACGACCGTCGCCAACCAGCTCGTCGACAGGGCGGGGACGACGTTTGCGTTCCGCCTCGCCGAGGAGACCGGCGCGCCGGTGCCGCTGCTCGCTCGGGCCTACGCGGCCTCGCGGGAGATCTTCGACATGCCGACGTTCTGGCGGGAGGTCGAGGCTCTCGATGGCCGGATTGCTGCCCCGGTTCAGCTGCGGATGTTGCTCGAGGCGCGGCGGCTCGTCGAGCGCTCGGCCCGGTGGCTGCTCCAGGCCAACCCCCGTTCGATCGACGTCCTCGGCTGCCACGAGCGCTACCGGGCGGGCGCCGCGGCGATCTGGGAGGCGCTCCCCGAGCCGCTGGGGGAGGAGGAGCGCACCCGGCTCGTGACCCGGCGCGAGGAGCTCTCGGAGGCGGGCGTCCCGCGAGGTCTCGCCCGACGGGTGGCGGCGATGCCGCTGCTGTCGATGAGCCTCGACATCGTCGAGATCGCCGAGACCTCGGGCCGCACGCCGGAGGAGGTCGTCGGGACCTACTTCCCGCTCGGCGAACAGCTCCGCGTCGATTGGCTGCGCGACCGGATCCTCGAGCTTCCGCGCGCCGACCGCTGGCAGGCGCTCTCCCGGGCTGCGCTGCGCGACGACATGCTCGCGCTGCACCGGACGATCACCGAGCAGGTGCTCGGCTCGGGACGGCTCGGGTGGGACGCGATCGAGCGCTGGATGGACGAGCTGAGCGAACCGCTCGAGCGGACGCTCGGGGTGATCGACGATATCCGCGGCACGCGGGTGTACGACACGACGACGCTGCCGGTCGCCCTGCGCGAGCTGCGCAACCTCGCCGCCCGCGGCTCCCGCGCTCCGGACGAGCCGCCCGCGGCAGCTAGCTGATCGAGACGGTCCGGCTGTAGCGGACCGACCCGGTCGCCGGGGCCCGTCGCCGCATCGGGCCGCTACGACGGCCGCCGGGATCCTCCGCCACGAGCCCATCGCGCCCGGATGCTGGTACCCGCCAACGCCATGAGATCCACCACTCCGGCGAGCAGGAACGCGGCCGGAGAGGTAACGAGTCGGCCGCCGAGCTCTGCCGTGAGACCACGCCACCGTGCCATCGGCTCGCGGACGCTACCGCCCCGGGCCCGACCGGGAGCACGTTCCCCACTATCGTCTTGGCGCGATGGCCGCCTCCACCGCACTCACCACCAACCTCACCGAGCTCCCCGAGTCCCGCGTCCGCGTCGCAGCGGAGGTCTCACCCGAGGAGGTCGAGCGCCGCATCGAGCAGGCCGCTCGCCAGCTCGGCCGCCAGCTCCGCATCCCCGGCTTCCGCAAGGGCAAGGTCCCGCCGGTCGTCGTCATCCGCCGGCTCGGGCGCGAGGCGGTGCTCGACGAGGCACTGCGCTCGGCCCTCGGCGACTGGTACTCCGAGGCCGTCGCGCAGACCGGCATCGCGACCGTCGGCGAGCCCGACCTAAATGTCGGCGATCTTCCGGGCGATGGGGACCCCCTCACCTTCACGATCGAGATCGGCGTCGTCCCGCGAGCCGAGCTCGGCGAGTACCGGGGCCTCGAGGTCGGCCGGCGCGAGCCGGAGGCCTCCGAGGAGGCGATCGACGCTGAGCTCGAGCGGCTGCGCGAGCGCGTGGCCACGCTTCAGACCGCCGAGCGCCCGGCGGCGAGCGGCGACCACATCGTGATGGACTATCTGGGCAAGATCGACGGCGAGCCGTTCGAGGGCGGCGAGGGGCGCGACCAGCTCCTGGAGCTCGGCTCGGGGCGGCTGATCCCCGGCTTCGAGGAGCAGCTGACCGGCGCGTCGGCCGGCGAGGAGCGCGAGGTGAGCGTCACCTTCCCGGACGACTACCCGGGCGAGCTCGGCGGCAAGGCGGCGACCTTCGAGGTCAAGGTCTCCGAGGTCAAGGAGAAGAGCCTCCCCGAGCTCGACGACGACTTCGCGAGCGAGTCGGCCGGCTTCGACACGCTGGCCGAGCTGCGCGAGGACATCGCCACGCGGCTGCGCACCGCCGACGAGCAGGCGGTCGAGCGCGAATTCGAGGAGGCGGTGCTCGAGGCCGTCGTCTCGGGCAGCACGGTCGAGGTCCCGGAGCGTCTGATCCACGCCCGCGCGCACGAGCTGCTCGAGCAGACGATGCGGACGCTCGCCCGCCAGGGGATCTCCAAGGAGGCCTACCTCCAGATCGCCGGAAAGGACGAGGAGGAGCTCGCCCACGAGGCCGAGCCCGAGGCGGCCCAGGCGCTCCGGCGCGAGGCCGTGCTCGCCGCGATCGTCGCGCAGGAGAAGATCGAGCCGACCGAGGCCGAGATGCTCGAGGCGCTCGAGCCGTCGGCCGAGCGTGCCGGGCAGAAGGCGAGCAAGGTGTTCGAGCAGCTCCGCTCGGCGGGCCGGCTCGACGGGCTGCGCGACGATGTCGCCGCCCGGCAGGCGCTCGAGTTGATCGTCCGTGAGGCCGAGGCGATCGACGTCGAGCAGGCGAAGGCACGCGGCAAGCTGTGGACACCCGGCAAGGACGCCGAGGGCACGCCCGCGCAGCCCCTCTGGACTCCCGGTTCCTGAGCGCTCGGACCCCTTCGGGCCGGGCACCGCCGATTGCTACATTCGGCAGGAAATCGGGAGTTCAAGCCAAAAGAAGCGAGGACCATGAGCCCACTCGTACCCATGGTGGTGGAGCAGACCTCCCGCGGGGAGCGTGCCTTCGACATCTACAGCCGTCTGCTCAACGAGCGGATCATCTTCCTGGGCACGCCGGTCGACGACCAGATCGCCAACCTGATCGTCGCCCAGCTCCTGCACCTGGAGTCCGAGGACCCGGATAAGGACATCTCGCTGTACATCAACTCACCGGGGGGCTCGGTGTACGCCGGCCTCGCGATCTACGACACGATGCAGTTCATCAAGCCCGACGTGCAGACGATCTGCGTCGGGATCGCGATGTCGATGGGCGCGCTGCTGCTCTCGGGCGGCGCGAAGGGCAAGCGGATGGCGCTGCCCAACGCCAAGATCCTCATCCATCAGGTGTCATCGAGCTTCCAGGGTCAGGCGACGGATATCGAGATCCACGCCCGGGAGATCATCGACATCCGCCGGCGGCTCGATGAGATCATCGCCGAGCACACCGGCAAGCCACTTGAGGAAGTCCGCAAGGACACCGAGCGTGACTACTTCATGAGCTCCGAGCAGGCTCAGGAGTACGGGATCATCGACCGGGTGATCTCGCAGCACTGAGCGGGTAATGTTCGCGGCCGAGAGCTCCGGCTCCCTGAGAGAGAGGTAACCGCACATGGCGCGTCCGACGGACTCCAACGAGCAGCTCCTCTGCAGCTTCTGCGGCAAGTCGCAGCGGCAGGTCAAGAAGCTGATCGCTGGCCCCGGCGTCTACATCTGCGACGAGTGCATCGATCTCTGCAACGAGATCATCGACGAGGAGCTCACCGCACCGCCGAGCTTCGACATCGAGAACCTCCCCAAGCCGCGGGAGATCCACGACGTCCTGGGTGAGTACGTCGTCGGCCAGGAGCAGGCCAAGCGCTCGCTCTCGGTCGCCGTCTACAACCACTACAAGCGCGTCCAGATGATGCAGTCCGATGACAACGACATCGAGCTGCAGAAGTCGAACATCCTGCTCCTCGGGCCGACCGGCTGCGGCAAGACGCTCCTCGCCCAGACGCTGGCCAAGATCCTCAACGTCCCGTTCGCGATCGCCGACGCGACGGCGCTGACCGAGGCGGGCTACGTCGGCGAGGACGTCGAGAACATCCTCCTGAAGCTGATCCAGGCCGCCGACTACGACGTCAAGAAGGCCGAGACGGGGATCATCTACATCGACGAGGTCGACAAGATCGCCCGCAAGGCCGACAACCCGTCGATCACCCGCGACGTGTCCGGCGAGGGTGTCCAGCAGGCGCTGCTGAAGATCCTCGAGGGGACGACGGCGAGCGTTCCGCCGCAGGGCGGGCGCAAGCACCCTCACCAGGAGTTCCTGTCGATCGACACGACGAACGTGCTGTTCATCTGCGGTGGGGCATTCGCCAACCTCGACCGGGTGATCGAGCGCCGGATCGGCCATCAGGGCGTCGGCTTCGGGGCCGCGATCCAGTCCCGCGAGCAGCGCGACACCGGCCAGGTATTCGAGCACTGCCTGCCCGAGGATCTGATCGAGTACGGCCTGATCCCTGAGTTCATCGGTCGTCTGCCGGTGATGTCGGCGATCCACCAGCTCTCGCGCGAGGAGCTCATGCAGATCCTCACGGAGCCGCGCAACGCACTCGTCCGGCAGTTCCAGCGCTTCTTCCAGTTCGACGGGATCGAGCTCGTGTTCGCCGACGAGGCGCTCTCCTCGATCGCCGACCGGGCGCTGGAGCGGGAGACCGGAGCCCGCGGTCTGCGCTCGATCATCGAGGAGGTCCTGCTCGAGGTCCAGTTCGAGCTGCCGTCCCGTCGCGACGTGCGCAAGTGCGTCGTCACACGGGAGACGATCGAGAAGGCGACTCCGCCGACACTCGTCACCGCCGCGCCGGACGAGGACGCCGGCGAGGCCGCGGCCTAGCGCCGCGCTTTCTGGGCGACCGAGCCCGGCCGCGGGGGCCGGCGACGCGTATCTAGACTCCCGGGCCCCATGGCCGACCTCGACGACCTGCGCGATCGCACCCGCTACGACCCTTCGGAGGTCGAGCCCCGCATCGCCCGTGAATGGATCGAGTCCGGGCTGTTCCACCCCGAGCCGGAGGGCACCGCGGAGGAGAACTACTCGGTCGCGATCCCGCCGCCGAACGTCACCGGCGCGCTCCACATGGGCCACGCGCTCAACGACTCGGTGCAGGACTGTCTCGTCCGGCGCGCTCGCCTGCAGGGCCGCCGCGCGAAGTGGATCCTCGGCACCGATCATGCCGGGATCGCCACCCAGACCCAGGTGGAGCGGGCGCTCGTCGCCGAGGGCACGAGCCGCGAGGAACTCGGCCGCGAGCGGTTCACCGAGCGGGTGTGGGAGTGGCGCGAGCAGTACGGCGGCACGATCGTCGAGCAGCTCAAGCGCCTCGGCGCCTCCTGCGACTACGACGACGAGCGCTTCACGCTCGACGCGGGCTACGCCGACGCCGTCCTGCGGGTGTTCGTGGCGCTGTACGACAAGGGCCTGATCTACCGCGACCGGTACCTCGTCAACTGGGACCCGGGGAGCGGGTCGGCGATCTCGGACCTCGAGGTGGAGGATCGCGAGGTGGCCGACACCCTCTACTACATCGACTACCCGCTCGCGTCCGGCACCGGCGCGGTGACGATCGCCACCGTCCGGCCGGAGACGCTGCTCGCGGACACGGCCGTCGCAGTCCATCCCGACGACGACCGCTACCGGCGGCTGATCGGCGAGACCGCGCTGCTCCCGCTCACCGATCGTCGCCTGCGGATCATCGCCGACGAGTACGTCAAGCCCGAGTTCGGCACCGGGGCGCTGAAGATCACGCCGGGTCACGACCCGAACGACTTCGAGATCGGCCGGCGCCACGGACTCGAGCAGCTCAGCGTGATCGGTGAGGACGGCCGCATGATCGCTCCCGCGCCGGAGCGGTTCGTCGGGTTGACGGTGCTCGAGGCCCGCGCGGCCGTCGTCGCCGAGCTCCGCGAGCAGGGGCTCGTCGCGCGGACCGAGGAGCTCGTCCACACCGTCCCCTTCTCGCACCGTTCGGGCGAGCGGATCGAGCCGCTGATCTCGCTCCAATGGTTCATGGCCATGGAGGGGCTCGCGGCGCCGGCGATCGCCGCGGTGGAGGAGGGCCGGCTGCGGATCCATCCGGAGTCCGAGCGGCGGCGCTACCTCGACTGGCTGCGCAACATCCGGCCGTGGTGCGTCTCGCGCCAGCTGTGGTGGGGCCACCGGCTGCCGGTCTACTACCGGGGCTCGGAGACCTACGTCGGCGCCGAGCCGCCCGCAGGGCTCGGGCTGGGAGCGCGACCCCGACGTGCTCGACACCTGGTTCTCGAGCGCGCTGTGGCCGTTCGCGACGCTCGGCTGGCCGGACGAGACCCCGGCGTTGCGGGCGTTCTATCCCACCGACGTGCTCTCGACCGCGCGGGACATCATCTTCCTGTGGGTCGCGCGGATGGTGATGATGGGGATCGAGTTCACCGGCGAGATCCCCTTCCGCGACGTCTACGTCCACTCGATCATCCAGGCTCCGGGCGGGCAGCGGATGTCGAAGTCGCTCGGCACGGGGATCGACCCGATGGCGCTGATCGAGGGCGGCCCGCGGCCCCCGGTGTTCACTGAGGGCGGCGAATTCCCGGCCTACGGCGCCGACGCCGTGCGCTGGGGGCTGCTGGCGATGTCCTCCGGACAGGACGTCCAGTTCAACGAGACCCGCGTTGCCCAGGGCCAGGCACTCGCCAACAAGCTCTGGAACGCCTCGCGGCTGATCCTGCTCGGCCTCACCGACGGGACCCGGCCCGAGCCGCGGCCGACGTGCGTCGAGGATCGCTGGATCCTCAGCCGGCTGGCCTGGGCGCAGAGCGAGATCGGCGCCCACCTCGACGCATACGAGTTCTCCCGCGCCGCGCTCGCGCTCTACGACTTCGTCTACGGCGAGCTGTGCGACTGGTACCTGGAGATGGTGAAGGCGCGTCTGCGCGATGGCGACCCGGACCTCAGCGCGACGCTGCTCGGCGTGCTCGTCGCGACCCTGCAGCTCGCCCACCCGCTGATCCCGTTCGTCACCGAGGAGATCTACGCGCACGTCCCCGGAGCCGAGGGCCTGCTTGCCGGCGGCGTGCGGATCGAGGGCGAGGCGGTCCGCGACGGCGCGGCCGAGGACTCACTCGGCCGGGTGATCGAGGCGGTCACCGCGCTGCGCGCCTGGCGCAATTCGGCCGGCGTGGCGGCCGGGGCGATGCTGCCGGCGCGGATCGCCGCGGCCGGATACGAGCCGGTGGCCGAGATCGTCGGGCGCCTTGCGCGACTGACCGTCAACGGCGCCGACGCCGCGCAGGAACCGGTCGCCACGGTCACGGTGCCCGGCGGGGTGGTCGAGATCCTGCCCGGCGGAGCGCTTGATGCCGAGGCCGCCGCGAAGCGGCGCGAGGCGGAGCTCGCCCGCCTCGATGCGGAGATCGCGCGGGCGGAGAAGAAGCTCGCCAACGAGGGGTTCGTGGCCAAGGCGCCCGCCCAGGTCGTGCAGGCCGAGCGCGAGAAGCTCGAGCGGCTCCGCGCCGAGCGCGAGGCGCTGTAGGCCGAGGCGGGGCGCGGTGATGGCGGCGATGACCCCGGAGCAGGCCGAGCGCTACCTGCTCTCGCTCGAGCTGTTCGGCATGCACTTCGGCCTCGATCGCATGAACCGGCTGATGACCGCGCTCGGCAACCCACAGCGGTCGTTCGGCTCGATCCACGTCGTCGGCACGAACGGGAAGTCCTCGACGGTGCGGATGATCGCCGCGATCCTCCGCCGCCACGGTCTGCGCTCCGGGGCCTACCTCTCGCCACACCTCGTCTCGTTCACCGAGCGGATCCGGATCGACGATGCCGACCTGGACCCCGCCGCGTTCGCGGCCGCCGTCGCGCGCGCCCAGCGCGCGGCCGAGCTCGTCAACCACTCGCTGCCCGACGACGACACGGTCACGCAGTTCGAGGCCCTCACCGCCGCGGCCTACTCCGAGCTCGCGCACCAGGGGGTGGAGGTGGCTGTGATCGAGGCCGGGCTCGGCGGCCGGTACGACGCGACGAACGTGATCCCGTCCCGCGTCCAGGTCCTCACCGGGGTCGGCCTGGAGCACACGCGCTGGCTCGGCCCGACGGTGGCCGACATCGCGGCCGAGAAGCTCGATGTCGTCCGGCCCGGGGCGACCCTGGTGCTCGGCGCCGGGCTGCACCCCGATGCACTGGAGCGGGCCCGGAGCGTGGCCGCCGAGCGGGGCGCGACGATCGTGCAGGCCGGGAGCGACCCCGGGGTCAAGGTCGGGGCGCCGGGCGCCTTTCAGCGACGGAACTTCGCGCTTGCGCGGGCCGCGGCCGAGGCGTACCTCGGCGAGCTCGACGCAGGGGCGGTGAGCCGGGCGGCCAGCGAGACCCGGGTCCCGGGCCGGCTCCAGGCCGTAGACACCGAGCCGCTCACGCTGCTCGACGGGGCGCACAACCCCGACGGGATCGCCGCGCTCGCCGAGTCGGCGGCCGAGCTCGCCGACGACCGCGACCGGCTCGTCGCGGTCGTCTCGATCCTCGATGACAAGGACGCCGCCGAGATGCTGCGCCGGCTGATCCCGATCTGCGACGCGCTTGTCCTCACCAGCAGTCAGAATCCGCGGGCCTTGCCTCCGCCGACGCTGGAGTCCCTCGTCCGTCAGCTCCACGGACCGCCCGCCGAGATCGTGCCGCAACCGGCACGGGCCCTCGAGCGCGCCCGGCAGCTCGCGGGGCCGGGCGGACTCGTGCTCGCCACCGGGTCGATCTACCTGATCGCCGACCTGCTCGCCCCGGCCTCCCAGCGCAACCGCTCACGGCTGTGAACGACTCCGACGAAGAACCGAGGTTCCTCAAGATGATCGGGATCGTCGCGATCGGCGTCGCGCTCGTGATCCTCGTGTTCTTCGGGATCGGCTACCTGTTCGGGCGGGCATTCCTGTAGTCATAACCCCGGTCCGTCCGGATGGTCGGTCAGTCCGTCTTGAGGCGATCCGACCCCCGCTCCCTCTACACTCGCGCCCTCATGTACCTGCCCGTGGCCGTCTTCGGCATCAAGAACAGCACGATCAACCTCGTCGTCTCGCTGGTCGTTCTGTTCCTCGTCGTCATCTGGCTCGCGCTCGTGTATTGGACGTACGCCGACGCGCGGCGCCGGATTCCCGATCCGATGCTGATCGCCTGCGCGACGGCGGCCTCGCTGTTCCCGTTCGTGGGGACGATCGTGTACATGATCGTGCGGCCTCCGGAGTACCTCGACGACGTGCGCGAGCGCGAGCTCGAGATGCAGGCCGCCGAGGCGCGCCTGGCCGAGGTGGGCTACCACCTCTGCCCGCACTGCGACGCCGAGGTCGAAAAGGACTTCCTGCGTTGCCCGAGCTGCCTGCGCAAGCTGAAGGACCCGTGCCGCACGTGCGGCCGCCCGCTCGATCCGGGCTGGAAGATCTGCCCGTACTGCGAGGCCGAGGTCGGTGCCGCGCCTCCGCAGCGGCGTCCTCGCCGGCGGCGTGAGAGCAGCTCGACCGAGCAGCCAGTGGCCGCCCCAGGCGCCGTCAGTCGGCGCGAGAGCAGCTCGACCGAGCAGCCGGTGGCCGCCCCAGGCGCCGGCAGTCGGCGCGAGAGCAGCTCGACCGAGCAGCCGGTGGCTCGCGGCGCCGGTAACGCCGGCGGCACCGCCGACCGGCCGAGCGCGTCGCCGAGCTAGTCACGCCCGCGTCGCGCTAGGGTCGCGCGGCGCGCGGCGCGCGGGGCCCGATCTGCGGCCGCCCGCCCCCTCAACCGATTCCTCAGACACCAGGAGACCAGACGCCATGGAGCGAACGCTCATCCTCGTCAAGCCCGACGCCTTCGCGCGCAACCTCACCGGCGAGATCATCGCCCGCTTCGAGCGCAAGGGGCTGCGGCTCGCCGCGCTCCGTCACATGACGATGACGCGCGAGCTCGCGGAGCAGCACTACGCCGAGCACGACGGCAAGCCCTTCTTCGGGGAGCTGGTGTCGTTCATCACCTCCGGGCCGCTCGTCGCGATGGTCCTGGAGGGCGAGTCGGCGATCACCGCCGCCCGCCAGGTGATCGGGGCGACCAACCCGCTCGAGGCGAGTCCCGGATCGATCCGCGGCGACTTCGCCATCGAGGTCGGACAGAACATGGTCCACGGCTCCGACTCGCCCGAGTCGGCCGCGCGTGAGATCGGGCTGTTCTTCCCCGACGCCCCCTGAGCGGAAGCGGCGAGAGCAGCGGCGACGGGGCGCGAGCCGGCGCGGTGGAACCGCTGGTCCTCGCCTCCCGCTCGCCCCAGCGGCGGGCGATCCTGGAGCAGGTCGGGATCCGTTTCACGGTGCGGCCCACCGGAGTGCCGGAGCTCGAGCAGGGCGAGGCGGCCGAGATCGCGCTGCACAACGCCCGGCACAAGGCGGACACCGCCGCTCGGCCGGGCGAGCTCGTTCTCGGGGCGGACACGGTCGTCGCCGCGGCCGGCCGCATCCACGGCAAGCCGGCCGACGCCGCGGCGGCCCGCGAGACACTGCATGCGCTCGGTGGCCGCGACCACGAGGTGGTGAGCGGGATCTGCCTGCTGAGGGACGGACGGGAGCGGACCGCGGTGGTTCGGACGCGCGTCACCTTCCGCGCGCTGACGGCGGAGCTCGTGGAGTGGTACGTGAGCACCGGCGAGTGGCGGGAGCGTGCCGGCGGCTACGCGATCCAGGGCCACGGCGCGGCGCTCGTCGCGGCGATCGACGGGGACTACCTCAATGTCGTCGGCCTCCCGCTCGCCGCATTACTGGAGCTCGAGCCGACGCTCCTTCCAGGAATCTAGTGCATTACTTGCCATCGTCCGGCCGGCACGGCATGCTTGCGCCCGGCAGTTATTCAATAGGGGGGCGCACCCCAGGAAGGAACCTGTGCATGTCATCCATCACGCCCGTTGAACCGGGCTCAGCCGCGCCGATGCCCGTGGTCGTCGACGTCTACTCCGACGTCGCCGATCTCAACACGGCGCTCACCGCAGAACAGCGGGAGAGCTTCAAGCAGAACCAACTCACGAGCTTCTCGCCCGGGCTGTCCGTGTTCCTGTCGCTGATCACGTTCGGGATCTTCTCGACGATCTTCTACCAGCTGAAGCACGACCAGCTGCCGAAGGTCAGGACGGACGATCCCTCGGCCGGCAAGGCGATCGGCTTCATGTTCATCCCGTTCTACAACCTGTACTGGATGTTCGTGGCCTGGCCTCGGCTGATCGACCGGATCAACTTCCAGTACCGCCTGCGCGGCAAGCCGTCGCCGGTGGCGCGGGGGCAGGTGATGGCGCTGCTGATCTGCTCGCTCGTGGGCTGGATCCTGCTGCTCCCGTACATCGCCGCGTTTGTCCTGTGGATCATGTTGACGCTCCAGACGCAGCGGGCCATCAACGGCCTCGCGGAGGAGCACGGAGCGTAGCTCCGAGCTTGACGGGCGCTCCGCTGCGGAGCGGAGCGCCCGCTTAATCTCGTCCTTATCCGACCGGTCCCGGAGCGCCGTCGTTTCCAGCGCTTTTCGTCCCGGTCACCGTGACACCACGGTTGCGAGGGCGGCGAATGGGGTTCGTTACACTGGTCCGCGACGGGAGCCGGCAGCGAGACGAGCCCCAGTTGCACCCGCTGTCTCGTCCAGGCCTCCGTCGCACTCATCTATGGGCTTCTTCACGTACCTGACCGGTTTCGGCGGCCGCGACATGGCGGTCGACCTCGGCACCGCCAACACCCTCGTCTACGTACGTGGGCGCGGCATCGTGCTGTCCGAGCCGAGCGTCGTCGCCGTCGACTCACGCAGCGGTGAGGTCCACGCCGTCGGGATCGAGGCGAAGCGGATGCTCGGCCGCACGCCGGGGACGATCTCGGCGATCCGGCCGCTCAAGGACGGCGTGATCGCGGACTTCGAGGTCACGGAGGAGATGCTCCGCCACTTCATCCAGAAGGTCCACCAGAACCGCTGGGCCCACCCGCGAGTCGTGGTCTGCGTCCCGAGCGGCGTGACCGGCGTCGAGAAGCGCGCGGTGGAGGAGGCCTGCCTTTCGGCCGGCGCCCGTCAGGCATACCTGATCGAGGAGCCGATGGCCGCCGCGATCGGCGCCGGGCTCCCGGTCGGCGAGCCAACCGGCTCGATGGTCGTCGACATCGGCGGCGGCACGAGCGAGGTGGCCGTGATCTCGCTCGGCGGGATCGTCGTCTCCCAGTCGATCCGGGTCGGCGGCGACGAACTCGACGAGGCGATCATCAACTACGTCAAGCGCGAGTACAAGCTGCTCATCGGGCAGCAGACCGCCGAGGAGGTCAAGCTGGAGATCGGCTCGGCGCATCCGATGAGCGAGGAGGTCCAGGCCGAGATCCGGGGCCGCGACATGGTCTCGGGGCTGCCGAAGACCGTCGTTCTCACCAGCGAGGAGATCCGCGGCGCGCTCGAGGAGCCCGTCTCGCAGATCCTCGACGCGGTGAAGGAGACGCTCGACCGCACCCCGCCCGAGCTCGCCTCGGACATCATGGACCGGGGGATCATGCTGGCCGGAGGCGGCTCGCTGCTCCAGGGCATCGAGGAGCGCCTGCGCCACGAGACCCAGATGCCCGCGCACCTGGCCGAATCGCCGCTCACCTGCGTGGCGGTCGGCTCCGGGCGCTCGCTGGAGGAGTTCGAGGCCATCCATCGCTCCAGCAAGAACCAGAGAAACCGCCGCCGGCGGTACTAGCGGACCCTTCCGCCCGCCGGCATGAGCTACTAAGTTGGACGACGAAGGTGTGCGTCCGACGTTGGAGATTCTGACGCTGTGGATCCGAAGATCATCCGCCGGCGCCGCGCGCTTCTCGCGCTGCTGGTCGCCGTTTCGCTGCTGCTGCTGACCGCCTACTTCGGCGAGTCTCCGAGCAGCCCGCTGCACAGCGTCCAGCGCGGCATCGTCGAGGTCCTCTCGCCGGTGCAGAAGGGCGCCTCCAAGATCCTCAGCCCGGTGCGGGACATCGCCGGCTGGTTCTCGGACACCTTCCACGCCCGCTCGGAGCGCGACCAGCTCCGCAAGGAGAACCGGCGCCTCACCGCCGAGGTCACCGGCTATCAGCAGGCCCTGCTCCAGAACGCCCACCTGGCGAAGCTCGTCGGGCTCGACAACAGCCTCGGCGTCGGCCGCTACCAGCCCGTCGCGGCGCAGGTCATCGGCCGCGATCCGAGCCTCTGGTACCGGACGCTCCAGGTCGACAAGGGGTCCGCCGACGGGGTCCACGTCGACGACCCGGTGCTCGGCGACAACGGCCTCGTGGGGAGCGTCTCGCAGGTCGGCTCCAACTACGCCGTGGTGACCCTGATCACCGATCACTCCTCGTCCGTCACCGCCCAGATCCAGAACGCCAAGGGCGACAGCGGCCAGCTCGTGCCCGCGGTCGGCAACCCGAACCAGCTCGTCCTCCAGTACCTGCCGCGCAACGCCCAGATCGCGGTCGGCCAGCAGGTCGTCACCGCCGGGTTCCGCTCGGGGCCCCTGGAGTCGCTGTTCCCACCCGGGATCCCGATCGGCCAGGTCTCGAACGCCGACCTCAACAACCTGCTCAACAACGGGCAGGTCCAGGTCACCGTCGGCGTCGACCTCCGTCACCTCGACGTCGTCCAGGTGCTCACCAGCCCCCACGCCGGATCCGCGAGGGCCTCGGTCCCGTGAGAGAGCCGCTTGGACTCCCGGTACGGCTCGCGCTGCTTGCCTTCGTCACCGTCGTGGTGCAGGTCGCCGGCGTCTCGCAGATCTCGATCTTCGGGGTGAGCGCCGACCTGACGCCGCTGCTCGTGATGTCGGTCGGGCTGCTGTGCGGCTCGCTGCTCGGCGCCGTGACCGGCTTCGGCGTCGGCCTGCTCGTCGACCTGCTGCTCGTGCAGACGCTCGGCGTCACCTCGCTGCTGTACATCGCGATCGGCTACTGGAGCGGCCGCCTGCGCGAGCTCCGCGATCCCGCCCACGGCCTCGTTCCGCTCGTCGTCGGCGCCGCCGCGACGGCGTTCGCAGGCCTCGGCATGACGCTGATCCAGTTCCTGCTCGGGGTCGAAGCTCCGGTGAGCTTCCTGCTCCTTCAGCAGCTGTTCGTCACCGTGCTCGTCAACGCGCTCCTGTCCCTGCCGATGTACGCGCTGGTCCGCCGGATCGTCCGTGGAGCGCTCCCGATGGACCCGCGCCGGCGCCGGCGCCGCGCCTATACGACCGGCGGCCTCAGCCCGCTGCACCGCCCGTCCGAGCGCCTCGGGCCGATCCCGCGCTCCTCGCGATGATCCAGCTCCCCGAAGACCGCCGTCCGCCGCTGACGCCGCAGCTCGCCATGCGCGTGGCGATCATCGGCACGCTCGCGCTCGCGATGTTCGCGGTGATCTTCTTCCGCCTGTGGTTCCTCCAGGTGCTGAGCAGCGACAAGTACCTCGCCCAGGCGAGCACCAACCGCGTGCGCGAGATCGCGATCCCCGCCCAGCGGGGGCAGATCGTGGACCGGGGCGGCAACGTCCTCGTCGACTCCCGGCCGACGATCGCGGTCCAGATCTCGCCACCCGACCTGCCGAAGGCCCCCGATCGCCTCCAGTCGCTCTACGACCGGCTCGCGTTCGTGCTCGGGGAGTCGACGAAGCCCGGGCCCTGCCCGGTGATCGCCCATCCCGGCTCTCCGCCGCTGGCTCCGATCCCATGCAAGGTGGCCCAGCAGGCGGCGCAGCTGCCGTACGCCGACGTGACGCTGAAGACCGACGTCTCGAGCGCCGTGCTCGATTACCTCGCCGAGCGTCAGACGCAGTTTCCCGGGGTCAACGTCCAGCAGGTCTGGCTGCGCTCGTACCCGCTCCACGACACCGCAGCCCAGCTGTTCGGGACCGTCGGCCCGATCAACGCCCAGGAGATCGGTCAGCGCCATTTCCGCGGTGCCTCGCGCAACTCGATCGTCGGTCAGTCCGGCCTGGAGTTCTGGTACGACCACTACCTCCGCGGCCGGGACGGCGCCGAACGCGTCCAGGTCGATTCGCTGGGGCAGCCCCGCGGCGACCTCTCGCAGACCAAGCCGGTTGCCGGCCACGTCCTCAAGCTCTCACTGGACCTCGGACTCCAGAAGGCCGGCCAGGGGGCGCTGGCCCAGGCGATCGCCAACAACCCGCCGGCCACCGCAGGCGCGTTCGTCGCGCTCGACCCGCGCGACGGCTCGGTGCTGGCGATGGGGTCGCTGCCGACGTTCGACCCGAACGTGCTCGCGAATGCGAGCGCCCACCCGATCAGCAACGCCCGCTACAACCAGATGTTCGGGCAGTCGGCCGGGTTCCCGCAGCTCAACCGGGCGATCGCGTCGAGCTATCCGACCGGCTCGACGTTCAAGGCGATCACCGCGACGGCGGCGCTGCAGAGCGGGGCCTGGAACCTCGGGCAGACCTATGACGACACGGGCTCCTACCAGGACGGCCCGGGGCTGATCCGCCACAACGCGGGCGGCGCATCGTACGGCTCGGTCGACATGGTCCACGCGATCCAGTTCTCCGTCGACACGTTCTTCTACAACCTCGGCCGCCTCACCAACCGCGACTCGCCGCAGGGCGGCGCGCTCCAGCAGTGGGCCCGGGCCTACGGCATCGGACGGGCGACGGGCATCGACGTCGGCGGCGAGCCCTCGCCCAACGGGATCCTGCCGAGCCCCGCATGGCGCGCCCACCGCGACCAGCTGGAGCTCGAATGCGAGCGGGGGACGGGACCGTTCAAGGGCCGCAAGCCGAGCGCCTCGTGCGGGATCGCCGACGGCCGGCCGTGGTCGGTGGGTGACAACGAGAACACGGCCGTCGGCCAGGGCGACGTCGAGGCGACGCCGCTCCAGCTCGCCGTGGCCTATTCGGCGATCGAGAACGGTGGGACCGTCGTTCGCCCCCACGTCGGGCTCCAGGTCCAGGCGCCGGACGGCACCGTGCTCCAGCGGATCGATCCCGCGGCCGCGCGCCACGTCTCGATCGACCCCCAGAACCTCGACGCGATCCGCAGCGGCCTCCACCTCGCAGCCTCGTCCGCCGGCGGCACGTCGGCCGACGTGTTCTCCGGCTGGGATCAGAACCGATTCCCGGTGTATGGGAAGACGGGAACCGCCCAACACGACAATCAGGCCGACCAGTCGTGGTATGTGTGCTTCGTGCCCGATCCTCAGCGCCCGATCCTCGTCGCCGTGACGGTCGAGCAGGGTGGCTTCGGTGCGGCCGCCGCGGCCCCTGCGGCACGTCAGATCCTCTCCCAGTGGTATTACGGCAACCGCGGTAAGTTCGTCGCCGGTACATCGAAGACGCTGTGAGCCCACTCGCCCCGATCCAGGTCCCCGACGAGGAGATCGTCAGCCCGCAGCGCTCGCGGACCCTGCTGTTCGACCCGCTGCTGCTGCTCGCCGCGCTCGGACTCGTGGCGTGCTCGCTGGTGACGCTGAAGGGCGCGACCCGCACGCTGAAGACCGGGCAGCCGCTCTACTACGTCGAACGCCAGGCCCTGTACGCGGCGATCGGGCTCGCGCTCGCGCTCGTCCTCTCCCGGATCGACTACTCGCGGCTGCGTGAGTACCGCTACGGCATCTACGGGCTGATCATCGTGCTCAACCTCGTCGTGTTCGGGATGCCGCCGATCCTCGGCGCGCACCGCTGGATCCCGCTCCCATTCCTGGAGGTGCAGACCTCCGAGTTCGGCAAGGTGATGCTCGTCGCCGCGCTGGGCGCGTTCGCGGTCGACCGCAGCCGGCGCCTGCACGAGCGGCGGACGACCGCGCGGATCATGCTGCTGGCGCTGCTCCCGGCGCTGATCGTGATCGCCCAGCCGGACCTCGGGACCGGCCTCGTGTACGTGGCGATCGCGCTCTCGGTGCTGATGTTCGCGGGGACCTCGGGCCGGCAGCTCGCGGCGCTGCTCGCGCTGTTCGCGGTGGCCGTCACGCTCGTGCTGGCGGTTGCGCCCGCGATGGGCGTCCACGTCCTCAAGCCGTATCAGGTCCAGCGTCTCACGGGCTTCCTGAACCCGTCCCACGATCCGCAGAAGGCGACCTACAACATCCTGCAGTCCGAGATCGCGATCGGCTCCGGGGGCAAGACGGGCCGTGGAACGGTCGGTGCCTCGCAGACGAATCTCAACTATCTCCCCGAGCACCAGACGGACTTCATCTTCGCCGTCGTCGGCGAGACCTACGGCTTTGCCGGGGCGGCGCTCGTACTATCGCTTTATGCGCTGCTCATCTGGCGGACGCTGAGGATCATGACGATGGCCAAGAATCTCTACGGGACCCTGATTGCCGCCGGGGTACTCGCCATGCTCATGTTTCAGGTGTTCGTCAACGTCGGAATGACGATCGGCATCATGCCGATCACCGGAGTGCCGTTACCGCTGATGAGCTACGGCGGCTCCTCCGTGCTGGTCACGTTCCTGGCCCTCGGCCTGCTCGAGTCGATCCACATCCAGGCTCGGCTGGCCAGCAAATCGAGGTCGGTGCTCGCATGAGTCCGGCCCACCAGCTTTTCGCCCGGCGCGCGCAGACCTGCGCCGCCGGCATCCGCCCACAGATCGCCCCTCGGCGAGCGGCCCCGTCATACCGGCGGCCCTTCCCCGAGTGGGCTCCGATCCGCAAAGGACTGAAACGCATTGAAGAAGCAAGTACTGGTCAGTGTCGACCGCGGCGAGACGCGAGTCGCATTGCTCGAGGCCACGGGGACCGTGGCCGCACGCAAAGCGGCCCCCTCGGGAGGTTCGCGGCGACGCCGTAAGAACACCGGGCCGAGCGCCGAGTTCAAGGTCGCCGAGCTCTATCTGGAGCGCCGCGGCGCCCGCTCGATCGTCGGCAACATCTACAAGGGGCGCGTCGACAACGTGCTCGCCGGCCTCGAGGCCGCCTTCGTCGACATCGGCCTGGAGAAGAACGGCTTCCTCCACGTCGACGAGATCGTGCTGCCCGGCGTGGAGGCTCCCCGCCGGGGCCGCGGCTCCGGCCGCGACGCGCGGCAGATCACCGATCTGCTCAAGCCCGGGCAGGAGATCGTCGTCCAGGTCGTCAAGGACCCCCTGAAGACGAAGGGCGCCCGCCTCTCGATGGACCTCACGATCGCCGGCCGCTACATGGTCCTCGCCCCGTTCGGCGAGGGCGTCGGCGTCTCACGCCGGCTCGAGGACAAGGAGCGCGAGCGGCTGCGCAAGCAGGCCGCGAAGCTGGAGCTCAAGGGGGCCGGCGCGATCATCCGCACCGCGGCCCAGGGCGCCAAGCGCGCCGACCTGGAGCGCGAGCTGCTCTACCTGTTCAAGCTGAACGAGGTGCTCCAGAAGCGGGTCGAGGGGACGAACGCCCCGGCGCTCGTCTTCCAGGAGGCCGACCTCTCGGTGCGCGTCGTTCGCGACATCTACTCGGCCGAGTTCGAGCGTGCGATCGTCGACGACGAGAAGCAGCACCACCGACTCGTCTCGTTCTTCTCCCGGACCGCTCCGGAGCTCGTCGACCAGGTCGAGCTGTGGGAGGAGAAGACGCCCCTGCTCCAGACCTTCGGGGTCGACGAGGTGCTCAACTCGACGCTCTCGCGCCGGGTCGACCTCGCCAGCGGCGGCTACCTGATGATCGATTACGCCGAGGCGCTGACCGTGATCGACGTCAACTCGGGCAGCTTCATCGGTCGTGGCAAGGGCGCCCGGCTCGAGGACACGATCACCAAGACGAACCTCGAGGCGGCGGACGAGGTCGTCCGCCAGCTCCGCCTGCGGGACATCGGCGGGATCATCGTCATCGACTTCATCGACATGGCCCGCGCGCGCAACCGGGACGCCGTCCTGAAGACCCTGCGCAAGGCGCTCGACGAGGACCGCACGAAGACCTTCGTGGTGGAGATCTCGCCGCTCGGCCTGGTCGAGATGACGCGCCAGAACGTCACCGACGGGGTGCGGGAGATCATGACCCGCCCGTGCCCGACATGCGACGGGGAGGGCGTGATCAAGTCCGAGGAGACCGTCGCGCTCGAGTTCGAGCGGCGGATGCGGGACCTGGCCAAGGAGACGAAGGCCGACGCCCTGCTGCTCCAGATGAACCCCCGGGTGAGCGCCGAGTTCACCTCGGGTGGCGCCCGGGTGCTCCACCAGATCGAGGAGGAGACCGGCAAGTGGTTCCACTTCCAGGGCTCCGAGGGGTTGCCGCTGGAGCACTTCGCGGTGCTGCTCGAGGGCGACCGCGAGGAGGTGCTTGAACGGGCGCTGCCCTTCCGTGAGGGGGAGGAGGTCCACGTCGAGATCGTCGAGCCGCACATGTACAGCCCGGACGACGCGGTGGCGAAGATCGACGGCTACATCATCTCGGTCCGCGGGGCGACCAAGTACGTGGGGGAGAAGCACCTCGTGCGGATCGACGAGGTCGGCCGCACATCGGCCTCGGCGTCGCTCGTCGATGTCCCGGCCGCGGATGCCGCCAACGGCTCCGAGGGCCGATCCGCGGACGATTCCGAGGACGGGCTAGAATCGAAGCCTCGGCGCCGCGGCCGCAGAGGCGGACGGCGCCGTTCGAACGCCAAGGCGCAGACCGCGCCATCCTCGGATTAGAGAACCATGTACGCAATCGTCAAGACAGGCGGCAAGCAGTATCGCGTCGAGAAGGGTCAGACCCTGCTCGTCGAGCGGCTGCGTGCCGGCGACGGCGAGTCGGTGGCCCTCGATCCGCTGCTGTTCGTCGACGGCGCCGACGTGCTCGATGGCGAGGACCTCGCCCGGGTGAGCGTCAAGGCCAAGGTCGTGGCCCACGAGCGGGGCCCGAAGCTCCGGGTGGTCAAGTTCAAGCCCAAGCGCGGTTACCACCGTCGCAACGGCCACCGCCAGGAGCTGACCCGCATCGAGGTCACCGAGATCAAGGCCGGCAAGGCCGCCGCGAAGAAGGCAACCGCGACTTCGGAGGCCAGCGATGGCTCATAAGAAGGGCCTCGGCTCATCCCGCAACGGCCGTGACTCGAACGCCAAGCGCCTCGGCGTGAAGGTGTTCGCCGGCCAGCGCGTCACCGGCGGCGAGATCATCGTCCGCCAGCGTGGGACGCGCTTCAAGCCCGGCGACGGCGTCGGCATCGGCAAGGACGACACGATCTACGCCCGGTCGGCGGGCACCGTGGAGTTCACACGGGGCCGCCGCGGCCGCGTGATCGCCGTCCAGCCCGACGCCGAGTAGCCCCCCGGCGGGGGTGGGCGTCCGCGCCCTCCGGACACGCAGTGCGGCACCAATGCGCCGCGCCTGTCATGCTGCTCTCCGGGAAGGAGCGGCGCGACCCGCGCCGCCATGAGAGAGGAGCCCGCATGCCCGTCGTCCGCAGGATCGTGTCGTGTCTCGTTGCGCTCGCCGCCGTGCTCGCGTTTGCCGCCCCGGCCCTCGCGGCCACGCACCGCGCCGGCCCGGCGCCGTTCACGGTCCGCGGGAGCGCGGAGCAGGTCGACGTCACCGGGGCCACCCCCGGGCAGACGCTGACGCTCCGCCGCCACGGGCACACCGTGCAGACGGCGACCGCCACCTCGCTCGGCGGCCTCGTGTTCCGCAACGTCGCGCCCGGCAGCGGCTACCGCGTGCGGACCCCCGCCGTCACCTCGCCGCCGGTCACGGTGCTCTCCAACGACCCGACCCCGCCGAGCACGAGCATCTACAACCAGACGCTTCCGACGAGCGGCTACGGCTACCTCACGACCCGGGACGGGACCACGCTGGCAATCGATGTCCGGACTGCCAGCGGCTCGGGCCCACACCCGACCGTGATCGAGTACGCCGGATACGGCTACGCCAACCCGGCAGGCGCCGAGAGCGGGATCAGCCCGGTGCTGACGCTGCTCGGCTTCAACGTCGTCGACGTCAACATGCGCGGCACCGGCTGCTCCGGCGGCGCGTTCGACTACTTCGAGCCGCTCCAGGGCCTCGACGGGTACGACGTGATCGAGACCGTCGCCCGGCAGCCCTGGGTCCTCGGTCATAAGGTCGGCATGGCCGGGATCTCCTACGGCGGCATCAGCCAGCTGTTCGTCGCCGAGGACCGTCCTCCGAGCCTGGCCGCGATCACGCCGCTGTCGGTCATCGACAGCTCGGCGACGACGCTGTACCCGGGCGGCATTCTCAACACCGGCTTCGCCCTCGCCTGGTCCAAGGACCGCGTGCACGATGCGATGCCCGCCTCGGCGACCGGAGGGCAGCCGTGGGCGCTGCAGCGGATCCAGGGCGGCGACGCGACCTGTGCCGCGAACCAGGTCCTTCACGCCTCGGCGGTCGACCTGATCAAGAAGGTCCGGGACAACAACTTCTACGTGCCCTCGATTGCTGACCCGGTCGACCCGATCACCTTCGTGCACAAGATCAACGTGCCGACATTCCTGGCCTGCCAGTTCACCGACGAGCAGACCGGCGGACATTGCCCGGATCTCGCCGAGCACTTCACCGGCACCTCGCGGAAGTGGTTCACGTTCACCAACGGCGTGCACACCGATTCGCTCGATCCGGCGACGTTCAATCGCTGGTACGACTTCCTGAAGCTCTACGTCGGCGGGCAGGCACCAGGGGTGCCGACGGCGGCCGCGCTGGCGCCGGTCATCTATCAGACGGTGTTCGGGATCAGCGGGCTGACGCTCCCGGCGGACCCGATCCAGTCCCAGGCGACGTACGCCGGCGCGCTCAGCGCGTTCCAGGCGCTGCCCCAGATCCGGATCCTGTTCGACAACGGTGCCGGCAGCTCGACCCCGGGCAACCCCTACGCCGCGTTCGAGCAGGGCTTCCCGCGGTTCCCGCTGCCCGGCACCCACGCCCAGGCCTGGTACCTCGGGTCGGGCGGGGCGCTGCGGTCGAACTTCGCCCGCACGCGGCCGGCCGGGGCCAACTCGTTCACCTGGAACCCGGCATCCCGTCCGCCGACCGACTTCTCGGGTGATACCGGTGGCGGCACGAACGGCCTGTGGACGGCGACACCGCCCTACCACTGGGATACGCCGCCCGCGGGGAGCGCGGTGGGCTACGCCACGCCGCCGCTGCGCCACACGACGACCGTTGTCGGCGCCGGGGCGGTGCGGCTGTGGATCCGCGCCCACGTGCCCGACGTCGACCTCCAGGCGACGATCTCCGAGGTTCGCCCGGACGGCAAGGAGACGTACGTGCAGAGCGGCTGGCTGCGGGCCTCCGAGCGCAAGCTCGATCCCCGCCAGAGCACGCCGCTCGAGCCGGTCCCGACGTTCGCCGAGCGCGATGTGCGGCTGCTGAAGCCCGGGCGCTGGACCGAGCTGACGATCCCGCTGTACTACGAGGGCCACGTGTACCGGGCCGGTTCGCGAATCCGCGTGACCATCTCGGCTCCTGGCGGCGATCAGCCGATCTGGGGATTCGCCGAGACGGTGCCGTCGGGCCCGACGACGGTCTCGATCGCGCACTCGCGGTGGATGCCGTCGCGGATCCTGCTCCCGGTCGTCTCCGGGATCGCCGTGAACTCGGGGCTGCCCCCGTGCCCGGGCCTGCGCGGTGAGCCCTGCCGGACCTACGCGCCGGCCGCGAACCGCAAGACGACGCTGTAGCTGCTCACCGGGGGGCGGCCGGCGACGGCGGCCCCCCGGTGACACGCCTCACGCCGTGGCGCCTGCGATCTGCGCGGTGCACATCGGGCAGCGCTTGGCCTTGACCGGAATCTCCGAGGTGCACTCGGGGCACTCCTTGGCCGTCGGGTCGTCCTCGCCCGGGGTGCGGCGTGCCTCGAACGCCTCGTACGGCTTGACGACGAAGAAGAACAGTGCCGCCGCCGTGACCACGAACGTGAAGAGGGCGTTGATGAAGTCGCCGTAGGCGAAGTGGCTTCCGTTGATCGTGAACGACAGCGAGCCGAAGTTGGGCTTGCCGAAGATCAGCGCGATGATTGGCGTGATCAAGTCGGCGATGAACGCCTTCACGAGCACCGCGAACACTGCGCCCATGACGAACGCAACGGCGAGTGTCACGAGGTTCCCCTTGACCAGGAACCTCTTGAAATCGCTGAGTAAGGACACTTGCAGGGCCTCCGTTCGGGAGAAATCGTTTACCGGGTCATGCGGTTTTCGCAGACCACGCCCGCATATGCAACGCCAATCCGGGTCGCCTCAGCCGTCCTGCGCGGTCGGCCGGACGAGGATCTCGTTGACGTCCACGTGCGCCGGCTGGGAGACCGCGTACATCACCGCTCCGGCGATGTCCTCGGGCGCGAGCGCGTCCTTGACCGGGTTGTCGAAGAACGGCGTGTCGACCATCCCGGGCTCGATCAGCGTCGTCCGCACGCCGGTGCCGTTCAGCTCCTGCCGGAGGCTCTCGCCCATCCCGGTGACCGCCCACTTCGTCGCCGAGTAGAGCGAACCGGACAGCGCGCGGCGGCCGGCGACCGAGCCCGTGAGCAGGATGTGGCCGCGCGCCTCCTTGAGCGCCGGCAGCGCGGCCCGGATCGTCAGCGCGGCGCCGTAGACGTTGGTGAGGACCATCGAACGCCAGAACTCGGGGGACTCCTTGAGGAAGCCGCGGGCGGCGCCGAAGCCGGCGTTGGCGAACACGACGTCGAGCCGGCCGAAGCTCTGGAGCGCGGCGGCGACCATCGCCTCCTGCTGCTCCCACTCGGTGACGTCGCAGGTCACGCCCAGCGCCCGCTCGGGGCCGCCGAGTTCGCCGACCAGCTCGTCGAGGCGGTCGGTCGACCGGGCGGCGAGCACGAGCCGGTAGCCGGCCTGCGCGGCGGCTCGGGCGGTGGCAGCGCCGATTCCGCTCGACGCGCCGGTGATGAGGAACACGGGGTGAGAGTCAGCCATGCCACGATGGTGTCAGTGCAGGACCGCGCGCGCATTCACGTCCAGGCCGGGGGCGGCGGCGATGGCTGCCTCAGCTTCCGTCGCGAGGCCCACGTGCCCAAGGGCGGCCCCGACGGCGGCGACGGCGGCCGCGGCGGCGATGTCGTGCTCGTGTGCAGCGACTCGCTGCGGGATCTCGAGCGCTTCCGCCGCAGTTCGCACTTCAAGGCCCGCCGGGGCGGCCACGGCCAGGGCGCGCTTCGCCACGGCGCCGACGGCGAGACTCTGGAGATCCCGGTCCCACCCGGCACCGAGGTGGTGGTCGAGGGCGATGGGACCCGTCACGACCTGATCCGGCCCGGCCAGCGCGCGGTCGTCGCCGCCGGCGGGAGCGGAGGCCGGGGCAACAAGCGGTTCGCCGGCCCGACGCACCAGACGCCACGGTTCGCCGAGCGCGGGCTGCCCGGCGCGGAGAGCTGGCTGACCCTCCAGCTCAAGCTGCTCGCCGACGTCGGGCTCGTCGGACTCCCGAACGCCGGCAAGTCCTCGCTGCTCTCACGGCTCACCCGCGCCCACCCGAAGGTCGCCGACTATCCGTTCACGACGCTCGAGCCCGCGCTCGGCACGCTCCAGGTCGACGACCGCCAGCTCGTGATTGCCGACATTCCCGGCCTGATCGAGGGAGCCAGCGCCGGGGCCGGACTCGGCCACGAATTCCTCGCCCACGTCGAGCGCACCCGGCTGCTCGTCCACGTGCTCGATCTCGCGCCCCTCGACGGCACCGAACCCCTGCAGAACCACGCCGTCGTCGAGCAGGAGCTGGCCCTGCACGACCCGCGCCTGGCCGCGCTGCCGCGGATCCTCGCCCTGTCGAAGGCCGACCTCGTACCGGTGGCGGAGGCTGAGCGCGCCCGCCACGAGTGGTCCGAGCGTCTCGGCGAGGCGGTCCCGGTGCTCCTCACCTCCTCGGCGACTCGCGCCGGGCTCGAGGAACTCGCCGTGCTGCTCGTGCGGACGGTGCCCGGCCTGCCGGACCCCGAGGCCGGCGCCATCGATCTCCCCGGAGCGGTCGACGAGCTCGCCGAGCACCGCGTGTTCCGGCCCGCCGGACGGCGGTCGTTCGAGGTCGAGCAGGGCTCCGACGGCATCTTCCGCGTGACCGGCGACGGGGTCGAGCGGCTGATCGCGCGGTACGACCTCGACAACGAGGACGCCCTTGCCCACCTCGAGCGCCGGCTGCGCGGGATCGGGGTGATCGGAGCCCTCGAGGAGCGGGGCTTCCAACCCGGCGACGACGTCGAGATCGCCGGAGTGGCGTTCGAGCTCGACCCCGACCGTTAGTATCGCCGACCCGTCCGTGTCAAAGAGGAGAGAGGTTGGGATGCGCAGAGTCCCCCTGGTCGTCACGCTGCTGCTTGCGGCCGTCATCGCCCCAGCGGCGTCCGCCCGCGTGCTGCTCGTGGGCAGCTACCACGGGATCCACGGGAAGTACCGGTCGATCCAGGCGGCGGTCGACGCCGCGCGTTCGGGCGATTGGGTCCTCGTCGGCCCCGGCGACTACAAGGAGCGGGCCGACCATCGCCGTAACCGCGGACCGCAGCCGTCCGCGACCCCGGCCGGAGTGGTGATCGCCAAGGCGGCCCTGCACCTGCGCGGCATGAACCGCAACACGGTGGTCGTCGACGGGACCAGGCCCGGCTCGACGCGATGCAGCAACCGGGGCTCGGCCCAGGACTTCGGGCCGTCAGGGGCCACCGGCCAGGGTCCGCTCGGACGCAACGGCATCCTCGTCTGGAAGGCCGCCAACGTCTCGGTCCAGAACCTCACCGTGTGCAACTTCCTCGGCGGCTCCGGCGACGCCGGCAACGAGGTGTGGTGGAACGGTGGCGACGGCAGCGGCAAGGTCGGCGGCCGCGGCTACCTCGGGACCTATCTGTCAGGGACGAGCACCTACTTCAGCGGCAACGACCACGCGGCCAAATATGGACTGTTCACGTCGAACTGGACCGGTGGGACGTGGGACCAGATCTACGGCAGCAACATGAACGACTCGGGCTTCTACATCGGCGCCTGTCAGCAGATCTGCAACCAGGTCGTCAACCACGCCCACGGACAGTTCAACGTCCTCGGGTACTCCGGAACGAACTCCGGCGGGTCCCTGATCGTCGAGAACTCCGAGTTCGACCACAACCAGGACGGGTTCGACACCAACAGCCAGAACGCCGACAACCCGTCACCGCAGAACGGCGCCTGCCCCGGCAACAAGATCAGCCCGATCAGCCAGACCACCGCCTGCTGGGTGTTCGTGCACAACTACGTGCACGACAACAACAACAACCACGCCCCGGCCGCCGGCACCGCGGCCGAGGGGCCGGTCGGCACCGGAATGTCCGTCTCCGGCGGCCGCAACGACATGATCATGGACAACACCTTCGCCAACAACAAGGCGTGGGGGATCATCGTCGTGCCGTTCACCGACAGCGGCCAGCCGTGCCTCGGCGGCACCCTGAACAACCCGCTCCTCGGTCAGGGCACCTGCCTGTTCGACGAGTGGGGGATCCACGTGATCCACAACCGCTTCACGGGCAACGGCGGCTACGGCAACCCGACGAATGGGCAGTTCGGACAGTTCAACCTGGAGCCCCATCCGAGCAGCTGCTTCGCCGGGAACAGCGACGCCTCGGGCCAGCTGACGGCGACGGCGAGCGGGCTCGAGCAAAAGTTCCCGCACTGCACCGACACGCCGACGGCGAACCTCGACGTCAGCTTCCTCAACGAGGTGCTGTGCGACACCGGCGTGAAGGTGACCGGTTTCGGGTGCCAGCCCGGCGACAAGTACCCGCAGCACGGCACGGTCGTCATGCACCCGCTGCCGCGCAACCTGGCCACGATGCCGAATCCGTGCCAGGGCGTCCCGGTCAACGCGTGGTGCCCGCGGCGCCGCGGCACGCGCGCCTGAGCCGAGGACGACGGTCGGGTCCGGCGGGGGCTTCGCCCGGCGGACCCGACCGGTAGAGTGCGGAGCGTCCAAGAGGAGAGGAGACCGGAATGCGCCGCATCGCCGTGTCGCTGTCGTTGTTGTTCGCCGTCGTGCTCGTCCCGACGGCTGCCGCTCGGGTGCTGCGGGTGGGGGTCTACCGCGGTGTCCCGGGCCAGTTCAGCTCTGTCCAGGCGGCGGTCGATGCCGCCCAGCCGGGGGATTGGGTGCTCGTCGGTCCGGGCGACTACAAGGTGCGCGCCGACCATCGCAGCAACCGGGGCCCGCAGCCGGCCGACACCCCGGCCGGCGTCGTGATCTCCACGGCGAACCTCCACCTGCGGGGCATGAACCGCAACCGGGTGATCATCGACGGCACCAAGCCCGGCAGCCTGCCATGCAGCTCGCGGTCCGGTGCCCAGGACTTCGGCGTCCATGACACCGCGGGCAAGGCGATGGGCCGCAACGGGATCCTCGTGTGGAAGGCGCCCAACGTGTCGGTCCAGAACCTGACCGCCTGCAACTTCCTCAGCGGCGCCGGGAACGCCGGCAACGAGATCTGGTGGAACGGCGGCGATGGGTCCGGCCAGGTCGGCGGTTCCGGCTTCCTCGGCAGCTACCTGTCGGCCACGAGCACCTTCTACGGCGGTGAGTCGACCGCCGCGGCCTACGGGATCTTCACGTCCAACTGGAACGGCGGGACCTGGGACCAGGTCTACGCCTCCAACTTCAACGACTCCGGTTTCTACATCGGGGCCTGCCAGCAGGTCTGCAACCAGGTCGTGAACCATGCCCGCGGTCAGTACAGCGCGCTCGGTTACTCGGGCTCCAACTCCGGCGGCAGCCTGCTGGTGGAGAACTCCGAGTTCGACCACAACAAGGACGGGTTCGACACCAACAGCCAGAACGGTGACAACCCGCCGCCCCAGGACGGGGCCTGCCCTGCCGGCGTCAAGCCCCCGATCAAGGGAGCGCCGACGTGCTGGGTGTTCACCCACAACTATGTGCACGACAACAACAACCCGAACGTCCCTCAGGCCGGCTCCGCCTCCGCCGGTCCGGTGGGAACGGGCATGTCCGTGTCCGGCGGTCGCAACGACACGATCATGGGCAACCGGTTCGCGAACAACAACGCCTGGGGCCTGATCCTCGTCCCGTACCCGGACAACGGACCGCCCTGCACCGGAGGAACGCTCAACTCGCCTCTGCTCGGGGCGGGGAGCTGCTTGTATGACGACTGGGGCAACCACGTCCTGAACAACAGGTTCGTGAACAACGGCAGCTACGGCAACCCCACCAACGGGGCGTTCGACCACCTCAACCTGGAATCGCACCCGAGCAGTTGCTTCAGCGGGAACACGGGCCAGCTCAGCTCCGAGGCGACCGCACTGCAGACGAAGTACCCGGTCTGCACCACGACCGATGTCCCGCCCAACCTCAACATCCCGTTCCTGAACGAGACCCTGTGCGACTCGGGCTTGAGCCTCCCGCCGTTCGGTTGCCAGCCGGGCGACCACTACCCAAAGGCCACCGGGGTCAGGATGCACCGGTTGGCCCGCCAGGCCACCATGCCCAACCCGTGCCGGAACGTCCCGGCGAACCCGTGGTGCCCGTTCCGGCGTCACCGCGGTCCGCACGCCTGACGCACCCGCTCTGACCCGCTGAAGTACCCGCGCCCGCCACCGGGCGCGGGTACGGGTCGGGTGCTGCCGCGCCCGCGGACCCTAACCTGTGGACCGCCATGGGACCCGTTGTCGTCAAGCTGGGCTCGAGCATCGTCGCCGACGACACCGGCGCCGTGCGCACCGACGTGCTCGGGCGGATCTGTGATGAGGTGAGCGAGCTCCACGGCGCCGGCGAGGCCCCGATCCTCGTCACCAGCGGCGCGATCGCCCGCGGGATGGGTGTGATGGAGCTTGAGCTGCGGCCCCGGGTCGTGGCCGAGCTCCAGGCGGCGAGCGCCGTCGGGCAGGGCAAGCTCTATGGCGTCTACGACGAGCTCCTGCGGGCCCGCGGCGTGCGGAGCGCGCAGGTGCTGCTCACGTTCTTCGACATGAGCGCGCGGACCCACTACCTCAACGCCCGCCAGACGCTCCGCACCCTGCTCGAATGGCGCGTGGTCCCGGTCATCAACGAGAACGACACCACGACGACCGACGAGATCTCGTTCGGCAACAACGACTTCCTCGCCGCGCAGGTGGCGATCCTGCTCGGCGCCCGGATGCTCGTGCTGCTGACGGATGCCGACGGCGTGTTCACCGCCGACCCGCGGCACGTCCCCGACGCCGAGCTGATCGATGCCGTCGAGGACTTCGACGCGCTGCGCGAGCTCGACATCGGCCACACCACCTCGGCGCTCGGGTCCGGGGGGATGCGCTCGAAGGTCGTCGCCGCCGAGATGGCGACCGCGGCGGCGATCCCCACCGTGATCGCCGGGGGCCTGACCCCGGGCACGATCCTCGCCGCCGCCCGCGGGGAGCGGGTGGGGACGATCTTCGCTCCCCGAGAGGGCCGCTACTCGAGCTTCAAGCTGTGGCTGAAGTACGCCAAGCCGACCCGCGGCCGGGTGCTCGTCGACGCCGGGGCCGCCCGCGCCCTGCGCGACGGCGGCACCAGCCTGCTTCCCGTCGGGGTCGTCGAGGTGCGCGGCGAGTTCGACGCCGGCGATGCCGTCGAGGTCTTCCACGACGGCGACGTCATCGGCAAGGGCATCTGCAACCTCTCGGCCGCTGAACTGCGCAGTGTGCGCGGCCGCCAGAGCGGCGCGGTGCGGGAGCTCCTCCCCGGGGCTGGGGAGGAAGCGGTCCACCGGGACTACTTCGTGCTCGCGTAACCTTCATCGGTGATGGCCACCACCGTCGAATCGGTCACCGCGATCTGCACCGCCGCCAAGGCCGCGGCGCGGCGGCTCGCCGCGCTCGACTCGAGCACCAAGAACGCCGCGCTCCACGCCATCGCCGATGCGCTGCTCGAGCGCCGGGCGGAGATCCTGGAGGCCAATGCCCTCGACCTGCAGGCCGGGCACGAGTCCGGGCTCTCGGACGCGCTGATCGACCGCCTCACGCTCGACGACGGACGCCTCGCCGCGATCGCCGACGCCGTGCGGACGATCGCTGCGCTTCCGGACCCCGTCGGCGAGGTGATCGACGGCCACCGGCTCCCGAACGGACTCGACGTCCGCAAGGTCCGGGTGCCGATCGGGGTCATCGCCGTCGTCTACGAGGCCCGTCCGAACGTGACGATCGACGCCGCCGCACTGTGCCTGAAGTCCGGCAACGCGATCGTGCTCCGTGGCTCGAGCACGGCGGCCCACTCGAACGCGATCCTCGCCTCGGTGGCGGCGGAGGCCGGTGCGCGGGCGGGGCTGCCCGAGGGCGCGCTGTCGCTCGTCTCCGGCGGCGGGCGCGGCGAGCTGGCCGAGCTCGCGACGCAGAGCGGGCTCGTCGACCTCATCATCCCGCGCGGCGGCGAAGGGCTGAAGAACGCACTCAAGGCCGTGGCCACAGTGCCGGTCATCTACGCCGCCTCGGGCAACTGCCACGTCTACGTCGAACCCACGGCCGACCTCGACGACGCCCGGCGAATCGTGCTGAACGCCAAGCTCCAGCGGCCGGGGGTGTGCAACGCGCTCGAGACGCTGCTCGTCGACAGTGCGGTTGCGGAGCGCTTCCTGCCCTCGATCCTCGCCGAGCTCCATGAGGCCGGGGTACGCCTGCACGGTGACGAGCGGACGGTTGGGCTCGCGGGCGAGGTGCCGGTCGAGCCGGCGGGCCCCGAGGACTGGGCAGAGGAGTACCTCGCGCTCGAGCTCGCGGTCGGCGTCGTGAGCGGCGTCGACCAGGCGATCGAGCACATCAACACCCACAGCAGCGGCCACTCGGAGGCGATCGTCACCCGTGACACGGCCTCGGCGCGCCGGTTCACGCTCGAGGTCGACTCGGCCTGCGTGTACGTCAACGCGTCGACCCGGTTCACCGATGGCGGCGAGTTCGGGATGGGGGCCGAGATCGGCAACTCGACCCAGCGGCTCCACGCCCGCGGGCCGATCGGCATGCGGGAGCTGTGCACGTTCAAGTACGTGATCGACGGCGCGGGACACATCCGAAGCTGACATGAGCCCCTCCGGAGGGCCGCCGCCCGACGGGGCGGATCGGCTCGGGATCCTCGGCGGGACATTCAACCCGCCCCACATCGGACATCTGATCTGCGCCCAGGAGGCCGGGTTCCAACTCGGTCTGCGGGAGGTGCTGCTGGTCCCCACCGGCGATCCACCCCACAAGGCCGAGGACGAGGACCCCGGTCCCGACCACCGGCTCGCCCTGTGCCGGGCCGCCGTCGCGGGCGACGACACGCTCGCGGTCAGCTCGCTCGAGATCGACCGGGAGGGCCCGTCCTTCACGGTCGATACCCTGAGGGCACTGAAACGTGAGCGTCCGGACAGTGAGTTGTTCTTCATCCTCGGCGGTGACGCCGCCGCGGGTCTGCCGGATTGGCGTGAGCCCGAGGGGGTGCTGTCACTGGCCACGTTGGCCGTGGCCCGCCGCCGCGGAACGCCGCGCACCGCCGTTCGGGAGGCCCTCGGCCGCCTGCCCGGCGGAGATCGGACCTGCTATTTCAAGATGCCGCGGATCGCCGTCTCCTCGACGATGGTCCGGCAGCGGGTGCGGTCCGGCGAGCCGATCCGGTATCTCGTCCCGCCGGCCGTCTCGGCCTACATCCGCGAACACGGGCTCTACGGGGCCCATGGAGGCACACCCATCAGATGACCACCGAGCAGATCACCACCGAGCAGATCACCGACGCCGTCATCGAGCTCGCCGCCGACCGCAAGGCGGTGGAGATCGTCGCGCTCGACGTCCGATCGATCGTCGGCTACGCCGACACGTTCGTGATCTGCACCGGTCGCAGCGACCGGCAGGTGAAGGCGATCCACGACGCCATCCACGCCGGCCTGAAGGCCGAGTACGGGATGCTGCCGCGCAAGGTGGAGGGTGTCAGCGAGGCGCGGTGGATCCTGATGGACTACCTCGACGTCGTCGTTCACATCTTCACCCCGGAGATGCGCGATTTCTATCGGCTCGAGCAGCTGTGGGGCGAGGCGCCGGCCCGGACGGTCGACGCCGCCGCCGTCTAGCCCCGCGGGGCGCCGGGCGGTCCCGTCCTCAGAGCGCGGCGAGCAGCTTCGGCGCCACCTGCTTCTTGCGGCTCATCACGTCGGGGAGCGCGATCGTCGAGTCATCGGCCTCGGTGCCGAAGGCGCGGGCGACCGCGGTGACGTCGCCGTCGACGAGCAGGTGGGTGCCCTTGGAGAGCACGTCGGTGATCATCAGCGCGTAGAGCTGGAGGTCCTTGCGCGAGCGCTCGGTGGCGATCGCCTCCTTGAGCTCCGCCCGCCGCTCGAGCAGCCCCTCACCGACCACCTCCACCTGCGCGATCCCGATCGACTGGCCGCCGCTCAGCTGGTACTGCTTGGCATCGCGGGTGACGATCTCCTCGGCGCTCACCTCGGAGACATCGGAGGTCGCCTCGAACATCTCGCGGCCGAGCTGGCGGGCATCGACGGCGAGCACCCGCTCGAGGTAGTCGACGACGCGGTGATCGCGCTCCGTCGTCGTGGGCGAGTTGAGGATCACGGTGTCCGAGAGGACCGCCCCGAGGAGCATCGTCGCCGTCGGGCGACTCGGCTCGAGGCCGTTCTGGCGGAAGCGCTCGACGACGAGTGTGGCCGTGGAGCCGACGGGATCGAACGTCGCCGTCACCGGGATCCGGGTCTCGATCGACCCGATGTGATGGTGATCGAGGATCTCCACGATCTCGGCCTCGCGCACCCCGGCCACGCTCTGGCTCTCCTCGGCGTGGTCGACGAGGATCACACGGCGCCGGGGTGGCGCGACGAGGTCGGCCCGGGTGATCAGCCCGACCGGCCGCCGCTTGCCGTCGACGACGACGGCGGCGCCGTAGTGGATCTCCTTGATCTGCTCGGAGATGTCGGCGAGCAGGTAGCCGGGGGCGGCGGTGAGCGGGTCGGGCTCGACGAACGAGCTGCACGGTGCGGCCAGGGTGATCATCCGGGCCGAGACGTAGGTGTCGAGCGGCGAGAGCACGACCGCGGTGTCCCGCTCGCGTGCGAGCTCCATCACCTCGTCGTCCGGCCGGGCACCGTTCGACACGACGACGAGCGCCGCGCCGAGCTCGATCGCGCGGCGCTGGGCGTCCGGGCGGTTGCCGACGACGACGACGTCGCCGTCGGAGATCCCGCTCGGCGAGCCGACCTCCATCGAGTGGGCCCACACCCGGCCGGCGAGCTCCCGGTCCTCGCCGTAGACGAGCTCGCCCTCGAGCACGTCGACGATCGCGGCCAGCCGCGTCGACGTCTCGCGCAGAGTCGAGGTCTGCCGCGTCTCGCGGATGTACCGGCGGGCCAGCGCGCGCTCGGAGACGACGCCGCTGAGCGCGCCGTCATCGTCGACGATCGGCACGAGGTCGAGCTCCGCGCGGGCCATGGCCAGACCGGCCACGCGGACCGGCTCCTCGCAGCCCGTGCTCGGGAACTCGGTCTGCATCACGTCCTGCGCCCGGAGCAGGATGTGGGGCAGGTAGCTCGGCTCCGGTGCCTCGCTGCGTTCGAGCAGCCAGCGCGTCTGCGCGTTGCAGTCGCCGAGCCGGACGGGGATGTAGTGCTCGCGGGTGTCGAGCCGGCCGCGCAGTTCGGCGTAGCCGATCGCGGCGGCGATCGAGTCCGTGTCGGGGTTGCGGTGGCCGGTGACGTAGATGTCTGACACGCGAAGGGATTATCGTCTGCGGAGCGCCGCGTGTCGGCCCGGCCGGTTCGGCGCGGTGAACGAGCGATGCGAGCGCCCCCGCCAGAGCCCGAGCCGAACCTCAGCCAGGTGCTCTCGGAGATCCGTGAGGAGCTCGCCGAGTACCTCGGTCGCCGCCCGCGGCGGGACTTTCCGCCCGGCGAGACGTGGTTCAGCGCGCGCCGCACGCATCGCTTCCAGCGGGAGACCCTCCAGGTCCTGCTCGAGCTGTACGCCGAGTACGGGCCGGTGTTCTCCTTGCGCTCGCTCCACCGCCCGATCGTCGCCCTGATCGGGGCCGAGGCCAACCACTTCGTCACCGTCTCCGGCGCCGCGAACTTCAGCTGGCGCAAGGGGATGTTCGGCGAACAGCTCGGCCCGCTGATCGGGGATGGGCTGATCACCACCGACGGCCCGTACCACGACAAGGCCCGGGCGATCATGATGCCCGCCTTCCACCGCCGCCGGATGGACGACGCGGTCGGGGTCATGAACGACGAGGCGGAGCGGGCGCTCGAGGGCTGGCGGCCAGGGGAGAGGATCGACCTCTACGCCTGGGTGCGTCAGCTCGCGATGAGCATCGCGATGCGGGCGGTCCTCGGCCTCGATCCCCGTGACGAGGGCAGCGGTGCCCGCGCGGCCGAGCTGTTCGAGGCCGCGCTCGCCTACTACGACACCGAGACGTGGATGATGCTGCTGCGCGGACCGGGGAGCCCGTGGGCGCGCCTGCAGGCGAACCGGCGAGCCCTCGACGAGGTGATCCTCGCCCAGATCGATCGCCGGACGGGGAGCGAGATCGACCGGCCGGACGTCCTCTCGATGCTGCTCGAGGCCCGGGACGAGGACGGCGACGGCTTCACGGCGCCCGAGCTCCGTGACCAGGTGATGCACCTGCTGTTCGGGGGGCACGACACGACCTCCTCGACGCTCTCGTTCCTGATGCTCGAGCTGGCCCGTCATCCCCACGTGCTGCAGGCCGTCGTCGAGGAGCAGGACGCCGTCCTGGCCGGCCGGGCCCCGACCACCGAGGATCTGATCTCCGGGCTCCCGTACCTCTCGATGGTCGTCGATGAGACCCTCCGCCTCTATCCGCCGGTGTGGTTCGGGCCGCGGATGAGTGTGGCCCCGTTCAGCTTCGGCGGCTACGAGATCCCGGCCGGGGTCCACATCATCCACTCCTCGTGGGTCACCCACCGCCTGCCCGAGCTGTACCCCGATCCCGAGGCGTTCCTGCCCGAGCGGTTCTCCCCCGAGGCGCGGCGCCGGCTCCCGCCCGGGGCGTACATCCCGTTCGGCGCCGGCAGCCGGATCTGCATCGGCAAGCGGTTCGGCCAGCTGATGGTGAAGGCGATCGCCACCAACCTCCTGCAGCGTGTCCGCCCGGAGCTCCAGCCGGGGTTCGAGCTCCGGATCGGCAAGATGCCGACGCTCAGCCCGGAGGGAGGACTTCCCGTCACCGTTCGACCGCGCGCCACCCCAGGCGATAGGGTCCGCGCCGAGGACGCGGCCGGGGTGGCTGCGGCCTGAACGTCGCCACGAGACACGCCGAAGGAGAGCCGATGCCATCAGCCCCACAGATCCTCCCGACTCAGGTCATGCAGGGCTCCGCGCCGGGGCTCAACTACCGGCTCGAGGGCGAGCTCGTCCCGGCGCTCCACATGGCGCTCGACGGCCAGGTCACCGTCTACTTCGAGCACCACGTGCTGCTGTGGAAGTACCCCCAGCTCCAGATCGGCCTGCACCCGCTCAAGAAGGGCCTCAAGCGCCGGGTGTTCGGCGGGATGCCGCTGCTGCTGCTCGAGGCGCAGTCGGCCGGCGAGATGGCCTTCAGCCGCGATGCCCCGGGCCACATCGCCGCGGTGCACCTCCAGCCCGGCGAGAGCATCATGGTCCGCGAGCACCAGTTCCTCGCCGCCACCGGCGGGGTCGAGTACGACTACGGCCGGATCAAGGGCTTCGCCAACATGATGTACGGCGGTGGCCTGTGGGTCGACCACTTCATGGCCGGCGACCACGAGGGCGTCGTCTGGATCCACGGTTACGGCAACCTGTTCGAGAAGGTGCTCGACGCCGGCGAGACGATCGACATCGAGCCCGGCGGCTGGGTCTACCGTGACCATTCGGTGCAGATGACCCAGGAGGTCTACGGCTTCAAGACCGGCTTTCTCTCCGGCGGCGGCAACCTCGTCTTCAACCGCTTCACCGGTCCCGGCCGCGTCTGCCTGCAGAGCGCCTACTTCCATCCCGCGCAGGGCGCGGAGGGTGCCGGCGGCAACGCCCAGCGCGAGGGCGGCGGCGGCCTGATCGGCGGGATCGTCGGCGGGATCCTCGACAACTAGATGAGCTTCGCCCCCGGCCATCTCTCCGAGAACCCGCTGCCGCCGGGGATCGTCGGCGCTCTCGGCCTCGGCGGCTACCAGCTGCTCGCCGAGGTGGCCGGCGTGGGGGCGGGGCGGCTCGGCTCGCACGCCTTCCTGCTGATTGCGCCCGACCCCGATCCCGGCGGTGCCGAACGCCGGCACCCAGATCAGTCTCCACCAGGCGAAGCTCCGCGACGAGGCCGAGGCGGGCGCGTACGTCTCGCTCGCCGCGCAGCTCGGCTACCTGCGGCTCTCCGGCTACCGGCTCGCGCTCGAGCGCTCCGGCCTGCGCAGCAAGGTCAACCTCGTCAACCCGGCGACCGGCGGCGTCGCCGCCACGATTCCCGACAAGGCGCCGGGACGGCTGTTCGGTGGGGGCGGAGCGGGCGCCGTGAAGTTGGTCGTGGCCACGCGCGCGCTGCCGCAGGCCGGGCCGCCACCGGATACCAAGGACCCCGAGCTGCTCCGCCAGGCACTGCTCGCGCTCGCGCTGCGCGACGACGAGGTTTCGGGCGCGGACGCGGCCGAGCTCGCCGACCGGGCGCTGACGCTCGTGACCGGCAACCCGCAACTCGACCCGCCGGCGGCGCTCGAGCAGGCCAAGACCCAGAGCTGAACGCCCGCGGCGATCCGCGAGAAGTGGAGCTGACGGGGCTCGAACCCGTGACCTCGACACTGCCAGTGTCGCGCTCTCCCAGCTGAGCTACAGCCCCGCGAGGCCCCAGCTTAACACGCCTGCGGCGGCCCTCAGGGCCTGCCTACCTGGGCGGAATGAACTCCGGAACGTCGATGTCGTCATCGCCGACCGACTCTGCGCGGGCCGCCCGCCCGCGCCCGGCGGCGTCACCGTCGCGGCCGCTTCGGGGGCGGCCCGCCTCCCCGTCGCGGGTTCGGGAGCGCCCGGCGCCCGGTGCGGGCACGCGGCGCTCGATCGTGTCGATCTCGGACCGCATGCGGGTGTGGATCGTCTGGACGTCGCCGAGCAGTCGCTGGGCGTTCGCGCGGAGCGCGTCGCCGAGCTCGCGGAGGTTCCCGACCAGCTCGGCCCCCGAGCCCTGGACGTCGCCGGCGACGAGCCGGGCGTCCCCCAGCAGCTCGCGGGCGCGCTCCTCGGCCGACTCCCGGGCCTCCCGGGCCGCCTCGGCGGCCTCGGCCTTGGTCTTGTCGGCGTTCTCGTGGGCGCGCGCGGTGATCGTCAGCGCTTCGGAGGTCGCGTTGGTCGTCGCCTCCTCGGCCCGCTCGCGGGCCTCGGTGAGCAGCCGCTCGGCCTCGGCACGCGCCGAGGCGAGGATGTCCTCGGCCTCCTCCTCGGCGGCGCGGACTCGGTTCTCGCCCGCGCGGTCGGCCTCGGCGATCCGATCGCGCAGCTCGCGCTCGGCGTCGGCCCGGAGCTGGGCGGCCGCGGCCTCGGCGGCGGCAAGGATCGAGCCGACGCGGTCGGCGGCGCCGGCCGGCGCCGGATCGGTGTGTCCGGTGGCGGCCCCGGATGCCTGCCGCGTCCCCGCCGCCTCCTGCGAGCGCTCACTCTCTTCTTCCACGCCTGCGATGGTAAACCGGTCCCGACCCCGGTCGCGCAAGACGGCGACCGGCGAAACCGCCCGCCCGCAGGCGGAACGCGGCCGACCCGCGGGTAACCTCACTGCACCGATGGCCGAGCACCGCTACGCACCGAACGAGATCGAGCCCCGCTGGCAGGCGGTCTGGGCCGACGAGGAGACGTGGCACGTCTCGAACGCCGACGCCGGCCAGGACGCCTCCTACGTGCTGGAGATGCTCCCGTACCCGAGTGGGGAGCCCCACATCGGTCACCTGAAGAACTACGCCCTCGGCGACGCGATCGCCCACTTCCACCGCCGCACCGGGCGCACGGTGCTCCACCCGATGGGCTATGACGCGTTCGGGCTGCCGGCCGAGAACCACGCGATCCGCACCGGCGAGCATCCCCGCGCCTCGACGGACGCGTCGATCGCCGCGTTCCAGCGCGCGTTTCGCTCCTGGGGCATCTCGATCGACTGGTCGCGGGAGATCGCCACGCACGAGCCGAGCTACTACCGCTGGACGCAGTGGATCTTCCTCCAGCTGTTCGAGCGCGGGCTGGCGTACCGCAAGGAGGCGGCGGTCAAGTGGTGCCCCAACGACGCCACCGTGCTGGCCAACGAGCAGGTCATCGATGGCCGTTGTGAGCGCTGCGGCGCCGAGGTCGAGCTCCGCCAGCTCGAGCAGTGGTTCTTCCGCATCACCGACTACGCCGAGCGGTTGATCGACGATCTCGATTCGATCCGCTGGCCCGAGCACGTCAAGTCGATGCAGCGCAACTGGATCGGCCGTTCGAGCGGGGCCGAGGTGACCTTCCGCTGCGAGGAGCTGGAGATCGACTACCCGGTCTTCACCACGCGGCCGGACACGCTGTTCGGCGCGACGTTCTTCGTCATGGCCCCGGAGCACCCCGACGTCTTTCGCCTCGCCGACGGAACCGACCACCAGGACGATGTCCGCGCGTACGTCAACCGGGTGGTCAACGAGTCCGTGCAGGAGCGCGGCGCGGCTGAGAAGCCGAAGACCGGCGTCCCGCTCGGCCGGACCGTGACCAACCCGGTGACCGGGGAGGAGATCCCGATGTACGTCGCCGACTACGTGCTGATGGAGTACGGCACCGGCGCGATCATGGCCGTCCCGGCCCACGACGAGCGCGACCACGCCTTCGCCGAGGTCTTCGACCTGCCGATCCGGCGGGTGATCGAGAGCGAGGAGTCCGACGAGCTCCCGTACACCGGCGACGGTCCGATGACGGGTTCGGGCGAGTTCGACGGAATGGACAACCGCGAGGCCTACGAGGCGATCGTCGCGTGGCTCGACCGAGAGGGCCGCGGCCACACCTCGGTCAACTTCCGCCTCCGGGACTGGCTCGTCTCCCGCCAGCGCTACTGGGGGTGCCCGATCCCGATCGTGTACTGCGAGCGGTGCGGAACCGTGCCGGTCCCGGCCGAGGACCTCCCGGTGGAGCTGCCGGACGTCGAGGACTACCAGCCGAAGGGTCGCTCGCCGCTGGCCACGGCCGAGGACTGGGGGCAGACGACCTGCCCGTCCTGTGGCGGGCCCGGCCACCGCGAGACCGACACGATGGACACCTTCGTCGACTCCTCCTGGTACTTCCTGCGCTATTGCGACGCGCGGAACGAGACCGCGGCCTGGGACCGCGAGGTGCTCCGCGGATGGATGCCCGTCGACCAGTACATCGGCGGGGTGGAGCACGCGATCCTCCACCTGATGTACGCGCGGTTCTTCGTCAAGGCGCTGGCCGACATGGACCTGCTCGACGTCCAGGAGCCGTTCCAGGCCCTGTTCACCCAGGGGATGATCCTCGGCCCCGACGGCCACAAGATGTCGAAGTCGCGCGGGAACGTGATCAGCCCGATGCCGATCGTCGAGCGCTACGGGGCCGACGCGGCACGCTGCTACATCCTGTTCATCGGTCCGCCGGACCAGGACGCAGCGTGGTCGGAGACCTCGCTGGCGGGCGTCCATCGGTTCCTCGCCCGGCTCTACCGGCTGGCGGCCGAGATGGCCGAGGAGCAGCCGAGCCGCGAGCCCGCCGAGCAGCCCGAGGAGCCGACCGGCGACTCGCTGAGGGTCGTGCGCAAGGCGAATTGGGCAATCGACAAGGTGACCGGCGACATGTCCGGCCGGTTCGCGTTCAACACCGCGCTGGCCGCGATCATGGAGCTCGTCAACGAGCTCTACAACCCGGCGATCGAGCCGGACCTCGCCGCCCGGCGGTTCGCGATCGCGACCGCCGCCTCGCTCGTGTTCCCGTTCGCGCCCCATCTCGGCTCGGAGGCCTATGAGCTCGTCACCGGCGCCCGCGTGTGGGAGGAGCCGTGGCCGGCGGCCGACAGCGCGATGCTCCAGGCCGACACGTTCGAGCTCGTCTGTCAGGTGAACGGCAAGGTCCGTGACCGGGTGCAGGCCGCCGCAGACGCCGACCGACCCGAGCTCGAGCGGATCGCTCTCGCCTCCTCGAGGGTCCAGGACCATGTCGACGGCCGGGAGATCGCCAAGGTCGTCGTGGTGCCCGGCAAGCTCGTCAACGTGGTCGTCCGCTGAGCGCGGACCGCCCGTACATCGCGGTCGTCGGCGCATCGGAGGCCGATGTGGACACCCTCGCGCTCGCGCGTGAGGTGGGGGATCGACTCGCCCGGGCCGGCGCGGTCGTTGTCACCGGCGGTCGTGGAGGGGTGATGGAGGCGGCGTGCCGGGGCGCCACGGATGCCGGCGGCCTCACCGTCGGCCTGCTCCCCGGCGAGGACCGCACGGCGGCCAACCCGTGGGTGGGGGTGGCGATCACCACCGGCCTCGGTGAGCTCCGCAACGGGCTGATCGTCCGCAGTTCCGATGCCCTGATCGCAGTGGGCGGCGCCTATGGGACTCTGTCCGAGATTGCGCTCGGCCTCCGTGCGGGGCGCACCGTCGTCGGCCTCGCGAGCTGGGAGATCGAGGGCATCCGGGCCGCGGACGGCCCCGAGCAGGCCGTCGCGATCGCGCTGAGCGCCGTCGCCGACGCGACCTAGACTGCGTGCGCAGCGATGGCCGACTTCAAACCCGCCTACCTCATTCACGGCGACGACCACGGCCGGATCACCGAGCGTCGCGCGCGGCTGCGTGAGCTCGCCGAGGCCGCGAGCGGCGCTCAGGGCGTCGAGCTGCTCGACGGCGAGGACGCCACGCCTGAGGCGATCGCCTACGCGCTCCAGGCGATGACGTTCGCGATCGGGCGGCGGTTCATCATCGTCGACGGAGCCGAGCGTCTGAAGGAGCGAGAGATGGAGCCGCTGGAGCAGGCCATCGGCGCCATCGCCCCGGACACCACGGTCGCGTTCTTCGCCCGCGAGGACTCTCGCACGAAGGTCCCCAAGGCCCTTCACGACAGCGTGCTGAAAGCCGGCGGGGTGGTGAACACCGAGGCGAGCGTGAAGCCGTGGGAGCTGCCGAAGTGGGTGATCGCGCGGGCGCGGGAGCTCTCGCTGACGCTTGACAGCGATGCCGCGCGCACCCTCGTGGCGCACGTCGGGGATCGTCAGCAGCGGTTGCTGCGGGAACTCGAGAAGCTCGCACTGGAGTGCGGCCCCGGCACCACGCTCGATGCCGCCGAGGTGACCGAGCGGACCGCGGCCTCGGCCGTCCGCCGGGCGTGGTCGCTGGCCGACGCGATCGTCGCCGGGGACGCCACCGCCGCCACCTCGCTGTATCTGATGCTCCGCGGACAGGGCGAGCGGCTGCCGGGTCTCCTGTACTGGATGAGCCAGCGCGTGCGCACCGCGCACGAGATCGCGCGGGCGCTCGAGCACGGGCAGCCGGCCTCGCAGATCAAGCGCGGGCTGCGGATGCCCTCACGGGCGGCCGACGCGCTGATCGCGGACGCCGAGCGGGCCGGCACCGAACGGCTGTGTGCCGCCGTCGGCGAGCTGGCTGACCTCGAGCTCGCCTCGCGAGGAGGCGCGAAGACCGGACGGAGTGAGGACACGGAGGCGCTGCTCGCGATCCGGCGGATCGCGGCCTGAGGTGACCGGGGCGCAGCGCGGGGGGCGCTAGGCGGTGGCGCCGCGGCGCACGCGAGCCGCGCGGGACTTCTTGCGCGCACCCGTGTTGCGGTGGATCGCGTGGCGCTTGACGGCCTTGTCGATCGAGCGCACGAGCTCGCGGTGCTCGCTGTCGGCGACGGCGTCGTCGCCAGCGGCGACAGCACTCTCGAGGCGGTGGAACAGCGTCTTGATCCGCGAGGTGTAACGCCGGTTCTCGAGGCGTTCGCGCTCTGCGCGGAGGATCCGCTTCTTCTGTGAATGAATGTTCGCCATGACAGTGAGAATCCGCGGGCCGGTAGCCGCGGATGCGCCCGTACTATAGCGGCCTCGTGACGCCGCCCGAGACCGCCGCCACTGAGCCCTCCTCCCGGCGACGGCTGGGGATCAACACGGCGATTTTCGCCATTGCCACTGCGTTCTCGCGCGTGGCCGGCCTCGTGCGGGAGATCGTCGCAGCGAGCTTCTTCGGCGACAGCTCGGCCGCCTCGGCGTTCACGATCGCCTCGCAGATCCCGAACCTGATGTCGAACCTGTTCGCGCAGGCGGCGCTCTCGGCGGCCTTCGTGCCGGTGTTCACCGATCTGCTCCAACAGGGCAAGAAGCGCGAGGCGTTCCGGCTCGCCTCGACGCTGTTCTGGATCATCCTGATCGCGCTCGGGGCGCTGACCGCCGTCGGGATCCTCACCGCCGACATCTTCATGCCGCTGTTCACGGGCACGAAGTTCACGGCGGCCGACAACGCGCTCACCGCCGGTCTCGCGCAGGTGCTGTTCCCGGTCGTGCTGCTGCTCGGGCTCACCGGGCTGCTCGTCGGGATCCTCCAGTCCTACGACGAGTTCACGATCCCGGCGCTCGCGCCGGCGGTGTGGAACATCGTGATCCTCGTCCTGCTGATCACGCTGCGGAGCAGCTTCCACGTGCCGATCTACGCCTACGCGGTCGCATGGCTCGTGGCCACGGCGGTGCAGATGGCGCTCGTGGCCTCGGCCCTGCGGCGGATCGACTTCCGTCTCCAGATGACGATCGACTGGCGCGATCCCCGGGTCAAGCAGGTGTTCGTGCTGATGCTCCCGGTGACGATCGGGCTCGGCATCGTCAACCTCGACCAGCTGCTCAACTCGGTGTTCGGCAGCTTCGTCTCCAGCTCGGCGCCGAGAGCGATCGACCAGGCGTTCCGGATCTACATGCTCCCGCAGGGGGTGTTCAGCGTCGCCGTGGCCACCGTGCTGTTCCCGACGCTCAGCCGCCAGGCCGCCCGGCGCGACGTCGCCGGCATGCGATCCGCGGTCGGCACCGGCTTGCGCCAGATCAACCTCCTGCTGATCCCGGCCGCGGCGGCACTCGTCGCGTTGTCGGTGCCGATCACGCGTCTGGTCTACCAGCGCGGCCATTTCACCCCGGTGGACACCCACCGGGTGTCGGTCGCCCTGTTCTGGTTCGCGTTCAGCCTGCCCTTCGGCGGAGCCAACCTGCTCCTGACGCGGAGCTTCTTCGCCGTTCAGCGCCCGTGGATCCCGACGAAGCTCGCGGCGCTCAACATGATCGTCGACGTGATCGTCAGCATCGCCCTGTACAAGCCGCTGGGGATCGCCGGCCTGGTGATCGGCACCGCGGTCGCCAACGCGGTGATGTTCGCGCTCCAGTTCCGTCGGCTCCGTGCCGGATTCAACGGCCGGCTGGAGGAGGCCCAGACGCTGATGATCACGGTGCGGATCGTCGTGGCCTCCGTCCTGCTCGGCGCCGTGTCGTGGGTTGTGTGGACCGGTCTCGACACCCTCCTCGGCCGTTCACTGCCCGCCCAGATCGTTTCGGTCGGGCTCGCGCTCGCCCTCGGGGGCGGGCTCTACGCCCGGTTGGTGCTGGCCATGCGGATCCCGGAAGCCCGGCAGATCGAGGCGCTGATCGGCGAACGGATCGCGCGGTTCCGCGGGTAGCCCGCGGCGCGCGGGTAGGTTGACGCACATGGGGCTGTATGCCCGCCACTTCCAGAGCCTCCGCCGCGAGCGCGCGTTCCTCAGTGCGGCCGGGTTCACCACCGCGTTCGCGACGGCCCGGGTGATCACCCACCTGATCCGGGACGGCCGGGGCCCATTCCACAACTTGAGCGCGGATGGGACGCACATCCACCACAGCACGCTCGGGATCTTCGGCCTGCTCGGGATCGGCTACGTGTGGACCTATCAGTGGGGGATCGGCGACGGGAGTCGGTGGGGGTCGCGCATCACCTCGACGCTGTACGGGGTCGCCTCGGCCCTCACGCTCGACGAGTTCGCGCTGTGGCTCGACCTCGAGGACGACTACTGGAACTCCCGCGGCCGGAAGTCGATCGACGCCGTGGCGATCTTCGGCGGCCTGCTGACGATGGGCGCCGCCGGGCAGCCGGCGCTGCGGGAGCTGCTCGGGCTGGGGGGCAGGGCCCGCCACGATCTGTAGAGCGGGCGCGGCCGCGGGGCGGACGGCGGGTCGTCAATACCCTCTAGGCCAGCCCCATGCCCGATCAGGCCCACATCCGCAACTTCTCGATCATCGCCCACATCGACCACGGCAAGTCGACGCTGGCCGACCGCATCCTCGAGCTGACCCACACCGTCGACCCCCGTGCGATGCGCGCCCAGCTGCTCGACAGCATGGACCTCGAGCGCGAGCGGGGGATCACGATCAAGGCCCAGGCGGTGCGGGTCTTCTACACGTCGGGGCGCGACGGCCAGACGTATCAGCTCCATCTGATCGACACCCCGGGCCACGTCGACTTCACCTACGAGGTGTCGCGGTCGCTTGCGGCATGCGAGGGGGCGCTGCTCGTCGTCGACGCCAGCCAGGGGGTCGAGGCCCAGACGGTGGCCAACACGTACCTCGCGATCGAGTCCGGCCTCGAGCTGATCCCGTGTCTCAACAAGGTCGACCTGCCCGGAGCCGAGCCCGAGCGGGTCGCGTCCGAGGTGTCGGACCTGATCGGCGAGCCGGCCGAGGGGGTCCGCCAGATCAGCGCCAAGACCGGTGCCGGGGTGACAGAGGTGCTCGATGAGCTGATCGAGCGCGTGCCACCTCCGAGCGGGGACCCCGACGCTCCCGCCCGGGCCCTGATCTTCGACTCGGAGTTCGACCAGTACCGCGGGGTGATCGCGTACATCCGGGTCGTCGACGGCACCTTCACCAAGGGTGAGGCGATCAAGGCGATGCAGGCCTCGACCGAGGCCGAGATCGACGACATCGGGTTCTTCTCGCCGAAGATGATCTCGGCCGAGGCGCTCACCGCCGGCGAGGTCGGCTTCCTCATCACCGGGATCAAGGACGTGACGAAGCTGCGCGTGGGGGACACGCTGACGACCCGCGCCGCCCCGGCCACCGAGCCGCTGCCCGGCTACCGCGAGGTCAAGCCGATGGTGTTCTGCGGCCTGTTCCCGATCAACTCCGACGACTACCCGGACCTGCGCGACGCACTGGAGAAGCTCAGCCTCAACGACGCCGCACTGTCCTGGGAGCCCGAGACCTCGGACGCGCTCGGGTTCGGGTTCCGCTGCGGGTTCCTCGGCCTGCTCCACATGGACATCGTGCGTGAGCGCCTCGAGCGCGAGTACGACCTCGAGCTGCTGGCCACGATGCCGAGCGTCGAGTACGAGGTGACGATGGCCGACGGCGAGGTGATCCCGCTGCACAGCCCCAACGACATGCCCGATCCGAGCAAGGTGCTCGAGATCCGCGAGCCGTACATCCGCGCCTCGATCCTCACCCCGAAGGAGTTCGTCGGCCAGATCATGGAGCTCTGCCAGGATCGCCGCGGGACTCACAGCGGGATGCACTTCCTCTCCGAGGAGCGTGTGCAGCTCACCTACGACCTGCCGCTGGCCGAGATCGTGCTCGACTTCTTCGATCAGCTCAAGTCTCGGACGCGCGGCTACGCCTCGCTCGACTACGACGTGATCGGCCTGCGCGAATCCGACCTGGTCAAGCTCGACATCCTGCTCGCCGGCGACCCGATCGATGCGCTGTCGATGCTCGTCCACCGCGAGAAGGCCTACGACGCCGGACGGACACTGACCGAGAAGCTGCGCGAGAAGATCCCGCGGCAGCAGTACGACGTCCCGATCCAGGCCGCGATCGGCAGCCGGATCGTCGCCCGGGAGACGATCAAGGCGTTCCGCAAGGACGTCACCGCGAAGTGCTACGGCGGCGACATCACGCGCAAGCGCAAGCTGCTCGAGCAGCAGAAGAAGGGCAAGCAGCGGATGAAGCAGGTCGGGCGCATCGAGGTGCCCCAGGAAGCGTTTCTCGCCGTGCTGGAGCTCGGCGAGAAGGGCTGAACCCCGCCCCCCGCGGGGGCGGCCGGCGACGGTCGCCTACAGGTTGAGTCGGCGGTGCGCGATCCGCACGTCGCCCACGCCACGGCGGTACGCGCGGTGGCGCTGGCTCCGGTGGCGACCGAAGAACCACCACGCCACGATCGCCCACACCGCCCAGCCCATGAACAGTCCGGCGACGATCATCGCCATGACGGCGACGACCGCGAGCACGGCGACGGTGATCGCGGCGAGCGTGACGGCCTGGCCGACGGTCGGCAGTGCGGTCCGGCGGCGAGGGCCCCGCGAGCCCGGCAGATCGGCGGTGAGCGGGTCGAGGTCGCCGTAGGTCCGTGCGCGGAGCGCGGCGGCGAGACGGTGCTCGAACTCGGTGGCCATCAGACGGCCGTCAGCCGCAGCGTGACGGAGGCGCTCGGCGACCTGCTCACGATCGGAGTCGGACGCGAGGAGAACGCTGCGTCGAGCCATGCCAGACAGGCTACCACCGGCTCAACCGAGCTCGGCCACGAACCCCTCACGCCAGCTCGGGAACGCCGGGCTCCAGCCGAGCTCCGTGCGGGCCCGCGCATTCGAGGCGCCACGGATCTCGAGAGCCGACCGCACGACGAACTTCGCCGCCGCCAGCCGCGCGACCCACACCGGGACGCGCATCGGCTTCGGCGCACCGACGAGCGACGCGAACACCGGGACCCATTCGCGCTGCGGTGCCGGGTCGTCGTCGACGACGTTGAAGATCCCGGTCACCGGCCGCTCGACGGCGAGGACGGTGGCGGCCGCGGCATCGTCGACGTGGACGAACGAGAACACACCGGTGCCCGGTCCGATGATCGGGGAGCGTCGTCTGCGGGCCATCTCGGCGAAGTCACCGTCGTGGTCGTAGAGCGTGCCCGGGCCGTAGAACCAGCCGTACCGGAGCACGACGCCCTCGAGTCCCGGGGTCTCGAGCGTCAGCGACTCGAGCCGGCGCATTGCGTCGATCGCCTCCTCGTAGCCGAGGCCCCCATCGAACAGTGGGTCGTCCTCCGTCTTCAGCCCGTCCCCATCCCAGCGGTAGGCGAAGGCGATGCTCTGGGAGACGAGGCGGCGGACCCCGTTTGCGGTGGCGGCGTCCACGAGGTACTGCGTCCCGGTCGAGCGCAGTCGGTTCGTGCCCGCGATCCACTGCTCGTACCGCCGCGGATTGAGGGGAGCCCCGAGCGCGGTGAGCTCGTTGACGATCACCTCGGGCGCGTGCTCGGCGACGACGCGCGCCACGGCGGCGGCATCAAGGGCGTCGCAGACCGCGCCGACCGCGCCGAGCTCGCGCACCCGGGCCGCGCCCGCCTCGCTGCGCGAGGTCCCGACGACCTCATGGCCGCGCGCGAGCAGGCGGCGGACGAGCGGGCGGCCGACCGCGCCTGTCGCTCCGGCGATCAGCACCCTCATGCCGCTCGGGCCCTCCCGCGTCCACGTGTGAGCAGCCACAGCAGGACAGCGAACTGGACGGTGGCCAGGGCGAGCGAGACGACGTCGACCGGGCCGGCCCAGCTGTTGTTGGCCCGGTTGATGTCGAACGCGTGGTTGAGCGAGTGCGCGAGGTACTGGAGCGTGATCATCGCCAGCACCGGGATCCGCCATGCCGGACGGCTGACGGCGACGGCGGCGCCGAACGCGAATGCGAGGTAGAACGTCGCCGTGTCGCGCTCGTAGTGGGGGTTGTAGGCCTGGAAGGCTCCGATCGTGTCGAAGAAGCTGCGCGGCGAGACGATCATCCACACCCCGATCGCCAGCTGGAGGGCCGCGAGGGCGCCGAAGGCGAGCCGAAGGCGGGGTTCCGAGAGGTGGTCCATGGCGGTAGCCTACGCGAGAAGTGGAACCCGGTACACGTCCAATCCAGGCGCCACTGAGGTGACCAATTCGGCCGGTCCCGAGCTCCTGCTCCGCCTCCGCCGGAGCGGCGGCAGCCCGCCGCTCGGACGCCAGGTCGAGACCGGCGTGCGCGCGGCGATCCGTGACGGGAGGCTGCGGCCCGGGGATCCGCTGCCTCCGACCCGCACGCTGGCGGCCGACCTCGGCGTCTCGCGGCGGCTCGTCGTCGAGGCCTTCGACCAGCTCACGGCCGAGGGGTGGCTCACCGCCCGCATCGGGTCGGGCACGTTCGTCCGCGGTTCGCTGCCCGACGGCGCGCTGCGGGCGCGTCCCCCGGCCCGGTCCGACGCGACTCCACAGCCGCGGGCCCGGATCGACTTCTTCCCCGGGCACCCCGACCTCGGGCTGTTTCCTCGCAGCGCATGGGCTCGCGCCGGCCGCGACGCCCTCCGTGAGCTGCCCGACGAGGCCCTCGGCTACGGGGATCCGCGGGGCCTGCGCGAGCTCCGCGTAGCCCTCGCGGCCTACCTCGGCCGGGCCCGCGGGGTGATCTGCCGCCCCGGGCAGATCGTCGTCTGCCAGGGCGCCGTGCAGGCGCTCGGTCTGCTCGTGAGGGCCCGCCGGGGGGCTGACGGCCCCGAGGTCAGGGTCGCCGTCGAGGACCCGTATCTCCCGGAGCACCGGGACGTCCTCATGCATGCCGGAGCCGACGTCGTGCCGGTGCCGGTCGACGAGTATGGGGTGCGGGACCGCGCGGTCGTATCGGCTGACCCCGACATCGCACTGCTCACGCCGGCCCACCAATGCCCGACCGGGGTGCTGCTCTCGCCGCCGCGCCGGGCGGCGCTCGCCGCCTGGGCGGCGGAACGGGGAGCGCTGCTCGTCGAGGACGACTACGACGCCGAGTACCGCTACGACCGCGCCCCCGTTGCTGCCCTCCAGGGCCTCGCCCCCGAGCACGTCGTGTACGTCGGGTCGGTGAGCAAGACCCTCGCCCCGGCGCTCCGGCTCGGGTGGATGGTCGTGCCCGAGCCGTGGCTCGAGGCCGTGGTGGCGGCGAAGCGCTACGCCGACGCCGGCTCACCGGTGCTCGAGCAGGCGACATTCGCCCGGCTGATCGCCGCCGGGGCCTACGAACGTCACCTGCGCGCCGCGCGCCGCCACCAGCGGGTGCGCCGCGACGCGCTCCGCGCCGCGGTCGCCGTCCACCTCCCGACGGCGCGGGTGACCGGGATTGCCGCCGGCCTCCACGCGCTCGTCGAGCTGCCCGAGCCGGTCGACGCGGCCGAGCTCACGGAGGCCGCGCTCGCCGCCGAGGTCGGCGTCTACCCGCTCAGCCGCTGGCGGGCCGATCCCCCCGGAGACCTCCGCGCTCGTCCTCGGCTACGGCAACCTCCACCCGGACGCGATCGACCGGGGGATCCGCCGGCTCGCCGCGAGCATGCGCTAGAACCGATGGCGTGGACCTCGGCCTCCGCGAGCACGCCTGCATCGTCACCGGTGGATCACGCGGGATCGGCGCCGCGACGGCCGAGTTGCTCGCCGCCGAGGGGGCGGCCGTCCTGCTGGTCGCCCGCGATGTGGACGCGCTCGCCGCCGTCGCCGAGCGCTGCCGCCGCGCCGGGGGGCGCGCCGAGACGCTCCCGCTCGACGTCACCGACGGTGGGGCCGGAGAGGCGGTCCTTGAGGTGTGCCGGGAGCGGTTCGGACGCGTCGACGCGCTCGTCTGCGGAGCCGGCACGAGCGCGGTCAAGGACATCCCCGAGCTCACCGACGCCGACTGGCAGGCCCAGTGGGAGCTCCACGTGATGGCCCCGATGCGGATGATGCGGGCGATCGCCCCGGAGATGGCCGAGCGCGGGAGGCGGCCGGATCGTCAACGTCTGCTCCTCCTCGGGCAAGCGCCCGTCCGGGACGAACGCCGCGTACTCGGTGACGAAGGCCGCGCAGCTCTCGCTCTCCCGCGCGTTCGCGGACCGCTACGCCGGCGACGGGGTGCTCGTCAACGCCGTCGCCCCGGGCCCGGTGGGGAGCGAGCTGTGGCTGGGCGACAACGGGCTCGCCGCCCAGCAGGCGGCCGCACGGGGAATCACGCGGGAGCAGGCGCTGGAGCAGGCCGCGGCCAAGATCCCGGTCGGGCGGCTCGGCACGGCCGACGAGATCGCCGCGGTGATCGCGCTGCTGTGCTCGCCGCGGGCCGCGTTCGTGGCCGGAGCCGCATGGTCGGTCGACGGCGGCTCGGTCCCCGTGATCATCTGAGGCGCGCGGCGGCGGCGCGGCGCGGCCGCGCTGGGAAGCCGGTCGCGCGGCGAAACCCGCGGCCGGGGACGGGCGGAGCCGACATGGAGGACGGGTGGAGCCCGACGGTCCCCGTCCGGGGCGGCACGATGCGACAGACGGCCCGGGAGTCCGCGGTGCGTGACGGGTTGAGCCGCGTGGGGCGGCTCGCCCGCGACACCCGTGCTGCGGTGAGGCGCGGCTGTCGCCTTGCTGCCGCGGAAGGACATCGAAACCGCGTCCGCCCGGACCGCCGGCGGCGCCGACACGCCCCGTCTGAGAGGATCCGGCGCAATGGAGGCCACCTCGCCACCGATCGGGAAGACCTACCCGCCGGTGACCTACGCCGTCGGCCGGGAGAAGATCCGCGAGTACGCGGCGGCGGTGGGGGAGACGAACCCCGTCCACCACGACCTCGAGGCCGCTCGCGCCGCCGGCCACGCGGACCTCGTGGCCCCGCCGATGTTCGCCGTCGTGTACGCCAGCCGGGCGGTCGGGCCGGCGCTGTTCGACCCCGAGGTCGGGCTCGACTTCGCCCGGATGGTCCACGGTGCCCAGGCGTTCCGGTGGGGGCCGCTCGTCGTCGCCGGCGACGAGATCACGACGGCCGCCTCGCTCCAGTCCGTCGAGGTGCGCGGCGGGCTCCAGTTCTTCGTGTTCGCCACCGAGTCGCGCAACACACGCGGCGAGACGGTGTGCGACGGGACATGGACGAACATCGTCAGGGGTGCGGGATGAGAGGGCTTCGCGAGGGCGATCCGATCGGGCTCACCGTGACCCCGGACCGCTTCGTCACCGTGCGCTACGCCGGAGCGAGCGGGGACTTCAACCCGATCCACATCGACGAGGAGTTCGCCCGGAGCGTCGGGCTCCCGGGCCGGATCCTCCATGGGCTGTGGACGATGGCCCAGGTCGCCCGGGCCCACACCGAGGTCGCCGGCGACCCGGCGGCGCTCCACTCGCTCAGCGTCGAGTTCCGGGGGATGGGGGTGATGGAGGCCGAGCTCACCGTGAACGGCACGGTGCAGAGCGTCGCCGACGGTGTCGCCACCGTCGCCTCCGAGGCCGTGCAGAACGGCAAGCGGATCGTCCGCAACGGCCGGGCCGAGGTGCGCGCCGAGCCCGGACCGGGCTGACCGGCGCCCTCCCGGGCCGGGGCCCGGAGGGCCGCGTCCCTCGACCTACAATCCCCGGCGTGCTGACCGATCGGCAGGAGCTCGTGCTGGGACGGGTCGTGGAGGAGTACCTCCAGGCCGGAATGCCCGTGTCCTCGAAGGCGCTCGCGACGAGCTTCCAGTGGGGCCCGTCGACGATCCGGGGTGAGCTGGCCAATCTCGAGGAGCTCGGGCTGCTCGACCATCCGCACACCTCGGCCGGCCGGATCCCGACCCAGGCCGGATACCGCTACTTCGTCGACCGGCTGCTCCCCGCCGAGTCCTCCGGGCCGCCGGAGCTCTCGCTCACGCTCGTCCGCCGTGAGCTCGATGAGGCGATGCGGATCACGAGCGAGACGCTCTCGCAGGTCACGAACCTGCTCGCGATCGTCACCGCGCCGCCGATCGACACCTCGACGATCCGCCACATCGAGGTGCTGACGCTCCAGCCCCAGGTCCTGATGGTCGTCGTGATCACCTCCACCGGCGGCGTCACCAAGCGGCTGTTCACGTTCGCCGAGCCGATCGACCCGGGCCTCACCTCGTGGGCCGCGAGCTACCTCAACGAGCAGCTCGTCGGACTCGGGCTCGGCGCCCGGATGCTCCACGGCCGGCTCCGCCACCCCTCGCTCGGCCACGGCGAGGCCGCGTTCCTCGACGCGCTCGCCCCGGCCTTCACCGAGCTCGAGGCCTCGGCTCAGGACTCGCTGTACGTCGAGGGCACCGCACGGCTCCTGGCCGGCGACCGCGTCGGCGACGTCACCGAGCTCAATGCGCTGATGGACATGCTCGAGCGGCGGGTCAACCTGCTCGGCGTCCTGCGCTCCGCGCTGGCCGAGCGGGACGTCATCGTCCGGATCGGCGCGGAGAACGACGCTCCCGCGCTCCGCTCGCTCGCCTGGGTGGCGACCGGCTACGGGTTGCCGCAGCGGCAGCTCGGCACGGTCTCGGTGATCGGCCCGCTGCGGATGGACTACGGCCAGGCGATCACCGCCGTCCGCGAGGCGGCCAAGCAGCTGTCGAGCTTCATCTCGGACATCTATGACGAGCGCTAGGAACACCCCCCGCGACCCCTACGAGGTGCTCGGCGTCTCGCGTCAGGCCGGGGACGCCGAGATCAAGAAGGCGTTCCGGACGCTCGCCCGACAGCTCCATCCGGACGTCAACGTCGACGATCCCGAGGCCGAGGAGAAGTTCAAGGAGGCGGCCGAGGCCTACGAGGTCCTGTCCGATGCCGAGCGGCGCGCCACCTACGACCGCTACGGCTACGAGGGCCTGCGGAGCGGCGGTTACGCGTCGAACTTCGACTCGTTCAGCTCGGTCTCCGACATCTTCGAGGCGTTCTTCGGCGGTGGTGGGGGCGGCAGCCCGTTCTCGGACCTGTTCGGCGGCGGGGGCGCGCGCGCCGGCGGTCCGGTCCAGGGCGAGGACGTGGCCGCCGCGGTCGAGATCTCGCTCGCCGATGCCGCCCACGGCACCCGGGCCGATCTCCAGTTCGACGCCGTCGTCACTGTGCGAACACTGCCGCGGCAACGGGGCCGAGCCCGGTACCCCGATCGACACCTGCGACGAGCTGCGGCGGGACCGGTCAGCTGCGGGTCGTCTCCCGGACGCCGTTCGGGCAGGTCGTCCGCGCCGCGGCCTGCGACGCCTGCCACGGCGACGGGAAGATCGCCCGCGAGCCGTGCAAGGAGTGCCGGGGACTCGGCCGCCGCCGGCAGATCGACGAGCGTGACGGTCGAGATCCCCGCCGGAATCGCCGACGGTCAGCGGATCCGGGTCGGCGGCCGCGGCCACGCGGGCGAGCGCGGCGGCCCGGCCGGGGACCTCTACGTGCTCGTCCGCGTCCGCGAGGACAAGCGCTTCGTCCGCGACGGGGACGACCTCGTCACGGTGATCGACGTCTCCGCCCCGCTCGCCGCGCTCGGCACCACGGTCGAGGTGCCGACGGTCGACGCCACAACGGAGCTCGAGATCCCGGCCGGCACCCAGCCCCACGAGACGATCGTGATCCGCGGCGCCGGGATGCCCTCGCTCCGGGGTCGGCGCTCCGGCGACCTGCGCGTCGTCGTCAACGTCGTCATTCCGCGCCATCTCAAGCCCGCCCAGCGTGAGCTCCTCACCGAGCTCGCCGGCTCGCTCACCGAGCACAACCTCCGCACCGAGGACGGCGTGTTCGCGAAGCTCAAGCGGGCGTTCGGCGGTTGATCCGCCTCGCCGTCCGGGTCGCCGCCGAGCAGGCCGAGCTCGTCCTCGCCGAACTGCTCGAGCTCGCCCCGAGCGGCGTCGAGGAGGCCGCTCCGGCGCCCGGGATCGTGGAGTACGCGGTATATGGCGCGCCGGGTGAGCTCCCGGAGCTCCCCGACCTGCGGGCGGCGGCCGGCGGCGCGCTGGTCGAGATCCGCACCACCGAGGTCGAGGATGACTGGGCCGATCGCTGGCGTGAGTTCCACCGGCCCGTCCGGATCGGCGACCGACTCACCGTCAGGCCGCCGTGGGAGCCGCCGGCGGACACGGAGCTGCAGCTCATCATCGATCCGGCCCGCGCGTTCGGCACCGGGGCCCACGCCACAACGCGGCTGTGCCTCGAGCTGCTGCTGGCGCTGGCGCCCGGCGGCCCACTGCTCGACCTCGGCTGCGGTTCGGGTGTGCTCGCCATCGCCGCGGCGAAGCTCGGCTGGTCCCCGGTCCTCGCCGTCGACTTCGACCCGCTCAGCGTCGAGGCGACGGTGGCCAACGCCGGGGTGAACGGCGTCCAGCTCGCTGCCGAGCACTTCGACCTGCGTGCCGGCGACCCGCCGCCCTCCGCGCCGACCGTCACCGCCAACCTGCTGCGACCGCTGCTGCTGATGTTGGCCGGGACGCTGGGTGCGGCCGGGCCGTCCGCGCTTCCGGAGCGGCTGATCGCGAGCGGCCTGCTCGCCGGGGAGACCGACGAGGTCGCCGCCGCGTTCGCGGCCATCGGGATGCACGAGGCCCGCCGCCTCGCCGACGGCGACTGGGCGGCCCTGCTCCTGGAGCAGCGGACGGGCGCCTGAACCGCCTCAACCGATGGACAAGATCCGGGTCGACGATCCTGGACACCGGGACGGTGACGATCGGCTCGCCGGCGAGCATCATGAACCCACGTTGCGAACCCTCAACCCGCTCGCGATCGGCGTAGGCTTCGGTGGCCTGCTGCTCGATGTCATCGCCCCACGGCCCAAGCCTTGGCCTGGCCCTGTCCCCGGGCACACCGCCCGGGAGACATCCAACTGAGGACACTGTGGGCGCGATCGACGCCGGGCAGCACAGTCGGCGCCGGTCGCGAGCGGCACGTTCGCCCGCTGTCACCGAAAACTGACCGCTGCGACTGCCGGCAAAGCTATCCTCCGGTGCAGTGACGCTGGCTGACCGGGTTCGCACCGACATCACCGCGGCCATGAAGGCCGGTGAGCGGGACCGTGTCAGCGCCCTGCGGCTCGTGCTCTCCGAGCTCCAGAAGGCCGAGAAGGATGGCTCCGACGACGAGCTCGCCGTGCTCCGCCGCGAACGCAAGCGCCGGCTCGAGGCCGCCGGCCAGTTCCGCGACGGCAACCGTCCGGAGCTCGCCGAGCAGGAGGAGTCCGAGGCCCGCCTGATCGAGGCCTACCTGCCGGCCGAGCTCGGCGACGCCGACCTCGACGAGCTGATCGCCCAGGCGATCGCGGAGACCGGCGCGGCCTCCCCGCAGGACATGGGTCAGGTGATGAAAGCCGTGATGGCCGCTGCCGGCGGCCGTGCGGATGGCAAGCGGACCTCGGCACGGGTCCGGCAGGCACTCGGAGCGTGAGGACGCAGCTCGAGCTCGACAACGAGGTCGCGGCCGAGCTCGCCGGCAGCGGCGACGCGATCCTCCGAGCGCTCGAGGCCCAGCTCGACTGCGACGTCTTCCTGCGCGGGAACGTGCTGACCCTCGACGGCGACCCCGAGGCGGTCGAGTCGGCGACCGGGATCGTCCGCGAGCTCGCCGGGCTCGTCGGGCAGGGCCACGACCTCACTCCGGGGACCATCGAGGCGGTCACCGGCGCCCTCGCCCAGCACGAGTCGCCGGCGGGGATCCTCGAGGACGTCGTCTGGCGCCACCGGTCGAACAAGGTGGCTCCGAAGAGCGTCCACCAGAAGCGCTACGTCGACTCGATCCGCACGAACACGATCACCTTCGGAATCGGGCCGGCCGGGACGGGGAAGACGTTCCTCGCCGTCGCCCTCGCCGCTGCAGCACTGAGCCGGCGGGAGGTGAGCCGGATCATCCTCACCCGCCCCGCCGTCGAGGCCGGCGAGCGCCTCGGGTTCCTGCCCGGCGACCTGATGGCCAAGGTCGATCCGTACCTGCGCCCGCTGTTCGACGCGCTCCACGACATGCTCGAGCCCGAACGGGTGAGCCAGTACCTGGAGCGCGGGGCGATCGAGGTCGCGCCACTGGCGTTCATGCGAGGGCGGACCCTCAACGACAGCTTCATCATCCTCGACGAGGCCCAGAACACGAGCCCCGAGCAGATGAAGATGTTCCTCACCCGGCTCGGGTTCGGCTCGCGGGTGGTCGTCACCGGCGATGTGACCCAGATCGATCTGCCCCGCGAGCAGGACTCCGGCCTGCTCGCCGTCTCCGAGATCCTCACGGACGTCGAGGGGATCGAGTTCATCCGCTTCGGCGAGGAGGACGTCGTCCGCCACAAGCTCGTGCGGCGGATCGTCGCCGCCTACAACGAGCACGCGCAGAGCCAGGCTCCCGAGCTCCGGCCGCGCCGCCGGGCGTAGGCTGGTGCGATGCTCGACATCGAGGTGATCGGCGTCGGGGAGCTCGGGCCCGAGGGTCCGACCGGAGTGGAGGTGGAGGAGCTGTGCGCGCTCGCCTTCTCCTCGGCGGGCATCGGCGAGGGTCACGCCGCGGTCGCGTTCGTCGACGAGGAGCGGATCCGGGAGCTCAACCTCCGCTTCCGGAAGATCGACTCCCCGACCGACGTCCTCTCCTTCGGGGTCGACGAGAACGGCTCCAGTGCGGGACCTCGCGAGCTCGGGGACATCGTCATCTGTCCCGGGCAGACGGCCGACATCCGCGAGGCCGTCGTCCACGGGGCGCTCCACCTCAGCGGGATGGACCACGAGACCGACCAGGGCGAGATGCTTGCGCTCCAGTCGGAACTGATGCGCTGGGTGCGGTGATGCGAGAACCCGCGACGCGCTCGGGTTTCGTGGCCCTCGCCGGCCGGCCGAACGTCGGCAAGTCGACGCTCGGCAACGCGATCGTCGGCGCGAAGGTCGCGATCGTCTCCGACAAGCCGCAGACCACCCGGCGCGCGGTCCGTGGGGTGGCCAGCGGGCCCGATTGGCAGCTCGTGCTCGTCGACCTGCCCGGTGTGCAGCGTCCCCGCGACGCCCTCACCGAGCGGATGCAGCGCCGCGTCGAGCATGAGCTCGACGACGCCGACAGCTGCCTGCTGGTGCTCAACGCGGAACAGGGCGTCGGTCCGGGCGACCGGTTCATCGCCGAGCAGCTGCTGGGTGCCGACACGCCGGTCGTGATCGCCGTGAACAAGGTCGACCGTGCGACGAAGGCCCAGGTGGTCGCGACGCTGCACGATGCGGCCGGCCTCGGGATCGCGCGGGAGATCTTTCCCGTCAGCGCCCGGACCGGGGCCGGCGTCCGGGTGCTCACCGAGACGCTCGTCGGACTGCTGCCCGTCGGTCCGTTCTACTTCGCCGCGGGCCAGCACTCCGACCAGACCGTCGACTCGGTGCTGGCCGAGCTCGTCCGCGAGCAGGTCCTCGCCCGCACACGTGAGGAGGTGCCCCACGCCGTCGAGGTGGAGATCGACGCCGACGATCGCCTCCCCGGCGGCAAGCGGCGGCTGGCGGCCGTGCTGCTTGCCGAGACCGAGTCCCAGAAGGGGATCCTGATCGGCGCCGGGGGTCGGATGGTCAAGGCCATCGGCGTCGCCGCCCGCCGGGCGATCGAGCGTGAGCTCGGCGAGCCGGTGCACCTCGAGCTCTCGGTCCGGGTCCGGCGAGGGTGGCGTGCCGACGAGCGGGTGCTCGACCGGCTCGGTATCGAGTAGCTCCCCGATCAAGCGGCCGTCCGGGCCCGCACGCCCCGGCACGCTGAGCGCGGCGGCGGGCGGGCCGCACCCGGCCCCGACATAGAATCGGTGCTCCGATGGACGTGGAGATCGCCTACGACGCGCAGGGACTCGCACCCTGCATCGTTCAGGACTGGCGCACCGGGGAGGTGCTGATGCTCGGCTATGTCAACGCCGAAGCCCTCGAGCGCACCCGGAAGCACGGGCGAGATGCACTTCTTCAGCCGATCGCGGCAGGAGCTCTGGCACAAGGGCGCGACCTCGGGCAACACGATGGCCGTCCGGGCGCTCCGCGTCGACTGCGACGCCGACGCGCTGCTCGCGCTCGTCGAGCCGGCCGGCCCGGCCTGCCACACCGGCGAGCGGACCTGCTTCTACCGCGGCGATCTCGATCCCGGGGCGCCGCACGAGGCGCTGCCCGCACTCGAGCGGATCATCGTCGCCCGGAGCGCCGAACGGCCCGAGGGCTCCTACACCACCCGCCTGCTCAACGATCCGGCGCTGGTCGGGGCCAAGGTGGAGGAGGAGGCCGAGGAGGTCGCGCGGGCGGCGCGCGAGGAGTCCGACGAGCGGGTGGGGGAGGAGGCGGCCGACCTGCTCTACCACCTCACCGTTCTGCTCCACGGTCGCGGACTCGGCCTGGCCCAGGCCCAAGAGGTGCTCGATGGCCGTCGCGAGCGCTGAGCGCCCGGCGCTGATCCCGTCGCCGGACGAGGTCCGTGAGCTCGCGCGCGAGCACACGCTGATCCCCGTCCGCGAGGAGTACATCGACGACTGCGAGACGCCGGTGTCGGCGTTCCTGAAGCTCCGGGGAGGGGCCGACGAGGCACGGGAGCCGGCCTTCCTGCTCGAGTCGGCCGAACAGGGCCGCGTCGGCCGCTACTCGTTCATCGGGATCCAGCCCCGGGAGATCCTGCGGTGGTCGCTCGGCGACGGCGGGGACCCGTACGCCCTGGCCGCCGACAAGGTCAGCGGCCAGTCGGTCCCCGACCTGCCCGGGCTCCCGCCGTTCGCCGGCGGCGCGGTCGGGATGTTCGCCTACGACCTCGTGCGCGCGGTCGAACCGCTCGGTACGCCGAACCCGGATCCCGTGGGTCTGCCCGACCTCGCGCTGATGCTCACCGACGCGCTCGTCGTCTTCGATCACCTTCGGCACACGATCACCGTGCTGGCGAACGTCCGGGTCGAGGACGGGCTCGAGGCCTCACTCGCCGCCGCGACCGAGACGATCGCCGAGATCCGCCGACGGCTCGCCGGTCCGCTGCCCGCCCCGGCGAGCACCGGTCCCGGCGACCGCGTGGCGCCGGAGTTCATCTCCAATCTCCGCCCGGAGGAGTTCGAGGGCGCGGTCGCGCGGATCATCGAGTACATCCGGGCCGGGGACGCCTACCAGGTCGTCCCCTCCCAACGGTGGTCGGCGCCGGTGCCGATCGAGGCGTTCTCGATCTACCGGGGCCTGCGCGCGGTCAATCCCAGCCCGTACATGTACTTCCTCGACTTCGGGGACTTCGAGGTCGCCGGGGCGAGTCCCGAGCCGCTGATCACCGTGACCGGGCGGCGGGTGAGCACGCGGCCGATCGCCGGCACCGCGCCGCGCGGCGCGACCCCGGAGGAGGATGAGCGGCTCGGCCGCGAGCTGCTCGCCGACCCGAAGGAGCGCGCCGAGCACGTGATGCTCGTCGACCTCGGCCGCAACGACCTCGGGCGGGTGTGCGAGTACAGCAGCGTCCATGTCGAGAGCTTCATGGCGATCGAGAACTACAGCCATGTCATGCACATCGTCTCGAGCGTCGCGGGTCGCCTGCGGGACGACGTCGATGCGCTCCAGGCGCTCCGCTCGGTGCTCCCCGCCGGAACGCTGTCGGGCGCGCCCAAGGTCCGCGCGATGGAGATCATCGACGAGCTCGAGCCGGTCAAGCGCGGCGGCTACGGAGGCGCGATCGGGTGGGCGAGCTACACCGGCGACCTCGATACCTGCATCCACATCCGCACCGTCGTCGTCAAGGACGGCATCGCTCACATCCAGGCCGGCGGCGGGACCGTGGCCGACGCCGTGCCCGAACGCGAGCGCCGCGAGTCCGAGGCCAAGGCGCGGGCCGTGCTCGCGGCGATCGGCCTGGCGGTCGAGCAACCCGGCTGGGCCTGAGAAGCTCTGCAACCGGATCTGAGCCCATGCGCGTCCTCGTCGTCGACAACTACGACAGCTTCACCTACAACCTCGTCCAGTACCTCGGCGAGCTCGGGGCCGAGATCGAGGTCGTGCGCAACGACCACGCGACGGTCTCCGACCTGCTCGTCCGCGGCTACGACCGGGTGATCGTCTCCCCGGGGCCGTGCACCCCGGACCAGGCCGGGATCTCGCTCCGGGCCGTCGCCGACTTCCCCCGCGCCGGGGTGCCGACGCTCGGGGTGTGCCTCGGCCATCAGGCGCTGGTGCAGGCCTTCGGCGGCCGGGTGATCCGCCACGAGCCCGTGCACGGCAAGACCACCGAGATCGAGCACGACGGCCGCACGATCTTCACCGGGCTCGCCGAACCCCTCACGGTCGGGCGCTACCACTCCCTCGTCGCCGATCCCGAGCTGCCCGCGGTGCTCGAGCAGAGCGCCTCCGGCGGCGGCGTGGTGATGGCCGTGCGCCACCGCGAGCTTCCCGCCGAGGGCGTCCAGTTCCACCCCGAGTCGGTCCTCACCGAGCAGGGACGCGAGCTGCTGGCCAACTTCCTCGCGGAGCGGAGGTGAACGGGTGACGAGCACACCGCTGATCCGGACGGCGATCGATGCGCTCGCCTCCCGTCAGGATCTCACGCTCGAGCAGACCTCCGCGGTGCTGGCCGAGATCATGGCGGGCAACGCGAGCGAGATCCAGATCGCCGGCTTCCTGATCGCGCTCCGCACGAAGGGGGAGACCGTGCCCGAGCTCGCCGGGCTCGCCCGCACGATGCGGGCCCTGGCCACGCCGGTCCGGGCCGAGGGCGGAGACCTGCTCGACACCGCCGGCACCGGCGGTGGACGCCGGACGTTCAACGTCTCGACGACGGCCGCGCTGATCGCCGCGGCGGCGGGGTGCCGGGTGGCCAAGCACGGCAACCGCTCGGCCACCGGTCTGTCGGGCTCGGCCGACCTGCTCGAGGCGCTCGGGGCGAGGATCGATCTGCCGCCGGACGCCGTGGAGCGAATGCATCTCGGAGTTCGGCTTCGGCTTCATGTTCGCGCCCGCCCACCACCAGGCCACCCGGTACGTGATTCCCGTTCGGCGTGAGCTCGCCGTGCGCACGATCTTCAACTTCCTCGGCCCGCTCACCAACCCGGCCGGCGCCGACCGGCAGCTGATCGGCGTCTCCGATCCCGATTACCTGGAGACGATGGCCGGCGCGCTGCGCCTGCTCGGCACCCGGCGGGCGCTGCTCGTCAGCTCCGAGGACGGCCTCGACGAGCTCTCGATCAGCGCGCCCACGACCGTTGTCGACGTCGCCGGGGAGCGAACTCCGCCACTACACCGTCGACACCCGAGAGCGTCGGGCTGCGGCGCCACCCGCACAGGCCGATCCCGGCGGCGATCCGGCCGCCAACGCGGCCGTGACCCGGCGAGATCTTCGCCGGGTCCGACGGCGCGGCCGCGGGACCTGGCGGTGCTCAACGCCGGCGCCGCGATCCTGGCCGGGGGCGGGGCGGAGAGCCTGGCGAGCTGGCGTGCACGCTGCGGCAGCGAGGCGATCGACAGTGGTCGGGCTGCCGAGACGCTTGAGCGCTTCGTGGCCCGGACGAACGAGCTGGCGGCGACATGAACCGCCTGGAACCGATCCTGGAGAGCACCCGCGCCGGCGGTCGCCGAGCGCAAGCGGCGCACCCATCGCCGTGCGCTCGAGGGCGCGGTGGAGCGCCGCATGCTGCGCCGGCGACCGGCGGTCCTTCCTGCGCGCGCTGCGACGCCCCGGGCTGTCGCTGATCGCCGAGCACAAGCGCCGCTCGCCGAGCGCCGGGCCCGATCCGCGAGGACCTCGAGCTGGAGGAGGTCGTCGTCGCCTACGAACGTGCCGGCGCGGCCGCGCTGTCGATCCTCACCGAGCGCGACCGCTTCGGCGGCTCGCTGCACGACCTGCCGCCGCGCTCGCGACGCGGCCCGGCTGCCGCTGCTGCGCAAGGACTTCATCGTCGACACGCTTCCAGGTCGTCGAGGCGTTCGCCGGCGGTGCCGACGCGATCCTGCTGATCGTCGCCGCGCTCGACCGCACGCGAGCTGGCGCACGTTCTACGGCGAGGCGCTGGACCTGGGGCTCGCCGGCGCTGGTCGAGGTCCACGACCGGGCCGAGCTGGAGATCGCGGTCGGCGATCGGGGCTCGAGCTGATCGGATCAACAACCGGGATCTGACCACCCTCCAGGTCGACACTCGCCGGACGTACGAGCTGATCCGCGCACATCCCGCACGGGATCACCATCGTGGCCGAGTCGGGCTTCAGCACCCCCGAGGAGCTCGACGAGCTCGAGCGAAGCGGGGGTCGACGCCGTCCTGATCGGCGAGGCGCTGATGCGCGAGCCGGACATCGAGGCGGCCGCCCGGGCGCTCACCGAGCGGCCCGAGGTCGCGGTCTAAGCCGGCCGGCCGGGGCGGCACACGCCCCTGTGACGGATGCCGTTCGCCCCCGAGGCCGCGGTTACGGTCGCGGAGCCTAAAGTAGATCCGCGATGAGCGCTCCGAAGATCAAGTTCTGCGGGCTGACCCGCGTCGCGGACGCCGAGCTCGCCGTCGAGCCGGGGCGTGGGCGCTCGGGATGATCTTCTGGCGGGGGTCGCCGCGCCGCTGCAAGCTCGCGCAGGCGGCGGAGATCGCCGGCGCGGTGCGGCGGCAGCGTCCACCTCGCGGGGGTGTTCGTCAACCCGACGCTCGACGAGGTGATCGCCGCCGTCGAGGCCGCCGGGCTCGACCTGGTCCAGCTCCACGGCGACGAGGGCCCCGCCTACTGCGCCGAGGTGGCGCGCCGGACCGGTGCGCGGGTGATCAAGGCCGCCCGGGTGCGCAGCGGGGCGGACATCCAGGCCCTCGCGCCGTTCCACGACCGACTATCCACCTGCTCGACAGCTACCAGCCCCGTGATGCCCGGGGGCACCGGGGAGACGTTCGCCTGGGAGCTCGCTCGCCAGCACCGCGGCACGGTGCCGGTGATCCTCTCCGGCGGGCTGACGCCGGAGAACGTCGGCGACGCGATCGCCGCCGTGCGGCCGTACGCCGTCGACGTCGCCAGCGGCGTCGAGTCCGCGCCCGGGATCAAGGATCCCGGCGGAGCTGGCGGCGTTCGCGCAGGCCGTGGCGCGCTCGGCCGAGCGCGACGGCGGCCAGCGCGCGCGTGAGCGCCGTCGAGCACCGCTTCGGCCCCTACGGCGGCCAGTACGTCCCTGAGACGCTGATGCCGGCGCTCGCCGAGCTCGAGGCCGGCGTGGGTGCCGGCGAGCGCCGACCCCGGCGTACCGGGCCGAGCTCGACGGCCTGCTGCGCGACTACGTCGGCCGCCCGTCACCGCTGTACCTCGCCTCCCGGCTCAGCGAGCGGGCGGGCCGGCGGATCTACCTCAAGCGCGAGGACCTCAACCACACCGGCGCCCACAAGATCAACAACGCCCTCGGCCAGGCGCTGCTCGCCCGGCGGATGGGCAAGCGCCGGATCATCGCCGAGACCGGCGCCGGCCAGCACGGCGTGGCGACGGCGACCGCCTGCGCGCTGCTCGGCCTCGACTGCGTCGTCTACATGGGCACCGAGGACATGCGCCGCCAACGCCCGAACGTCGAGCGGATGCGGCTGCTCGGCGACCGAGGTCGCGCCGGTCGACGCGGGTGCGCGCACGCTCAAGGAGGCGGTGTCGGCGGCGATCCGCGACTGGGTGGCCAACGTCGGCGACACCCACTACATCATCGGCTCGTGCGTCGGCCCGGCACCGTTCCCGGCACTCGTGCGGGATCTGCAGCGGGTGATCGGCGACGAGGCCCGCGCCCAGATCGCTCGAGCGTGAGGGCCGGCTGCCCGACCGGGTGATCGCCTGCGTCGGCGGCGGCTCGAACGCGATCGGGATGTTCGTGCCGTTCGTCGAGGACGCCGACGGTCGAGCTCGTCGGCGTCGAGGCGGCGGGCGAGGGGATCGACACCGGCCGCCACGGCGCGCCGCTCACCGTCGGCGGCAGCGGGGGCGTCCTGCACGGCGCGCTGTCGGCGATCATGCAGGACGAGGACGGGCAGATCCTCGAGGCGCACTCGATCTCCGCCGGGCTCGACTACCCCGGGACCGGGCCCCGAGCACGCCTGGCTGCGCGACAGCGGCCGCGCCCGGTACGTCGCGGTGACCGACGCCGAGGCGCTGCGAGGCGTTCGCGCAGATGGCGCGGCTGGAGGGGATCATCCCCGCGCTCGAGAGCGCGCACGCGCTGGCCTGGGCGATGGCCGAGCCGGCGGGGGCCGGGCTCGACCTCGTCTGCCTCTCCGGGCCGCGGCGACAAGGACCTCGCCGAGGCGCTCGAGCGCTCGGCAGCCGATGAGCGAAGGCCGGCGGGTCGCGGTGAGCGGCGTCGACACGATCGCGGCGGCGTTCGCGGTCGCGCGCGACGAGCGCCGGGCGGCGCTGATGCCGTACATGATGGGCGGGTTCCCGGACCTCGGCCACCGCGGAGCGGATCGGCATGGCCTACGCCGAGGCGGCGCCGACCTGGTGGAGCTCGGCGTCCCGTACTCGGACCCGCTCGCCGACGGGCCGGTGATCCACGCCGCCGGCACCCGGGCGCTCGCGGCCGGGGCGACCGTGCCCGGCGGTGATCGACCTCGGCAGCGGCTGGCCGCGCACGTTCCGGTGGTCGTCATGTGCTACTTCAACCCGATCCTCGCCCGCGGCGTGGAGCGCTTCGCCGACGAGCTCGCGGCAGCGGGGGATCAGCGGCCTGATCGTCCCGACCTGCCGCTCGAGGAGGCGCCCGAGGTGCTCGCGGCCTGCGACGCAGCGCGGGCTCGCGCTCGTGCCGCTCGTCGCCCCGACGACCCCTGAGGACCGCCTCGCACGCGATCGGCGCCCGCGCGCGCGGGTTCGTCTACACGGTCTCGGTCCGCGGCACCACCGGCGAGCGCGGGTCGCTCGCCGCCGGGCTCGGGGCTCGTGCTGGCGCCGGGCGGAGGCCGGCGGCCGAGGTGCCGGTGGCGGTCGGGTTCGGGATCGGCAGTCCCGGCGCAGGCGGCCGCGGCCGCCGCCAGCCGGGGCGGACGGCGTGATCGTCGGCACGCGGCTGGTGCGCGAGGCGGCCGAGGCACCGGCGCCGGCGGCAGGCCGCTCGGCCGGCTGGTCGGCGAGTTCGCCGCGGCGCTGCGCGGGCCGCCGACGGGCCGCGGCGGCCGAGGTCATTAACATCCGCGCGCAATGGGCCTGATCCTCACCGCCACCGCCGGGCTGTCGCTCTGGATCGTCCTCTGGGCGCTCAACATCTCCGGCTTCGACGCGATCCTGATCGTGATCCTGATGGTGCTGGTCGCCGTCGGGGTCGCGGCAGTGCTGCCGTTCCTGCCCGGCCGGCGGGACTGACCGCCGCCGCTCGCGATGCGGCGTCGACGTGCGCTCGGTCATGCGCGGCTGCTGGCGCTCGCGCTCGCCGCGGCCTGGTCTGGGTGCTGCTACGGCGCAGCGGGTGCGGCGCGACCGGCGGCTCGAGCGTCTCGGCGGCCGGCAGCACGCTGAACGGTCTTCGTCAGCGTCGCCGCCCGGCGCCGCCGGCAGCCAGACGGTCCAGGACGTGCTCGACGCCGAGCAGCTGGCCTTCGACCAGCAGTCCGCACCAGGTCACCGCGGTCCACCTGCAGCTGCGCCGCGTCACCGGCGCCAAGCTCTCCGACAACGCCCGCACCGCGATCGAGGACACGAGCGCGATCGCCTACCTCGGCGAGGTCCAGCCCGGGCGACTCGGCCGACTCGGTCGGGATCACCAACGCCCAGAGCCTGCTCCAGGTCAGCCCGACCGACACCGCCCAGGCGCTGACCCAGAAGACCGCGGCCGTGAGCGGCTCGCCGAACAACTACTACGAGTCGCTGAAGACCTACGGCAAGACGTTCGCCCGGGTCGTGCCGAACGACCGCGGCTGGAGGCTCGGCGCTCGTCGCCGAGATGGGCAAGCTCGGGATCCACGCACGTCTACGTCGGGATCCGACGGCTCGACTACGGCCGGGCGCTCGCGATGTCGATCGCCGCCCGGGCGGCCGGGATCACCGTCTCGCAGGGCCCGCCGACCGCCGCCGCCGCGACGAGCTCGTCGGCCGACGGCGTGCTGTTCGCCGGGAGCTCGGCCGCGGCCGCGCGGACGCTGTTCTCCAGCCTCGGGACCGGCCGCTCGGCCGCCGTCGGCTTCGCGCCCTCGGCGCTCGCCGACCCGGCGTCGCCGCCGGGCTCGCGCCCGCCGGCGCGAAGCTGTACATCTCCTCGCCGGGTATCCCCGCGTCGGCACCGCACGGCTGCGGCGAAGCAGTTCGCCACCCAGTTCGCCGCCGCCTACCACCACGCGCCCGTCGCCCAGGCGGTCGTTCGGCTACGAGGCGATGGCGGCCGTGCTCGACGTGCTGCACCAGGCCGGCGGCTCGGTCAAGGAGCCGCGCGACCGTCGTCCACGACTTCTTCAACCTCCGCGGCCGCCAGTCGGTGCTCGGCCCCTACTCGATCAACAGCGCCGGCGACACCAGCCTCACGCTCGTTCGTGATCGAGCGACTGAAGCGCGGCAGGCTCGTGCCCGTCGCCGGCGGGGTGAGCCCGCGGCCGCGCGATCGCTCGGCGGCCTCGCCGGCGCTCGCGGCGCTCGCCGGGCTGGCCGGCTGCGGGAGCAACACGACGCCGGCCGGGGACCTGATCCACGGCCACGAGCTGACGCTGTACGCCAGCCTGCCGCTGCAGGGCGCCTCCGGTGCCGCTCGGCGCGGGCGGCGCTCGGCGGCGCGCGGCTCGCGCTCACGCAGGCGGGCGGCCACGGTCGGCGATCTGCGCTCAGCCTGCAAGGTGCTCGACGACACCGCCCCGCCGCGCGGGGAGTGGGATCCGGGCCAGACGAGCATCGACGCCCGGACTCGCCGCCGCCGATCCGAGCGCCGTCGCGCTACCTCGGCGACCTCGACTCCGGGCGCCAGCGCGGTCTCGATCCCGCTGCTCGCCCGCGCCGGCATCCCCCAGGTCAGCCCGGCAGCACCGCGGTCGGGCTGACCTCCGACGGTCCCGGCTCCTCGCCCGGGCGAGCCCGAGAAGTACTACCCGACCGGGATCCGCACGTTCGTCCGCGTGCCTCCCGACGACAGCGTCCAGGCGGCGGCCCAGGTCGCAGCTCCAGAAGGCCGGCCGGCTGCCGTCGCACGACGGTGCTCGAGGACGGCGCAGGTCGACGGCGAGGCGATGGCCGAACAGCTTCTCGCTGGCCGCGAAGCAGGGCGGCCTCACCGTCGCCGGCGATCCAGGAGTTCGCCCCCGCGGCCAGTCGACTTCTCGGCCTCGCGGCCGCCGTCGCGCGGCACCCCCCCGGACTGCGTGTTGATCAGCGCTGACGCCGGGACCGGGCACGGTCGCGGCGATCGAGGCCGTCGCCGCGGCGGTCCCCGGCGCCCGGCTGTTCGGCTCCGACGGCCTCGCCGTCGAGCACCTACGTCGATCCCCGGCTCGGCGGGCTCCCGGCCCGCGCTCGCCACCCGGTTGACGCTCACGTCGCCGACCCTCGGCGCCGCCGCCCTCGGCCGCCGGGCGGCGCGTTCGTCGCCGAGTACGCCCGCCGCTAGCGGCCCGGCCGAGCCGCCGGCGATGTTCGGCTACGAGGCGATGGCCTGCTGCTCGACGCGATCCGCCGCGCCAGCGACGACGGCCGGCGGCCCGGCGCGGCGCTCGGCGGTGCGCCGGCGCTGTTCGCCATCCGGGACCGCGAGGCGTCCCCGGGCGCTACAGCGTGACACCCGACGGCGCGACGACGCTTCGCCGCTACGGGGTGTACGTGATCACGGGCGGCAGGTTGGCGTTCTGGAAGGCCCTCAGCCCCTGATCGGAGCGGCGGTGGCTCCCCCGGGGGCGCCCCGGGGGCGGCGGATCGGTGAACGTTGCGTTAGGAGGGGCGGGCAGGCCTTCCGCACCGTCCGTGGGCCGCACTAGGCTGACTCGGCCCGTACTGGGAATCGGGCCTGGGCATCCACGAAGAGGAGGAGCATGCGTCTTCTGAAGGGCTTGATGACAGGACTTCTGCTCGCCGGCGTGTCGTTGCCGTCGGCGCCTGCGGAAGCAGCAGCAGCAGAGCAGCAGCGGTGGTCGAGCAGCGGTAGCGGCGGCGGCCAACACGATCGACGTCTACTCCAGCCTGCCGCTCCAGGGCGCCTCGACCGCGCAGACCGACCCGCTCGTCAACGGCATGAAGCTGGCGCTCTCGGAGGCCGGCAACAAGGCGGGCTAGTTCACCGTCAACTACCAGTCGCTCGACGACTCGACGGCGCAGGCCGGCAAGTGGGATCCGACCCAGACGGCGGCCAACGCCCGCAAGGTCGGCGACCGACCCGAAGGCCGTGTACTACATCGGCGAGTTCAACTCCGGCGCCAGCGAGGTGTCGATCCCGATCCTCAACCAGGCCGGGGTCGCCGCAGGTCAGCCCGGCGAACACGTACGTCGGCCTGACGACCAACGAGCCCGGTTCCGCTCCCGGGTGAGCCGCAGAAGTACTACCCGACGGGCAAGCGCACCTACCTGCGCATCGTCCCGCGGGACACGATCCAGGCCGCGGCCGGCCTGGAGACGATGAAGAAGGACGGCTGCACCAAGGTCGCCGTGGCCAACGACAAGGAGGCCTACGGCGCCGGCCTGGCCGCCCTGCTCGAGCTCGAGAAGGGCAAGTACGGCGTCAACATCGTCTCCAACACCGGCATCGACCCGACGCAGCCGAACTTCCGCTCCTACGCGGCCTCGATCAAGGGCCAGGGCGCGGACTGCTTCTACTTCGCCGGGATCGTCTCCAACGGCGCGGTCCAGATCACCAAGGACGTCAACGCCGCGCTGCCGAAGGCGAAGATCTACGGCGGCGACGGCATCTGCACCGGCTCGTACACGAACGCGTCGATGCACGGCGTCCCGGCCAGCATCGACCCGCAGATCCAGTGCACGGTGGCCACGCTCGACCTCGCCGCCTACCCGGGCGGCAAGGAGTTCCTGGCCGCCTACAAGGCCAAGTACGGCACCTCGAGCCCGGATCCGTACGCGATCTACGGCTACGAGGCGATGAAGCTGGCGCTCGACACGATCGCCAAGCTCGGGCCCAAGGGCAACGACAAGGCGGCGGTCCTGGCGGCGCTGTTCGCCACCAAGAGCCGCGTCGTCGGTGCTCGGCACCTACGGGTTCGACGCCAACGGCGACACGACGCTGAAGTCCTACGGCCTGTACAAGGTCGGCAAGGACGGCAACCCGGTGTTCGAGCGCGACGGTCACGCCGTCGCAAGACGACAGGCGGATCGGGGGCGGGCCGCCGGTCACGGTCGGCCCGCCCCCGTTTCGCGTCTCTAGCCTTCGCCCACACTTGGAAGCCGAACTCCCTCGCCCCCAGGCCGTCGGCCCTCGCGCGGCGTCTCCGACGGCGCTCGCCCCGGTACGCCGGTTCTTCGGGCGGTGGGGGCTGCATCGCTCGCGCTGCTCGCGCTGCCGGTCGTCTACGGGATCCACGACCTGACCTCCGGCTACGCCGGCTTCGCCCACGGCCACGCCACGACCACCCACGACCTCACCTACCTGGGCAACAACCTCATCCAGGGGATCTCCAACGGGACGATCTGGGCGCTGATCGCGATCGGCTACACGCTCGTCTACGGGATCATCGAGCTGATCAACTTCGCCCACGGCGACGTGTTCATGATCGGCTCGTTCACCGGCGCCGGCTTCTGGGCCTCGATCGGGCTCGGCCTGGCCACCGGGCCGCTCGGCCTGGTGCTCGGCCTGCTGCTGACGCTGATCGTCTCGATGCTCGTCTGCGGCAGCCTCAACGTGCTGATCGAGCGGGTGGCCTACCGGCCGCTGCGCAACGCGCCGAAGCTCGCGCCGCTGATCACCGCGGTCGGCTTCTCGTTCATCCTGCAGAACGTCGGCCTGCTGTGGCTCGGCGGCTCGCCGGTCGAGCGTCTCGGACCTGATCCACCAGAACGACACCGTCGTGCAGATCTCCGGGCTGGTCATCCGCCGCGCCGACGTGCTCGCGGTCGGCGTGACGATCCCGCTGGTGCTCGCTGCTCATCTGGTTCGTCGCGCCGCACCCGGCTCGGCAAGGCGATGCGCGCCACCGCCCAGGACCCCGAGGCGGCGCGGCTGATGGGGATCAACGTCAACACGACGATCTCGCTGACGTTCCTGCTCGGCGGAATGCTGGCCGGCGCGGCCGGCCTCGTCTACGCGCTGTACGAGACGACGATCTGGTACTTCCAGGGCTTCGAGGCCGGGCTGATCGCGTTCACCGCCGCGGTGATGGGCGGGATCGGCAACATCCGCGGGGCGGTCCTCGGCGGGCTGATCATCGGCTGCATCCAGAACATCTCCGACGCCCGGATCGGGCCGCAGTGGACCCCGGCGATCGTGTTCGGATACCTGGTCATGATCATGGTCCTGCGCCCGCGCGGCCTGCTCGGCGAGGAGACCCGGGAGGCCGGATGAGCGAGCTCCGAGGCCCAGACTGCGCAGCGAGTGGCGCGCCAGTGCGATCGAGAGAAGGTGCTGCCGCCGTGGTGGCCGCGGGCGCTCGCGGTCGCTGCTGATCGTCATCGGCGCGCTGCTGCCGCTGTTCTTCTCGCAGACGAGCGACTTCATCAACGCCGAGATCCTCGCCGCTGGCCTACGTCGTGTTCGCGCTGGGGCTGAACGTCGTCGTCGGCTTCGCCGGCCTGCTCGACCTCGGGTACGTCGCGTTCTTCGCCCTCGGCGCCTACTGCGTGGGCTGGTTCGGCACCGGCTTCTTCTTCAAGGCCAACGTCCACATCGGGGTCAACAAGCATCGCCTCGCACGCTGCCCGGGATCCACCTCAACTTCGTGCTGGTGATCGTCGGCGGCGATCGTGGTCACCTCGGTCGCCGGCGTCATCATCGGCCTGCCGACCCTGCGGCTGCGCGGCGACTACATCGCGATCGTCACGCTGGCCTTCGGCGAGATCATCCGCGTGTTCGCGATCAACGGCACCGACATCAAGATCGTCGGGATGCCGCTGACGGCGGGCAAGATCGGGATCAGCGGCGTCGACGCCCCGTACTTCCCGGGCGTCGGGACGTTCAACGAGCTCCACCTCAGACCCTGGTACTGGACGATCTTCGTGCTCGTGCTGATCGCGCTGTTCGTCAACTTCCGGGTGCGCGACTCGCGGCTCGGCCGGGCCTGGATCGCGCTGCGCGAGGACGAGGTGGCCGCGGTCTCGATGGGCATCCCGCTCGTGCGCACGAAGCTCCTGGCCTACGCGATGGGCGCGGCGCTTCGGCGGCGTGGCCGGCGTGTTCCTCGGGCAGCTACAGCACCGTCATCAACGCCGACGAGTTCAACTTCGGCTTCTCGATCTTCATCCTGGCGATGATCATCGTCGGCGGTCTGGGATCGATCTGGGGTGCGGTGCTCGGCGCGCTGCTGCTCTCGAACATCAACTACTACCTGATCCCCGACGTGCTCAACGGCCTGCCGGGCAAGCTCGGGCTGAACTTCAACCTCACCGACCTCCAGGTGTCGATCTTCGGCTTCCTGCTCGTGCTCGTGATGGTGCTGCGCCCGCAGGGGCTGCTGCCGGAGCGACGACGGAAGCTCGAGCTGGCCAAGGGGATCGGCGAGACCGAGCTGGCGGAGCCGTCGGCATGAGCGCCGGATCCGCTCCGGCCGCGCAGTCGCCGCGCCGCCGGCCGCGCCCGCGATCCTGCGCGCCGACACGCTGGTCAAGGAGTTCGGCGGCCTGGTCGCCGTCGGCGGTGTCTCGCTCGAGATCCCCACCGGCTCGATCGTCTCGATCATCGGCCCCAACGGCGCCGGCAAGACGACGTTCTTCAACATGCTCACCGGCCTGTACAAGCCGACCGCGGGGCCGGATGTGGTTCGGCGAGCGGGAGATCACCCGCGCCCGCCCGGACGTGATCACCTCGCTCGGCGTGGCCCGGACGTTCCAGAACATCCGGCTGTTCGGCGCGATGACCGCGCTGGAGAACGTGATGGTCGGGCGCCACAGCCGGATGCGGGCCGGCCTGATCGGCTCGATCGTCCGCCCGCCGCGGCGTCCGCCGGGAGGAGCGCGAGGTCCGCGAGCGCGCCGCGCGAGCTGCTCGCCTACGTCGGCCTGCAGCCCGACCAGTTCGACCAGGTGGCGATCAACCTCAGCTACGGCGACCAGCGCCGGGTCGAGATCGCCCGGGCGCTGGCCTCCGAGCCGAAGCTGCTGCTGCTCGACGAGCCGACCGCCGGCATGAACCCGCAGGAGTCGGCCGCGCTGACCGCGTTCATGCGCCAGCTGCGCGACGAGCTGTCGCTGACGATCCTGCTGATCGAGCACGACATGAAGGTGATCATGGACGTCTCCGAGCGGATCACGGTGCTCGACCACGGCGAGAAGATCGCCGAGGGCGCCCCGGCCGACGGTCCGCGCCGACCAGCGGGTGATCGAGGCCTACCTCGGGGTCGCAGGCCTGATGGCGCTGCTCGAGGTCGAGGACATCCGCGCCCGCTACGGCAACATCGAGGCGCTGCGCGGCGTCTCGCTGGAGGTGCAGGAGGGCGAGGTCGTCACGCTGATCGGCTCCAACGGCGCCGGCAAGTCGACGACGCTGCGGGCGATCAGCGGGCTGACCCCGGCGAGCGCCGGGAGGATCCGGTTCGGCGGCGAGGACATCACGCTCGCGCCGCCCCAGGAGATCGTCGCGCGGGGCATCGCGCTGTCGCCCGAGGGGCGCCACTGCTTCCCGCGGATGACCGTGCGCGAGAACCTCGACATGGGCGCGTACCTGCGGCGCGGCGGCGACGGTGGCCGGCGACATGGAGCGGGTGTTCACCCTGTTCCCGCGCCTGCAGGAGCGCGAGAACCAGAAGGCGGGCACGATGTCCGGCGGCGAGCAGCAGATGCTCGCCATCGGCCGCGCGCTGATGGCCCGGCCGACGGCTGCTGCTGCTCGACGAGCCCTCGATGGGGATCGCGCCGATCCTCGTCCAGCGGATCTACGAGACGATCGCCGAGATCAACCGCGGCGGCACGACGATCCTGCTCGTCGAGCAGAACGCCAACTACGCCCTCGACGTCTCCAAGCGCGGATACGTGCTGGAGACCGGCCGGGTCGTGCTCACCGACGAGTCGCCGCAGCTGCGCGAGGATCCCGAGGTCCAGCGGGCCTACCTGGGCACATGATCGTCTTCGCCTCCACAGATCGGCGCCACCGGGCTCTACCTGCTGTTCGTGTGGCTGATCTCGGCGGCCGGCGGCGCGTGGATGTCCGAGCGCAAGGGCTACGGCGAGCGGGTCGGGCTGGCCTTCGGCCTGCTGCTCACCGCGGTCGGGCTGGTCGATCGTGCTGCTGCTGCCGGGCCGTCCGGGCTCGACTGTGGAAGCGCGAGGGGGCGATCCCGCCCAGCGTCAAGGCGCGGTTCGGCCGTGGCGGCTCGCCGCTGCCCCCGGCGGGGGAGGGTCCGGCGCCGGGTGGGGGTGCGGTCGGCGGGGGAGAGCCTCCGAGCACGCCCGGTGGTCCGGGCGGCCCGTCGGCCTGACACCCAACTGGCGCCCTGACACTCAACCGGCGCCCAGACCCAATCGGCGCCCTGACACTCAGCCGACCGCTCGGGCCTCACCCCACGCGAGCGCCGCGGCGAGCCGGGCGAGGAACGGCAGCGGCTCATAGCGGCAGCTGGTGCCACGTGACCCGCACCACGGACAGGCCGGCGGCGGCCAGCGCCGCTCCCTTCGCTCGGTCGTGCTCGAACGCCGACGGCGAGCGGTGGAACTCGAGGCTGTCGACCTCGACCGCGACACGCTGCACCGGCCAGAGCGCATCGACCTCGTAACCACGCAGCCGGACGTTGACCGCGGCTCCGGCAGGTCCGCGCTGCGAACGAGCGCCAGCAGCCGGTCCTCGGCCTCGCTGCGGGTGAACGTCTCGCCGAGGCCGCGGTTCAGGAGCGCCCGAGCGCCGGTGCGCCCGGTCGGCCCTGCGCGCGACGCACGACATCGGCGATCTGTCGGTGTCGTGGCGATCCGCCGCCGCAGCGCGGTGTCGAACGCCAGCTCCAGCGTTCGGGCCGGTGCGCCGGCCGCGGCGAAGTCGAGCAGGGTGCGGGCGGGGGAGGTGACCGGGAGGCCGTTGTGGACCCGGTGTCGCGGGGGAGGAGGGTGGTCGTGCGGTGGACGGTGATGCCCGGCACGCGCGGCGAACCGCCGGCGCCGCGTCGTCACGTGGACCGGCGTCGGCTCCGGCGGTCTCCAGAGGAGCTCCCAGACCCGGACGCCGCTGGAATGGCTGAGGAAGGAGGTGGTGGCCGACGACGAGCAGCGCCTCGGTCTCCGCGGTCAGCTCGGCGGCGCGGGTCCGGCGGCGAATACGCCGTCGCACACCGGCGCAGCGACCCGCGGCGCGACCGCGTGTGCCGATCATCGCGTCGGTGAGCACCGGCCGCGAGCAGCTGAGCCCGGCGACCCGGCCGCGCTGGTGGGCGGCGATCGCAGCGATCCGCGCGGTCCGGCGGTCCCGTCGAGCCGCAACATTGCGCGCACGACCGAGGACGGCGACGGTCGCTGCGCGATTTCGTCGATCTCGAGCCGACGCGGATCTGCGACATCGAGCTCGCGAGCCCGGTCGTCGTTGTGCAATCTCGTCGATCTCGGGGCGTGCGCCGGCGTCGTCCACACCCTTCCTAGCCCCCAGCCACCCACGAATCGCCCCCCTGGCGAGAACGATGCCCCCCGCCCCCCGCGCGACCCTCAGCGCCCGCCCGAGACCACCCGGAACTCCTCGGTCGACCCGTACCCGACCTCCGAACCGGCCCCGGCCGACCCGCTCGGCCCGGGCCTGCTCGGCGACCGCGGCGGCCACGACCGGCGCGACCTCGCGGTTGAACACCGACGGGATGATGTAGTCCTCGCGCAGCTCATCGTCGGTGACGATGTCCGCGATCGCCTGGGCGGCCGAGGTCTTCATCGCCTCGCTGATCTCGGTCGAGCGGACGTCGAGGGCGCCCCGGAACACGCCGGGGAACGCCAGCACGTTGTTGATCTGGTTGGGGTAGTCCGAGCGGCCGGTGGCCACGACGCGGGCGTACCGCGCGGCCTCCTCGGGCGAGACCTCGGGGTCGGGGTTGGCCATCGCGAACACGATCGGGTCCGGGTTCATCGCCGCCAGCGCGTCGCCGCCGAGGATCCGCGCGCCGGACAGGCCGATGAACAGGTCGGCGCCCTCGAGCACGTCGGCGGGGGTGCCCGCCCGCCGCTCGCGGTTCGTGACCTCCGACAGCGCCCGCTTGGCCGCGGCCATCGAGCCGTCGAGGATAGTCCTCGCGCTCGGTGTGCAGAGCCCCGCGCGAGTCGCAGCCGATGATGTGCTGCGCGCCCGCGGCGAGCAGGATCTTGGTCACCGCCACACCGGCGGCGCCCATGCCGACGACGACGATCCGGATATCCGGGAGCGCCTGCCCGGTGAGCTTCAGCGCGTTGAGCAGCGCCGCGAGCACGACGATCGCGGTGCCGTGCTGGTCGTCGTGGAAGACGGGGATGTCGAGCGTCGCCTTGAGCCGGTCCTCGATCTCGAAGCACCGTGGCGCGGAGATGTCCTCCAGGTTGATGCCGCCGAACCCCGGCGCGATCGCCTGCACGACGGAGACGATCTCGTCCGGGTCGCGGGTGTCGAGGCAGATCGGGAACGCGTCGACGCCGGCGAACTCCTTGAACAGCATCGCCTTGCCCTCCATCACCGGCATCGCCGCCCGGGGGCCGATGTCGCCGAGGCCGAGGACCGCGGTGCCGTCGCTGACGACGGCCACCATGTTGCGCTTGATCGTGTACTGGAAGGCCTTGTCGGGATCCTCGTCGATCGCCCGGCACACCCGCGCGACGCCGGGGGTGTAGGCCATCGACAGGTCCTCGCGGGTCTTCAGCGGACTCTTGTTGTGGATCTCGATCTTGCCCCCGACGTGGAGCAGGAACGTCCGGTCGGTGGCGTCGAGCACGTGGGCGCCGGGCAGCTCGTCGACCGCCCGGGTCAGCCGCGGCCAGTCCGCCGCGTCGGCGGTCTGGACGGTGATGTCGCGGACCGTGTGCGCGTCCTCGACCTGCACGAGGTCGACCGCGCCGATCGTGCCGCCGGCCTCGCCGATCGCGCTGGCCACCTTGCCGAGCATTCCCGGCCGGTGGTCGATCTCGACCCGGAGCGTGAGGCTGTACTGGGCGCTGGGGGTCGTCGACATGGCCGCTGCATGTTATGCGTCACCCGCCGACGGGCGAGGTGTCGCGCAGGGCGGATAGCCTCAGAGGACGTGCCCGACGAGCTGTTTCTGATCGACGGCAACAGCCTGGCGTATCGGGCGTTCTTTGCGCTGCCGGAGTCGATCGCCACCTCCACGGGGGTGCCCACGAACGCGATCTTCGGCTTCGCCTCGATGCTGGTGAAGATCCTCACCGACTACGGGCCGAAGGCGACCGTCGTGGTCTGGGACGCCGGCGACACGGGCCGCAAGGCGGTCTACTCCGAGTACAAGGCGCAGCGCTCGAGCCGGCCGGATCTGCTCAAGGAGCAGTGGCCGCACCTCGCTCCGCTCGTCGAGGCCTTCGGCTACCAGAACCTGAAGGTCGACGGTTTCGAGGCCGACGACGTGATCGCCTCGCTCGCCGAGGCGGCGAAGGCGGAGAAGATCCCCGTGATGGTCGTGACCGGCGACCGTGACGCCTACCAGCTGGTCGACGACGGGGTGCGGATCATGACGACCTCCCGCGGGATCACCGACACCCGCGTCTACGACCGCGAGGGCGTCCTCGACCGCTACGGCATCCCGCCCGAGCTCGTCCCGGATTTCATCGGCCTGAAGGGCGACACGAGCGACAACATCCCCGGCGTCCCGGGGATCGGCGACAAGACCGCGGCCGATCTGCTCCAGCGCTTCGGATCGCTCGAGGCGGTGCTCGAGAGCGTCGATGAGATCAGCGGGGCCAAGCGCAAGCAGAACCTCACCGAGCACGCCGACGACGCCCGGATCTCCAAGCAGCTCGCGACCGCCAAGCGCGACGTCCCCACCGGGCTCGATGTCGCGGCCGCCGCCTCGGCCGAGCCCGACCGCTCGCGGCTGCGCGACGTGTTCCGGGAGTTCGAGCTCCGCGAGCCGCTGCGCCGGCTGGAGGAGGCGCTCGGCTCGGCCGACGCCGCCGCCCCGGCGCCCGAGGCCCAGACGGCGCTCACCGCGACGCTCCGGACCGTCGCCCCCGCCGATCTGAACCGCCGCCTTCCGCACACCGAGATCGCACTCGCCGTCCGCGGCGCCGAGGTGCCCGAGGACGCCCTGTTCGCGGCTGACGCCGGGTTCTCGTTCGGGGCGTTCGCCGACGGGGCGAGCGAGGTGCTGGCGGGACAGGCGGCGAGCGCCGAGTCCGTCGTCGAAGCCCTCGGACGGCGACCGGTCATCGCCCACGACGCGAAGTCGCTCGGCCGGGTCCCCGAGAGCCTGGCCCACGACACCGAGATCGGTGCCTACCTGCTCGAACCGGCCCGGCGGGCCTATCCGTTCCGGGAGCTGTGCGAGGAGCGCGGGTTCGCCGCCGCGGTCGAGGACGAGGTCGCGGCCGATGCGCTGCTCGTCCACGCGCTCGCCGCCTGGCAGCGCGAGCACATCACGGAGCGCGGGCTCACCGAGCTGCTCACCGAGGTCGAGCTGCCGCTCGTCACGCTGCTGCGCGACATGGAGCTCGCCGGGCTCAAGCTCGACACCGAGAAGCTGCGCGGGATCTCTGACCGGGTGAAGGCCGAGGCCGACGAGCTCGAACGGGAGATCTTCGAGCTCGCGGGCGAGGAGTTCACGCTCGGCTCCCCGAAGCAGCTGGAGGAGGTGCTGTTCGGCAAGCTCGGTCTGTCCCGCAAGCGCCGGGGCAAGACCGGGTATTCGACCGACGCCCGTGTGCTCCAGGCGATCCGCCACGAGCATCCGATCATCCCCAAGATCGAGCGCTTCCGGGAGCTGACGAAGCTCGCCCAGACCTACCTCGACGCGCTCCCCGGGCTGACCGACGCCGGCGGCCGGATCCACACCACGTTCAACCAGACGGCGGCGACGACCGGGCGGCTGTCCTCGAACAACCCGAACCTCCAGAACATCCCGATCCGGACCGAGATCGGGCGGGAGATCCGCGCCTGCTTCGTGGCCGAACCGGGGCATCTGCTGGTGTCCGCCGACTACTCTCAGGTCGAGCTGAGGCTCCTGGCCCACATCGCGGGCGAGGACGTGCTCAAGGAGATCTTCCGACGGGGCGAGGACGTGCACACCGCCACGGCGTGTCGCGTGTTCAACGTCACCCCGGACCAGATCGACCCCGGCATGCGCTCGAAAGCGAAGATGATCAATTACGGAATCGTGTACGGGCTCTCGGCCTACGGCATGGCGGACCGCCTCGACATCCCCAAGGAGGAGGCGGATGAGTTCATCCAGCGCTACCTGGCCGGCTTCCCGGCCGTCGGTCGCTTCATCGAGGAGACGATCGAGCAGGGGACCGAGCGTGGCTACGTCTCGACGCTGTTCGGACGCCGCCGGCAGGTGCCGGAGCTGCGCGCCCGGCGCTGGGAGCTGCGCAAGCAGGGCGAGCGATTCGCGGTCAACATGGTCATCCAGGGCACCGCGGCGGACATCATGAAGGTGGCCATGGTCCGTGCGGAGAAGGCGCTGCGGGCGGCGGAGCTGGAGACCCGGCTGATCCTCCAGATCCACGACGAGCTGCTGTTCGAGGGGCCCGAGAGCGAGGCCGAGCAGGTGAGCGAGCTCGCCCGGGCGGAGATGTGCGCGTCGTTCGAGATGGATCCGCCGCTCGCGGTCGAGGTCGGGATCGGCTCGGACTGGCTGGCCGCGAAATGAGGGCTCGCGGGATCCGCATCGCCACCCTCGGCGTGCTCGGTGTGCTGCTCGCGTTCGCCGCCACGGCGACGGCACGGCCGGCCCACCGCTACTCCGGCGTCGTCCCCGACAACCCGACCCACGCCCGGCTGCACCCGCCGGCGCTGGCCCGGGTGGCCAACCTGCCCTACGGCGGCGGTCTGGTCATGCACTCCAACCGGACTCATCTGATCTTCTGGCAGCCGACCCTCTCCGGGCTGTCGTTCGATCCGGGCTACATCGGGCTCGTCGAACGGTTCGAGGCGAACGTGGCCCACGACAGCCATCTGCCGACGAACATCTACGGCCTCACCGGCCAGTACTCCGACATGTCCGGGGTGGCGCAGTACGACTCGACGTACGCCGGAGCGATCCTCGACGGCGACCCGCTGCCGGGCGAACGGCTGCTCGGAGCCCGCGGCCCCCCCGATCAGCACCGGCCCCGGGTGGGGCGTGTGCCTCACCGACGCGCAGCTCGAGAACGAGACTCGAGACGGTCATCAGCCGCAACCACCTCCCGACGACAGGCCGGGACCTGTACTTCATCATCACTCCGCGGGGCTTCGGGAGCTGCGAGAACTCGAGTTCGCCCGGGTGCGCGCTCGGCGGGTCCGACGATGCTCAGTCCTACTGCGGCTACCACTCGCAGACGTCCAACTCATCGATCCTGTACGCGGTGATCCCCTACAACGCCGTCGACGGCCACTGCCAGTCCGACAATCCGCGCCCGAACAACAACGGGGCCGACCCGACGCTCTCGACGCTCAGCCACGAGCACAACGAGGCGATCACCGACCCGTACGGGTCAGGCTGGATCGACAGCTCGGGCAACGAGGACGGGGATCTGTGCTTCGACGTCTACGGGCACAACCTCGGCAGCACGGCGTTCGGGGCCTACAACGAGGTCGATCAACGGCGGCCGCTACTACCTCCAGGCCGAGTGGAGCAACCAGGACCGTGGCTGCCAGGCCCGGGACGAGACCGACTCGCGTTCGGCTCTCCGCGCCCGCGCGCGTCCGCGCGGGGAGCACGGTCGCCATCTCCGGCAGCGCCCGTGACCCGGACGGCCGGATCGTCCACTACGACTGGAACTTCGGCGACGGCTCCGGCGGACGCCGCAGCCGGACGACGACGCACCGCTACGCGCCGGTCCGGGCGGTTACAAGATCGCGCTGCGCACCACCGACAGCGCCGGCAACTGGGCCTTCGCGACGCGAACGATCACCGTTCTGGCGGCCGGCGCTCAGCCGTCGGCTGAGCGCAGCGGCGCTGCACGGCCGCGGCTCAGACGAGCGCGGGCGCGGCCGCGAGGCGGTCCGCCGGGGGCGACCGGCGAACTCCGGAGGAGCGATCTTCAGGTAGTGGCCGAAGGACCAGTCGACGAACCGCTTGGCCGCGCATCCCGCGCAGCCCGCGCGGCGAGCGCGCGGGGCGGGACCCGCGGGACGAGCCGCTGGACCCGGAGCATCCACTCGAACTTCCACCGGTGCGACGCGCTGAACGCGCGGTAGCGGGCGAGCGCCTGCTCGCGGGTCTGCCGCCCCTCGTGCACGGCGCGGAGCTCGCGCCCACACGCGATCCCGAAGTACAGGGCGGTGCGAATGCCCTCGGCGGTCAGCGGCAGGCAGTGGCCGGCCGAGTCGCCGGCGAAGAACAGGCCGGCCTCGGTGGCGTCGCGGATCGCGGTGGGGGATCCAGTTGCCCTGGTAGCGGACGGGGTCGCGATCGAGGTCCTCGGCGAGCCGCACGGTCGGCTCCTTGACGTGGAAGCGGGGGTCGAACGATCCGACGCCGACCCGGATCTCCTCGCCGGCCGGGAAGCTCCAGCCGTAGCCGGCCGGGACGTAGGAGCGGTCGATCCACACCTCCAGGTCCTCGCCGGAGCCGAACGGGTGGACCTCGAGCCCCGGGAGAGGAAGGCGTCCGGCGGCTGGATCGCCTCACCGCCGCCGAGCACGCGCCGCCAGCCGAGCGCGTCGACGATCAGCGGCGCGCGGATCGTCGCCCCGGTCGGTGAGCGACCGAGTGGCCGTCACGGCGCTCGACCTTGGCCGTCTCGAAGTCGAACTCGCCCTGGTCGGCGAGCACCGCGCACAGCGTCCGGTAGTCGAAGGTCGAGAACGTCCACGGAAGGTCGAAGCGCGCGCGTAGATGAACGGGCGTGTGGACGACGAGTTCGCCGAACTCCTGCTGGGCCGACTCGGTGAGCTCCATCGCGCGCAGCCAGGCGGTGGGGATGCCGCACGCCGAGGTCTGGCGCTCGCCGATCTCGTAGCGATCGATGACCAGCACATCGGCGCCGCTTGCCGGCGAGCTCCCGGGCGACCGCGAGCCCGGCGAAGCTGGCGCCGCACACGAGCACGTCGCAATCCCGCTCGCAGGGGCGTGCGCTCATCGCCTCGCTTGGTCGCGCGCCGGGGCATTTCCGCGCCCATGATAGGGAGCCGACACGCCCACGCAGGACGGCTATCCTGACGTGGGAATGTCCACATCGACCACTCTGACGCCTCCCGTCGAGGGACCGGCCGCAAAGGTCGTCGAAGGTTCCGACGGCCTGCTGCTGGAGATCGACGGCCAGATCGTCCCCAACTACGACGCCACCCTCCATCCGTTCTCGGAGGGGGATGTCGTCACCGGCCACGTCGTCCGGATCGACAACGACGAAGTGCTCGTCGACATCGGCTACAAGTCCGAGGGGGTCATCCCCGCCGGCGAGCTGTCGATCCGCAAGTCGGTCGACCCGGGCGACGAGGTCTCGCTCGGCGAAGAGGTCGACGCGCTCGTCCTCACCAAGGAGGACCAGGACGGCCGGCTGATCCTGTCCAAGAAGCGCGCCCGCTTCGAGAAGGCGTGGCGGCGGATCGAGGCGCGCGGCCGAGTCCGGCGACCCGGTCGAGGGCGCGGTCATCGAGGTCGTCAAGGGCGGGCTGATCATCGACCTCGGCGTGCGCGGCTTCCTGCCCGCGTCGCTGGTCGACATCCGCCGGGTGCCGAACCTCGACGAGTACATGGGCCAGACGATCGAGTGCAAGGTCATCGAGCTCAACCGCAGCCGCAACAACGTCGTGCTCTCGCGCCGCGCGGTGCTCGAGGAGCAGCGCAAGGAGGATCGCGAGCGGATCCTCGACCGGCTCCAGCCCGGCCAGGTCGTGGAGGGCAAGATCTCCAACATCGTCGACTTCGGCGCGTTCGTCGACCTCGACGGCATCGACGGCCTGATCCACATCTCCGAGCTGTCGTGGTCGCACGTCAACCACCCCTCCGAGATCCTCTCGATCGGCGACACGGTCGAGTGTCAAGGTGCTCGACATCGACCGCGACCGGCAGCGGATCTCGCTCGGTCTCAAGCAGACCCAGGAGGATCCGTGGCAGCGGGTCGTCGACACGTACAACATCGGTGACGAGCTCGAGGGCACGGTCACCAAGGTCGTGACCTTCGGTGCGTTCGTCGAGATCCTCGACGGCGTCGAGGGGCTCGTGCACATCTCCGAGCTCGCCCAGCACCACGTCGAGAACCCGCGGGAGATCATCCAGCCCGGCGACCCGGTCAGGGTGAAGATCCTGGAGATCGACTCCGAGCGCCGACGGCTGTCGCTGTCGATCAAGCGGGTCGAGGGCCAGGTCCTGCCGGTCCGGCCGATCGTGCCGCCGCCCGAGGATCAGGCCGGCGATCTCGACGACGTGCCCGAGCTCGGGCTGTCGGAGGACGTGTTCGCCGGCGCCGACGAGGTCGCCGCGCCCGACGCCCCGTCGGCCGTCGACGAGCGTGGTGCTCGAGGAGCGACGCTCGCGAGCGGCTCCCGAGGACGACGCGCCCGCGGCCGCTGCGGTGGAGGACGCCCCGGCGGCAGTCGAGGACGAGGCCGCAGCCGGCCCGAGGACGAGGCCCCGGCTGCAGCCCCCGAGGACGAGGCCCCGGCCGCGGACAGCCGCCGCCGAGGACGACCCGGCCGCGAGCCGCCGAGGACGCAGCTGCGCCTGAGGCCGGTCAGCCGGCCGAGGACCAGCCGGCCTGAGCGTCCCGACCTTCCGTTCATCGGCCTGACCGGGCGGGATCGGCGCCGGGAAGTCGAGGCACTGGCCGCGCTCGAGCGGCTCGGTGCGGCGACGCTGTCCACCGATGCCGTGGTCCACGAGCTCTACGAGGTCGCCGGAGGTGGTCGGCGAGGTGCGCGATCCGCTTCGGCGACGATGTCGCCCCCGGCGGGGTCGTCGACCGCGCCGCCCTGGCCCGGGTGGCGTTCGCCACGCCGGAGGACCGGGCGTGGCTGGAGGGGCTGCTGTGGCCGCGCGTCGGCGCGCGGATGGTCGCCTGGCGCGAGGGGCTCGCCGAGCGCGACCCGCGCCCGCGGGCGGCCGTCGTCGAGGTGCCGCTGCTGTTCGAGTCCGGGATGGAGCGGGCGTTCGACGCGACGATCGCGGTCGTCGCCCCGGAGGCGCTGCGGTCCGAGCGGGCCGGCGCCCGCGGCCACGCGGCGCTCGACGAGCGCTCGCGCTCGCCAGCTCTCCCAGGACGAAAAGGCGCAGCGTGCGACCTACGCCGTCGACAACGACGGCACGGTGGGCGAGCTGGAGGCGAAACTGTCGTCCGTGCTTGGCAAGCTGTCGGGGTGAGCTCCTCCTCGGCGACCTTCACCCGGCGGCGAGCCGCCACGCGCCGAACCGCCGTTCGGCGGCGGCGCGCCGTCCTCGGCCATGGCCGGCGCCGGAGTGCTGCTGATCGCGATCGTCCTCGCCATGCCGCTCGCCCGCAAGGCGGTCAACGCGCTCACCCTGCCGCTCGCCCACGAGGACATCATCCGCCAGCAGGCGTCCGAGAAGCACGTCGACCCGGCACTGATCGCCGCCGTCATCTTCGCCGAGACGAAGTTCGATCCTCGGACCTCGTCGGCCGGCGCCGAGGGGCTCATGCAGATCCTTCCGCAGACGGCCGAATTCCTCGCCCACCGATCGGGGGCGACGACGTTCACGGTCGCCGACCTCGGGACCCCGGAGGTGAACATCGCCTACGGGAGCTACTACCTCCGCTACCTGCTCGACGAGTACGGAGGCGCGAAGCTCCCGGCGATCGCGGCCTACAACGGGGGAGAGGCGAACGTCACTCGGTGGCTGGCCTCGGCTCGGGCGGCGCACCACCGTTTCTCGCTCGGTGACATCCCCTTCCCGGAGACCCGGGCATACGTGGCCAAGGTGCTGAAGGCCCAGCGGGACTACCGCCGGACCTACCCCACACAGCTCGGCTACCTCTGAGTGCCATGCGCACCGCGGGCTGGTGGCGCCGGTCTGTGGGAATCGCGCTCGCCGCATGCGCGTGTGTCGCGCCGTCGGCCGGCGCGGAGACGTTCGGCACCGCGCGAGCCGGCGCCGTCGCGACGCTGAGCCACGTGTTCGCGGCCGGCGCGGCCGGCTGGCGGAAGTGCGACACGTCCAAGTGCCCGGTCGGCGACAGCGATTGGGGCGTCGACTCGCTGACCTACGCCCTGGCGGTGTCCGCTCCCGCCCACCCCGGCCCGGCGTTTCGTGCCCGGATGGCCGAGCTTGCCGCCCGCGCCCCCAACTACGCGAGTCAGTGCAACCCGGTGGCGTTCTGTCTGGGGTGGAGCGACGTGCCGGCCTGGGACGCGATCGCCCTGGCGACGCGAGTACCGGTTCACGCACGACCCGTCGACGCTCGACAAGGCCGAGTCGGCGCTGGCATTCGTCACGGGTTCGCCGGAGTTCTCGCTCGGCGCCTGCCCGGCGATCCGCTACCAGCAGCCGGGAGGGGGGAACCAGGACCTGAAGACGCTCGAGACCGACGCCAACGTGGTGAAGGCCGCCGTGCTCCTCGCCCGGGTCACCCGACGCAGCTCCTACCTCCAGATCGCCGAACAGACGTACGCCGCAATCCGGGCGAACTTCCTCGATCCGCAGCTACCGCTCTACACGACGTACGTGTTCGATGATGGCTTCACCTGCCAGCGGCTGCCGCATCGCTTCTTCGCATCGGTCAACGGGGACATGATCTGGTCCGGCGTGCAGTTGGCAACCCTGACGGGCAACCGCGCCTATCTGAGCGAGGCTCGCTCGACCGCCGCGGGGGTCGAGCAGCTGCTCGTCGACGGTCGGGGCGTGTTCACGGATCTCCAGGCCGAGAACGACGTCGTCGAGCCGCTCGTCGAGGGGATGCTCGCGCTGGCTCGTCGGGGCGACAGGAGCGCCCGCGCGTGGATTCTCTCCAACGCCTCCGCGGCGCAGGGCGCGCGGACGCGCGACGGGTCGTTCGGGCGCTTCTTCGACGGTCCGGTCCCGACCGCGACGGTCACGGCATGGCAGACGAACGGTGGACTCGCGCTCCAGATCGCCGCCGGGGACCTCGCTCCCCGTGAGCGGATCCACACAACCGTCGGCTGGTCCCATTCGGTGCTCCGGGCCGAGCGGATCACGACGCTCCCCGCGACGCTCACGTTCGTCGGCAGCGGAATCGCCCTGTACGGCACGCTGGGTGCGGTGTGCTGCGAGCGCGGCCACGCCCGGGTGCTGATCGACGGGCAACCGCCGGTCGACCTCACCGGGATCTGGCAGAACAAGTCGAGCCTCGGCCGCTCGATTCCGGGAACGATCCTGTTCGCCTGGCGCTGGCCGCGAGCGGGTCAGCATGTGATCACGTTCCTTCCCGGTGTGTTCAACCCCAAGGAGGGCGGATCGTTCCTGCACCTGACGGGCTACCGAGTCCTCAGGTGACGACGGCCGCGGGCCGTCCCGGCCGCCGCGCGGGCTAGCTCTGAGCAGCGGCTGCGGCCCGCTCGAGCACGAGCCGGCGGTCGGCGTCGCTCGTCGCGCCGCCGCTGAGCCGCTCCGGCGCGTCGGTCGTGTAGCAGCAGGCGATCGCGGGCAGGACGAGCGGCTCGCGATCGGACGTCAGGCGAACGAGCAGGTCCCAGTCGCCCATCGTCCACAGCTCCTCATCGAACCTCGCCTCGGGGAGGCCGGCGCGGTGTGCGATCGCTCCCATGTCGGCGACGTTGCCGACCGCGAGCACGCCGGGCGACCACGGGTTGAGGAAGGCCTGCGGCGTCGCGCGGCCGTCCTCGCGGCGGGCGCGTCGGACGTCGTCGACCAGGAAGGCGCCGTAGAGCACGTCACGCTCCGGGTGGGTCTCGAACCCCCACACGACCGCGCGCAGCCAGTCGGCATCCATCACGTTGTCGTCGTCGAGGTAGGCCACGATCGACCCGTGGAGGTCGTCGAGCGCGAGGTCCTCGCCGCGCAGGCCCCGCGGCCGCCGGTCGTCCGCAGCCACCGGATCCGAGCATCGTGGTGGACGTCAGCCGCCGGGGTCGCCTCGCCCTCCCCACCGTCGTCGACGACGAGCAGCTCCCAGTGCGGGTAACTCTGGCCGAGGACCGAGTCGATCGCCCGCATCAGGTGCGCGGGGCGGTTGCGGGTCGGAAGGACGACGGAGACGAGCGGCTCGGTGCGCAGCGGCGTATGCGTGATCCAGCGATGCAGGTCGGCGATCAGCGCTCGGTCGTCCACGCGGGCGTTGAACCCGCGCTGCTCGGCCTGGACGCGTTCGAGGACCGCGAGCCGCTCGTCGGTCCGGGACCGCTCGACGGCTTCGAGCTGTGCACGGAGGTCCCGGATCTCGCCGGTGAGCGCGTCCGTGCGTGCGTCAGCCTCGATCAGCGCGCGCGAGAGGACCTCGATCCTCTCCATCAGCGGCCCGAGCGCGCCATCGATCCGGCGCAGATCGGTGCGCGTGGCCGCACCGAGATCGTGCGCGGCCGCGCCCAGCCGGTGTCGGAGTACCTCCTGCAAGGTGCTCAACGTGCCCACGGCGCGAGTATATGGTCGCGCCGAGCGGCGCCGACGCCGGCCGGTTCCCGCGGACCGAACCTGACCCCATTCGCCGCTAGCCTCGTATGCCGTGCCGAAGTTCGAGCTCGACGCCGGATACAGCCCGACCGCCGACCAGCCCGCGGCGATCGCGTCGCTGGCCGAGGGGATCGACGCCGGCGAGCGCGGCGTTGACGCTGCTCGGGGCGACCGGCACCGGCAAGACGATGACGATGGCCGCGACGATCGAGGCGGTGCAGAAGCCCGCGCTCGTCATCGCCCACAACAAGACCCTCGCGGCGCAGCTCTGCAACGAGTTCCGCACGTACTTCCCGCGCAACGCGGTCGAGTACTTCGTCTCCTACTACGACTACTACCAGCCCGAGGCCTACGTCCCGTCGAAGGACCTGTACATCGAGAAGGACTCGGCGATCAACCAGGAGATCGACCGCCTGCGTCACAGCGCAACGGCGGCGCTGTTCGCCCGGCGCGACGTCCTGATCGTGGCCAGCGTGTCGTGCATCTACGGCCTCGGTTCGCCGCAGACCTACGACGAGAACCTGCAGACGCTGCGCAAGGGCGAGTTCGTCGATCGCGACAAGCTCCTGCGCAAGCTCGTCTCGATCCAGTACACGCGCAACGACACCGCTCTCTCACGCGGGACGTTCCGGGTCCGCGGCGACACGCTGGAGATCTTCCCCGCCTACGCCGAGACCGCCTACCGGATCGTGCTGTTCGGCGAGGAGGTCGAGCACCTCCAGCACTTCGACCCGCTCACCGGCGAGGTGATCGAGGACGACCTCGAGCACGTCGGGATCTGGCCGGCGAGCCACTACAACGTGCGCGAGGGGATGATCGAGGATGCGGTGGCCGAGATCGGCCGTGAGCTGAACGCGCGCTGCGCCGAGCTGGAGGCCGAGGGCAAGCTGCTCGAGTCCCACCGCCTGCGCCAGCGGACCCAGTACGACATGGAGATGCTGCGGGAGATGGGGTTCTGCAGCGGGATCGAGAACTACAGCCGGATCCTGGACGGCCGCCAGCCCGGAGACCGCCCGTACTGCCTGCTCGACTACTTCCCCGAGGACTTCGTGTGCTTCATCGACGAGTCCCACCAGACGGTGCCCCAGATCGGCGGCATGTACGAGGGCGACCGCTCGCGCAAGCAGACGCTCGTCGACTACGGCTTCCGGCTGCCGAGCGCGCTCGACAACCGGCCCCAGACGTTCGCCGAGTTCCTCTCGATCACGCCGCAGATGGTGTTCGTCTCCGCCACGCCGGGCGAGTACGAGCGGACCCACTCGGGCCGGATCGTCGAGCAGATCGTCCGGCCGACGGGGATCATCGACCCCGCCGTCGAGGTCCGGGAGACGAAGAACCAGATCGACGACCTGATGAACGAGATCCGGGTCCGTGTCGACCGCGACGAGCGCGCGCTGGTCACGACGCTGACCAAGAAGATGTCGGAGGACCTGACCGACTACCTGCTCGAGATGGGCTTCCGCGTCCGCTATCTGCACTCCGAGGTCGACACGCTCGAGCGGATCCAGATCATCCGCCAGCTCCGCCTCGGGCGAGTTCGACGTGCTCGTCGGAGTCAACCTGCTCCGCGAGGGCCTCGACCTGCCGGAGGTCTCGCTCGTCGGGAATCCTCGACGCCGACAAGGAGGGTTTCCTGCGCGGCGCGACCTCGCTGATCCAGACGATCGGACGGGCGGCGCGGAACGTCGACGGGAAGGTGCTGATGTACGCCGATAAGGAGACTGCGGCGATGCGGGCGGCGATCGGGGAGACCGACCGCCGCCGGACGATCCAGCTCGCCTACAACGAGGAGCACGGGATCACCCCGGAGACGATCGTCAAGGGCATCTCGGACATCGCCGAGTTCCTCCAGTCGGACTCGAAGGTCCCGCGCTCGCGCCGGCGCCGCAAGCGCGACGGCGGGGGCGATGCCCCCGGCCGAGATCGAGAAGACGATCGTCGAGCTGGAGGAGGAGATGCTCGCCGCCGCCGAGGAGCTCCGTTTCGAGTATGCGGCCAAGCTGCGCGACGAGATCCGCGACCTCAAGCGCGAGCTCGATCAGGCCGTCGCCGCGGGCTGAGTTCGCGGCCGCGGAACCGGCTGTGCGCGCGGTCCGGCAAAGGGTCGCCTGCGGCGCCGCTTTCGGTAGGCTCGGCGGCTTCTGAGAGAGATTCCGATGAGAGGGGTGCCCGTGGCGCTGGAACGAACACAGCATCGAGAAGAAGGACTTCCCCATCGGCCGCCGGGGCTACGACCCGGAGGCCGTCGATGCGCACCTGCGGGCCTGGCCGATGAGATCGAGGAGCTGAAGGCGAGCACCCGCAAGCGCTCCGAGACGCTCGCCTCGTCGGCCAGCGAGCGCGTCCGCGCGATCGTCGATGCGGCTGAGACGAGCGCCGCCGACATCCAGCGCCAGGCCGAGGACGAGGCTCAGGAGATCCGCTCCGATGCGCGGACCGAGGCGAAGAGCACCCGGGAGCGAGGCCGTCGCCCAGGCCCGCGAGTACGTCGGCAAGGTGTCGGAGTCGACGACCGGGATGCTCCAGCGCCTCGACGCGATGGAGTCCGAGCTCGGCGCCCTGGTCGAGGCCCTGCGGACCGGGGCCAACCGCCTGAACGCCGATCTCCAGCTGCTCGAGGGCAACCTCACCGAGGTCGGCGACGCGGTCACCCCGCGGCCGCGCTTCGAGCCCGAGCCCGAGCCGAGTCCGACGGCGCCGCCAAGTCCGCACCGGCCGCGCCGGCCGAGCCGCTCGAGGAGGCCTCGGCCGGAGCCGAGCCCGCCGCGCCGGCCGTGCCGGCGGCCGAGGCGGCCGCCGAGTCCGCGTGAGAGGCCGCCGAGTCCGGCGAGAAGGCCGCCGAGGCCGCCGGCGACGACACCGAGGGCGCCCGGCTGATCGCGCTGAACATGGCGCTCAACGGCACCTCGCGGGAGGAGACCGACAAGTACCTGCAGGAGAACTTCGAGCTCTCCAACCGCAAGCAGCTGCTCGATGAGGTGTACGCCAGCGTCGAAGGCTGACGCCGCACCGCCGGAGCGGGCGACACCGAACGTCCGTTCGCCCATCTAGACTGAGTTATGTGGATCAGCTGATCGTCTCCGGGGCCCGGGAACACAACCTCAAGGACATCACGGTGGCGATCCCGCGAGGGTCGCTGACCGTCATCACCGGCCTCTCGGGATCGGGCAAGTCCTCGCTGGCCTTCGACACGATCTACGCCGAGGGCCAGCGGCGGTACGTCGAGTCGCTGTCCGCCTACGCCCGCCAGTTCCTCGGGCAGATGGACAAGCCCGACGTCGACTCGATCGAGGGGCTCTCGCCGGCGATCTCGATCGACCAGAAGACGACGTCGCGCAACCCGCGCTCGACGGTCGGCACCGTGACCGAGATCTACGACTACCTGCGGCTGCTGTGGGCCCGGATCGGCCATCCCCACTGTCACGTCTGCGGGCGGCCGATCAGCGGGCAGTCGGCCGAGCAGATCATCGACGAGGTGATGGAGCTGCCCGAGGGCACGCGGTTCATGGTGCATGGCGCCGATCGTCCGCGGGCGCAAGGGCGAGTACGGCAAGCAGCTCGAGGAGCTGCGCGGCGAGGGCTTCAGCCGGGTGAAGGTCGACGGCGAGCTCCGCCGGCTCGACGAGGAGATCGTGCTCGACAAGAAGTACAAGCACGACATCGCGGTCGTCGTCGACCGGCTGGTGATGAAGGGCGAGCTGCGTAAGCGGCTCGCGGACTCGGTCGAGACGGCGGTGGCGCTCGCCGACGGGCTCGTCGAGATCGAGCTCGTCGATTCGCGGCGACGTGCAGACCTACTCGGAGCGGTTCGCCTGCCCGGTCCACGGGCCGAGCCTGGTCGAGCTCGAGCCGCGGATCTTCTCCTTCAACTCGCCGCACGGCGCGTGCCCGCGGTGCACCGGGCTCGGCTCGCAGATGGAGATCGACCCCGAACTCGTCGTGCCCGATCCGACCCTGTCGATCGGCGAGGGGGCGATCGCGCCGTGGTCGGCGAGCGCGTCGGAGTACTACGACCAGCTCGCCGGCGCGATCTCCGAGCGCTACGGGGTCGACCTCGACACGCCGTGGCAGGACCTCACCGAGGACGAGCGGGACTTCTTCCTCCACGGCACGAACGGCGACCGGGTGCAGATCAGCTACCGCAACCGATTCGGCCGCAGGCGCAACTACGCGACCCAGTTCGAGGGGATCGTCCCCAACCTCGAGCGGCGCTACCGGGAGACGGAGTCGGAGTTCAGCCGGGAGAAGATCGAGGAGTACATGACGCTCCGCCCGTGCCCGCAGTGCGACGGGCGCCCGGCTGCGACCGGAGTCACGGGCGGTGCTCGTGGCCGGAACGGCGATCCACGAGTTCACGCACCTGTCGGCCAAGCGCGCGCTGGCCTGGGTCCAGGAGCTCGAGCTCTCCGAGCACGACCGGCGGATCGCCCGGCTCGTCCTGCGCGAGATCGAGGAGCGGCTGCAGTTCCTGGAGAACGTCGGCGTCGGGTACCTGTCGATGGAGCGCGCGGCGACGACGCTGTCCGGCGGCGAGGCCCAGCGGATCCGGCTCGCGACGCAGATCGGGTCCTCGCTCGTCGGGGTCCTCTACATCCTCGACGAGCCGTCGATCGGCCTGCACCAGCGGGACAACGAGAAGCTGATCGGGACGCTCAAGCGGCTGCGCGACCTCGGCAACACCGTGCTCGTCGTCGAGCACGACGAGGGCACGATGCGCGCCGCGGACCACCTGCTCGACATGGGCCCCGGCGCCGGCGAGCACGGCGGCCACGTGGTCGCCGAGGGCACGCCGGAGGAGGTCGAGGCGGTTCCCGACTCGCCAACCGGCCAGTTCCTCTCCGGCACGCGGTCGATCGCCGACCCCGACGGCGGCGCCGCAAGCCGTCCGGGTACATCGGGATCGAGGGTGCCTCCCAGCACAACCTCAAGTCGGTCAACGTGAAGGTCCCGCTCGGCGTGCTGTGCTGCGTCACCGGCGTCTCGGGCTCGGGCAAGTCGACGCTCGTCAACGAGGTGCTCTACAAGGCCGTGGCCAACCGGCTGCACCGCACCAAGCAGCGGGCCGGCGCCCACAAGCGGATCACCGGGCTCGAGCAGCTCGACAAGATCATCTCCGTCGACCAGTCGCCGATCGGCCGCACCCCGCGGTCGAACCCGGCGACCTACATCGGGCTGTTCGATCAGATCCGCGAGCTGTTCTCCAAGACGCAGGAGGCCCGCGCGCGCGGCTACAAGCCCGGCCGGTTCTCGTTCAACGTCAAGGGCGGCCGCTGCGAGGTGTGCCGGGGCGACGGCCAGATCAAGATCGAGATGCACTTCCTGCCCGACGTCTACGTGCCGTGCGAGCAGTGCCACGGCAAGCGCTACAACCGCGAGACGCTCGAGGTCCGCTTCAAGGGCAAGACGATCGCCGATGTGCTCGAGATGCCGATCGAGGAGGCGCTCGGGTTCTTCCAGCACATCCCGAAGATCCACCGGCGGGTCCAGACGCTGAACGACGTCGGGCTCGGCTACATGCGGCTCGGTCAGCCGGCCACGACGCTGTCGGGCGGTGAGGCGCAGCGGGTCAAGCTCGCCGCCGAGCTGCGCCGGGTGGCGACCGGGCGGACGATCTACATCCTCGACGAGCCGACGACCGGCCTGCACTTCGCCGACATCCAGCGGCTGCTCGAGGTGCTCGAGCGGCTCGTCGCCGCCGGCAACTCGATCGTCGTGATCGAGCACAACCTCGACGTGATCCGGGTCGCCGACCGGCTCATCGACCTCGGACCCGAGGGCGGCGACGAGGGGGGACGGCTGATCGCCACCGGGACGCCGGAACAGGTGGCCGGAGGTGGCGGAGTCGAGCACCGGGCGGTTCCTCGCGCCGCTGCTGCCCGCCGAGCGGCCGCGCGCCGGCACGACCCGCGCGCGGCGACGCAAGCCGGTTCCGGCCGCCGCCGGCTGACCGGCGCTCGCGGCCGTCGCGGCGCGCCTGAGCGTCCCGATCGGGCCCGGCAGCGGTACGTCGCGTGCGGGCGAGCTCAAGCTGTGGGCGCAGAAGTGGCGCTGGTACGAGCGCAACAGCCTGCCCTGGAACCGGGCGCGGATCCACTGGGAGTCGATGCGCCGCGGGGCGTTCGTCGCGCTGGCCGATCCACGGCAACGTGCTCGAGGCGCTGCGCGACGGCCGGCTCGAGGTGGGGGAGGGGACGCTGTTCGAGCCCGGGGTGTGGCTCACGGCGCCCGGTCCGGCCCGGATCCGCATCGGGGCCGGCTCGCTTCCTGAACCTGGGCGTGATGGTCGCGGCGAGCGAGCTGGTCGAGATCGGTGACCACTGCATGTTCGCCAACGGCTGCTTCGTGTCCGACGCCGCCACCGCTTCGACGATCCCGAGCTGCCGGTGCCCTGGCAGGGCTTCACGTCGAAGGGGCCGACCCGGATCGGCGACAACGTGTGGTGCGGGGCCACACGTCGTCGTCACCAGCGGGGTGACGATCGGCGAGCGGTGCGTGATCGGGGCGAACTCGGTCGTCACCGCGGACATCCCGCCGTTCTCGATCGCCGCCGGCGCGCCCGCCCGCGTGATCCGCCCGATCACCTATCGATAGGGATGAGGAGGGAAGGCGCGGAATTTCCGCGTGCGCCCGGTTAAAGGGTTTGCAAAGCCATTCCCGTCCGCCTGTTCGTCTGCTACCTCTAGTGCCTGTTCTGAGGTTGGAGGGCGGCTCGTTTCCGGGACGAGCGTGATCTTCCGGAGAAACGAGTGTCCCCTCAAGGTATGCCGCTGCTCAAGCTCACCGCTGCGCTGATCGCCGTCACCGTCGGGCTCTCGCTCGTCGGGGATCTCGGGGCCGCCGCCGGCCGGAGCCGCGCGTCGAGCGCCGCCCGAGCCGGCGACACGAACGCCTGTTACAACGACACCGCGCCACGGGATCAGCTCAACCCGCTCGATTCGTCGGCCCACGCCGGTCGCGACCCGCTCGCCGGGGCGAACATGTACGTCGAGGGCCCCGGATTGTTCCGCGGTGCCGCCGCGGACGCGATCGCCCGGGAGATCGGCCAGGGGTGGCGTGTCAGCGATTACGGACAGCCGCTGTCGTGGATGCGGTTCAAGAGGATGGTCGGCCGGGCCCGGCTGAGCCACGGCGCGGCGTTCCGCGTCCACGAGCTCGAGAAGATCGCCAACTACCCGCAGGCCGCCAAGTTCTCGATCTACACCGGGGACGGGAGCGGATCGGCGGTGCGCACCCGCGTCGGCTACTACCTGTGCCGCGTGCGCTGGGTGATCCGGGCGCGCCGGCGTGATCACGACGTACTTCCTCTACCACCACGGCGTCTGCCCGACCGGCGATCACGCGGAGTTCCGCCAGGAGATCGATGGACTCCGGCAGGGCATCGGGGCGTTCCCCACAGTCGTGTTCATCGAGGAGGACGGCATCACCACGCTGTGCCCGGGCGACCGCCCGCAGATGGCCGGCCGAGCGAAGCTCCTCAAGTACGAGATCGACCAGCTCGCCTCCCTGCCCCACACGCTGCTCTACGTCGAGGGCGGGACCTCAGACGCCAGCTCGCCGAGCCGGACGGCGTGGGTGCTCAACCACAGCGACGCCCGCCGCACCCGCGGCTTCTTCATGAACGACACCCACTTCAACTGGGCCTACCGGGAGATCGGGTACGGGAACCAGGTCAGCCGGCGGACCGGCGGCCTGCACTTCGTCGTCGACACCCGGGCCAGCGGCCAGGGCCCGCTGAAGACCGCCGACCCGGTCCACCAGGGCAACGAGGTGCTGTGCAACCCGCCCCGCCGCGGATGGGCCCGCGGCCCGGCGCCTCGAACGGCGGCGCACGGGATGTACTCCCGGTACCTCGACGGCTTCGTGTGGACGGGCCCCCCGGGGAGCAGCGGCGGTTCGACGTGCCCGGGCCGGGGAGGCCACTACGCGCCGGCCGGAGCGTTCGACGAGAACCTCGCGATCGACTACGCCTTCCGCGCCAACGACCGCATCGGCCCGAGCCCCCGCTTCCGCTCCAGGCCCTACTCCGGATAGTTCCCTAGGAGTTCTTGATGACGATCGACTCAAGGATGTTCGCCGCGTGCTCGGTGGCGTCGATCGCCGCCTCGGAGCGCTCGAACAGATCCTTCCAGCGGACCACGATCATCGGGTCGACGGCTCGTCGAACAGCGAGGCGACGGCGTCGCGCGAGATCCGGTCGCCCTCGTTCTCGAGCCGGTTGATCTCGACCGTGTGGCTGGAGATGTCGTCGAACCTGCGTAGGTGGGGGATCGCCTCGGCGATCTCGCCGGCAGGCGTCGTGCAGCACCCGCGCGAGCTGGATCGCCTGGTCCATCGGCGCCTCGATCTTGTACAGGCCGAGGTAGTCGGCAACCTCCTCGGTGTAGTCGACGATGTCGTCGAGCGCCGAGGCCAGCGCGAGGATGTCCTCGCGATCGATCGGGGTCACGAACGTGTTGTTCAGGCGGTTGATGATGTCGTGGGTGATCCGGTCGCCCTCGTGCTCGCAGTCCCGGATCTGCTCGGCGAGCGGCCGGCTGTCCGGGTAGTCGACCAGCAGCCGGTGGAGCAGTTCGGCGGCGGCGAGCACATTCCGGCCCGCCTCCTCGAACAGGTCGAAGTACTCGCGGTCGCGCGGGGCGAAGAACTCAGTCAGCCGCGACATCCGGGGGCCGCGGCAGGCACGGGCGCCGGATCGTAGTGATCCGGCGCCCGGAGGCCGCTCGCGCGGGTGTGAACGGTGCGGGCGGCTCAGAGCGATTCGAGCCCGCGCGGAACTCGGCGAGCTCGGAATGGTCGATCGAGTACACGTGCTCGGGGCCCGGGAACGTGCCGATCCCGGACCTCGGCGGCTGTACTGGGCCACGCCGGCCACCATCTGGGCGCGGACCTCGGCGAACCGCTTGACGAACCGCGCGCGCGTGCCCGTCGTAGATGCCGAGCAGGTCGTGGAACACGAGCACCTGGCCGTCGGTCTGCGCCCCAGCGCCGATGCCGATCACCGGGATCTCCAGCAGGGCCATGACCTCGTCGGTGACGGCGGCCGGAATCGCCTCGAACACGATCGCGAAACAGCCCGCCTCCTGGAGCGCGACCGCGTCCCGTGCGACCTGGAGCGCGGCCTCGCGCGGTCCGGCCCTGGGCCCTATGGCCGCCGAGCGCCGTTGCCGTCTGTGGGGTCGAGCCCGACGTGGCCCATGACCGGGATGCCGGCGCCGACGATCGCCCGCGCGCGGTCGACGCTGGTGCCGCCGCGCTCGAGCTTGACCGCGTCGCAACCGGCCTCCTTGATGAACCGCTGGGCGGTGGCGATGGCCTGCTCGTCCGAGGCCTCGTAGGACCCGAACGGGAGATCGCCGACGAGCAGCGGCGTGCGCAGGCCGCGTCGGGCCGCCGAGGCGAGCATCAGCATCTCGTCGGTCGAGATGGGCACGGTCGATGGATAGCCGAGCACGGTCATCGCGCCGGAGTCGCCGACGAGGACCATGTCGACGCCGGCGTCCTGCGCGACCTGGGCCGAGGGATAGTCGTAGGCGGTGACCATCACGATCGCCTCGCCCAGACGCTTCTTCTCGGCCAGCCGGGGGAGCGTCATCGGCAGCGGACCGTCGAGCGAATGGGGGACGGGGGTGTGGGGGGTGGCAGACATGTCAGGGCCTCCTTCGATCGGCGGACGCTCAGGCGGGGACGACGACCTCGTCGTCGAGCGCTGAGAGCAGGGTGGCCACGTCCTGGTCGACGGCCAGGACCTCGTTGTCGGCGCCGACGTGGACGACCGTCGGCCGGTAGTTCTGGAGCTCGTCGGGGTCGTAGCCCGCGTACGAGATGACGATGATCGTGTCGCCGCGGTGAACGAGCCGTGCGGCGGCGCCATTGACCTTCATCTCGCCCGAGCCCCGCTCGCCGGCGATCGTGTAGGTCTCGAAGCGGGCGCCATTGTCGACGTCGACGACGGCCACCTGCTCGAACTCGCGGATGTCCGCCTTCTCGAGCAGATCGGGGTCGATCGTGATCGACCCGACGTAGTGCAGGTCACAGTCGGTCACCGTCGCGCGGTGGATCTTCGACTTCAGCATCGTGCGCTGCATTTCAGGTTCTCCCGTTCTTGTTGCCTGGTGTCAGCCCCGTGGCCACCGGGACACGGAGAAGTTCGTTGTCGATCAGCCGCGTGTCGCCGACCTTGGCGGCGACCACGGCAAGCACGTCGTCGTCGATCTCGGTCACGGGCGCGAGCGTGCGCGGCGCGACGAGCTCGAGGTACTCCGGCGCGATCCCCGCCGCTCCGAGCTCACCGATCGCGGCGGCTCGGACCTCGGCGGCACGGCGCTCACCGGCGTCGATCACGGCTGGGCTCGGTCGAGCGCGCGATGGAGGGCCGATGCCCGTTCGCGGTCGTCCCGCGTGAGGTGGACGTTCCGGCTCGACAGCGCGAGTCCGTCGGCCTCGCGGACCGTGGGGCAGATCTCGATCCGCACCGGAAAGTCGAGGTCGCGCGCCATCCGCTGGACGACGAGCGCCTGCTGGGCGTCCTTCTGGCCGAAGAACGCGGCCTGCGGGCCGACCATGTTCAGCAGCTTGGCGACGACCGTCGTCACCCCGCTGAAGTGCCCGACCCCGCGGTGTACCCCCTCCAGCGGCTCGGTGAGACCGCTCACCGCGACGGTCGTGGCGAAGCCATCCGGATAGACCTCATCCGGCGAGGGGGCGAACAGCAGGTCACCGCCGTGGTCGGCGATCAGCGCGGCGTCGCGCGCCTCCGTCCGCGGATAGCGCTCGAGGTCGGCGGTGTCGTTGAACTGGGTCGGGTTGACGAACAGCGAGACGACGACGACCTCGCAGGACTCGCGGGCGGCGTCGATCAGCGACAGATGACCGGCGTGGAGCGCGCCCATCGTCGGTACGAGCCCGATCGTGCGCTCCGCGCGGCGCGCGGGGCGAAGCGCCTCGCGCAGCTCGGCGGTCGTCCGGACGATGTTCATGCCGCCCGGACCTCGGGCTGATGACGGGGCGCGGCCAGCGCCCGAGTCCGCTCGGCCAGGACGTCGTAGAGCTCGAGCAGCTCGGGGGCGCGGTCGGCGAGGGCGTCGCGGTGCATCTCGACCGTGTGTTCGTCGCCCCGGGCGATCGGCCCGGTGAGGGCCGTGGCGGCCCCGGTCCGAGCCCAGTTCTCGACCGTGGCCCGGACGAGGGGTACGAGCAGCTCCCGCTCGATCCCGGCGAGCTCGGCGAGTCGCTCGGCCGAGGCCTCGAGGGTGAGCAGGAAGTTCGAAGCCATCGACGCGGCGGCGTGGTAGATCGCGCGGTCGGCCTCGTCGAGCCGGGCGGCCCGCAGCCCGACCGCATCGGCGAGGTCGGCGGCGAAGGCGAGCGCCCGTGGGGTCGATCCGGCGATCGCCGCTCCGGCGCCCCGGAAGTCGGCACCCGCGGCGGTCACGGTCATCAATGGGTGCAGCGCGAAGCGCTCGTGCGGCGCGAGTGCATCGAGCGGGGTCGCGCCGGAGGGGTGGCCGACGAGCGGCCCGGGGGAGATCGTGGCAGCGGCCGTGGCGATCTCGGCGTCGGGCACGCAGAGCAGGACGGCGTCGGCTCCGTCGAGGTCCTCACCTCGGCCGAGCGGCCCGTGGACAGCGGATCCGGCCTGCCGCAGCGCCTCCGCGAGTGCCTTCCCGAGACGGCCCCGGCCAACGATGGCCAGGCGGCGGGGGGCAGGGGTGTCGGTGACTGAATCCCGTTCCAGTTCTCGCATCGGAGATACCGGTCGGCGGCGTGAACGTGACCTTCCGAGGTCCGCCCCGGCGGGCGGTGGCGGCCTCAGTGCACAAGAGTACCCCGCAAGCTGCGGGAGGGAACACCCCGCGGGCCGAAAAACCTGCCGATTCCGCGTCTAGGATCGAGCGCGTGCGATCTGCCGCCGAGCGTCGTGAGCTGCTGAAAGCGTGCTACGAGGAGGCCCGTGGCTGCGAGCGCTGCCGCCTGCACCGCACCCGGACCCAGGTGGTGTTCGGGGCCGGCAACGCGGACGCCCAGCTGATGTTCGTCGGCGAGGCCCCCGGGGCCAACGAGGACCGGATGGGGCTGCCATTCGTCGGGCAGGCCGGCAAGCTCCTCGACAAGCTGCTCGACGAGATCGGGCTCGCCCGCGGCGATGTGTTCATCGCCAACGTGCTCAAGTGCCGGCCGCCGAGCAACCGGGATCCGCAGCCCGACGAGATCGAGTCCTGCCAGGACTACCTGCGCCGCCAGGTGGAGCTGATCGAGCCGGTGATGATCTGCACGCTCGGCAACTTCGCGACGAAGCTGCTGCGCGCGGACACGACCGGGATCTCACGTCTCCACGGCCGTGAGGAGGTCCGCACGGTCGGTGTCCGGGACGTCCGGCTCTACCCGCTCTATCACCCGGCGGCGGCGCTCTACCACCCCGGCACGCTCGAGCTTCTGCGGGGCGACTTCCAGCGGATCCCGGAGCTGCTCGCGCTCGGCGCCCCGCCCCAGCCCGAGGTCGAGGAGCTTCCTGAGCTGCCCGAGTTCGACGAGATCCCTGAGCCCGAGGAGTCCGGAGGACCGGTCGACACGGGAGTGGAGACTCCGGCCGAGGCGGCCGAGACGGGGCCGGCGCTCGACGCCGACGACCGAACGCCGTCCGAGGAACCGACGGGCACCACCACGCCGGACGGCGACCCCGCTGTTCAGCTCGGGCTGTTCTGAGCCGACGGCCGCCCCGCTGGGCTCAGTGCGGCCAGCGCAGGCGCTGACCGGGGAAGATCAGGTTCGGGTCGCCGGTCCCGATCCGGGCCGCGTTCGCATTCCAGATCGCCACCACCATGTGCTCGACGGCCTCATTGCTGGCCCCCGCGCCGAGATGGGCCCGGGCGATCGACCACAGGGAGTCCCCCGAGTGGACGACGACGGTGCCGGAGGCCGAACCCGATGTCGCCGCGGCGGCGGTGGGAGCGGAGGCGTGGTGGCTCGTCGTACTCGACGCGTGGCGGGTGAGCGGCGCGCCCTTGTCGGTGACCGTGACGACGCGCACCTGCTCGCCGCGGCTGCCGACGACGACCGCCGTGTACGAGACGTCGTTCTGCAGGCTCACCTTGCCGGCGAGGATCGGCGCCGAGCGGCCCGCGGTCATCGCAGCGAACGAATGGACGCCGGGATCGACTGTGAGGTACGGGGTGGCCGCGGTGAAGTCGAGGCGGCTGTCGGCGACCTGGCCGTCGAACTTCAGCGAGGGGCTGCCGAGTTCCGGGGCGGCGTGGATGACCCGGATGAGGCTCTTCCCGGGCACGCCCGGCTGATCCTTGAACAGGCCGAGCGAGACGCCGGAGTTCTTGGCCAGGAGGATGGCGGTGTAGGCGCCGGAGCCGACCGTCGCGCTGCCGCTGGCCAGCGACTTGCCGTTCTCGGTCAGCCGCCACGCGAAGTGGCCGGTACGGACGCTCGCGAACTTCGTCGACTGGCCGAAGGCGATCGACCCCGCCGAGGTCGCATTCGACCCCTCCGTGAGAACGACGGTGGCCGTCCCGGCACCCGGCACGGCGTGGACGAACCGCACGAGCGACTTCGCCAGCGCCTGCGCGGGCCAGGCGGCATAGATGCCGAGACCCAGCAGCAAAGGTGCGAGACTCCGTCGACGTGAAAGGCCCCGGCCCATCCTGAGCTTCGAGCTACCCATGCGTCCGGAAACCCTAACACTGGCAGGGGGTTTGTCCGCCGGTCGGCATCGTCCAGCGGACGCGTCGTGACCGAGATCGCCACGTCGCGGCTCATCGACGCCACGAACGCGCTCGAGCCCGCCGAGCGCGCCCTGCTCGACCTGTGGATCCACCGCGGGCTCGACGACGATGCCCTCGCCAAGCTGATCGGAAGCACCCCTGAGGCGATCGCCGCTCGCCGCGGCGCGATGGTGGCACGGCTGAGCGACACGCTCGGGCTGCCGCCGGACACGGTGCTCGACGCGCTCCGGGGGCTCGTCCCGGGCGACGGGAGGGCGGGTGCCGCCGACGGGCCGCCCGCTGCGGAGACGCTGCCGCCTGCGCCGCCCGCGCGTCCCGCGCCGCCCGCGCCGCCCGCGCGTCCCGCGCCGTCCCGCGCCGGACCCCGTGGCCCACACCTCCGCTCCGGAGCCGGAGCCGCCCTCTCCGGAGGCCGCCCGGCGCAGTCCCTGGCCCCTGATCGCCTGGGGGATCGCGATCCTGTGCGCGATCATCGCCGTGGTCGTCCTCGTCGCGTCCGGTGGTGGGTCCAAGCACAGCTCGAGCGAGTCGGCCTCGGCCTCGGCGACGACGGCGGCCCATCCGACCACGTCCGGATCGGCCACGGCGCCCGCCGCCGCGCCGGCGCTCCAGCCGCTGCCCGGCGGCCCGGCCGGGCTCGGCGGCACGCTCGCGGTCCAGCGCGGCTCCGGCACGCCGCGGCTCGCGCTGAGGATCCACGGCCTCGCCTCGCCCGGCGCGGGCCACTACGAGCTGTGGCTGTACAACTCGATCATCGACTCACGCCCGCTCGCCGTCGTGCCGGTCGACGGCACCGTCGACGTCACGCTGCCGGCCGGCTACCGCCACTTCCAGTGGCTCGATGTGTCGCTCCAGCCCGCCGGGGCCGTCGGGCACAGCGGCATCTCGGTGCTGCGCGCCGCTACCCCGCAGTAGGCGCCGCGAGCGGAGCCTCGGCGGCCGCCTCAGCGAGCGGGACCTGTTCGTCGACAGGCCCCGTCCCGTCGGCTGGCGCGTCCTGGCCCGGCCACAGCGCGAAGGCGAAGGCCACGAGCGCCGCCGCCACCTGCATGGCGAGGACCGTGGCGGCGAAGCCCGACGCGTTCTTCGGGCCCTGGACGAGCACGAGCGGCTCGGCGATCGCGATCACGGCCATCGGCAGCAGGAACCAGCGACGGTTGAGCGCGAGCAGGTACTGGATCGCCAGGTAGGTTCCGGCAAGGACGGTGAACGCCGTCCCGAGGACGATCAGCGAGCCCGACGCGGTTGCTCGCTTGGCGCCGAAGGCCACGCTGAGCAGCAGGTGCGGAATGCCGAGGAAGATGAGCAGGACCGGGACCGCGCAGACGCCGATGATCGCCAGCGAGCGGAACAGCACCTGGCGGGTGTCGAGATTGGCGGCCCGGCGGCGCGAGACCTCCGGCACGAGGTAGAAGCCGGCGCCCATCGCGGCCCACACGAGGACCTTGCCCGCGACCGCCGTCGCCGAGTACGCGCTCGCGGTGTCCTTGGAGAACTGGTGCTTGGCTGCGATCGGGTCGATGTTCTGCAGGACCGCGATCACGGCCAGGCCGGCGATCGCCGTCCACGAGCGCCTGACCTGAGTGAGCAGATCGACCTTCCCGTGGACAGGCTCGTCGGCGCCGCCGTGGTGGTGGATGGCCCGCCAGCAGTACACCGACATCACGATGTAGGAGATCAGCGAGCCGAGGTACGCGCCGGAGACCCCGAGGAACGCCGCCGCGAGGACGGCGCCGGTGATCAGGCGAACGGTCTGCTCGGCGATCAGGCTGATGCCGACCGTCTTCAGCTCGCCCATGCCCTGAAGGACGCCGCGGAGCAGCGAGAGCTCGAGCCACATGCACGCGGCCGGGAGGCCCGCCGCGGCGGCCCACGAGTACTTCTTGACCCCCACGAGATCGGCGATCGGGTGCTGGAGAGCGATCGAGACGACCGTCAGGACGAGGGTGGCGACGATCATCGACCGTGTCCAGCGGTCGACGGTCGCGACGAGCGGCTTCCCGGAGCCGAAGCGCCCGAGTGCGCTCTCCCGCGCGGCAGCGACCTGAAGCGCCTGGCCGACCACCTGGAGGATCAGCAGGTAGCTGATCAGCGCGTTGAGGGCGCCGTAGTCGTCGAGCTCGCGGGCGAACACGAACGTCGAGACGAGCGCGACGACGCTGTTGGCGATCATCGCGCCGGCCAGGCCGGCGGCCTTCGCGGTCTCCGAGCTGCGGAGATTCCGGAGTCCGGGCTCGTACTTCGCCCGCAGGCCGCTGATGCGACCGCGCGGCGGCTGCGGATCTGGGTCGGCAGCAGACATGAAGCAATGACGGTACCGAACGGCTCACGGTATCGGTTCGGGCTGCATGCACGGGACCGCCGGGTGGTCGCTCACGTAGGCTGGGCTCGGGATGCCGCGCCAGATCGAGTCGTCGTCTGCGGCCGCTACCGAGGCGGCCGGAGCGGAGCTGGCGCGAACGCTGGCTCCCGGCGACGTCGTGCTCCTTGAAGGGGAGCTCGGGGCGGGCAAGACGACCTTTGTCCGCGGGGCGTGCCGCGCGCTCGGCGTGATCGGGCCGGTCCGGAGCCCGACGTTCACGATCGGCGCGGTCTACCGGGGCAGCGTCCGGGTTGCGCACCTTGACCTGTACCGGATCGCGGACCTCGACGCCGAGGATCCCGAATTGCTCGACGACTATCTGCGTCCGGACACGATCGCGTTCGTGGAGTGGCCCGGGGCGGCCGCCGGCCGGCTCGGATCGCTCGGCCGCCTCGCCGCCACGGTGCGCCTCGAGCACGCCGGCGGCGACAGGCGGACGGTGAGGGTGACGTGAGGACGCTGGCGATCGACACCGCGACCCCGGCCACCGCGATCGCCGTCGGCGACGGGGGATCGACGTACGGCACCGTCGATCTCCCGGAGCCCGGCGCCCGCCCCGGTCACTCGCGGCTCGTGCTGCCGCTCGCCGTGCAGGCGCTCGACGAGGCGGGGTGGGCGTGGCGCGATCTGGAGCGGATCGTGGTCGGCCGCGGCCCGGGGACGTTCACCGGTCTGCGGATCGGGATCGCGACCGCCCGCGGGCTGGCGGAGTCGCTCGGCGTGCCGCTGCTCGGGGTCTCGACACTCCGCTCGGTCGCCGCCGGCACGCTCGGCGGAGCGGAGGTCGGGCGGACGGAGGTCGTCCTGGCCGTGCTCGACGCCCGCCGCCGGGAGGTGTTCGCGGCCGGCTGGATCACGTCCGCCCTGCCGCACGGTGAGCCGGTGCTGGCGCCGGTCGCGATCGCCCCCGCGGCCCTCGCCGAGTGGCTCGCGGCGGACGGTCGAAGCGCTCTGGCCGTCGGGGACGGCGCAGTAGCATTTCGGGAGGTGCTCGAGGGTGCGGGGGCGGTCGTTCCCGCCGACTGGGACCCGCGCCACCACGTCGATGCGATCAACCATCTCCGTGTGGCCGGCGATGCTGCCGGCGGCCCTCCGGAGGCCGTGCAGCCGGACTACCTTCGCATTCCCGACGCCGAGCTCAACCGCCGCCGCGCCGCCGAGTCCGATGCCCACTGAGCCACAACCCGTCCGCACCCTCGCGTACTCCGATCTCCCCGCCGTGATCGCGATCGAGCGGCGCTCGTTCCCGACCCCGTGGTCGCTGGCGATGTTCGTGCTCGAGATCTCCAAGCCCTCGGGAATCTGCCTCGCCGCCCCGGCCACGGGTCGGCTCTCGGCGTACCTGGTGTGCTCGCGCTACGCCGATGTCTGGCATCTGATGAACATCGCCGTCGACCCGCGGGTCCGGCGTCACGGTCTGGCCCGCGCGCTGCTCGCCGAGATGATCCAGCGGGCCGGCGAGGCGGCCCCGTACACGCTCGAGGTCCGCACCTCCAACGCGCCGGCGATCGCGCTGTACGAGGAGTTCGGCTTCGTCGGCGCCGGCACCCGCCCCCGCTACTACGCCGACACGGGCGAGGACGCTCTGATCATGTGGCGTACGGCGGCCGACGCGGCCTCGGCGGAGGCGCTGTGATCCTCGCGCTCGAGACGAGCTGCGACGACACGTGCGCTGCCGTCATCACCGAGGCGGGCGAGATCCGCTCCAACGTCATCTCCTCGCAGGGGATCCACGACCGCTACGGCGGCGTCGTGCCCGAGATCGCCTCGCGCCAGCACCTCGAGCTGATCGGGGCCGTCGTCCGCGACGCCCTCGCCCGGGCCGACACCGACCTCGACGGGATCGAGCTCGTCGGTGTGACCCGGGGCCCCGGCCTGGTCGCGGCCCTGCTCGTCGGGGTCAGCACGGCGAAGGCCCTCGCCGCCTCCAGGGGGCTGCCACTCGCCTCGGTCGACCACCTCCATGGCCATGTGGCCGCGAGCTTCCTCGGCCCGGAGCCGTTCGCCCCGCCGTTCCTCAGCCTTGTGGCGAGCGGCGGACACACCCTGCTCGCCCATGTGACCGACCACGCCCCGGGCTACGCGATCCTCGGCGAGACGCTCGACGACGCCGCCGGGGAGGCGTTCGACAAGGGAGCGCGGATGCTCGGGCTCGGCTACCCCGGCGGCCCGGCGCTCGAGCGGCTCGCCCGCGACGGCGACCCCGAGGCGTTCCCGTTCCCACGCGGCGAGAAGATGGCCGGCCTCGACTTCTCCTTCGCCGGTCTGAAGACCGCGCTGCTGTACCGGATCCGTGACCTCGGGCCGGCGGAGACTGCGGCGCGGGCGGCCGATCTTGCAGCCTCCTACCAGGCGGCGATCGTCGAGTCACTCGCGCTGCGGGTCGAGCGCGCGCTGCTGGCCACCGGGCTCGACCGGCTCGCCGTCGGGGGCGGGGTGGCCGCGAACGGACCGCTGCGGGCCCGGCTGGCCGGCCTCGGCGTGACCGTCGACACCCCGCCGATGGCGCTGTGCACCGACAACGCGGCGATGATCGCCAGCGCGGCGCGATTCGTGCCCGCGATCGCGTACCCCGGCTACCTCAGCCTCGACGTCTACGCCACCGGGGAGCAGGCGGCGGCGTGAGGGAAATCGAGCTGCTCGGCCGGCCAGGCTGCCACCTGTGCGACGACGCCCGGGAACTGCTCGAGCGCGTCCGCGCCCGGACGCCGTTCGTGCTGCGGGAGGTGGACATCGAACAGGACGACCGGCTGTTCGCGGCCCATCTCGAGCGGATCCCGGTGATCAGCATCGACGGCGTCGAGGCGTTCACCCTGTTCGTCGACGAGGCCGAGTTCGAACGGCGGTTGGCCGAGCCGGGCGCGCCGGTACAGTGAGTCGGGGATGAGCTACACGGTCGGCCCCGAGGACTCGCCCATCGTCACTCCGGGCTTCGACGGAAGCGGGGAGAAGCTCTCGCTCGGCGTGGCCGCCCGGCTCTCGCGCTATCTCCAGGTCCTCACCCAGGCACGAAAGATGGGCAAGAGCACGATCTCCTCGCAGGAACTCGCCGACTACACACACGTCAACTCGACCCAGATCCGGCGCGATCTGTCCGGCTTCGGGAAGTTCGGCAAGCGCGGCGTGGGCTACAACGTCGACTCGCTGGTCTCGCAGATCCGCAAGATCCTGCACACCGCGGGCCAGCACAACATCGCGTTGTTCGGGGCCGGCCACCTGGGCACGGCGATCGCGACCTCGGACATCTTCGCCGACCACGGCTTCAAGGTCGTGGCGGTGTTCGACTCCGATCCCGGCAAGGTGGGGGAGAAGATCGGCGATCTCAGCGTCCGGCCGAACTCGGAGCTGCGGTCGGTCGTGCTCGATGACGAGATCGTCGTCGCGGTGCTCGCCGTGCCCGGCTCAGCTGCCCAGGGGATCGCCGACGAGCTCGCCGAGGCCGGGGTGAAGATCATCTTCAACTACTCCGACGCGCTCCTCCAGGTGCCTCCCGAGGTCACGGTCCACACATCGAGTCCCGCGGTGGACCTCCTCTACGCGCTCTACTTCTATCTGACCTGACCGGCCTCCTGATGGATTTCGATCTCGACAACGCGCGAGCGGCGTTCGAGGACTCGACCGACCTCACGGTTGGGATCGAGGAGGAGTTCGCGCTGCTCGACCCGTCCACGCTCGACCTCGTCGGCCGCTACGAGGAGCTCCGGCGTGCGGCGGACGCCGAACAGGTGCTGCGGGATTCGGTCGCCGGCGAGCTGATCTCGTCCGAGATCGAGATCCGGTCCGGACGTGGTGAGGATCTCGGTGACGCCCAGCGCCGTCAGCGCGAACGGCGGGCGGCTCTGTTCGGCGTGGCCCGGACGCTCGGGATCACGCTCGGGGCCACCGGGACGCACCCGTGGGCCGACTACCGCGATCAGCAGATCATCGACACCGAGCACTACCGCCGGGTCCAGGACGGCCTCCAATGGGTCGCCCGGCGCAACAACGCCTTCTCGCTCCACGTCCATGTCGGAGTCCGTGGGGCCGACCGTGCGGTCGCGGTGTGCGACCGGCTGCGGCCCGTCCTTCCGGTGCTGCTGGCGATCTCGGCGAGCTCGCCGTTCCTCGATGGCACCGACTCGGGCCTGCACAGCGCCCGAAGCCAGATCTTCACCCGGAGCTTCCCGCGGTGCGGGGTGCCCGACGCGTTCGGGACCTGGGAGGAGTACGCGCGGTACATCGCGTTCCTGGCCCGGACGCAGTCGATTGTCGAGTACACCCAGGTCTGGTGGTCGGTCCGGCCGCACTTCTCGTTCGGGACGGTCGAGGTCCGGATATGCGACGCCCAGCCGACCGCCGGGGAGTCCGACGGTCTCGCGGCACTGATCGTGGCCTGCGTTGCGCAGGCCGCCCGCGACATCGATGAGGGCGTCCCGGCCGTCGACCTCCCGGCGCGGATGATCGAGGAGAACATGTGGCGGGCGATCCGCTACGGGCTCGACGGCGAGCTGCTCGATCTCGAGCGCGGCGACGCCTACCCGGCGGCCTCGGCGGTCGAGCGGCTGCTCGCCTGGACCGAGCCGGTCCGGTCGGAGGCCGGGTTCGAGGTTGCGCTGCCCGACCGCAACGCCGCTCAGCGCCAGCGGATGCGGATCGCCGACGGCGCCACCCCACGGGAGATCTTCGCCGAGGTCGTGGCCGCGACCGGCGGCACGTATGCTGGGGCGCCGGCAACCGAGGCGGAGGTGAGCGGATGAGCATTCCGGACAGTGAGGGCCAGGGGCGGCAGCCCACCGAGGAGGAGCTTCGCGCGGCCTACGAGCAGGAGATCAAGCGAATCCGCGTCGAGCACGTGCTGCTCGAGCACGCGGTGACGATGATCAACCTCGGGATGCGACGGACCGGCATCGCCGCCGGCACCGAGGGCGAGCGCGATCCCGACCAGGTCCGACTGGCGATCGAGGCGATCCGCGTGCTGCTGCCGCTGATCGAGGCCACCGCACCCGAGCAGATCACACCGCTGAAGGATGCGCTCTCCCAACTTCAGATGGCCTACCTGAGGATCACCGGCCAGGCCGAGGGCGCTCCGTCCGGCCCGGGTGGACCCGGCCCGGGCGGACCCGCAGGGCCGGACTCTGAGCCCGGGGCACCGGCCGAAGGCGCCGCCGGCCCGGCGGGCGCGACACCGCCGCCGGGCGCCCCGGAGCCCGGGGCACCAGACTCCGGATCCGGTGGAGGGCCGGCCCAGCGCAGCGGCCGGCTGTGGATTCCCGGTCAGTAGCCACACCCGGCGAGACCGGCTCGGACCGCCCCGCCCGCTACACTCCCGCGCCGTCTGATCCCTGGGCCTCCCCCCTCCACGGGTGGCGGCCCTTTCCCGTTGTGTGGCCGCCCCTGTTGCGGGCCACTTCCAACCAGAGCTTCCCCGGAGGACCCTCTTGACAAGCTTTCTGACGCACCACGGCGTCCTGGTCGCGCTCGTGTGCGCTGCGGCCGCCGTTCTGTACGGAGCGCTGACCTCGCGCTCACTGCTGGCCCTCTCGGCCGGAAACGAGCGGATGCGCGCGATCTCCGCGTCCATCCAGGAGGGCGCCCGCGCGTATCTGAATCGCCAGTACGCGACCATCGCCGGCGTCGGCGTGGTCCTGTTCATCGTGCTGATCCCGGTGCAGAACATCCGTGTCGCGATCGGCTTCGCGATCGGCGGGCTGTTCTCCGCCGCCGCCGGTTATGTGGGCATGAATGTGTCGGTGCGGGCCAACGCTCGCGTGGCCGAGGCGGCCCGTGGCGGCGTTGGCAAGGCCCTTGACGTCGCGTTCCGCGGTGGCGCGGTCACCGGTCTGCTGGTCGTCGGCCTCGCCCTGATCGGCGTCGCCGGCTACTACGGAATCCTGACCTTCGTCGCGGGCGAAAGCTCGCGTCACGCCGTCGACGCGCTGATCGGTCTCGGCTTCGGCGGCTCGCTGATCTCCGTCTTCGCTCGACTCGGCGGCGGCATCTTCACCAAGGCCGCCGACGTCGGCGCCGACCTGGTCGGCAAGATCGAGGCCGGGATCCCCGAGGACGACCCCCGCAACCCGGCCGTGATCGCCGACAACGTCGGCGACAACGTCGGCGACTGCGCCGGCATGGCGGCCGACCTGTTCGAGACCTACGCCGTCACCTCGGTGGCCGTGATGCTGCTGGGAGTGCTGATCTTCCGTGAGCAGTCCGCGGTCGCGCTGTATCCGCTCGTGCTCGGCGCCGTGGCGATCATCGCCTCGATCATCGGCACGTTCGCGGTGAAGTCCCGGGTCGGCAACGTCGAGCGCGCGCTGTATCAGGGCCTGCTCGTCTCAGGCGTGCTGGCTGCGCTGGCCTTCCTCCCGGTGACCTACTGGATGATGAAGAACCTCACCCGGATCGGTGGCGCGGCGGCCCCGGCGTGGTGGAAGTTCTATCTGTGCTCGCTGATCGGCGTCGGCATCACCGCCGCGCTGTTCGTGATCACCGATTACTTCACCTCGACCCGCTTCGCGCCGGTCAAGAGCACCGCTCGCGCGTCCCAGACGGGTCACGCCACGAACATCATCCAGGGCCTCGCCCAGGGCTACCAGTCGACGGCGCCGCCGGCGATCGTCATCGCCCTCGGCATCTTCGGCGCCTGGAAGCTCGGCGGCGGCAGTGGCGAGGGCATCTACGGCATCGCCGTGGCGGTGATGGCGATGCTGTCGCTCGCCGGCTTCATCGTCGCGCTTGACGCCTTCGGGCCGATCACCGACAACGCCGGCGGCATCGCCGAGATGGCCGAACTCCCCGAGGAGGTCCGCAACGTGACCGACCCGCTCGATGCGGTCGGCAACACGACCAAGGCGGTCACGAAGGGCTACGCCATCGGCTCGGCGGCACTCGCCGCACTGGTGCTGTTCAACGCGTTCGAACGAGAGCTTGCCGGCAAGGGCAAGATCTACGACTTCGCGATCGGAAACCCACCGGTGCTGATCGGGCTGCTGATCGGCGGCCTGATGGTCTACCTCTTCGCCTCGCTGGCGATGGAAGCGGTCGGCCGCGCGGCCGGAGCGGTCGTCGAGGAGGTGCGCCGCCAGTTCCGGGAGAAGCCCGGGATCATGGAGGGCACCGAAGAGCCCGAGTACGGGACCTGCGTGGCCCTGGTGACCAAGGCCGCCCAGCGGGAGATGATCCTGCCCTCGCTGATCCCGATCGTGTTCACGTTCATCGTCGGGATCATCAGCACCGAGGCGCTCGGCGGACTGCTGATCGGCGTGATCGTCGTCGGCCTGTTCGTCGCCGTCTCGATGACCTCGGGCGGCGGTGCGTGGGACAACGCGAAGAAGCTGATCGAGGACGGGGCGTTCGGCGGCAAGGGCTCCGAGGCCCACGCCGCGGCGGTCACCGGCGACACGGTCGGCGATCCCTACAAGGACACGGCCGGCCCGGCCATCAACCCGATGATCAAGGTGGCGAACATCGTCGCCCTGCTCATCATCCCGATCATCACGTAGGAGTTGACGCTGCGGGGTGCACGCTCCCGCCTGGAACACCGCTCGCTCGGTTCGGTCCCGGCCGTCTAGGGTTCCGCGAGTGTTCCCGTGCGGGAGATGCACCCCGGCGTCGCTCCTGGCCGTCGTGATCGGGATGGCTGCGGCGGTCGCAGGATGTGGGGGAGGGGCGGGGAGATCGAGCTCGTCGGCGTCCACTTCCGTGCAGACCTCGGCTTCGGCCTCGGCCGAGGCGGTTCCCGGCCGGATTGGTCTCTGCCGGCGCGCGTACGCGGTGGTGCTCGCACGGCCGGCGAGGGTGCGTGTCGCGCGGGTCCGCCTCCGGCCCGGCACCGGCGGCAACGCCGAGCCCGAGTGCCGGATCACCGCCGGGGCGATCCGGACCGTGGTCAACGTCGACAGCTCGCCGCAGCCCTATCAGCGGCTGGAGCGGACGATCGTCGAGGACGGCCAGCAGTTCGGGACCCAGCGGAACTTCAGCCCGCCCGAGGCGGTGAGCGGCGTCGGGCTCGACGCCGCCTGGATCCCCGACCAGACGAAGCTCATCACCGCCGACCATCGCGTCCTCGTCACGGTGACGATCGCCTGGCCGCACACCCGGGAGACTGATCAGGTCCGGCTCGCCCGGTCGCTCGCCCGCGTCGCCCTCGCCGGCTGACGCGCCGAACCTCGGCAGCTGACCGTCCAGGGGTGCCGGTGAATCGCCATTCATCGCCGTCCCCGCCCGCGCCGGAGATACGCTCGGGACGTGGCCGTATCGGTTCAGATCGGGCTGGTGCTCGCGCTGCTCACCGCGTTCTCGTCCGTGGTGGGGTTCCTGCTGAAGTTCCGCGGCGCCCGGGAGGCGCCGCAGGTCGACATGCGCCGGCCGGTGAGGAGCACGGTCGCGCTGTTCGCCTCGCCGGTGTACTCGCTCGGGATCCTCGTGGCGTTCGGGTCGTGGGGGCTGCACGTCGGGGCGCTCGCGCTCGCGCCGATCTCACTGGTGCAGACGCTGATCGCGGGCGGTCTCGTGCTGCTCACGGTCGTCGCCGACACACTGTTCGGGATCAGGGTGACCCGGCGGGAGTGGATCGGCGTGGCGCTCACCGCCGCCGGGCTCGCGTTTCTCGCCGCGACGCTCGGCCGTGACGGCCACGACGCCGCCTCCCACTACGGCTCGGCCCAGCTGATCATCTACATCTCCGCTGCGGCGGCGATCGGACTGCTGCTCGCGCTGCGGGGCGCCGGCCCGAGCCGCCTGGCTGTCTCGGCCGGGCTGCTGTGGGCGGCCTCGGACACCTCGATCAAGGCCCTCAGCGGCCACCTCGGCCGCCTTGGCGCCGGAGTTCTCATCCATCCGCTGGCGCTCGTCATCCTGCTCGCCTCGCTGGCCGGGCTGCTCGTCTCGGCGCGGAGCCTCCAGCTCGGGGAGGCGGTGCCGGTGATCGCGCTGACGAGCGCGGCGGCCAACCTCACGACGATCGCGGCCGGACCGATCGTGTTCGCCGAGCCGCTGCCGTCGGGCAGCCTTGCGCTCGCGGTCCGGGTGCTCGCGTTCGGCCTCGTGATCACCGCGGCGGCGCTCACGCCCCCGCCGGTCGAGTCCTCCGCGGCCGTCCCCGCGCGCGACCGCGCATCCGTCGAGACGGTGAGGGTTCCGGGCAGCTGAGCCCGGGCGGCGGCCGTGCACGGGACCATCTACATTCCCCGGTCATGTACATCCTGATCGTCGGGTGCGGGCGGGTCGGCTCGGCTGTGGCCAAGCGAGCCCTCGCCGCCGGACACGAGGTGTCGGTGATCGACAGCGACCCGCTCTCCCACGAGCGGCTCGATGCCGATCAGACCTCCACCTGGGAGGACGCCGGGGGCCGCTTCACCGTCGGCACCGCGCTGGAGATCGAGGGCCTGGTCCAGGCCGGGATCCAGCAGGCCGACGTGTTCCTCGCCGCCACCCGAGGCGACAACACCAACCTCGTGATCGCCCAGATCGCCCAGCGGCGGTTCAAGGTCTCCCGCGTCGTGGTCCGCGTCGCCGACCCCGGCCGCGCGGCGTGGTACGCGGAGCAGGGGCTGCTGACGATCTGCCCCACGCAGGTCGCGATCGACCAGGCCGAGCAGCTGGTCCTGGCGTGAGCCGACCGGAGGGGACGCCGCCGTGTACGTGATCATCGCCGGAGCCGGCAAGGTCGGCTGGAACCTCGCCCGCGAGCTCATCGCCAAGGAGCGTGAGGTCACCCTGATCGAGTCCGACCACCGCCGCTTCCGGGTTGTCGAGGAGGAGCTCGAGCACGCCGTCCAGTACGGCGACGCCACCGAGCTGTGGGTCCTGGAGCGAGCCGGGATCCAGCGCGCCGACCTCGTGATCGCCGTCACCGGCGATGACGAGGACAACATCCTCATCTGCCAGATGGCCAGGGAGAAGTACAACTGCGGGCGGATCGTCGCCCGGGTCAACAACCCTCGCAACCTCCAGCACTTCAAGCTGCTCGGCATTCAGCCCGCGGTCTCGGCCACCGACCTGATCCTGCGGCTGATCGAACACGAGGTCCCCGAGTACGGCCTCGTCCAACTTCTCGCGCTCGAGGAGGAGCACCTCGAGATCATCGAGCTGGAGGTCGGGCGCGGAAGTGCCGCCGCCGGCGCCCAGATCCAGGATGTCGTGCTGCCCGACGGCTCGCTGATCATCTCGGTCCTCCGAGACGGCACTGGCTTCGTGCCGAAGGCCGATTCGGAGATCGAGCCCGGCGATCACGTGCTGCTGATCCTCGACCCCGGCCTCGAAGCCCAGATCACACCTCAGTTCGCGCCCGCCGGCGGAGGATGAGCGTGGCCGACCGCCGGGTCGACTTCCTGCTCATCGGCGGCGGCGTCGCGGCGGCCAACTGCGCAGCGACGCTGCGCGAGGAGGGGGCCGAGGGCTCGATCACGATCGTCGGCCGCGAGAGCGACCCACCGTACGACCGTCCACCGTGCTCCAAGGGCTACCTCCAGGGCACGGAGTCCCGCGAGGACGCCTACGTCCACCCGCCCGAGTTCTACGCCGAGCACGACATCGAGCTGCTCACGCGCGTCTCGGCGATGAAGCTCGACACCGGCGCCCGGACGGTCCGCCTGTCGACGAAGGAGGAGGTCGAGTTCGGGCAGGCGCTGATCGCCACCGGGGCCAACGTACGCCGGCTCACCGTCGACGGCTCGGGGCTCGAGGGCATCCACTACCTGCGGGCGTTCGGCAACAGCGACGCGATCCGCGAGCACGCCGCCGGTAAGCGGGTCGTGCTGATCGGCGGCTCCTACATCGGCTCCGAGGTCGCGGCGACGCTCACCGAACTCGGCTCGCAGGCCTCGATCGTGATGCTCGAGCCGTACGTGCTCAGCCGGGGGTTCGGTGAGCAGGCCGGCCGCTACTTCCAGGCTCGCCTGGAGGAGCACGGCGTCACCGTTCACGGCGAGGAGGAGCTCGCGGCGTTCGAGGGCGAAGGTGCCGTCAGCCGGGTGCGGACGATCTCCGGACTGACGATCGACGCCGACGCGGTGGTCATCGGCGTGGGCGCCGTCCCGGACACGATGCTCGCCAAGGCGGCCGGCCTCGAGCTCGGCGAGAGCGGTGGCGTGAAGGTCGATGAGCGCCTCCAGACCTCGGTGCAGGGGATCTACGCCGCCGGCGACGTCGCCGAGTACCGCAGCGTGGTCCATGACGGCCGGTCGATGCGGATCGAGCACTGGGACGTGGCCGTCAACCAGGGGAAGGTCGCCGCCCGGAACATGCTCGGCCAGGGCGTCGACTACGACGTCGTCCCGTACTTCTTCTCCGACCTCGCCGATTGGGCCTCGCTGGAGTACGTCGGGCCGGCCTCGGACTGGGACCGCGAAACCGTCCGGGGCTCGATCGACGGCGGCGAGTTCAGCATCTGGTACTCCACCGGGGACCGGATCGCCGCGGCCCTGTCGGTGGGTCGCTCCGACGATCTGAAGCACGCGCGCCGGCTGATCGCCTCCGGCGAGGCACCGCGCCGGCCGATCGAGAAGCTGGCCGACCTCGGCGTCGAGCTGTCGGACTTCTGAGCGCGGGGCGCGCCCGGGCCTAGAGCCCGCCCGTGCCCGACCCGTCGCCGGGCGGCTCTTCACGCCGGCGGGCGGGCCCACCCGGAAGCCGGTCGACGAGCCGCCCGAAGCGGTCGATCGCGCCCTCGAGCGGGGTCGTCATCTCGATCGCCCGCTCCAGCGTCGGCAGCACGGCGATCAGCTCGTTGCCTGTCTCCACGATCTCCCCGCCGCGGCGGACGATCTCCTCGCCGCGGGCGTCGATCCGTTCGGCGAGTCCCTCCACGGTCGCGCTGACGTCGAGCAGCTGGCTCGCGCGTTGCTCCATCCGCTCGCCGAGGGCGAGCAGCTCGCTCGCCCGACCGTCGATGCTCTGCCCGAGCTCGACGAACTGCTGGCCGAGGATCACGAGCTGCTCTCCGAGCGTGATGAGACGGTCGATCTGGGCCGGCGCGGCGGCGATCACGCGGACCGCGGCGAGCAGCTCGTCGGCGAACCCGGCGCCGATCGCACGGGGATCGATGACTGGGAATCCGAGGACGCGCATCGGCTCAGCTCCACCATCGGGGACGGAGGCTGCGGGGCAAGGACTCGAACCTTGAATTCCAGGGCCAGAACCTGGCGAGTTGCCGATTACTCCACCCCGCAGAGGGCCCGGTGCACGAGGGCGTCAGGCGGTGGGCGAGTATAGCCGCGCGGGGGTGTGCGGGCAGTGGCGCCGGACGCGTTCTAGCGGAGGTCCGACCAACCGACGAGGCGGCCACGATCCTCGTCGTAGAGCTTCAGCCGCAGCGTCTTCACGCCGTCCCAGAACGTCAGCGTGGGGGCGTCGTGGAACACCGGGTTCTCGTCGTGGGCGCGCTGCAGGTTGTAGTTCGGGATCCGGCAGCTGAGATGGTGGACGTGGTGCAGGCCGATGTTGCCGGTGAAGAACTGCAGGATCTTCGGCAGCTTCAGGTATGAGGAGCCCTGGAGCGCCGAGGCGGTGTAGTTCCAGTCCGGTTTGCGGTCCCACAGCACGTCGTCGAACTGATGCTGGACGTAGAACAGGAAGATCCCGCCCGCCCCGGCGATCATCGCGCTCGGGAGCTGGACGAGCAGCACCCGCTGCCAGCCGAACAGGGCAACGAGCGTGCCGTAGACGGCGACGAGCACGAGGTCGGTGAGCAGGATCGGCTTGGCGAAGCGCCGCGCCGACCGGGGCACGAACCGCGGCTCGATCATCAGCGCCCAGATCGGGCCGATCCCGAGCATCACGAATGGGTTGCGCATCAGCCGGTAGCCGAGGCGGCCGCCCCAGGAGAGCGCCCGGTACTCGGCGACGGTGAGGGTCTCGACGTCGCCCGTCCCGCGCGCCTCGAGATCGCCTGCCGTCGCGTGGTGGACGGCGTGCTCGTAGCGCCAGGGTTGGAACGGCGAGTAGACGAGCAGGCCGCAGGCGATGCCGACCCATCGGTTCCACCATCGGGAGGCGAGGAACGAACCGTGGGTGCAGTCGTGGAAGACGATGAAGGTGCGGATCAGGAAGCCGCCGGCCGGGAAGGACAGGGCGACGACGAACCACGCCGAAACCGGGGCGAGCGCGTACATCGCGACGATCAGCAGCACATACGGCACGGCGGAGGTGAGGACGTCGATCACGCTCCGGCCGAGCCTCGGCTGCGTATACGGCGCCAGCGTCTCCCGCCAGTAGGAGGGCGGCAGGGACTCGCAGGTACGCGCGGTCGCGGGAGGAGTGCTGAGCGTGGCGGCTTCCATTAGCGGTTGTCGTCGCGCGTCAGCCTCTGAGCGCGTCGCGCCGATGGTAGCCGGGATCGGGGACGTCCGTCGGGGGGCTCCGGGCCGTGAAGCGCCGGCTCGGGCCGATCCGGCCGCTCGGAGCTGGGGGACGGCGAGAGCCCGGTGAGAGATACAGTCCGGATTTCGCCGTATCAGGTGATCGGCGAAACCCCGAGCACGTGAGCGCCACCGCCGCCCCCACCGCGCACCGGAGCCGGACCCCTCGTCTGCCGCCGACGGTGGTGGCGGCGTGAGCGGAGTCCGGGTCAGCGGGGCGCGGGTCGTGATCACGGGCGCGGGCAGCGGTATCGGACGGGCGACGGCCGAGCGGTGCGCCCGCAGCGGCGCGGCCCACGTGGCCTGCATCGACATCGACGAGGCGGCGGCGGGCGCGACCGCCGAGGCCTGCCGCGGCCACGGCTCGGAGGCGAGCTCATGGGTCGGCGACGTGGCCGACCGGAGCGCCGTCGAGGGTCTGGCCGAGCGGATCGGGGCCGACGGACCGGTCGACGTGCTCGTCAACAACGCCGGTGTGGGTGTCGCGGGCCCGTTCCTCGAGACCGCGCCCGACGACTGGGACTGGCTGATCTCGATCAACCTCAACGGCGTCGCGTATGGGTGCCGGGCGTTCGGCGCCGCGATGGTCGCGCGGCGGCGCGGCCACATCGTCAACGTCGCCTCGGGCGCCGCGTACATGATGAGCGGGGAGATGGCGGCGTACTGCGCGTCGAAGGCCGGCGTGCTCGCGCTCTCGCGCTGCCTGCGGGCGGACTGGGCGGCGGATGGGGTGGGGGTGAGCGCGATCTGTCCGGGGGTCATCAACACGCCGATCGCGAGCCGGACCCGGATGGCCGGGGACATCGCGGGCCGCCAGGAGCGGATCGTCCGGGCGTTCCGTCGCGGCCACTCTCCGGACCTCGTGGCCCGGGCGATCATCCGTGCGGCGGAGAAGAACCAGGAGATCGTCCCGGTGGGGTTCGAGTCCGAGGTCGTCTACCGGCTGCTGCCGTTCGTCCCCAAGTCCGTCCAGGGTCTGATGGCCCGCGCGCCGCTCGGGCGGTTCGTGTGAGCGCCCCCGGACGGGTGGACGGCACGGGGATCCGTCGGTGCAGGGGGGCCGTCGTCGGCGGTCTCGCGTCGACGGGACGCTCGGCACGGTGAGCGGTACGCTCGGCACCGTGGACGGGACGCTGGCCGAGGCCACCGACGTGCTGAAGGACGTCCGCGCGCTGCTCGTCGAGCTGCGGGCCGAGCTCGAGCTGCTCCAGCGGGTGCCCGAGATCGCCGACCAGGTGGCCGAGATCCACCGGATCGTGAGCGCCGGGTGAGGCCTCAGGGAGTCACCGCGCTGATCGGCGGGGGCGCCTCCGGGCTCGGCGAGGCGACCGCGCGCCGGCTGCACGCATCGGGCGCGCACGTGGTGATCGGGGACGTCAACGAGGAGCGGGGCGCAGCGCTCGCCGCCGAGCTCGGCGGGCGGGCCGAGTTCCACCGGGTCGACGTCACCGACGCAGACACCGTGCGGGCCGCGGTCGACGCCGCCGGGTCGGGTCCCGGCAGATTGCGGATCGCCGTGTCGTGCGCGGGCATCGGGTGGGCCCAGCGGGTGGCCGGACGACGCGGCGCGCACGACCTGCTGCCGTTCGAGACCGTCATCAACGTCAACCTGATCGGCACGTTCAACGTCCTGCGGCTCGCCGCCGCGGCGATGGTCGGCTCCGAGCCGACCGAGTCGGGCGAGCGCGGCGTGTGCGTGAACACCGCCTCGATCGCCGCCTACGACGGCCAGATCGGCCAGATCGCGTACTCGGCCTCGAAGGGCGCGATCGTCGGAATGACCCTGCCGGCGGCGCGGGACCTCGCCGTGGCCGGGATCCGCGTGTGCACGATTGCGCCCGGGACGTTCGACACGCCGCTGCTCGGCGCGCTGCCCGAGGATCAGCGCGCGGCGCTCGGCGCCGCGATCCCGTTCCCGTCCCGGCTCGGACGCCCCGAGGAGTACGCGGCCCTCGTCGAGCACATCGTGGAGAACGAGATGCTCAACGGCGAGGTCATCCGCCTCGACGGGGCGCTGCGGATGCCGCCCAAGTGAGTCTCACGGCCGCCTGATCGGCGCGGTCGTGCACCGGACCGACGGGCTCGCGGCTACTCCGGGTCGGTGAACTGCGCCGGCTCGCGCGTGAAGCCGGCCTGCACCGCGGCGAGCTGGTTCGGCGAGCCGATCAGCTCGACCTGGAGGTCGGCCTCCATCCGCAGCGACTGCTGGGGATCGGCGGTCCAGGAATCGTTGAGGAGCCGCTTCGCCGCGCGGACCGCGTCGGGGGACTTGGCCGCGATCTCGGCGGCGAGGCGCTGGGCCTCGGCGAGCGGGTCAGCGGAGACGCGGGTGACGAGGCCGAGGCCGGCCGCCTCCTCGCCGGAGACGACGCGGCCGGTGAACGTGAGCTCCTTGGCCACGTCGATACCGACCAGTCGCGGCAGCGTGCGGGTGAGCGCCATGTCCGGCACGAGGCCCCACTTGACCTCCATCACCGAGAGCTTCGCGTCGGCGGTGGCGAGGCGGATGTCGGCGCCGAGGGCGATCTGGAGGCCGCCGCCGAGGCAATTGCCGTGGACGGCGGCGATCACCGGGACGGGCAGGGTCACCCAGTCGTAGGTGACGCTCTGGAACGGATTGGGCACCTCGCCGCGGAGCGGCTCACGGATCGCGTCGATGCCGGCGTCAGCCGACACGAGCGACATCAGGTCGATGCCGCTGCAGAAGCTCGGTCCGTCGCCGTGGAGGACGACGGCGCGGACGCCGGGCGTCCGGGCGACCTCGGCCGCGGCCGCCGAGATGCCCTCGAACATCGCCTGATCGAGCGCGTTGTGCTTGTCGGGGCGAGAGAGGGTGACCGTCGCGACGTGGTCCGCGAAGGACACCGCGACGCGCTCGGAGAGGGTGATCGTGCTCATGGGGAGAGTCCGTCGGTCGGGTCCAGGGACCCGACCGACGCTATCAATCCTCTCCCGCTGCGGCGAGTCGTGTCGCTCAGGCGAACGGCGTTTCGGCCACGCGCTCGGGCTCGACCCCCGCGGGGGCGGCCTCAGCGATCTCCGGGGCCGCGACCCGGCCGGCCGGCACCCAGCGCAGCGCGACCAGGAAGGTCACGACCATCACGCCGGCCATCACGTAGAAGACCGTCTGCGTGGAGTGCGCGAACGCGACCTGGACGTCGTGGATCAGAGCATGGGGCTGGCCCGCGCTGCTCCGCGATCCGCCGCCCCCGCCGGAGGTCCCGAACTGGGAGGCGACGCGGTGGGCCACCCCGCTCGGCACGCCGGCCTTGGTCAGTGCGCCGCCGATGTTCGTGAGATTGCGACTGACGAGGATCGAGCCGAGCACGGCGAGGCCGAGCGCACCCCCGAAGTTCCGTGCGGTCTGGGTGATGCCCGTCACCTCGCTGTAGTTCGAGCTCGGCGCGCGGTTGACGGCGTCGGTGCTTGCGACACCGAGCATCAGGCCGGGCCCGGCACCGGCGAGGGCGATGTACATCCACTGCGCGTTGAGCGACAGATCGGTCACCTTGCCGGCGAGCAGGAAGAAGCCGACCGCACCGAGCGCGGCGCCGAGCACGACCGCCGGGCGCGCCCCGCGCTCGTCGAGGATCCGGCCGCCGATCTGGGCGGCGATCACGAACCCGATGAAGAAGTACATGATGTAGAAGCCGGAGTCCGACGCGCCCTTCCCGAGCGAGACCTGCGAGTAGATGCTCGCGAAGAAGAAGAACGGGACGAACACGACCGACATCAGGCCGAGAACCGCCGTCTCCGCGGAGAAGCCACGGTCCTTGAACATCGAGAGGCGGAGCAGCGGCTCTTCGCTGCGCGACTCGCTGCGCAGGAACAGTCCGAACAGCACGATGCCGAGGACGATCACGCCGATCGTCGCCGGGTTGCCCCAGCCCCATACGGCCGCCTGCTGGAGGCCGAGGACGATCAGGCCCATGGCGGCGGAGATGAGGATCGCGCCGGCCGGGTCGAGCTTCGCGGGATGCGGCTCGTTGGCCGGCTTCGAGCGCCAGATCAGGAACAGCGCGATCGCCGCCACCGGGACGTTGATCCAGAAGATCGAGCGCCAGGTGTACTGGGTGAGGTAACCGCCGGCGATCGGGCCGATCGCGGTGAGGGCGCCGGAGATGCCGAAGAATGTGGCCATCGCCTTGCCGCGCTCGGCGAAGGGGAAGGCGGAGACGACGACGCCGACGGCGGACGGGAACATGATCGCGGCCGAGGCGCCCTGGAGGACACGGAAGGTGATCAGCCAGGTCTCGCCGATGCTGCCCGTCGGGGTGAGCCCGCACATGGCCGAGGCGGCCGCGAACCCGACCACGCCTATCGTCACCATCCGCCGGCGGCCGACGATGTCGCCGAGGCGGCCGCCGAACGCGAACAGCGCCGAGAGCGCGACGAGATAACCGTTGATGACCCACTGCGAGCCGGTCGCGGTGAGGTGGACGTGCCGCTGGATGCTCGGGATCGCGATCGCCACGATCGTCTGATCGATGAACGTCATCGCCACGGCGAAGACCATCGCCGCGAGCACGAGCTGCTTGTTCTGACCTGCCTTCATGCCGGAAACCCGTCCTTCTTCGGAGTGCGCGGTCCGTCGCTTATATCGGCAGCTGCGACAGCTACCTGAGCACATCCATTGCGTCGCCCAAGCGCACCGGTCCTCCGGCGAGAACGGCGCCGTACACGCCAAAGGGCAGCGGCTCGGTCTCTCGCACATCGTCGCGGTAACCGCGCAGGATGTCCAGTGTCGGAAGGTCGATCTGACCGCTGTCGGGGTCGCGGCTGGTGACCAGGCACCGACCGACGTGGCCCTGGAAGCGAACCCGCGCCCCGCCGACGGTCGCCTCGCGTCCCACCCACGCGTCCTCGGCGTGGGCCTCGACGCCGTCGACCTCGATCAGCATCCGGAAGCGACGAGCGTCGACGGCCCCCTGCCCGGCCTCCGCCGCCAGCCGCTGCAGCGACGCGCGGGAGATGAGCGTGATCGCCCCGTCGGTGCCGCGATCGACGGCGCTCGTCTCGGGCCGCACGAGCGTGAGCGGCCGTCCGGCGAGCGCGGAGAGTGCTTCCGAGAACGGGCCGAGGACCGGGCGCACGGCTCGCTGGCGGGAGAAGAAGGCCGACTGGATCGTCTCGCCGAGCCGAACCTCGTCGCGCACCGTGCGGCCGTCGGGCAGCTGGAGCGACAAGGTGGACTCCTCGCGACGCGCCACGACCTGCTGGAGCTCGCCGATGACCTTGCCGTTCACCATCCGCCCGCGAGCGTCGGCGACGAAGAACTCGCGGTCGCCCACGGCGCCCGCGGGGCCGAGCGTCACCTCGTCCGTGCGCTGGAGCCGAGTGCCCTTCACCGGGCAGACCGACAGCGCTGTGACGGTGATCACGCCGCCGACGCCTGCTCGGCCCAGTCGCGGTACAGCTCCCAGTAGCGGCCGCGGGCGTCGAGCAGCTCCTCGTGGGTGCCCTGCTCGACGATCCGGCCGAACTCCAGCACCACGATCCGGCCCGCGTGCTGGATCGTCGACAGGCGGTGCGCGATGACGATCGCGGTCCGGCCGGCGAGCAGCCGTTGGAGCCCGACCTCGATCAGGCTCTCGGTGTGGACGTCGACGTTCGAGGTCGCCTCGTCGAGAACGAGGATCCGCGGATCTGCGACCAGGGCCCGCGCGAAGGCGAGCAGCTGACGCTGACCGGCTGAGAGCTGGACGCCGCGCTCCCCGACCTCGGTGTCGTAACCGTCCGGGAGGGCGGCGATGAACTCGTGGGCGCCGATCGCCCGGGCGGCCGAGGTGATCTCCTCGTCGGTCGCCTCCGGGCGTCCGAAGGAAATGTTGTCCCGCACCGTCCCGCTGAACAGGAAGCCCTCCTGGGGGACGATCCCCAGCTGGGTCCGGAGCGAGGCGGCGGTGACCGAGCGGAGGTCGTGGCCGTCGATCCGGACCGCACCCTTCGTCGGGTCGTAGAACCGGGAGACGAGCTTGGCCAGCGTCGACTTCCCGGCTCCGGTCGCGCCGACGAGCGCGACGGTCTGGCCGGGCGGGATCGTGAGGTCGATGTCGCTGAGCGCCCACGCGCCGTTGTCGTCCTCGCCGTAGCGGAACGAGACGTCGTCGAAGGCGATCTCGCCGCGCACGCGTTCGAGCGCGACGGCGTCGGGCGCGTCGACGAGCTCCGGATCGACGTCGAGCAGGCCGAAGATCTTGTCGAGCGCGGCCATCCCGCTCTGGTAGGTCGTGTAGAGCTGCGAGAGCTGCTGGATGGGGTCGAAGAAGTTGTTGAGCGCGGCGATGAACGCGAACACCACCCCGGTCGAGGTGTGGCCGTTGATCGCCTCGATCCCGCCGATCACGAGGATCTCCACCGTGACGAGCGAGGAGAGCAGCTCGACCGCCGGGAAGTAGGCCGCGTTGAGGTAGACGGTCTTCATGTTCACCTGGCGGTTCTCGTCGTTGAGCTCCCCGAACCGGGCGATGTGGCGCGGCTCCTGGCCGAAGGCGCGGACGACCCGGATGCCCGACAGCGACTCCTGCAGGTAGCCGGTGATCGCCGCGATCTTCTCCCGGGTGAGCCGGTAGGCATCGGCCGAGGCGATCCGGAAGGCCAGTCCGCCGATGGCGAGCAGCGGCAGCGCGAGGAAGGTGAGCAGCGCGAGGTCGCTGTCCATCAGGAACAGGATCACGACCACCCCGATCAGCGTCAGGCCGGACTGGAACAGCGTCGCCAGGCCATCGGAGACGAGCTGGTCGAGCGCCTCGACGTCGTTCGTCAGCCGGGAGATGATCACCCCGGCGCGGTTACGGGAGTAGAAGCTGAGCGAGAGCGACTGGAGGTGCGCGAACAGCCGCACCCGGAGATCCTGGAGCGCCCGCTGGCCGACCCACCCGACGAGGTAGGTCTGGGCGTAGGTCGCGATGGCGTACAGGACGGCCGAAACCAGGAACGCCCCGACGATCAGATCAAGCGCCGCGCCGTCGTGCTTCTGAATCCCGTTGTCGATCGCCAGCTTGGCCAGCGGCGCCGGCGCGAGTGCCGCCGCGGTCGCCACGAGCAGCGACACGAACATCGCCACGACCCGCCACCGATACGGCCTGAGCAACGACGCCAGCCCGCGCAGCTTCCGCCCGCGACCGCCGGTTGCCCGCAACCGCTCGCGAACCGATGCGAGACGGGTGCGCCACAGCGCCCGTCCGCGGCCCCCTGACCCCGGTGCCGCGGGCCGGCCGCGGTCGCGCACCCCACTCATATGCCCACCTCTTGAGCTTCGAGTGGCTTGCGCGTGAGGAACACCTGATCGGGCATGCCCTTCTCGACGATCTCGCGGTAGAGGGCGCGACTGCTCGAGCAGCTCGTCGTGGGAGCCGTGGGCGGCGACGGTGCCGTGCTCGAGCACGACGATCTCGTCGGCGAGCGCGATCGTCGAGAGGCGGTGGGCGATGACGAACGTCGTCCGCCCCTCCATCACCTGCTGGAGCGCGAGCTTGATCTGCTGCTCGGTGGAGGCGTCGACGGAGGAGGTCGCGTCGTCGAGCACGAGGATCCGCGGATCGGCGAGGATCGCCCGGGCGATGGCGAGGCGCTGGCGCTGCCCCCCGGAGAGCGTCAGCCCACGCTCGCCGACGAGCGTGTCGTAGCCCTCGGGGAGGCGGTCGATGAAGTCGGCGGCCTGGGCGGCCCGGGCCGCCGCCACGACCTCCTCACGGCTGGCCTCGGGACGGGCGTAGGCGATGTTGTCGTGCACCGTGGCCGAGAACAGGAACGGGTCGTCGTTGACGACGGCGATCGCCCGGCGCAGCGAGACGAGATCGACCGAGCGGACGTCGGCACCGTCGATCGAGACCGCCCCGGCGGTGACGTCGTACAGGCGTGAGAGCAGCGAGACGAGCGCGGTCTTGCCGCTCCCCATCGGGCCGACGAGCGCGATCCGCCGCCCACCGGGAATCTGGAGGTCGACGTCGTGGAGGGCATCGGTGTTCGCCCCCTGGAAGCGGAGCGCGACCTCGTTGAAGCGGACGCTGCCCGGGCCGTCGGGGAGCGGCGGCGCGTCGGCCGGGACGTCGATTGCGGGGCGGCGGTCGAGCACCTGGAAGATCCGGGCGCCGGATGCGGTCGCCCGCTGGGCGGCGCCGAGCATGTACCCGAGCGTCCGCATCGGCGAGATCAGCATCAGCAGGTAGGCGTAGAAGGCCGTGAACTGCCCGACGGTGAGCGTCCCGTCCATCACCTGTCGGCCTCCGATGAGCAGGATCAGGGCGAGGCCGATGTTCGGCAGGAAGCTGATCATCGGGCCATACCGGGCCTGGATCCGCGTCGCTCGCATCGACTGGTCGAAGACACGGCCGACCGCGCCGCGGAAGCGGTCGAGCTGCCGGTCCTCCTGGGCGAACGCCTTCACCACGCGTACGCCGGAGACGTTCTCCTCGGCCTCCGCGGTGAGCTCCGCGATCCGTTGCTGGACCTCCTGGACCGCGGGCCGGGAGCGGCGGCCGTACCGCTGAGCGATGAGGACCACGAACGGGACCGGTGCGAGCGCCAGCGCGGCGAGCAGCGGCTGCAGCACGAACATCGCCACGGCCGCGAGCAGGATCGTGAGCAGCGACTGGCCGATGAAGATCAGCCCGTAGCCGAGGAAGAAGCGAACCGCCTGGAGATCGACCGTCGCCCGGGACATCAGCTGACCGGTCTGCTGGCGGTCGAAGAACGCGAGCTCGAGCTGCTGGAGGCGACCGTAGATCGAGTCGCGCAGGTCCAGTTCGACGTTGAGCGAGACGCGGCCGGCGACCAGGCGCCGGGCGACGCTGAGGACGAGCCGGGCCAGTCCGGCGCCGCCGATGAGCAGCGCCCAGGTCGTGAGCTCGCTCTTGTGGTGCAGACGGACCGAGTCGATCGCACGGCCGGTGAGATAGGGGATGAGAACGGTCATCGCCATCGCACCGCCGGCGAGGAGGAACGACGCCGCCACCGCACGGCGGTACGGGCGCAGGAAGCCGAGGAGTCGACGGAACGTCGGCATACTTCATAAAGTGTAGTAAGGGATCGACGGTTCGCTTCCGGAAGCAATGTCACGGACGTGTAGACAAGCGTCGGTTCCAGCTTGCGCCGATCGACACGTACCGCTTATAGTCCGCGCCGAGAGAGGCGGGTTCGGGTTTCGAGTCCAGGCGACCCGGGGATCGTCATTGGCGACGCGTGCACGCACGGAGAGGAGCGAGCAGCACAGCATGGCGGGTGTCCTGAGGTTCGGCTACGAGCCGCTCCGCGGGTTCATCGCGACGATCGGCGCGATGGTGCTGCTGTTCCGGCGGACGATCAGCGCCGCGCTCACACCGCCGTACAACTACGGCCCGGAGCTCGTCGATCAGTTCCTGTTCGCGCTGCGGCTCGGGTGGTTCCCGATGATCCTCGCCTCGCTCGCCTTCACCTACGGTCCGGCCGGGATCGAGGTCGGCAACTTCCTCAACCTGCTCGGGGCGCTCGACCGCCTCGGCGGGCTGTTCGTGATCATCGTGATGCGGGAGTTCGCCCCGCTCGTGTGCGCGATCGTGATGGCCGGCGTGGCCGGCACGGCGATGACGGCCGATCTCGGCGCGCGCAAGATCCGCGAGGAGCTGGACGCCCTGATGGTCCTCGGCGTCGACCCGATCAAGAGCCTCGTCGTCCCGCGGTTCCTCTCGCTGATGCTGCTCACGCCGCTGTTCTCGATCTACGCGCTGCTGTTCGGGACCCTCGGCGGAGTGCTCGTCACGGTGTCGAACGGCGCGCAGATCGGCCCGTTCTTCTCGACGTTCTTCGCGCAGGCGACGGTGCCCGAATTCCTCGCGATGCTCGTCAAGTCCTCGATCTTCGGGGCGATGATCGCGATCGTCTGCTGTTACAAGGGGCTGACGGCGTCCGGCGGCGCCGAGGGGGTGGGCCGCGCGGTCAACCAGGCGGTGGTGATCGCGTTCCTCGGCATCGGGGCGATCGACTACACGTTCACCCAGACCCTGCTGGCCACCCATCCGGCGCTCAACACGCCCCGCTGACCTGAGATGAACGCGCTCAGCCGACCTCTCTCCAGCCTCAGCTCCCTCGGCGACGCGACCCGGTTCTGCCTGAAGATCGTCACCAAGATCTTCACCGGGCGGGTGTTCGCGTTCATCGGCGAGACGTTCCGCCAGGCCGGCATCCTGATCACCGGTTCGGCGGTGATCGTGTTGGGGCTGGTCTTCATCCTCGGACTCCAGTGCGGCATCGAGGGGGCGTACGCCGCGAAGTCCGTCGGCGCCACCTCCTCGACCGGCGCGATCGCGGCGCTGTGCGACCTGCGCGAGGTGATCCCGTACGCGTTCGGCTACATGATGGCCGCGAAGGTCGGCACCGGGTTCGTGGCCGAGATCGGCTCGATGCGGATCTCCGACGAGATCGACGCGCTCGAGGTGATGGGCTTCGACTCGATCCTGTATCTCGGCTCGACGCGGCTGCTCGGAACCTGGCTCGTGCTCCCGTTCCTCTACATGGTCGCGGTGACCGTCGGCTTCGCCGCCTCGTACTTCGCCGACGTGATCCAGCTCGCCCAGGTATCCAAGGGCGGCTACCTCCAGCTCTTCTGGCAGTTCCAATCGCCCCAGGACTTCCTGTTCTCAGGGCTGAAATGCATGGCGATGGCGACGTTCATCGTGCTCGTCTGCATCTATTACGGCTACCACGTGTCCGGGGGGCCGGTCGGGGTCGGGAAGGCGACCGCGCAGTCGATGGTGGCGAACATCCTCGGCATCCATGTGATCGGCATGGTCGGTACGCAGCTGTTCTGGGGCGGAAACGCGCGCGCGCCGATCGGAGGCTGACCGGCGTCCGGCCGGAGCGCAACGGATCCATGCAGCGCAGCCAAGTCGCCCGTCTCGCCTCGGTGCTTGCGTTGACGATCGCGGTCGTCGTCCTCGCCGTCCTGCTGCTCAGCTCGAGCGGTAGCTACGTCCTGCACGCCCAATTCACCGATGCCGGTCAGCTCGTCAACGGTGATCTCGTCACCGTCGCCGGCCACAAGGTCGGAACCGTCGGCCAGATTCGCCTCTCCTCCCACGGTCTGGCCGACGTCGAACTCGACATCGGCGATGACTCGATCACGCCGATCCACGACGGCAGCGTGGCCACGATCGGTCAGCTCAGCCTCACCGGGGTGGCGAACAGGTTCGTCGGGCTGAACCTCAACAGCGCCGGCCGGGCGATCCCGAGCGGCGGCACGCTGCCGGTCACGCAGACCCGGGGGATCGTCGACCTCGACGTGCTGCTCGATGCGCTGACGCCAAAGGTCCGGGCCTCGTTCCAGCAGCTCCTCCGCACGGGGGCCTATTTCTTCTCCAAGCCGACGGCCCAACAGGTGAACGCCGGGCTCGTCTACCTCAACCCGGCGTTCAGCCAGACCGCCCAGCTCGCCGGGGAGATCAGCGCCGACCGGTCCGCGCTCGGGCGGCTGGTCAGTACCTCGGCCACGGTCAGCTCCGGGCTGGCCGCCCACAGCACGGACCTGTCCGGTGCCGTGACGAACACGGCGACCACCCTGCGCGAGATCGCCGCCGAGCGCACGGCACTTCAGGACATCCTCACGCGGGCGCCCGGGGTGCTCGGTCAGGGCACGGCGGTGCTGGGCGACGTCAACTACTCGCTTCACCAGCTCGACCCGACGCTCCGCGACCTCCGTCCGGTGGCCCCGCCCGCCGCGACCCTGCTGCGCAAGGTCGTCCCGGCGGCGAACAACGCGATCCCGACGGTCGAGGGGATCGAGCGGCTCGTCCCCGGCGCCAAGTCGGCGCTGCTCGCGCTGCCGCCGGCCGAGCGCCAGGCCACCCCGGCGATTCAGTCGCTGACCGCCTCACTCACCGGCGTGACCCCGATCCTGTCCGGTCTGCGGCCGTACGCCCCCGACCTCGTCGGCGGGTTCTTCAATGGCGTCGGTGGGTCGACCGGCGCGTCCTATGACGCCAACGGCCATTACCTCAAGAGCCTGCTCGCGGTTCAACCCGGTGGCGCGTCGCTCACCGGCCTGCTCGGCCTGCTCGGAAGCGCGACCAGCTCGATCGGCCCGTTCAGCGGAACCCGCTATGGCCTGCACTCGCCGTGCCCGGGCGGCGGCAACCCGCCAGCCCCGGACGGGTCGAACCCGTGGACATCGCCCGACGTGTTCTCGGGCATCACCGCGTGCAACCCGGCGGACGACCAGCGGCCATGAGACGGCTCCTGACGATCGCGCTGACACTCGCCGCCGCCGTCGCCGCGGTGCTGGTCCCCGGGTGGCACCTCGCCGCGCAGGGCTCCGACACCGGGCGCTTCGATGTCATCTTCGACGACGCCCGCGGGCTGATCAGCGGCCAGTTGGTGAAGATCGCCGGCGCCAAGGCCGGGACGATCGTCAATGTCGTCGTCACGCCAGACTTCAAGGCCCGGGTCGAGGCCTCGATCGACAGCCGCTTCCTGCCCTTCCACACCGACGCGACGTGCACGATCCGCCCCGAAGGACTGATCGCCGAGAACTACGTCGACTGCGACCCGGGGACGATGAACGCCCCGGAGCTGAAGGCCCACGGCAACCGGCCGCCGACGGTGCCGGTCAACCGGACGACCGAGCCGGTCAGCCTGCTCGACCTATTCAACATCTTCAACCTCCCGACCCGACAGCGGTTCACGGCGATCATCGACACCCTCGGGATCGGCACGGCCGGCCGGGGCGACGACTTCAACTCGGTGCTGCTGCGGGCCAACCCCGCGCTCGCCCAGGCCCGGCAGCTGATCTCGATCCTCAGCTCGCAGGACCAGGCCCTGGCCGGCTCGATCGATGCCACGTCGCAGATCGCGACCGAGGCCGCCGCACACACCAACGCGACCCAGACGTTCCTCGACCGTGCGGCGAACCTCACCTCGCTCACCGCCGCCCATAAGGCCAACATCTCGCAGTCGATCGCGCGGCTGCCGAAGCTGCTGTCGGTCGCCCAGCCGTCGCTCCAGCAGCTCGATACCGTGGCCAAGGACAGCACGCCGCTCGTCGAGCAGCTCCACGCCGCGGTGCCGACGGTGCTGAAGGTCCAGAGCGACCTGGGTCCGTTCACGGCCGCCGCCGTGCCCGGACTCGCCGCCCTGCGCACGGCCCTGCAGAAGGGGATCCCGGCGATCCGGCATGCGACCCCGCTGGTCACCACGCTCAACCGCTACACGGCCCGGTCGCTGCCGGGCACGAAGCTGTTCGCCCAGCTCTCCTCGAACCTCCAGCGCCACGGGTTCGCCGAGAGCTTCTTCAACGTCGTCTACGGGGTCGCAACGTCCCTCGCCCGTCACGACACGATCTCGCACTTCCTCTCGATCCTGCTGATCGGGCCCAACAACGGCCTGTGCGGCAACTACGCCACGACCCCGGTGGCCGGCTGCTCGGCGCACTACGGGCAGCAACCGGCCTACACCCCGACGCGCACCGCGCGTGACAGCGGCGGCGGCAACCGCACCGCGGCGGAGGCCCGCGGCGGCTCAGCCCCCACGGCCACCACGCTGCCGGCCGCGACCGGAAGTCCGTCCGCCGGAGCCCCGACGCCGGCCGGAGCCCCGACGCCGACCGGCGCCCCGGCGAGCGGCGGCGCAGGGGGCCATGCCTCCGGCCCGGCTGCCGCTGCCCCGAGCGCCCCGAGCGGCCCGGGGGCGAGCAACCCGGTGACCCAGACCGCCAACTCCCTGCAGAGCCTCGTCAACTACCTCCTGAAATGACGGTCCAGCGATGAGAGGCCCGCGCCGCGCCGCCGGAGAGATGTTCGACAACCCGATCCTCGTCGGGACGGTCACGATCCTCGTCGCCCTCGTCGCGGTCTACCTGTCCTACATCGCCGAGAACGGGCTGCCGTTCGTCCCGACCTACACCGTCAACGTCGACGTCGCGAACGCCTCGGAGCTGGTCAAGAACGCCGACGTCCGGGTCGGCGGCGCCCGCGTGGGCCAGGTCCTGACGATCACCCCGGAGCCGGCGACCCGCGACTACCCGCACCCGTATGCCCGTCTCGGCCTCTCTCTGGAGCGCAGCCTCTACCCGCTGGCGCCCGACACCCACTATCAGGTGCGGCTCGCCTCGGTGCTCGGCGGCAAGTACGTCGAGATCATCCCCGGCCACGAGCGCACCGGGGGCATCCCCGACGGTGGCACCCTGACGCTCTCGACGAACCCGGCCCGCAACCACAACGTCCCGTTCGTCGACCTCGACACGGCGTTCGCGACGTTCGGTCCCAAGACCCAGGCCGGGCTGCGCAGCGCTCTGGCCGAGTTCGGCAACGCGGTCGCAGGTCGCGGGACGCAGTTCAACGACTCGATCAGCGGGCTCAACGGCCTGCTGCCGCCACTCCAGCAGCTGCTGTCGCTGCTCTCCTCGCCGAGCACCAACCTCAGCGGCTTCATCTCCGGTCTCGCCGCGACGACCGAGGCAATCGCGCCCGTCGCCCCGACGATCACCTCGCTGATGACGAACAGCGCCACGACGTTCGCCGCGCTGTCGAACTCCCAGCTCGGCTCGGCGATCGACGAAACGCCTCCGACCGAGAGCGTCGCCACCACTGTGCTCACGCACGCCCAGCCGGTCCTCGCCGACGCGGACGCGATCGCGCAGTCGCTGAAGCCCGGGGCGAAACTCGTCGTGCCCGCGTCCAAGGCACTCGATTCGGTCGTCGTGCTCGCCACCCCGCTGTTCAAGCAGGTCCCGCCGCTCGCCACCAAGCTCCAGTCCGCGCTCGCCCAGGTTGACTCGCTGGCCCAGGACCCTTCCTCGACGGGGGTGTTCACGATCCTCGGCGGCAACGACCTGGCCAGCTTCGGCGCGTCAGCGTTCGTCGGCCTCGGGGCGATCCTCAAGACGGTCGCGCCTGAGCAGTTCGCATGCAACACGACCGCCCTGTGGCTACGCAACTTCGCATCGGGCCTGAGCGAGGGCGACTCGACGGCGCCGTGGCTGCGCTTCTCCCCGCTGCTCGACATCCCCGAGACCTTCCAGGCCTCGAAGCCGACGTCGGACCTGCACATCAACCCCTACCCGTCCGAGACCTCCCAGGGCTGTCAGGCAGGCAACGAGGTGTACAGCGGTGCGCAGCGGATCGGTGACCCGGGTCCGACCTCGACCGTGGTCGACAACACAGCGCCGCCGTCCGGGGTGCTCGCCAAGGGCCAGAGCGTGGGGCTGGTGCCGTGAGCCAGCAGCGCACCCGCACGCGGCGCCGCCGCCGTCGTCAGATGCCGTCGGCGCTGATCTCGCTGCTCGCGATCGTGGCCACGATCGCGGTGATCTTCTACGCCTTCAACCAGGGCCTGCCGTTCGTGCACCACTACACGGTCCACGTCCTCGTCAGCAACAGCGTCAACGTCCGCCAGGACTCTCCGGTGCGGATTGCGGGCATCGACGTCGGCGCGGTCACCGGGGTCTCACCCGCCGGCCGCTCATCGGAGATCACGTTCACCCTCGACGACGCCGGGCGGCCGATCCACAAGAACGCCACGCTGCGGATCCGCGACCGCCTGTTCCTGGAGGGCGGCTACTACCTCGAGCTCGATCCCGGTACCCCGGACGCTCCGGTGGCGCCGGACGGGTACACGATCCCGCAGGCCCAGACAACCTCGCCGGTGCAGTTCTACAGCGTCCTCTCGACGTTCAACTCGGCCGCGCGCACGAGCATCCAGAACCTGCTCGTGACGCTCAACCAGGGCTTCAGCGCCCGCTCCGGGCAGTCCCAGGCCGACGGCGGCGCCGGCGGGCTGAAGACGGCCGTCCCGGCCCTGACCCCGGTGCTGAAGGACACCGCGCTCATTTCGCAGGGGGTGCGGGGCACTCGGCCGGGCGACATCGAGCGGTTCCTCAGCTCCGCCTCGGAGGTCACGGGGACCGTCGCCTCCCAGGAGAACCAGCTCACCGGGCTCGTCCACGACCTGAACGTCACGTCGACCGCACTGGTGGCCAGCGACGGCTCGCTCGGGCAGACATTCACCGGACTCGACGAGTTGCTGCAACAGGCGCCCGGGACCCTGGCCACCACCGACCGGGCGCTGCCTCCGGTCGTCCACCTCGCGCAGGCACTCGATCCGACCCTCAGGGTCGCGCCGCCGATCATCGAGAAGATCATCACGTCGGTCGACCAGCTGACCACGGTCACCGCGCCCGTCGAGCGCAGCCGCCTGCTGCGCTCGCTGCAGACCACGTTCACCCAGTTCCCGCAGATCCTCCGCACGCTGGCGGGAGCGTTCCCGATCACCAAGAGCGTCACCGACTGCCTGCGCACCCACGTGACGCCGATCCTTCAGAGCAAGGTCAACGACGGCAACCTCAGCACCGGGCTGCCGGTGTGGCAGGAGTTCGTCCACTTCCTGCCCAGCGTCGCGGGAGCGAGCGGATCGTTCGACGCCAACGGGTACTACACGCGGGTGCTCGCGGGCGCGGGCACCCAGTCGGTGACCGGGACCGCGCTCTCGAAGCTGCCGATCATCGGCCAGCTCGTCGGCGAGGCGCCGGGCGGCAACGTCCTCACCGGGGTCAGTCCGACCTGGGTCGGCGACCTCCCGCCGAGCGCCTTCAATCCGGCCGCGAACTGCGCCGTTCAGCCGCTCCCGAACCTCGCCGCGCTGTCAGCTGCACCCGATCTCCGCGCCGTCGACACGCCCCGCGCGCCGCGCACGACGCTCGCGCAGGCCAAGGCGATGGAGGCGAAGGGCCGCGCCGAGATCACGCCGCCTCCGGGTTGGTCCCCCAGCGGAGGGAAGCCGTGAAGGGCCGCTTCGGACTTCAGATGCGCCGCTACGGGCGCTCGGTGGCGATCCTGCTGCTGCTGATGGTGATCGGCACCACGGCCGGGTTCTACATCCTGCTCCAGCAACGGCTGCCGAATCCGTTCCAGTCGTTCTACTCGGTCAACGCCGCCTTCTCCACCGCCTCGGCCGTGGTCCCGGGTCTGGGCGAACCGGTCAACGTCGCCGGTGTCCACGTGGGGGAGATCACCGGTGCGTCGCTCACCAACGGGCTCGCGGTCATACACATGGAGGTCGACCCCGGCAAGATGCCGCATCTCTATCAGGGCGCGCATGCCGATCTCGTCGCCAACACGCCGCTCAAGGACATGCAGGTGAACATCACCCCCGGCGATCCCAAGCGCGGCCGCCTGAAGGAGGGCGCGACGATCCCCGTCGGTCAGACGACGACGCCGATCGACTCCGACGAGCTCCTCAGCGCACTCGACGGCGATACCCGGGCGTGGTTCACGAGCCTCATCACCGAGCTCGACAACGGGACACGTGGACGCGGCCCCGACATCCGTGCGCTGCTGCGCAACCTCGGCCCGACCTCGACCCAGCTGCGAACTGTCGGCGACCTCCTGGCCACGCGCCGCGCCGAGATCGCGCAGCTCGTCCACAACCTCGGCACGGTGACGCAGGCCACGAGCGCCAGGGACGTCCAGCTCGCGCAGGTGATCCGCGCAGGCCAGCAGACGATCGGCGCCCTGGCCGGCCAGAACGTGGCGCTCGAGCACTCGATCACCCAGCTGCCCCCGACGCTCGCCCAGACCCGGACGACGCTGACCGACGTCGCGGGGCTCGCCCAGCAGCTGGGTCCGACCTCGACGGCTCTCGCGCCGATCGTCCGCAGGCTCCCGACCACGCTCCGCCAGACCCCGACGCTGTTCAACAGCGCCGCGCTCGTCCCGTTGGATGAGGTGAAGCCCTTCACCGACGCCGTGCTGCCGCTCGCCGATCAGATCGGGCCACTCAGCACCAACCTTTCGCAGGCGATCCCGCAGCTCGTGAAGTCGTTCAAGGTTCTGGCGTACGTCACCAACGAGCTCGCGTACAACCCCGGCGGGCGCAACCAGGGATTTCTGTACTGGCTGGCCTGGTTCGCGCACAACTCGGACTCGTTCCTGTCCACCTCGGACGCCAACGGCCCCGCGTGGCGCGCGCTGCTCCTGACGAGCTGCACCACGCTCAAGTCGGTCACCTTCGGGTCACTGATCGAGACCCTCCTCGGCACGAACTTCGGATGCACCTGATCTAGATGGTCACCCAGGCCCCCAAGAAGACCGCGATCCTCGCCGCGCTCACGTTCACGCTGTCGTGCGTCGGCCTGATCATCTTCGTGTTCACACAGTTCGGGGGCACGATCCCGTTCAGCGCGCAGGGCTACCGGATCAAGGCCCTGTTCAAGGAGACCGGCCTGCTCGTCCCCAACGCCGACGTCCGGATCTCCGGGGTGACGATCGGGAAGGTCTCGGCCGTCAAGGATCAGGGCCTGAACTCGCTGGTGACGATGCAGATACAGCCGCCCTACTCGCCGATCCCCCGGGACACGCGGGCGATCCTGCGCCAGAAGACGCTGCTCGGAGAGGCCTACGTTGAGCTCTCGACCGGGACCGGCAGTGGGCCGAAGTTCACCGACGGGGGAACGATCCCGACGAGCCAGGTCCAGGACACCCAGGCGCTCGACCAGGTGCTCGGAGGATTCGACAAACCGACCCAGCAGAACCTTCAGGCGCTGCTCAACGGGACCGCGATCTCGCTCGCCGGCCGCGGGCAGACCCTGAACGACGCGATCGGGAACTTCGATCCGACGGTGACCGAGCTCTCGGCGATGGTCGGGGTCCTCAACGATCAGGGCGCGAACCTCAAGAAGCTGATCAGCTCCGGCGCGGTCGTCCTCGGCACGCTCGGCGCCCGGGGCCATGACCTCCAGTCGCTCGTCACCGCCGGCAACACGGTCTTCGCCACCACCGCGGGACGGAACAGCGAGCTGAAGGCGACCGTCAACGCGTTGCCGCCGTTCCTGCGCCAGCTCCGCACGACGTTGACGACGCTCGACGGCACGCTGTCGATCGCCGGCCCGACCCTCCACGTGCTGCGGCCGGTCGCGCCGCTCTTCGTGCCGGCCCTGCAGGACGTGATCAAGCTCGGCGGTCCCGCCCGCCGGCTGCTCGCCCAGGCGCCCTCGCTGCTCTCTGCGGCCAATGGCGCGCTGCCCGCGATCGAGCGCTTCACGGCTGCGTTCCATCCGGCGGTCGACGCGATCCTGCCCGCCGCGCAGGAGGTCGTTCCGATCATCAACTACATCGCGGTCTACCGCCGTGAGCTCGTAGCCGCGATGGCCAACCTCGGCGCATCGCTCGAGGGCCGCGCCCCGGCCAACACGAGCAGCGGGACGGCGGCCTACCTCCGCGCGGTGTCCGGGCTCGGGCGCGAGTCGATCTTCGGCCAGAGCATTCGGGAGCCGACGAGCCGCACCAACACGTACTTTGCGCCGGGTGAGCTCTCGAACCTCGCCAGCGGCGGCCTGAAGGCTGCGAGCTGCGCCAACACCGGCAACGTCTCGCAGGTGCCGCTCGGATTCGGGAACGTCCCGTGCGTTGTCCAGGGCGCGTTCAACTGGGGCAACGGGATTGCGAGCGGCTACTACCCGCGACTGACGCGAGCGCCGAAGCCGAAGTAGCCGCCGGGCGCCCGGTAGGGTCTGCCCGGATGTTCGAGGACGAACGCGCCGAGGTGGCCGCGGCCGCCCGTCGGATCGCCACCGAGGGGCTCGTCGTCGGCAGTGCCGGGAACGTCGCCCGCCGGGTCGGCGATCGCCTGCTTGTGACCGCGACCGGGTCCCGGCTGGCCGAGATCGTGGCCGGCGACGTCGCCGTCGTGGCGCTCGACGACGGCCGGCGGCTCGACGGGCCTGCACCGAGCTCGGAGCTCCCGCTCCACCTGCGGGCGTTCCGGGAGCTCCCGATCGTCGGGCTCGTCCACACCCACGCCAAATTCGCCACCGCCCTCGGCTGTGTGCTGACGGGCGAGCTGCCACTCGTCCACTACGGGATGCTCGCGCTAGGCGGGTCGGTGCGGATCGCTCCCTACCGGCAGTTCGGAACCGACGCGCTGGCCACGGTGACCGTCGAGGCGTTGCGCGGGAGGGACGCAGCGCTGATGGCGAGCCACGGCGCCGTGAGCACCGGAGCCGACCTCTCGGAGGCCGTGGACCGCGCGCTGCTGTTGGAGTGGGCCTGCGACGTCTACTGGCACGCCCGCGCCCTCGGAACCCCGAGAATACTCTCCGGTGATGAACTGCTGGCGGCGCGGGAGGCGATGACCGGACGCGCGCCGTAGTCAGCACAGGTGGAATCCGACATCGACGAGGAGGGCATGTGAGCAAGGGCAGCAAGGAGCACGACATCACCCGACGGCGGTTCGTCGCCGGAACCGTCGCGACCGGAGCCGCGCTCGCCGCGCCTGCGGCGGCCGAGTCCGCGACGCGCAGGCGGGTCCCGTCCGCGCGGACGCATCCGAAGGCTGATGTCGTCATCGTCGGCGCCGGGTTTGCGGGGCTGACGGCCGCCCGTCGGCTCGTCGCGGCCGGGCGATCGGTGATCGTGCTGGAGGCCCGCAACCGCGTCGGGGGGCGGGTGTGGAATCACGACCTCGGGGGTGGCAAGGTCTCTGAGCGGGGCGGGACGTTCGTGGGACCGACCCAGGACCACGTGATGAAGCTCGCCTCGAGCCTCGGGATCAAGACGTTCGACGTCTACGACAAGGGCGAGGACCTGTACATCAACGGGAGCACGCGCCTGCGCTACAGCGACACCGGCGCCACGGGCACCGCGCCCCCGGACCCGGCGATCATCGGCGATCTCGCCAACGTCGCGCTGAGCCTCGATCAGCTCTCGAAGTCCGTCCCGGTGAACGCACCCTGGACCGCGCCGGACGCCGCCACGCTCGACGGCCAGACGCTGCAGACCTACATCGCCGGCAAGAACGTCTCGCCGGCCTTCGACTCGCTGATCCCGATCGCCACGCGGCCGATCTTCGGTGCCGAGGCGCGGGAGCTGTCGCTGCTGTTCGTGCTGTTCTACATCGCGTCGAGCGGCAACGAGAAGAACCCCGGCACGTTCGAGCGCAACTTCGACACCCGCGGCGGCGCTCAGCAGTCGCGGTTCGTCGGCGGGTCGCAGCTGATCGCGCTGAAGATCGCCAGGGCCCTCGGCCACCGGGTGGTCCTCAGCGCCCCGGTCCGCGCGATCCACCAGGCCCACGGGACCGTCACCGTCGTCTCCGACAGGGAGACCGTGCAGGCCAAGCGGGTGATCGTCGCCGTCCCGCCGACGCTTGCCGGCCGAATCGACTACCAGCCGCTGCTGCCGTTCGAGCGCGATCAGCTGACGCAGCGCTTCGGTCAGGGCACGCTGACCAAGGTCGCGGCGGTGTACGACACGCCGTTCTGGCGCAGCCAGGGCCTCACCGGCCAGGTGCTCGACACGAGCGGGCCGATCTCGGCCGCCTTCGACGATTCTCCGCCCGACGGATCGCCCGGTGTGATCTTCGGCTTCGTCGGCGGCGACCGCGCGCGGAGCTACAGCTCGATGTCGCCATCCGCCCGTCGCCAGGCCGTGGTCAACCAGCTGACCAGCTGGTTCGGCGCGCAGGCCCGCCACCCGCGCCAGTTCTTCGACACGAGCTGGTCCGGCGAGCAGTGGACCCGTGGCTGCCCGGTCGGGATCCCGGCGCCGGGCGCGCTGTACGCCTACGGCAGCCGTCTGCGCGAGCCGGCCGGCGCGATCCACTGGGCGGGCACGGAGACGTCGAACTACTGGAACGGGTACATGGACGGTGCGGTCAGGTCGGGCGAGCGGGCGGCGAACGAGGCGCTGGCCTCGCTGTGAGCCGCACCATCAGGGCGCGGAGACCGCGGGCGCTCCTGTAGGTTCCTCGCACCGCACACGATCTGGGAGAGATTGCTGCCGATGCCGACCGTCCGCGAAGCCACGTTCGAGCTGTTCCGCACCCACGGAATGACGACGATCTTCGGCAACCCCGGCTCGACCGAGCTGCCGATGCTCGCCGAGTTCCCGGATGACTTCAACTACGTGCTCGGACTGCAGGAGCTCGTCGTCATGGGGATGGCCGACGGCTTCGCCCAGGCGACGGGACGCCCGACGCACGTCAACCTCCACACCGCCCCCGGAGTGGGCAACGCGGTCGGGGGGATCTTCAATGCCCAGGCCAACAAGGCACCCCTGGTGATCACCGCCGGTCAGCAGGTCCGGGCCCACATCGCGATGGAGGCCAACCTCACCAACCGGGACGCCGTGGTCGGGCCCCAGCCGTACGTGAAGTGGAGCCACGAGCCCAGCCGAGCGGCCGACGTTCCGGCCGCGATCGCCCGGGCGATCCACCATGCGACGCTCCCGCCGCGCGGACCCGCGTTCGTGTCGATCCCGATGGACGACTGGAACGCGGAGGCCGACGAGGAACGCTCCCGGCAGGCTCAGACGCGGACGGTCGGCGGACGGGCAACCCCTGACCCGGGGGCGCTGGCCGAGCTCGCCGAGCGGCTGAACGCCGCCGCCAACCCGGTGATGATCGCCGGCCCGGACATCGACGCCTCTGGCGGGTGGGACCTCGCGGTCACGCTCGCCGAGCGCCAGCGGCTTCCGGTGTGGGCCACGCCGGCCACCGGTGGTGGCCGGCTCGGGTTCCCCGAGAACCACCCCAATTTCGTCGGCGTGCTGCCGCCGGCGATCGGCGCCGTGTCCGAGACGCTCAAGGCCCATGACCTCGTGCTCGTGATCGGCAGCTCGGTGTTCCCGTACTACCCGTACATCCCGGGGCCGCTGCTGGCCGAGGGCTCGGCGCTCGTGGCCATCACCTCGGACCCCTCCGAGGCCGCCCGCGCGCCGATGGGCGACGCTCTGGTCGGCGACGTCCGGCTCGCGCTCGCGGCGCTCGTCGAGCTCGCCGGCGACTCCGACCGCACGGCCCCCGAGGCCCGCCCGGCCCCGGGCGAGCCCCAGGACGCTGACCCGATGAGCGGCTCACAGGCGATGACCGCGCTCGCCGCCGCCTGGCCGGAGGACGGGATCGCGGTGCTCGAGTCGCCGTCCTCGACGCTCGCCCTGCGCAACCGCCTGCGGATCGGACGGCCCGGCGAGCTACTACTTCGGCGCCAGCGGCGGCCTCGGCTTCGGGATCTCGGCCGCGGTCGGCGTGCAGCTGGCGGAGCGCTCGCGGCCGGTCGTCTGCGTCCTCGGTGAGGGCTCGGCCCAGTACGGGATCACCGCGCTTTGGACCGCGGTGGCCTACAAGCTCCCGGTGACGTTCCTCGTCCTGCGCAACGAGGAGTACATGATCCTCAAGTGGTTCGCGATGGTCGAGCAGGTGACCGGCGCACCGGGGCTCGACCTCCCGAGCCTCGACGTCGCCGCCGTCGCCCGCGGCTACGGGATGAGCGCCCGCGACGTGTCGAGCGCCGACGAGCTGGAGGCCGCGCTCCGCGAGGACATCGCCGCTGCAGGACGGTCCACGGCTGATCCAGGTCCGCGTCGCCTCCGGGATGTGGTTGGACTAGTGGTCGCTCGGCGCCACGGCTGGGAGGCCCGATGAGCGCGCTGGTCGACCGGGTCCGCCGGGCGGTCCCGGGCCGGGCGGCGCCCGCACCGCCACCGGCCGAGCCCGCGGCCGCGGATCGGGCGCCGGATTGGGTGGCCGACGGGACGCCGGCCGGTCTGCGCACCGAGCTCGAGTCGCTGATCGGCGGCGACGGGGTGCTCTCGAGTGCGCTCGACCTCGTCCGCTACGCCTCCGACGCGAGCCCGTACCGGCGGATTCCCGAAGCCGTCGCCGTTCCCCGTGACGTCGACGGGGTCGTGCAGCTGCTGCGGTTCGCCGCCCGGACCGGGCGCCCGCTCACCTTCCGCGCCGCGGGCACGTCGCTCAACGGCCAGGCCGGCACCGACTCGATCCTCGTCGACGTCCGCCGCCATTTCTCCTCGGCCCGGGTCCTCGACGGCGGGGAGCGGGTTCGCGTCGGCCCGGGCATCGTGCTCGGCCACGTCAACCGGCTGCTCCGCCGTCACGGCCGCAAGCTCGGTCCCGACCCCGCCTCCACGGACACAGGCGCTGACGCTCGACAGCGCCCGCGGGATGCTGCGCTATTCCGCGAGCGTGCTCGACGCCACTTATGAAGTGGGCCTTTCCGGCCCCGGGCGGTTGCACGACCTGTTCGTGACGCATGAGGCGATGTCGCCGGGCGAATGGAAGACCGGCGGCGAGGGGCTGACGATCAGCTACGGCCCCCATCCGTTACCGCCATTCGGCAGCGCGCTGGTGATGACGACGGCGCGCGGGTTGGCCGGCCTTGCAATGGCCGATCGCGGAGAAGACCCACCTGAACCAGGTACAACGACAGTACCCGTATTGCTGTGGTCCGGCGTAAGGGCCGTGAGGACGCCCGCGCCGCGGAGCGATGTCCTCGCGGCAATCAGGACGGGTTAGGGGAAGGTCATCCCCCGGCGTGGGAGGTGTGATCTGACACCCCCGGTGTTGCTGTTGGAAAGGATAGTGCCGCTCGCCGTCCACCCGTTCCTCAGTTACCGGCAGGACCGGTCGCGCCCGCCGCGCCCGCCGGACCGGTGGGGCCCACCGCGCCGACCGCACTGTCGATCTCCTCGCCGGCCCCGCGGCGCCCGCAGGTCCCCACGGCCTCAGCGGGCCCAGCTCGGCGGGCCCGGCCGGCCGCACGGCGCCCGCTGCGCCTGCCGGACAACGGTCTCCATGAAGTCCAGCAGCAGACGGCGGTACCTCGGTTGGCGATCGTCCCCGCAACGCTTGATTTGCTTGGCGTTGAACTCGAACTTTCGACCCAGCCAACCAGGACTTCTAAACTCAAGGGATGTATAGAGAGGTTTGTAGACGGGCAGTTTGAAGATCGATTGTCGTACATACTCATCGACTGCCCCCCGTCGCTAAATCTGCTTACAATCAATGCCTTCGTCGCTGCGCACGCTGTAATTGTCCCTTTACAATGCGAATTCTTCGCTCTCGAGGGGCTTTCACAGCTGCTAAGCACAGTAGAGCAAGTACAAAACACATTGAATACAAAGTTAGTAATCCACGGGATAGTGCTGACTATGTACGATCCGCGCAACTCTCTATCCTCGCAAGTCGCCGCAGATGCGCGAGCGTTTCTTGGGGAAAAGGTCTATGAGACAGTCATCCCAAGAAATGTCCGGGTATCAGAGGCGCCGTCCGATGGAAAGCCGGTGCTTTTATACGATTTGAAGTGTGCCGGCAGCCAAGCGTACCTAAAACTAGCCTCGGAAGTCATTCAACGCGAGCGCCGTTTCCTAGCCGCTTGATCAAGGTTGCCGAATTTAATGCCCGAACCCACCAGCCGAAGCCACGAACCTCGTCAGCGACTCGGCCGTGGCCTTGCTGCTCTGCTCGGCAATCCAAAAATGGAAGGGGCGCGGCCAGAAATATCTGGCGTTAAGCAAGTCCCGATCGAGTTTATTCGGACGAGTGTTCGAAATCCAAGGCAAGATTTCAATGAGGTTGACCTTGAGGATCTAGCGGCCTCCATTCGCGAGCGCGGCATAATTCAGCCGATCATCGTTCGGCCCATTGTGGATGCGGGCGATGCTTACGAGATTGTGGCAGGGGAGCGTCGGTGGCGCGCCGCGCAGCGCGCGGAGCAGCACAGCGTACCTGTTATTGTCTTGCAACTCACGGACCGTAAAGTCGTTGGAGCTCTCGATCGTCGAGAATGTCCAGCGCGCCGATCTCAACGCCCTTGAAGAGGCGCGAGGTTACTCCCAACTCGCCGCGGAATTTGGTTACAATCATGCGGACATCGGGAGAGTTGTCGGCAAGAGCCGAAGCCACATCGCCAACACGCTTCGTCTTATGGCCTTACCCGAAACCGTGCGAGAGTTGCTGCGCGCCGGTTCGTTGACAGCTGGACACGCTCGCGCCTTGCTGAGTGTGGCAAATCCGGAAGCGATCGCTGACCAGATCGTTAGCGATGGACTGACGGTAAGGGACGTCGAGGGTTTGAGTAACCCCGAAAAAGCGCCGCTGCTGAAGGAGAAATCTAAGAGAGCTGTGGATCCGACAACTCAAGACCTCATAAATCGGCTTTCGCTCGCGCTTGGTGCAACAGTGTCAATACGGAGCGACAAGCGCAAGCAAGAAATACGTTTGTCTTTCAGAGAATTTGAGCAGTTGGAGTATACCTGTAACAAATTGTTACAAGTATAGAGGTAATTGTGTCGCTATGCGCGAGTAGGAAGATGTATTGCCACGACAGACCCGCAGATTATGGACAGACGCGAGCTAGATTTCAGTTATATATTGTCCCTTGAGCGGAGCTCAAACAGAAAAAGGTGGCTCACTGGCTTTTTTGCGTGTCGCGGACCCGATTCTTCTAATTCTCTGGATGCTGTGATAAGCCCCCGGCCTATGCCAGTTCATCCGCTCGAAAACATCCGTAATTTCTCAATTATTGCCCACATCGATCACGGGAAGTCCACGTTAGCAGACCGTCTAATCCAGGCCACTGGGACCATGGCGGTGCGTGACATGGTCGACCAAGTGCTTGATTCGATGGACATAGAGCGCGAGCGAGGCATAACGATCAAGGCTCAGACTATTCGTCTGGAGTACAAAGCACAAAACGGGAAAAGCTACATATTAAATTTGATAGATACACCCGGCCACGTGGATTTTGCGTACGAAGTTTCGAGATCCCTGGCGGCGTGTGAGGGATCCTTGCTCGTCGTCGACGCATCTCAGGGCGTGGAGGCCCAAACCCTAGCAAACGCTTATCATGCCATTGAGGCGAATCACGCAATTGTGCCAGTATTAAATAAGGTAGACCTCCCAGCGGCCGATCCAGAAAGAATTAGGGCGCAAATCGAGGAAGTTATCGGAATCGATGCGACGGATGCGCTGGAGATTTCCGCGAAAACGGGGAGAAACATCGATCAGGTGCTTGAAGCCATCGTCCATCGGCTTCCACCACCAAGGGGTGATGAAGCAGCGCCGCTGAGGGTGATGCTAGTTGATTCCTGGTACAATTCTTATTTAGGTGTCGTTGTGCTTGTAAGGGTTATTGATGGCATTTTAAAACCTACCATGAAGGTAACGATGCTGGGAGCGGGCACTACGCACGACATTGATCGCGTTGGTGTTTTCCGGCCGAAAATGGTTGAAACAGAGCAGCTCGGTCCTGGGGAAATCGGTTTTTTCACCGCTCAAATCAAGCAAGTATCTGATACTCGCATTGGGGACACGATAACCGAAGTTCGTCGACCGACGAAAGAAGTGCTCCCAGGATTTAAGCCCGCGCAGCCCGTAGTATTCTGCGGCTTGTTTCCCGTCGATGCGGCAGAGTTTGAGGAGTTGCGTTCCGCAATTTCAAAGCTAAGATTGAATGACGCCAGTTTTTCATTCGAGATGGAGACTTCGGCGGCGCTTGGGTTTGGGTTCCGATGCGGGTTTCTCGGACTATTGCACCTTGAGATAATTCAGGAACGACTTGAAAGAGAGTTCAAGCTAAATCTGATCACGACAGCGCCGTCGGTAATATATAAAGTTGGCTTGATGGATGGGGAAGAAGTACAAATTCACAACCCAGCGGACATGCCAAATACGGATAGGATAAAATATATAAAAGAGCCTTGGATTCGAGCGACTATTATAACTCCCGATGAATATCTGGGGTCAGTGCTAAAATTGTGCCAAGACAAGCGTGGTCAGCAAGTGGAGCTCACCTATATTGGAAAGCGCGCGTTAGTTATTTACGAACTGCCATTGAATGAAGTAGTGTTCGATTTTTATGATCGGCTTAAGTCTATTTCAAAAGGCTATGGATCGTTCGACTACGTACTTACTGACTATCAGGACGGCGACCTCGTCAAAATGTCCGTCCTTGTGAATGGCGAGCCCGTTGATGCGCTTTCGTTTTTGGTGCACCGAACTCGAGCCGAGCAGCGAGGGCGAACAATTGTCGAGAAATTGAAAGACCTAATACCGCCACATATGTTTCAAATCCCGCTGCAAGCGGCAATTGGCGGTAAGATAGTTGCGCGAGAAACAATACGAGCTCTGAGAAAAGACGTAACTGCGAAATGCTACGGTGGCGATGCGACTAGGAAACGCAAATTGCTAGAAAAGCAAAAGGCCGGGAAAAAGCGGATGCGTCAGTTTGGAAAGGTCGAAATCCCGCAAGAGGCCTTCATCGCGGCCTTAAAGATGGACGATTGAAGTAGTTCGTTTATCGCTTCAGATGCAGATTTCGCGCATCCGAAAATTTTGAAGACGCGGACGAGATCGGGTAACTCATTGTCGTGCGCGTGATCGCCCCGTTGTCAGTCAAACACGCGAGCAAAGATCGTGTCGACGTGCTGCATGTGATAGCGAAGGTCAAACAGTTCGTCGATGTCGGACTCTGAAAGCGCCATGCGAACTTGGGGGTCGGCTTTCAACAACGTCAAGAAGTCACCCTTTCCGCGCCAAACCGGCATCGCGTTCCGCTGCACATAATTATATGCGTTCTCGCGCGAAACGCCCTTTTGTGTGAGCGCCAGTAGCACTCGCTGGGAATGAACAAGACCGCCTAGCCGGTCGAGATTTTTGCGCATGTTCTCGGGATAGATGACGAGAGTTTCAATCACTCCCGCCATTCGCGCCAAAGCGAAATCCAATGTCACGGTTGCATCTGGCGCTATGCCGCGCTCGACTGAGGAATGCGAAATGTCGCGTTCATGCCAAAGTGCGACATTCTCAAGCGCCGGAGTGACTGCGGCACGGACAAGTCGCGCAAGTCCGGTAAGGTTTTCAGACAAAACCGGATTGCGCTTATGCGGCATCGCCGACGAGCCCTTCTGACCTTCAGCGAAAAACTCTTCGACCTCAAGCACCTCGGTGCGCTGCAAATGGCGGATCTCCGTGGCTAGTCGCTCCACGGAGGAGGCGACTACGCCGAGTGCGGCGAAAAAAGCGGCATGGCGGTCACGCGGGATTACCTGTGTCGAAACTGTCTCCGGCTTAAGTCCGAGCCTGGTCGCGACATACGCTTCAACTCGTGGATCAACATTCGCGAATGTCCCGACCGCGCCAGAGATTGAGCAGGTGCTAATTTCTTCGCGCGCGGCGAGCAAGCGGACACGAGCGCGAGCGAACTCTGCGAAGGCGGCAGCAAGCTTTAGGCCAAAGGTTGTGGGTTCAGCGTGAATGCCATGTGAACGGCCAATAGTTGGAGTCCATTTGTGCTCGATGGCGCGTCTCTTCAAGGCAGTGAGCAGGATGTCGACGTCGGCAATCAGGACATCGGCGGCCCGTTGCAACTGCACCGCCAAACAGGTGTCGAGCACATCAGAACTCGTGAGGCCTTGGTGTACGAACCGGGCATCAGGACCAATGAATTCTGCAAGGTGGGTCAAGAATGCGATGACGTCATGCTTCGTCACGCGTTCTATTTCCTCGATGCGCGCAACATCGAATGTGACGTTACCCGCCTTTTCCCAAATTGCCCGCGCGCTTGCCTTTGGAATGGCCCCAATCTCGGCCATTGCATCGCATGCATGCGCCTCAATCTCGAACCAGATACGGAATCGCGTCGCTGGATCCCAGATCGTGGTCATCTCGGATCGTGAATAGCGGGGGATCATCTGTGCGCCTCATTTTCCGTCAGCTCCAAACAGACCTGGCGCCCCACCTTGCGGACGCCACCCCCGACTCTGCGACTCAAGCGACACCTCAGAGTAAGTCGTTTCCAAACAGGCCCGCCGACCTAAATTCAGCATGTGCAGCGTCAAACCAAGCCTTCAATTCCGCGGCGCCCGCGCTCGCAGTCCAAACATCGACGTCTAGCACTTGGCTGATCTCATCTTCACTCATGTCCAGCGCACGCTCAATAGAGACGCCAAAGCGTTCCATCGCATTCCAAATCTCAGACTGGCACCGTGGCAAACGAACGAACACTAGGTTCAATTCCCTGTTTCCGGCGGCAAGCTTCTCCTGAAGCCCCATGGCACCAAAGTTCCCAGCGGCTTCGTTGAGAACGACGTAAACGTGGCGGGGACGAAGGGCGCTGCCCTGCGCGATCAGCTGGACCAATCGTTGAATATCTTCAGTTGCATGCTTCTCGGCTTTGCAAACGCAGAAAATGTCAAATTTGGGCGCGCCCCTTCTAGCTAGAACCGTTGACAGCCGGCGATCCTCAGCCCATTCAAACACGCTCTTGACGACGTTTGCGCCGACGTCGAGGATATAGCCACCGGTCAGAAACAGATTGCCGAGTTCGTCCCAATAGCGAACGGATGCATTCATGTTGTTTTCAGAACGCACCGCCATCAGATTGGCGCCGGTCCCGAATTCAAGCACCTTCCCGGGGTATAGTTTGCCGATCTTGGAGCGCCCGGAGTCATCAAGAAAATCAGCGGCGGCCAGTCGGAATTGACCTCCAGCTTGTTTACCCCAAATGTAAAGCAGCTGTGCAAGCGTCGTCTTACCCTGTCCGCCGGCGTGGGCGACACTGATCAAGTTCCCCAGCAAATTTACCTCCATTGAAGCTTACGCACCTGCCCTATAAGCGATTACTTCTTAAGAGCCCCCGCGATTTTTGGGATACAAACGGACGGTCGTTGTTGGGCGACTGCAGCTCCCGCGCTGCACGGTCGCGCGAATTTGGCGCTGCCACAGTTTCCACCGCGTGCTTGAGCGCAAGGGAGCGCCATTGCAGCGCACAATTGTGTAAACTTTAGAAGGCCGTGCCTGCCCTAAGTTCGTTTCCCGCCTTCGAAACCCCATTTGCGTGGGGCCGTCAAGCCAAAACGGAATTCACCATTTCTGCACAGATGCAGGCCCTACTGTTTATATGAAGTCCACCTCCACGGCTTAGCGAGCGTCCTAAGAATTCCCACGCCCGGCGCATGCGGGCCGCCGCGCGTCCCGCCGCCGGGACATCTGTCAGCGCGTGATCCTTGCCCTCTCCTTCGAGGCTCTACTGCTGGGCGGGCGCGTCAAACGCGTCAATGACCAGCGATCCATAAGGACTGGCCGCCGGCTGCCTCTGCCTGTCAGAAGCACGTTGTGGAGGCAGCGGCGGGGTTTTGCCAATTTCCGAAGCGCTCGCGCTCGCAAATTGTGGTCGGTGCGGCGGAAGAGGCGGTAACGAAAGTGTAGTGGCGCGGGCGAGAGCGTCGAACGTGGGTTCGCCTTGCTGAGCGCCGGCATCCGTCAGAGCCAGCGCGTTTTTTGGCGAGTCTCCTACACCCTCCATGATTGCGCGTGGTAACGCCTTCTGTTCGATCATGGCGGCGATCAAATCATTCCCTTGAAGGTTCGCACTACTCGGCCGCGACAGAATCACGAGTTCCGGCGGCCGTTTCGGCGGGAGCGGCGTAGCGTCGAGAACCGCGATCAACTCGATGGGTTTCCGCGGCGGAACCGGGGTGTCTCCTCCGTCGACTTCTACGAGAGACTCCGGCGTAGCTTCGTTGCCACCCGCGACATCGTTTTTTGGAATCGATGGTTCGACGGCCGCGATATTCGGCGGAGTTGTATCGGGTGGAGCGGCAGGCTCCGCCGCCGCGACAAGAGCCGGCGCCGCGCCCCCGCGACCGCCCGCCATCACCAATGGCCCCCCGCGACCGGCCAAGAGGACCACGCTGCCGCCAGTCTCCTCCTCGTCGTCCGCGCCGCCCCCGCGCGCGCCGCCGAACAGCCAGCTCAGAAGATTGCCGGACGAATTCCCGGTCTGGACATCGCCTCCGCGCAGACTCAATCATTGCCTTGGCCGCGGCATATTGCTCCATCGGTTGCCCATCGGACGGGATGAACACGGTCTTGCCGTCGGGAAAAAGGCGGGCAAGCGCGCTTCGGCTCATGCGTGGCCAGTAACGAACTGTTCCCGAATCGATGTGCACCCACGGCGTCGAGCCAATGGGATAGAATCCGACGCCGCCCTCCTGCATCCGCATGGCGATGTCACGAATTGGGCCTGGGTGTATGTCGATAAAATGAGCGTCAATCGCCTTGCCTTGCATGTGCTGCGATCGCTCCGCCACCTGCCGGGAGCGTCTCCGCAACATCGCATTGGTCTGCGGCGAGCGATAAGCCGACAGCACGTCTATTGCTTGATTGGACCCGGACTCGCGATAGACGTCCCAAAGAATGTCAAACAGATGCGGGTCCATCTTGACCTGCTCGTTGAGCCGCCAGTCGCGCATGAACCAGTTCAGTTTATCGAGCGCTACCTGGTCATAAGCGCCGTTCACGAGAAATGTGAAGGAGCCGGACTCTTTGGTATGCTCGTTGACGAACATCAACGTGCGTGTGTCGCCGTTCGCTATTGCAGGTTCGGTGCTCGATGGCGCGTGCAAGAGGGCGTAAGCGACAACGCCGCCAAGGATGACGAACCGACGTCGCCACCCCCGCGTTGGACCATTATCTCCAACGACGAGCCTCAATTTATCCCCTTCCGATCCCACGGAGCGCTAGCTTCTCGCGTGCCGCGAGCTGTCACTTCCTTTTGTCGAGGAAGAAAACGGCGCGACAGCTATAGGATGACCAGCGCTCCAATTCAATTGCGTCGTAAAGTCGCGAGCGCTGATGCCACCTTTTCGGTCAGTCCGTACAAATCCTCACGCTCGTGCAGATTTCCGTTTTCATCAACAAACTCAGTGAAATACTCCAGGTGCACGGGGACCGGGACCGGCAGCGCAACCGTCCGCTCCTTGTCTCCAACAAGTGAGGCAATCCTCGTCTCCGTCCATCCCCGCGCGCCACCCCCCATCAAGCCAATAGCAAGGCGCGCGGGATCCTCGACGCGGACGCAGCCGTGACTCAAGGCACGATAAGACGAGGAAAATAGAGATCTTTGAGGAGTGTCATGCAAGTAAACCGCGTGTTCGTTAGGAAACAGAAAAAGCATCCGACCGAGCGCGTTTGCTTCGCCGGGGGGCTGCAAGACCTCCAGCCGGTCACCGACATAGCTGACCTTGTAGCCGTGACGTGAGAAATAGCTGGGGTCGTTAGCATATTTTGGCGCCATTTCCTTCTTCACTATCGATTCCGGGACACGCCATTCCGGATTAAATAACATGTACTTGATGGAATTAGAAAAAATCGGAGTCGGTGTGTCTGGCTTGCCAACAATGACTCTCGTCCTTTGGACAACGGCGCCATCCTTCACTAGGCTAAGCGAGAAGTCGGGCACATTTACATCTACGCGGATCGCGCCCATGTCGCGCGGCTCCCAACGCCACATCTCCATGTTGGCGAGGAGGAGTTGCTCACGACCCTTGTTACGATCCCCTCCCCCGGCGAGCGCTGTCGCGGTCGCTTCCGTAAGTGCGCCATTTACCGGGAGGCCATGCACCCGTTGAAATGCGGCCACAGCGCTCGCAACCCGAATGTCGTAGACCTCCGATCCCCCGCTGGTTTCTTGGCTGCCCAGTCCGAAGCGGGAGCGTATCAAAGGCACGCGTGGGTCGGACATTCCAAGTTTCAATACTGGGCCAGGCGCGAAACGTGCCGTAGGCGTCACAGTCTCCGAGCGTAACGCGTCCAGCTGCGCGCGCAGGGCGCGGTAGCCCTCCTGTGGGGGATTAAATGCCGCTAGCGTTGCGGCTGGATCGCTGGCGCTGGCCACCAACGTCAGAGCTTTACCTGGATCTGCGATCTCTGGCGCAGCGGAGACGTCTTTTGAAAGGGCGCGAGGATGGATGCGCGCGCCGCTCGCTTGCATCGCATACGCGACGATGGCCGCGGAGAGTTGAATCTCCACCAAAGCCTGCGCCGGCGGAGAAGTTTCACTCCATGCGCTTGACGGTATTGGCGTTCCGGTTAGGTAGATCCCGTCTTCTTCCGCGACGGCGAGTCGCGACAGCGCCGACTTCGCGGTCGTACCCCATTGGGCCCCTTCGATCCAAATCGGCCCATATCCGCGCTCCGCGTATACCTCGGCAATAGCTTTTCGAGCGGCGCTCCAGTCGCCGGCCCCGACAGGGCGGCGTGTTGAACCACTGCTAACAAAGCGGTCGAGCGCGGAATGGATCTCGCTGGCCAGGATTTCGCGAGGGGACGGCGGCGCAAGGATCTGGACGGGCGGAAAATAAGCTTCCGCTGGCGTCCGAACCACTTTGTTCGACATCGTAGAGTTCAGGATTGCACCCGAGGGGAAGGGCTCGAGCGGGTTGAAGGATGCGGGTTCGAGATCCGGCGGCAGACTGGACCGAAGACCGGGCGGCACGGCAAGGTCCAGCCGCAACTTGCTCCGCAGCACCAACTCTGCATTCGGCCCGGGGCTTAAGGACGCCGCCGGCGCTCGGTCGATTTCGGCGCCCGCCGACCTCGCATCATTCTCAGGATCAAATACTGATGAGCTGGGGTCGGAATGGGCTCGCGATTCAACGGCCGATCCGGCCTGTACGGGAGAGGCCGCCAGAAAAAGCAGCATGGCCCAAGTCGATTTCCGCCCGCAGCCAAATTGTAGCATCGCCCACCCGCGCATAGTCGCGCTATAGACCCATTTGATCCCCCCGGTCCAAACGCAGTCGCTTTCCGTCACGCGGCCGCATCGTCCAGGTCATCCGTCTCGACCCCGATCTCCTTCATCTTACGATACAACGTCGAGCGGCCGATGCCGAGCTTTCGCGCCATTTGCGACATTTGCCCGCGATAATGGCCGAGGGCGAAGCGGATGGCTTCGGCCTCGATGTCTTCGAGCTTGCGCACGTCGCCGCTCTCGTCGATCAGAGGGAGCAGGTTGGGATCGCGGGTTTCGACAGGATGTTTGCGGCGTGGCGAAAGCCGGCGCCGTCGCTCCGTGCATCGAATCGGGCACGGCGGAATGCGCACGTCGAAGCCTTCGACCTGCGCGGCGATCTGCGGAAATTCCGCGACCGTCAGCTCGTCGCCGTCGGCGAGCACCACCGCCCGGAAGACGGCGTTCTCTAGCTGGCGGACGTTGCCCGGCCATTCGTAGCTCGACAACAGAGCCGCCGCCTCGGCGGTAAGCCCGCGCACGCGCTTGCCCTCCTCGGCGGAGAAGCGGGCGATGAAGCGGCGCGCAAGATCGGGAATGTCCGGCGTCCGGGCGCGCAGCGGCGGAATCGTGATCGGGAACACGTTGAGGCGGTAGAACAGGTCCTCGCGAAACTTGCCGCGCTTGACGAGTTCGATCAGGTTCTGATTGGTCGCCGAGACCAGCCGGAAATCGACCTTGACCGACCGCTTGGCGCCGACCGGATCGATTTCGCCTTCCTGAAGCGCGCGCAGCAGCTTCACCTGCGCGTCGAGCGGCAATTCGCCGATTTCGTCGAGGAACAGCGTGCCGCCATTGGCTTCCGCGAACTTGCCGGCGTGCTTTTCGGTGGCGCCGGTGAACGCGCCCTTCTCATGGCCGAACAGGATGGACTCGACCAGATTTTCCGGCAGCGCGCCGCAATTGACCGTGACGAACGGCTTGCCGCGCCGGTCCGAGCCGCCCTGGATCGCGCGCGCGAGCAATTCCTTGCCGACCCCGGACTCGCCCTCGATCAGCACCGGAATGGACGATTTCGCCGCCCGCTCGGCGAGCCGCAGCGTGCGCGCCATGTTCTCGACCTTGGTGCCGATGTCGCGGAACGTCAGTTCGCCGGTGCCGCGGCGCGTGGCGCGGCGCAATTCGTCTTCGAGCGCATCGACGCGCAGCGCGTTCTTGATCGACACCTGCAGCCGCTCGGCGCCCGACCGGCTTGACGACGAAATCGAGCGCGCCCGCGCGCATCGCCGAAATGACCGCCTCGATCGAGCCGTGCGCGGTCTGCACGATCGCCGGCGTCTGTAAGCCTCGCTGCCGCATTCGCGTCAGCACGCCCATGCCGTCGAGATCGGGCATGACAAGATCGAGAATGACGAGATTGACGGAGGGCCGGTCGGCGGCTTCCATCCGCGAAAGCGCGGCCTCGCCCGATTCCGCGGTCTCCGATTGATAGCCGAAGCGGCGGATCATGGCCTCCAGCAGGCGGCGCTGCACGGGATCGTCGTCTACAACCAGAATCAAAGCGGCCATGTAGCATCCAACGCCTCGCGGCGCCCCAAGGCGCCGCTTCGTCGACAAAGTCGGGCGCCAGGGTAAAGGTCATGTTAATGGGGCGCGGTTGGCCCCTCCGCGGACGCGCCCGCGCGGCAATGTCGGCGCGCATCGGCAAATGCCCGCGCTTCGTAGGAGTGCGAATCGTCGATGATTAAAATCAACCCTGAATTGTACGTGGCGGCAGGTGGCGGGGCCCTCGCGCTCGACCTTGGCGACGCTGCCGGAGTGGCGGCTGGAGCACCTCTATTCGGGCCTGGATTCGCCTCAATTCGCGGCCGATCTCGCGCGCGCAAGCGACGAGCGCCAAGACCTTCGCGCTTGCGCACAAGGGGCGACTGGCCGATCTGCTGGCGCAGGGCGGCGATGCTGCTCGCCGGCGCGATCGCTGAGTACGAGGCGCTGCAGGACCTATTCGGCCGGCTGATGTCGTTCGCCTCGCTGACCTACGCCGGCGACACCACGCGACCCGTCGCGCGCGAAATTTTACGGCGACGCGCAAGAGCGGGTGACCGAGATCGCCGGCGATCTGCTGTTCTTCGAATTGGAGCTCAATCGGCTCGACGATTCGACGCTTGAATGCGGCCATGGCGGGAGGCGAACTCGCGCGCATTACCGGCCTTGGCTCGAGGACATCCGCAAGGAGAAGCCGCACCAGCTCGCCGACGAGATCGAGCAGTTGTTTCTCGAAAAATCTGTCACCGGCGCGGGCGCCTGGAACCGGCTTGTTCGACGAGACGATCGCCTCGTTGCGCTTCGAGATCGACGGCGAGTGGCTGACGCTCGAGCCGACGCTTGCGCGCCTGTCCGACCCCGACGAGACGAAGCGCGAGGCCGCGGCGAAGGCGCTTGGCTAAGACGTTCGCCGCGAACCTGCGCGTGTTCACGCTGATCACCAACACGCTCGCCAAGGACAAGGAGATCTCCGACCGATGGCGCAAGTTCTCCGACATCGCCGATTCCCGCCACCTCGCCAATCGCGTCGAGCGCGAGGTCGTCGATGCGTTGGTGCAGGCGGTGACTGAGAGTTACCCGCGGCTATCGCACCGCTATTACGCGTTGAAGGCGCGCTGGTTCGGCAAGGAGAAGCTCGCCTATCTGGGATCGCAACGCGCCGCTGCTCAACGCCCCGCGAAAGGTTCTTTTCGTGGGATCAAGCGCGCGAAACAGTGCTTCGGCGCCTATGGCGGCTTCTCGCCGCGCATGGCCGACATCGCCCGACGTTTCTTCGACGAGGGCTGGATCGACGCGCCGGTCCGGCCCGGCAAGTCGCCCGGCGCGTTCGCACATCCGACGACGCCATCGGCGCACCCCTATGTGCTGGTCAACTATCTCGGCAAGCCGCGCGACGTGATGACCCTTGCTCACGAACTCGGCCACGGCGTGCATCAGGTGCTGGCCGCGCCCAACGGCGCGTTGATGGCGCCGACGCCGCTGACGCTGGCCGAGACGGCTAGCGTGTTCGGCGAAATGCTGACGTTTCGCGCCTGCTCGCCTCGGCTGCTGACACGGCCGAGCGAAAGGCGATGCTCGCCTCCAAGGTCGAGGACATGCTCAATACGGTTGTGCGTCAGATCGCCTTCTACAAGTTCGAGCGCCTAGTCCACACGGAGCGACGCAAAGGCGAACTGACTGCCGAACAAATCTCCGCGTTGTGGATGAGCGTGCAGGGCGAGAGCCTGGGGCCGGCGATCGACCTCGGTCCGGGATACGAGACTTTCTGGGCCTATATCGGCCATTTCATCCATTCGCCGTTCTATGTCTACGCCTATGCCTTCGGCGATTGTCTCGTGAATTCGCTCTACGGCGTCTACGAGCGCTCGCACGAAGGTTTCGTCGAGCGCTATTTCGCGCTCTTGTCGGCTGGCGGTTCGAAGCCCTATGGCGAACTGCTGAAGCCGTTCGGCCTCGACGCGCGCGATCCGAAATTCTGGTCGATCGGGCTCTCGCTGATCGAGCGGATGATCGATGAACTCGAGTCGATGGAATAGGCACCGGGGTGGGTGTCAGTCCGGCGGCGCTCGGGTAGGATCTGTTGGGGGTTCGACTGTGACGTCCAGACGATGTCGTTTCGCTGTAACCGTTTCCTCCCGTGGACACGGGTCGGGGCTGATCGGCTGACGTCCGGCGTCGCAGAGGCGGGGTAACTTGCAACTGGGCGGCCGGCGCCGGAGAAAGTGGCGTTGGAGCTTGGGCGTGCATGGGCGGAGTTTTCATCGGCGTCGACGTCGGCACCGCGAGCGCGCGCGCGGGCGTGTTCGACGCAGCGGGCCGACTGATCGCCAGCGCCCGGCGGCCGATCGCTGTGTTTCGCGAGGCGGGCGAAATCGTCGAGCACTCCTCGGCCGACATCTGGTCCGCGACCTGCGCCGCCGTGCGCGAGGCGACGACGGGATTGTCGACCCTCGGCGAAGTTGTCGGGCATCGGCTTCGACGCCACCTGCTCGCTGGTCGCGCTCGACGCGACGGGCGGCTCGCTGACCGTCTCGCCGACCGGGCGCAACGAGCGCGACACGATCGTCTGGATGGATCATCGCGCCGTCAAGGAGGCCGCCGAGATCAACGCCGGCGCGCTACGATCCGCTTGCGCTTTGTCGGCGGCGTCATCTCGCCGGAGATGCAGCCGCCGAAGCTGATGTGGCTCGCCCGCCACGTTCCCGAGACCTTCGCGACGCGCGCAGTTCTTCGACCTCACCGATTTCCTCACTTTCAAGGCGAGCGGGAGCGACGGATCGCTCGACCTGCACGCTCGTCTGCAAATGGCTGTATCAGGGCCGCGAGCGGCGCTGGCCGGAGGCGACTTATCGGGCGATCGGACTTGGGAGCCTGCTGGACGATGGCGCGCGGCGCATCGGCCGAAGATCGTCGCGCCCGGGAACGCCGCTCGGGCGCGGCCTGACGCCCGAGGCCGCCGCCGCGATGGGACTGCGGGCCGGCGTGCCCGTCGCCGCCGGGCTGATCGACGCCCACGCCGGGCGCGCTCGGCACGATCGGCGGCGCGCTCGGGAGCGAGCCGGCCGATCCGCGCCGCCGGCTGGCGCTGATCCTCGGCACCTCGTCGTGCTGCATGGCGCTCGCCGACGAGGCGCGCTTCGTTCCCGGCGTTTGGGGGCCGCTCTACGACGGCCTGGCGCCCGGCCAATGGCTGACCGAAGGCGGGCAGAGCGCGTTCGGCGCCGCGATCGACCGACTGCTGCGCATGCACCCTGCCTTCGACGGCCGCACCTTTCGAGGCGCTGGAGCGCGACATTCTCGCTCGCTGCGGCGGCGCCTCCGAAGCGGCGCGGCTCGCGCGCGACCTGCATGTGCTGCCGGACTTCCTCGGCAATCGCTCGCCCTTCGCCGACCCGCATGCGCGCGGCGGCGTGATCGGGCTCGATCTCGAGGAGGACGAGGCGAGCCTGCAGGCGCTCTATGTCGCGGGTCTTTGCGGTCTGGCGCAGGGGCTGGCGCAGGTCGATGCGTGCGCTTGGAGGCCGGCGGCTTCGCCTTCGACGCGCTGGTGGCGAGCGGCGGCGCCGCGCGCGGCGCGCTCGTGCGCCAGATCGTCGCCGACGTCTGCGGCCGGCGCGTCGTCACCGCCGAGACCGAGGAGCCGGTGTTGCTCGGCTCGGCGATGCTCGGCGCGGTCGCGGCCGGGCGCTACGACCTGCCGGGCGCGATGCGGCGATGTCGCGGTCGGAGGAAATCACCGAACCCGCCGGCGGCGACATCGCGGCGCTGCACGCGCGCAAGCGCTTGGCTTTCGAGGCGATGCAGCGCGCCGAGCGCGAAATCCGCGCCCATGCGCGCGCTAATGCGTGGCCGAAGCTGGTGATCTTCGATTGCGACGGCGTGCTGGTCGACAGCGAGCCGATCTCGCTTGCGCTGACCCGCGCGCGGCTCTGCCGGCTACGGCCTGGAGCTGACCGAGACGGAGGGGCGCGACCTGTTTCTCGGCATCAGCTCGTCCTCGGCGCGCAAAGTCGCCGAAGGCCGGCTCGGCGCAAGCTGCCGGAGACGTTCGAGGCCGAGCTCGGCGCGCGAAGTGATCGCGCGAATTCGAGCGCGAATTGCAAGGGCGTGCCGTTTGTGCGCGAGGCGGTCGGCGCGCTCGGCTGGCCGGTCTGCGTCGCCTCTTCGAGTTCGCCCGAGCGCATTCGGGCGAGCCTGCGGATTGTCGGCTACGCCGATCTGTTCGGCCCGCGCGTGTTTTCCGCGCACGAGGTCGCGAACGGCAAGCCGGCCCCGGACCTGCTGCTGCACGCCGCCGACACGCTTGGCGTCGCGCCCGCCGATTGTCTGGTCGTCGAGGACAGCGTCGCCGGCGTCACGGCGGCGAAGCGCGCCGGCATGATCGTTTTCGGCTTCACCGGCGGCGCGCATCACGCCGGCAGACGACTACGCGCGAGCGGCTCGACCGAGGCCGGCGCGCGCGCTGGCGTTCGACGACATGCGCGACCTCCCGAAGCTTGTCCCGCGTCGGCGGCGCAACGCGGGGCGATGTAGCGTCATGGCCAGGATGGGCGACAACGAGAACGCGCGGCTCGACGACGCCGCCCGCGCCGGCTGGCTCTATTACGTCGCCGGCAACACCCAGGACGAGATCGCGCGCAAGCTCGGCGTCTCCCGCCAGACCGCGCAGCGGCTGGTCTCGCTGGCGATGAGCGAGCGGCTGATCAAGGTGCGGCTCGATCATCCGATCGCGCGCTGCATGGAACTCGTCGGCGGCGCTGCGGCAGCGCTACGACCTGTTCTATTGCGAGGTCGCGCCGACCGATCCGGCCTCGACCTCGTCGACGCTCGGCATCGCGCAATTCGCGGCGGCGCGAGATGGAGCGCTGGTTGCGCCGGCCCGACCCGGTCGTCATCGGCATCGGCACCGGGCGCACGATGCGCGCGGTCGCCGACCAGATGCCGGCGATGCAATGCCCGCAGCACAAGCTCGTCGCGCTGGTCGGCACCGGCAAGGCCGACGGCTCGGCCTCGTTCTACGACGTCATCATCCGCCTCTCCGACACGGTGCGCGCGCCGCATTATCCGATGCCGCTGCCGGTGTTCGCGCGCTCGCTCGAGGAGCGCGAATTGCTGATGAGCCTGCCGTCGACGCGCAGCGTGCTGGCGCTCGTCGAACAGGCGGACGTTTCCTTCGTCGGCGTCGGCTCCGATCGGCGAGGGCTCGGCGCTGTTGAAGGACGGCTTCATCACCGCGGAGGAGAACGAGGCGCTGCGCAAGGCCGGCGCGGTCGGCGAGATCACGGCTTGGTCGTTTGATTCGCAGGGGCGGCTCATCCAAGGTCTGCTCAACGAGCGCTGCGCCTCCGCGCCGCTGCGGCAGCCGGCCAAGCGGCCGATGATCGGCGTCGCGATGGGCCTGTCGCGACGCGCCGCGATTCGCGCGGCGCTGACCGGGCAGGCTGATCACCGGGCTGATCACCGACGAGGCCACGGCCGAGCATCTGCTGCGGCGCTGAGCGCGCCCGCGTTTGCTGCGGCGCAGCAACGATTTCGGGTTGACACGGGGCCCAGCATCGGCGAATATCCGCCCGCTCGCGAGGCAAATGCTCACGCACGTCGCAAGCGCGGGCGCCATTTCGGAGGAAACACTCATGACGACTCTTTTGAAGAGTCTGCTCGGGGCCTGCGCCCTGTCGACCCTCGCCATCGCCGCTCAAGCCGAAACGACGCTGACCATCGCCACCGTCAACAACGGCGACATGATCACGATGCAGAAGCTGACGGACGATTTCACCAAAGCCAATCCCGACATCAAGCTGAACTGGGTGACGCTCGAAGAGAACGACCTGCGCCAGAAGGTCACCAAGGACATCGCGACCAAGGGCGGCCAGTACGACGTCCTGACGATCGGCACGTACGAGACGCCGATCTGGGGCAAGAAGGGCTGGCTGGTGCCGCTGAAGGGCCTCGACGATCCCGAGCGACATTCTGCCCGCGGTCGCGCGGCGGCCTGTCCTTCAACGGCAAGCTCTACGCCGCGCCGTTCTACGGCGAAAGCTCCTTCGTCATGTACCGCAAGGACCTGATCGGAGAAGGCGGGGCTGAAGATGCCCGATCAGCCGAACTGGGACTTCATCCTCGACGCCGCCAAGAAGATGACCGACCGCGCCGCCGGCGTGAACGGCATCTGCCTGCGCGGCAAGGCCGGCTGGGGCGAGAACATGGCGTTCCTCGACGCGATGGCCAATTCGTTCGGCGCGCGCTGGTTCGACGAGAAGTGGAACCCGCAGTTCGACACGCCGGAGTGGAAGGCGACGCTCACCACCTATCTCGACATCATGAAGGAAGCCGGCCCGCAGGGCGCGTCCGGCAACGGCTTCTCCGAGAATCTCGCGCTGTTCCAATCCGGCAAGTGCGGCATGTGGATCGACGCGACATCGGCTGGCGCGCTTGTGGCCGACCCGAAGGAAGCGCCGAAGGTCGCCGACAAGGTCGGCTTCGCGCTCGCGCCCGACAAGGGCCTCGGCAAGCACGCGCAACTGGCTGTGGGCGTGGGCGCTGGCGGTCCCCGCGGGCTCGAAGAAGGTCGACGGCCGCGCGAGAAGTTCATCTCGCTGGGCGACCTCGCAAGCACTACACCGAGCTCGTCGCCGCGAAGGAGGGCTGGGTCGCACGTGCCTCCGGGCACCCGCACCTCGCTCTACGCGAACCCCGAGTATCAGAAGGCGGCGCCGTTCGCGAAGGCGACGCTCGACTCGATCAACGCGGCCGACCCGCGCCATCCGACCGTGAAGCCGGTGCCCTACACCGGCGTGCAGTTCGTCGCGATCCCGGAGTTCCAGGGCATCGGCACCAAGGTCGGCGAAATGTTCTCGGCGGCGCTGGCCGGCCAGATGACCGCGGACGACGCGCTCAAGCCGAGGCGCAGGACTACACCAAGGCCGAGATGACCAAGGCCGGTTACATCAAGTAACCGGAGCTACGGGGGCCGCCCGCTCTCCTCCCACGCGGGCGGCCCGTTTCTCTCACGCATATTTGATTGAACGATCCGAATGCCGAGCGCGCGCGCGAGCGCCAGCGCGACTATAACTCAAGAAAACAACAGGAGGAGGGGCGCATGGCGACGCGACAGGGACAGGTCCTTGGGCAGGCTTGCGGTGGCGCCCGGCGGTCGCGGCGCTGGCGGCCTGGTCGATCGTGCCGCTCGCGCTGGCGTTCTATTACGCCTTCCTGCATTACCGGCTCGACGATCCCGACAACACGTTCTTCGCCGCCGGCGCGAACTTCTACTATTTCGTCACCGATCCGTTCTTCGCCAAGGACCTGTTCAACACCATCGCGCTGGTGCTTCATGGTGCTGGTCATCACCGTCGTCGGCGGCGTGCTGCTGGCGATCCTGCTCGACCGGCCGTTCTGGGGCCAGGGCATCGTGCGCGTGCTGGTCATTTCGCCGTTCTTCATCATGCCGACCGTCTCCGCGCTGGTGTGGAAGAACCTGATGATGCACCCGGTCTACGGCTTCTTCGCCCATCTCTGGCGCATGGTCGGGCTGACGCCGGTCGACTGGTTCGGCTCGATGCCGCTGATATCGGTCGGCATCGTCGTCGGCTGGCAATGGCTGCCGTTCGCGACGCTGATCCTGCTGACGGCGCTGCAATCGCTCGACCTCGAGCAGAAGGACGCCGCCGAGATGGACGGCGCCGGCAAGCTCGACTTCTTCCGCTATATCATGCTGCCGCATCTGATGCGGCCGATCACCGTCGTCATCCTGATCGAGACGATCTTCCTGCTCAACGTGTTCGCCGAGATCAAGGTGACCTCGGTCGGCGGCTTCGCCGGCAACCTCACCTATCTGGTGTTCAGCCAACTCAACGACGCCAACGACGTCGGCGAGGCGGCGGCGGGCGGCCTTATCGCGGTCGTGCTCGCCAATATCGTTGCGATGTTCCTCGTGCGGCTGATCGGCCGCAATCTGGAGGCCTGATCTCATGGCCCGCAAGACCACGGTCGCGCAGAAGTCCGTCGTCGACCGATCATCGCCTGGGCGGTCGGCCTCATCATGTTCTTCCCGATCCTGTGGACGGCGCTGGCCGCCTTCAAGACCGAGACCGACGCCTATTCGCTGCCCGAGAACTGGTGGTCGACGCCCTGGACGACCGAGAACTTCGGCATCGTGCAGGAGCGCTCCAACTATCTGCGCTATGTCCTCAACACCACGATCATCGCCGTGGCCTCGACGCTGCTCGGCCTGGTGTTCGCCATCCCCGCCGCGTGGTCGATGGCGTTCCAGCCGGAGGACCGCGCGAGCGTCACATGGCCGGGCTATGTCTGGGTCGTCATCGTCCTCGGCGGCTTCGCCGCCGCCGGCGCGATCGCCTATTCCGTCGGCTGGCGCATGGCGGACCGGCCGCTGCTCGGCCTCGCGTTGATCCTGCTGTTCGGCCTGCCGATCGCCGCCTGGATATGGACGCGCCGCACCGGCGACAAGCTGTTGTGGATGCTCTCCACGAAGATGATGCCGCCCGCCGGCGCGCTGATCCCGATCTATCTGATCTTCAACCGCAACGGCCTGATTTTCAAGGACTGGGGCTGGATCGATCTTTCCGACTGGAACTTGATCGACACCTTCGCCGGCATGATCCCGCTGATGATGCTGTTGAACTTGCCGATCGTCATCTGGATGCTCTACACCTACTTCAAGGAAATCCCGTTCGGCATTCTGGAGGCGGCGCGCATGGACGGCGCCGGGCTGTGGCAGGAACTCGCCAACGTGCTGGCGCCGATGGCGGTGCCGGGCATCGCCTCGACGCTGCTGCTCAACGTGATCCTGTCCTGGAACGAGGCGTTCTGGACGCTCAATCTCACCAACAAATACGCCGCGCCGCTCAGCTTCTTCATCTCGGAATATTCGTCGCCCGAGGGGCAGTTCTGGGCGAAATTGTCGGCGGCGTCGCTTATGGCGATTGCGCCGATCATGGTGCTCGGCTGGTTTTCGCAGCGCCAACTCGTGCGCGGTCTTACGTTCGGCGCGGTCAAGTAAACAGGGGCGGAACCAATGGGCAGCATCCAACTCACACAGGTCCGCAAGGATTTCGGCCCGGTGTCGATCATCAAGGGCGTCGATCTCGACATCAAGGACGGCGAGTTCGTCGTGTTCGTCGGCCCCTCGGGTTGCGGCAAGTCGACCTGCTGCGCCTGATCTCCGGCCTCGAGGACGTGTCGAGCGGCAAGATCGTCATCGACGGCAAGGACGCCACCGACCTCGGGCCGGCGCAGCGCGGCCTGGCGATGGTGTTCCAGTCCTACGCGCTCTATCCGCATATGACGGTGCGCAACAACATCGCCTTCCCGCTCAAGATGGCGAAGGTGCCGCAGGACGTGATCGACCAGAAGGTCGCGCGAGCGGCCAAGACGCTCAATCTCGGCGACTATCTTGATCGCCGCCCTGGCCAGCTTTCGGGCGGCCAGCGCCAGCGCGTCGCCATCGGCCGCGCCATCGTGCGCGAGCCGAGCGCGTTTCTGTTCGACGAGCCGCTTTCCAACCTCGACGCGGCGCTGCGCGTGCAGATGCGCGTCGAGATCGGCGAGCTTGCACAACACGCTTAAGACCACGATGATCTACGTCACTCACGATCAGGTCGAGGCGATGACGATGGCCGACAAGATCGTCGTGCTCGATCTCGGCGCGATCTCTCAGGTCGGCGCGCCGCTCGATCTCTACAACAAGCCCGACAATCTGTTCGTCGCGCGCTTCATCGGCTCGCCGACAATGAACATCGTCACGGGCGCGTCCGCGGCCAAGCGCGGCGCCGACACGCTCGGCATTCGGCCCGAGCACACCGAGATCTCGACGACTGCCGGCGAATGGCCGGGCACTGTGCGCGTCGCCGAGCATCTCGGCTCGGAGACCTTCGTCTACGTCGAAGTCGACAACATCGGGCAGTTCACCGTCCGCGTTGACGGCGAAGCGCCGCTGCATGCGGACGACCGGGTGTTCCTGACGCCGCGCGAGCCTCGCCTGCACAAGTTCAACGCCGCCGGGCTGCGCATCGCGGCTTGAACGCCGCATCGGGACGATTGCGATGACTGTCAAACTTTCCGCCGCCGCGCTGCCGCAGCTGCCGAAGGACGTTGCTGCGCCCAAATATTCGTCGGGCGAACTTTCACCCGGGATCCTTCACATCGGCGTCGGCAATTTCCATCGCGCGCATCAGGCCGTCTATCTCGACGATTTGTTCAATCTGGGCTTGAGCCGCGACTGGGCGATCGTCGGAACGGGCGTTCGCGCGAGCCGACGCCGCCATGCGCACCGCCCTGGCCGTCGCAGGATTGGCTGACCACCGTCGTCGAGCAGGAGGCGGGCCAGAGTCGTGCGCATGTCACGGCGCGATGATCGATTTCGTCCCGCCTGGCGACTCCGCTGCGATGCTGGCCGCAATGATCGAAGCCGGAGATCCGCATCGTCTCGCTGACCATCACCGAGGGCGGCTATTACATTTCTCCGGCGACGCAGAAGTTCGACCCCGGACACCCGGACATCGTCGCGGACACGAAGAACTTCGAGACGCCGAAGACCGCCTTCGGCCTGATCGCCGCCGCTCTGAAGCGCCGTCGAGCGGCGGGCGCGGCGCCCTTCACCGTCATGTCCTGCGACAACATTCCCGGCAACGGCCATGTCACGGAGAACGCCGTCGCCGGCCTCGCCGAGGTTGTGGACCCCGGTCTCGCGGACTGGATCCGGCGCAATGTCGACGTTTCCCAACTCGATGGTTGATCGCATCACTCCCGCGACCTCCGAGCGCGAGCGCAGGTTGCTGCGCGATCGATGGGGCGTCGAGGACGCTTGGCCGGTGTTTTGCGAAGAATTCAAGCAATGGGTTGATCGAGGATCGGTTCTGCGCGGGACGGCCGGAGCTTGAGAAGGTCGGCGTGACCTTCACCGACAGACGTTGCGCCTTACGAACTGATGAAGATCCGCATCCTCAACGGCGGCCATGCCGCGATCGCCTATCCTGCCGCGCTGCTCGACATTCATTTCGTGCACGAGGCGATGGAGGATGCTCAGATCGCCGCCTTCCTGGAGAAGCTGACGAAGACGGAGATCATGCCGACCGTGCCGCCGCCGCCGGCAGACGAACCTGGAAGATTATCGCCAGTTGATCGCGCGCCGCTTCGCCAATCCGAAGATCGGCGACACGATCACGCGGCTTTGCCTCGACGGCTCCAACCGGCAACCGAAATTCATCCTGCCGACCGCGCGCGCTCGGCTCGACGACAAGCAAGTCCGCGTCCGGCCTCGCGCTCGTCTCGGCGCTCTGGTGCCGCTATTGCCATGGCGCGGCGAGAGCGGCAAGTCGATCGCGCCCAACGACGACAATTGGGCGCGACTGCAAGCGCACGCCAAGCGCGCAAAAGACGACCCGAAGGCGTATCTTGAAATGACCGACATTTTCGGCAGCATCGCTTCGGACCCGGCTTATGTCGCCGCCTTCTCGAAGGCGCTGCAATCGCTGTGGTCGAAGGGCGTGCGGGAGCACGCTTGCCGCGTACCTGGACGGGCGTTTGCAGAGGACGCCTGCCCGAGCGGTGACATTGGCCGCTCGGGAGGCCGGTTCTACGGGCGACTCTGTGACCCGTTTCGCGTAAGATCGACAAAGAGCGCCACACGCACGCTAGCTGTCACATCGCGCCGGTGGCGTCGTCCACGCATTTCTTCGTGCTTGAGGTCTTGGCGGCGCCAGCCAGCGGCTTGCCGTTCTTGTCGATCGCCTTGGCTTCGCAGTCGGTGCGAGCGTCCTTCTTGCATTTGTCCATGAACGAGGTCTTGGCGGCGCCGGCGAGCGGTTTGCCGTTCTTGTCGACCGCTTTGGTGACGCAGGTGTCGGCCGAAGCCGCCGCTCATGGCCGCCAATGACGCGACCAATGCAATCACAAAGATTTTCACGATGACCTCCTTGCCTATTTTTCGGGGAGAAGCCCTGCGCTCGCCGCCCATCGCGCCAAAACCTGCTCGCGATCGTTAAGAAGTAACCGTTTCCGTCCCTGCGGCCAAGCGAAACGGGTAGCGCAAGCGGACCCAGTCACCGCTCCGTCAGCTTCAGCTCGATGCGGCGATTGCGCGCATAGGCATCTTCGGTCTTGCCGGCGTCGAGCGGCTGGAACTCGCCGAAGCCGGCGGCGGCGAGATAATGCGGATCGACGCCCTTGGAGACCAGATATTGCACCACCGAGATCGCGCGCGCGGCCGAAAGCTCCCAGTTCGATTTGAACGGGCCGCCGATGATCGGCTGCGCGTCGGTATGGCCGTCGATGCGCAGGATCCAGGGAATGTCGGGCGGAATTTCGCGCTCGAGATCGAGCACGGCGTCGGCGAGGCGGTCGAGCGACTTCTTGCCGGCGTCGCTCGAGTCGGCCTTGCCGGCGTCGAACAGCACCGAGGATTGGAACACGAAGCGGTCGCCGACGACGGCGATGTCGGGCCGGTTGCCGAGGATCTGCCGCAACCGGCCGAAGAAGTCGGAGCGGTAGCGCGCCAGCTCCTGCACCTTCTGCGCCAGCGCCAGGTTGAGCCGCTGGCCGAGATCGGAGATCTTCTCCTGGCTTTCCTTCTCCGAGGTTTTGGAGATGTTGAGCGCGTCCTGGATCGCCGCCAGCTGCTTGCGCAACGCCGAGATCTGCTGGTTCAGCACGTCGACCTGCGCCAACGCGCGCTCGGTGATCTGCTTTCTGCGCGTCGAGCGCCGAGACGGCCGCGTCGGCGCGATTGCCGGCCGCCGCCGCGCCGGCGCCGCCGCTCGTCGCCGCGGTCTCGAGATCGATCTTGTCCTTGCGCGCCTGATCGAGCGTCGCGTTCAGTCTGGTGATCTTGTCTTCGTTCGACGCCCGACTGGCTGCGCTCCATCGCCAGCAGCGTCGTCAGCTCCTCGATCTGGCGGTTGAGCCGCTCCAGCGCGCTGTCTTTGCCCGTCACTTCGCGCGAAAGGAAGAATTGCGACAGCATGAACACCGACAGCAGGAAAATGATGATGAGCAGCATCGTCGACAGGGCGTCGACGAAGCCGGGCCAGTAGTTGACGGGTTCGATCCGCCGTCCGCGCGCCAGCGCCATCGCTCAAGCCTCCTAAAGTTGCTTTTCGCGTTGGTCGGAGAGGCGGCGCAGCAGCCGGCGCATGTCCTCCTGCACGGCTGCCTGCCGCTCCACCCAGTCGCGGATCTGCTGCTGCTCCTCGCGCATATGGCCGACGAGCCCCTGGACGCCCTCGGCCAATTGCGTGATTGCCGGCGGACGTGCGCTTGCTGTCTGGCGCATCGCCGTTCCGGCGCAGGTCTTCCGTGGGCCCGCTCGGCGTCGTCTCGACGTGGCCGGCGAGGAAATCCTCAAGCTCGGTGTAGAACCGATTCTGCGCCTGCCCCGCCTGCAGATCGAGGAAGCCGAGGATCAGCGAGCCGGCGAGGCCGAACAGCGAGGAAGTGAACGACACGCTCATGCCGGCCAGCGGCGCCGCGAGGCCGGTCTTGAGATCCTCGAACATATTCGCGTTGTTGCCGCCGTCTTCATGCTGTCGATCACGGCGCCGATCGAATGGACAGTCTGCAACAGGCCCCAGAAAGTGCCGAGCAGGCCGAGAAAGACGAGAAGGCCGACCAGATAGCGGTTGAGCTCGCGACCTTCGTCAAGCCGGGTGCCGACCGAATCGAGGATAGCTCGGGTGGTGATGGTGGAGAGACCGCGCGCGCCCGCGCCGGCGTTGAGCAGCGTCGCCATCGGCTGGAGCAGGAGCGGAGCTTTGGCGCGGCCGGGATCGGCGGAAACCAGCGAATTGACCCAGGCGATTTCGCGAAACAGCCTGAACACTTGCCGGTACGCGAACACGCCGCCGAGCGCAAGAACCCCAATAATCAGGCTGTTGAGCCCGGGATTGGCTCCAAAAGCGAGGTAGATCGCCTTGTTCAGAATCAAGCGCGACAAAGCCGACGATCACGAGGAACGACGTCATGCCGATGAGGAAAATGCGTGGCGAGGTCAGGAGTCGAACGTCGTAGTCAGATGCCATGGGCCGCCGCCAGGAAGTCACGCCGCAAATCGGTCTGCGAGGATTCTAGCAGACTTGGGCGGCGATCCCAAAAGCTCGCAAGGCTCGCGAGCGGCAGACGGGCGCGCTTTCGCAAGAGACGATCCGGGTCGGGTTCCGGTTAGGCCAACCGCTACTGGCGCTCGCCTCCGTCTCAATCTTCCTTCGACGTGCACCCGCTCCACGCCCGGCGCTTGCCACCCGGCTCGCTCGGTCTAGACTCGGCCGTTCCGGTCAAGGAGCAGCCTTATGATCGATGCCGCATTTCTCGCGCGGGCCATCGCCCAGGGACGGGGCGCCGAACCCGCGGATTTGGTTTTGAAGGGAGGACGGGTGTTCGACCTTGTCTCCGGAGAGCTTGCATTCAGCGACGTCGCAATTTGCGGCGACCGAATTGTCGGCGTGGGCCATGCATATCGGGGCGCGCGCGAAATCGACATAAGCGGAAGGATCGTCGTCCCCGGATTTATTGACGCCCATTGCCATGTGGAATCATCGCTTTTGACGCCGCATGAGTTCGATCGGTGCGTGCTCCGTCATGGCGTAACGACATCCATTTGCGATCCGCACGAAATCGGCAACGTGCTGGGCGCGGCAGGTCTACGCTACTTCCTCGATTGTTCGCAGACACTGGCGATGGATTTGCGCGTGCAGCTTTCTAGCTGCGTCCCCGCGACCCATCTGGAGACTTCTGGCGCCAGGTTGGAGGTTGAACACCTATTGTCGTTCGCCAACCACCCAAAGGTGCTCGGCCTCGCCGAGTTCATGAATTTTCCGGGCGTGCTCGCACAGGACCCTGCTTGTCTCGCCAAGCTTGCCGCTTTTCAGGATCGACGCATCGACGGCCATGCGCCGCTATTGCGCGGGCTCGACCTTAACGGCTACCTCGCCACAGGAATTCGAACCGACCACGAGACTACGAATGTACCCGAGGCATTGGAGAAATTGTCGAAGGGCATGCAGATCTTGGTTCGCGAAGGCTCTGTCTCGAAGGACCTACACGCCTTAGCGCCGATCATCACTGAGCGCCATTCGCCGTTCCTCGCCTTCTGCACTGACGATCGCAATCCGCTTGACATCGCCGAGGAGGGCCACCTCGATTACGTCATCCGCACCGCGATCGCGCTTGGCGCGCCTCCGCTCGCCGTTTATCGCGCTTCTAGCATCTCCGCAGCGCGCATTTTCGGTCTGCAGGATCGCGGGCTCGTTGCGCCGGGCTTGCGCGCCGATCTTTGCGTGATCGGGGACTTGGAGGCGTGCGACGTATCAATGGTGTTGGCGGGCGGACGCTTGGTCGAGGAGGCGATGTTCGCGACGCGAACCCGGATTCCGGTCGTTGGGCGTCAAAGCGTGAAAGCGCGCCGGGTGACCGCTGAGGATTTTGCCGCGCGGGGGCAAGGTCCCTCGACCCAGGCAATTGGCGTCATTCCCGGTAAGATCATCACCGAGCGAGTCCCGTGCTCCTTGCCGTTCGCGAACGGCCTGCGCGCCGTCGATCTTTCACAGGATCTCGTTAAGGTGTCCGTCGTCGCGCGGCACGGCGTCAACGACAACATCGCTGTCGCCTTCGTGCATGGTTTTGGCATGCAAGCGCGGCGCCATCGCTTCGTCGGTTGGCCATGACAGCCACAACATCACGGTCGTCGGCGCAGACGAAGCGGACATGGCCGTCGCGGTCAATCGTCTGATCGACATTGAGGGCGGCTTCGCCGTGGCCCAAGGGGGTGAGATTATTGCGGAACTTGCGCTGCCGGTTGCGGGGCTGATGAGCCTGCTGCCGTTCGAGGACGTTCGCGCGGCGCTGATTCCGCTTCGCGCCGCCGCCAAAAGTCTCGGCGTCCAGCTCGCCGGAACCTTTCTTGCAGGTCGCCTTCCTGCCGTTGCCGGTGATCCCGCACCTGAAGATCACCGACGGGGGCTGGTCGACGTGGACCGATTCGAGTTCGTGAGGGATTGATCCGCTGCCTGGCCCAGCCTTATCGGCGCCGCGCTCACACTCCAAGGTTAGTCCGCACCGTCGTGGGCCAAGCGCCGACGTCGGCGCCATGCCGTGCAAACAGTGCGACTGCCAACCGATCCATCCCAAAGGCTACACAAGCCGTGTGGGCGGCCTGTCCATCGGAGGTCTTTATGCCCCAGGTCAGGCCGAAATGGTCGCGGTGGCAATTGAAGCTCATGCAGGCGGTCGGCGTCTCGGCGAGCGCACCGGAATCAGCATTTCGAACTTGAGCGCATTCTTCACCTGGAAGCGTCCGACCATCTGCCCTTCGCGTCCGAAGAACGGGTCGCTCGCGGCTTCGATGCGATGCGAAACGCCGAGGTCGCCGGCGATATCCGTCGCACGCGCCATCCATTGGTCGCGGAATGCAGAAATCTTGTTCAGGCGCTCCGATGGCGACAAATTCCCGCATTCGAAACGATTGGAACCGGTCGATGTCCTTCGACGGTTCGCGACGAAAGCAATCACTGGCCACATCGAACAGCATCGGCTGAGCGCCGGTTGCGCCGCGCTGCGCCGCTATGGGGTAGATAGGGTAGCAGGCTGCCGGCGCCAGCACGAGTTCGCTAGGCTCCGCGCTGTCGGTCCAGCTGCCGCCAGCCTCGTAGCGCGCTACCGCCTCGTTCACCCGCTCCACATCCGTGCCCAACGCGCAGACGCAACCCAAAAGATGAGGGAAGCTTTTCAAGTATCCCGACTTCTCGATCAACGCTCGGCTAACGACGGGTGGGAAGCGGAACACCTCCGCCCCCTTCGGTCTCAGCGTCGAAACGTAGCGGCCGAGGCCGTCGACCACGTCTTCATATACTCCCGTGCGGCCATAGACGCCGTCAACGCCCATCGATGTGAACAAGCGCGACAACATCTCTTCGGGCGAGGCGGCGAGTTTGTCGAGTCCGGTGTCGCAATGGTCATGGCCCAGGCTCCTCAGTGACTGACCGCGCTAGGCGGCGCGCTCATCAGAACGGAGGCCTCAGCGCTGGCAAGAATGCGATCGTTGTGGATCATGATCGGCGCCGAAAGGATGTCGCGCATCGCGCGTCCGAGCGAGAATTCGGTGTCGTTTCGATAGCCCAGAAGCCCGCAGGCGCGCATCGCGCTGGCCACCGTCTGCACGGCGAGTTCCGACGCCTCAACCTTCAGAAAGTTGAGCGCGAGCTGAGCTTCCATCGCCGTGAGCCCGCCGGGCTCGCGCGCGTGGCGCTCGAAATTGGCAAGACCCGACTGCACCGCCGCGCGCAGTGTCTCCAGCGAGACGCGGGCTTTGGTCAAGATGTTGCGCGCCCGGCGGCATGCGGCCGCCGGAATGCCGCGAGGCCTGCCGAACAAATGCCCGGGCGGTTGCAAAGGCGCCGGTGGCGACGCCGCACCAGGCTGAGGACCAGAACAGATGCGCGTAGGGCGCCATCGTCTGAGTGTGGATGCGATCGTACGGCTCGGCGAGCACCTGATCGGCCTCGCCGTCTGCGCTGTAGCATATACCCAACGCTGCAGGTGCCGCGCATCCCGAGCGTATCCCAACTCTTCGTCCGCTCGAGCGTGTAGTTGTTTTTCTCGAACACGGCGAGCACTTGATCGGAATTCGCTGCGCTCTCGCCGCGCCTCGCAGTAGTGACGATGGCGTCGGCCTCGGCGCCATAGGAGATGCAAGAAGCGTCCCGCGTCAGGAGCACTCGCGGTCCGTCGAGCTGGATCGCAGCTTCGCTCGAGCGAATGTTGCCGCCATTCATGCCCTCGGTCGTCGAAGACGCGAGCAACAGCTGCTTCTCCGCACACTTGCGCAGAAAACCGAGCTGCCAGGGATTGTTACGATGGTGGCGGATGAGACAGGCGAGCTTGACCTGATGCATGGCGAAGATCATCGCCGTGGAGGCGCAGGCTGCGCCGAGGATTGCGCAGACGTCGGCGACATCGGCGGCGCGCGCGCCCTCGCCGCCGAACTCTGTCGGTATCAGAATGCCGAGCAGCCTCTGCTCGCGCAACGCAGCAAACGCCTCGGCAGGAAAGCGAGAATTTGTGTCCACGTCAGCTCGCATGAGCGGCGGCGATCTTGGCGATAGCTTCGGCGCGCAGGATAAAAGAGCCATCCTGCCCCGGCCCAGAGAAGCGCGCTCGACGTTCGGCGCGAGACAGTAGGCCGACAGCTGCCGACATCTTGAGAAACTCCCGTTTGAGCGCCACACCGCGGCTAAAGGGACGTGACAACGTTTCGTCGCCAATCTTCCACCGCGCTCGCAAACAGCTATCACAAGTCGACCGTCAAAGTTACAAATTGCGCTATTAACTGTTAAAGGGTTAACTAAATTCACAAATATTCCACCATCGAATTAACTATTTCTTTACTTTCCGGCCGCGCGGAGCAGACAATTTACCTAAAAGCCGCTACACGGCGTTAGCCAAAAAAGGTTGCGGCATGTTGGACAGAACCTCCCTCTCCTCGCGGTTGTTTGAGCTGGCGTCCGCAGCGGCGCCCGGACTGACCGAGTTGAGGGCGATACTGCGAACGTGGATCTGCGCGAGGCAGGCTTGAGCTCGATCGCCGCAGTCCGGCTGATGCTTGAGGTCGAGGCAGCTTTCGATATCGCAATTCCCGACGGCGAACTTACGCCGGAAAATTTCGCCACTGTCGCCAGCATCGAGCGGCTGGTTCTCAGGCTGAAGACATCGGCGGCGGTTTGACGGAGCCGGATCTCGACCGCGCGGCGCGTCGATTCCTCGACGCGCTACGAGGGCGCGTGTCGGTCGCGAGAGTTTCTCCGCCCACAGCGACAGACTTGCGCGCTGCAGCCGTGCAACTCGCGAAGCTCGCCTCTCCTTCGCCGGCCGGTCGAGCGCGCCGAAGACATTCTCGACGGCGGCGGCCGTCCCTTGCGGGTGCGCATCTATTCGCCGCCGGGCCATGCACGTCACGTCTTGCCTGGCCTCGTCTATTTCCACGGCGGCGGCCTCGTCGCCGGCGATCTCGACACCCACGACGCGCTGACCGCGACCCTCGCCGCCGGCGCCGTCATGCCGCGTCGTCGCTGTCGACTACGCCCGCGCCCCCGAAAGCAAATTTCCCGCCGCTCGCGAGGACGCCCTCGCCGCGACGTTCGCGGCGATCCGCGATCCGGCGCGCTTTCGACTCGACCCCGCGCGCATCGGCGTCGGCGGCGATTCCGCCGGCGGCCAGCTCGCCGCCCTCGTCGCGCGCGCGGCCAGGGAGGCGGGCGTCGGCCTGGCCCTGCAATTCTTGCTTTGTCCCGTGATGGACAGTCTCGCGCGCACGCCCGTCGCGCTCCACGCTGGCGGAAGGCTATCTCATCGACGAGGCGACGATGCGCGCCTATTGGGACGCCTATCGGGTCGACGGCCTTGATCCCGCACGATCCGCGCGTAGCGCCGCTTGCGGCGAACGATTATTCACGGCCTCGCGCCGGCGCTCGTTCACGTCGCCGAGCGGCGATCCGCTGTGCGACGAGGGCGTCGACTATGCGCAGAGGCTGAGCAGGCCGGCGTTCCGTGTCGGCTGACGCGCCACGCCGGGCTCATCCATCACTTTTACGGCCTCGGCGCGGTCATCCCCGCCGCCCGCGCGGCGCTCGCCGCCATGGTCGAAGATCTGCGCGAAGCTTATGCGGTCAAACCTGAGTTAGAGCCGAAGAGCGCCTGACGCTATCCTATCATACAAAGCGGATGTCGAGCGGGCGATAGCCGCCCTCGCCGACCATGAACAAACGGTCTTCGCATCGGGCGGGGTCGAATCCCTGCGCGACGTAGAGCGCGCGCTTCGGCTTGAACGTTTCCGTGCGGGCGATCTCCGCGGTCAGCCGCAGGAACACCGGGCGCGCCCATCGCGGCAGCGCCTCCAGCCGCCGCTCGAGTTCCTGCAAGTCGAACGTCGCCCGCGAGCGCCGCCATGCCGGCGCGTACCTTCGAAGCCGGGGACCTTGACGCCATAGACCAGCGCATCGCTCACGCCGGGGCAATCGCGCAACACGGCGGCGACTTCCGCCGTCGCGACGTTCTCGCCCTTCCAGCGGAACGTGTCGCCGACGCGATCGACGAAATAATAGAAGCCCTCGGCGTCGCGCCGCAATCAGATCGCCGGTGCGCATCCACGCGTCGCCCGGCGTCAAACACGTCGCGCAGCACCTTTTTCTCGGTCTCGCCGTGGATCGCTGTAGCCCTCGAAACGCGAGACCGACGTCGCCGAGCAGATGCGCCCCAGCGCCTCGCCAACCTCGCCATCGTCGCAGCTCTCGCAAAAGCCATCGAGGCCGCGCGCAGGCGCCTGCGCGGCCTCATCGAATCGGACGAGCGCGAGCGGCGACTTGGCGGCGACGAACGGCGGCAGCCGGCCGAGCGCGCCCTGTCGGCCCTCGACGTTGTAGAGCCAGACATTGCCTTCGGTGGAGGCGTAGAACTCCAGCACGCGCGATTTGCGGAAAGCGCTCGGCGAAGCGGCGGCCAGACCGGCGGCGCCAGGCCGTTGCCGAGCGCCAAGCCGCAGTCTCGTGCGCTCGCTCGCGGATATGGGTCGGCGCGACCGTGAGATAGCGGCACAGCTCGCCGATGTACTGGAACGCCGTGCACTCCCAGCGCGCGACGTCGTCCCAGAACCGGCTGGCCGAAAATTTCGGCGCGATCACCGCCGCGCCGCCGGCGACCAGCGGCGCGCCGATTGCGACGACGCCGCCGACGCTGTGGTGCATCGGCAGGCAATTGTAGTAGACGATCCTCGCTCCGTCAGCCCCGCGAGGCCGGAGAACCAATGCGTCCAGGTGACGACTTTGCGATGGCTGACCTCCGCCGCCTTGGGCAGGCCGGTGGTGCCGGAGGTGAAAATGCGCAGCGCGCGATCGTCGAGGCTTACGGCCGGCGCATCGCCCGTGCGTCGAGCGGCGCGCCGGAATAGAGATCGATCGTCTCGTCGAGCCGGACGTTCGCCCGCGCCGAATGTCCAGATCGCGCCCTCAAATCCGGCGACCGCGCATCGCCGCCGCGCCCTCCGGCGAGGCGATGGCGAGCGCGCGCTTCGGCGGCGGCGAGCGCATGCGCAAGCGCGGCGCCGCTGCGGTTCGGGGCTGATCGAGCGCGACGACGGCGCCGATGCGCGTCAGGCCGAGCCAGATCGCCGCATATTCCGGCCGGTTGCGCATCATCAGCGCGACCGTCGCGCCCTTGGGAAGTCTCTTGCGCCAGCCCCCAGCGCGCATATTGGTTGATGCGCGCCGCGAGCCGTGTAAAGCTGTAGTCTCGTCGTCGCCGATCAGCGCCGGCCGGTCGCCATAGCTGCTCCGCCCATTCCGCGATGGCGCGCGGCAGCGTGCGTGCGGGGTCGCGGGTGGCGCGCGCGGTGGTTTCGAGCGCGCGCATCCAGGCGCGCGTGCGGAGCATCTTTGCGCGGGCTCGACAAGGCGCGGTCATGCCAGCGCCTCGAAGCGGCTGCGCCAATGCACCAGCGCCGGCGCCGCTCTGCCCTTGCGCGACGGCGACCGCGGAGCCGATGAGGATCGCGTGGGTTGCGTGCTCGACCGATCCGCTCCAGACCGGCAATCGACGACCGCGAGCGCGTCGCGCAAAGCGGGCGCGCCGGTCTCCAGCGCGTTCCCAATCGCCTTCCGCGAACCGCTCCGGCCCGCGCAGCTTCGCGCTGGCGAAGCGCCGCGCCAGCGACTTGTGACGGTCTGCCAAGGATATTGACCGCGAAGGCGCCGCTGGCGCGGATGCAGCGCAGCGTCGAGGAATTCGCGCGTTCAGACAAACGAGCAGGGAGGCGGGCTCAAGCGACAGCGAGGCGAACGAGGAAACCGCGCAGCCCGCGCGCTTGCGCTCGAAGGCGCTCGTCACCAGCGCGACGCCGGAGGCGAGCTCGCGCATCGCGTCGCGGAAACGCTCCGGCGCAACGGCCGCCGGCGCGAATGTCGAAATCCGCGATCGCCACCAAATTCGCCGCAGCCATACTCAGCCTCCCCATCGCGCGCGCAAATATGTCGGGCCGCTCGCCGCCGACTTGCGCGCCGAGATCGCCGTCAACCAATTGCCGACGACCTTCGCCCCGCGCTGCGCGCCAAGTCGGCTCCGGACCCGATCATCGCGTACAGCCGGCAGATGCGGCGCTTCGACGCCCGCGACCATGCGCTGCGACATGCGCGCGCAAACGGCGCTCGCGTCTCGGCGTCGTAATAGTTGGCCGGCGGATGCGGAGCTGGCGCGCCTTCGCAGCGCGCGTGCGACGTCGCGGCGGAATTCGCGCGCCAGCGTGTCGCCGTCGTATTCGGGATGGCCCTGGAAGAACAGCACGAGATGATCCTCGTCCTTGCGCGAACATGTCGACGCCCGCTTCGCCGGACGCGCGTCAGCACGACATAGCCTTTGGCGACGAGTTCGGCCTCGTCGAGGCCGTTCCAGCGCGAATGCGGCGTCGGTCCGGCGCCCACGCCCTCGGTCAGCGGATGCGGCGCTGACGATCTCGGCGGCGATAGAGCCCCGACCATTTGCGCGGCGAAGCGCCGCCGGCGCACGCCGTCGCGATGCAGCACCAGCGCATGCGCGGCCAGGCACGAGGCGAGCGTCGCGTAGGCGTGTGCGCGCGCCGCGTCGAACAAGCTGCGTCAGCTCGCGCCAATAGGGCTCCTCGTCGAGTTCCGCGGCGCGCGGCTCGGCGCCGGTGACGATGATCGCGTCGGGCGAGCGCAGCGACGAATGCGCCGGCGTCGCGATAAAGCTCGGCCATCTCGCGCCGCGCCTCCGCGCGAGCGCTCGACCGAGGCCAGCGTCATCAAGCCCAGCGTCACGTCGAAGCGCCTGCGCGCCCTCCTCCAGCAGCCGGATGAACTGGCGCTGCGTCGCGAACACCGCCGCGTCCGGCATGTTGTTGACGAGCTCGATCGCGCAGCCGCCGGCCGCGATCCTTGACGACGCCGCGCCGCAGCCGGCGCTCGCGCAGGTTGGCGACTTGCCGGCTGCGTAGACGGTCTGGCGAGCGTGACCGGCATCGCGCTCACTCCGCCGCCAGTCGTCGAGCGTGGCGCCGACCGCGACGCTCAGCGCCTGATCGAGGTCTTCGAGGATGTCCTCGACATGCTCGACGCCGACGCGAGAGCCGCACCGTCTCGGGCGAGACGCCGGCGCTGCGCTGCTCCTCCGGCGTCATCTGCCGATGCGTGGTCGAGGCGGGATGGCAGCAGAGCGTGCGCGTGTCGCCGATGTTGACGACCCGCTTGACGAGCTTCAGCGCATCGTAGAAGCGCTTGGCCGCCTCAAGGCCGCCGCGCACGCCGAACGTCAGCAGCGACGGCGGGCGGCCGCCCAGATATTTGTCGGCGAGCGCGTGATAGCGGTGATCCTCGAAGCCCGCATATTCGACCCAGGCGATGCGCGGATCGTCGCGCAAGCGCAAACGCGACGCGCGCGCGTTGGCGACATGGCGCTCGACGCGCAGCGCCAGCGTCTCGATGCCTTGCAGAATGAGGAACGCGCTCATCGGCGCGAGCACGGCGCCGGTCGTGCGCTGATAGACGCTGCGCGCCCGCGCGATATAGGCCTCAGCGCCGAAGCGGTCGACGTAGACGAGGCCATGATAGGATTCGTCCGGCTCTGAGAACGCGGGGAAGCGTCGCGCCGCCGCGCGCCAATCGAAGCGGCCGGCATCGACGATCGCGCCGCCCATCGCGACGCCGTGGCCGCCCATGAATTTGGTCAGCGAATGCACGACGATGTCGGCGCCGAAGTCGATCGGCCGCAACAGGATCGGCGTCGCCACGGTGTTGTCGACGATCAGCGGGACGCCCGCCGCGTGCGCGATCTTCGCATATGGCCTCGATGTCGCAGATATTGCCGGCGGGATTGCCGACGCGTCTCGCAGAACACCGCGCGCGTCGTCTCGTCGATCAGCGCGGCGATGTCCTCGGGCCGTCGCTCTTGGCGAAGCGCGCCTCGACGCCGTGGCGGCGCAGCGTGTGCGCGAGCAGCGTATGCGTCGTGCCGTAAAGCTGCGGCGGCGCGACGATCGAGCCGCCGCGATCGGCGACGTTGAGCAGCGCCGTGCTCAGCGCCGCCTGGCCGGAGGCGGTCGCCAGACACGACTTGCCGCCTTCGAGCAGCGCGACGCGCTTCTCCAGAATGTCGACGGTCGGGTTGGCGATGCGGCTGTAGCGATAGCCGGGGATCTCCAGATCGAACATCGCCGCCGCCTGATCGGCGCTCTCGAACTCATAGGCGACGTTCTGATAGATCGGCGCGGCGACGGCGCGCGTCGCGGGATCGCAAACAAAGCCGCCGTGGATCGAGATCGTCTCGCTTCGCATGCGCGTTCCTCTTCGTAGAGGCGTCCGCGCGGGAAGTTCGCCTTCGCCGCCTGCGTTGCAAAATGCGCGCATTTGACGACAATTTCAATAAAATGCCGCGGCAATACGCGGCAGTAGGGTTAAGCTTTGTTGACGCGAATGCGCGAATCAGTGTAACGCTGGTTAACCGCTTTCGGGTTAATGCCCGGGTATCCGCGTCAAACCGACGATCCGACACCTCACGATTCGCGCGAGCACGTTTACCTTGGTTGGAGGATCAGCGCGAGATTGAGTCGCATTTGAGCTAATGAATGTGAGGCCTAACGAGGGATGCGCTATCATGTCGATCCGAGATCTGGTGCTCAAGGAAATCCGCGCCGTCGCTGCCGAGCAGGACAAGACGCTGCCGCCGCTTGACCGACGATCTTGCCGCTGCTGGAATCCGGCCTCGACTCGCTGTGTTTCGCCATTCTGGTCAGCCGGTTGGAGGACGCGACCGGGCGCGATCCGTTCTCCTCGGCGAAAGCCTCCGAGTTTCCGCGCACCGTCGGCGAATTGATCGCGTTCTACGAACCCGTCGCATGCCTGAGCCTGTCGACGCTTGCTCGAGCTGATCGCCCGCGCCGGCGCCGGGGCGCGCGAAATCTCGACGCGCGACACATCGCTTGCGGCTGCCGATTTCGCGACGCCGTTCCGCCGTTCGGCGCCGAGCGTCGCCGCTTCGCCGGGCGCAGCGTCGTGCTGGCGGTGCGCGACATGGCCAAGGCCGCCGCGGCGCTGATCGACCTCGACGGCCTCGCGCGTCGCATCCTGCTGTGCCCGCCGGGTTGGGACGCGGCCAAGGTCGCACGCGCGCGGCGCTCTGGCCGAGGCCGACGCGCTGGCCTACGACGAAGACGGCGCCCGCCGCCGTTGTCGATGGACGCTCGCGCTGCCCGTGCGCCTGCCGCTGGCGCCGCGCGGCGAGGACGGCGAGCCGCGCATGCGAGACCGAATGGGTGCTGCCGACCTCCGGCACCAGCGGGCCGCCGAAGCTCGCCGTGCATACGCTCGCGACGCTCGTCGGCGCCATCGCTCCCGCCCCGCTGCAGGAATGGGCGACGTTCTACGACATCCGCCGCTACGGCGGCTTGCAGATATTTCTGCGCGCGCTGGCGGGCCAGGGCTCGCTGCGGCTTTCCGGCGTCGACGAGCCGATCGACGATTTTCTCGACAGGCTCGGCGCGGTCGGCGTCACGCATATTTCGGGCACGCCGACGCATTGGCGCAAGGCGCTGCTTGAGCGGCGCCGCCGCGCGCATCGCGCCCGCAATATGTGCGGCTTTCCGGCGAGATCGCCGACGATGCCGTCCTGAGCGGCCTCGCGGCCGCGTTTCCCGACGCGCGCGATCGAACACGCCTACGCTTCGACCGAGGCCGGCGTCGTATTCACGGTCGCCGACGGCCGCGCCGGGTTTCCCGCCGACTGGTTGGCGCGCGACCGGCCCCGTCGAGATGAAAATCGTCGACGGCGCGCTTGCGTGTGCGCTCGCCAGCGCCGCGGCCCTGCGCTGCTCGGGCGACGGAGCGCCGGCGCTTGCCGACGCCGACGGCTTCGTCGACACCGGCGACATGATCGAGGTTCGCGGCGATCGCTGTTTTTTCATCGGCCGGCGCGGCGGCGTCATCAATGTCGGCGGCGCGAAGGTGCATCCCGAGGAGGTCGAGGCGGTGCTGAACAGCCTCGACTCCGTGCGCGCGGCGCGCGTATTCGCTAAGGCCAGTCCGATCACCGGCGCGCTCGTCGCCGCGGAGATCGTGCTCGTCGATCCCTCGTCGCAGGGCCGCGAAGTTGGAGCGCGACATCATCGCCGCGGCGCGCGAGAAGCTGCCGCGCGCACATGGCGCCGGCGCGCATCCGCTTCGTCGCCGATCTGCCGATGACGGACGCGGGAAAGCTGCAGCCGACATGGATAACGTACTCGTCACCGGCGCCAGCCGCGGGCTCGGCGCCGCCATCGCCGAGACGGCTCGCCGCCGACGGCTTTCACGTCATCGCCGTCGCGCGCAAGGTCAGGCGACGCCGAGCACGAGCGCATCACGCCCGTCGCGTTCGATCTCGCCGACACCGCGGGAATCGCCGAATTCGTGCGCGGGCTTGCGCCAGCGTTTCGGGCCGATCTACGGGCTCGTCAACAATGCCGGGCTCGGCACGGAAGGGCTGCTCGCCAACATGCCCGACGCCGATATCGAGGCGCTGATCCGGCTCAACACGCTGTCGCCGATCGTGCTCAGCAAATATGTCGTGCGCGGCATGATGGCGCAGGGGCGCGGGCGCGTCGTCAATATCTCCTCGATCGTCGCCTCGACAGGCTTCAACGCGCTGTCCGTCTACGCCGCGACCAAGGCCTCGCTGGTCGGCTTCACGCGCTCGCTCGCGCGCGAGGTCGGACGCGTCGGCGTCACCGTCAACGCCATCGCGCCGGGGTTCATCGACACCGAAATGACGCGCGGCCTCGGCGAGAAGGACCGCGAGCGCATCGTCGCCCGCAGCGCCCTGCGCCGTCTTGCCGAACCGCAGCGACGTCGCCGCGATGGCCGCCTATCTGATGGGCGAGGGCGGCCGCAACATCACCGGCGCCGTGATGACCGTCGACGCCGGCGGAACGGCGTAAGTCGGCGCGCCGTTGCGAGCCTGAGCGCTACGGGCTGAACATCGCGCCGCAATCCTGCAAATGGCGAGAGAAGCGGCCCATCGCGTTCCGGCACGCGGTTTGCTGCGTTAGACATGTCCGCTCGAGCTCCTGTCTCCAATCGCGAGGATGTGCCGAAATGGCGCGCAGCCTGCTTCCGCATGCTATCTCCACCGCGGCCATTTCCCGTTTCGCGACAGGCGCGCGACGGCGTCCCGCGCGCCGGCAGAAGCTGGCGCTCGGCCCGCTCGGCTTCGGCTATGTCGCCGCGCTCGCCGACGCTGCTCGCCATCGTCGCGGCGGCGCTGGCGACGACGCTGTTGCGCATGGCGGCGTTCGGCGGCGCGCTGGAAGGGCTTGCAGACCGGCTTCGACATCGGACTCATCGTCGCCGTGCTGGTCGTGCTGGCGGAACTGCATAACGGCGGCTACGCGCCGGCGCACTACGCCGATCGGTCGGGCCAATTCGCCCGCGCGTTTCCGCTTTGGAACCTCACGGCGCTGGCGGCGCTCGCGCTCGGCGTCGCCGACGCGCGCGATCGGCGATTATCCGCGCGGCGGGCTGGCGCTGTTTTATCTGCTGGGCCTCGCCAGCCTGGTGCTCACCCGTCGCGCGGTCGCCGGCGCGCTGTCGCAGATGCACGCGCGCGGACTGGCGTCGCGGCGGCGCGTCGCCGTCGTCGGCTTCGAGCACGAGATCGACGAACTGCAAGCGCCCGAAGGCGCGGGCGCCGACGGCGCCGAATTCGTCTGCCGCTTCGCGTTGCGCGAGACGGAGTCGTTCTTCCTGGAGGATCTCGCGCTGGCGGTGGCGGCGATCCGCTTGCATCGCGCCGACGACGTGTTCGTCGCGCTGCCGCTGGTCGCGCGGCGACCTCGTCGAATCCTGCCTCGCCGCGCCTGATGAAGCTGCCGATCGCGGTGCATCTGGGCTTCGGCGGCTCGCTGCGGCGACCTGCGAGCGGGCGGAGGTCGCGCGCGTCGGCGCGGTCTGCGGCCTCACCATGACGCGCCGGCCGCTCGGCGTCATGCAGCAGATCGAGAAGCGCGTGTTCGACATCGCGGTCGCCGCGCTTGCGCTCGATCCTGCTGTCGCCGCTGTTCGCCGTCGTCGCGCTGCTGATCCGGCTGCGAAGGGCCGGGGCCGGTGCTGTTCCGGCAGAAGCGCTACGGCCTCAACCAGGAGCCGTTCCGCATCTTCAAGTTCCGCACGATGCGGACGATGGACGACGGGGCCGTCGTCAAGCAGGCGACGCGCGCCGATGCGCGGGTCACCGCGGATCGGCGCCCATCTGCGGCGTCTCTCGATCGACGAATTGCCGCAACTCCTCAACGTGCTGCTCGGCGACATGTCGATCGTCGGGCCGCGGCCGCACGCGCTGGCGCACGACCAGCTCTATGTCGAGAGGCTCGCCCGCTACGCGCGCCGCCACAACGTCAAGCCGGGCATCACCGGCTGGGCGCAGGTGTACGGCCATCGCGGCGAAATCGCCGACGACAGCGCCATGCTGGCGCGGCTCGATCACGACCTCTACTACGTCGACAACTGGTCGCTGTGGCTCGACGTCAAGATCCTGTTCATGACCGTGTTTTCCCGCCGCGCGCACGCCAACGCCTATTGACCCGCGGGCCGCGCATGTCGCTTTATCGGCCCTCGGCAGCCACAAGACGCCCATTATTTCTTGCGATAATGGGCTGTCGAATTCGTCCCCTCGAGCCGAGAGTCCGCATGTCGATTACCCGCCGCGCCGTTCTCGCGGGCGCCGTCGCCCTGGGCGTCTGCGCCCCGCGCGCTCGCCGAGGACGCCACCGCGCCGCTCGACCTCTCCGTCGGGCAAGCGGGTCAAGCCGGCCAAGGACAGAGCCCGCGCCCAAGCTTTCGACACGACGAAATCGTCGCCAAGGCCAACGACTTTCTCAACACGACCCGCTTCATGAGCGCCGATTTCGTGCAGATCGGCCCCGACGGCCGGCGCTCGGAGGGGCTGCTCGTCGTGCAGCGGCCGGGGCGGATGCTGTTTCGCTACAAGCCGCCGCAGAAAATGGAGATCGTCGCCGACGGCCGCTCGGTGGCGGTGCGCGACCAGAAGCTCGGCACCCAGGACCTTTACCTGATCGCGCAGACGCCGCTGAAATTCCTGCTCGCCGACCATATCGACCTCGCCAAGGACACCAAGGTCAAGCGCGTCGAGATCGACGGGCGCGCGGCGACGATCGAGATCGAGGACAAGGCGACGTTCGGCGGCAAGTCCGACATCACCCTCGTGTTCGATCCCGAGAGCTTCGAACTGAAGCAATGGACGGTGATCGACCCCCAGGGCTTCCGCACGCTGGTGTCGCTGTTCGCGCTCGATCTCGTCACCAAGCCGGATCCGACCTGGTTCTACATCGACGACCGCGTGCAGCCCAACCTCGTCAACGGGTCCGCTGAGCGGCTTGACTTCGCTGCCGGCCGGAGGCCATGTCCGCGCGCCTTTGGGGCGGCAATTCAAGTTCAAGGTCGCATGCGTTCCTACTTGAGCTTCGAGCAGCCGGTCGCCGACGTCGATGCGCGCATCGACGAGATGAAGGCGCTGGCGGCGAACGGGGAATTCGCCGGCCATCGTCGAGGAGATCGCCAAGCTCGAGGCGAGATCGCGCCAAGATGCTGGCCGACCTCTACGCCGCGCTCACGCCCTGGCAGAAGACGCAGGTGGCGCGCTGTCAGGGCCGCCCGCATTTCGCCGACTACATCAAGGGGCTGATCGCCGATTTCACGCCGCTCGCCGGCGACCGGCGTTTCGGCGAGGACGCCGCCATCGTCGGCGGCCTCGGCCGCTTTCAGGGCCAGCCGGTCTGCGTGATCGGCCACGAGAAGGGCGACGACACGGCGAGCCGGCTCGCCCATAATTTCGGCATGGCGCGGCCGGAGGGCTATCGCAAGGCGGCGCGGCTGATGGAGCTCGCCGACCGCTTCGATCTGCCGGTGATCTCGCTCGTCGACACCGCCGGCGCGTGGCCCGGCATCGACGCCGAGGAGCGCGGACAGGCGGAGGCGATCGCGCGCGCGACCGACGCCGGCCTGGCGCTTGGGGACGCCCAGCGTCGCGGTCATCGTCGGCGAGGGCGGCTCCGGCGGCGCGCTGGCCATCGCCGCCTCGCAACAAGGTGCTGATGCTGGAGCACTCGATCTACACCGTCGCCTCGCCGGAGGCGGCGGCCTCGATCCTGTGGCGCGATTCCTCGCGCGCCCAGGACGCGGCGACCAGCATGAAGATCACCGCCGCCGACCTCTCAGGTTCGGCATCGTCGACGGCGTCATGCCGGAGCCGGTCGGCGGCGCGCACCGCGATCCCGCCGCGGCGGTCGAGGCGACCGGCAAGGCGATCGGCGGGGCGCTGGAATCGCTCGGCAATATGTCGCGCGAGGAATTGCGCGAGGCGCGGGCGGCGAAGTTCTTGGCGATCGGGCGGAAGATTTAGGCTTGCGCCGATCCGCGTCGACCTTCCACCTTGAATCGCGCAGTCCGCTGGTCCAAAGTCGCGGGCGCATGCGGGAGGTTGTTTTGCCAGCGAATTCGGGCGCGGGGTTGCGCGTCGGCCTGTTCGTCACCTGCCTCGTCGATCTGATGCGGCCGAGCGTCGGCTTCGCGGCGGTCAAGCTGCTGGAGGACGCCGGCTGCAAGGTGATCGTGCCGTCGCAGACCTGCTGCGGCCAGCCCGCCTACAATTCCGGCGACCGCGCCGACGCCAAGGCGATTGCGCGCGCCAGACCATGCGCGCCTTCGCCGACTGCGATTACGTCGTCGCGCCGAGCGGCTCCTGCGTGCGGAATGCTGGCCAAGCACTATCCCGAATTGTTCGCCGACGAGCCCGACGCCGCGCGCGAGGCGGTCGCCTTCGCCGCCAAATGCCGCGAGCTCGTCAGCTTCCTCACCGATACGCTCGGCGTGACCAGGGTCGACGCGCGCTACGAAGGCGTCGCGACCTATCACGATTCCTGCTCCGGCCTGCGCGAGCTCGGCGTGCGCGAGCAGCCGCGCAAGCTGCTGGCGACCGTCGAGGGGCTGCAACTCGTCGAACTCGAGGACAGCGACGTCTGCTGCGGCTTCGGCGGAACGTTCGCCGTCAAATATGGCGAACTTGTCCGACGCCATCGTCGCCAAGAAAAGCGCCAAGATCGCCGCCACGCAGCGCCGACACGCTGCTCGCCGGCGATCTCGGCTGCCTGATGAACATGGCGGGCAAGATGCAGCGCGAGGGCCGGCAAGATCCGGGTGCGCCATGTCGCCGAAGTGCTCGCCGGCATGACCGACGATCCCGCCGATCGGCGAGGCCGCCGCCCAATGACCGCCGCGCCGACGACGCCGCGCTTCAAGGACAACGTCCACGAGGCGCTGCACGACGCGCGGCTGCAACGCGCGCTGAACACGGCCGGCAATTTCGTGCCGCGCCGCGCCGCCGCCGCCGAGCGTCTGCCGGAGTTCGAGGCGCTGCGCGACAGCGCGCGCGACATCAAGGACCACACGCTCGCCCATCTCGACCTCTATCTCGAGGCCTACGAGAGGCGCGTCGTCGAGGCCGGCGGCCACGTGCATTACGCGCGCGACGCCGAGGAGGCGCGGCGGCATTTTCCTCGACCTCTGCGCGCAGCGCGGCGCCAAGCGCGTCACCAAGGGCAAGTCGATGATCTCCGAGGAGATCGGCCTCAATCAGGCGCTGGAGGCGGACGGCATCGAGGCGATCGAGACCGATCTCGGCGAATACATCATCCAGCTTCGCCACGAGGCGCCGATCGCATATCATCGCGCCCGCGATCCACGTCACGCGCGAGGACGTCGAGGCCGACTTTCGCAAGGCGCACCTGCATCTGCCGCGCGACCGCGACCTCGCGCCAGCCCGAGACGCTGCTGGCCGAGGCGCGCGAAATCCTGCGGCAGAAATTCCTCTCCGCCGACATCGGCGTGACCGGCGCGAATTTCCTCATCGCCGAGACCGGCACCTCGATCATCGTCACCAACGAGGGCAACGGCGACCTCACGCAGATCCTGCCCAAGGTGCATGTCGTCATCGCCAGCCTGGAAAAGATCACGCCGACGCTGGACGACGCCGCGCAGCTTTTGCGCGTGCTGGCGCGCTCGGCGACCGGTCAGGACATGTCGGTCTACACGACGCTGTCGACCGGCCCGCGCCGCCCGGACGATCCCGACGGGCCCGAGGAATATCACGTCATCCTGCTCGACAACGGCCGCTCGTCGATGCTGGCCGGGCGAGTTCGCCGACATGCTGCGCTGCATCCGCTGCGGCGCCTGCATGAACCATTGCCCCGTCTATCAGGCGGTCGGCGGCCACGCCTACGGCTGGGTCTATCCCGGCCCGATGGGCGCGGTGCTGACGCCCTCGCTGATTGGCGTCGCCGAGGGCGGCCAACTGCCCAACGCCTCGACCTTCTGCGGCCGCTGCGAGGCGGTCTGCCCGATGCGCATTCCGCTGCCGAAGATGATGCGGCATTGGCGCGAGCGCGAGTTCGAGCGCCATCTGCACGCCGGCGTCGCGTGCGTTACGGGCTCGGCGTCTGGGCGTTCTTCGCCAAGCGCCCGGCGCTCTACCGCTTCGCGACCGACCTCGCGATGCGCGCGCTGGCGCTGGCCGGGCGCGCGCGCGGGCCGCTTCGCATGGCTGCCGCTGGCCGGCGGCTGGACGCGCTACCGCGATCTCGCCGCGCCGCAGGGCGGCACGTTTCAGGCGCGCTGGCGGGCCAAGAGCGGGGCGGTGCGATGAGCGCCCGCGACGAGATGTTCGCCAGCATCCGCCGCTCGCTGCATGTGACCGGGCGCCGAGGCGCCGCGCCGCGCCGCGGTCGCCGACCGTCTGGCGCAGACGCCCTCCGGCGTGATCCCGGAGCGCGGGCAGGGCGGCCTCGCCGTACTTCAAGGACGAGGCGCTGCGCGCGGCGCGCGACGCTGACGCGAAGTCGCCTCGTCGGCCGAAATCCCCGCCGAGATCGCCCGCTACCTGCGCGAGCACAATCTGCCCGCGACGCTGCGCATCGGCGCCGATCCGCGGCTCGCCGGCCTGCCCTGGGCGCGAAACGGCGCTGGAGATCGAGCCATGGCGCCTCCGACGGCCACGATCTCAACGCCGCCAGCGTCGCCTTCGCGGCGATAGCCGAGACCGGCACGCTGGCGCTGGTCTCCGGCGCCGACAATCCGACGACGCTCAATTTCCTGCCCGACAATCACGTCGTCGTCGTGTTCGCCGAGGACGTCGTCGGCGACATGGAGAGCGTGTTCGCGAGGCTGCGCGAAAAGTTACGGCGCCGGGCGCGCGCCGCGCACGCTCAATTTCATCACCGGCCCGTCGCGCTCGGCCGATATCGAGCAGACGCTGCTGTTCGGCGCGCATGGGCCGCGCCGGCTGCATATCGTGGTGGTGAGGCGGCTCCAGCTCATAGCCGGGGCTCGTTACGAAACGAACCCTGGAACGCCCAGCGTCTGCACCAGCAGCAGCGCATTGAAGCGCAGAATCGCGACCGTCGCCGCGATCGCCGCCGTCTGCAGCACACGGCCCGTTGGCGAAGCGGCCCATGATGTCGCGCCGGCGCGTGAAGATCACCAGCGCGATCATCGGCAGCCGGCAGCGCGAAGCTCAGCACGACCTGGCTCAGCACCAGCGCCTGCGTCGGGTTGACGCCGAGCCCGACACGACGAAGGCGGGGACGATCGTGACGAGCCGCCGCAGCCAGATCGGGATCGTGCGGCGGACGAACCCCTGCATGATGACCTGACCCGCCATCGTGCCGACCACCGAGCTGGAGAGCCGGAGGCGAGCAGCGACGACCAGGAACAGCCCCGCCGCCGCCGGCGCCGAGCAGCGGCGTCAGGGTGTGATACGCGGTTTCGATCTCGGCGACGTCGCGATGGCCGGCATGGAACGCGCTCGCCGCCATCGCCACCATCGCCATATTGACCAGCCCGGCGCCGGCGAGCGCGATCAGCACCTCGCGGTTGGAGAAGCGCAGCAGCATCGCGCGCTCGCGGTCGTCGCGCGGCGCCGGGCGGGCCTGCGTCAGCGCGGAATGCAGATAGATGCGCGTGCGGCATCACCGTCGCGCCGATGATCCCGACCGCGAGGGTGAGCGCGCTGGCCGTCGGCCAGCTTCGGCGTCACGCTGCCCCAACGCCGCGGCGCGCCCAATCGACCGGCGCGATGAACAGTTCGGCGAGATAGCAAAGGCCGATGACCGCGACGAGGGCGCCGATGACCAGCTCCATCGGCCGGAAGCCGCCGCGCTCGATCGTCAGAATGGCGTAGGTGAGCGACCGCGATCGCCGCCATGCCGACCAGCAGCGGCACGTGGAACAGCAGCGAAAAGCCGATGGCGCCGCCGAGGAATTCGGCGAGATCGGTCGCCATCGCCGCGATCTCGCTGAGACCCACATCGGGCAGACCACGGCGTCGCGGAAACTGCTCGCGGCAATGCTCGGCGAGGTTGCGCCCGGTGACGATGCCGAGCTTGGCCGAAAGCGCCTGGAACAGCATCGCCGCGAGATTGGCGAGCAGCACCACCCACAGCAGCGAATAGCCGTAGGCCGCGCCGGCCTGGACGTTGGTCGCGAAATTGCCGGGGTCCATATAGGCGATGGAGGCGACCACCGCGGGCCCCGCGAACAGCAGCGCCGTCGCCAGCACGGCCGAGCGGTTTGCCGCTCAGGCGCGTCGCGGATGGCGAGCGTCGCGCTGCCGGAGAGGGTGGTCGATGGCGGAGTCAGCACGGATCTACAGCGAGTGAAGAGATTGCTCTATAATGTAGCTTTGGCTACAAAACTGTCAACGCGCAGCCCGGCGGTCGCAGAAATTTGAGGCTTCGAACGGCGGCGGGGGCCAGAGGCGAACTACGCCGCCTCGTTCGCTGAGCAGCCGCGCGACATGGGCGCGCAACTCCGGCACGCCTTCGCCGGTGCGCGCCGAGGTGAAGAACACTCCGGGATAGGCGGCGGGATGGCCGCGCAGCGCCGCCGCCGTCGCCTCGAACCGCGCCGCCTGCTCCGACGGCTTCACCTCGTCGCGCTTGGTCAGCACCACGGCGTAGGAAACCGCGGTCGCGTCGAGCGCGGCAAACGTCTCCTCGTCGGAGGCCTTGACGCCATGCCGTCCGTCGACCAGCACGAAGGCGCGCAACAGCGTCGGGCGGCCGCGCAGATAGTCGCGCACCAGCTTCACCCAGCCCGCCGACATTTCCTTGGAGACCGCGGCGTAGCCGTAGCCCGGCATGTCGACCAGCGTCAGCGCTGCCGGCCGATGTCGAAGAAGATCAGCTCGCGCGTCCGTCCCGGCGTATGGGAGGCGCGGGCGAGGCCGTTGCGGCCGGTCAGCGCATTGATGAGCGAGGATTTGCCGACGTTGGAGCGCCCGGCGAAGGCGATCTCCGGCGCGCCGATCTCGGGCAGGCCGCTCGGCCTTCGCGGCGGCGAAGAAGAAATCGACCTCGCCGGCGAACAGCTTTCGGCCGGCCTCCTGAAAGTGCGGCGTCGGCCGTCGCTCACATCAGGCCCGTGGCGCGCGCGTGGTACAGCAGCGCGATCGTCTTGGCGTCGCGGATGCCGCCGTCGGCGATCAGCCGCAGCGCGTCCTCGAACGGCATTTCGACCACCTCGATATGCTCGTCGGCGTCGACGCCGCCGCCGGCGCCCTTGCGATCCTCCGGGCGCGTAGCGCGCGGTGAAGCAGGAGATGCGCTCGGTGATGCCGCCGGGGCTCATGAAAGCGTCGAAGGCGTGCGACGAGCTCGCGCGCCTCGACGCCGGTCTCCTCGAACGCCTCGCGCCGCGCGCCCGCCTCGGGCGCGTCGCCGTCGAGCATCCCGGCGCAGACCTCCAGCATCTCCGTCGTGCCGTCGGCGAGCCAGGGCGCCATGCGGAACTGCCTGACCAGCAGCACGACGCTGCCGGTCGGGATCGTAGAGCAGCACGGCCGCGGCGAAGCCGTGGCGATAGACCTCGTGGTCGATCTCGAAGCTGCGCCCTTCGCCGTCGCGCACTTCCGCGCGCGTGCGGGTCAGCGGGAAGCGGCCGCTGATGCAGCACGCGGTCGTCGAGCAGCGTGACGGTGAAAGCTCATGGCGCTTCCTCATCGGCCGATGCGCATGGGCGCGCCTGGCGCGCCGCTGTCGGGGAAGAACTGCCGCGACGGCGCGCGGCCGACGTCGGCGGGCGGCGCCAGCGCGTCGCGCGGACTTCGGCTTCGCGCGGCGGGTTTTGGTCGGCTTCGGCGTTGGCGTCGCCGCCGGGCGCTGGCGGCTTGCGGGTCGGGCGTCGGCGGCGTCGGGATCGTCCGGCGGCGCCTCGGCGGTCTCCGGCGCCTCCTTGATCAGCGGCCCGTCGCCTTTGCACTCGGTCAGCCAGATGTCGTAGACGGGATGCTCGATGCCGTGCAGGCCGGGGCTGTCGGCGAACATCCAGCCGGCGAAGATGCGCTTCAGCGTCTTGTCGGCTTCGACCTCGTCGACCTCGGCGAAGGCGTCGGTGCGCGGCGCCTCGGTCGGCGGGCGGTTGTAGCAGACGCGCGGCGTGATCTGCAGCGAGCCGAACTGCACCGTCTCGTTGGTGCGCGACTTCGAAGGAAATGATGCGGCCGGTGATCTTGTCGAGGCCGGCGAATACCGCGATCGGCCGCTTGAATTTGTCGGCGTAGGCCGGCGCGGCGGCGAGCGCGCTCAGCGACGGCGCCGCCGAGCAGGGCGGCGAGCTTGTTTCGTGAACGTCATGGCTTCCGTTTCGTCGCCGCCCGCTCGTCGCGGCCGGCGATGCCGGCGCAAGACCGGCGAAAACAAGGCGGAGGCTCAGCTCGGCGTCCAGGCCTGATAGTCGCCGCCGCTCGCCTGCCGCCGGCCGCGCCGCAAGCGTCGAGCCTTTGGGGCGGATCGCCGCCGGCGTTCCCGTCGGGTTGCCGCGATGCGGCAGCTCCCACGCGCGCGGCTCGTAGCTCTCCTCGCGTCGGCGGAACGTCGACGGTGTGATGCAGCCAGCCGTTCCAGCCCGGCGGCGTCATCGAAGCCTCGGCGACGCCATTGTAGATGACCCAGCGGCGCTCGAACCCGAGCGCGGGATCGATCGCGCCGCCGCGCGTGCGATAATAGGCGTTGCCGAATTCGTCGTGGCCGACGAGTTCGCCGTGCGCGTCGCGTGTAGTGCATGCGTGTTGAGGTTCGCGCCGTTCCACCAGGTGAAGAACCGCAGCAAAAACAACTTGATCGACATGGAGGGCCTCTCGCGGAGCGCGGGTTCGCGCGCGGACTATGGCGAGCGCGCATCTGGAAAGTCCAGGCGCGACGGCTGTCCGCTGGGGCAGGGTCAACGCGCGCCCGCGCAGCATCCTCCAGCGCGGCGACGAGATCGGCGCCGGCGTAGATGAAGCCGTCGATCCCCGCCGCCCGCCAAGCCGCCTCGCGCTCGCCCGGCCGGCCCGCAAGATAGACCGCGTCGCGCGCCCGCGCTTTTCAGCGCGGCGGCGAAGCCCTCGGCGTGCGCGCGCGTAGGCCTCGTCGGACCCGCACAGGCACGCCATCGCGGCGCCGCTGCGCGCGGAAACGCTTCGGCGAGCCGTCCGCGTCTGTCCGCGCCGGCGCCGGCGATCGTCGCGACGCCGCCGGCCTCGAAGACTTCGCGCGCGAAGCCGAGCCGGCGCGCGTGCGCCGACGGCGGGCCGATGGCGGCGAGGAACATGCGGGCGCCCGTCCGCGCCGCCGCCGCGCGCAGCCGCTCGAACGGCTCGGAGAGCGCGAAACGGCGCGAAGCGCGCCCGGCGCCGAGCGCTGCGGCCGCGGGCGCGTCGGGCAGCACGGCGACGGGGTCGGCGTCGAGATGGGGATGCGCGCTGACCCCCGTCAGACGGCGTCTTGGCGCGGGCGACGTCGCGCTTCAGCGCCGCGGCCGCCGTCGGCGACCGCGCTCTGCACGAGCCCCCGCTCCAGCGCCTGTTCCAGCCCGCCCGCCGCCTCGAAGCGTCTGGAACAGCGCCCAGGCCTTCTCGCAAAGCCCCTCGGTCAGCGCCTCGAAGCCGCCCGCGCCCGGCGGCGGGGTCGGCGACGAAGCCGAGCCGCGCCTCGCGCAGCTCGACGAGCTGCGTGTTGCGCGCCAGCCGCCGCGCGAAGGCGTCGGGCAGGCCGAGCGGCTTGCGAGAACGGCAGCAGCGTCACGCTGTCGGCGCCGCCGAGACCGGCGGCGAAGGCGGCGAGCGCGGCGCGCATGACGTTCACGAAGGGCTCGGCGGCCGTCATCATGCGCCACGCGCTCGACGCGGCGAGGCGGATCGGCGCGGGCGTCAGGCCGCAGGCCTGCCTCGACGCGGCCCCAGAGCAGCCGCATGGCGCGGAATTTCGCGAGCGTCGCGAATTGGTCGGCGTCGGCGGCGAGGCGAAATTCGAGCGCCGCGGGGTCTTCGAGCGCGCGGAGATAGGCGAGGCCCGGCGGACAGCGCGAAGGCGAGTTCCTGCGCCGGCGTGCCGCCGGCGTCGTGGACGCAGCGCGCGTCGGCGGCGGCGAACGGCCCGGCGAAGCCGCGCCGGCGCAGCTCCGCGGCCGCGCTTTGCAGCGCCGTCGCGTCCGGGCCGGCCGCGCCCGCGCGGGCGCGACGACCCAGCGGATCGAGTCCGAAAGCGATGTCCACGCTGAGCAGGCTCGGCGCCGGAGCGCTCGACCAGCGCCGCGAAGGCTTCGGCTTGGGCGAAATCGGCGATCGTCGAGGCTGAACCGGCTTGCCGGCGTCGAATCGCACGCCGTCGAAGGCCTTGTGCAAGCTCGCGGAATCCGCAGCGCGCGAGCCCGAAGCCATAGGCCGCGCCGCTGCCGGCGAACACGATCGCCAGCCCGTCGGCGCCGTTGTCGAGATCCTCGCGCGCCTGCGCGTTGAAATCGTCGGCGCCGGGATGATCGAGCCGGGTCAGCGCCTTCCACGGCCCCGGCGTCGCCGCGCAACGCGCGCGGGCCCGTCGCGGCCCGCGTGCAGCGGCCCGAGCGCTGACGCCGTCGGCGGTCGACGGAGACGAGCTTTTCCAGCGCCGCCGCCTTTCAGCGCCGCCTCGGCGGCCTTGCGCCAGTCCGCTTCCGAGCGCGCGGGGAAAGAGGCTCCGTCAAGGCCGGCCTCAGATGAACTGCGACAGGCCGGGGATCGAGGCGGTGATTTCGCCGACGAGTTCGTCGCCGCCCTTCTCGCGCGCATAGGCGAACACTTTCTTGCCGACCGTCTGCACCTGATCCATGCTCGAGGCCGAGGTTCATCAGGTCGCCGCCGAGCGCCATCAGTCCGCCGCCGCCCATCGCGCCCGCGCCCGTGCCCATCAGGCCGCGCAGGGTGCCGCCCAGGCCCTCGCCGCCGGTCGACGCGGTCGCGGCGATGGCGCGCAGCGCCGGCGCCTTGTCGAACAGCGTGTTGCACCGCGTCTTCGGGCGCCTCGCGCTTGAGGAAATCGAGGATCAGCGCGACCGCCTTGCGCGCGACGTCCGGGCGCGACGCCGGCGCCTGCGGCGACGTCAGCGATCAAATTGTCCATGGGTCGCGCTCCTCGAGCCAGCGCCGTCGCGCATTCCGACGGCCGCCGGCATTTCGCCGCACGCCCGGCCGAAAATCAAGCTGGCGCGTAGGATAAGCGGGGCCGCCGCAAAGCCAAGCGCCAACTTTGCGGCGCATTGCAAGCTCCGCATTGCGTTGCAAAATAACTTGTACGTTGTCACATTGCTAAGCCGAGCTCTCAGTTGCTAAATACTCGAATTTGGGCCGGCGAGCTTCCGGACGCATTTCCGAAAAGCAGGAATTTTCTGCGTTCGATCTACGAAAATTGTGAATGTTTGGTTTATCTTTCGCAACTTTTGTTCTGCGAATTTTGCATAGGCTGCTCGGACCGAAATCCCGACTACTCACCCGCCCGTCCCCACACTATGTTGCACCGCAGCAGCGGGGAGATCGCGTCGCCGCAGGTTCTTTCAAGAAGGAGGGTCGTATGACTCCGATTCAAGTCCATCACCGAAAAGCTATCCGCCTGGCGGCGTTACCGTGAAGCCGTTCGGGAGCTTTCCCAGCTCACCGATCGCGAACTCGAAGACATCGGCGTTCGCCGCGGCGACATCCCGTTCATCGCCGCCGGCGCCGCGCGCAAGGCCGCCTAAAGCTTCCGGGCGCCGTTCTCGCTCCCAGTGGCGCGTCTGAAACGCCCGCCGCGCCCACGCGGCGGGCGTTTCTCTTTGAGCGCACGCGGAACCGCGCCGCCGCCGGCGACGTTCGCCTCCCATTCTCAAGGGAGCGACCCGCAATGAAAAAGCCAGACCTTGCGCCGCACGAGAAGGCCGCAGCTCGACAAAAAGCGCGACGACCAACACCGCAAACAGCCCTACGCTTCTGAGATCGACGACCGCGAACTGGAACGCGCTCAAAAAGAAGAGTCGTCCGGTCGATCGCCAAGGGCGGCGGTCAAATCGGACTAAATTCGACGATTCCTGCGCCCCGCCGCTTCCGCGCCCGCAAGCGATAGCGGCTTGACGGCGACGCTGGCTTTGTTTGAAGCCGGGCTATGAAACCCGTCCATGTCGTCGGCGGCGGCCTCGCGGGCTGCGAGGCCGCCTGTGCGCTCGCGCAGAGCCGGCGTCCCCGTCATTCTGCACGAGATGCGGCCGGACGCGGCGACCGCGGCGCACCGCACCGCGACGCTCGCCGAGCTTGTCTGCTCCAATTCCTTCCGCTCCGACGACGCCGAGACCAACGCCGTCGGCGTGCTTCATCGCGAAATGCGGCGGCTCGGCTCGCTCGTCATGCGCGCCGCCGACGCGCATCAGGTGCCGGCGGGCGGCGCGCTGGCGGTCGACCGCGACGGTTTCGCGGACGCCGTCAGGCGGCGATCTCGCGGAGCCGCTGATCACGCGTCGAGCGCGGCGAGGTTGACGGGCTTGCCGCCGGAGACATGGGGTCCGACCATCATCGCCACGGGGCCGCTGACCTCGCCGGCTCTGGCGGAGGCGATTCTCGCCGCGACTGGCGAGCAGTCGCTCGCGTTTTTCGACGCCATCGCGCCCATCGTTCATTACGACAGCATCGATTTCAGACGTCGCGTGGCGGCAATCGCGCTACGACAAGGCCGGGCCCGGGCGGCGACGCCGAGGCCTATGTCAATTGCCCCCTGGATCGCGACGCACTACGAGGCCTTCGTCGACGCCTTGCTGGCCGCCGAAAAGACCGAGTTCCGCGAATTCGAGGGCACGCCCTATTTCGACGGTTGCCTGCCGATCGAGGTGATGGCCGAGCGCGGCCGCGAGACGCTGCGCCACGGGCCGATGAAGCCGGTCGGCCTCACCAACGCGCATGCCCCGGATCGCAAGCCCTACGCGGTCGTGCAACTGCGGCAGGACAATGCGCTCGGCACGCTGTTCAACATGGTCGGCTTTCAGACCAAGCTCAAATACGGCGAGCAGGCGCGCATCTTTCGCATGATCCCGGGTCTGGAGCGCGCGGAGTTCGCGCGTCTCGGCGGCCTGCACCGCAACACGTTCCTCAATTCGCCGCGCGCTGCTCGACGAGCGTCTGCGGTTGAAGGCGCGGCCGCAACTGCGCTTCGCCGGCCAGATCACCGGCTGCGAGGGCTATGTCGAGAGCGCCGCGTCGGGATCGATCGTCGGGCGCCTGACGGCGGCCGAGGTTCTCGGGCGTGCCGCTCGACCCGCCGCCGCCGACCACCGCCATCGGCGCGCTCATCAACCACATCACCGGCGGCCACATCGAGCTGATCGACGCTGGTCCGCGCTCGTTTCAGCCGATGAACGTCAATTTCGGCCTGTTCCCGCCTATCGCAGCTCCCATCGACGAGGCCGCCGGGCGATCGCGCAGGCCCGAGCGCGGCGACGGAAGAAAGCGAGCGCTGTCTGCTCGCGCTCGCGAAGACATGGAGATTTGGGCTGCGACGTCGTCGCTTTGAAGCCAAGCCCCGGCGGCGCGAGCGAGCCGCTGGGGTCGATGTCGCCTAAATTCGCCCTGACACCAGCAAGATGATGACGATGAGCAGACAGGCCCGCGCCGCCGCTGGGATAATAGCCCCAGCCGGAGCTGTACGGCCAAGTCGGCAGCGCGCCGAGCAACACGATGATCAGTATGACCAGCAGAATGGTGCCCAGCATGTCTCTCTCCCGCTCTTGCAAGCGTGCACGCTTGTGCGTCGGCGCTTTAACGCAACCGAATCGGGAATTGGTTCCGCACCTCGGCGACGGGGCTTGGGAACCAGTCGCGGCCAAGCGGGCTTCATCACACGAGCCACCTCGAGGAGACGCAAATGGACGACCGCCCAGAACACGCGCAGTACGCTGATCGAAGCGAGCAAGGTTCAGGGGACCAACGTCTACAATCCGCACGGCGAGAAGCTCGGCGTCGATCGACGACGTGATGATCGACAAGCGCTCGGGACAGGCCGCCTACGCGATCATGTCGTTCGGCGGCTTTCTCGGCCTGGGCGGCGACTACTACCCGATCCCCTGGGCGAAGCTGCAAATACGACGCCAACGTCAGCGGCTACGTCGTCGACATCGAGCCGCGCGTGCTCGAAGGCGCGCCGGCCTATGCGGCCGGCGCGCGACGCCGCAGTGGGGCGATCGGACCTACGAAGAGGGCCTGCACCAATACTACGGCGCGCGCCCTACTGGGGCGACAGCTGGGCCTGAGGCTAGCTAGATCGCAGGCGGCGCGATCACCTTGCGCTTCCTCGCCCTCGGCGAAACGCACGCCGGCGTCGGCGCAGGCGCGCATCCAGGGCAGGATCAGCATCGGCGGCTGCGCGCGTCGCCGCCAGGACCATGCGCCGCGTTGACGGACAGCGCGCAGGCGTCGGGCTGCGGCGGCATCGGCGGCTGATCCGGCGGCGAGAACGCTGCCGCCGGAATGGCCGACGGCCCGCGCGAGCCAGCGTCGTCGGCGAGCTGAGATCGCTGGCCTGCGCATAGCTCAGCGCCTCGCGCCGCACCGCTTCGTCGGGATCGCGCACCCATCGCGTCGCGAGCTTCAAGCCCTCGTCCTCCGCCGCGCCGCCGAGGACGGCGCCCACGCACTGGCAACCCCACCAGATCGCCTCGCGGCGCGGCAGCAGATGCGCGAGATAGGCGAGCGCCGCGGCGGCGCGCGGCGCAGTCGATGAGTTCGCGCGCATAGTCGAGCGGCTCGGCCTCGCCCCGTCGGCTTCGGCGCGAAGCGGGCGAGCATCGGGAAACGCGTCGAACACGTCGTTGGCGTCGTTGAAGCGGATGCGCGAGGACATGGCGCTCTCCCTCAGATCGGCATGCCGCCGACGATGGCGCCGCCGGCCACCAGCGCCGGCGTGTTGAGCGTCGGTGGCGGCGTTGCACGCCCGCCGGCGCCATCATGCTGATCGCCGCCAGCGCCAGTTCGTTGATCGTCGGCGACATCAGCGACGTCGACGACGGGCTCCAGCTATGCGAGGTCAGCCCCATCATCACGGTGTTGCGTGATGCCGGTGGCGTCCAGCACGGTCTTGCGAGAACGGGATGGCCCCAGGAAGAACGTGAGCGTGATGTCCTGCTGCGTCATCTTGATCTGCGTCATCGGCATGTCCTTCGGGCCGACGTTGATCGTCGCCGTCTTGAACGCGTTGAGCGTCCAGTTGCCGCCGCCCTTCTGCATGTCGTGCGCCATGTCCATGCCGACGTTGATCGTCTCGTCCTTGCCGATATTCTCGGTCTGATCTCATCAGGATGTCGCGCTGCTCGTTGTTGAGCGCCTTGAACATCAGGTCCTTCTGCGAGCGCAGCTTGACGCGCTCCTTGTCCGCGGTGTCGTCGAACATCAGCATGTGGTAGCCGTCGCTGTTCTTGCTCGACTTGGTGAGAATGCCGGAATGGGTCTTCTTGTCGCGGCAGCGTCGTCGGCACCTTGTTGTCGCCGTTGTAGACGGAGCCGACGACGATCGGCTGGTCGGGATCGCCGTCCTCGTAATGCGACCAGCACCTCGTCGCCGATGCGCGGGCAGAACCAGGCGCCGCGCGTCTTGCCGGCCCAGAACTGCGCGACGCGCACGCGCCGCGACAGGTCCTTCTTGCGGTCCCAATAGAACTTGACCAGGATGCGGCCCTCCTTGTCGACGTCGATCTCCTCGCTCTCGTTGCCCTTGTCGGCGACGACCAGCGCCGATTGCCAGCCGACCGACCGACGGCGCGGCGCGTCGTCAGCAGCGAGCGGAACTGCCGGCTCGAATCCATCAACTCATAAGTGCCGGCATAGGCGACCGGCGCGCCGCCCGCCGGAAATATAGGTCTGATCGACGTAGGAATGCGTGCAGCGCAGCACGACATATTCCTTGTTGTCGGACGCCGGCCGCGATTCTTCCGTGCGTCAGCTTGCCGCCGGGAAACAGCGACGGCGCCGCGCCGATGGCGATGCGGTGATCGTCGAGCGCCTGCACGGCTTCGACGCGCACCTTCGCGCATTTCTCGCCGTCCGCTCTTGTCGTTGAAGCGCCGGGTCGTAGTCGTAGGTCTCCAGCGTGCGAATGCTCGTAGTTGCCGTGCTTGTCGGACTTGCCGAGCAGGTCGGCCGTCGGCTTCTCGCAGCAATAGCTCGTTGAGCGCGTCCTTGCCGGTCTGCAAGCGCGCGCGCGATCGACCAGGTGTCGAACTGCTGCCGGTCGCGCCGGCTCTCGACCGTGACCGGCAGCAGCGGCACCGGTTGCAGGCCCGGGATCTTGCTCGTGGCAGCTCGGCGCGTCGCAGAGCACCATCGTGTGCTTGGACTCGGTGTGCTCGAAATAGTAGTAGATGCCGAACTTCTCCATCAGCCGGCAGACGAAGTTGAGGTCGGTCTCGCGATATTGGACTGATGTATTCGAGCGTCGGATACTCTCCTTCAGGTTCTCGCGGAAGTCGTTGAAGCCGCGGTCGCTGAACACCTTGTTGATGATCTTGTTGGGCTTCATGTTGGAGAAGATGCGGCAGTCGGAGGTGCGCGACAGCAGATGCAGCCACGGCCGCAGCACGAACTGATAGCCGAACAGCCCGTACTGGCCGCCGGTGTAGTTGGCCTCGGTCAGCACGCCGTTGAAATGCCGCTCGAGCCCGTCGACGCCCTTGATGCGGACGTTGCAGTTGCGGCCGATCATGCGAGTCGAGGTTGAAGTTCTCCTTCAGCGAAAGCGCGCCGACGCGGTACTCGAACAGGCTGCCCAAGCCCTCCGTCCCTCGAAGCGGTTGAGCACGAACGTGTCTCGCCGGCCGGGCGTCGTGAGCTTGCCGATGCGGTCTTGCTGGGAAGAGATTGGGCATGGGAGCCTCTGACGTTTGGCGTGTGGAGCGGGATCGGGCGCGAGCGACGCTCGTCAGAACGACCTTTGCGCACGGCGGGGATCGCCTTCAGCACGTCGAACTTCAGGCCGAATTGCACGGCTGCGGCTGGTGCGGGTCGCGCCGGCTTCGCGCGCCGAGCAGGAATTGGATCGGCCTTGCCGAAATCGTCGACATGAGCGACACGCCGGGAACGAAAGGCACCGGCATTTCGACGCCCTTCAAGGTTCTTGAACGCGAAATGGCGCGCATCGGTCGACGCCGAGCACAGTGCCGACGACGCTCGCCGCGAGCGGCGCGCGCGAGCGTGATCGCAGTCATGCGGTCGCGCCAGGGCGGCTTGTCGCAATCGGGCTTCGACAAGCAGCAACCTGGCGCAGAGCCTCGTCGCTGAGCGTTCTGCAGGTCGTCTGCACGATCGGCAGCCCCATCAGCCGCCTTCAGGACGTCGCCGACTGAGCCGGCCTGCGGCGGCCCCGGCTCGCTGGGCATCGCCGCGGGATCGGGCAGCTTGTAGAACGGCGACGGCGGCGGCGGCGCCGAGCAGCGGCGGCGTCAGCAGCGGCGGCGGCGCCGGCGCGCCGAACAGACGGCGCGCTGCGGCCGAGGCGGCGGTAGAACGCGTCGTCCTCCCACGCCTTCATCTGCGCGAAGCTCGGCAGGAGACTGCGGCGGGTCGGTCGGCGCCGTCAAGGAACGCCTTGTCGACGAGCGTCCAAGTTGGGCCGCTGCATGATCGAACAGCAACGCCCCGCTTCGGATATATCGCTCGGTCGTCGAGCAGCGCGCCGAAGGGATCGTCGAGCTGCAGGAATGCGGGCTGGCGTCGCCGGGCCGGCGCGACTCGCGCCTTGACCGGCGCGCCATTCCAGATGCGGCGTGCTCCCAGTGCATCTTGCAGCTGGAAGCGCGGCGACGGCGCTCGCGGCGCGCCGGCGTCCGGCAGCGGGAGCTTGAAATCGCCGGTCGGCGTGTCGCCGGCGCCGCTATCGTTCGGGCCGCTCATCGGATCTCGCGAACGCTCTCCCTGCCGGCGCCGTGGGAACTCATGATATCCGGCTCTTACGGTCCGCCGCGCGATTGCAACGCGCGGACGCCGAGAAGCGAGGCGCGGGTCATGGCGGAAACTTGAGATCGAACTGGCGCCGATCTCGCCGGACGCGCCGTGCGGCCCCGACCTCGACGCTCGAAGGCGATCCGGAGTTCATGAATTTCCTCGCCGCGGTCGAAGGGCAACTGCCGGATTCCTATCTTCAGTTTCGACCGCAAGACGATCGACTTTCACCGCCGCCTTTGCGACCGCCGCGCAAGTTGCGCAAGCGCACGCAGGATCTGCGCCTGATCCTGCTCGTCGCCAAGCTCGCCGTGCTCAACCGCGACTTCTACGGCTTCGCGCGCGAGGTGCCGAGATCGCGTGGCTGCTGACGCAATCGCTGGGACGAGGTCCATCCGCAGCGCCGAGCGCGGCGACTATCTCCGCGCGGCTCGCGCAACTCGGCACGCTCGACGACGCCCCCGTCGTCGTGCTGCCGCTGCAATACGCGACGCTGCTGCAGTCCGAGCGCGAAGGGCCGCTCGCCTATCGCGCCGTGATGGTCGATGCTCGGCGACGCCAAGCTGCGCGAGGGCGAGAAGCTCGCCTCCGCCGGCGCCATCGAGCGCATCGCTGACGACGATCGAGGTCGAGGCGCTGGTCAAGGCGCACGCGACCCTGGTCCAGCTTGCGCGACGATCTCGACGCGATCACCGCCGTCACGCGCCGAGCGCGTCGGCTCGAGCAGCGCGGTGAAGTTCGGCGCGCTGATCGCCGCTGGTCGCGAAGATGCTGGACTTCGCGCAGGACGCGCTGGCGCGCCGCGATCCGAGCCTCGCGCCCGCGGCCGGCGTCGGCGGCGGCGGAGCGCGGCCGACGGCGACGCCGCGGCGGCGCCGTCGACCTTCGCCTCGCTCGCCGACGTCGACGCGGCGCTCGCCGCGGCGCTCGGCTATTTCCAGGCCAAGGAGCCGTCGAGCCCGGCGCTGCTGCTGATCGCGCAGGCGCGCGCGACGCTCGGCAAGAATCTCTACGAGGTGATGCGCCTGCTGGCGCCGCGCCACGCCGAGAACGCGCGCGTGTTCGTCGGCCCGGGCGACGCCTTCTCGATTCCGGTCAGCAGTCTGCAGGATGCCCCGGCGCTCGACTTTTCGCCCGGCGAGCGCCGCCGGCGGAATCGCGCGCCGCCGCGTTCGCGCTGATCGAGCAGGTCGCCGCGCATCTGCGCAGCGTCGAGCCGTCGAGCCCCGCGCCCTATCTGCTCGACCGCGCCCGCGCGCTCGCGACCCGCGATTTCCTGAGCCTGCTCGGCGAAGTGTTTCCCGACCGACGATCTCGAATCGATGAAGGGCGGCAACTGAGCCGGCCTCATCTGCGCGCGTCGTTGAGGAACGTCGTCCAGTCCGGCGAGCCGCCGGTGTCGATCTCGGCGAAATTGACCGCCTGCAAGCCGCGCCGCCAGCAATCGGAGATGCCGAAAATCTTGAACTTGCCGCGATCGACGCACATCGACACCTTGCCCGCCAGCACGTCGACCGCGTCGATGTCGATGGCGTAGAGATAGACGAAGCGGCCCGGCAGCGCGCCCGCGCAGCGGCGTCGAGCAGGAGCCCGGCGTCATCGTCCACCAGCCCTCGGTGGCGAAGCGGTCGCCCGCGTTGACGCCGACCGCGAAGTTGAGCAGCATATGCGTGTTGTTGCAGACGCGCAGGCTCGCGCGCGCCGGCGCGGAGACCAGCGCCAAGAAGCCAGCGCGCGCCGGCGTCTTGCGAGCGCTCGCCGGCCGCACGCGTTCACGTCACCTCATAGGCGAACGCGCCGTCCTCCGCCGAAACCTTGGCCGCTGTGATCGGCTCGCGCGCCAGCGTGCGCTTGAGGATCTCGCGCGACAGCGCCGGCAGGATCGTGTTGGTGATGATGTTGTCGATCACGCGGCCGCCGGAATCGGGATCGTTGCACATGCGAGACGATGAGCTCGATCGCGCTGTCGTCGACCTCGAACTTCGCCTTGTGATGATCGGCGATGCGCTGGCCGATGCGCTTCAACTGCAGCCGCACGATGCCGGCGAGCATCTCCGGCGACAGCGGATAATAGGGGATCGTCACCACGCGGCCGAGCAGCGCCGGCGGGAACACCTCCAGCAGCGCCGGCTTCAGCGCGGCGGCGAGCGTCTGCGCGTCGGGCGGCGTCGGGCGCTTGGCCGGCGTCCATGATGATCTCGGTGCCGACGTTGGAGGTCAGCAGGATCAGCGTGTTGCGGAAGTCGATGCGCCGGCCCTGAGCCGTCCTCCATCACGCCCTTGTCGAACACCTGGAAGAAGATCTCGTGCACGTCGGGATGCGCCTTCTCGATCTCGTCGAGCAGCACGACGCTGTAGGGGCGCCGGCGCACGGCCTCGGTCAGCCGGCCGCCCTCGCCATAGCCGACATAGCCCGGAGGCGCGCCCTTCAGCGTCGCGACGGTGTGCGCCTCCTGAAACTCCGACATGTTGATCGTGATGATGTTCTGCTCGCCGCCATAGAGCGATTCGGCCAGCGCCAGCGCCGTCTCGGTCTTGCCGACGCCCGAGGGGCCGCAGAGCAGGAACACGCCGATCGGCTTGACTCGGATTGTCGAGCCGCGCGCGGTTGGTCTCGATGCGGCGCGCGATCATCTGCAGGCCGTGGCTCTGGCCGACGATGCGCCGGTTGAGGATGTCGGCGAGGTTGAGCACCGTCTCGACCTCGTCGGCCATCATGCGGCCGACGGGAATGCCGGTCCAATCGGAGACGACCGCCGCCACCGCCTGCTCGTCGACATGCGGGAAGATCATGCGGCTCGTCGGGCTTGATCGCGCCCAGCGTCGTCGACCTTTTCGCGCAAGGCGCGCGTCGCGGTCGGCGTCGGTCTCGCCCTTGGCCTCGGCGATCTTCTCGCGCAGCTCCAGGATCTCCTTGACGAGATCCTGCTCGCGCGCCCAGTCCGCCTGCAGCGCCTCCGCGCGCTCCTTGCTCCTTGGCGAGCTTCTCGTCGATCTCGGCGATCTTCGGCGCCTGCGCGTCGCTGAGATCGGCTTCCTTCAACAGCGCCTGCCTCTCGCTCTCCAGCGAGGCGATGGCGACTTCGTTGTCCTCGATCGCGGCGGGCTTGGCGGTCTGCGAGATCGCGACGCGCGCGCAGGCCGTGTCGAGCAGGCTGACCGCCTTGTCGGGCAATTGCCGCGCCGGGATGTAGCGTTGCGAGAAATTCACCGCCGCGACGATCGCCTCGTCGGAGACGCGCACCTTGTGATGCTTCTCCATCGGCGCCGACCAGGCCGCGCAGCATCACGACCGCCGTGGCGACGTCGGGCTCGCCGATGTGGATCGGCTGGAAGCGCCGGGCCAGCGCCGGGTCCTTCTCGAAATACTGGCGATACTCCGACCACGTGGTCGCCGCGATGGTGCGCAGCAGTGCCGCGCGCCAGCGCCGGCTTCAACAGATTGGCGGCGTCGCCGGTGCCGGCCTGGCCGCCGGCGCCGATCAGCGTATGCGCCTCGTCGATGAACAGGATCACCGGCGTCGGCGAGGATTGCGCCTCGTCGATCACCGAGCGCAGCCGCTGCTCGAACTCGCCCTTCATCGAGGCGCCCGCCTGCATCAGCCCGACGTCGAGCACGCAGACCCGCACGTCGCGCAGCGGCGGCGGCACGTCGCCGGCGGCGATGCGCTGCGCGAAACCCTCGACCACGGCGGTCTTGCCGACGCCGGCCTCGCCGGTGAGGATCGGGTTGTTCTGCCGCCGGCGCATCAGCACGTCGACGATCTGCCGGATCTCGTCGTCGCGGCCGAGGATCGGGTCCATGTCGCCGCCCTTCGCCTTGGCGGTGAGGTCCTGGCTGAAGCGGTCGAGCGCGGTCGTGCCCTTCGGCCCCAGCGCCGCCTCGCCGGCCGGCGTCTCCGCCGCCGCGACGCCGGAGCCGTCCATCGGCCGCAGGTTGGCTTCCTCCGAAGTCCTTCCAGATGCCGAGATGGGCGATCGGCCAGTTCGTCGACCGGGATCTTGGCGAATTCCTGCGAGACAGTTGATCAGCGCGCGCCGCAGCTCCAGCGACTTCAGCGCGGCCACCAGCACATGGCCGGTGCGGATCTGCGTCTCGCCGAACAGCAGCGTCGCATAGTGCCAGCCGCGATCGAGCGCGTCGGCGACCTGCGTCGAAATGCCCGGCATCTCGGTCTCGTTCTTGCGCAGCGCAGTCGACGGCGCGGGTCGCGTCGGCGATCATGCGCGCGCGGTCGAGCTTGAAATGATCGGCGGTGATGGCGAGGTCGGCGCGGTCCTTCTGCAACAGGTGCAGCAACCAATGCGCCAGCTCGACATTGCGGTTGCCGGCGCTCTTGGCCTGCCGCAACGCCTGGATGAACGCCTCGTAGCCGACGCGGTTGAGCTTGCCGGCGACCGATTCGACGCTGATGTCCGCGCCCATGTTCGCCTCCTCGTTCAGTTGTCGCGCCGCGGCCCTGGCGCCGCGGCGGCTGATCAAATGAAATCGCGCGTCGGCGCGCCAATGTCTGGTCGGTCTTCGACCAGTTGGGCGCCATCCAGCCCGTCCAACCAAGCCGCGCGCCGAGCCCCATGCGCACCGGCTCGGACCTCGCCGGCGGGAATGGCGAGCTCCAGGTCCCAATCGTATTCGTCGCCGACATAGGCGAACACCGCGTCGGCGATCTGGTCGGCCAGCGGCGCGCCGGGCAGGAATTGCTCGTAATGCGCGAAATCGCGGGCGATAGACGCGAATGCGGAACTTGTCGCTGACGGTGTAGGCGCTCGCGCCCAGCATGCAGTCGGTCCCGAGCCCGCTGCTGCGCCGCGCCGAGCCGCGTGCGCTCGCTCTCGTCGAGCGTCAACCAGGCGCCGACGAACTCGTCGATCTCGACCCGCGAGCCGACGAGGCCGGTGAGAAAGAAGCGCAGCCGCGACACGCTCTTGACGCGCGGCGCCAGCAGGCCCGCATATTCGAGCTTGACGAAATCATGGACGCGAGTCGCGGTTCTTGAACCACGCCGCGCCGAGCCCGATCACCGAGCCGACGTAGTCGCGGAAGCGATCCTCGTCCGGGCGGTCGTTCTGCGCGATCGGCCGCGCGTCGGCCCAGGCGCGGAAGAACAGCGCCAGGAACCGGCTCTGGAAGATGTCGACGAAGCGCGCGAACGCGTCGTCGCGCGCGCGCAGCCACGCGATAGGCCTCGTCGGTCGTCGTCAGCGGCAGCGCGCCTTGCGGGCCGAACATGCCGAGAAAACGCGCGACGACGCGCATGCGGCCGCGCTCGTCCTTCGACGCCGCCTCGATGGTCGCAGTCGGGAAATTCGAGATACGGGTTTTGCGAAAGGGTGACGAAATCCTGCGCGCGCGCGGCGCTGTCGCCGATGCGCGGCTTGTCGGGATGCGCGCGCTCGAGCCGGCGCATCGTCGCGAGCCAGTCGAAGCGCCAGGGTTCGGCGGCGAGTTCGTCGAGGAAGCTCATAGCGCTCCCCGCAAGCCGAGCCGCGGCGGCCAGCGCATGATTTCGCCGCGCTCCGTGGTGCGCACGACCGTCTGCGTGAAATGGTTGATCGCGACATATTCGGCGAAGAACCGGTCGAGCGCCGCGCCCATCAGGAACGCGCCGGAGCCCTCGAACGCCTTGTCGTCGATCAGCACCGTCAACTCCAGCCCGCGCGCGGCCGCGGCGCCTTGCGGCGTGCGGATGCGGCGCACGATCGGCTTGGCCTGCAGGCTGCGCACGCCGTGGATGCGCCGCTCGGTCGCGCCGTCGGCGAGATCGGCGAACAGCATCAGGGTTTCGCGCAGCGCGACCGCGCCCTCCTCGGCGCCGCGGTCGACGAGGCCGAGATGGTTGAGGCTCAGCATGTTGATGAGCCGCCAGGCGATCTCGCCGGTCGAGGCGGTCTCGGTCTTGCCGACCATCGCCGTCATCGGCGGCTCGCGCGGCCGCGTCGGGCCGGCGAGACAGCGCATGTCCAGCGTAACGTCGTCGAGCAGCCGGAAATCGGCGCCGCCCTCGCCGACCGGCAGGCGCTCGGCCAGATGCCGGTTGGTGCACAGCGCGCGCACGCTGAGTTCGGCGACGCGCTGCGCGTCCTCGGGGTCGGCGCGCTGGCCGAGCGACAGATACATCTCCGTGCCGGTGTAGTCGGACTTGCGGCCGTATCTGCGCCTCGTGCGCGGTGCGGCGGCGCGGCAGACGGCGCACCGTGTAGCAAAGCCCGGTGCGGCTGTAGCCCGGCGGCGGCGGAATAGAGCGGCGCGACCGGCGCCTTCTCCGGCGAGCCCGGAATATGCGCGAACACGTTGAGGAGGCGATTGACCTCGTAGTCGAGCGGATGGCTGCGGTCGGCGACGACGGGATATTCGTGCTGGTTGGTCGTCGACGGGGATGCGGTCGAGCGTCTTCTCGAACAGGTTGACCGCCGGCGCCGCGTAGAGCGAGAACGCCTCGGGCCGCACCGCGGCGGCGAGGCGCGGATTGACCTCGTCGAACGTGAAGATGACGTCGAAGGTCTTGGCGTCGAGCCGCGGCATGATCTTGTCGAGCCCGACGAGGTCGAAGCCGAGGAATTTGCGCGGGAACGCGAGATATTCGCGCAGGATGTCGAAGCCGCGAAACAGCCGGAGATCGTTGGGGATCAGCGTCTCCGTCTCGCCGAAGCCGATCTGGCGCAGCATGTCGGGCTCGCCGCGCGAGCCCGACGGGATCGCCGAAGGCGTCGAGGCGGCGGAAATAGACGCCGCGGCAATGCGCGAACATCTGCTCGTAGAGCGCGACCGCGTCCGCCTCGGGCCCGAGCAGATGAAAGCGCAGCGATTTCGTCTCGACAGCGGCTCGCCCAGAATTCGCGCGCGCTTGGCCGCCTCCTCGTCGCTCGGTTCGTCCTCGCGGCGCGCCGGCGGCGCGCACGGTGAATTGCAGCCGCAGGCCCGCCGCCGCCTCGACGCCGCTCGACGGCAGCAACGCCTGCAACGGCGCGGGGCTCGTGAGATATTCGGCCTTGATCGAGATCGAACGGCCACAGCGTCGACCGGCGCGCGTCGAGGCGGAAGCGGCAGGCGACGTTGCGCTCCATCTCGCGATAGGTCGCCTCGAAATAGGCGCCGCGCGGAATCGTGCGACCCTCGCGCAACGCCGGATCGCCGAATTTCGGCGCGATCTCGGTCAACAGGAACGACGGCGTCGGCGCCAGATATTGCGGCGTCAACTGATCGATCAGGTTGGTGGTGAAGTCGGCGAACTCGTGCTTGATCTTCAGTTGCACGCGCGCCGCCAGGAACGCCGCGCCTTCGAGCAGCCCGGAGATCATCGGGTCGGTGCGGTCGCCGATCAGGCCGCCGAGCCGTTCGGCGACGCCGGGATATTCCTGCGCGAACTCCGCCGCCTGTTCGCGCAGCACCCCGAGTTCGCGGTTGTAGAAGTCGAGAAACTCGCGGTTCATCGCGCTACAGCCGATCGACTTTGATCTTGCCGGAATCGAGCTCCACTTCGGCGACGAACTCCACCGGCACGTCGATCGGCTCGGCGCGCAGGTCGGCCTTGACGAAGAACTTGATCCGCAGCGCCTCGATGTCGATGAAGGGATCGCGGCCGACCTTCAGCGTGCCGGCGGCAAGCCGCGGCTCGAACGTCGTCAGCGCCCGCTCGATCTCGCGCGAGAGTCTCGATCAGCCGGTGCTCGTCGATGGTCCGGGTCGAGAGATCGGGGAAGCCGAAATTGAGCACGGAGCGCGCCACTTCCGGCGCGTCTTCCAGGCCGATCGCCGCGTCGAGATTGGTGGTGTTGAGCAGGTCGACGAGATCGGCGTTGACCTCGCGGCGCAGCCCCGATTCGGAGATCGGCGCGCGGCTCGGCGCGCGGCGCGGCGCGATGACGCGCTCGCCGCTGCGCGTCGCGCAGATCGAGCGCCTTGCTTGGCGTCGCGCTTCTCGTGCGCGGTGCGAAACGCAAACATGAGCGGCGGCGCCAGGCGTTCGTGTCTTCTTCAGAGCCATCGCGTCCGCCTGCGACCGCCGTCCTCAAGGGAAAAGCGCGGCGCGGCGTCGCCGCCGCGCCGGAGTCATCGCCGACGATCAGGACGCCTTGTTGGCCTTGACGTCGTAGGTCTTGGTGTTCTTCGCGCCCGGCGAGCCGTCGGCGTTCTGCGGCGTGTAGGCGATCTTCGACCTTGGAGAAGTTGAGCGAAACGCTCTCCTGCGCGATGCCGCCGCCTTCGTGGCCGCTGGTGGTGATCGAGGAAATGTACACTTCGGTCAGATTGTAGACCAGATATTCCTGCGGCTTCTCGCCGGCGCGGCGCACCGTGACGGTCGCTTTCGGGAAGTGCTTGCCGGTCGCGCAGGCGATGAACAGGTTGGGCGAAGACGCGTCGGTCGACCTTGGTGAAATGCATGTCCTGGATGTTGGAGCGACCGCCGCCCGAGCCGAGGTTGGAGCCGCCGGTGCCGGAGTTGGTGACGCCGAAGCTGAACGAGCTGACGTGGATCTCGTCCTTGTGCTTGTCGTCCTGCGACTCGCCCTTCACGCCCTCGATCTTGAGGAAATAGTCTTCTTGAGCCATTTGGGTTCTCCACGGGAAATTTGTTGTCAGGCGCGAAGCTCTGTCTGGGTTTCGCGCTGGCCGGGCGACCTCGCCCGTCGTTTTGATTTACGGTCCGCGAAAGCCTCGCGAACCGCGCTTTTGCGGACTCGCCTCAGTTACTTTTTCTCCAGCCGGATGTTGGAGACCAGGCTCATGCCGATGTCCATGCCTTCGAGCTGGAAATGCGGACGCAGATGCACGCTGGCGGAGTAATAGCCGGGGTTCTCCTCGTTCTCCGTGACGGTGACCTTGGCGGCCGCCAGCGGCAGGCGCGCCTTGGTCTCCTCGCTCGAGTTGCGTGGGATCGCCGTCGACGTAGAGCGTGATCCACTCGTTGAGCCACTTCTCCAGCTGCTCGCGCTCCTTGGTCGAGCCGATCTTGTCGCGCACCATCACCTTCAGATAATGGGCGAAACGCGACACCGCGAACATATAGGGAATGCGCGCCGAGAGATTGTCGGACGCGGTCGCTTCCTTATCGATGTAGGTGCGCGGCTTGTAGACCGACTGCGCGCCGATGAAGGCGGCCTTGTCGGTGTTCTTGCGGTGGATGATCGAGATCAGGCCGGCCTTCGACAGCTCGGCCTCGCGCCGGTCGGTGATGGCGATCTCGGTCGGGCATTTCAGATCGACGCCGCCGTCGTCGGTCGGGAAGGTGTAGGTCGGCAGGTTGATGACCTCGCCGCCCGACTGCACGCCGCGGATGCGCACCGTCCAGCCATATTCCTTGTACGCCCGGTTGATGTTGGCGGCCATCGCGTAGGCCGCGTTCATCCAGCCGTATTTGGCGCCGTCGTGGCCGTCGGTGTCCTCCTCGAACGCGAACTCGTGCACCGGCTCGCGACTTCGCGCCATAAGGCAGACGCGCGAGCACGCGCGGCATGCACAACGCGAGATAGCGCGAATCGACGCCGTCGCGCAGACCGCTTCCACGCCGCGTAATCCGGCGTGTCCATCAGCTTGCCGATGTCGCGCGGGTTCATCAGCTCGCGTCCAGCTATCCATGCCGAGCAGGTTCGGGATCCGCGCCGGTGATCAGCGGCGCCAGCGCGGCCGAGGCGATCTTGGAGAGATCGCGCATCAGCGACACGTCGGTCGGCGAATGGCTGAAGTGATAGTCGGCGACCAGCGCGCCATAGGGCTGGCCGCCGAGCGTGCCGAACTCCTGCTCGTAGATCGCCTTGAACACCGGGCTCTGATCCCAGCGCGCGCCGGGGAACAGCTTGAAGTGGCGATAAAGCTCGGTCTTGCCGACGTTCATCACCTTGATCTTCAGGGTCGCGTCGGTCTCGGAGTTGAAGACGAGATAATGCAGGCCGCGCCAGGCGCTTTCGAGCTGCTGGAACTCCTTGGCGTGCAGGACCTCGTTCATCTGCGCCGTCAGCTTCTCGTCGATGCGCGCGATCATCTCCTCGATCGTGCCGATCACGTCGTCCTTGACGACGGCTGGAGTCGGCGAGCGCCTGGGTGACCAGCGTCTGCACCGCGTTTTCGACTTCGGTCGCCGCCTGCTCGCTGCGCGGCTTGAAACTCTGCTTGAGAATGGCGGAGATGTCGTCGATCTCGGCCAGCGCCTGTGCGGGCTGGCGACGGGCCGCAGTTTCCTGCTGGGGAGTGGCCATGCGTAAGAGCTCCTTATTCCGGCTTGTCGTCTTCGGCGGCGGGCCGCTGCTCGAGCTTCTGCTTGAGCGCGGACATCAGCTGCGGATCGGCGAGAAGCTTCTTCAGCGTGTCCTCGGCGGCGACCTTGCCGTCCATGTAGCGCAGCAGGTTGCTGAGCTGCTCGCGCGCCTCGAGCAGCTTGGCCAGCGCCGGCACCTGCCGGGCGATCGCCGCCGGCTCGAAATCCTCGCATCTTGTTGAATTTCAGGTTGACCGAAAGCTTCGCGTTCCTTCCTCGGCGCCGAGCTTGTTGGGCGACCTTGAAGTGCGACGGCGGGCTCGATGGCGGCCATGCGGGCGTCGAAATTGTCCATGTCGGTGTCGAGGAACTTGCGATTCTCGATGTCCGGCTTCTCGACCGCCGAGGCGTTGCCGGAGAGGTCGGCCATCACGCCCATCACGAACGGCAGCTCGACCAGCTCCTCGGAATCGTAGGGATCCTCGTAGGTGATGTGCACCCGCGGCTTGCGATTGCGCGAGATGAATTTCTGACCGGAATTGCTATTTTTCGCCATGGTTCTCCTCCTGCCGCCGCCGCCAGACGCCGTCCTTCGGCCGGCGCGAGCATAATTCAGCCAGCGCCGACGGCAAACACATTCGTGACCGTGCATTCGCCCAAGTTGCGCCTGCGCCGACGTTCAACGCTTACGGGACGGCGGCTTGCGCGGCGGCGCGTTCGGCCGCAACTTTCGGCGCAGGTTCCGCCGGCCGAGCGCCGCGCGACGCAATTCGAGGAGACCGATGAGCCCAGGGCCGAAAGCCTCCGGAGGCCGCAACATCGTCGCCTATTTCGCCGGCCATCTCGCCAATCTCGTCAACGGCGGCGACACGCTCGAGCCCATCCAGGACTTCGCCGAGGTCAAGGCGTTCGCGCTCTACGAGAAGGTGCGGCGCACGCTTGGCGACCAGCCCGCGCTACGTCGAGGGCCTCGTCGGCTTCTGGTCCTATCCGCCGCCCAACGACGCCGAGGACGCCGCCGACTTCTATTTCGACTCAGGTGCTGCGGCGGCCGATCGGCGCGCGCCGCGGCGAGCCGACCACCGCCGACGCGCTCGCGCAACTGATGGCCTCGCACGGCCTGAAGCCGGTCGCGCGAGGCCGCCGGCGAGCGCTCGACCTGGAGCGCGCTGGTCGGCCGGCGGCGGCCGCATCCGCCGCTTCAAGCCGCAGGAGAAGCTGTTCGAGCTCTCCAACCGCATCCTCAAATGCCTCGACGCCGCCAATCGCCCCTATGCCGAGGTGTTGCGGCTCGGCCTCTGCCCCAAGGAATGGCTGACCGGCGACGACGCCGTCGGCGTCAATACGCTGAAGTCCGCCAACGCTTTCCTGAAGGCGCTGAAGGAGGCGATGCGCGGGGAGTTCGGCCGCCGCCCGACGCGCGAGGAACTCGACGCCGCCTTCGCCAAGGCGCCGGTGCCGGGCTTCAAGACCGCGGCCGAGTTCGCCGCGACGCCGCTCGGCGCGGCGGCCATGGCGCGGCTCGCCGGCCTCGACCAGACCTATCTCGTCTCCTACGACGCCGCGAGGACGCCCATGCGCGGACACGCTGGAGAGCGAGGACGACGAGCCGCTGATGAGCGCCGACGAGGCCGCGCCGTTCCTCGCCGAGGCGGTCGCCGGCCGGCGTGCTCATCGCCGCCGAGGGCGAACTGCTGCGGGCGATCATGGCCGGGCGCGAACTCGCTGTCGGCGATGGGCGACAATCTCGCGCTGCGGCGGCGGCTGAAGCACGAATTCGGCGGCGACCTCGCCGCCTATGTCGATGAACTTTCCGCGCGCACCGCTCGTTTCGTCGCCGAGGCCGCGGGCAGACCGTAAAGCCGACCGAGACGAAACCTTGCGCACAAGCGCAACCCGATTCAGGAGTTCGGCCGTGCAGACCAAATTCGAGCCCAAAGAGGCCGCGCGGTTCCTGCGCACCCTGCGCGTCACGACCGGCGTCGCGGTCGCGCTTGAGGATATCCGGCGCGGCCGCGGCGCGGCGGCGCCCGCCGCCAGCTTCCTGGCGCTCGCCGCGCAAGACCGGCGCCTGGCGCTTTCCCGAGGAGGGCGTGCTCAGCGGCGACGGCCTGCTGCTCGCCAAGCGCGCAGCGCGAGGCCGACGGCGCGGGCGCGCTGGTGCTGCAGGCGCAGGGCGCGGCCGGCGTCTCGACCTATGCCGGCCGGCGGCGCGCGCGCCCGCATCGGCGAGGCTGGGCCGGCGAAGGCGACGTTCGACCGCTTCGGCGCGCTGCGTCTGCCGCTGCGACGCCGACGAGGTCGACGATTCCGATCTCGCCCGCATCGAGGTCGAGTTCCTCGACGACGCGCCATGACCGCGCGCGTGTTCGTGCCGCTGGTCGACGCTCGCGGCGAGGCGGCGCATCTGTTCGAGGCCATCGCCGGCGAAATCCCGCCGGAGGAGCACCCCGCCCGGCTGGTGCCGCAGATCGCCGAACTGTTCGATTTCGGCCTCTACGGCGTCGGCCAGAGCGCGCGCGAGGCGGTGGTGAGCTTCATCGAGGCGCGCCGGCGCCGGCTTTGGCTGTAGCCCGCGCAACGCGAGCGCTGAAGCCCTGGCACCTGCGCATCTCCGATCTGCAACTCGGCCGTCTCAGCGACGGCAATGCGCGCTCGGCCGGCCTCGGGCTGACCATCGCCGCGCTGTGCCAGACGTTCGGGCGCGATCCCGGCGTCGTCTTCGCCACCGGCGAGATCCTTCCCGCGAGCGCGCCGGGCGCGACCGCGCGCCGGCGTCGGCGCCGGTTTCGGGCATGCGCGGCAAGCTCGCGCTGATCGGCGACTATCTCGCCCAGCACGGCCCGGCGCTCGAGGGCCAGCGCGTCGTCGTCGCGCTGCCGGCGCTCGCCGACGACGGCCGCCCGCTGGAGGAGGCCGAGCGGCCGATGCTGTCGCGGCTGCGCGAGGAGGCCGACGACGCGCCGAGATCAAGCTCGAACATCGTCTTCGCCGACACGCTCGACGCGCTCGAGCCGGCGCTCGGGCCGTTCGCGATCCCCGAACTGGTGACGCCGCGCGCGCGCCGCTCGCCGCCGCCGCCGTCGCTCGGCGCGCTGGCGCTGGTCGTCGGCGTCTGGGGCGCGCTCGCCCATGCGCCGATCCGCCTCGCCTTCGAGCCGCCGGCGGCCGCCGGCGGCGGCCGAGCGCCGACGACGCCGCGCCGCAGCGGGCGCGCTACGACGCCAAGGCCGACAAGCTCGAACTGCTCGGCCCCTGTTTCGACGCCCAGCGCGAGCCGCTGGTCGTCGGCGGCGAGACGCTGGTTATGAAAGTGCGCGCCGAGGACGGCCTGCCGTTCGCCAGCCGCGTGCGGCCGATGCGGCTGTTCATCGCCTCGGTGTCGCGCAACGCCGATCCCGTCATCCTCGACGCCGCGCATTTCCGCTCGCTGCAGTCCGAGCCGCGACAGCCGACGCCGAACGATCTCGTCGCCGCCATCCCGATCGAGCCGGTCGAGGACGAAGTGCGGCTGTTCGTGCTGGCGACGCGCGATCCCAAATTGGCCATAAGCGAAGTCGAAGCCGCGCTGCGCGCGACCTTGAAGGGCCTCAGCGGCGCCGCGGCGCTCGCCGCCACCACGACGTTCCTCGCCGACCGCCTCGGCGCCGAAATCGCCTACCAATTCCGAGTGACCAATGATCCCCAAGCCTGCGCCGCCTGAGCGCCGCGTCCGCGTCTCGCCTCGCCCTTGCGGCGCTCTGCGCGCTGAGCGGCGCCCGCGCGCGCCGCGCCGGCGCCGCTCGACAGCGACGCCGAGATCGCCGCCTTCGCCGAGCGCGTGCGCGCCTATTCCGAGCGCGAGCCTGGTGCGCTGGATCGTCGTCGCGCCGACGCGCGGCGAAGCCGAGGCCAAGATCGCCGCCATCGTCGAGAAGCTGCCGCCGATCGATCGCGGCCTCGCCTCGCGGCTGATCGCGCAGGGCGCGGCGAGGGCACGGCGCCCGCGCATACGTCTCGCCGCAGATCGGCGCGACGGGCGCCGGCGCCTGCTCCTGGCAGGTCTGGGTGTCGCGATCCCGTCGCTGCCCGCTGCCGACGGCCAGACCGCGATGGTGCCGCTCGCCGCGCATGACCGCCTGCCGGTCGGCCCCAAGGCGACGTTCCGGGTCGGCCATTTCGGTCTCGTGCAGTCGAAGCTCTACGCTTTCGACGAGACCCGGCCCGGCGCGATCCGCGATCTCGCGACGGTGCCGGACGTCGACATCCCGGTGCCGGCAGCCGGCCCGCGAGGACTACATCGTGCTCGCCGACGGCGCGAAAGTCGGCGCCGTTCCTCGAAGGCGTCAAGGCGGCGCTCGCCGCGAGCCAGGGCGAGCGGCGCGACCTCGGCCCGGAATACGCGCTGCGGGAGCGGCTGCTCGGCGCCGGCGCGCGGCATCGGCGCCAATATCGAAGCGGTGCCGTCCTCGATGATCGCCATGAAATCCACGAAGCTCGCCGTCGCGAGCGCGCCCGCCCCTCGCGACGACGCGCTGACCGAGACCTGCCTCTACGCGCTGACGCCGACGCCCTGAGGCCCGTCAGTTCGTCAGCTTGAACAGCGACAGCGGTCGCCGCGGCGCCCGCGTCACGCCACTGGGCCTCGATCTTGCGGATTAAATCCGCCGAAGCGCCGGCGCGGAATGTATCCAAACCGGTAAACGGCCGATCGGACACGAGGGCGACCAGCAGTTGCGGCTTGCCGACCGATGCGGCGTCGCCCGTTATGCCGAGGCTGAACGATGCGGACTGGCCGTCGTCGCCGATTTGGGCGCGCACTTTTACCGCCCGTCCATCGTCGCCCACCGCCAGCAGGATCATCGAGCGCTGCGCGAGTTCGGTGACGGCGCCCGAGAGCGGCCGGCCGGAGCCGACCGTGGCGCTGTCCAGGGTCAGCCGGGGCGGCGGCGCCGCGCTCGCCGCCGGCAGCTTCATCAACTCCACGACGGGGCATTGGCCGGGCGTGACCAACTCGGCCCGAATCTCGGGGTCGCGCTGGAACGCCTTTTTATAGTCGGCGGCGAAGCTGTCGAACGCGGCGCGGTCGTCTCCCATGCCGACGAAGCGCCGCCCGAGCGAATCATTGTCGACGAAGCGGGCGAAGAAGCACGGACTAGCGTCACGCGCCGCGAGGAAGGCGACAACCTGGGCGCGTCCGTCCGCAACGCTCGGCGTGGGAACGGGCGACGGGGCTGGGGCGGTCGTCGCGACTGGGCTGGGGGTCGCGGGCGGCGGCGCCGCCGCCGGGGCGACCTCCATATGTACCGTCATATGCCCCTCGCCGCCGCTCGGCGACGTCGCGACCACGTCAAATGTGAAGCGTCCGGGTTTCGACGGCTCGCCGGCGAGCTGGCTCAAGCCGCCGCCGAGATCGGCGAAGGTCAGCCCGTCCGGCGGATGATCGGCGCGTAGCGTCAGCTTGTCCTTGGAGCGGAACGGCGGCAGCGGCGCGTTGTAGGGCGCTCCGACCGTCGCCGGCTCCAGATCGACGGACGTCTGCGCGGGAGCCGGCGGCGCGCGCTCGACCCGGGCTTCGACGCCTCGCCCACTTCCAGCGTCACCTTCATGCGGGCGCTGCGATCGTTGTGGTTGATCGCCACCACCTCGAACTCATAGTGGCCGGCCGTCGTCGCCGTCCCTTGCAGCGTGCTGCGGCCATTGCCGAGGTCGTGCAGCGTCAGTCCCGGCGGCGGCGAAGGCGCGGCGTGCAGCGCCAGCCCCTTCCCGCCCGGGTCCTCGAACGCCGGCAACTCCGCCTTCACGATCGCCCCGACCGTCACGGCGGCCAGCGCGACGTCGGGCGGCGCCACTGGCGGCAACTGGGCCTTCAAATTATCGACGGTCGGCGACTCCATTTGCGAGGGAGTCGGCGGCGCGGCCGCAGGCGTCGGCGACGCCTCGCCACCGGTCGGCGTCGGCAAGCGGCGGCAACTTCGGCAGCGCGACGGTCGCCGTCGGCGCCGGCGCCGGCGCGAGGGTCTCCTGCCATCGATCGCGCAGGAAATAGGCAGCCGCCGCCAATGCGACGACGACGACCGCCGCTGCGGTCGCCGCGAGCACGAGCCGGCCGCCCTTTTTCGGCTCGGTCCGACCCGGGGCCGGCGCGACGGTGGTGCGTTCGCCGGTTTCGCCCCAGGCCGCCACTTCGGCCATATTCGCGGGCCGGTCGTCTGGGTTCGGCGCCAGCATCGCCGTCAGCAGCGGGCGCAGCGCGACGTCGACGTCGGAGAGGTCGGGCACGCGCTTGCGCTTTTCGATAACGTCGGCCTGGGTGGTCCCCATGTCGATCGGCTTGCCGCGCAGCGCCTCGGCGATCACGAGACCGAAGCTGTAGATGTCGGACTTCGGCGTCACCACTCCGCCGGCGAGGCCGAGCTGCTCGGGCGACACATACTTATATTTGCCGGCGAAGCCGCCGCCGATGATCGTGCCCTCGGTCGCCCGGGCGTCGCGCGCGATGCCAAAGTCGACGATCTTGGCCCGGCGCGGATCGCCATTCGGGCAGGATGATGTTGTCGCTCGAGATGTCGCGGTGGATGACGCCGCTTTCGTGCGCGACCTCCAGCGCGGCGCCGATTCGCTTCAACAGCGTCCGCACTTCGGGGAGCGACAGCGGCCCGGAAGCGAGGCGCTTCTGCAGGGAGACGCCGTCGACGAACTCCATCGCGATATAGACGCGCTGCAGCTCAGGCTCGACCGAGAACACGTAATAGCGAACGATCGCGTCGTGCAGCAGAGTGCGCAGGATCGCCGCTTCGCGCTTGAAAAGCGCCATGACGTCGGGATCCCGCGCCATTTCCGGGCGCACCAGCTTGATGGCGACGGGATCGCCAGAAGCGACCGACACGCCCTTGTAGACCTCGCCCATGCCGCCTTCGGCGATCAGCCGCTCGATCTCGAACATGTCATTGAGACGGACGCCCGGGCGCAGGCTTCCCGCAGGTTTCGGCTGAAAGACTGTACCTTCCTCCATGCCCCTTTCCGGTGTTCCGCCTGTCGCCCCTTGTCTTACGGGCCGAAGACTAGCTCGAACGCGGCGCAATCGCCAACGCGCCGCAACTCATTCTCAACCGACTCATCTTACGTTAGAATGTAGACCGTAATGAAAGTGCGAGAGCCCGCGGCTGCGGCGCCGCCGACAACCGCAGCAGGGAGAGTTTCAATGCGCGCTTCCTTCATTTTGGCGGGCCTCGCGATCGCCGCGCTGGCGACCCCGGCCTTTGCCGATCCCGCCTACACCGCCAATTCCGTCGCCGACTATTTCCACAAGGCCAAGGCCGCCGGGCTCGGCAAGACCCGGAAGATCTGCTTCGACGGCGATCCCGATTGCGCCCCGGCGGCGGCGCCAAAGCCCTTCGACCTTATGGTCAATTTCGAATTCGACTCCGATCGCCTGACGGCTTCGGCGAAGGAGAATCTCGGCCAGTTCGCCGAGGCGCTGCACGACCCGCAGCTCAAGAAAGAGAAGTTCGCCATCGACGGCTACACCGACGCGACCGGCAAAGAGGTTTACAACAAGAGCCTGTCGCAGCGCCGCGCCGTCGCGGTGGTGAACTATCTCACCGAACACGGCGTCGACCGCGGCAGTCTGCTCGCCAAGGGTTTTGGCCCGAGCAACCCCCGCGCTCCCGACCCGTTCGATCCGATCAACCGCCGCGTCGAAACTCATTTGGCGGATTGAGCGACAAGTCCTCGCGGGTCGCCCAGTAGGCGCCAGCGCTTGAGCGCCGGCGCCAACGCCGGCCCGCTGCGGCCGTCAACGAGGCCCGCGAAATAGCCGGTCGCCTTTAGCCGCCGCTGCAGCGCCGAAACGGTCGCCGGCGCCCAGGCCTGCGCCGGTCCCGTCAGCTCATTAAAGGCGAGGCCGGAATCCGCAGCGACCGCCTTCAGCAATTCGTCCGCCGCCGCCTCCGGATCCTTTGCCGCATGCCGCCCTTCGTCGAGCAGCACGGCGGCGGCGCGGTGGCCGTTGGGCTCGCCGAGCGCGGCGGCGCGGCGGTAGAGCGCGAGCGAATCACCGGGCGCGCCGCCCATGCCGTCATCAGCGAATTTGCCAAGGTCGAACGTGGCGATCGCCGAGCCCTGGTCCGCCGCCGTCTTCAAGAGTTGATAGGCGCGCGCAAGGTTCTTTTGCATAACCTTGCCTTCCGCCAGCGCCACCGCGACATTGATCGCCCCGTCGGCGCTGCCGCGCTCCGCGGCTTTCTCATAAAGCGCGTAGGCGCCGTCGATGTCCTTGGGCGCATGGTCGCCGGTCTCCTCGAGCCGCCCGAGGCTGACCAGGGCGCGCGCGTCGCCGGCGTCCGCGGAGTCGCGATAGAGCTTGACGGCCTCGCCGAAATGTCCGGCGGCGAAGTTGGCGCGGGCGAGAAGCGCCTGATAGTGCGCCGAGGCGGCATTCATCTTCCAGGCCTGTTCGCAGGCGACGATCGCCGTCGTCGCGTTCACCTTGAGCGTCGCCATATCTACGCCCGGCGCGCTCGCGGTGGCGTCGTTGGGATGCGTCGCCAGCCGATCGCACAGGACGCCGGGGTCTTTCGCCGAGGTGCGCGACTCGGCGAGGCGTTCAGCGAGCTCGTCGGCCTCGCGCGCATAGGCTCCGGTGGGGAAGCGCGCGCGATAAAGCTCGACCAGCGCCGGCTCGCGCGAGCTCAGCGCCAGGCGCCAGATTTCCTCCTCCGCGGTGTGGTCCCTGGGTTTGGCCGTCGGCTTCGCGGCGGTCTTGAGCAGCGAGCGCACATCCCCGGCATGGGGTCCGCCGGGGTAGCGCTGCAGATAGACCTGGAGGAGATCGCCGTCGCGCGCCGGCGCCGCCAGACGCCACAACGCCGCCTCGGGACTGGCGTCCGCCGCGCCCTCGCCGGCCAGATAGACCTGCTGGGTGAGCGAAGAATTCTCCCACGGCGCCTGCTCGCCGCCGGTGGCGAGGTTGACGTCATGGTTGACCGCAATCAGCATGTTGGAGAGATCGACGCCGGCGGTCGTCAGATGCGCGAGCAGCGCTTGGGCGAACGGGCTGTTGCGGCCGGAGCCGTCGAACGCAACGGCGTCGGGCTGGGTGGCGAAAGCGATCATGAAATCGGCGGCCTTGCCGACCCGCGCCAGGCCAGCCGCCGCCTCGGTGTCCTCACGCTTCAGAGGGTTCTCGCGGCAGGCGTCGAGGAACACCAACCGCCGTCCGCCGCCCTTGGCCATGGCGTCGATGATCGTATCCAGCGAGATGGTGTGCTTGCCGATATCGGCGGGCGCCCGCAGGACCGCATCGACCGGGACCAGATAATTGTGCTGCGCCAACTGCAGACCGTGACCGCCATAGTAGAAGAGAGCGAGGTCCGCGTGCTCGGCGCGGCCGCCGAAATCGACGATCGCCTGGTTCATCTGCGTCTGATCGAGATCGACCTGCAACGACACGTCGAACCCGAGCGCGCGCAAAGCCTGGGCGATGTCGCGCGCGTCGTTGGGCGGATTGGCGAGCGCCGGCGCCGATTGATAGCCGCCCTCGCCGATCACGAGCGCGACGCGGGCGCCTTGCGCATGGGCGCTGGCCGTCGCCAAAGCGGCGAGCGCGACGAGCGCAAACAGCTTTCTCATGTCGGCGCCGGCTGAAGAACCGGGGCGCTCACAGCGAGTCGGCGCGCTCCAGCGCCGAGGCCGCGACGCTCAGCGTGCGGGCGACGAGATCGCCGCCGCGGGTCGCGGACGATTTGGCGTCGGAATCGGCGGCGCGCATCAGCACGATCGTCTTGTGGACGGCGGCGTGGATGCTGGCGATCGCCGCGCGCAGCACATGCGCCGCCGCGGGCCGCGTCTCCGCCGTGCGCGCGCGGTGCGCGGCGGCGGCGACGATCGCCGGAAGCTTGCGCAAAGCCGGCGGCAATCGCGGCGCGATTTTCTTCAACGCCTCGGCGTAAACGTCGAGGGCGTCGGCGATGCAGGCCTGTTTGTTGCAGCCGCAACGCTCGACATAACGCTGCGTCTCGCCGCTGATCTTGGCGAGCCCTTCGATCGCGTCGGCGTAGGAATTGACGTCGGAGAGTTTCAGCCCGCCGGCGCATTCCGCAGCGGCGGCGGCAGCGCCGGGCGACGCCGTGTTGAGATCGGGGCTAGGGCCGTCCGGGGCGCCGGTTCGCGGCGGCGCGGGACCGTCCCCGACGCCGCTCTGCACACCGATTCCGATGGACTCACTGTCCTGACCGCCAAAGGAGCCGCCCGGCACGACGCCGCTGCCAGGAACCCGGTAGCCGCCGCCTCCGCTGCTCCCGGCGCTGCCCACGCCCCCGCCGTAACCGTTGCCGCGGGCGTAGGCGTCGACCACCGCAAAACCGATGTGGCCGACGACCGCGAGGAGAACGAGGCCCTTGGATAGCGTATTCACGAACATCCCCGCGCAGAGGGTTGACCCGTCCAGGTGCGCGGCGTCCGCAAGCCGCCGCATGCGGCTCGCTGAACCGGCCAACTGACGCGTGGCCGATTCGCCGCCCAACCTTGTTTGGGGCTTTCGCGAATCCTCGCAGGATTTGCTCGGCAAGTCACGTGCTTTACTGAACCCTTTCTTCGGGGTGCAGTCTTTCAATTTTACAGGGTGTCGGCGCGCTCGAGCGTTTCGGCGGCCGACTTGAGCGTTGCGGCGACGAGGGAGGTCCCGCGGGTCGCGGGGCTTTCAGCGTCGGAATCGGCGGCGCGCATCAGCGCGATGGTCTTATCGACCTTCTTCTGCACCTCTTCGATGGCCGCCTTCACGATGGCGACCGCCGCGTGCGGCGTCTTCGCGACGCGCACGCGCGCCGCGGCTTCGCGGACGATCTTCGGCAGTTCGCGCACGACGCGGGGCGCCTTATGCGGGACATAGGTGAAGAAGAACGTGGACTGAGGCGCCGCTGGCGGCGTCATCGCCTGTTCCAGGGCGTCGGCGTATTTGTCGAGCGCGTCGGCGACGCGGGCCTGCGAATCACAGCCGCTGAACTGCAGGAAGCTTTGCGTCTGCTGCGAGATCGCGGCGACGCGGTCGATCGGGTCGACGTAGTCGCCGGGATCGAACAGCTGCAGGTCGGCGCCGCAAGTGTTCGACATCGCGGTGAAGTCGCCGAAAAACGCAAAGCCCGGGGCAGGGTCCGAACGGCCGTAGACGCCGCTGAATCCCGAATTCCCGTTCTGTCCGCCGAAGCCGTTGCCGTTTTGGCCGCCGTATCCGGAGACGCCGTTCTGGCCGCCGTAGCCGCTCACGCCATAGTGGCCGCCGTTGGCGCCCGTCACCCCCGTCACCCCGACGGAGCCGTAATGGCCGCCCGAGACGCCGAGCCCGGGCGCAACGCCCGAGACGCAACGCCGAGAGCCGAGCCGAGGCCCGACGCCCGAGACGCCGACGCCGTGGCCGCCGGCCGCGCCCGACGCGCCGGCCGGTCCGCCCGGCCTTGCATCAGCGTCAGTGATGGCGAGGCCGATTTGTCCGGCGATCGCTAACCACGCAAGGCCCCGCCCCAAAGCGTTCATGTCCAGGCTCCCAAGCAAATAAAACCTTCGCTTGGGACTTACGGTCCGCTTCGGCCGCCCTTTACCGGCGCGCGCTTTGTCGGCACACTCTCGCGCGTCTCGGAGGGGGAGAGGGCGGCTTGATGCGGACCGGGGATGAGGCTTCGCCCGCGCTCGACGCCATCCGCGATCTCTAGCCCTTCGCGCCCATGAACCGCCGGCTCGGCGCCCTCATCGCAGCCCTGGCGCTGCTGGCCGTCGGGGCCGGGGCCGTCGTCGTCTGGCTCGTCGTCCGCAATCCGCCCCCGTCGGCGCTCCCGCCCCTCCCGGTCTCGCGCGCCCCGCAGCCGACCCCTTCGACGCGCGCGTCAACCATCATCGATCTGCCCGGCGATCCCGCGCTCGTGCGCCGCGCCGCCGCCAACGCGCCAAGCCCGATCACCCTCGCCGTTCCGCTGACGCTGGCCGGCAACGGCCAAAGTCTGGAATTCGAAGCGTTCTACGCCAGCGAACCGCTGACGCCCGCCGCCGGCGGCTATCTCGGAAAATTCACCGACAACGGCCAGCAGGCCGATGCGCTGAACGCCGAACTCGCGATGAATACCGCGCAAGCTTCCGGCGCCGCGTCCGACGTCGGCGACGACGACGACGGCGGCGACGCCCCGGCGCAGAACGTGCAGGCGGCGCCGGTGACCGGCGCGAACACGCAACAGCTCGACACCATCGAGGGCGGCGAAAACGGCCGTCCGCAATTGAAGGAAGCCGTGTTGCGTCCGACGGTCACGCAGAAAATTTCGGAACTGCTGGTTGAAAGCGGGTTCGAGAAAAACTCCGCCGCGGATGTCGAGGCGGCGGCGAAGCGGCTCTACAACATCCAATCGCTGCGCGCCGGCTCGGTCGCGCTGGCGATCGGCGCCGTCGATTCCTCCGGCGCCTACCGCGTCGCGCAATTGGCGATGTTTGAGGACGGCGAGTATGTCGGAACCGTCGCCAAAGCGGAGCGCGGCGACTATGGCGAGGGCGCGGAGCCGTCGTTGCCGCCGGGATTTCTGGACAATTCCGAGCGTACGCCGGCCGGCGCGCATTTCAATCTGGCCGATGGCGTCTACAGCGCGGGATTGCGCAGCGCGATTCCCGAAGCGGTCATCCGCGAGGCCGTGCATCTCCTCTCCAGGCTCGTCGACCTCGACGCGCCGCTCGCCGCCGGCGAAACGCTGCGCCTGATCTACGCCCGCAGCCCGCGCTCGCACGACGCCCCGGCCTCGCGCGTCGTCTATGTCGGCCTGAGCGGCGCCGCGGCGGCGGTCGATTGCTACGCATTCGTCATGAGCGACGGCGGCTTTCGCTGTTTCGCCAAGGACGACGCCGCCCCCGCCGGCGCGCCGCTCCCCCCCGGCGCCGGCAACGCGCCGTTGCCGCCCGAGCGCGAGACGGGGAGCGGCAAGCTCTCCGACAGCGGCGCGTCAACGGCCGGCGGCTTGTTGCCGCCGATCCGCGGCGCGCCCGTCACCTCGCTGTTCGGCATGCGCTTCCACCCGATCCTGCACATCGAGCGTTTGCATGCGGGCATCGACTTCGGCGCGCCGGTCGGCAGCCAAGTGCGCGCCGCGGCGGACGGCGATGTCGAGAGCGCCGGCGAGGCGCGCGGCTACGGCGAACGCGTCGTGCTCAAGCACGGCGGATTTGAAACCACCTACAACCACCTGTCGGAAATCCGCGTCCAGGTCGGTCGCGCGGTGCGGCAGGGCGAGATCATCGCGCTCTCCGGCAATTCCGGCCTGTCCACGGGGCCGCATTTGCATTTCGAGTATCGCGTCAACGGCACGCCGGCCGACCCGTTGCCGCATCTCGGCAAGGAATTCCAGGGCCGCACGCCCGCCATCCTCGCGGGATCGCGGCCTGGAGGCGCCTCCGCACCGCTGCCGCCCGGCGACGCTCGGCCGTCGCCGCCCGATCCCGCGATCCTGGCCGCCTTTGCGGCCGCGAAGGCGCAAATCGACGCCGCGCTCGCCCAGGCGCAGCCGTAGCGGTCAACTCGCGCAATGCAGCGCCACCACCGTCACATTGTCGCTGGCGCCGCGCTGAAGCGTAAGCGCGATGAGCTGGTCGCAGGCGGCCTGCGGATCGTCGCCGGCCAACGCGGCGGCGATGTCGGAGTCCTCGCAATGCGCCGGTCAGCCCGTCGCTGCACAGAAGGAACGCGTCGCCGGGCGCCCAGCGATCGCTGACGAGATCGAGCCGGCTGTCGGTGGCGCCGAGCGCGCGGGTGAGCACGCTGCGGCGCGGCCAGTGTCTTGGCCTCGTCCGGGTCGAGCACGCCGCGATCGACCAGGTCCTGCGTCTCGGAATGGTCGCGCGTGAGCTGGCGCAGCGCGCCGGCGCGCAACAGATAGGCGCGGCTGTCGCCGCACCACAGGCACGCGAAATGCGCCCCGAACATCATCAGCGCGACCAGCGTCGTGCCGATCGATCGCGCGGCCCTGCGCCTGCGCGATAGGCGCGCATGTCGTGATTGGCGGCCGTCGACCGCCGCCTCGACGGCGGCCAATCGCGCTCTCGCCGGTCGGCGCGACCGGCGAGGCGCGCCAGCGCATCGGTCGCCATGCGGCTCGCGACGTCGCCGCCGCCGTGCCCGCCCATGCCGTCGGCGACCGCCCACAGGCCCGCCTCGGGCCGCATGCATGAGACTGTCCTCGTTGCGCGCGCGCTTGAGGCCGACATGGGTGGCGCGAACCGGCGCGGACAATGCGGCTCAGCCATCGACCGCCGCCCTCTCGAACGCGCCCGTCAGCATGTCGGCGAACAGCGCCGGCGGCGGCAGGCCCACGACGGCCAAGCGCCAGCGCCTCGAACCCTTCGCCGCCGACCGTCCACCAGAAACTTTGACCGGCGAAGGCGCTGCGATGGTCGAAGCGGCGCGCGGCGCGGAAAGCGAGCGCCGGGCTGCGCGTCGAGGCCGCGCACCAGCACGACGCCTTCCACGAGTTGCTCGACGCCGGAGAGTTCCTCGAGCCGCGCCTGCACCACCGGCGCCGGCAGCGCCTCGACCGTCGTGCGCGAAAGCTCTCGAAGCTCGTCTCCGGCGCGAGCGCCCCGAGCAGCGCCCGCTCCGCCGCCTCGCACCAAGCCTCGTTCGCCTCGATCTCCGGCGGCGGCAGCAGCCCCTCGCCCTCGCCGCAGAACGATGGCCAGCGGGAACGGCCGGCCGACGCCGTCGACCGAGGCCATCAGCGCGCCGATCGATCGCCTCGCCGGCGAAATTCCGCGCCGAGCCAGAAGCGCCAGATCGGCGCGCGGTTGTAAGCCGAGGTCCAGGCCTCGCCGAGCGTCTGGCGAGAGGTGGCGAGGCTCGCCTGCAGCCACGGCTCCCAGACGTCGAGAAAACCGCGCGAAGTCGCCGGAGGCGACGAAGTCGCGCTTGGCGGGCAGCTTACCGAAGAACCCCGCGGGCATGAGCGCCTCTAGAGACCGTTGGGACACTCGAAATGACGCAACGCGACCAAGACTAAGCGGATTGTTGAGCGAACCAGAGGTGAATTCAAACGAAACCTCGCGGCCGCCGACAATGAAGCTGACGTTGACGGCGGAGCCGCGCTGGGTCATCGTCGCCGGCGTCGACGAGGCGGAAGAACGCCCAGCGCGCCGGTGCGCTCGATGTTCGACTTCCGGTCCGGCATGTCAGGCGCCATCGTGATCGAGGCCGCGCCCGCGCCTGAGCCCGGCCATTGCAGCGCGCCGGGCGTCGCGCTACCCTGCTGCGCGACGACATTGGCGCCGTTGACGGCGAGCGTCGCCGTCTGCGCCTCGCCGCTCATCGTCAGCGGCTTGACGGTGAAGCTCAGGTTCGGCTGCGCGCCGCCGGTCGGGAAGAAGGCGTCGCGGATTTCCGCCGCCTGCTGGAAGCGCCGCAGCGTCGTCACCGACAGCGGCCGGGTGATGCTGGAATCGCTGCGCCACGTCCAAGTCTTCGCGCCGGTATTGGCGAGCGGCGCCAGATTGGCGGCGAAGAAGCTGTCGATCACGCCGTTCGGCGCGAAAATGCGCGCGAAATCGGCGAGCGGAATGTCGCGGTCGCTGCGCGCGACGGGATAGCGGTTGTCGACGATCTGCTGGCAAGGCCCTGTGACCTCCTGCGCCATCTGGTCGGTGAGTTGTGAGATGGTGCGGTTGCTGGCGTCGCCCGCGGCGTCGTGCGCGACTTTGTTCATCATGCCGGCGAGCGGCTGCGGCAGCCGGCGTGACGTTGGAGCGCAGGCTCGCCACTTCGACGTCGACCTGCTCCAGCGCGCGCTTCGATTGCGCGGGGTTGCTCGCGGCCAGCGTAAGCTGGCGGTAGAGCTCGTTGAGGTTGGCGAGCAGCGCGTCAATCGGCCGCGAGCCGGATTCGCCATCGACCAGCAGGGCGATCGGCTTGAAATAGGCCTCGATCGTGGCGCCTGGCGTGGTCGGCGGCGGTTCGCCCGCCCGGCGCTGCGACTTCATCGCGAGATCGACGGCCTCGCGGGCGTCGTTGGACAGCCGCTGTTCAGCCTTGCGCGCGACGAGTTTGGTCGCCTCGGACTTGCGTTTCGTCTTGTCGCAGCCGCGGCGCCGCGCGCTCGCGGGTGAGCGCGGTCTCGTTGCGGATCGATTCGAATATCTGCTTGATCGGCGAAGTCGGCGCCGAGGCCGCGCTCAACGCCAGATATTTGGGGCGGTCGGCGAGCAGCGGGCGCAGCGCCAGATTGGCTGATCGCGACATTCCAGGCGGCGATGAAATCGTTGCTGTAGAGTTCGAGGATGTCGGGAAACAGCCGCTCGATACTGCTGCTGCACCGCGGATTGTTCGCCCGACGGCCCCAGCACCCAATTGTCCTTGGCTAGCGCGCCGGCGATGGTCGTCATGTGATCGAGCAGGCCGGCGTAGAAACCGTTGTAGGTGAAGAAGCCGGGCACCCGCACCGTCGTCGAGGCTTTGCGCCGTTGGCCGCCTCGAACACCAGTCCCACATCCGGCCCGCCGCGCTGCGACGGCGACCCAGTCCTCGACCAGGACGTTGCGCGCCTCGCTCTTCAACAGCGCATAGGCGCGCTGCGCGACGGGCAGACGCGCCAGCGTCGCCTGCGCCTGCTCGACCAAGCGGGCCGTTGAGCGAGACTTTCAGCGTCGCGCCGGTGTCCATGTCAAGCATCGCCTTGCAGATGCGCGCGCAGCAGCGCGCGGCCCTGCGCGTAGGGCGCGCCGGGGAACACGCGCTCCTCCCATTCGTGGGTGAACCAGTCGAGCACCAGTTCCTTGTCGACGAACGGCGCCTTGCCGCCCAGCATCAGATAGACCTTCAGCGCCTCGTAGATGTATGTCGGGTCGTTGACGTTGCGCTGGATCTGCTGTTCGAGCGAGAGAATCAGCCGCGGCCGCATCAACCGCTCCAGCGCCGTCTGATAGGCGGTGACGGAAGCGTCCTGCACGCGGTCGCGCTCGCTGAGCCCGAACATGTGGTTGAGCGGCGTCGACTTGTCGCGATTGGCGTAGCCGTAGGGCAGCGGCGGCAGCGCGCCGATCAGCTCATAGACCGGGCGCACGTCGGGGTCGTTGATAGATGTCTGTTTGATGAGCGGCGACGCGGCGGCGGCGTAATTGTCGAAGCCGCGCTCCGGTCGCCTTGATGACGGCGGTGTTGCCGCCGAAGCTCACCCACCACAGCCCCAGCACGCCGGCGGTGACCAGCGCGATGGCCGATGAACGCCGCGCCGCGCGCGATCAGCGCCGCGCCGCACCGCCGCCATGTTGACCGACACCCAGCCGGCCTCGGCGAAGATCACCTTGGTCATCAGGTCGTGCAGGAAGTAGCTCTTGCCCACGCCCGGAATGCGCCGCGGCGCCAAAGCTCTCGACGCCGTAGCTGCGCTGCAGCGCGCCGATCACTGCGTCGAGCGGCGTGCCCTCCTGCGTGCCCGAGGTGAAGTAGAAGCCGCGCAGCGCCGCGGTCGTCTGATAGCGCGTCGGCTCGAACACGCGGTTGAGGAACTCGACGATCGGCTTGCGGATCGCGCTGAGCTGCGCCGGCATGCCGAACAAGGTCGCGCGCGCGCGAGGGTCGGGCTCCTCCTGCAGGCGCTCCGGCATGCGCTCGAAAATGCGCTTGACCAGCAGATCGAACTCCTCGCCGACCTGCGATGACGGTGTTGGCGGTCTTGCTCGCGGTCTGGAACGTCGCGCCCCAGACGACATTGCGGCCGGCTTCGTCGAGATCGGCGAAATAGGGGGTGAAGCCGGCGATCAGGTCCATCTTGGTGAAGACGGCGTAGACGGGGAAGTTGATGCGCAGATGCTCGTGCAACTCGTCGAGCCGGCGGCGGATCGCGTCGGCGTGGGCGGCGATCTCCTGGCGCCGACAGCGTCAGCAGGTCGGCGATCGAGATCGCGACGAGCACGCCGTTGATCGGCTGGCGCGGCCGGTTGCGGCGCAACAGATCGAGGAAGGCCAGCCAACTGCGGCGGTCGACCTTGGCGTCGGAATCCTGCGTCGTGTAGCGCCCGGCGGTGTCGATCAGCAGCGCCTGGTCGGTGAACCACCAGTCGCAATAGCGCGTGCCGCCGATGCCCTGCACCGCCTGCGGGCCGCCGCGCTGACGGCGAGCGGAAAGCGCAGGCCGGAATTGACCAGCGCCGTGGTCTTGCCGGCGCCAGGCGGGCCGATGATGAGATACCAGGGCAGATCGTAGAGCGCCGCGCCGCCGGTTTTGGCGTTGCGCAGCGTCGCGAGCGCGTCCTCCATCTTCTGCTTGAGGACGGGCGCGTCGCTGTCCTCCTGCGCCGCCTCGGTCATCGCCTTTTCGAGCGCCGCGGCGGCGCGCAGCCGCTTGACGACGCGCCAGGCGATGATCGCCGCCGACGATCAGGAAGATGACGAAGATGATCGACAGCCGGACGCCGGTGCCTTCGAACGGCGCATAGTCGGCGACCGAGATCAGCGGGCCGCCGAACCAGACCAGCGCCGCCAGCAGCAGGGCGCCGAGCACGCTAAGGCCGATCCAGAGCCAGAACGCCCAAGTCATCGCCTCAGCACCCCTGGCTGTCGTCGCGCGGGATCGAGAATTCGACGCGCCGGTTCTTCGACTTGTTGGCCTCGACGTCGTTGGGCGCGACCGGATCGGCCGCGCCCTTGCCCTTGACTGACGACCCGCTTCGGGTCGCGCGAGGTCGCGCTTCAGCAACGCCGCCGCCGATTTCGCGCGCGCCTGCGAAAGTTCGAAATTGGAGGGAAAGGCGATGGTCTTGATCGGATCGCCGTCGGTGTAGCCGGTGACGGTGATGTCGCCCGGCTGCTTGTCGAGCGCGCCGGCGATCTTCTTGGCGATCGGCGCGAAGGACGGGATTGGCGTTGGCGCCGCCGGAGGGGAACAGCACGACGCTGCCGACGCGCACGAAGATCGTCGTCGGCGTCTGCTCGGCGCTCGACCTTGCCCGCCATGATCTCCGGCGCCAGCGCCCGCGGATGCAGACGAGCTGCGGCGCGACTCCGTCTTCGGCGCCGGCGGCGGCTTCACCGCCGCTTCGCGGGCGAGCTGGATCTCGCGTGTCGGGGTAGAGCGCGGCCATCTTGCAGCGCCAGCGCCTCGGCCTGGCCGCTGAGCAGATGGCGCAGGAACAGATAGACGCCGAGCAGCAGCGCCGCCGCGCGGCCGCGGCCACCGCCCAGACCGGGATTTGCAGGCGGCTGCCCGCGAGCCCGATCGTCATGCCCGCGCCAGTGCGGCGACAGATCCTCGATGGTCTTCGGCGCGCGCGCGGCGGATCGTCTCGTAGAGATCGCGGCGCAGGCCCTGCAACGCGCCCATGCCGCCGGCGGCGCGATAGACGCCCTCGAAGCCGAGGCTGAGGCAAGCGTGCATGAGTTCGAGCAGGCCGAGATTGACGGCGGGATTCTGCTTGGCGCGGTCGAGCTCCTGGAAGAATTTGACGCCGCCGGTGCGCTCGCCGAAGAAGCGCACCAGCATCGAATAGCGCGTCCAGACGTGGCGATCGTCGGTCGGCAGGTTCTGCACGATGTCGTCGGCGGTGGCGGCGAGCGCGTATTTGGCGATCTGCACCTGATCGGCCGGCGCGCCGGCCGGCGCGCGCGTCGCGCTCGAACGCCTCGATCGCCTGCGCCACCTGATCCATCAGCGGCCCGGCGCCGGCGCGCGACAGCGAGGCGCGCAGCCGGCCGAGCGCCAGCAGCAGCGAGGCGGCGGCGCGCATCAGCGGATTGTCGGCGACCATCACGAGGTCGACGCGAGACATGCGGCGAGGCGGGCGCCGGCGTCAGCGGCGGCGCGCGGCGTCTGCGGCGAGATAGGGGTTGACCTGCGCGGCCCGACCATCCAGGCGTCGCCTTCGCCGGCGCGGAGCGGGCGGCGCGCGGCGGGGATAGGCGACGGCGGATTGCGGCCGCGACGCCGGCGGCGCGCCGCCCTGATAGGCGCGCGGCGGCGGCAGCGGGCGGCGGCGGAGCCGGCGCGGCGGCGGCGGCGGCGGCGGCGGCGGGCAGCCGTCCGCCGGGGTTGGGGCGGATGATCGTCCGGTCGCGCGCGGGCGAAGGGATCGTCGCCGTCGCTCATCGCCGGCCTTCCCGGAGCGCCCAGAACTCAAGCTGCAAGCTCCGGCCAGTCGCCGGCGAAATGCATGCCGACCGCGCTGGCGACGCTGAACTCCGGCCACAGCGGCGAGGTGCGGTCGAGATAGAAATAGACGTGATCGGTGATGGCGCGGATCTGCGGCGGCGGCGTCGGCAGATGCACCAGCGGCACGCCCGGCAGATGCGCGTGCACGATCTCGTTCATCTTGGTGTTGGGGCCGACCTTGAGATAGGCGGGCAGGCTCTGCTGGATTTCGTCGAGCGGCCGCCGCGCCGACACCTCCAGGATGAAGGTCGCGTTGCGGAACAGCGTGCGGTCCTTGATCGTCGAGACATAGGCGTTGGGCGCGCGCTCGATCAGTTCGAGCCGGATCGCGCGCCGGTCGAGCTGGGCGGACAGGAAATCCTGGATGTCGCGCAGCACCGGCGCGAAGCGAGCGCTCGAGATCGTCGTGAACGTAAGGCTCGTATTCGCGCGCGCGCCGCTCCGGCGTGGCGAAGGTGGCGAGTTCGCCGGCGATGCGCAGAAACTCCTCGTACAGCCGCTCGGGATGCACGGCGCGCGAGCGCCGGAAATGCGCGAGCACCGGCGATTCGCGGTTCAGCATTTGCAGCATCAGATAGTCGGCGCTTTGCAGGCCGCCGCCGGCGGTGGGGTCGCTGGCGTAGCGGGCGAGCTCGTCGAGCTTGGCGCCGATCCAGCCGATCACCCGGTCGAGCCAGCCCTCGACGGTCGGATGAGCGGCGACCAGCAGCAGCGGCGGCGCGAATTTCTCGTCGAACACCAGCGTCTTGTCGTGCACCTCGACCAGCCGCGCCGCCGGCAGGCTGACGAAGCCCGGCTTCTGCGTCTTGCGGATTTCATAGGCGAGCCGGGGATAGGCGACCTCGATCTCCTCCTCGATGCGCAGATGCGAGGTCGAATCGATCACCGTCTCGGCGCCGATGACGTAGCGCGTCGCGCCTTCGGCGCCGTGCGGCCCGACCTCGCGGGCGTTTTCCGCGCGCGCCGGCGCGGTGAGCCAGATCACCTGGCCGGCCGCCGATTCCGGGACGTCGATCGGCGCGCGGCGCCGGGCTTTCGGCGGGAAAATCGAACAGCCCGCCGTCGGGCAGCACGCCGGCGGCGCGGCGCAGCGCGAACTTGCCCTGATGCGCGAGGTCGCGGTCGATCTCGATCGCGGCGAAGCCCCAGGGATAGGGCGTGACGTGGCGAGTTCGGCTTTCGAGCGCGTTTTCGAGATAGCGGTCGGCCTGCTGCAGATGATGAGGCCGAAGAAACAGCCCCTCGCGTCCAATGTACTTTTGCGTTCCACGACATTGCGACGGCGCCTCGCGTTGCGGCTTTCAGCCGCCCTTTTCGGTCAAGCGGTCATAGGCCTGGGCGAACAGGCCCATGAAGGCGTCGTTCAACCGGCCGTCCGCACGTTTGGTCAACGCCTTCCAACGCTCCGCGTAGGCGTCCCACAGCCGCGCCTTACGGGACGCCACCACCGCGCTCGAGGCCTCTTTCCTGCTGCACGGCGGCGTCGATTTTGTCGGGGCTCAGGTCCTCGAACAGCGCGTCGAGCGCGCCCTGCATCGCGCCGAAGGTCAGCAAGGCATGGGCCTTCTGCTCTTCGAACGCCTCCGCCACGGCGGCCGGACGCCTTGAGATGGATCGCGGCTCGGCGGCCCGAACATGATCTCCATCGCGTGCTCGGGACTCGGCGGCGAATTTGAGCGGGTTGTTCTCGGTCGGCCGGTACATGGTGTGCTGGGCGGAGCGGATCGCCGATTTGGTCTGCCGGCGGCTCGCCGCCATCTGGATGAGGTTCTGCGTGGTCAGGCGCAACACCGCGCCGATCTCGTCGGCGAGCTCGCCGGCGTCGCGACCGGCGATGGCGGCGGTGGGCATGCCGGCGGCGCGCGGCGATGCGCGTCGATCAACGCCGCGTCGGAAGCCGCCGGGGCCGGCGCGAAGGCGGGCGCCGGCGCGGCGAAGGCGCGGCGGCGGGGCGGCGACGGGGCGGCCGGCGGCGGCGCGGCGACGGCCTGCGGCGGCGTCGTCGGCCGGCGGCGTCGGAGGCGGTTCGACGGGCGCGCGGATCGGCGCGGCGGCGGCGGCGGCGCGCGTCGGCGCCGCTAGCCAGGCCTCGTCCGCCGCGCGCGCGGCGCGGCGTCGTCTCCAGGGCGAGGGCGGCGCTTCGCGCCGTGGCGGCGAAATCCATGCCGGCGTCGGTGGCGAAGTCGAGGAAATCGCCCGGCGCCGCCGGCCCGTTGCGGACGCGATAGGCGTCGCGGTCGTCGGGCGGCGCGACATCGCCGACCGCCGCCCCAGACGTCGGCCGCTCGCTGCGCCGAAGCCGTCGGCGGCGGCGCCGCAGCCGCCGGGCCGCCCTCGATCGCGACGCGCGATCACGTAGGGGCCGATCGCCAGCCGGTCGCGGTCGCGCAGCCGATAGGGCGCGTCGAGGCGGAACTGCGGCGCCGTTGACGAACATGCCGTTGGTGGAGACGTCGTAGCAGCCAGTATTCGTTGTCGCGGTAGCGGATCTCGCAATGCTTGCCGGAAACGTAGCGGCTCGGGTCCGGCAGCGTCCAGTCGAGATGGGCGTCGCGGCCGATGTCGAGCCCCCGGCCCTTCACCTCGACCCTCAGCGGACCGCCGTCGGGCAGGCGGTCCATGTTCTCGATGGCGAGCCGAAGCGTCATGAAATACGAGCCTGAGGGCGACCTGACATCTCAGCGCGCACTATCGCCGCGTTTGCCGGAGGCCGCAAGCGCGAGCGTTCGCCAGCGTTACGATACGTTATTTCACGCTGGTCACGACGGCGAGCCGCTTGACCAGCCCGCCCTGGAACGCCTGCAGAAAGGCGTCGTAGTTCTTGAACGAGACGCAGCCGTTGGAGTCGCCGCTCGGCCCGAGCATGTAGGTGTGGGCGAGCAAGCCGGCGCGGCCGAAAATTGATCCGAGGCGCCGCCAACCGGGTTGAGCCGCAGCGCCTGGACGCCGTGGAACATTTCTTCGCGCAAGGTGAGATCGTAGACATGCGGCGGGGTCGCGCCGCGATCCTTCTCGTCGACATGAGCAGGATCGTCCTTGAGCGCGCCGAGGCCGGAATGGGCTTCGAGCCGATCGCCGTTGGGCAGATAGACGGTGTGGGCGGTGAGATCGTAGACAGCGGTGAAATGGTCGTACTGGCTCAGCGAAGCGGGCTTCATCCCGAAGCTGGAGAGATCGTTCCGCGCCGCCGGGGTCGGCGCGCCCAGCGAAGCGAGCACCGGGGCGGTGTGAAGTTCGATCGGACGCGGCGGCGGGAACGGCGCCGCGGGGCCCAACACGACCGGCGCCGACAGGGGCCGCTCCGACGGCACGGGCTGCGCCGGCCGGGGGGCGGGCGTCGGATTTTCGGCGGCGGGCGGCGAGGAGAAGATGGACGCGGGTTCGGGCGTCGGCGCGTAGACGGTGGAAGCCGGCGCGGGCTCGGCGGTCGGCGGCATGGCCGGCGGCAAGGCGGGGCTTAGCGAGGCGACATCGGTAGCGGCGACTTGCGCGGCCGGCGCCTCGCCCGTCCGGTAGGCGGTCACGCACATGAAGGCGCCGCCGCCGACAAACAGCGCGCCCATGAGAAACAAGACGATTGTTTCTAAGGAGAGTTGGCGACGCCCGGACGACATCTGCGCTGGCCCTCGGCAATGCCGCCCGCGTGGGGCGGCGGTTCACCGACAGCTTACGGTCTGCGCGGGCGCGTTGTGAAGTTAGAGGGCAAAAATAAGTTAAGATCCGGTGTTCCGGACGGCTTTGCGCCCTCTACAGGCTCGACTCCTTGGCGCGGACCAGTACGCAAGCGGTGATCTTCCAATCGCCGCCGCTTTGGCGCTCCAGCTTATAGACCCCGTCCCAAACGTCGTTGCTTTCGTCGACGAAGACCATCTCTTGCGCGATCTGGTCGCCTTCGCGCGATTGCTTGCCGAATTCGACGCTGCGTCGTCGATAGACGGGAGGATAGAGGGTTTTCACCATAGCCATGAACGCGTCGGCGTCGGCGAATTTCTGCTGGATCGCCGGCGCCGCCAGCGCCCAGGCGCCGTGGGCGTCGTTGTGAGTGAACGCTTCGAGCTGCTGCGTGATGACCGCCTTTGCGTCGGCGGGGTCATCGGCGCGCGCCGAGGCGGCGAAGGCGAAAACTAGGGCCAGCAACCCTAACGCTAGCTTGCGCATAAGACCCTCCGTGGCGACGTCACATTTCGATACGCAACCGACGGAGAGTGGTTTCGAGGCTCGCCGTCAGATGCTGGTCTGCGGCGCCTTGGTGAGCAAGCAGTCCGAGGTTAGCCAAGCGCCGTCGCCTTGCTTAGAGAGCAAGAACAGCGCCGACCAGACATCGTTGTCGTTATCGACAATGGTCACCACCATGCCGACTTGGTCGCCCTTGCGCATCGACGGGCCGAAATCGACGCTGCGGTGGGTGGTAGATCGGCCCGTATTTCGATCGCACGATCTCGATGAAATTGGCGGCCGAGCCGAACTTCTCGCGCATTTCCGGGGCGGCCAACTTCCATGCCGTCGACGCATCGTCGCGCTCGAAGGCGTGGAGCTGGTCGGCGACGACGTTGCGGGCGTCGGGCGGCGGCGGCTCGCCGGCGAAGGTTGTCGGCGCTACGAGCGCAAAGCCGACCACAAAACCGAGACACCAGGATTTGGGGGTGACCATGCCGCCCTCCGTCGATCGCCAGAACTACGCGGCGGCTTTGCTTCCGGGTTCCGCCTTGGTTAAGGAATCTTTGCGGTCTGGAGGCCATATTCGCGCTCGGCGGGGCCCAGCGGGTATGTCGGCGCTAGGCTTCCGCCGTTTGCATCGGTCGTAGGTCGGCGACCGGCTGCGCCGGGCGCGGCCAGGCGATCAGGCAGAACATCAGCCCGAGCGGCGCCCAGCTCATCGGCATGCCGACCGTCTTCAGGTTCGAGCATGAGGAACGGCATGGTGAAGGCCAGCAGCAGCGCCAGGATCTCGCCGACGTCGAAACGCTCCTCGCTGCGAAACCGCTCGACGAAATACCAGACCAGCGCCAGCGTCATCATCGGCATGTCGTAGTTGAACGCGTGCGGCGTCGCCAGATAGGTGCCGACGACCAGCAGCGCCGCCGCGCGCGTCGCTCGGGCCTTGCGCGAAAGGCGCGCCAGACGACGACGCCGACCGGGATCGAGACCGCGAGTTGCAACGACCCAGGCGACCGAGCGCCAAGCGCCGAGCATGATCGCGTTGGCGTAGATCGTCGGCATGTAGCCGACGACGGGATGGAAGCGCGTGGCGTATTCGAAGCATCGAATGCGCCCACAGCCCCCACAGCGCAAAGCCGTAGACGCAGCCGGAGGCGATGACGCCGACAAGCGAAGGTCGCCGTCGCGGCGGCGATGGCGCGCCAGCCGCCCATCGCGACCAGCGCCACGGGGACCAGCACGCCGAGCTGCGGCTTGTAGGCCAGCAGTCCGAACAGCACGCCCGCCAGCGCCGGCCGCGTCGGCAGCAGCCGCAAGCCGCCGATCATCAGCGCCGCCGGAGAGATAGCCGGTCTGCCCGGAAATCAGCGTGATGCCGGTCGCCGGCGCGATGCAGGCGGCCGAGCGCCCACCACCATTCGCGCCAACGCCCGGCCGTCATCGCCAGGAAATAGGCGGCGAAGCCGGGACCATGAAGACGTAGAACGCCAGATGCAGCGGCAGCCCGCCGAGCGGCCCGAGCAGCAGCAGGAAGCTCGGCGGATAGGGAAACGGGTTGTAGCCGTCGGGGTTCATGCCGAGCGCGACCTGGCGCGCATGCAGCGCGTCGGCGTCGAAATTGACGGCGGCGTCGCCGCCATGGGTGACGACCGCGGAGGTCCAGAGCGCGAAGAAATCGCCGAAATGATAGGTCTGCTTGCCTTCCAGCATGACCTTCACCGCCATGAACACATAGGCGAAGAACATCGCGGCGACGAACATCGCCATCAGTTCGACGGCCTTGCGCGGCAGCGCGACGTCGAGCGGGCGCGCCAGCCACGACGGCGGCTTACGCTCCGAACGCGCCTTCGACGCGGACGCTTGCAAACTCATGGGGCCTCGCTGCGCGCTCACGCGCGTCGCGCCGCAGTTAAGCCACGGTTTCCTTTCCAAGCGGCTAAGCGAGGAGGGCGCGCGGCGCTCGCCGCAGAAACTTACGGCGCCTTAAAGTTACCAGTCGGATCAGCTTTCAAGCAGCTGATCGAGCTACCGCAAATACAAAATCGGCCCCCGCGAACCGAAAAACGCTGGTTCGCGAAGAGCCGATCTAAAAAATGTAACGTGCTGAAGCCTCTAAAGCGTAGCGAACTGGAAAGCTTGCCGACCCGCAAGGTCTGAACTGCGGTTGGATGCGCGTATAAGCGCGCGCGGCTCAGGCGAACTCCATGATGACGGCGTCGACCGCCAGCGAGTCGCCCGGCTTGGCGAGGATCTTCTTCACCGTCACGTCGCGCTCGGCGAGCAGCACGTTCTCCATCTTCATCGCCTCGACCATGCAGAGCGGCTCGCCGGCCTTGACCTCCTGGCCCTCCTTGACGGCGATCGCTCTTGACCAGTCCCGGCATCGGGCACAGCAGCGCCGCGCGAATTGTCGGCGCCCTTGCGCTCGAGCATCAGCGCCGCGAGCTCCGCCTCGCGCGCGGTGTAGACGCGCGCCGTCGACCTGCGGCGCCGGCATGGGCGAGCTCGAAGCCGTTGAGGATCGGCCGCACTTGCGCCGCGATCGCGCGCCCGTCGATGTCGCCGCGCCAGACCGGCTGCGCCCGGCGTCCAGGGCGAGTCGACGCGCAAGCCGGCGGCCGTCCGCGAACACGACGTCGACGCCGTCGCGCTGCGGCTCGACCGTCGAGCGTCGATGCGCGTCCGCGCCCAGCGCGACGACGCGCTTCAGATCGAAGCTCAGCCGCGCCGGCGCGCGCAACTGGCCGGAAATCTCGCGCTTGCGCACGTTCATCGACGTGGTCGACATGCGCGGCGATCGGCGGCGATCGACGCGCTCGGTCTCGCCGTCGGCGCCTGCGGCGGCGAAGCCGTCGGGGAATTCCTCGGCGATGAAGCCGGTCGACAGCCGCCCCTCGCGCCAGCGCGGATGCTGCATCAGCGCCGACAGGAACGGGATGTTGTGGCGGATGCCGTCGATCATCGAACGCGTCGAGCGCGTTCGCCTGCGCCTCGATCGCCGCGGCGCGCGTCGGCCGCGTGGGTGACGAGCTTGGCGATCATCGGATCGTAGTAGATCGAGATTTCGCCGCCCTCGAAGACGCCGGTGTCGTTGCGCACCGTGACGCCGTCGTGCACGCCTTCGGCCGGCGGGCGGTAGCGCACGAGCCGGCCGGTCGAGGGCAGGAAGCCGCGCGTCGGGTCCTCGGCGTAGACGCGCGACTCTCGACCGCCCAGCCGGTCAGCTTCACGTCGCGCCTGCGTCAGCCGCAGCTTCTCGCCCGCGGCGACCGCGGATCATCTCCTCGACGAGATCGACGCCGGTGACGAGTTCGGTGACGGGATGCTCGACCTGCAGCCGCGTGTTCATCTCGAGGAAGAAGAAGCTGCGGTCCTGCCCGGCGACGAACTCGACCGTGCCGGCGGAATCGTAGCCGACCGCCTTCGCGAGCGCGACCGCCTGCTCGCCCATCTGCTCGCCGCGTCGCCTCGTCGAGCAGCGGCGACGGCGCCTCCTCGATCACCTTCTGGTTGCGGCGCTGGATCGAGCATTCGCGCTCGCCGAGATAGATGACGTTGCCATGCTTGTCGCCGAGCACCTGGATTTCGATATGGCGCGGGTTGACGATGAATTTCTCGACGAACACGCGGTCGTCGCCGAAGCACGATTTCGCCTCCGATTTCGCGCGCGCGAAAGCCTTCGGCGACTTCCTTGCGCGAATGGGCGATGCGCATGCCCTTGCCGCCGCCGCCGGCGCGACGCCTTGATCATCACGGGATAGCCGATCTCGTCGGCGATCTCGGCCGCGTGCTCGGGGCTCTCGATCACGCCGAGGATAGCCGGGCACGGTCGAGACCTTCGCCGCGTTGGCGAATTTCTTCGATTCGATCTTGTCGCCCATCGCCTCGATGGCGCGCGGATTGGGGCCGATGAACACGATGCCCGGCCTCGGCCAGCGCCTTGCGCGAAACGCGGCGCGCTCGGAGAGGAAGCCGTAGCCGGGATGCACCGCCTCGGCGCCGGTCTGCCGGCAGGCGGCGACGATCTTGTCGATCACGAGATAGGATTCGGCCGCCGGCGGCGGGCCGATGCGCGACCGCCTCGTCGGCCATCTCGACATGCAGCGCGTCGGCGTCGGCGTCGGAATAGACGGCGACGGTCTTGATCCCGAGCCGCTGCGCCGTCTTGATGACCCGGCAGGCGATCTCGCCGCGATTGGCGATCAGGATTTTCGTGAACATGCGCGTCCCCCGCCCGCGTGCAGCGGGCTTGCCGGGGTTCATAAGCGAGGCGGCGCCGCAGGTAAATGCGGCGAAGGCGAGGCGGGCGTGGCTTTGCGGCCAAGACGGCGCCCGTGGCGCCGCAAGTCAAAGGTTTCATTTTAAATCACAGCCGCCGTCGTGTTTAGGCGAGCCCACCCCCGGATTGCCCTAACGTGCCCCGGCCGGAGGGCGCGATGGGCGAGAGCCGGAAAATCGCGGCGATACTTTGCGCCGACGTGCCCAGAGTTCGTTGGGGATCACCATGACGCGAAAACTGAACGGCCAAATCTGCGCTATTGCGCTGACCAGCGCGCTCGTCACGAACGCAGCCGCGCAAACATACGGCAACTACAATAAAACCGTGGTCGCGGGCGGAAGTCTACTGCTCGCCCATTACGCCAGCATCAACCTGGATTGCACCTCGCGGGGGCCGGTCACGGTAAGGGTCGTCAGTGGGCCGTCCTCGGGATCAGTCCGTATCGAACAGGGCTTGGGCTACGGCAATTTCACCAACGAATATCGACAGTGCAGCGCCAGAAAGACGTTCGGCGCGAATGTCAGATATACGCCGCATAAAGGATTCACCGGCATGGATTCAGTGCAATTCGACGTAATTTTCCCCAGCGGATTTGAGCGGATAGAGAGCATTTCGATCACTGTAAAGTAGGAGGCTCTTTTGAAGGTCTAAGGATATCGGGCGTTCCTGGCGAAAGGGGCTCGTTTTTAAGCGCCCCGATCTCGTGAATTGCGGTAACGTCCCGCCGGCTCGACGAGGGCGCGATGAGCGAGACCCGCAAACTGGCGGCGATCCTTGCTCCGACGTGGTCGGCTACAGCCGGCTGGCCGGCGCCGACGAGGACCGCATCCTCGCCCGGCTCCGCACGCTGCGCAGCGACCTGATCGATCCGACGATCGCCGTGCATCACGGCCGCATCGTCAAACGCATGGGCGACGGTCTGCTAACCGAGTTTCGCAGCGTGGTTGACGCGGTGCGCTGCGCGATCGAAGTGCAGAACGCGATGATCGAGCGCAACGCCGGCGTGCCCCCTGAGCGTCGCATCGACTTCCGCATGGGCGTTCATTTGGGCGACGTCGTCGAGGAGAGCGACGGCGATCTCATGGGCGACGGCGTCAACGTCGCCGCGCGATTGGAAGGCGTCGCCGCGCCCGGCGCGATCTGTTTGTCCGAGGACGCCTATCGGCAGGTCAACGGTCGGCTCAGATCTCAAGGTCATCGATCTCGGCCCGACGCAGCTTAAGAATATCGCCGAACCGATCCGCGTCTATTCGCTGCAAGTGGGCGTTCCCGCCGAGCCGAGGCCAGTCGCGCCCGCAAAGGCCACCGCGTCCAAGCCGCACGAGGGACGTTTCGGGCTCGCGCCGGTCGCCGCCGTGCTCGCGGCGCTGCTTGTTTCGATCGCGGGCGGCGCGTGGTGGTTGCTCAATGCCGAACCGGGTCGCCAGCGTTGCTGAGAAGACGCCCAGCGCGGCCGCGCGGCTTTCGATCGTTGTGCTGCCCTTCGCCAATCTCTCCGGCGATCCGGGGCAGGACTATCTGGTCGACGCGCTGACCGATGAAGTGACCACCAGTCTCGCGCGCATCCGCGAGAGCTTCGTCATCGCGCGCAACACGGCCATGACCTTCAAGGGCAAGCCGGTCGACGCCAAGGCGATCGGCAAGGAGCTGGGGGTGCGCTATGTTCTGGAAGGCTCGGTGCAGCCGAGCGGCGATCGGATGCGGGTCAACGCCCAGCTCATCGACGCCGCCAGCGGCGCGCACCTGTGGGCCGAACAATTCGACACCCCCCGCGCCGATCTGTTGCAGACGCAGGACGAGATCGTCACTCATCTGGCGCGGGCAATGAACCTTCAACTCATCGAGGCGGAAGGCGCACGCGCTCAAACGGACGCCTGCGGCCAATCGCGACGCCGAGGACTTGGCTATCCAATGTGTCGCGGGCAATTGGAAGACTGGCGGGATCGGCAAGGAAGCGGATGCGGCCTACGCGCTCTGCGAAAAGGCGCTCGCCGTCGATCCCAACAACGTTCGCGCCCTGACCCAGTTGGGGTGGAAGTTCTTCCAGCCGGCGCAGAGTGGTGTTTCCAGTGACCCCAAAGGCGACCTCGAGCGGGCCGACGAATTGGTGTCAAAGGCGCTCGCCCTCGATCCAGACTGGACTTGGCCTCACGTCTTGAAGGGCAATATCCTTGGGTTCCAGGCGCGCTATCAGGAAGCCGTCGCGGAGCACGAGCGAGCGCTCGCCCTCGACCGGTCCGCTGAAGACGATTTCAGCATTTAGAGCGTACGCCTCCACTCAGGGCGGCGAGCCAGCGCGCATCGAGGCGAACGAGCGGACCTACGACGGCCTGCGCAAAGCAGGGATGCCTGAGCGGTGAGCGCAGCGCGCGCCGGACAGAAATAGGCGCCTAAACGCCTGAAAACCCTGGGGGCGCACCTGTCCGCGCCGCCGCTACCCCCGCGCCTTCTCCAACTCCGCCCGCGCCGCCCCGCGCAGCAGCAGCGCGTCGGTGGAGATGGACGTGAAGGCGATGCCTCGGGCGCGGGCGGCGCGGGCCTGGGCGCCGTCGAAACAGAAGAGCCCGACGAACTTGCCGGCCGCCTTCGCGGCGGCGACGATCTTCGTCAGCGCCTCCTCGACCGCCGGCCCCCGGGGGTCGACGGCGCCGCCGTTGGCCAGCGCGATCGACAGGTCCGAGGGGCCGACGAACACGCCGTCAATCCCCGGCACGGCGAGAATGCCATCCAACGCCGCCAGCGCCTCGCGCGTTTCGATCATGGCGATGGCGAGCGTGATCGCGTTGGCCTCGTGCAGATAGGCGGGGCCGGCGAAGCCGCTGAGCGGCGGCGCACGCCCGCGGCCCCCACGAGCGTCGTCCCAGCGGCGGGAATTTCATGAAGTCGGCGAAGGCGCGCGCATCCTCGACGCTGTTGATCATCGGCGCGATCACCGCCGCCGCGCCCGCGTCCGCGACCCGGCTCGCGGCCGCGAAATCGCCGACGCCGATCCGCACCACCGTCGGCTTGCCGGCGAGCGCGACCGACAGGATTCCCCGCGCCGCGCCGACGAGATCGACGGAGCCGTGCTGCATGTCGAGCGTCACCGCGTCGAAATCCTCGCGCGCCAGCGCCTCGGCGATCTGCGGATCGTTGATGCCGACCCAGGCGCTGTAGACGCCGCCGGCGCGCAACGCCTTGGCCAGTTTGCCGATCACGGGTTCCGACATGAAGGCTCCAGGGCGATGATGGGGGTCTGATCGAAGCATTGCGGCTTCGACGGCTACCGGTCAACCACGCCGTTGCATTGCTTTCAATGCGGTCCGCGCGCTACTCCGGCTGTCGCCAGCGTCTGGGGAGTCCGCTTGCTCAAGGCGCTTCGCATCCTTCTCTTCGCCGCGCTGGGCCTGGCGGTGGCTCTCGTGGCTTTTGTGGCTGTCGCGGAAATAGGGCAGGCGAGCCGCGAAGCCGCGGGCGTGGAGGCTCCGGCGGGCGAGCGCGTGGTCGCCGGCGACGCCGAAATCTTCGTGCAAAGCTTCGGGGCGCCCGACGCGCCCGCGGTCGTGATCGTCCCCGGCACGGCGGCGTGGAGCGGGTTTTGGGCGCCCGCGGCGCAGGCGATCGCCAAATCCGGATATCGCGTCGTCGCCGTGGACCTGCCGCCGTTCGGCTTTTCCTCGCGGCCCGAACGCGGCGGCTATACGCGCGCCGAGCAGGCCGAGCGTCTGGCGGCGCTGCTTGACGCACTGAAGTTCGCGAAGCCTATCGTGCTCGCGCATTCGTTCGGCGCCGGCGCGGCGGTCGAATTGGCGATGCGTCATCCCGGACGGCTCGGCGGCCTCGCGCTCGTCGACGGCGCCTTGGCGCTGCCGCCGGAGGGCGACGAGCCGCCGACCGACCCCGCCTGGCTCAAGGCCGCGCTGGCGCAGGGTTCGTCGCGCGCGCGTTGGTCGACGCCGTCCTCGTCAATCCCTGGCTGACCCGCCGGCTGCTGGCGGGGCTGCTGGCGCGGCCGCAAGCGGCGACCGACGCTGTCGTCGCGACGTTGCAGCGGCCCTATCGTCGTCCCGGGACGAGCATCGCCTATGCGCGTTGGCTGCCGAGCCTGCTGTTTCGCGATCCGACCGCCCGCAGCGCCGACCCCGCGGCGAATCGCAAGCTGACGCTGCCGGTCGCGCTGCTCTGGGGCGCCGACGACCACGTCACGCCGATCGCGCAAGGCGAGCGGCTCGGACGCTGATCCCCGGCGCGACGCTCGACACGCTAGCCGGCGTCGGCCACATCCCGCACATCGAAGACGAAGCTGCGTTCGTTGGCGCGGCGGTCAGGCGGCTCACCGCGATGGCCAAGGCGCCGTAAGCGCGCATGAAGGGCTTGTAACTTGCAGTTCATGTAGCGTTCCGCGACGCTTCGTCCCGCGCAATCGATCAAGGGAGCGCCGCCATGAACAAGCTGGTTCTTTCCGCCGCTTTCGCCGCCGCACTCGCCGGCTCGGCCTTCACCTACAACGCCGTCGCCGCCCCCGACGCCGCCGACGCGCCGCGGCGCACCGGATGGCGGAGCGTGGGTTTCTGCTCGACGCCAAGCTCGCCGGCATGAAGGCCGCGCTCAAGCTGACCTCCGACCAGCAGAAGCTGTGGCCGGCGTTCGAGAGCCGCCGTGCGTGACGCCGCCAAGGCGCGGCGCGAGGCGATGCAGGCGCGGCGCGAGGAGCATGGAGGCGGGCCAGCGCCCCTCGCCGATCGCCATGATGACGCAAATGTCCGACCGGCTCGCCAAAGCGTCGGACGAGATCTGAAGAAGGTCGCCGATGCCGCGAAGCCACTCTACAACAGCCTCGATGACGGCCAGAAGGCGACATTTCGGCCCGCTTGCTGCACATGTTGCGCGAGCGGCGAGGCCGCATCCCGGCGGCGGGCGCGGCGAACGCGGTCAAATGGGGCCGAAGCCGCTCTGAGGCGGGCGCCGCCAAAAGCAGACGCCATTCAAGCTGACGTTCGGGCGCCGTATTGACGACGCGTTTTCGTCGACAAGGGCGTATCAGTCCGGTAATTCGACAGGAGACGTTCCGGTCGCCGATGGCTAAACCCTGGTCGCCTCCCCGCGAGCGCCGACAGCAGGCGCACGCGCCGCCTCCACTCGGGCCGCTGCTCGCCGGCGCCCGTGCGCGCGGCGTCGCCGACGGGTTCGCCTGGCTCGGCTTGGCCGCCATCCTGATCGACGATCGCGGCGAGGCGTTGCACGTCAATCCCGGCGCCGTCGAACTCATGGGCGAGATGCTCTATATCGAAGGCGGCCGGCTGCGGGCGCGCGACCGCGTCGCCGACCTCGGCCTGTCCGAGGCGATTCGCGACGCGCTGACGTTGTCGGTCGCTCGCAATGTCCGGCTTGTCAGCGCCGAGGGCGAGATGTGGGTGCATCTCGCGCCGATGCCGGCCGAGCAGGACGATCCCTATCAGCTGCTGCGCGCGGTGGCGCTGCTGAGCCGCGCCGGCGACCGGCTCGCGGTCAGCCACTGAGCGCGGCTGCGGCAGAGCGGGCGAATTCCCGCCGAAGCTTCTTAAAAAGGGGTTGACTGCCTTTCGGGCCACGAATATGGTCCGCGCGCTTTCGACAGGCTGTAGAGCTTCGTTGTTCAGTGCGACTCGCGCGGAACCCATCGACTCTAAACGCTGACGATCTCATCGACGAGAGCTATACGGGGCGGTTGCCGGCCCGGTTGAGTGCACGAACGTAGCGTATCGTTGCGGTCCTCTGCGTTTTTAGCGCCCGAAGCCCTGTAGACAGGGTTTTGCGGCGTTTTTGGTTTCGCGTGGGTGACCGCCACAAGGTTTTAAAGGCGGGCCGCAAGGCCCGAGACGGGACGAAGGGCTGTAAATGCCGACGATCAGTCAGTTGATCCGCAAGCCGCGGCTCGCCGAAGGTTTATCGCGAGAAGGCGCGCCATCTGGAGAAGTCGCCGCAGAAGCGCGGCGTCTGCACGCGCGTCTACACGACGACGCCGAAGAAGCCGAACTCGGCCTTGCGCAAGGTCGCCAAAGTGCGGCTGACCAACGGCTTCGAGGTGATCGGCTACATCCCCGGCGAGGGCCATAACCTTCAGGAGCACTCGGTCGTCATGATCCGCGGCGGCCGCGTCAAGGATCTGCCCGGCGTGCGCTACCACATCCTGCGCGGCGTGCTCGACACGCAGGGCGTCAAGGACCGCAAGCAGCGCCGTTCGAAGTACGGCGCCAAGCGTCCGAAGTAAGACCAGAAATTTCAGGAGCCGACCATGTCGCGCCGCCATTCCGCCGAGAAACGCGAAATCATCCCGGACGCCAAGTTCGGAGATATCGTCGTCGCCAAGTTCATGAACACCATCATGTACGAGGGCAAGAAGTCGGTCGCCGAGAAGATCGTCTACGGCGCGCTCGACGGCGTCGAGTCCAAAGCCAAGTCCGACCCGCTCGCTGTGTTCAAGCAAGCGCTTGAGAACGTCGCGCCGTCGGTCGAAGTCCGCTCGCGCCGCGTCGGCGGCGCCACCTATCAGGTTCCCGTGGAAGTGCGCACCGAGCGCCGCCAGGCGCTGGCCATTCGCTGGATCATCAATGCCGCACGCGAACGCAACGACAAGACCATGGTCGACCGTTTGGCTGCGGAGCTGCTCGACGCCTCCAACAATCGCGGCGCGGCGGTGAAGAAGCGGGAGGACACCCACAGGATGGCCGAGGCCAATCGCGCCTTCGCCCACTACCGCTGGTAAGCGGCGAACGACCTCCAAGGGACCTTCACCCATGCCCCGCAGTCATCCGATCGAGGACTACCGAAACTTCGGCATCATGGCGCATATCGACGCCGGTAAGACCACGACCACCGAGCGCATCCTGTATTACTCCGGCAAATCCCATAAAATCGGCGAAGTCCACGACGGCGCCGCGACGATGGACTGGATGGAGCAGGAGCAGGAGCGCGGCATCACCATCACGTCCGCCGCGACGACGACCTTCTGGCAGGACAAGCGCCTCAACATCATCGACACCCCCGGCCACGTCGACTTCACCATCGAGGTCGAGCGCAGCCTGCGCGTGCTCGACGGCGCAGTATGCGTGCTCGACGGCAACCAGGGCGTCGAGCCGCAGACCGAGACGGTGTGGCGCCAGGCCGACAAATACAACGTGCCGCGCATCGTTTTCGTCAACAAGATGGACAAGATCGGCGCCGATTTCTTCCGCTGCGTCGAAGAGATCAACACCAAGGTTGGCGGCCGCCCGATCTGCATTCAGTTGCCGATCGGCTCGGAGTCCAACTTCAAGGGCATCATCGACCTGTTGCGCATGAAGGCGGTCGTCTGGGAAGACGAAGGCCTCGGCGCGAAGTATCACGACGAAGAGATTCCGGCTGATCTCCTGGAGCAGGCCAAGGAATATCGCGAGAAGCTGATCGAGGCCGCCGTCGAGCTCGACGACGAGGTCATGGCCGCCTATTTCGACGGCAAGGAGCCCGACTTCGCTACCTTGCAGCGGCTGATCCGCAAGGCGGTGCGGCAAATCTCGTTCGTGCCGGTGCTGTGCGGCTCCGCCTTCAAGAACAAGGGCGTGCAGCCTCTGCTCGACGCGGTCGTCGCCTATCTGCCCTCGCCGGCCGATCGCGAAGGCATCAAGGGCGTCGACATGGACTCCGGCGAGGAGATCGTGCGCCGGCCGCTCGACAACGAGCCGTTCTCGATGCTCGGCTTCAAGATCATGGACGACCCGTTCGTCGGCACGATCACGTTCTGCCGCGTCTATTCCGGCAAGATCGAGTCCGGCACCACCGTGCTCAACTCGACCAAGGACAAGAAAGAGCGCGTCGGCCGCATGTTGCTGATGCACGCCAACAACCGCGAGGACATCAAGGAAGCCTACGCCGGCGACATCGTCGCGCTGGCGGGCCTGAAGGACACCCGCACCGGCGACACCCTGTGCGATCTGCAGAAGCCGGTGATCCTGGAAAAGATGGAGTTCCCGGAGCCGGTCATCGAGATCGCCATCGAGCCGAAATCGAAGGCCGACCAGGAGAAGCTCGGCGTCGCGTTGGCCAAGCTCGCCGCCGAGGACCCGTCGTTCCGCGTCTCGACCGATCAGGAATCTGGCCAGACCATCCTCAAGGGCATGGGCGAGCTGCATCTCGACATCAAGGTCGACATCCTGAGGCGCACCTACAAGGTCGACGCCAACATCGGCGCGCCGCAGGTCGCCTATCGCGAGAAGCTGACCAAGAAGACCGAGATCAACTACACCCACAAGAAGCAGACCGGCGGCACCGGCCAGTTCGCCAAAGTGGTGATCGTGTTCGAGCCATCGGAAGCCGGGCGCGGGTTCGTCGTTCGAATCCAAGGTCGTCGGCGGCTCGGTGCCGAAGGAATATATTCCCGGCGTCGAAAAGGGCATCAATTCGGTGATGGGCTCCGGCATGCTCGCCGGCTTCCCCGTCGTCGACGTGAAGGCGACGCTCATCGACGGCGCCTATCACGACGTCGACTCCTCGGCGCTCGCCTTCGAGATCGCATCCCGCGCGGCGTTCCGCGAGGGTCTGCAAAAGGGCGGCGCGGTGCTGCTCGAGCCGATCATGAAGGTCGAGGTCGTGACGCCCGAGGAGCACACCGGTTTCGTGATGGGCGATCTGCTTTCCCGTCGCGGTCAGGTGCAGGGCCAGGACATGCGCGCCAACGCGGTGGTGATCAACGCGATGGTGCCGCTCGCCAACATGTTCGGCTACGTCAACCAGCTTCGCTCCGGCACGCAGGGCCGCGCGAACTTCACGATGCAGTTCGATCACTACGAGCAGGTTCCGGCGAACGTCGCCAAAGACATCATGGACAAGAACAAGTGACGCGCTTCGGCGTCGCTAGTTCCTCTGAACGAGATACGCAAAGGAGCCTGGAAATGGCAAAAGCTAAGTTCGATCGTTCCAAGCCGCATTGCAACATCGGCACGATCGGTCACGTCGATCACGGCAAGACCTCGCTGACCGCGGCGATCACCAAGGTGCTCGCCGAGACCGGCGGCGCGACCTTCACCGCTTACGATCAGATCGACAAGGCGCCGGAGGAGAAGGCGCGCGGCATCACGATCTCGACCGCCCACGTCGAGTACGAGACCAAGGCGCGCCACTACGCGCACGTCGACTGCCCCGGCCACGCCGACTATGTGAAGAACATGATCACCGGCGCCGCGCAGATGGACGGCGCGATCCTCGTCGTCTCCGCCGCCGACGGCCCGATGCCGCAGACCCGCGAGCACATCCTGCTCGCCCGTCAGGTCGGCGTGCCGGCGCTCGTCGTGTTCATGAACAAGGTCGACATGGTCGACGACGCCGAGCTTCTCGAACTCGTCGAGCTCGAAGTTCGCGAGCTGCTCTCCAAGTACGATTTCCCCGGCGACGACATTCCGATCGTCAAGGGTTCGGCGCTGATGGCGCTCGAGAACAAGCAGCCGGAAATCGGCCATGACGCCGTGCTCAAGTTGATGGACGCGGTCGACGCCTACATCCCGCAGCCGGAGCGTCCGAAGGATCAGCCGTTCCTGATGCCGGTCGAAGACGTGTTCTCGATCTCGGGCCGCGGCACCGTCGTCACCGGCCGCATCGAGCGCGGCATCATCAAGGTCGGCGAGGAAGTCGAGATCGTCGGCCTCAAGGCGACGGCCAAGACCATCGTCACCGGCGTCGAGATGTTCCGCAAGCTGCTCGATCAGGGCGAGGCCGGCGACAACGTCGGCTGCCTGCTGCGCGGCACCAAGCGCGAGGAAGTCGAGCGCGGCCAGGTGCTGTGCAAGCCCGGCACCGTCAAGCCGCACACCAAGTTCACCGCCGAGGCCTACATCCTCACCAAGGAAGAGGGCGGCCGCCACACGCCGTTCTTCACCAACTACCGTCCGCAGTTCTACTTCCGCACCACCGACGTGACCGGCATCGTCAAGCTGCCCGAAGGCACCGAGATGGTGATGCCGGGCGACAACGTGTCGATCACGGTCGAACTGATCGTGCCGATCGCGATGGAGGAGAAGCTGCGCTTCGCCATTCGCGAAGGCGGCCGCACCGTCGGCTCGGGCGTCGTCGCCAAGATCACCGAGTGACGATTGATTGAGAGCCGGGCGGGGTTCTGTCCCGCCCGGGTTCGACCAGGGATCGAGACGAAATGAACACGCAAAATATCCGCATCCGGCTCAAGGCGTTCGATCATCGCGTGCTCGACACGTCGACCAAGGAGATCGTCTCGACCGCCAAGCGCACCGGCGCGCGCGTGCGCGGGCCGATCCCGCTGCCGACGCGGATCGAGAAGTTCACCGTCAACCGCTCGCCGCACGTCGACAAGAAGTCGCGCGAGCAGTTCGAGATCCGCACCCACAAGCGCGTGCTCGACATCGTCGACCCGACGCCGCAGACCGTGGACGCGCTGATGAAGCTCGACCTCGCCGCCGGCGTCGACGTCGAGATCAAGATCTAAGGAATTGAGAGAGCGCTCTTCAGACGAACGCGCTCCGCAAGGATTGAAGCCATGCGTTCAGGCATAATCGCAAAGAAGCTCGGGATGACCCGCGTCTTCACCGACGGCGGCGACCATGTGCCCTGCACCGTTCTTTCGGTGCAAGGTTGCCAGGTCGTCGCGCATCGCACGAAGGAGAAGAACGGCTACACCGCGGTTCAGGTCGGCAGCGGCAAGGCCAAGGTGAAGAACGTCTCCAAGGCCGAGCGCGGCCGCTTCGCCGTCGCCTCGGTCGAGCCGAAGATGAAGCTCGCCGAGTTCCGCGTCGCCGAGGACAAGCTGCTGCCGGTCGGCGCCGAAATCACGGCCGATCATTTCGCCGTTGGACAATATGTCGACGTCACCGGCGTGACGCTCGGCAAGGGTTTCGCCGGCCCGATGAAGCGCTGGAACTTCGGCGGCCTGCGCGCCACCCACGGCGTCTCGGTCTCGCACCGTTCGCACGGCTCCACCGGCGGCCGTCAGGACCCCGGCAAGACCTGGAAGAACAAGAAGATGGCCGGCCACATGGGCACGGACACGGTCACGACGCAGAACCTCAAGGTGGTGCGCACCGACGTCGAGCGCGGCCTGATCCTGGTCGAAGGCGCCGTTCCCGGCCTCGCCGGCGGCTGGATCGCGGTGCGCGACGCGGTGAAGAAGCCCGCGCACAAGGACACGCCGGTGCCCGGCAAGTTCCGCGTCCACGCCTCCGGGACGCCCGGCGCGGCGTCGCGGCGGAAGCCACCGAAAGCAAGGGAGAGTGACGTCATGAAACTCGACGTAACGTCTCTCGACGGCGCCAGCGCCGGCTCGATCGAGCTCTCCGACGCGGTGTTCGGCCTCGAGCCGCGCGCCGACCTGATCGCGCGCATGGTGCAACTGGCAGCTCGCCAAGCGCCGCGCCGGCTCGGCCAAGACGCTCGGCCGCGCCGACATCGCATCGCACCGGCAAGAAGATGTACAAGCAGAAGGGCACCGGCGGCGCCCGTCACGGCTCGGCGCGCGTGCCGCAGTTCCGCGGCGGCGGTCGCGCCATGGGCCCGGTGATCCGCTAGCTTCGAGCACGATCTGACGCAGAAGGTGCGCGCGCTGGCGATGCGTCACGCGCTGTCGGCCAAGGCGCAGGCGGGCGAACTGATCGTCTGGGCCGACGCCAATCTCGGCGAGGCCAAGACCAAGCTGCTGCGCGATTGCGTTCGAGAAGTCGTCGCTCGCCAATGTGCTGATCGTCGACGGCGCCGAGGTGAACGCCAATTTCGCGCTCGCCGCGCGCAACCTGCCGAAGGTCGACGTGCTGCCGGTGCAGGGCGCCAACGTCTACGACATCATGCGCCGCGACAAGCTCGTGCTGACCAAGGCCGCGGTCGAAGCGCTGGAGGCGCGGTTCAAATGAGCAAGGACACGCGCCACTACGACCTCATCGTCGCCCCGCTCATCACCGAGAAGGCGACGATCGCGTCGGACCACAACCAGTACGTGTTCCACGTCCGCCCCGAGGCGACCAAGCCGCAGATCAAGGCGGCGATCGAGAAGCTGTTCGACGTCAAGGTCACGGCGGTCAACACGCTTGATCCGCAAGGGCAAGGCGAAGATGTTCCGCGGCCGTCCCGGCCGTCAGCAGGACTTCAAGAAGGCGGTGGTGACGCTCGCCGACGGTCACCGCATCGACGTGACGACGGGCGTTTGAGGACAACAGCATGGCTTTGAAGACATACAAGCCGAGCACGCCGGGCCTTCGCCAGCTCGCGCATCGTCGATCGTTCCGAGCTCTACAAGGGCAAGCCGCTCAAGAAGCTGACCGTCGGCAAGTCGGAGAAGGGCGGCCGCAACAACGCCGGCCGCATCACCGTGCGCTTCCGCGGCGGCGGCCACAAGCAGTCCTACCGGCTGGTCGATTTCAAGCGCCGCAAGACCGAGACGGCGAAGGTCGAGCGGCTGGAGTACGATCCCAACCGCACGCGCGTTCATCGCGCTGATCAAATATACCGACGGCGAGCAGTCCTACATCCTCGCGCCGCAGCGCCTCAGCGTCGGCGACGAGGTCGTGTCGGGCGAGAGCGTCGACGTGAAGCCCGGCAACGCCATGCCGCTCGGCCAGCATCCCGGTCGGCACGATCGTCCACAACGTCGAGATGAAGATCGGCAAGGGCGGCGCGATCGCCCGCTCGGCCGGCACCTACGCGCAGATCGTCGGCCGCGACCAGGGCTACGTCTCGCTGCGGCTCAACTCGGGCGAGCAGCGCATCGTGCACGGCCATTGCTATGCGACGGTCGGCGCGGTGTCGAACCCCGATCACATGAACGCCTCGCTCGGCAAGGCCGGGCGCAACCGCTGGCTCGGCCATCGACCGCACAACCGCGGCGTGACCATGAACCCGGTCGATCACCCGCACGGCGGCGGCGAAGGCCGCACCTCCGGCGGCCGTCATCCGGTCAGCCCCTGGGGCAAGCCGACCAAGGGCAAGAAGACGCGCTCGAACAAGAGCACCGACAAATTCATCGTCGCCTCGCGGCACGTGCGCAAGAAGAAGGGCTGAGCCATGTCGCGCTCGATTTGGAAGGGGCCGTTCGTCGACGGCTATCTGCTCAAGAAGGCCGACGCGGCGCGCGCCTCCGGCCGCGGCGACGTCGTCAAGATCTGGAGCCGCCGCTCGACCATCCTGCCGCAGTTCGTCGGCGTCACCTTCGGCGTCTACAACGGCCACAAGCACATTCCGGTGATGGTGTCGGAAGAGATGATCGGCCACAAGTTCGGCGAGTTCGCGCCGACCCGCACGTTCCACGGCCATTCCGCCGACAAGAAGGCGAAGAGAGGCTAAGATGGGCAAGGAAAAGAACCCGCGCCGCCTCGCCGACAACGAGGCGAAAGCGACGATCCGGATGTTGCGCGTGAGCCCGCAGAAGCTGAACCTTCTCGCCCAGCTCATCCGCGGCAAGAGCGTGTCGAAGGCGCTCGCCGATCTCGAGTTCAGCCACAAGCGCATCTCGGTCGAGGTGAAGAAGGCGCTGGAGAGCGCCATCGCCAACGCCGAGAACAACCACGAACTCGACGTCGACGATCTCGTCGTCGCCGAGGCCTACGTCGGCAAGGACATGGTGATGAAGCGGTTCAGCCCGCGCGCGCGCGGCCGCGCCAGCCGCATCGAGAAGCCGTTCTCCAACATCACGATCGTGGTGCGGGAAGTGGCGGCCGAAGCGCGCCCGCGAAGGCGGCCTGAGGAGGGAGCGATGGGACAGAAAATCAATCCGATCGGTCTGCGCCTCGGCGTCAACCGCACCTGGGACAGCCGCTGGTTCTCCAGCAAGGACGAATACGGCAAGCTGCTGCACGAGGACATGAAGATCCGCGAGGTTCTCATGGGCGGCCTCAAGCAGGCGGCGATCTCCAAGATCGTCATCGAGCGGCCGCACAAGAAGTGCCGGGTCAACATCTACTCGGCGCGTCCGGGCGTGGTGATCGGCAAGAAGGGCGCCGACATCGACAAGCTGCGCAAGCAGGTCGCCAAGCTGACGAAGTCGGAAGTGGCGATCAACATCGTCGAGGTGCGCAAGCCCGAGGTCGACGCGACGCTGGTCGCCGACTCGATCGCCCAGCAGCTCGAGCGCCGCGTCGCGTTCCGCCGCGCGATGAAGCGCGCCGTGCAATCGGCGATGCGTCTCGGCGCCGAGGGCATCCGCATCAACTGCTCCGGCCGTCTCGGCGGCGCCGAGATCGCGCGTCTGGAGTGGTATCGCGAAGGCCGCGTGCCGCTGCACACGCTGCGCGCCGACGTCGATTACGGCGTGGCGACGGCGCACACCGCTTATGGCACCTGCGGCGTCAAGGTGTGGGTGTTCAAGGGCGAGATCCTCGAGCACGATCCGATGGCGCAGGACAGGCGCATGCATGAGGCGGACAATCAGTCGACCCATCGCCAGCGTCGCGGCCGCGAGGACGGCGACGGGCGCGACCGCGACAACCGGCGCGACCGCGAAGGCGGCCGCGGCGGCCGCGACGCGGCTGATAAAGAGAGTTCACGACCATGATGCAACCCAAGCGAACCAGGTTCCGCAAGGCCTTCAAGGGCCGCATCAGCGGCAACACCAAGGGCGGCGCCGTTGCTCAACTTCGGCGAATTCGGCCTGAAGGCGTTGGAGCCCGAGCGCGTCACCGCGCGCCAGATCGAGGCCGCCCGCCGCGCGCTGACGCGCCACATGAAGCGCGCCGGCCGCGTCTGGATCCGCGTGTTCTGCGACGTGCCGGTGTCGAAGAAGCCGATCGAAGTCCGCATGGGCAAGGGCAAGGGCGCGCCGGAATTTTGGGTCACCCGCGTCGCCCCGGGCCGCATCATGTTCGAGGTCGACGGCGTGCCGGAGCAGGTCGCGCGCGAGGCCTTCGCGCTCGCCGCCGCCAAGCTGCCGATCAAGACGCGCTTCATCCAGCGCATCGCCGAGTAGGACGTCGATGAAAGCGAAAGCCCGCATCACGGACCTCCGCGTCATGACCGACGATCAACTCGACGACGAAGCGCTCAAGTTGAAGAAAGAGCAGTTCAACCTGCGCTTTCAGCGCGCCAGCGGCCAGTTGCAGGACACCGCGCGCGTGCGCGTCGTGCGCCGCGATCTCGCGCGCGTGAAAACCATCGCCGCGCAGAAGCGCGCCGCCAAGAAGGAGGGCTGACCCGATGCCGAAGCGTATCCTCCAGGGCGTCGTCATCAGCGACAAGCAGGAAAAGACCCTCGTCGTGAAGGTCGAGCGCCGCTTCACGCATCCGCTGTTGAAGAAGACGGTGCGGAAGTCGAAGAACTATCACGCGCACGTCGAGAACAAGACGCAGAAGGTCGGCGACACGGTCTCCATCGAGGAGACCAAGCCGATCTCGCAAGCTGAAGCGCTGGATCGTCATCGACGAGGCGGCGGCAGCCAAGCCGCGCCGCCGAGTCGCCGAAACCAGCGCCGGCGGTTCGACGAACGGCTGACGCGCCGTTGACAAACAAGCCGGTGGCGGTTCGCCACCGTCGGACGCGGTCTGGAGACGACAGTCTCCGGAGACCATCCGGAAAGGAAGTTTAAGTCATGATTCAGATGCAAACCAATCTCGACGTCGCCGACAATTCCGGCGCGCGGCGCGTGATGTGCATCAAGGTGCTCGGCGGCTCCAAGCGCCGCTACGCCTCGATCGGCGACATCATCGTCGTCTCGATCAAGGAGGCGATTCCGCGCGGAAAGGTGAAGAAGGGCGACGTGATGAAGGCGGTGGTCGTGCGCACCGCCAAGGACATCCGCCGCGCCGACGGCTCGGTGATCCGCTTCGACTCCAACGCCGCGGTGCTCATCAACAACCAGAGCGAGCCGGTCGGCACCCGCATCTTCGGGCCGGTTCCGCGCGAACTGCGCGCCAAGAACCACGTCAAGATCCTCTCGCTCGCGCCCGAGGTGCTGTGATGGCCGCAAAGATCAAGAAGGGCGACAAGGTCGTCGTGCTCGCCGGCCGCGACAAGGGCCGCACGCGGCGAGGTGCGCTCGGTCAACCCGACCGCCGGCCGCGCCATCGTCGAGGGCGTCAACCTCGTCAAGCGCCACACCAAGCCCAGCGCGCAGAACGCCGAGGGCGGCATCGTCACCAAGGAGGCGACGATCGACCTCTCCAATCTCGCGATCGCCGATCCCAAGGACGGCAAGCCGACGCGGGTGGGGTTCAAAGTTCTCGACGACGGCCGCAAGGTCCGTTTCGCCAAGCGTTCCGGAGATCTGATCGATGGCTGAGGCCAAGGACAAGGGCGGCAAGCCCGCCAAGGACGAAGGATCCTCGCCCCGAAGGGCGGCGGCAAGCCGGAGCCCAAGGCCAAGGGCCGCCCGGCGCAGAGCGAAGTCGCCGCCGCCGGCAAGGTGAAGGCGGCGCCGAAGGACTATGTCGCGCGGCTGAAGGCGCAGTACGAGCAGGAGATCATCCCCAAGCTCGTCAAGGAGTTCGGCTACAAGAACAAGCTCGAAGTGCCGAAGATCGAGAAGATCGTGCTCAACATGGGCGTCGGCGAAGCGGTCAACGACACCAAGAAGGTGACGTCGCGCCGCCAACGATCTCGCGCTGATCGCCGGCCAGAAGCCGATCGTCACGCGCGCCCGCAAGGCGATCTCGACCTTCAAGGTGCGCGAGAACATGCCGATCGGCGCCAAGGTGACGCTTGCGCAAGACGCGCATGTACGAGTTCCTCGACCGCCTGGTGACGATCGCGCTGCCGCGCGTGCGCGACTTCCGCGGCCTCGACCCGAAGTCGTTCGACGGGCGCGGCAATTATCGCGCTCGGCGTCAAGGAGCACATCATTTTCCCGGAGATCGACTACGACAAGGCGGAGTCGATGCTGGGTCTGGACATCGTGGTCTGCACGACCGCGAAGACCGACAACGAGGCGCGCGCGTTGTTGCGCGCCTTCAATTTCCCGTTCCGGCAGTGAGCGAGTTTGCAAGACTTGGCTCAAACGCGGAAAACCGGAGGCCTTTGATGGCAAAGAAAAGCGCAATCGAAAATAACCTGCGCAAGCAGCGGCTGGTGAAGAAATTCGCCGCCCGCCGCAAGCGCCTGCTCGACGTCGCCAACACCGAAGTCCAACTCGATGGAGGAGCGGTTCGAGGCGCGGCTGCAAGCTCGCCGAGCTGCCGCGCAACGGCGCCGCCAACCGCGTGCGCAACCGCTGCGAGGTGACGGGGCGTCCGCGCGCCTACTACCGCAAGCTGAAGATGAGCCGCATCGCGCTGCGCGAACTGGGCAACAAGGGCCTGATCCCGGGCCTCGTCAAGTCGAGCTGGTAAGGGAGGACGCATCATGGCCGTCAACGATCCCTTGGGCGACATGCTGACCCGCATCCGCAATGCGCAGATGCGTCGTCGCAACAAGGTCTCCACTCCCGGCTCCAAGCTGCGCCAGCACGTTCTCGACGTGTTGCAGTCCGAAGGCTATATCCGCGGCTACTCGACCACGGATTACGGCAACGGCCGCACCGAGTTCGAGATCGAGCTCAAATATTTCGACAACCAGCCGGTCATTCGCAAGATCGACCGCGTGTCGAAGCCCGGCCGGCGCGTCTATGTCGCCGTCGACGGCATGCCGCGCGTCGCCAACGGTCTCGGCGTCTCGATCCTCTCCACGCCCAAGGGCGTGATGGCGGATCACGACGCGCGCGAGGCTCATGTCGGCGGCGAAGTGCTCTGCACCGTGTTCTGACGGAGGGCTGATCGATGTCTCGTGTCGGAAAGAAGCCCGTCGTCATCCCGGCCGGCGTCACCGCCAAGGTCGAGGGCCAGCACGTCGCCGTGAAGGGCGCCAAGGGCGAACTCGAAATTCACCGCGCCCGACGAGGTGTCGGTCAAGCTCGAAGGCGGCGCGCGTGCACGTGACGCCGCTCGGCGAGGACAAGCGCTCGCGCGCCATGTGGGGCACGGCGCGGGCGCGCGTGCAGAACCTCGTCATCGGCGTGACCAAGGGCTTCGAGAAGAAGCTCGAAATCAACGGCGTCGGCTACAAGGCGGCGGTGGCGGGCAAGAACCTGCAGCTGTCGCTCGGCTACAGCCACGACGTGATCTATCCCGATCCCGGCCGGCGTCACGATCACGACGCCGAAGCCGACGGAGATCACGGTCGCCGGCATCGACAAGCAGCAGGTCGGCCAGGTCGCGGCGGAAATCCGCGATTTCCGCGGCCCCGAGCCCTACAAGGGCAAGGGCGTGAAATACGCCGGCGAATTCATCTTCCGCAAGGAAGGGAAGAAGAAGTAATGGCCAAGCACCTCAACCCCACCGAGCGGCGCAAGGCGCGCATCCGCCGCGGCCTCGCCGCCAACGCCGGCGGTCGTCCGCGCCTCAGCGTGTTCCGCTCCTCGGAGCAGATCTACGCGCAGGTGATCGACGATTCCAAGGGCGTCACCCTCGCGGCGGCGTCCTCGCTGGAGAAGGCGATGCGCGAGGAGTTGAAGACCGGCGCCAATGTCGAGGCGGCCAAGCGCATCGGCAAGGAGATCGCCGAGCGCGCCAAGGCGGCCGGCGTCACCAAGGTCGTGTTCGACCGCGGCGGCTATCTCTATCATGGGCGCGTCAAGGCGCTCGCCGAGGGCGCCCGCGAAGGCGGCCTCGACTTCTAACCCAAAGCGAGCGGGCGCGCTCGTCGGCCCCCGCGCAAGTGACGGTGAGACATTATGGCTCGTGAAGAAGGCGGCCGCGGCCGCAGGGATGACCGGGAGGAGCGCGACAGCGAGTTCGTCGATCAAGCCTCGTCCACATCAACCGCGTGGCGAAGGTGGTGAAGGGCGGACGCCGCTTCGGCTTCGCCGCGCTCGTCGTCGTCGGCGATCAGAAGGGCCGCGTCGGCTTCGGCCACGGCAAGGCGCGCGAAGTGCCGGAGGCGATCCGCAAGGCGACGGAAGCCGCCAAGCGCGGCGTCGTCCGCGTGCCGCTGCGCGAAGGCCGCACGCTGCATCATGACGTCTACGGCCGTCACGGCGCCGGGCCGCGTGATCCTGCGCGCCGCGCCGGCGGGCACCGGCATCATCGCCGGCGGCCCGATGCGCGCGGTGTTCGAGTCGCTCGGCGTCCATGACGTCGTCGCCAAGAGCCAGGGTTCGTCGAACCCCTACAACATGATCCGCGCGACTTTCGACGGCGCTGGCCAACGAAGACAGCCCGCGCTCCGTCGCGGCGCGCCGCAGCCTGAAGGTCTCGACCATCCAGTCGCGTCGCATCGGCGTCGAAGCCGACGCTTCGGATTCGTGAGCGGGAGACGACCGATGTCCGACTCCATGATCACCGTCGTCCAGACCCGCAGCCACATCGGCCGCCCGGCCGACCAGCGCGCGACGCTGAAGGGTCTCGGCCTCGACAAGATCGGCCGCGAGTCGCGCGTCGAAGGACACGCCCGCCAATCGCGGCATGATCAAGAAGGTCGCGCATCTCGTGCGCGTCGTCGAAGGTCAATGAGGATCTTCCGATGAAACTCAACGACATCAAAGACAACGACGGCGCGACGCAGGCGCGCATGCGCGTCGGCCGCGGCATCGGCTCCGGCAAGGGCAAGCAGTCGGGCCGCGGCGGCAAGGGCCAGACCGCGCGCTCCGGCGTGCGCATCAAGGGTTTCGAGGGCGGCCAGATGCCGCTGCATCGGCGCCTGCCGAAGCGCGGCTTCAACCCGCGTCGATCCGCGCGATCTCAACGAGGTCAATCTCGGCCGCGTGCAGAGCGCGATCGACGCCGGCAAGCTCGACGCGGGCCAGCCGGTGACGGCGGAGGCGCTGGTCGCGGCGGGCGTCTGCGCCCGCGCGCGCGACGGCGTCAAGCTGCTCGGCAAGGGCGAACTGAAGGCGGCCGTGCATTTCGAAGTGTTCGGCGCCTCGAAGAGCGCGCTCGAGGCGATCGAGAAGCTCGGCGGCTCGGTCAAGGCGCTGGCGGCGGAAGCCGCGCCGGCGGCCTGAGCGCGCCTCCGCGCCTCGCGCCTGCGGGCCCGGTCCGGGGTCGACAATGCGGTTCGTGCTGAACCATATGCACGGGGCGACGCGCCGTGACGGCGCGTCGCCCTTCGCGCGTCAAGGACGCGCAGACGATCGAAGCGGAGCATCCTCATGGCGTCGGCGGCCGAACAGCTCGCGGCAAACATCAACTGGGCGTCGTTCGGCAAAGCCGAGGAACTCAAGAAGCGCATCTGGTTCACGCTCGGCGCGCTGATCGTCTACCGGCTCGGCACCTATATTCCGCTGCCCGGCATCGACCCCGCCGCGTTCGAGGCGTCGCTTCACCGGCCATCGCCAGGGCGTGCTCGACATGTTCAACATGTTCTCGGGCGGCGCGGTGCAGCGCATGGCGGTGTTCGCGCTCAACATCATGCCCTACATCTCCGCCTCGATCATCATCCAGCTCCTGAGCTCGGTGATCCCGTCGCTGGAGGCGATCAAGAAAGAGGGCGAGGCGGGGCGCAAGACGCTCAACCAATATACCCGCTACCTCACCGTCGTGCTGGCGATCTTCCAGGCCTACGGCATCTCCATCGGCCTGGAGGGCCGGCCCGGCATCGTCGCCGACCCCGGCTTCCTGTTCCGCATCTCGACGATTCTGACGCTGACCGGCGGCACGATGTTCCTGGTCTGGCTCGGCGAGCAGATCACCTCGCGCGGCGTCGGCAACGGCTCCTCGCTCATCATCTTCGCCGGCATCGTCGCGCGCCTGCCGCAGTCGCTCGCGCAGTTGTTCGAACTCGGCCGCCAAGGCTCGATCTCGACGGGCCTGGTGCTCGGCGTCCTGGTGATGGTCGCTCGTCGTCACCGCCTTCATCGTGTTCATGGAGCGCGCGCAGCGGCGCGTGCCGATCACCTATCCGCGCAAGCAGATCGGCAACAAGATGTACGAGGGGCAGAGTTCGTTCCTGCCGCTGAAGCTCAACACCGCCGGCGTCATCCCGCCGATCTTCGCCTCGTCGCTGCTGCTGTTGCCGACCACGGCGGCGAATTTCGCGACCGGCGCGGCGAGCAACAGCTATCTGGCGACGATGCTGGCGGTCCTGTCGCCGGGCGGCCCGGTCTATCATCATCGTCTATGTCGCGCTGATCGTGTTCTTCGCGTTCTTCTATACCGCGACGGTGTTCAACCCGCAGGACACCGCCGACAATCTGAAGAAGCACGGCGGCTTCGTTCCCGGCGTGCGGCCGGGCGAGCGCACGGCGCAGTATATAGACCAAATCCTGACTCGCATTACGGTGCTCGGCGCGGGATACCTCGCGCTGATTTGCGTTTTGCCGGAGATGCTGCGCTACAATGCGGCCGGCGTTCTTCGCGTTCGGCGGCACCTCGCTGCTGATCGTCGTCAATGTGACGATGGACACGGTGGCGCAGATCCACGGACATTTGCAGGCGCATCAGTACGAAGGGCTGATTCGCAAGGCGAAGCTGAGGGGGAGGAAGAGATGAGGTTGATACTGCTCGGGCCGCCAGGCGCCGGCAAAGGCACGCAGGCGACGCGGCTGACCGAGAAGTACGGCATACCTCAGCTCTCCACCGGCGACATGTTGCGCGCCGCCGTCAAGGCGCGGCACGCCGATCGGCCTCAAGGCCAAGGCGGTGATGGAGTCCGGCGCGCTGGTCTCCGACGAGATCGTCATCGGCATCATCGCCGACCGGATCGAGCGAGCCGGACGCGAAGAACGGCTTCATCCTCGACGGCTTTCCGCGCACCGTCGCGCAGGCCGAGGCGCTCGACGCGCTGCTCGCCGCGCAAGGGCCTGAAGCTCGACGCGGCCGATCGAACTGGTCGTCGACGCGCCGAAGCTCGTCGCCCGCATCGTCAACCGCGCCGCCGAGGCCGCCAGCGGCCGGTCTGCCGGTGCGCAAGGACGACGATCCCGAGGTGTTCAAGACCCGGCTCGACGCCTATTTCCGCGACACCGCCGCAGTTACGCCGCATTATCGCGCCAAAGGGATTTTGCGGGAGGTCGACGGCATGGCGGGGATCGGCGAAGTCTCGAAGGCCATAGACGAAGTCTTGGCCTCGGCTTCGTGACGCAAGTCGCAGAAGTCATTGGTCGAGAGGCGCGGCTGCGCCGGGGTTCTTATTCTCAATCGTCCGCAGGCGCTCAACGCGCTGACTTTGCATATGGTGCGCGAGATCGCCGCGGCGCTCGATGACTTCGAGCGCGACAGCCAGCGTCGCAGCGCGTCGTCGTCTGCGGCGCCGGGCGAGCGCGCCTTCTCCGCCGGCGGCGACGTGCGCTGGCTCTACGAGCGCGGCCGCGCCGGCGATTACGCCGCGCAATCCGCGTTCTTCCGCGAGGAATACGCGCTCAACGCGCGCATCAAGCGCTATCGCCAAGCCTTATGTCGCGCTGATCGACGGCGTCGCGATGGGCGGCGGCGTCGGCGTTTCGCTGCACGGCTCGCATCGCGTCGCCACCGAGAGGGCGAGCTTCGCGATGCCGGAGGTCGGCATCGGCTTCTTCCCCGACGTCGGCGCGACCTGGGCGTTGCCGCGCGTTCCCCATCGCATCGGCGTCGCGATGGCCGCCACGGGCCTGCGCGCCAACGGCGCCGACATGGCGGCGCTGGGGCTGGCGACCGCCTATGTCGCGAGCGCGCGATCTGCCGGCGCTGACCGCAGGCGCTGGAGCGGCCGGGCGACACCGCCGCCATCATCGGCGAATTCGCCTCGCCGCCGCCGCCTTCGCCGCTGATGGCCGCAGGCCGCCGCCATCGAGCGCGCCTTCGCGCAAGCCGACGTCGGCTAGCATCGAAGCGGCGCTTCGAGGCCGACGGCTCCGATTTCGCGCGCCGCCTGCTCGACATGATGGCGACGAAGTCGCCGACCTCGCTGGCGATCGCGCTGCGGCAAATGCAGATCGGCGCGACTCTGTCGTTCGAGGACGCGATGCGCGTCGAATTTCGCATCGTCACGCGCATCTGCCGCGGCCACGACTTCTACGAAGGCGTGCGGGCGGCGCTCGTCGACAAGGACAATCGCCCGCAATGGCGCCCGGCCGCCGGCCGGCGCCCGGCCGCGCCGAGATCGACGCCTATTTCGCGCCGCTCGGCGCGGACGAACTCGATGCTTCACGGGAGAGGCCGCTTGAGGTATCAGATGCGCCAGAGCCGCGACGGCGTCATTCGCATCGTCGACCAGACGCCCCGCTCCGTCGGAGGGACGCAGGTTCGCCGACGGCTTGCCCGACGCCGCGCGAGACGCTGGTCTGGTTCATGCGCACGATGGCCTGCGTCTGGGTCGCCAAGGGCCTGTTCAACTGGGCGGTGCTGATGGGCCTCAACCCGCGCTTCGGCGATTTCGCCATGCTGCCGCGGGCGCTGCAAACGACCATCGTGTTCTTCGCCGGCGCCGATCTGCTCGCCGCGATCGGCATGTGGCTCGCCGCGCCCTGGGGCGGCGTGCTGTGGCTGCTGTGCGCGGGCCTCGAGGCGATCTCGCCGCTGTTCGGCGGCCACGCCGCGCTGCTCGGCGTCGTCGGCGTCGCGCTCAACGTCGACGCTGATCGGGCTCTATTTCACGCTCAAATGGCGCGCCGACCAGGAAAGAAGGTGAACGGCTGGCAACGTTGATCAATAGTAAATCCGCTGCAGCGGCCGCGCTTGGTTAAGCGAATCTCCATAGTAAATATCCGTTTGAATTCAGACCCGATTCACCCAAATCAGGAAACTCTCGATTCATCTTGACCTTTAAACTCGTATTCAGTCGCGCTGCCCTATAGTCCATTCCATCGAAGGCCGGACAATGAATATCGGCCGAGGCGGAACTAAGAGGCGGGATCGACATGAACATGCTTGCGAAGAAGGAAGACGGCCAGGCCCGTTCGGAGCGTATCGCCGACCGTCCGCCCCGTGTATCTCGAGACCCTCAACATGGTCGAGCGGCTGCATCGCCGGCTGCTCGACGTCATCAAGGACGAGTTCGACCGGCGCGGCCGCTCCGACGTCAACGCCGTGCAGGCGCTGCTGCTTGTACAATATCGGCGACAAGGAATTGACCGCCGGCGAGTTGCGCACCCGCGGCTACTATCTCGGCTCCAACGTCTCCTACAACGTCAAGAAGCTGGTCGAGATGGGCTATCTCCATCACGCCCGCTCGCGCGTCGACCGCCGCTCGGTGCGCATCAGCCTGACCGAACAAGGGCCGCGACGTGCACAAGATCGTCGTCAGCCTCTACGAGAAGCACGCCATGACGGTCGAGCAGATCGGCGGCGTCGTCGCCGACGATTTCCACCGCATGAACCAGTCGCTGGCGCGGCTCGAGCGCTTCTGGACCGACCAGATCAAGTATCGTCTCTGAGCGGCGCGGACCTCCGCCGCAATCCATGGGCGCCGCGAGGCGCCCTTTTTTTTCGAGCGCTATTCCGCGGCGATGCGCGCGCGAGATCGGCTTTGCCGCGACGTCGCGCAGAGCGCGCCAGCGCCTCCCGTTCTCGCGCGCGCTGCGCCAGCAGGCGCGCGTCGGATCGCGCCGCAGCGGCAAGGCCGTGACGTCGCGCAGGTCCTGCCGGCGACAGGCCGATATCGGCGAGGCCGCGATCGTCCAGATCGCGCGAGGTCGGCCGAGCATGCGCCGATGCTCGGCGACGCGGACCGGCCACAAGACGAGAGCGGCAGACCGAACGAGACGAGGCGGCGCAAGCATGGGAGTCTCCTCCTTGTCGTCGCGCCGAATGCCTGCGCGACGGCGCTTGACGACAGGCACAGTTTTGAGACAATCTCCGAAAACTGTATCGGTACAATCTGAGGACAGTTATGATGGACAGCGCGCCTCAGGCCGCAAGCCGCGTCGGCATGGTGCTCGCGACGCTGCGCGCCCGCATCGACTCGCGCGCGCTTGCCGCGCGGCGCGCGCCTGCCCTCGGTGCGCCGGCTCGCCGAGGAGCTGCGGCGTCTCGAAATCGACGGTCGTCGAAGCCTATGACCGCTGGCGGCCGAAAGCGCGGTCGAGGCGCGGCGCGGCTCCGGCTTCTACGTCGCCGCCGCCGCCGGAGCCGCTGAAGCTCGCCGCGGCGCCGCCGCTCGACCCCGCCGTCGACCTGCTGACCTGGTGCGCCGCGCGCTGCGAAGACCATCCGCAGGCGTTGCACCCGGCGTCCGGCTGGCTGCCGGAAACCTGGCTGCCGGCCGAGGGCATCGAGAAGGCGGTGCGGGCGGTGGCGCGCGGTCCGGCGCCTGACGAAGCTGCGCTACGACGCGCCGCGCGGATTCGAGCCGCTGCGCCGACTGATCGCCGCGCGGCTCGCCGAGCGCGGCGCGCCGATCGACCCCGCCAGCTCGCTGCTGACGGATTCGGCGACGCAGGCGCTCGATCTCGCGCTGCGGTTCTTCCTGTCGCCGGGCGACCGCGTCGTCATCGACGATCCCCGCTATTACAATCTGGTGCCGCTGCGTCGGCGCCCATCGCGCCGAGATCGTCGCCGTGCCCTACAATCGCGACGGCCCCGACGTTGCGGCGCTGGAGACGATCTTCGCCGCGCGGCGGCCGCGCGTCTATCTGATGCTGGGCGGCGCCGCACAACCCGACCGGCGCGACGCTGTCGGCGGCGGTCGCCCATCGCGTGCTGACGGCTCGCCGAGACAATACGACGTCGTGATCGTCGAGGACGATATTTACGGCGATTTCGAGAGCGCGCCGACGCCCGCGCCTGGCCGCGCTCGACGGCTATCGGCGCGTGATCCAGGTCGGCGGCTATTCAAAGACCGTGACGGCGGCGCTGAAGGTCGCCTATCTCGCCGGCCGCCCCGACTGGATCGAGGCGCTGGTCGATCTGCAAGCTCGCGACGACGCTCGGCAATTCCTCGTTCGCGGCGGCGACGCTGCACGCTTTCCTCGCCGAGGGCGGCTATCGCCGCCATCTCGACGCGCTGCGGCCGCGCCTCGCCGCCGCGACGGCGCGGCTGATCGCGCAGTTGCGGGCGCTCGGCGTCACGGCTATGGGTCGAGCCGCGCGCCGGCGATGTTCTGCTTGGGCGGAACTGCCGGACGGGCTCGACGCGACCGAGGTCGCGCGCGTGGCGCAGGAGCGCCATGTCGTGTTCGCGCCGGGCCGCTCCTTTTCCGCCGATCCGCGCTGGCGCGGCTTCATGCGCTTCAACGTCGCCGTCGCGGCGAACCGCGCGTGTTCGAGACGCTGGCATGGGCGATGGAGAAGGCGCGGCGCGCTCAGGCGCGTAATAGTCGCGATACCATTCGCACGAACGCCCGCACGCCGGTGTCGACGTCGGTCGTCGGGGACATAGCCGGTCAGCGCCTGCAACAGGTCCGGCGCGGCCCAGGTCGCCGGCACGTCGCCCTTCTGCATCGGCGAGCATCCGCCGCTGCGATCGGCACGCCCGAGCGCGCGCTCGATCGCGTCGATGAACGGCAACAGCCCGACCGGCTGGCCGCCGCCGATATTGACGACGCGATAGGGCGCGGCGGGCGACAGCGAATCCGTCGGCCCCGACCGGCTCGCCCTCGCGCGGCGGCCTGTCGATCAGCCGCACGATCGCCTCGACGAGATCGTCGATATAGGTGAAATCGCGCTTCATCTCGCCGCGGCCGTAGACGTCGATCGGCTCGCCGCGCAGCGTCGCCGCGACGAACTTGAACAGCGCCATGTCCGGCCGGCCCCAGGGGCCGTAGACGGTGAAGAAGCGGAACGCCGTGGTCGGGATCTTCCAGAGATGCGCATAGGCGTGCGCCATGTCCTCGGTCGCCTTCTTGGTCGCGGCGTAGAGGGTCAGCGGATGATCGGTGCGGTCGGTCTCGCGGAACGGCATCGCCGCGATTGGCGCCATAGACGGAACTGGTCGAGGCGAGCAGGAAATGGCGCCGCACGCCGCGCGCGATCTCCATCACGTTGAAGGTCCCGACCAGATTGGCGTCGACATAGGCGCGCGGGTTTTCCAGGGAGTAGCGCACGCCCGCCTGCGCGGCGAGATGGACGATGATGTCGGGCTTGGCTGCGGCGAAGGCTGCGAGCGCCGCGGCGTCCTCCAGCATCGCGACCCGGCCGCGAAAGCGCGGCTGCGCTCAAGCTCGGCCCAGCGCGCCTGCTTCAGACGCACGTCGTAATAGGGCGTCATGCCGTCGAAGCCGTCGACGTCGTGGCCCTCCGCGAGCAGCCGCCGGCTGAGGTGGAAGCCGATGAAGCCCGCCGCGCCGGTGACGAGAACGCGCATGACAATTCCTCCGCCAGCTCCGCTATAAGCGCAGCTGCTCCGGGAAAGCGCATGACCGAATCCCTGCTCACCCTCAACGCCGGCTCGTCCTCGCTCAAGTTCGCGCTGTTCGCCGCCGGGGACCTCGCGCTCGCACGGGCGCGGCGAGGTCGAGCGCGCTCGGCGGCCGAGCGCGAAGCTGCATTTCCGGCCCGCGCGCGGCGCCGGCGATCGAGCGCGCGCTCGACGCCGGCGAAGGCCGCGACCACCGGCCGCGCTCGACCGTCGCGCTCGCGGCGGTGCGCGAGGCGACGCCCGATCTCGACGTCGCCGCGGTCGGCCATCGCATCGTCCACGGCGGCCCGAACTTCGCCGCGCCGGTGCGCATCGACGACGCGGTCTTCGCCGCGCTCGACGCGAACTGGAGCCGCTCGCGCCGTTGCACCAGCCGCACAATCTCGCCGGCGTCCGCGCCGCGCGCGCGTTGTTTCCCGAGCGCGCCGCAGGTCGGCTGTTTCGACACCGCCTTCCATCGCGGCCATGCCTTCGCCGCCGACGCCTACGGCCTGCCGCGCGCGCTCTACGACGAGGGCGTGCGCCGCTACGGCTTTCACGGCCTCTCCTATGAATATGTCAGCGCGCGGCTGCGCGAGATCGCGCCCGAGATCGCCGACGGCCGCGTCGTCATCGCCCATCTCGGCAATGGCGCCTCGATGTGCGCGCTTGCGCGACGGCCGCTCGGTCGCCACGACGATGGGCTTCTCGACGCTCGACGGCCTGCTGATGGGCACGCGGCCCGGCCAGCTCGACCCCGGCGTGCTGCTCTATCTGATGACCGCCAAAGGCTACGACGCCGCGCGCGCTGACCGATCTTCTCTACAAGCAAAGCGGCCTCGCCGGCCTCTCCGGCGTCTCCAACGATTGGCGCGAGATCGAGGCGGCGGCGACGCCGCAGGCGCGCGACGCCATCGCCTATTTCGTTCACCGCCTCGTCTACGAAATCGGCGGCCTCGCCGCCGACGCTCGGCGGGCTCGACGCGCTGGTGTTCACCGGCGGCATCGGCGAGCATTCGGCGCGGCTGCGCGCCGAGGTCGCGGCGCGACTGGGCTGGCTCGGCGTCGCCGCTCGACGACGCCGCCAACGCGCGCATGCGACGCTGATCTCCGCCGCCGGGCTCGCGCGTGCGCGTCTTCGTCGATCCCCACCGACGAGGAGCGGCGCATCGCCGAACACACGCGAACGCGCAATTTCTTCGCCTGCTCAAGGCGCCTTTAACTTTTCTGCCGCCAAATGCTCGACATGCTCGCGGAGGTTGCGTTCCGATGTTCGTGCTCCCCGTTGGGACCTATTCGCGCCGGTCGCGCCGGTCGCGCCGGTGGCGCCGGTCGTCGCGCAAGAGCGAAGGCGGCTGAGGACAACAGGCCGGCCCGCCGCCGACCCGCGCCGCCCGCTCGGCGACGGCGATGGCCTCGCACGAGCCACGCGCACTGCGCTCGACGACGATGAAGCTCGGCGGCTGAGCCGGCTCACCACGCGCGGCGATAAATCTCCAGCGCGTCGGCCTCCGTCACCGGGCGCGGATTGTTGGGCAGCAACCGCGTCTGGTTCATCGCGTCGCGCGCCAGCCTCGGCAGGACCGCTTCCGGCACGTCGAGGTCGCGCAGGCGGGCGGGAAGGCCGCAGCGCAGCGACAGCGCGCTGAAGGCGTCGCAGAACGCCTCGGCGCGCGCCTGCCCCTCAAGCCGCGCCAGCTCGGGAAAGGCGAACGGCGCGATCTCGGCATAGACGCCGCGGCGCCGTCTTGGCGTTGAAGCGCAGCACATGCGGCAGCACCAGCGCGTTCGACAGCCCATGCGGAATGTGAAAATGCCCGCCGAGCGGATAGGCGAGCGCGTGCACGGCGGCGACCGGCGAATTGGCGAAAGCCTGCCGGCGAGCATCGAGCCGAGCAGCATGTCCGAGCGCGCCGCCAGATCGCCGCCGTTATGCACGGCGGTCTCGATCGAGCGGCCGAGCAGCGTCAGCGCCTGCGTCGCCAGAATGCGCGAGACGGGATTGTTGTTGGCGTTCATCGAGGCATAGGCTTCGATGGCGTGCACCATCGCGTCGATGCCGGTCGCGGCGGTGACATGCGGCGGCAGGCCGAGCGTCAGTTCGGGGTCGAGCAGCGCCACGTCGGGCAGAATGACGGGCGAGACGACGCCCATCTTTTCATTTTCGCCGGTGGTGACGATGGAGATCGGCGTCACCTCCGAGCCGGTGCCGGCCGTGGTCGGCGCGAGAATCAGCGGCAATCGCGGCCCCTTGGCCTTGCCGACGCCGAACACGTCGGCCAGCGTCTCGCGCCCCGGCGCGAGCAGCGCGACGAGTTTGGCGGTGTCGAGCGAGGAGCCGCCGCCGAGGCCGAACACGCCCGTCGCGCCGAACGTCGGTCGCCGCCTCGACCGCCTTGAGGATCATCGCAGCGGGCGGATCGGCGACGACTTCGGCGAACACGGTCGTCTCGACGCCGGCCTCGGCGAGCGACTCCAGCGCCCGCGCGACGATGCCGGCGGCGACCATGCCGGCATCGGTGACGACGATCACCCGCGCGCCGAGCCGCTCCTGCGCCAAGGCGCCGATCTCGGCCAACGCGCCGACGCCGAAACGCAGGCTGGCGCTGGTGTTGAAGGTGAACGGCGTCATATCTCCTCCGGGGTCGGCGTCGCGAGCTGGCTACGCCGCCGTCAGCAATCCTAAAGCGGACCGCCACAGCGCCGCCGCTCACGCGCGCCTCTGGCGTGGTTGAAATTGTCGCAAAATTTAGCACCAAAGGCTCGCGGGTGCGAGCGCTTGCGCCCGTATCTCGCGAGAGCTTCACGCCCGCGGGTGAAGCGACCGCTAACAAGCCCTAATGCGCCGCGAGGCGCCGAGCGAGCTGGTTGGTTAATATATGTGATCGCGCTTGGCCCAGACGCGGCGGATGCTCTCGCGACGAAAATCCCGGAGGGAGTTGGCATGGCTAGGCTGGCGCCGCTTTACGTGGGTCAGACGTCTGTCGCCGTCGGCGACAGCGACGGCCCCTAGATGCTGGATTTCGCAGGCCGCCGTGCGCGCATGGTCGAGCGCCAAATCGAGCGGCGCGGCGTCCGCGACGCCTCGGTCTTGCAGGCGATGCGCACCGTTCCGCGCGAACGCTTCGTCGCTCTCGACCTTCAACAACAGGCCTACGAGGACACGCCGCTTTCGATTGGCGAAGGACAAACGATCTCGCAACCCTACATTGTCGCTCTTATGGTCGCAGCGGCGGCGATCGGCCGCAGGGATCATGTGCTCGAAGTCGGCGCCGGATCCGGCTACGCCGCAGCCGTGACGAGCCTGCTCGCCAAGCGCGTCTACGCGATCGAACGACGACCTGAACTTGCGAGGACCGCGGCCGAGCGCCTGAGATTTCTGGGCTATTCAAACGTTGAAGTGAAAACCGGGGACGGCGGCGGGGGCTGGCCCGAGGCGGCCCCTTTCGACGCCATTCTCGTCGCGGCGGGCGGCCCCGCAGCGCCTGAGATTTTGAAGCGCCAGCTCAAAATCGGCGGCCGGCTGGTGGCGCCGGTTGGGGCGGACCTTCAGGACCAGCGATTGATCCGGTTGATCCGCACTGGCGAAGACGCCTTCGCCGAGGACGATCTCGGGGGCGTGACCTTCGTGCCGATGATCGGCGAGTATGGTTGGCCCGAGTATGCCCTCGAGCGCTGAAAGCTTCGGGAAATCATTGGCTTTTGGCGGTGTACGAGGGGCTCGTCGTTGATGGCCGGGTTTTTCGCCGGCGAGCGCGATCGCGCGCCGACGTGGCCCCGCCAAGGCGGCGGCGGAGGCATGCTATCTCGCATGCAGCTTTGACCAATTCAGCAAACCCGGCATAATTTCCCGGTTGGCGCGCCGTATGCGCTTGCGGCGGCGCATTCGTGCTAGCTTGACGCTAGCGGGCGTCAGCAGTCGAGGCGCAATGCTGGGGGGCAAACATGAGTATTCGGAATCAACGCGCAATCCTGACGCTGTCGTGCATTCTGGGCGTCTTCTCGTGGACGCCGTCAGCCTCGGCCCGGGAGATGGAACGCGAACTTCTTGGCGCCTGGGCGACCTCCGCCGCTCAATGCGCCCAGATTTTCGAACGGCAAGGGGGAACATGGGTCTATCGCCGGCCAATCGATGAGTTCGCGCAGGCCGCCATCCTCGAATCCGGACGCATTCTCACGCCCACGCTGACCTGCGAGGTCAAGAATATCGCGCGCACCAACAATGTCCTATCCGTGACCGGCACGTGCAAAGATTGGATGAGTTACACGAGATTGAAACGGCCAGGATCATGGTCAAGGGCAAGGACGAAATCGTCTACAGCCCAACCAGCGATCCCGCCCTCAACACAGACTTCCAGAGGTGCTCACCCTGACTGCGCCGGATCTTTGCGACTGCGTCGCGGCCGTTTCCGGGCCGGTCAGCGCGCCGCGCTGGACTTCGCGGTCGATCGCTCGCGGCCGCGCAGTCTGAGCGATGACTGCGGTGGATGAGTAGCCGCCTATCCGCAAACGGGCGACTGTTCCGCCGAGTCGGCTTGCCAAAGCCGCGGCTTCCGAATCGAAGTTCGGCCAAACCATGGAAGGCGGTCCATGCCCAAAGCGAAAGTCACCCCTGCATGGGCCGCATTCATGAAATTCCCGCGCGGATGAATCGATTGCCGGCAATACGCACGCGCGGCGCGCGGGGCGTAACGACCGGCGCATTGCGCATCGTTCGACAACTTTTGCTTCGGGCCAGCTACATATGAATCTCATCATCATCGCAACGGTCGTTGGCCTCGCAACTCTGGCGAGCGGACTCTTCGGCCTTTATCTCCAAAGGGTGCTGCCTGAGGCGCACTCGGTGGAAAAAGCTCGCGAAATGATCGGAGCCGTCACCGGTCTGGTCACTCTATTGTTGGCGCTCGTGCTGGGAACGATCGTCGGCTCCGCCTACTATTTTTCGGCTGGCCAACAGGCCGAACTTCAAACGTTGTCGGCCAATTACCTGCTTCTCGACAAGGCGCTTGCGCAATATGGCCCGGAAACGAAACCGGCGCGCGATCGCTTGAAAGAAGGGTTGATCCGCAATTATCAATTGATTTGGGGCGGCGGCTCAGTCGAACCCAAGGATCTAACCGTCGCGTCGGCGCTGGCCATCCTCAAGCCGCTTGAGGATTACATTGGGTCGCTCGATCCCAAAACTCCCAGTCAAACCCGCGCGGTCGCTTCCGCAAGCGGCAAATTTGCTGCGATAGAACAAACTCGGCTTTTGATGTCGCTGCAAATCAGCGTGCCATTTGCAAGACATCTTCTCGTGATCGTCGCAATCTGGTCGTCGCTGTTGTTTTGTGGGTTTGGCCTGCTGTCCCGCGCCAATGCGACAACCCTGGCTGCCGTAGCGTTCGGCTCGTTTGCGGTGGGCGGCGCGGTATTCCTGATTCTCGAGCTCAGCGCTCCGTATACCGGCGTGCTTAGAATTTCGCCCGCGGCGATTGAGCAGACCATAGACGCTCTCGACAACTAGCGGCAGGGCGCAAGCCTCGCCGACGTGTCGGAAATCGAGAGAAACCCGCGCTTATCCAGAGGAAGGCGCGATTCGGAGGGAAGCGATGAAATTGATTCCATATTTGGTTGGCGCAGCGCTGATGCTGACTGCGGGCCCGGCGCTGGCGCAGGCTGAGCTCAGCACTTATGCCGATGCAGACGGCAATATCGACGTTCAGAAGCTCACCTGCGCCCAGCTCGCGGGAACGTTTCAGGAAGACGCGGACTTCATGTCGATCTGGTACAGCGGCTGGTACAATGGACTGGCGAATGCTGGAAAGATCAACGTGGACCGCGCCAAAGAGCTCGAGCATCGCGTGATCGTCTACTGCAAAGCCAATCGCTCCGCGAGAGTGATTTCGGCGATTGACGTCGTGATCAAAGGCTACCGCAAGGAAAAAGGTATCAGGGTCAAGGACGAAGAGTGATTGGTCCGAGATTGGCCTTGGACTTCAAGCGCCAGGTTCCGCGGCCGACGGCCGCAAATCATGTTGATATATGCGAGAGACAGTGAGGGGAGAGCAAGGTATGGACGTCTCTATGGAAATAACGGCGCGCGCGACGCGTTCGGCATTTGCCGGCAAATGTCTGATCGCCGCGGCCATCGCGGTCGCTGCGCTGTCGGTCACAGCCTCGGCGTCATTCGCGCAGGTTGCCTTGAAAACGTACGCCGACGAAAAGGGTTATATCAGCGTACGGAGTTTGACCTGCGCACAGCTCGCAGGGACGTTCCAGGAGGACGCGGATTTCCTCGGCGTTTGGTACAGCGGCTGGTTTAACGGCCGCAACAAAGGCCACCTGATCAACGTCGGGCGAACCAAGGAAGGCATTCACCAGGCCATCGTCTACTGCAAAGCCCATCCGGACAAGAAAGTCACGGAAGCGGTCGAAGCGGTATTGCAAGGGAAATAGCGAACCGTCCCTCTTCGTGTTCGCCCAAAGCGGCGGGCAGAGCGGGCTCTGCGCCTCGCCGATTGCAGTAATCCCGAGCAAACAAAAAGGGCGGCCCTCGCGGACCGCCCTTTTCATTTATTCTGAGCGAGCCGCCTAGTCGCTCGGGCCGTGAGAAGCTTTTTCGGCCTCACGCATTTTCTTTGCATCTCCGCCTTGACGGCGTCGAGATTGAAGCTCGCGCCGCGCTGCATCGGCGGATAGTCGAGGAAGGTCTGGAGCTCCTTGCCGACGACCTGCTGGACGAACACGAAGCGCCAGAACTGGTACTTGAACCAGTCGAAGTATTGCTGCGCGCCGTCTTTCGTCCCGTTGTTCGGCCAGCCCGTGCGCTCGAACGGATCGAGGCGCAGGTTGGTGATGTAGGGCACGTCCGGATGGGTCTTCTCGCCGAGCCAGCCCTCGGGCTGATCGATGAAGCGGAACTTGTAGTCGTCAATGCGCACCGCGCCGACCGTGCTTTCGCCGAGGTAGAAGATCTCGTGACGCGCGGACGGGCCCTTTGCCGGTGATGGCGTCCATCTGGTTGTAGCCGTCCAGATGGTTCTTGTAGGTCCGGTCGCCGATCGTCTTGCCCTTCAGCAATTCTTCGGTGATGTTCGGATTGCCGGCCGCGGCCACGAAGGTCGGCAACCAGTCCAGGCCGGAGAAGATGCCGTTCTGCACCGAGTCCGGCGGGCACGTGGCCGGGCCAGCGAAGCAGCGCCGGGACGCGGAAGCCGCCCTCGAGGACCGTTCCCTTGGACTGCGCGAACGGCGTCTGACCGCCATCGGGCCAGGTGAAGACTTCGGTGCCGTTGTCGGTGGTGAAGACGACGATGGTGTTGTCGTCCTCGCCGATGTCCTTGAGCTTCTTCATCACCAGGCCGACATCGTCGTCGAGCTGGGCCATGCCGGCTTCTTCTTCCGACCAGCCGTTCTCGGAATTGCGCATCGCTTCATATTTCGGCGAGAGATGCGTGACGATGTGCATGCGCGTCGGGATTGAGCCAGACGAAGAACGGCTTGCCGTCGTTCTTGGCCTTGTCGATGAAGTTGATGGCGAAGATCGCGGATCTCGTCGTCCACCGTTTCCATGCGCTTGGGATAGAGCGGGCCGGCGTCCTCGATCTTCTGCTTGCCGACTCTTGCCCCAGCGCGGCATCTCGGTCGGGTCGTCCGAGTCGGTGGCCCAGCTATGGACCATGTTGCGCGGGCCGACGACGTTCAGCAGGTTCTGCGGATAGTTGGGATGCGCCGGGTCTTCCATCGCGTCGAGGTGATAGAGGTAGCCGAAGAACTCGTCGAAGCCGTGGACGGTCGGCAGGAACTCGTTCTTGTCGCCGAGATGGTTCTTGCCGAACTGGCCGGTGGCGTAGCCCATCGACTTCAAGACCGTCGCGATGGTCACCGCCTCGGCCGGCAGGCCGGTCGAGGCGCCGGCCTGGCCGACCGTGGTCATGCCGGTGCGGATCGGCAGCTCGCCGGTGATGAAGTTGGCGCGACCCGCCGTGCAGCTTGCCTCGGCGTAGTAGTCGGTGAACAGCATGCCTTCCTTGGCGAGCTTGTCGAGGTTCGGCGTCCGTGCCGGCCATCATGCCGCGGCTGTAGGCGCCGATGTTCCACATGCCGATGTCGTCGCCCATGATGACGAGGATGTTCGGCTTTTTGTCTTGCGCAACCGCGCTCACCGCCGACAAGGCCGTCAGGGCGAAAGCGGCGACGATCGGCGCCACAGAGCGGCGGAATAAACTTCTTGGACTCATTTTCGAACTCCCATTCGTAGTTTTCCAATCACTCGCGGAGCCTTTCGTTGGAAGCTGAGTATGCGCGCTTCGAGGCGCGAACCCGCCGTCATTTTCACTTATCGTCAAGGGACAGTTCTTAGTCAGGAGGCCGTGGGCGTTGGCCGCCCGACAGCAAGAAGACGCGTAGAAAGAACCCCGTTGGCCATCGAATATTACCTCCCGGGTCGATCGCCTTACGCGACTATTTGGGTTCTTCACGCGCAAGGGAAGGGAGCTAGCCCCGCCCTGCAGTAGGCGTCGCATCCTGCGCTCTGAACCGCTACTCAAATAGTGCTCCGCTCGCTCAAATCACGCGGCGCAAAGCGACGTGTCGGCGCTGCGGAGGCTTAAGATTGAGCTCGAACGCTATTGGCGCGGAGAAGCGTCGAGCTCAATCAATGTGAATTCCGCGCAGTTTGAGCAGCGACTACAGCTCGTGAGTGGCGAGGGGCGTATACGCGGCTACGGGACGCAATTCGGCGGTCGCGTAGACCGGCAAACCCGAAATGGTGTGTGTCGGCGGGAGCACGGGAGGAAACCCGTCACCTCGCCGTTGCAGGGCGCCTTTAACCAAGCGGTTCGGAGATCAATCGGCTTGTCAGACGGCCGCCGTTGCGTCGTTCGCGCCGGTCGTCGCGTTTGGTGTGAGCCACGCTTCGGCGGAGCGATTGCGGGTCCCGCAATTGCGGCGACAACAGCGCTCGGCGTTGCCGCGGGCGCTGTTACTTGAATTTTCCTGATCCGAAGTCGCGAATACGACCACGTTCCGTTGAGTTTCCGACCACTTCACCAGAAAAACGGCAGGACCTTTTTTGTTCGTCATTGACTTGCAGCAATACCCCGCTCAATATGTGTTATAACAGGCGCGTGAACGACGGGCCCGGAAGTCGCGAGAGTAGCAATCCCTCGTTGCGATAGAGCCTAACACGCGGAAAAATATAGCGTATAGTTCGAGGGAGCGCCGTCATGGTGGATCCGCTGCACCAAGGGCGACAAGGCGGCGCGCGAGCCTACCCCGACGCGAACGGCTTCAGAGCCGCGCTGGCGCATTTTTTCCCGGAACATTCTGTGGAGATGGGGCCCGATTGGAAGAAGATTCCACGCCGAAGGCTCCGTCGCCTCCATAGAAAAAGTGCATATACTTCGCTCGGCTATCAGCGGCCGCGTCAGCTTGAAGATTTGAAATTCTGCGTTTTTCGCGCAAGGATTTCCGACCCAGGGGATCAGCGAAACCGTCAACAACGGATATTCAGCTGTGAATTCTTCGGAGAAGGGAGCTTCACTGGAGCCGGGCGACGTTTCATTTTCAAACAAATCAGAATTTCGAAGCCACGTCCTGATGGTGACATCAGATGCGATGTCGAAGACGGTCGCCGCGCTTTGCGGTCGAAACGACGTTGGCCGCATTGAACTTGATCGCAAGTGCGCGAAGGTCAGACCCGAGCTTCACCTCTTGCGCGGCATTACCTCTTCATTGTCGGAACAAGCCGATTTCAAGCAGATTTCGCCGATCGCGCTTGCCGAAGTCGAACAGACCATTTTGGTGTCCCTGGCTTGCGGCATTAGTCACAATTACACGCGATTCCTCAAAATCCGCGAACCCGATCTGGCCCCGCATCAGGTGCGCCGCGTCGAAAATTATATCGAGGCCAACTGGGGTCAACCCCTGTCAATCCACGGCTTGGCCGTCGTCGCAAGCGCCAGCGCCCGCAGCGTGTTTCAATCGTTTCGCATTCATCGTGGATATTCGCCGATGAAATTCGTCAAGACGGTAAGGCTTCGACGCGCCCGCGAAATGCTGCAAAACGCCAATTCCGAGTCCACAGTCACGACGATCGCGTTCTCGTGCGGTTTCGGCAACCTCGGGCACTTCGCGCGAGACTATCAGAATTCTTTCGGCGAGACGCCCTCCTCCACATTGAGCCGTACGAAAGCCGCCAACGCCAGCTCGCCTCGTCTGGGTCGTGTCGAAGGGGACCGACCTTCCCCGAAAACGAACGTCGTCGGTTTTGAACAGCAATAGCCCGGGCCGGCGGCGGCGCCGCGCCGCTGAAGTCCCGAACGCTCACCGGCAGTCTTGTTCCAGCCATGAAGCGCCGCTGCTAAGTTCGCGCGGACGGAAAGAGCGAACTTCGGCGCCCGACAATCGCAGCAGCGCCGACAGGACAGCTGCGTGTTGATTCCATTTCGGGACATGCACGATGGCCACGCGTCGGATGCGAGGGACGATTTCGTTCCAGCGCGCTACGGTCGCTGGCGAAGGCGCTTCAAACGGCCAGCTCTTGACCAACGACCAATCGAGCAAGATGCGCGACGGCGCGTTGCCTGACAGACGCGCCGAAACCTCCTCGGCGAGTGCGCCAAGATCAAACGGCGGCTGGGCGCCTTGCAGTCGCAATGTGAGGTAACCGGAGTCCTCTGCGACGGGGTCGATCATATCGCATGTGTATTTGAGCGATTCCTGCCGGGCTACTCAACAAGCGCTTCCGTCCGCCGGCAAGCGCTGATTCTATAAATTTATGACAGTGGGGGGAACGAGGGGAAGCCGTCGGACGCGCCGTATCTTCGTCAATCTAGCAATTTTGGCATTTCTTGAGTAGCGTGGACGGCGCAGCTGCGGGATGGCTGTGTTCACGGCGGCCCGCGCGCGTCGTCCGAAGGCGCGCTGAGAATGCCAAGCGGAGCATCACGTGGATTCCCCTAAAGTCATGTTCACGCCCGCAGGCAAAACCTCCGGTCGGGCGAAGCAGCGGCGGGCTGCGTATTTGACGGTCTTAGCGCTCGCCGCGGTATTGGTCGGTTGCGCCCCTCGGCCCGAGAGCGGGTTTCTCAGTCCTGTCGCGCTCGCCGTAGCGGACGCCAGCGATCACACGTTGCTGGTTGCGACCACGCGGGAGCGCGATGCGCGTCCCGGGACGCTTTTCAATGGTGATCGCGCAAGTTCGCTCGATTACGCGGAGATCGCGGTCTCGATCCCACCGATGCATGTCCAGGGCCAGATCGAATGGCCGGCGACCCCGCCCGGCGACCCCGCGACAAACTTCGTCGCCCGCGGTGAAAAATATCTCGATGGCGACAAAGCTTTCATTCAAGCGCTGAACACGCAGCTTGCCGCCCCGACCACGCGGGATACCGCAAGGTTTTCATCTTCATTCATGGGTTTAATACGCTTTTTGCGGAAGGGCTTTATAGAACGGCGCAGATCGTTCACGATCTCAAGGCGCCTGGGGTGCCGGTGCTGTTCACTTGGGCGTCGCGCGGAAAGCCGGGCGCCTATCTCTACGATACGAATAGCGCCACCGTCGCGCGCGACGCTCTGGAGCACACGCTGCGTCTGCTCCTTGCGAGCAAAGCCGAGCAGGTCAACGTTCTCGCGCATTCGATGGGCAATTGGGTCACGGTTGAGGCGCTTCGACAGATCAAAATATCTGGCGATCTCGATAATACCGGCAAATTCGGCCTGGTGTTATCTCGCGGCTCCCGATATCGATATCGATGTGTTCAAATCGCAGATGCGGCGCTTCGGTAAGCCGAAGAAGCCCTTCTATATCGTCTTGTCCCGGGACGATCGGGCGCTTTGGCTGTCCAATGCAATCGCGGGTGGAGCGGGTCGCGTCGGCGACACGACTGACGTCGCCGAACTTGCGGACCTCGGCGCGACTGTGATCGATCTGACGGACCTCAAGGGGACAGACGCCTCCAATCACGGCAAATTCGAGCAACTCGCCTCGGTTGCGCCTCAGCTGGGCGCCGTCCTGGCGGCGGGAATCGGCACGAAATCGAACTCGTCGTCGGAGGCCTCGGCAGACGGCAATCCGCTTAGCAGCCTCGTGACGTTGCCGGTTAACCTGCTGGGCGCGCCGATCAAAATCATCGCAGACAAATAGCGGTCACGCCGTGGCGCGGTCTTCCTTGCGATGGACATTGCTGTGCAAGGCGTTTGCGAGATTGGGGCGCCAAATAGCGCGTTGGGCCTTACAGCGGCCTTTTGCGCCGGCTTGGACGTTTAGCCGTCAGTTCGCCAGCGACTTACGAACTTGGGCCAAGGCCTTTTCGCAGGCAGCCCCGTCGCCGGCGAGATTTGCACTGCGCGCTTGCGCCATTGCGTGCCCGATTTCCATGGCGTACTTATCGGAAACGTCGCCGACTTTGATCTCCGCCTCGGCCATTGTCTTTGGCGTCGGTTGACGATGTTTCATCGCCGAAACCGACTCCGCACCCTCCCGTCCAGCGGCCGCCTCGGCGGCGATCTTGGCGTCTATGCGCGCCTGCATGTCATCGATTTGCGACGAACAGGGTCCGGCGAAACTCGACTGCGGCGTCGCCATCGAAAGCGCCAGAGCGAGAAGCGCAGCGAAATGGACGGACATTTTCGATCTTTCGTTAGTACTTCGCAACGACTGCAGCGGGCTTCGCGGCTTCGGGCGAGATCGAGAGGGTGAACCAAATATTGTAGCCCGAGGCGCGGTCGTGGGCGTCGAACTCCTTGTACCCCTTCACGTTGAAGTATGTTTGCATTCCCCCGACGGGAAACAGAAAGGTCATTTGCGGGCCGATCCCAATCACCCGAGACTCGAACGGGCCGACCCTGTCGCCCGACCCGCTGTCGGCGGTGAGCTGCTGGTAGACATAACCAACAGCGCCCAACGAGAAGTTCGCCGTGAAGAAGTGCGAGGCGCCCAGTCCAGATGTCCGTCGATGCCGTTTTGGTAGTTGGTGCTGGTGTTCATAAAGTTGTAGGTCGCGCCGATCACGGCAGAGAGTTCATTGCCGGTCTGAGGATTGAAGTAAGTGTAACCACCGCCAGAATCGATCGCTCCGTGACCAATGCCAAGGTTGGCCAAGTTTTGTGAATTGTAGAGGCCAACGGGGATGTCGCCGGTCAGGTAGGTCATGAAATTGTTGAGGCCCTGATTCCAACGAATGGCGGCGACGGGGTAGAGGTCGCCAAACCCCGTGGCGGAATCACTCCTAGCGCCCGAGATCACCCTCCCAAACGGCCCCGTGAGAGTCCCGGAGACCGACGTGTCGTTTCTGCCTATCAGCTCGCTCATTCCTAGCGAAAACTGGCCTCCAAGCACAGGCGTCGCAAATACATAAGTTTCAGAAAAGAATTCCGCACTCAGGTGGGCGTTCAGACCCGCGACGACGCCTCCGCCAAGTTGAAAATCGATGTTCTTCCCGGCGCCGACGGAAGCAAAATAGTTGAATGTCGCAAACGAAAATCCCGGCTGACCGGGCGCTGCGGCGAGGCTTCCGTAGGTGCCAGGAAGCCAGAAACTGACGCCGCCTTCGTCGGCGTTTGCGATCTGCGACGACAGGCTTGCAACAAAGGTCATCGCTAGTAACGGCAGCGCCGAATTTCTACGGGCATTCGGGCGCGGCTTCCGCGCTCCAAGGAACGATCCGAAGTTGATCATCATGTTGCCCCCCAAGTGCCGCCCGTCGATCACCGAATACCGCAGTCCGTTCTTGCTTGGCAAGTATAGTGGATGAAAGTCTGTCCCCCAAAAGGAGCCGAACGGCGATTCCGCCGCTACTCAAAGAACGCCCGCATCGCTCAGACAGCGCAGCAAAGCACGCTGCGCCAAGCGGTTCGATTGGAGTGCGGCATTTTTGCCGCAGCCAGGGAATATCAACACTGCCGGGCGAAACAGACCGGAATGCGTCAGCCCAGTTCTGGCTTTCCGTGCCCACCTTGGCCCTCCGAGCGGCGGCTGTTACCCATTTTTCCGGTCGCTAAGCGCGGCAGTTTGGATAAGTAGGGCGAAGAAGAACCTGCCTTGAGTGCGCCCCAAATGAGGCTTCGTACTTTCGAACTGGGCGCCCTCTGAGTAACGGTTGCGCTTTGTGAGCAGCGTAGGCGCATAGCGGAAAGATATGTTAGCCTGCTGCAACGACGAAGGTCGAGGGCCGGGGAATATGGACGGTTCAGTTATTGACCGAGCGATGATGGCGCGTTGCGTGACTTTGTCCAGAAACAGCGGAGCGGAGGGCGAATACCCGTTCGGCAGTGTCGTCGCCAGCGGGGAGACTATAGTTGGCGAAGGTGTAAATCACGTGTTCCGCGACGCGGACGAAACCCGGCATGCCGAAATCGTCGCCATAGCGAACGCGCGGCGAGCATTGGGTACAAGAGCGCTTCGAGAATGCACGCTCTATAGCAGCGTCGAGCCCTGCCCCATGTGTTCTTTCGTCATAAGAACGGCTGGCATACATCGAGTGGTCTTCGCGCTTCGCTCCCCGATCATCGGCGGCATGTCGCGCTGGGACATTCTTCAAAACAGACCCTCGACGCGCGCCCTTAAAGTGCTGCACGGGGCGGCGCCCGAAATCGTCTCCGGCGTGCTGGCGGACGAGGCGCGGCAAGCTTGGCTGGATTGGGGCCCGATCGTCGCGCGGATGATGTTCATGCTTGGCTTTTTCGTTTGCGGCGAGCAAAAACGGCTAGAGAACCAGCCGTACTTCAGAACCGGCTTCGAGCCTACGAACGTATGTGGAACCGGACCCGTCGACGAAACGGCGTCATGATCCCGCGCACGAGCGTTTAAGCATGATCCCGGCGGACCTCTATGAGATGGCGCTCTGAAGTTCGTGGAACTCTCGATGGTTGAGGATGGATCATGGGGACAATGGATCCAAAACTTGCCGGGTCTCAGAGAGACCACGGGATGATGGGGCGTTGCCTGGAGCTAGCGCGCGAGAGCGTCAAGCAGGGCGAGTACCCGTTTGGATGCGTTATCGCTCGAGAAGGCGATATCGTCGCTGAGGGCGTCAGCCACACGGTCCGGGAGGCCGACGAATCCCGTCACGCTGAGATCATTGCGATATCGAACGCGAAGCGGAACGTTGGACCGAAAATGCTCCGACAATGCACCCTCTATTCTACGGTTGAACCCTGCGCCATGTGCGCGTTCGCGATTCGGGCGGCCGGCATTCGCAAAGTGGTTTTCTCGCTTCATTCTCCGGTTATCGGAGGATCGTCACGTTGGGACATTCTCCGAGCCACCTCTCTGCGACTTCGGTTCTTGCTCGGGCCAAAACCTGAAGTTGTTTCAGGCGTCCTGGCGGAAGAAACCCTCCGGGAATTATGGGAGTGGCGGCCGTTGATCGCGCGCGCCATCTCGAAGCTTGGCATCTTTGTCCATAACGGCTCGGACAACCTGGACGACGGGCGCCAGGCAAACGCGCCCGCGACGCCAACGTAGATTAGACGAGGCGTGTCAACGGCCTCGAAGCGGGCAAGCCTTAAGCTCCGCTTCTCGCCTTTCGGCTCGCCAACTCTCCGGCCCAGCGCGCACGATTTATACTTCCGACCGGCGTGCTGTCCGGCGATGCGTTTCGCGTGACGTCAAAATAGACCTTGTCCGCGGCCGGTCCCAAAATGCAGGATTTGGACTCGAGGGTCAGGCGGCCGACCGTGAAGAACGGGGCTTGCGACTCCTTCCATTCAACGCTGGCGTTTTCGATCCAGAAATTCGCGTCACGACGCTCGCCCCAATAGGTCATCTTCTCGACATCGAGCAACTGCAGACCAATTTCAAAGCTGCTCATGACCTCATCTTCTTCGACATGGCGCACCAGTTCGTCTCGCAATGCGTCAGAATTGCTACGGTCCAGAGGATTTGCATGATTGCCAGCAGACGGTGAGGCTGATTGCTTGACGAAGTCCGTCGCCCCGTGCCGATAGGGAACGTTGCTCCAATAGCGTAGTTGCTGATAGGGCTTCACTTTCTGTCGCGACTGAAACTCCACCAAAGATAGCACCCTGAGCACGCGCAATTGGTCGCGTGACGAGAGCGCAAGGAAGCCCTTGGCCGGATTTGACGCCGTGAGGAACCGCATCGTTGCGTGAAACGCAGGGGCGTCGTTAAGCGGGAGGACGGTGGCGTTCTGCAGCGAGAAGTCCTGCCGCTGGGCTTCCAACTGCGCCTCGCTCCCGCCTTGCGACAGGTCGACTGAGAAAGAGAGGGCGCGCACGTCCGCCTTAAAATCGGAGTTTGCCTTGGAGTCGGCGTTGGCAAATCTCACTGTCGCGGGATAGGATCCGGGTCTTGCGAAAATGCCTTTGGCTAGCCGTGCCGCCAGCCCGCCGTCGCCGCCTGGTGCGCGGTCGAACACTTCCAGTCTGCCTCTGACGACCACGCCCTTGGCGTGCGTCCCGCGAGCGCGGGGAACGCGTTGCTCCGCGGCGGCCTTCGCCTGCAGCTTGAGAACCAGTTCGACGATCTCACCAATGCAAGCCTTCTCCGCCTCCAGCCCGCGTTCCTCGTCCCGGCAGGTCACCCCGAACCATCGCGTCATGGGCAGCATGGCGCGCCCCTGAACGTGGCAAATCGCGGGAGCAATCGGAAAGCCTGCATTCAGAGGCCTGCGACGAGTTTGATGGCGCTAACGCTCGGCAGGAAGCAATAGGCAGCCGCCTTGGTTGTGGTGAAGCTCGTGAGCCCCGTGATCGTGATCGGCGGGTCGCCGTTCGCTTGCGGAATCGCGAACAGGCTTTCGTTCGGGTCCTGGGTTCCAATCATCGGATCCCTGGACTTCGGGTTGAGTCGAACCGCGCCCGCAAAAGCGGCGTCGTTGACCCATTCACTCAGGACGAACTCGTATTGGTTCTCAATATTGGCGTTGATGAAATAGCCGAGCAGCCCCCGTTCGACGCCGTCGTGCGGTTTCGTGGGATCGTAAGCGGGTCCGTAGGGCATCCCGCGGCGTATCAACCGATGCGAATTGTTGCTGCCTCCGTTCCGGCCCTGACCGGCGACGGGTTGGCCCCTCGGGTTGACGCGACGCATGTGCGCTCCCACGGGACAGCGTAAGCCCTTGGGGTCGCCCGATCCGTCGGGGTTCACATAGTCGAAGTCGTTCATCCGTTCGGCCGCAATGCCGCCAGCGGGAGTGTCGGTGTCCGGCGACAATTCGAGCGGCACGCCGTTACGCCAACGTCCGCACATTTTGGCTGCGAGCAGCTCCGGCTCGATCTTCGCCCTGTTGGCCTGCAGGAAATTCTCGAATCCAACGACGTCGGTCTCGATCATCTTGAAGACGGCGAAACTGCCGTTGAGGCCAAGTTGCCGCGGCTGCGGCACGAAGTAATTTTCCGCGCCGTCCATCAAAACAAACAGTGAGGGATCACAGGGGCGTTGATGATCGCGCGGGTAGTTCTCGGGGCCGCCGCTCAGCGTCGTCATGCTGATTCCGTCGGTATAGCCGAAGTGGACCTTGGTCGTGGGGATCGCCTGTCCGTCTTTCGTCTCCATCAGCGCCATGCCGTCCCGACGCCAAAGTTCCCGAAATGCGCCGCCTTGATTGAACAGTTTGACCAGGCGATCCGTGTTGGCGGCCATCGCCTCCGGTTCGAGCGCGTGCAGGGTGATGAGAAGGTGGTCATCTCCAGAGCCGAAGCCGCCCGTCCAATTCTGCGGGGCGCCCGAGCCGACATCGCCCACCCGCTCCGCACGCTTGGCGGCGCCCTTCGACAAAAGCGCCGAACGACTTGAACGCCAGCGTCGGCAGCAGCTCCCGGAGTTCCAGCGCGAGCATTCCGGCCCAGGTCACGCCGAAGTTGAGGCAATAATCGGGTTTGCAACGCGGAAGCTCGCTGGCATCGTCGGCCGGTCCCGCCGCAAAGCCGACATGCCAATCCCGAGCGGTGGTGACCTGCGGCGCGTCGGACTCGTTACTGCTGACCAGCCGGCCGAGCATTTTGCGCGCCTCGGCCGCAACTCCCACTTGCAGCAGGAAATGCCGCACCATCGGCATGCGGTAGCCCCGCAAGATGAAGCCTTGGATGTCTTCGAGCTTCAGCGAGCCCGGGGAGGCAACATCGGCTTTCGCCTCGGGCGGAGACGCGTCGTGGCCCTTGCCAAACATACGTTGGAGGAATCCGCCGGCTTCGTTGTCCTGGTTCACGAGCCCGTCCTTGCTCACCCGTCGCGCAGTAAGGCCTATCGAGCGGCAGCCGGCCCGGACCTGCTGTCGGCGACCAACGCGTGAATGTCCTGCACGCTCAGGCCGGGATAGGCCTGATAGAAACCGATCGGCGCACGGCTGGCGCCGGCGGCAAAGTCGATGAATTCTTGAAGATGCAAGCGACACGGCGACGGCGGCGGGTCCTTCGTGAATTTAAAGATGAGGTCGAACACGGCGCCGATGTTCTTCGTAAAGTCGGCGATGTATTTGTTGAAGGAGCCGTCGTAGACCGTGAAGAAGCCGATCTGATTGTCCTCCAACCCCACAAATTGCGCGAAATGCGGCGTTCCCACGAAGTCGAGGTCGTGAGTGGTGCCGCGACCGCGCGCGCGCAACAACAATTGGATTTCGATGAACGCAAGCCGCGACCGTGTCGGCAGAATGACGAGGAACGGATTCAACTCGCCTCCCCCGTCGACGCCAGCGCCGGTCTTGAGCGCCTTGATCTCCTTCACGGTGACATCGGGGTAGGCGGAATAGAGGTTCAGCGGATGGACAAGGCGTCCGGCCGCCCATTCGACGAAGCCCTCGACATTGCTGGCGACCGGTGTGACGGGCGGAGCCTCGACGTGGGTAAAAATCGCGTCGAAGACGGGACCGGCCGAAAGGGCGAGTGCGCTCATGAGCGGACCGAACTCGCCGTCGAAATCGCCGAGGAACAACAGTGTCCGCTCGCTCAGCAGCGTAAACCGCGAATAGTAAATCGTCCCGATCGCATCTTGCGCCTTGAACAGCGCCGGCATCATCGCAGCCAGCCGATCCGACAATGACTTCGTGTCCGAGCCCGGTTGGAGCGGGAAGCTCAGCGTGAAGTGCGACTGGCTCATGAAACCAACACGCCTTTCATGAGCTCGAGGTCAGACGTCGGCGCTGGCAGGCCGCTCGCCCGCGGGCTCCGTCAGCGCCTTGCGCTCGGCGCCGCCAAATCCTGACTACGCCGCAAAGCTCATCGCCCCGGCATGCGCTCGGAACGCCTGAAACAGCCAACCGACGCTCATCGGTGGCGCCGTCAGGCCATTAGTTGCAGACCTGGTACCCATCTGTCGTCCAGCAGCGCGGCGCGAGCACGGCTGCGCCGACCGCCAATCCACCGACAAGCGGCACGCCGTATCCGTATCCGTATCTGTGATAGCCATAGCCACCGTGATATCCATAGCCACCGTGATATCCATAGACGCCTCTGCGGTAGCCCCCGCCGCGATAAACGCCGCCCCGATAGACGCCGCGATAGTAGACTTTCTCCATCTGGGTGGAGACGGCCGGCTCGCCCAAGGACGAACCGTGAAGCGGGAAAGCGGAGACGGGGCTGATCGAAAGAGCCAGAAGAGAAGCCCCGCCGATCGCGGCCGCTGCTAGAGCCTTTAACAAGCGCATCGCGTCAACTCCTAAAAACTCGAGACAGGTCGTAACGGACGTAAGTTGCGGCGCCGCGGCGGCTACCCGGGGAGCGCAAAGCTCACTCAAATCGTGCAGGCAAATTTAGTGCGGGTGAACCGCGGGCCTGGAAAGCGTTCGCCATGAACTCAAGTTCACGGCGGTCCGACGCCGACAAGGGCCCCCCGCTTGTTGCGCCGCCCAGAAGGGAAGGCGGACGAACTCTGCGGCGGCGCAGGTTTTTCCAAGCGCTACTGCCAACATCGGCGCTTAATTCAGTGTTCGACCGGTAACTGGCGCCCCTCGATACAGTGATCGTCTCGGTCCAAGCGCGTTCCGGCCCCGTGCGTCGGGGCGCGACAACGTCGCAAATTGTGTATAGTGCGGTTTAGCCGAGTTCGTCAGGCGCAGCGTTGGACATGTCGCGAAATGCAGCAAAACTCTATTTCGAAACCCATCATCGAGTCCGGCAGCCTCCCGGCGACCGGCCTCGGCCGATCAGGAACGCCGCACGGGCCGCTCCGTCGCCTCATGCATCGATTCATGTTTTTCTTTTCCTACCATCTGATCCTAATCGCGGAAGTACGCGGACCACGCGGGCGGCGGGCTTTCGGCTTCGTGTTCGACCCACGGTCTTCCATCCCCGCTTTTTCCTGAGCAGCGAGTATTTCGCCGAGTTCATCGACGGGTTGAACCTGAAGGGTAAGGCCGTCGCAGACGTTGGCACCGGCTCCGGCGTATTGGCTCTTGCGGCCGCACGGGCCGGCGCAGCCAGCGTATTGGCGGTCGACATCAATCCCAACGCCGTGCTCTGCGCCGGGAGAACGCCGAATTGAATGGCTTTGGCGACACTGTCACCGCCGCCTGCATGGACCTTCTTGCCGACGTCCCGCCGCATCCCATTTTCGATGTCATTCTTTCAAGTCCGCCGAAACATGCGGGCGAGCCCCGGATTTTGCTGACCGCGGTTGGCATGCCGGTCCACGCCATCGCAATGTAGCGGACTTGTTCAACCAAGCGCGCGATCGGCTGAAACCCGATGGCCGGTTGTACGTCATGGTGGCGTCAAATTCCGATCTCGACCTGTTGGGTCGATTGATCACCGAAGCCGGTTTCCACGCTCGTCTCGCCGTAGAGCGCTCGTTCTACATCGAGTCCATGCTGATCTATGAGCTGACGCAGTAGTTTGCCTAAGCCCTCTAAGTCGGAAAACGTACTGTGCGATGACGGTTGTCCTGCCGGCGGTTGCAAATACCCGCGGCGGGCAGCGTCGGGATGAACATCGGCGCCAGTCGAGGCGCAGGCAGGCAGCCTGATTGGCTTCCTTCATAAAGCAGGCTCTCACTGCAATGACGCCAAGACCGAGTTCCAGATCCGGGACGGCAAGCCCGTGCTCATGCGCCTGGCCGAAATTGATTTCATTGACGACGGCCCCGGAAAGCCGGTTGGCATCAATAGGCATATCGGGCGTCGGCCGATTGCCGCGTTCGGCAATTCCGACGGCGACCTGCAGATGCTGCAATGGACGACGACCGGCGGCAATCCCGCGCGTTTCGGCCTCATCGTCCATCACACTGACGCCGAGCGTGAGTGGGCCTATGACCGCAACTCTTCAATCGGCAAGCTCGACAAGGCGCTCGATGCGGCGCCAGCTTGCGGTTGGATTGTCATGGACATGAAAAACGACTGGAAGACCATTTTCCCGTTTGGGAGCAAATGAGGGAGCGAAGGCAGCCCGCTCATCATGTTCGTCGAGCCGTCCCTCAATTGGTCAAGTTACAAGCCGGACATGATTGATGCGGTGGCCCTATGCGGCGACGCCCCAGAGCTTGCCGCTGGTTGACCCTGAGCTGTTAAATTGACAAATTTGCCCAATCGGGCGAGTTGCAAAGTTTCCGAGGGCGCCTCCCCAAACAGCTTTTTATAATCCGATGCGAAGTGCCCCATATTGCCGAAACCGCATTCGAAACATACCTCCGTAACGGAGGCGGTCGAACTTGAATTCGCCAGCATTTTGTTTGCATGCACTAGCCGTGTCCGCTTGATAAACGCCATAGGCGAGTAGCCTCGGCTCTTCTTGAAGGCGTTGAAAAGGCTGCGGACACTCGTGTTCGTGACAATGGCTAACGCTTCAATCGACATCGGCTCCCGCCAATGCGCCTCCATATATTCTTCTGCGCGCTTGACTTGCCAACGCGCCGACACCTTAGTTGGCGCATTGAGCAGATGACTGTAGTTGTGAGACACCCCTGAGAGATATGCGACTATTATCGCCTGTTGCATTTCAGCGAGAACCACCGGCGAAACTTTGGTGTCCGCGCGATCCAGTTCCGCGATGAGAAGTGCGACAAGCCCGCGGATCATCGGGGCTTCCGGGTCATCGCGATCCGACCTGGTCAGTTTCAACGCGAGCGACGCGGGCGCCCCGATGAGTCCCGACAGCAACCCGGTGATGGAAGCCCGCTCGAGAAATGCCCCGACCAGTTTGAAGTTTGCGCCGTACGAAAGCCTAAGCGAGCCGGGTTCGCCGACGGCCCCTTTGTTTGGGGTGTCTGGGACCGTTGCCCCGTTGTTGCGATGTTCGGCGCTCCCACGGATCGGAAAGCCGTGCAAGAAATACGAATTGTCGGAAGCGTCGACATGAAAGGCCTCCGAAGAGGCGCTGAAAGTCAATGTCAGTCTAGGCAAGCGACATATATTGAGCTGCAGATGAAATGGCCCGGAGCGGCGCTCCGGCTCCACTATCGCTCGGCCGAAGAAAGGCGTCAGCGCCGCGGTAGCCTCGTCCGCGGCTCCCGTTGTGATTCCAGGATACTTATGGAGCAGGGGCTCAGAGGAAACCGCCACGACGACCTCACTTGTACTCGGCGCTTCCCGGCCTCGATAGCACAGGGACATTGATCACCCTTTTGTGACTATACGCCTGTTTTGCGATTACCGCCACCGCTTAGTAATTGCGGACTGGGCTCCTGAGCGGTCCCTACGTCTCGGATCTGCGGGGTCGCCAAGTCGGGGTCTATCACGGTGGCTATGGCTATCACCGCGCTACGGCTATCGCCCTATGTCGGCGCTGCGGCGGTAGGCGGCTTGGCGGTCGGCGCCGCCGTTGTCGCCCCCGCTGCTGGATCAACGCCTGCGGCGTCCGCGTCTGCAACTGAACCGGCATTTCGCGAAGATCGTCTCACCGCCGCTTGGTGAGGCGGCGCTCTCTGGCCCGGTCGATTGATGTCCGCAGTCACGCTCAGACTGCGGAGGTCATGGCGCCCGGCGAGCGCCGCCGCGTCTGACCCGCCCTTGGGCCGGCATTTGCAATGATTCATTCCGAAGCAATCCAGACTGCCGCGATCGACATCCAAATGGTTCTGTCGCGAAGGCGTGGATTGCTTCGTCGCTCCGCTTCTCGCAATGACGGACGTGTTTGATTCACTGCACTTGCAAGGCGCTCCGAACGACCTCTCCACCGCTTCTGCGGCGGACACGCACGACCTCGGATGCCCAGTACCTGCGGCGGTCGTCGCGATCATCGAATGGCGGCTCAGCAGGTTCGCCCACGCCTCAACCGCTTTCACGAACTCCGAGGCCTATTCGCACCGTTTGAAGATTATTTTTGCTCGCCCGGCGTCACTTCTCTCATTTCGCCTGTCTCCAGGTCGAAAACGAATGCGCGAATGATCACGTCGGAAGGGATCCAAGGGTGCGATCGAGTTTCAGCACCTGCTTTTGCGTCGTGAGATCCACATCTGTGTAGCAGAAGAATTTTGCAGGCGACACCGCCCAAACACCGCACTGTTTGTGAATGTGGTCCTCAAAACCTTCCTCCGAGAACATCGTCATTCCGCACCCCGTGTGCCCGACGATCATGACCTCGCGAACGCCGAGAACATGTATCGAGAACATAAGCGAGCGAACGACGTCGTCCGTGGCCGCTGTTCCCACGTTCCGGATCACATCGGCGTCCGCAGGTTTGATGCCGAGCCATTGCAGCAGCTCGTTCAGGCGCGGATCCATACAGGTGAGGATCGCGACTTTCGGCGCAGGTTTCTGCGCCAACGAGGGATCATGCCGTTCTGATCTCTTGCGGTTCGCCGCAATCGCTCGGTCAATCAAGCTCATTTGCTGCCTCCTGTGTCGATTCCAAACGATCCGTTCGATTAAGGTCAGACAAACCCCGCTCCGATCCGCCGCCTGCGGTTACATCCGATGGGATTCTTGCAACCTGCTCATCGCATCTCACATTGCCCGCATGGTTGGCATAAGACCATTGAACGATGGTGTTACCGATCTCTGGCAATTGCTTGACGCGGTGGCTGTGCGACAGTTGGATCCAACATTGCTGGGGACGCCAAGCAATCCGCGATTCCGTCAACGCAGTCGGCGGAGGGCGGATATTGGTTGAGGTGTGAACTCTTGCGAATCCGTCCTCGTTCGCCGCGAAATCCAGGCCAGACGGGCTTTTGCCGAGATTGCTCGGTACGGCCACCGGTCGGCTAACATCCGCCCGCCGAGAAGAGTTGAAACGACCTCCGATATGGTCAGTTCGACCGGCGTTGGCTCGAAACGCATCGCCTAGCCCCTTAGAGATCGAGTGACAACGTCCCCCTTAGGCTGCGCACAGCAGATCAGGGCATTGCCCGGCGCCGGGGGAATTATGGGTACGGGCCCATAGCTGACCGCCCCCGCCACAAGTCCAGTTTCGCAGGTGTGGCAGACCCCGGCGCGGCACGCCCATTTCGTCGGCACATCGCAGGCCTCGGCGAGTTCAAGCAGGCTCTGGTATTCCGATCCCCAACAGACATTCACGCCGCTCCGAGCAAATGAAACCAACGGGCCCGCGCTCGAACTCTGCGCAGGCGCGTGCGGCGGGCGATGCGAAGACGCCACGACTCCTGGGGTTCCGGAAGCGCCCGGGCCAAAGACCTCGCTGTGAACACGGCGTCGAGCGACGCCCCAGTCTGCAAGGCCCGCGGTCAGTTCATTCAGGAAGGCGGAGGGCCCACAGAGAAAGAAATCAGCGTTGCGCGGCGCCTCGAGCTGTCGCAAAACGCCGAAATTCAAATGCCCGACGGCGTCGAAATCGGCGCCTAGCCTGTCCTCGGGGCGGGGCGAACTGTAGAATATGTGGCGGTGGCCGCGGCTCACTGTTTTCAGGAGGATTCGAACCTCCTCAGCGAACGGGTGCTCGCGGCCGTTGCGCGCGCCATGAAGCCACCAGATTTCTCGCCGCGACGCTCCGGCCGCCAATTCATGGAGCATCGCGAGGACAGGTGTCGCGCCGACCCCTGCGCTCAGAAGAACGACGGGGTCCTCGCCGGGCTGAAGGGTGAAGGCGCCTCGTGGGGCGCTTATCTCGAGCGCGTCGCCAACTTGCACCTGCTTTTCGATGTAGGCGCTGGCCACGCCCTGTGTCTCGCGCTTGACGCTGATACGATAGCGAAGGGCGCTGGGTTCCCCCGACAACGAATAGCTGCGCATTTGCGCCGGGGCGCCAGACGCCGTGCTCAAGCGCAGCACGACAAACTGGCCCGCGAGAGGCAGGGTCAGGGGCTGCCCCTCCATCGGCTCGAGCGCCAGCGAGGTCACGCTGGCGCTTTCGCGGCGCTTCTCCGACACCCGCACCTTGCGGAATCCCGACCAAGCCGGCGGCCGTGTCCTTCGGTCACTTCGGTCTTACCGGCCTCTCCCGCAAGCAGCGTTTGGAAGGAGTCGCGCCAGCCAACGCTCAGCGCGGGGATGCGTAGCGCGCGCTCGAGTTGGCTGCGGGAGGCGCCCGGCAAATACAACAGCGCATCGATCTCGGCGACAGTCATGCGCTCGGGGCCTTCCCCGACGCGAACAATCTCGTCGCCGGCTTCGACCTCGCCTTCTTCGAGAACACGGAAGTAGAATCCGGGCCGTGCGGCGCTCGACCAGCAGCGCGGGCATCCGCGGCTCGTTCAACCGTATCCCCACCCGGTAGCAAGTGACGCGCGGCTGCGTCACTTCGAACAAGGCGCCGCCGATCCGATATTGATCGCCAACGCACACCTCACAGTCCAGCAGACCTTCGACCGTGAAGTTCTCGCCGAACTGTCCAAAGCTGAAGTCGTTGCGACCGAGCTCCTTTTCCCAATAACGATAGGAGTCCATTTGATAGACGAAAACCGCCCGGCGTTCACCGCCGTGGCCCGCGAGATCGCCTTGGCCATCGCCATCGAGATTGAGCCGGCGCGCCAGGCGCGGGCCCGGCACCGGGGCTTTCCACACCGCCGTGTGAACGATCCTGCCCTGCCATTCGATGTCCCGCGGCAGGCCAACGCTGACCGAAAGCAAACGACCGGCCAACTTTCCCTCCTTCTCCGCAGGCGCCCCGGCGCTCGTCGATCCCCGCGAATGAATGGGGCGCGCCCGTCCCGGGGAGCGCGGACGCCATTGCGTTTATACACCCGCTGGCGTGATCCGCGCGCGGGGTCGCCTCACTCACCCCCGATCCAGGCCCCCTTTTCTGCAACGGAACGCTTTATCAACGGCGCGACCTCACAGAAGACTAGACAATAGCCAACAGCGACAGCCGAAGCGTCAGGCTCTCGGCGCCCAGGGGCAGGGCGCTGAAGGCTGGCGCAGTGGGGCCCCAATCTCGCTCGGTCAGCTCCTGCTATGACCTCGTTGGTCCGACCTACGAAGCCCGGGCCACGGCGGACGGCCCCGTTTTATGCTTCAGCGCCGCGATCAGTGTCTTCGCCGCTGGGCCCGAGGAACTCGGATTCTGCCCGTGATCAGCAAACCGTCGGTGACCACATGCACCGCCCAGTCGGCCTTCTTCGAGAAGATGGCGCCCAATTTCAGCATCTCGTTTTCCACGAGGAACGGCACTACGCGGGTTAGGCCGACCGCTTCCTCTTCGCCGTTTGTAAATCCAGTCACCTCTCTGCCCTGAACGAGAGGCTTGCCGTCCAGCGTCTTGACGTGGCGCAGCGCGCCGGTCGAATGGCACACAATGCCAATCGGCTTCCCGGCCGCAAGAAGGACTCGATGAGTTTGATAGAATCGCTGTCTTCGGCAAGATCCCACATCGGCCCATGACCGCCGGGATAGAACACGGTGTCGAAGTCTTCCTGCCTGACGCTGTCAAGGCGAACGGTCTTGTCGAGCCGAGCTTCCGCGGCCGCATCCTTCTCGAAGCGCCTCGTGAGGTCGGTGCGAAATTGGGGTTCGTTGCTCATGGGGTCGAGCGGCGGCCGTCCACCCTTCGGCGACGCAAGCGTGATCTCGGCCCCGACTTCTTCAAATGTATAGTAGGGAGCGGCGAGCTCCTCGAGCCAAAAACCCGTCTTCCGACCCGTGTTCCCCAATTCGTCGTGCGACGTCAACACAATCAACACCTTCATGGTTCTCTCCTTTGCCTGTGATCTGCACTCACTCGCTTACGCTGCGATCGACGCGGGGATGTCCCGCGTCACCTCAGTCAATTTGCCGGAACTGATTTCGTAGAAGAAGCCGTAGAGCTTGATGTGTCTCGGCACAGCCGGGCTCGAACGAAGCAACGCGACATCATGCTTGATCGATGTCTCAAAATCCATGATGGCGAGGCTATCGTGATCAAACATCGATCAGATATCAGCGTGATAATGATCGTGGAACTCCTCTATGAGCAGTTCGGGCGTCAGAGTCGTCGTGCCGCAGAACGAGTGATGAACCACGACGACATTTTGGACGCTGAAGATGTAGTCCATGGACGCCACGGATTCTAAAGCGAAGGCGGCGCGGCCGCCTGCGTTGGTCAGGGTGAACAGTGTCCGTGTGTGAACCAACCCGATTGCCAGATCCGTCGAGGATGTTCTCGCCCGGATAGACCTCGTCCCCAAAATATTTGGCGACAGCCACCGGAATTTCGGCCGCCCGAGGGTCAAAACAGTAGATCACCAGCGTCTTCATCGGGATCGCCTGGTTCGCGCCCTCGAAGGCGTTCATGTCGAAGCCGGGTTGCTTCCTGTATTCGTAGTCGCTGAACCTACCCATTTTCGGTCTCCACAGGCGGTTGGTTGCGTCGTCGGCTATCGACGGACGGCCACGATTGCGGACGTCGTCGTCGCAGCGCTCAGCCTCCGTTCGCGCTGTTGTCGCAATTGAGAGGGTCAGGCCCGCATAGGCCCTGGCTCTGAATGGAAACCCGATTTCTCCCCATCCATATCGTTGTGGGAAAAGACTCTTGCTGGGCCGCCCAATTGCGGTCGACCGGGGATTGCACGTATCTCCAGGAGGCCGGAGCCCGGTCGGCATGTCTGTGCGTAGGTTGGGCGTACCCGGTTGAATTCAGAACAAGCGCCATCACGAGTGTAGCCGTCAATCTTCTCATAATCTCACCTATTCGTTCGCTTGACGGGATGCGGCGGACAAGCCTCTGCCTGCGCGCGTCAGACCACTCCGTCCGTGCCGATACATGGCTTGTAAGTATCTTTAGTTGCAATTGAACCAGCGTTTGCCGCGCTAGGTCGTTTGTATGAGCAAATCGAGCGTTTCAATTCGAGCGGCTCGTCTCGAGCCCGGAAACGTGTCGGAGGCGGAGCGGCCGCTCATACTTAGGTTTGATCCACAGCGTGAGTCTGACTATGCTAAGGGAGTGACGAGAGGCTTCGCCATGCCGTTGCAGCCGAGGGAGAAAGCCGTTGTGCATGTCGTCGACGACGACGCGGCGCTGCGTGAGGCTTTGGAGGGTTTGTTCGAGTCGGTTGGTCTCGACAGTCGAACCTACGCTACGGCGCACGATTTTCTGAGTGCGCCTCTACCCGACAAACCTGGATGCATCCTTGTCGACATCCGCTTGCCGGATATGAATGGATTGGACTTCCAGGTCCGTTTGACACAGTTGGGCGTCGGAGTGCCTGTCGTGATCATGACCGGATACGGCGACGTTCCCATGTCCGTGCAAGCGATGAAGCGCGGCGCCGTGGATTTTCTTCCGAAGCCGTTCCACGACCAGGACATGCTCGACGCCGTATTGACCGCCGTCGAACGTGATCGCCGCCGGCGTGACGCCGAAGAAGAAATTTCACGGATGCGGCAACGTTTCGAAACATTATCTGGTCGAGAACGGCAGGTCATGCTGCTGGTGACGTCCGGAAAGATGAACAAGCAGGTAGCCGGCGATCTCGGTATAAGCGAGATAACGGTGAAGATCCATCGAGGCGCGGCGATGCGGAAGATGAACGCGCGAACCTTGCCGGATCTCGTCCGGATGGTCGAAGCGCTCAGTCCGACACGCACGTGAGCGTCCATGTTAACACTTGTGTATAATTACTGCGGTCGGCTGCCCGCGCGAGAGTGGCGCTATGCGCCCGCTGACTGAGGGCGTGCGGGTGAAGAGGGGCGAAGCGTGTCTCCAAAGCGCTTGGTTGCAGTCATCGATGACGATGACGCCTTCCGCACCGCTCTCGTGGAATCGCTCGATTCGCTGGGATATGCCGCGCTACCCTACGCGTCGGCGGACGAGTTTGTCGCCGGAAAGGGGGAAGCGTCCTCCGACTGCATCGTCACGGACATCCAGATGCCCGGCATGAGCGGGATAGATCTAAAGTTGCTGCTGTCTGCAAGGGGATCCAAGACCCCGGTCATTATGGTCACTGCCCGGTCCGATGCGGGATTGGAAGCTAAGGCTCTGGCGACCGGCGCGGTCTGCCTACTTAGAAAGCCGTTTGAATCAGACGCCCTGGTCGCTTGCCTCGAGAAAGCACTCAATAGGTGACGTTCGCATTCGATGTCCTGGCGAAGGGCTCCGCGGGACGACCAGTCCCTGCAGCGTAGATCGGTCGCCGCCACCAAACACGACTACGCTCGCCAGAGACAGGGCGCCCACGCGGCGCCATCGGCCGCAAAGGACGGGTATTGTCGCCGTTCGCGCCTAAACCCCGTGAAATCACGGTGAATTGAGCCGACGCGCGAAACGTGCGGTGGTGGGCCGGGAGGGACTCGAACCCCCAACCAGACCGTTATGAGCGGCCGGCTCTAACCATTGAGCTACCGGCCCGGCGCGCGCCAGGAGGCCCCGCTTTAGCGGGCGCGCGCGACGCCGCGCAATCCGCGGCGAACCGCGGCCGCGCGAGCGCGCGTTTTGTTTTTCCGCGCGCCGAGCGGCTATGCTGGCGCCGTCATGACTTCCGGGACCATTCGTCCTCGCTTCGCCGCGGCGGCGCCGACGCGGCCGGCGCCCGCACGCGCGCCTTCGCGGCGGCGCGCCGGCATTCGCGGCGCGTGTTCGCGCGATGCGGCGCGCGCTGGAGATCGTCGTCGTGCGGCGGCATCGTCGGCGCTGGTCGGCCTCGGCGCTCTACCGCAATTTCGGCCGCGCGCTGCGCGACGTGTCGTTCGACGGCATCGGCATCGAGGGCGGCCGCATCACCATGGACCGGCCGCGGCTCAGCGGCGCGCGGCCCGGCGGCGGCGGCTACGACATCACCGCCGTCAAGGCGATGCAGGACGCGCAGCATCCCGGCGACGTCGATCTCGCGCTGATCGGCGGCGACATCGTCACCGCCGGATCGCGAGGTCAGCCGTCTTTCCGCCAGCTCCGGCCATTACGACGGCGCCGACGAGACGCTCGATCTCGCCGGCGACGTGCGGCTGCACGAATCCGCGCTACGAGATCTTCCTGCGCAGCGTCCACATCGCGTTCAAGAGCGGCGACTACGTGCTCGAACGAGCCGGTCGAGGCGCGCATCCTGCCCGACACGGCGATCACCGCCGATTCCTTCGCCGCGAAGGACGGCGGCGCCGAGGCGACGCTTCACCGGCCATGTGCGCACGCTCATCAACGGCAAGGACGCCGCGCCGAGCGCGCGGCGCCATGAGAGCGGGCGCGTTCTTGCCGCTGGTCGCCGGCCTGGCGTCGGTCGCGCGCTCGGCCGCGGCCAAAAGCGGCGCAGCCGGTGTCGATCCTGCCCGGCGGCGACGCGAAGTCGCCGATCTCGATCGAGGCCGACCGGCTCGAGTATTTCGAGAAGGAGGGCAAGGCGGTCTATGACGGCCATGTCGTCGTCGTGCAGGGCGACACGCGGCTCACCTGCTCGCGGCTGACGATCCTCATGGAGAAGTCGCGGCCCGCGCCAAGCCGGCGCACCGACAAGCCGGCCGACGCGCCGGCGGCGCGGACGCCTCCAACCGGCTCAAGCACATGGATTGCGCCGGGCCCGGTGAAGGTCGACCTCGAAGACCCAGACCGCGACCGCCGACAGCGGCAGCTACGACAAGGGCCGCAACAACGTCGTGCTGAGCGGCCATGTCGTGCTGACCGACGGCCGCAACGTCACCAAGGGCGACCGGCTGGTCTACGATCTCAACTACCGGGCAGGCGGCGGTGCAGGGCGGCGGCTCGCGGGTGCAGGGCCTTTTCCTGCCCGGCAGCGCCGACGCCTCCGGCGGCGCGAAGAAGAAATAGCGCATGGCGCGCAACCCCGGCATCGTCGATCGCTCGCAGGCCGCGCTTCGACGCGACCGCGCGGCGCCGCCGCGACCGCTGCGCGCGGTCGAAACGCAGCAGCCGGCCGTCTCCGCGCTCGGCACGCTCGCGGTCTACAATCTCGGCAAGCGCTTCGGCGCGCGCGCGGTGGTGCAGGACGTGTCGCTGGTGGTGCGGCAGGGCGAGGCGGTCGGGCTGCTCGGCCCCAACGGCGCCGGCAAGACCACCGTGTTCTACATGATCACCGGGCTGGTGAAGCCGGACAAGGGCGTCATCGCGCTCGACGGCCACGACGTCACCGCCCTGCCGATGTACCAGCGCGCGCGGCTCGGCGTCGGCTATCTGCCGCAGGAGGCCTCGATCTTCCGCGGCCTCAACGTCGAGGACAATATCCGCGCCGTGCTCGAAGTCAACGAGCGCGACAAGCGCGACGCGCGAGCGGCGGCTCGAGCAGTTGCTGGAGGAGTTCGACATCGCGCGGCTGCGCAAGGCGCCGTCGATCGCGCTCTCGGGCGGCGAGCGGCGGCGCTGCGAGATCGCGCGCGCGCTCGCCGCGCGAGCCCGCCTTCATCCTGCTCGACGAGCCGTTCGCCGGCATCGACCCGATCGCCGTCGGCGACATCCAGGACCTCGTGCGCCACCTGAAGCAGCGCGGCATCGGCGTGCTGATCACCGACCACAACGTGCGCGAGACGCTGGGGCTGATCGACCGCGCCTACATCATCCACAGCGGCCGCGTGCTGACGCAGGGCTCGCCGGAGGAGATCATCGCCCATCCCGACGCGCGGCGGCTTTATCTCGGCGAGAGCTTTCGGATGTAGGACCGCGGCCGGGTTCAGGCCGCGCGGCGTAGATCTCGGGCGTCTGTGCCGGGGCCGCAGCTCCTCGGCTAGCATACCAGCCGTCTCCATTGCGAAAACTCGCGGCGAACCCGCGCGACGCAACCATCGGCTTTTCAGCTGCGCTTCGATCTGCGGCTCCGTCTTCGCATTCTGCTCCACCGACAGGGCCTGGAAGCGATGGCGGTTGAAGTCGAAAGCCGACAGAATGTCGAGTTCGTTGCCTTCGGTATCGATTGCAAATGTAGTCGATCTCGCGCGGCCGCGTCGTGGTCGCGCAGGAAGTCGGAGAGGGTCAAGCTCGTCACGTCGATCTGCTTTCCCCGGCTTCGCGTCGCCGCGAAATGTTCGCCCTCGTGCCGAAATGGGCGATCGCGGCTCGACTACGGGGTCGGATATCGTCGGTGAGCAGGAACGGAATCAGGTCGCCGCTGGTCGACGACACGCAGCGATGGTCGATCACGACGCGCCGGTTCGCCGTGAGCTTGGCGTGCCAGAAGGGATTTGGCTCGGCGAGCAGTCCGCGCCAGTCGAAGGCGTTTTCGAGCAACCAGGTATTGCTGTTGGTGAGGCCGTTGGTCGCGCCGAATTCGACAAAGAAGCCGTCGCGCTTCTCGCCGAGCTCGAAGCAGACCCAAAGGTCCTACATGATCTGCGACTTCGATCGCTCACGCAGCCCGAAGGCGTAGCTCAGGAAGCGGATTTCGTCTTGCGCCCACATTTGCTGGAATTCAGGCCGGTTCAGGCGAATGAGGTTGAAGGCCAGGCGCTGCGCGGTCGGCGTTGTCGCCAGCCCCGAGATCAGCGCGTTCGCGCCGGAAATGATCAGCTTCTTGGCGCCCTGCATCGGCATCTACTGACCCCGCTTGTCCGGCGCGCGAAACGGCGCGCCTTCCTTCGACCGTAACGTTCGAGGCGGCAAACGGGCCTTATGGAGTTCCCGCAAACTCGATCTTCGCGACCGCCGTCCTACGGACCTACCTAGCAGGACCGGCGCCAGCGGGCTTTACTCGTCCTCGCCGAACCGGTCGGCGACCAGGGCGGCGAGCGCCTCCAGCGCCTGCGTCGCCTGCGGGCCGCGCGCGGCGACGGTGATCGTCGAGCCGAGGCCGGCGCCGAGCGTCAGGATGCCCATGATCGAATCGCCGCCGACCGTCTCGCCGCAGCGCGTGACGCTGATCTCGGCGTCGAAGCGGTCGACGCATTGCACGAACTTGGCGGTGGCGCGGGCGTGCAGGCCCTTGCGGTTGACGATTTTCAGCTCGCGGAACTCGGCGCCGGTGAAGTCCGGCGGCGGCGGGCAAGGTCGGCCCTTCCTCGTCGAGGTCCTCGATCATTTGGCGGTCAACACCTTGCTGGCGACGGTGATGTATTTGCGGCCGGCGTCGCGCGCCTCGATCACGGCGTGGTCGAGGTCGGCGGTGTCGCGCAGGGTGGCGAGCTTGATCAGCATCGGCAGGTTGATGCCGCAGATCACCTCGATGCGGCCGCCCTCCATCGCCGAGATCGCGAGATTGGAAGGCGTGCCGCCGAACATGTCGGTCAGCAGCACGACGCCGCTGCCGTCCTGAACGCGCTGCGCCGCCTCCAGAATGTCGGCGCGGCGCTGCTCCATGTCGTCTTCGGGACCGATCGCGATGGTCTCGAACTGCGCTTGCGGCCCCACCACATGCTCCAGCGCGGCGCGAAACCCGTGCGCGAGCTGCCCGTGGGTCACCAAGACCATGCCTATCATCAACGCTTCACCGATCGTGGCCCACTAGCCCAACGCACGGTCACGGACTCATCGACGCAAGGGGCGCATTTTTGTGCGCTGCGGCGCAATGATCAAGCGAAAACCGCGCCGTCATCGACGTTTTTTCGCCAGCGCGCGCCCTCGATTCGCGGCAGCGCCGCGATCACCGCGGACGACGCCGTCGTCGAGTCCCGGCGAGAGATCGATCCGCAGCCGCGGCAGCGCGACGCCCGCCGAGCGGTCTCGTATAGGTCGTCCGCCTCCGGCATTCGCGGCGGCGGCGCGCCGCGCGCGGCGAGATCGACGATCAGCCGCAGCACCGCCTGCGGCTCGTGCGGCGCCTCGACGAGGCCCTGGCAGCGGCGCTCGCAAGGCCCGCCAGCTTCGGCGCGCCGCGCGCGATGCAGCCGGCCGTTCACGGCTTCGAGCCAGACGCGGTCGTCGGCGACCAGCGCGGCGAAGCCGCCGTCGCGGCGCACCCGCGTCGACAAGCGCCAGCGCCATCAGGCTCTTGCCGGCGCCCGAGGCGCCGCGGATGCAGCACGCCGCGCTCGCCGACCAGCACGGCGGAGGCGTGAACGGCGTCGCTCATGCGCAGGCCGGCAGGCTCGACGACGAAGCGCGCGCCGGCGCCGTGGCGGCGCTCGCTCGTCCTCGTCTTGCGGTCGGCGGCGCCGGGCGGCAGCGGCCGGTTCTCCGCCCACAGCCGTGCCGCGAATGCGCCTGCACGATCTGCCGCGAGATCGACAGGCCGAGGCCGGAGTTCTGGCCGAAGCCCTCGCTCGGGCGGTCGGTGTAGAAGCGCTCGAAGATGCGTTCGAGCGCATGGTCGGGAATGCCGGGCCCGTCGTCCTCGACGACGATCTCGACGCGCTCGCCTTCGTCGCCGGCGCGCCGCAGCGCGATGCGCACCTCGCCGCCGGGCTGGGAAAACGAGCAGGCGTTGTCGACGAGATTGGTGACCACCTGCGCCAGCCGCGAATCGTGGCCCATCACGAGATAGTCGGCCGCGCCGCCGTCGCGCCCGGGCTCGATCTTCAGCTTCAGCGTGACGCCGCGGCTGCGCGGGCGAATCGGCAAGCATGGAGACGACCGCGCGCACGAGCTGCGGCGACGTCCACCGGCGCCGAATCGACCCGCGCCATCTCGGCGTCGAGCCGCGAGGCGTCGGAAATGTCGCTGATGAGCCGGTCGAGCCGGCGCACGTCGTGCTGCATGATCTCCATCAGCCGCAGCCGCGACGGGTCGTTCTTGACCCGCGGCAGGGTCTCGACGGCGCTGCGCAGCGAGGTCAGCGGGTTTTTCAGCTCGTGGGCGACGTCGGCGGCGAAGCTCTCGATGGCGTCCATGCGGCCGTAAAGCGCCTGCGTCATCTCGCCGAGCGCGCGCGACAGATGGCCGATCTCGTCGCTGCGGCCGGTGAAATCGGGGATCTGCTGGCGCGACTTGATGCCGCGCCGCACCCGGTCGGCGGCGTCGGCGAGCTTGCGCACCGGCTCGCCGATGGTGTTGGCGAGCGACAGCGACAGCACCAGCATGACGCCGGCGATCACCAGGAAGAAGCGCAGCAGGCCCCAGCGCTCGCTGGCGATCACCTTGTCGATGTCGCCGCCGCGGGTCGACATGCACCAGCGCGCCGCGCACGACGTTGGCGCGCTGGATCGGCACGCCGACGGAGACGATGGTCTCGCCGGTGGCGTTGACGCGGGTCATCGCCGAGGTCTCGCCGTCGCAGCGCCTGCGGCGACCTCGGGCAGGTTCATGCGCGTTGGTGGACCAGC
>CAWCRB010000008.1:0-182634 GCA_963797905.1 uncultured Solirubrobacterales bacterium
CCGAGGTCGGCCTTCGCACCGGACTGGGAGGATGGACCTTGACTCCCACCTTAGGCTCACATAAAGTCCGTTATTCCGCAGCGCCGGGGTTGAGGTCAATATCGAGCGGCCTGGAGCAGGCCACTATCAGGCGGCCTGGAGCCGTGCAAGGGAGAGGAGGGGACGATGCCGTCCCTCAGCCGCCACGGGGTCTTCCCCGTCGGCGCAACTCGTTCGGCGTGCGCACCGGGCTCTTGATCTCGCGCCTTCGTGCTTCGGTGTCTTCTCGCCGTCTGCTGGGGTGGCCGCGCTTGTGCTGCTGGCGGGCGTGGCGTTGGCAGGCTGCGCGTCGGGGCAGGCGACGCCTGCGACCGACGTGACCGATACCGGGGCGACGCTGAACGGCAACGTCACCAGCGCCGTCAATGGAACCGCCAGCTACTGGTTCGTGTACGGCAAGACACCCAGCTACGGCAGCGAAACGTCACACCAGACGATCTCGATCAGCGATCGCAATCCGCATCCGGTATCAGCGTCGGTGACCGGACTTGATGCCGGAACTCAGTATCACTACGAACTGTGCGCCCAGTATCCGGGATTCAGCCCCTCCTGCGGAACCGATCAGATGTTGACGACTGCCGAGGCAGTGCATCTGTCGATATCCGCGACACCCGCGCTGTTCCCCGGCTTCGATCCGAAGGTCAGCGATTATGTCGTGCGTTGCGACGGGCAGAATCCCATGACCGTCGAGCTCGACCGCGCCGTCCGATACGCAGGTCTCTATCGACGGTCAGCCGGGGCAGAGTGGCCAATTCACGCAAACCGTTCAGTCGCCACCAACCAGGGGTTCAGCTTCTCGACCACTGCGAACGGCCAGACCAACACCTATCACGCTCGCTGCCTTCCGTCCGATTTCCCGAACTGGACGGTGTCGGGTGCGGGTGACCCGAGCCAAGACTGGATCCTCGTGACGCTCAACGCCGGCCTCAGCCTCACGCACTACGCGGCGTTCTTCGACAATGACGGAGTTCCGGTGTGGTGGTATCCGTCAAAAGCGGTGCAGCCGCTCGATGCCACACTGCTCTCGAACAACACCGTTGCATTCGCCCACTTCGAGGGGACGGGCTTCAACGTTCAGGCGTCCGAGGTATCCGAGATCCGTCGCCTCGATGGCACGCTCGTCAAGACCGTTTCCACCGTCGGATCCCCAACGGATTTCCATGAGCTGCAGCCACTGCCAAACGGCGACTTCCTGCTTGATACGTACACCCCACGCGATCACGTCGACCTAAGCCCCTACGGGGGCCCGGCCGACGCCACCGTTGTCGACGGCCAGATCCAGGAAATCGCTCCTGATGGTTCGCTCGTGTGGTCGTGGAACAGCAAGGACCACATTGACTTGAGCGAGACCGGTCGCTGGTGGCCGTCGATTCTCAGCAGCCCCACGACGCTGCCCGACGGTCGTAAGGCCTACGACATCGTTCACCTCAATGCCATCGAACCAGACGGCGATTCGCTGCTCGTGTCCTTCCGACACCTCGACGCCATTTACCGCATCAACCGCAGCGATGGCGGCATCCAATGGAAGCTCGGTGGAACGACCACGCCCGAGAGCCTGACCGTCTCAGGGGACAACCAGTCCGTGCACCTCGGTGGTCAGCATGATGTGCGCCGTCTCGCGGACGGGACTGTGAGCGTGCACGACAACGGCACGAATCTCGGCCGCGCACCGAGGGTCCTCCGGTTCCAGATCGATCCCACCGCCAAGACGGCAACGGTGGTCGAGAAGCTGTCCGATTCAGAGATCAGCTCGTCCATTTGCTGCGGGAGTGCCCGCCAGCTCCCGTCCGGCGGCTGGTTGGTCAGCTGGGGTGGCAACCCGACAGACGCCGAATACGGTCCCGATGGCTCCCGCATCTTCAAGCTGCAGTTCCTCAACACGTCCCCGTTCCTCTACCGCGCGGTCCCGGTTCCTCATGGCCAGCTGAGCGCCGACGACCTGCGGCAGGGCATGGACACGATGTTCCCCCGCTGAGCTGCGTAGGGCTCCAGGTCTGCAACGCTCAGATCCGAGCTCGGACTCTGGCGTTGCTTGTCGTCTAAAGCGCCGGCCGCGAAGGCAGTTAGGGCAATCGGTGCGGGAACGAGGTCCAGACTTCGCTTGGCAGGCACACAAATCCTCACGGCGTAGCGCCGCCCCCTACTACCGACACGCGGCCTCAGAGGAACCAAGGGCTTTGGCCAGGTCACGCCGCGCACGATCTTCTACGGCGGCACGATCTTCTACGGCGGCGACCCGGCCGGGTGAGACACGGTTCGATCAAACGTGTGGCATCGGCGGTCGGCGACGGGGCAACCGTCATCCGCCCAGTGCATCGGCATCTCCGCACTCGCCCGGCAGAGCTCGCCCGAGTTACGTCCAGCTAACGGCATGGACACCATCTCCCGATGCCGCCGGCAGCACTCGAAGGCATCGTAAACCCAGCGCTTGGAAGGTTCGATTCCTTCGCCGCGTCGTGCGGCGAATCACCGTTGACTGCTAGGACGAGCATCCCGATCCGGCGTCTGACGACGAGGAACTGTCGGCTGCCGTCGCCGCTACGGCTTGGGGGCGAGTGAGATGACCTGCTGGTAGGTCGGCCGGTTCGTCGACGGGAACTTCGTCGGGATGAGCCCGGGGATGAAACTCGTGAACCCCTGGTCGATCCGCCAGCTCAGCACACTGCTCCCATGCTTGCGGATCAGGTCGTTCGCGCCGTCCTGCATCGCGGACCACAGCGATCGGGCACATGCCGCCACGTTGCCCTTGCCGCAGTAGCGCATCGCGTACGGCGCAAGCACGTGCTGACCGAGCTCGGTCTTCAGGTCCTTGACGACATAGGACGGATCGGTTCCGAGCACTGACTCGAACGCTTCGAGTGTGCTCCCGTACCGCGGTCCCATCACGGCCTCGAAGATGTGCGGCCACGCAGCGTTCAGAACCGCGGCGCCGGCGTACGGGATCGGCCCGCCGGCCGGGTTACCGACCGTCGGCGAGCCAGCCTTGTGCCAGGCGTCGACGAGCGACACCGCCGCGGCGGCCGCGGAATTCGGGGCCGGGGTGCGCCGGAGCATCGTCCGGATCACGGGCCACGCCAGGACACCGGTGACGTCCTGGGTCGCCGCCTGGTTCATCACGCCGACGACGTCGTTGATGTGCGGGTGCGCCGGCCACGGCCCGAACAGCGAGACGTGCTGCACGATGCCGAGATGCTGATCGTCGCCCGGCATCCACCCGGGCGCCGGCTTGTTGTTCCAGTTGAGCAGTAGATCGTGCGGGCCGCCGATGTCGTGTGGGTGGGCGAGCTCAGATAGCCAGCCGCGCCATTCGTAGCTGCCGCTGCCGAGCGTCGGCAGGCGGCGGTCGAGTCCACGGGCCCTGATCGGCAGCCGGCCCGAGGAGAAGTACGCGGTCGCCGAGCGGGACACGTAGCCCCAGTTGAACGTGAAGCCGAACCGGTTGGCGAACCCGAAGAACTTCTGCGGCGTCGTGGCCCGACCCTCGGTCATGGCCTTCAGCGCGGCGAGCGACAGGCCGTCCTGTCCATAGGTCGTCCGCCTGCGGGCCAGGGCGTACGGCCGGCCGTGGATCGTGGCCGTGCCGATCACCGGCCCGTTGACCGTGATCGGGAACGTGAGCTCCTTCGCGCTCGCGCCGCTGCCGAGGCGGCCGGCGTCGAAGGTCGGCATCGCCCGGCAACGCCCGCGGTAGACGTAGTAATGGGAGGTCCGCGTCGGACGGCCGCCGCTGGGCAGGCATAGCTTCTCGGCGAACACGTCCTCGTTGTCGTTGCTCGCAGTGGTGAGGCTCCAGGCGTAGTCACGGGTGCGCCCGATCAGGATGTACAGCCCGAGGCCGGAGACGGCGGCGCCCTGGGCGTCGATCCCAGGGCCCTGGAGCTGCTCCTGGTAGACGATCTCCGGGTAGTAGTAGCCAAGCTGCGGACCCATCACGGCCAGCGGACGGCCGGTCGTCGAGCGCTGTCGAGCGACGAGCTGCCAGTTCGACGCGTGGCGGTGTGGTGTCTCCGCATCGCGCGCGGCGCCAGTGGCGGGATTGGAGACGAGCCGGACCGAGCTCGGATCAACGAGGACCGACCCGGTCACCTTCCCGCCCGTCAGGGTCGGGTAGTTGAAGACCCGCTTCGTGGTGGTCGGCGCAGCGGGGTCGTTGGACTCCATCGCGTCGTTCCACATCGCGTATCCGCGGCGGGAGCCGAGGCGCTGGTCGAGCAGCGCCAGCAGGTTCGAGTTCTCGTGCTCCTGGCCGCCGCCATTGCCGAAGATCGAGCCGATGAACGCGGTCACGGCAATGATGTCGTCGGCGGTGAACGGCTTGCCGGTGCCGGGGAAGGCAAGGTGGTGGGCTACGTAGTACGCGTTCACGCCGTCGGCGTAGTTCGTCATGTCGGTCAGCATCTGCCGGCCTTCGGCGCCGTACGGCTTTGACGATCTCCTCGCGCTGCTGGCTTACGAGCGCCTCCGTCTCGGCGCTCGGCGAGAACGGGGTGGCGCTGGTGACGAGCGAGAACGCGTCGAGGCCGGGGATGTCGGCCACTGCGGCACGCGCCGGCTCGCGCCCGAAGTTGAACAGAAGGTTGCGATCCTTGGCCATCGCCCAGCCCGCGCCATACATGAGGCCGGCCCGGGTCGTGCCCTTGATGTGCGGGATGCCGTACGAGTCGTAGGTGACGGTGACGTCGTTACGGCCGACCGGCTCGATCGTCGTCGCGCCGATCGGCTGGAAGTTCATCGGCAGGTAGTCATGGAAGACATCGCTCAACGAGACGTGCCGTCGAAGCGGGGTGAGGCCGGAGTACAGCGACAGCTGGTCGGTCGAGTGCGCGTTGACCGGGACGCCCCCGTAGTTCCCGGGCGGGAGTACGTAGCGGGCGATGTCGGAGCTCGCCGCGGCGGCGGAGGCCGGGACGAGGAACGGGAGGACGAGCGCGAGGCGGGCCAGTGAGCGACGGAGCATTGCCGCGTTCTATCACGCCGCTCACCCTCACACCGTTGTATGGGCGGTTCGATCGCGCAGCTCGGACGATCGAGACTTGGATTGCGCAGGCCAGCTTGCGCTCCGCCAAGGATCGCCAGGCTATCGTCCGACGACGTGCGCCGAACCGGTCCGGCAGTCGAGCGCGATGTGACGTGAGCGCTGCGGCGGAGGTGGGTGCCGCGCGCCGGCGCGTGGTCACCTGGAACGTGGCGCGCCGCGGGTCAGGGCTCGTCGAGCAGGCCACGGCGTTGGCCGGTCGCGCGCCGGGCGTTGTGGCGCTCCAGGAAGTGAGCGACAAACGCTCCGCTTTGGCGCCGAGCGTTCGAGCTGATGGGCCTGGCGCATGTTCGCTCATCTGAGATCTGACCCATGCTGAGCGGCGTTTCGCCGCTTCGATCGAGAATGAGAGGCGAGTGTGCCTCCGCCGAGCCGGCCGTCACCATTGGGCTCCGGGTGCGCCGGCTCCTGTTGGCTGGCGTTCGCGCGGGCTGGCTGGCGGGTCGCCCTCAGCGGGCATAGGATCCCATCGATGGCCGGGGCGGTAGAGCTCTACCTGTTCGACAGCGGCACACTCGCGCTCGGCGGCGTCGAGGTTCCGGTCCCGTTCTTCTTGCTGCTCCATCCCAAGGGCGTGATCGTCGTCGACGGTGGCAACCCGCTCGCGGCAGCGCGCGACCCTCATGAGCACTGGGCGGGCCTTGCGGACCTGTTCGAGGTTCACATGACCGAAGCGCAGCACTGCGTGGCTCAGCTCCGGAAGCTCGGGGTCGGTCCCGAGGATGTCTCACACATCGTTCAGACCCATCTGCACATGGATCACACGGGCGCGCTCGGTCACTTCCCGAACGCTGTGGTGGTCGTTCATGCGCGGGAGCGCGAGGCTGCGCTGGCCGCGGTTGATCCGATGCAGAGCGGGTACATCCGCGCCGACTACGACCGACCCGAGCTGCGGTGGCAGACCATCGAGGGCGACACAGACCTGTTCGGCGATGGCCTGATCCGGCTGGTCGAGACTCCGGGCCATGCCGCGGGCCACATGTCATTGCTGATCGATCTGGCCGACACCGGCCCAGTCTTGATCACTGCCGACGCGTCCGACAACCTGGCCCAGTGGGAAGGCCGGTCCCACGTCCGCGCGTTTCACTCCCGCGCGGACGCCGCCCGCTCGCTGCGACGTCTACACGAGCTGGCCGACGAGACCGGTGCAATGGTCGTGTTCGGTCACGACTCCGAGAACTGGGCCCAGTTCAGGCACGCCCCCGAGCCCTACCGCTAGGCCGGCTTGCCCTGAGCGTCGTCTCATCGCTGTCGTGTCCAACGCTCCGCATCGATCGAGAAGAGGGAGCGCAAGGTGCGACGGACGATCGAGGGCTCGCTACGAGCCCATCTGTTCGGGCAGCAGGTTGTTCTCGGGCACTATGACGTCCAACCCAAGTCCCCCAAAACTCGGTGGTGATCCAGGAGGTCCGCCTGATCAACGGCTCAGCCAGATTCTGCCTGACACCTGCCCCAGTCGACCGGGAGATGTGGGCCGCCCGGCCCTGAGCAGAAGTCAGACCGTCGGCCAGCTCGCGCGCAACCCCCTTCTCACCCGCTTGTGTTCGTGCCTGGGGTTGACCTACACGAGACCGAATGGTTCACAGGTAGGTTGCTGCCAGGCTATCGGTGACGTCCGCCGGCGCCGGTGCGAGCGTTTCCGTCGGCAGCATGCGGTCGAGCAGCGCGAACGCCGACTCCTGGAGCGCCGCGCCGGTCGTAATCAGCGCGCCGCGAGCGGCTGTTCTTGAGCTCGTGCGTCCGCCCCGGCCCCGCGCCTGGCAGGACGCGGCGGCGGCGCCATCCCCGGCTGCGGCGCGTACCTGCTCGCGGGCGCTCTCCCCCGCGGCGCCTCCCACCGGGATCCGCTCGACGGCCCAGACCGCCGCCTGACCCGAGCCCCAGGCCGCCTTGCGGGCGGAGCGTGCAGCGGCCGCTTGGAACACCGGCGCGACGTGGGAGCCGCGCCGCGCTGCCCGCAGGGCAGCGCGGGCGTCGCGCCTGGCCTGCTCCAGCGTTCCCAGTGCGCCTGCGAGATCTCCAACCCCCTGGACCGGCGCCAGAAGGGCCAATCTCCGCGCCGCCTCGGTGACACCCGCGAGCCCGAGCCACGCGGGCGCGTAGACGCGGATCAGCCAGTCCATCGCCATCCACGAGCGTTCCTCGTCGAGGCCATCATGCGTCGTGCCGATCGTGCGCGCCAGATACGGGCGCAACCGCTGACGCGCGTTCTTATCGAGCCCGTCGTTGAGCGCGACACAGAAAGCCCGCAGCGCAGGGCTGACACACGCGGGTTGGTCGCTGTGAGGCTCGCCAGCCAGGTAGCTGACCCACTCCATCGCGCACCGACCATCCTCCGGGGTGGCGTGCGGCCCGTGGGCCAGCCAGTACTCGCTGCGCATCAGATCTCCCGGGTCAATCGTCGGTCTGCTCATTGTGCCACCATGGTCACGCTCAAGGGCAAGAGCTTCCGGCTGCGCGAGCGCGGCACCGCGCCCGCTTCCGCGGCGTCGAACCAGGTGCGGGGATGACCCCCTCGGCGAAGCCCGGTCTGCGCCTCGGCTCGCCACGCTCGGGCGTCGGTGAGTGAGCGGAAGGTCTTGCGGATCGTCTTGGCGTCCTTCGGGCACCACACCTGAGCCGCAGGCGAAGAAGCCCAAGCAGAGCGCGGAGCACTCCCTGGACCAGCCCCGCGACGAGCCCTCCAGTCGGCCGGCCGTAGCGTAGAGTGCCCTCGACTCGTGTCGCGCAGCTCGCAAACTCGACGAGCAGCGGCGCCAGCCCGCCACAACAGGGGTCCGAGGACAGATCGTTGCAACAGCCGCCACAAGCTGCCACGCGGCCAGGGAGGTCAACGTGTATATCTCGCGTCACCCCTTAGGGCCGCCCATTCGGATCGATCACCACCGGTGGCAATGCCGGGCGATTTCACACCCGTCTGACACGCTGTTCAGATGCACGAGCGGCCAGCTTGGAATCTGGCTCACGCTGTTGCGAGGCGCGGACTAGCAGGACCGGATTCGCGGCGTCGAGCCTCGTCTGTGCGCTATAGAGCGCTTCGCGAGCCTGGGAGAGCTTCGGTTCCAGCAACCGCGGTCCCCGTAGCGGCGCGGATACTTAGGCATGATCCTGCTGATGAGATCAATCAGCAGTCTCAGGTCGATCGGAGAGGGGGCCTGATGAAGAAGCTCCTGGCAATCGTCGTCGTGTTTGGCCTCGTAGGCGCGGCACCGGTGCCTTCAAACGCGAGCCCTATGCGCTGGTGCGGGGCGTTGTCCGTCAATGGATATGAGGATCTGGCGAACATCTCTTCGCGGAACGTCGTCTGCTCAACGACCCGTCACGTCGTGTATCAGCTCTACAAGCATCATCTGACCGGCACGCATTGCGACAGCTTCCCGAGGAGCGACTGTTCCTTCCGCGCTAGCGGGTGGTCGGTCAAGACGCATTGGTTTCGGTCGGGGTCGCTGTACGCCCTCGACATCCGCGCGACCGCCTCCGGCGAGCGAGTTGTGCGAACCCAGTTGGTCGGAGAATAGAGGGTGCGTCCCAACCCGCCTCGTCGCAGCCCGTAGCTGCGGACTGCGAGGCTGTAGGCATGTGGAGAATACGCTTCCCCTCGGGGCCACGAGCGCTCGTTGACGCGCGCCGGGTGACCATCGCCGCTTCGCTACCGCGGTCGCGGCGCCCGAAGATCCTGGCGCGGGCTAGGTCGTGCGGTTAGGCTCCGACGGGTGCGAGGTGCTGTGACGCGGGTCGTTCTAGCGACCGTGATGTGCTTTTCCTTGGCCCCCGCAGCGGCGTACGCGTATCGGCGGGCGACCGACGCTGAGCTGCACGCGCTCGTTTACCACGCCAGCGGTCGGTATTACTTCAACATTCCGGTCAGCGAGCCGCGGTCGGTCCCGGCGCGCTGCTTCGTCGCAGATATTGCGACTGTTGCGCACGGCTGGGGAGCTTGGGCGTTCAGCCGATATGCGCAGCAGCCGTCCAACGTTAGCCGGTGTCACACGGGCAACGGCATCGCCATCGGACATAAGTTCGGCGGGCGGTGGTACGTGCTGTGGGAGGGCAGCGACGGCGCGCCACCAACGCATGACGAACACGGTCTCAAAGGGGTGCCACGGGCCGTCGCGCGGGATTTGATGCGAGGTTTCACCTAGCGGACCACGGCGAGTCGGGGGTCGGTCTTGCGCCGGCGGCTTCCGGCGGAAGAGCGCTAGGCCCCGGACGAGGGGTCACGGAACCTTTTCCCGAGATCTGTCCCGAACAGGGGCGCTTCTGACCGGCGCCAGCTGCATGACCTGCCCTGAACCGCACGCATCTGCGGCAATTACGCTGCGAACGAGCACCTCCTAATCCGAACCGCGCAGGTTCGATTCCTTCCGGCGGCATGGTGCAGAGGGCCGTAGAGCAGCAGTCGCGACTCGTGTTGCTCTTGGCCGCGGTGTTAAAGTCGATCGGCCGGGCGTGGTTTCAGGGGCTGATCTGATCGTGCGCTTCCTTGGGAGGATGAGGACCGATGATGAAGAGGGTGACAATCGTTTGCGTGATTGCCTTGGGCCTGGCTGTCGTGGCTGTAGCGGAGCCTGCGATAGCTCGGAGCTCCCGCTATTGCTTCAATGACGCGACCAGCGGCGGGTGGCTACGCGCAACATCGAACGTTAGTTGCGGGACCGCCCGCCACGTGATGACGCACATAGCTCGGCGTTGCCGCAACCAGGTCTGCTATTTCGAGGGTTTCCGCTGCATCATGAACCCCCGAGATATGGGCGTTGGACCTGGCTCGTGCACAGCATCAAGACAGCGCGGGATCAGATGGAACATTCCCTAGAGGTCCGTGACTGCCTCAGGGTTGAGGGTCGAAGCTCGTTCGACGAATTCGCGGGGATGAGCTGTCGGATCCTTCGAAGCGTTGCTCAGGCAGCCGGGCGTGACGCGACCGGCACGCCTCGCTTCGTCGCCGTTGCGATCACGCGGTGGACGTCGGCGTCGAGGCGCAGCGATGGTCAAACCTGGAGCGAGTGCTCCGTGTTTGGGAAGGCGGTCAGTCGCTCGCTTCCAGCGCATCCCGCAGGGCAGCGACGTCCGCAGCCCCGAACACGACGCGATTTCGGGTGGCGACGTAGACGAGCTCGAGGTTGATCCCAGCGCGAGCGATTTTGCGCGTCAGATCGGCCAATACGCCTGGCCGGTCATCAACCTCGACCACGACCACCTCCTGTTCGCGGGTGACTGCGAGATGCGAGATCCCCAAGAGGTGCTTTGCAGCCTCGGCGTGGGGCACAAGAATGTGGAGCTCTGCCCGTTCGCCTGAACCGAGGCAGGTGGCTGCAGCCAGGTTCACACCAGCATCGCTAACCGCGGCTGCGACGCTCGCGAGGGCGCCGGGCGCGTTCTCGACATCAATGACCAAGTCAAAAGCCATGAGGCGCGGTTCGCCAGCCTACTCTCCGCCACTCGCCTCGGGGAGGCTCAGGAGCGCCACACCCCCTCACGCCTCCTATCGCGTGAAGCAGCTTCGACAGCGGGCAAGGTCGACTGCCGGTTTGATCGAGCAGCGACAGCGTCGCTTTCGCCTAAGGCGGCAGCCGCTGCATTGTGACCTGGGACGAGTGCTCGTCGCGCGAACGACCGTCGAGGCTCGCTTGCGTAGAGGGCCTTCCTCACCGGTTCGGGCAGCTGGCGGGCGCACCGCCGCGCTTGTCATTGCGCCGCACGCAGCCTGCCACGGTGTGCTGCACAGACCTAGCCGGTCAGGGAGCGCGGCCCGATACGCTGTCCCGGGCAGCCGGGCGTGACACGAGGGAAGGCGGAACGTGCGGGAGACTAGGAGGTACGCCGGGTTCGCGGTCATCGCCGTAGTGACGCTCGCTGGGTTTGCGTCATCATTGTCTTTTGCTCACACGCGGTGGCGCGATTGCGGGTGGGCGCATCAGGGCGACAGCAACGGGAGCGGGTATAACGCGGATAACCGTGTTCAGGTACGCGATCGCGTCTCGTGCGCGACCGGTTTGGAGATTGGGTCCTACTTCGAGAGCGGTGGCTACAACTACCACGGGCTGACGTGCTTCTACGCAGCCATGGGAAGCGGGAATCCCTATTGGAATTGGAATTGTGGAGCTGGAACTCCGGGGCGACGGATCAACACCCCGTCAGTGGTCCAGGGCCATGTCGCGGTCACGAAGCGTCAGGCTCCGTCCAGTCGGTGCGGTAGGGTCTGGGTCGAGGCGGACAGTGTCTATGCGAAGGCCAGAGTCGTGGTCGGCTCGGCCTCGTGTCACGGTGCCAGGGTTGTAGTCCGTGACGCCTTCACGGCTTTTGCGCGGCGTCGTCACGACAGCTACAGCGACACGTGGGGGCTGACTTGGAATGTGCATGGTTGGGCGTGCTCGCACGGAGAAGCCGGATCGCAGGCCATCTGCTTCCGACAGTCCAGCGAAATCGACGGCTCGGTCCGCTCAGACGACGGTTGGAACTTTTGAGCGTCGAGCGACAGCGGCGGCGCTTGGCTACTGGGCGAGTTCGTCAACAACTCGCATTGGGACCCAGCCGGCAGGATCACTCTTGGGCTCTGGTGGTGCTCCTGACCGTTGTGATCCTCCTCGGTGCGCTCGACCCATCACGGGGCAACTCGTTCGAGTTTCATCCGTACGTGGGGAACGCCGGTGTCTCGACGATCCGAAGGGATGACCGAGGACTTAGTGCTCTCGCGACAGCGGCGAGTGTGCGCGGATGCCAGTCAGGTCAGCTGCGGGTCACGCCCGGCCCGTTCTCGGTCGGCGCAGGGCACATCGGGGTCGCCATCCGGTTTCGTAATGGTGGGCGAACATGCGCTGTGCGCGGGTATCCAAACGTTCATGTGTTGGATGCTGACGGCCAGGTAGTGGCCGTCGCCAGTCATTCGCCAAAGGGCTATCTGGGACGCGCGCGGGTAGCGACCATCACGATGCATCACAACGCCGTCGCGTCCGCGCTGGTCGAAGGCGTCCAGGTCGACTTCGACTCTCGCTGCAACTCCTACCTGGACCTAAGCGTTGCTCCCCCCGGAAGCCATAGATGGACACGCCTGCACCCAAGGTATGAAATCTGTCACCCGTCGGTCCACCCGGTGCTCCTCGGCGGGACGGGCAGCAGGTAGAGCCGGGACCTCTCTCGTCGACGCGCAGTACGTCGCGATTCACTCGGACAGCGATCGACGCCCAGACCTCAGCGGCGCGAGCCGTCCGAGTGGGATGCTCGCGCGGACAGCCTCGATTGATGACCCCAAGCCGCTCGCCACTCCGGCGATCGCATCCACGGAGAGCAGCGGTCGGTTATGGACGAGCGGGCTTCCGCTTCGATCGAGAAGCAACGTCCCGAGCTCGGTCCGCCGTTCCCGAGCACCGGGCGAGCGCTATTCGCCAAAGGCATCGTCCAACGACGAGCGAGCCGATGAGCGCCTTCGCGTGAAAGCGCTCGCGCCGCTCGGCGGATCGGCTGTCGCAACGGTCGAGTTTCAACAGTGAAGAGGCAGGCTCTGATCTCGTGAGCTTCCCCGGCTAGTAGCGTGCTTGTCGAGGTCGTCCCGGCTTCGGGAGGCTCGTAGTCGCGAAGCAGCTCGGGCGAGGGATCCAAGCCGTTGGGCCGGACGGTCGTGCGGGATTCCTCGTCACGTTTCGCGGTTACATGTCTCGCCGGCCCCGCTCCAGATGCGCGGGCAGATCCACGAGTGAGCTGGTCAGGTGTTCAGGTGTTGCCCGCATCTGGAACAGCGTGGAGTGGGTCCTGCGGTGCTTGACGCCGTCGGTCAACGATCACTACAACCGGGCACGAGCCCCATTGGTCGGTCTTGAATAGGCGTTCGATATCTTTAAGAGCAGGTAGCTAACCGGGCCATACGGCCCACAACAGAGGAAGAGAGCAGCATGAGGAAACTATTCTCGCCCTTATCGTTGCGGGGGTATTCGTAACACCATCAGCAGCGTCAGCTGGGTGTCACGGCATTCTGGGTACCCCTGGCTACCACGATGCATATTCCAGCACGATTGTCGTCTCCGTTTCGCGCTATCTGGGCATGACCTGCAATAGAGCATTGCGCGTTGGCGCAGCTGCATACCTAGTGACCGACTGGTGTCTGTGTTTGGATTCGGTAGCGGCAACACCTTGCTCCGCCATTCGTTCCACGTTGGTCATCTTGCTTGCTGGCTTGACGGACGCGGAAGCGATTTCTCACTAGGGTCATGCTCGCATGGACGCGGACGCCACCGTGAATACGTGAAGTTTGGTGCCAACCGCAATTACTGAGGGAAGCGGCCACCATCAAGCCATCGCTGATCATCCTAATCCGAGCGACCTCCGAGCGACGAGCTGCAATCCGCGAACGCAAGCGCCAGTTCCATTGACCCCGGCTCAGCCGCAGGACGTATCCACGGGTCGGGTGTCAGCGACGGATCTTTTCGAGTGCGGCGAGCGCGATCGTCACGAGCACGAGGTATGCCCAGAACTTGACGATCACCACGACGAGGACGGCTACCTCTCAGCTTGGCCGTCAGCCTCTGCGCGCCGATTCGACTCGCCGCCTGATTGCTGCTGCGGCGGCCTTCCGAGCTGCTTCGGCCGTGCCTCCCAAGCGGCCCTAGCTTCGGCTAAAAGGTCGGGGATGCGATGCCGGTTGCAAACCAGGCGAGCGGTTGTCGCCCTGCGCTCGCATCCCTCGACCCAACACGCTGGCCGGGCAACGATCGCGTCGTCAACGTAAGCTTGGGAGTGGCTACGGGCCGCCCAAACCTAGGGCGCGTCGCATACCCGCGGCGCTCGAATCTGGCTTAACGCCCGGTCACTGACCCCCGACGGCGGTGCAGTGACGAAGCGACGGACACGAGACCGAAACGGGGTTGGGGCTATCGCCCGGATCAGCCAGCGTCTGCTGCGTCCAGGACGTACCGTCCCAGCGCAGGGCGACGGCCCAGGGGCTGCCCACCGCGGTGCAGGCTGAGGGCGAGGTGCAGGAGACCCCGCTCAGCGAGCTTCCGTACTTCGCGAACGACGGGTTGGGGGTGGGCTTCACCGTCCACGCGGTTCCGTCCCAGTGCTCGGCCAGAGTCTGGTTGGCGCTGCCCTCGCCGACCGCGACGCAGGAGGTGGCCGCCGAGCATGAGACGCCGTTGAGGACGGTCGAGTTCAAGCGGCTCGTGGACGGCACGGACTGAATCGTCCAGGAGGTCCCGTTCCAGCGCTCGGCCAGCGGCTGGGACGGCCCGCCGGTGCCGTAGGAACCGACGGCGGTGCATGCCGTGTCGGCGGTGCACGAGACGCCGTTTAGGTAGACGAACGTCGCTCCGGGGGGTGTTGGCATGGACTGCAACGTCCACGAGCTGCCATCCCAGCGCTCGATCAGCGGCAGCACGGTTCCTGACGGGTTGTAGCTGCCGACCGCCACGCATGCCGTGGTGGACGTGCACGAGACTCCTCTGAGGGTGCTGCTGAAGCTGCCGCTCGGGACGGGCGTGGTCTGGATCGCCCAGGAGCTGCCGTTCCACCTCTCGGCCAGGGGGTCGGAGATGCCCGCGTTGTTGTAACCCCCGACGGCGGTGCATGCGTTCGCCGCGGTGCACGACACCGCCAGCAGCTCGGCGTCGTCGGTGCCGGCCGGGTTCGGCGTGGGGTCGAGCGTCCATTTCCCCCCGCTCCAGTGCTCCGCGAGTGCCCTCCCGAACCCCGGGCTGACGAAGTAGCTGCCCACGGCGGTGCAGGTCCGGCCCAGGTTGCATGAGACGCCGGCCAGGCTGCTCCGCAGCGCGCCTGGCGGATTCGCGCTGGTCTGGAGGTGCCATCCCGTGGTGTTCCATCGCTCCGCCAGGGTGCCGGGCGCGGTCGTGGTCAGGGTCGAGTAGTCGGCGGGCGGATCGTCGGTCACCGGGCTGAAGGTCCCATGCGGGCCGGCACAGAGGAAGGAGCTTCCGTTGACCGACCCGCACAGCACCCAGAGGTAGGTGGAGCTGGCATGCAGACCGGTGATCCTGGTCGAGATGTTCAGGACCCCGGTTGGACCTGTGACCGGGCCGTAGGTCGCCGTGGCCTGATAGCCGGCCCGAGGCTGACCTTGTGGCCAGAACTGCCAGTACCAGCGGCAGCTCTCGCCGGCGTCGCAGCTGACCGCGGCGTGGAGCGTGGCCGCACCGTCATTGATGTCGGTCACGCCCGTCGTCCGAGCGGAGCAGGCGCCCAGGACGAGCGCTGCGCTCAGGATCGGCAGGGTTAGGGCAAGTCGCCGCACGGACGGTCTCCTCCGCTCCCACGCTACTCCACGCGAGCCACACGCAACAGCGGTGGTCTTGCCCGGCCGTGGCGTGAGCAACCTTGGCCCTACTCCACGGCGGCCGATTAAGTCGTGATCGAAAGCCACTGTGCCAATGCCGTCGGGGTTCGGAACTGCCACCGGCACGCTCGCGCGATGCTCCCGAACGGCAAGCCGATCCGGAAGAGCGGCAAGATTCCTGAGCGCTGAGACGAGCCTGGGCCCTTCATCGCGCCAGCCCACAAATTCTTGAGGCCGCGGTCTCGTGCGGACGGTTTGACTCCCTCGAGCAACGGAGTACGGTCGCTTAGGCGCGTGCCGCTCTCTGACGAGCCTGCACGACCCGCCATTGCGCTCACGCCCCGCTATCCAATCACCGCACGCTCGGGAGATCGGGCGACACAAACAGCGAGGAGATGCAGCAATGACATTTCGCCGACTCGTCCTTTCGGCTCTGGTGTTAGCAGCCGCTGCGCTGGGCCCCGCGGCCGATTCAGTACTCGCGAAGGTCAAGACACTTCAGACCAGCGCATCAGGATCCGGAACCGACGTTATCCCCGTACTTGGGGGTTCAAACTACACCGTCAGCGGCACGGTAAACGGCACGCTCGGTCACGGGACCTTTCAGGGTGGAGGAACGCAGACTGGCCCGACCACTTTCACGGCGATGAGCACGACCGTCTACGCGGACGGTACGTTGACCCAATCGGGAACCGGGATTGACACTGGCACCTTCACCTCCACATCGATGCTCACGGTCGTGAGCGGAACCGGACGATTCAAGGGAGCGACGGGATCATCCACGCTCATGGCCACGGCGACCCCGACCTCGGACCCACAGACCAGGGACCTGACGTTCACAGCCACGGGAACCATCACCCTGAAGCATCACGGCAAGAAGCGGCACCGGCGGTGACGTCCGGACCGCCCGGACGCAAGACAGGGGGACGACAACCGAACATGATCGCCGGTCACATGAGAAACGTGCTCGCTTCCCCTTCGGGCTAGCAGCAGCCCTGCCGGAGATCGATCGATGCGGCAGCGGGTAGCTAGCTGCGTTCGACCCGCCGCGCGGCCGAGCGCGGGTTGGCGGCGCGATCTCCCTGGACTAGGCTTTGGCGATCTCGTTCTTCGATCCGCTGCCTGAGGACCCGCCGCCTCCTCCGAGGCCGCCACGTCCCGCCTGGCCGCCGCCGTGGATGGGCCCGCCGAGAAACTTTCTACCGGGGATTGGGGCCTTGGAGCTAGCGCTCGTGCATACGGATCAGCAACTCATGTGGATCGCCGAAGCGGAGGTGTATCCCGAGGGGATGGCGTTCAGCGTTCTGATGTGCGGTCGTCAACCAGCTAGAGAAGGCGTGGAGTCCGGCCCGGGGACGTGGCGGTTCGGCGTTCAGTTCTCGGGTGGGGAAAAGGCCACCGTTCACGGCGTTGGGATGTTGTCGAGCACGCGTGGAATGGGCGGTGCCGCACACACGGTGGGCGCCACCGCCGTACGCCCCGGGCAACCCCCGCCTGACCCTCCTGCCCCGCCTGTCCTTCGGGCGCTCGCAGGCAGTGGCAGCCGGAGCGAGTGGCGTCAGCAGTACTGGTTATGGCCGCTCCCACCGCCTGGCGCCCTGCTGTTTGCGTGCGAGTGGCCGGACCTACAGATCGAGTTCACCACGACCAAGGTCAGCACTGAGCCCATCCGCCAAGCGGCAAGCCGAGCGAAACCAAAATGGCCCGATCAAGCACCCCCAGAACCGTAACCTCGAACCCGATTCGCCCCGTCCTTCCGGCGACATCGTCGGCAATCGCCCCGCTCGGATGACCGAGGCGGAACGTGCTCCAGCGCCCACGATGAAGGGTGTTGCGTTGGGCTAGGCCCGCCTGCCCGCTGCCGGTCCTCGATCGAAGCAGAAGCGCCTGTGGCGACGCGGTGACCGCATCGCTCTACACCTGGAGGGAGAGCTGCGCCGGGGCCGATCAGGTGCTAGTAACGACCTGCCTTCGTCGAGGAGAGCCAGAGCGTGCGGCGACGGACAATCTTGCCGTTGATGGTCACGGTGATCGTGGCGTAGCCGCGGCCGAGGCGTCTGCTCGTCAGGCCGCGGAGCCCGAGAGTGAAAAGACCACCTCTGAACATCCGCTTTGAGGTGGTCACCGAGCGTTTCCCGTGCCGGGCGCTGACCCGGGCTACGCAGGTCTGCGGAGGGCAGTACACGGTCGACACGCCGCTGATCGAGATCCGAGCGGCCGGCGGACCGTTAGCCCAACTAGGGGCCGGACCGTTAGTCCAACTAGGGGCCACCGGCCATCCGCAGCGCACCGACGGCGGCCCGGTAGCGGTTCCTATGGGACCTAGGATGACCACGGCCACGGTGGGTGAAGGCGGCAGAGGTCCACTGCCTTTACCCCGCGGAGGAACATGGATCAGACCGTCGTACCGGACGATCGCAAAGGCGGGGAAGGCTGTCCCCACGCCATACCGGTAGTCCGCCAGCCGCAGATACCATCCGGCGAAGGCGGGATCGAGAACCGCGGCTTGGCTGGGGCAACCGCCGACCAAATTCGGCGGATCGGTCAGTTTTGTGCAGTCGCTTCCGTCCGCGTTCCTGCACACGGACATCTGGAGGAGATCGAAGTCGCCGGTCCAACCTCCTGACCAGCCACCCGCGACAGGCGTGACAAGCGAGTTGGCGCGGACGGCACCGCCGACCGTTGGTAGTGACGTCGAAGTCACGGCACCCTGCCACCGCGGTGTCTCTCCGACGTTCCGCTGGTCGTCGGTGACCTTGAACACGACACCCGCCGAGGCGCCAGCGGTCGAGACTGACCGGCCGGTGCCGAACGGTTGACAATCTTCCGGAGCAGAGACAGGGCAAGCCTTCCACGACCAGCTCTGCGCCTGGCTCCGGGCGAACATCTCTCCGCTGCCATCGGGATTGAGGAAGACCTGAATACCAAAGAAGTGAGGCTTCGGCGGTGACCCGGAAGTCGGTGGTACGCCAAGAGCAACGGCGTCCATCAACCCAACCCCACAGGCGATCAATCCGACCAGCAGGATGATCCGACGCCAACTTCGCAACGTCCTGCTCACGCCCGGCGGACATTTCGCTCGACTGATGTCACTCGACCCCCCGGTTCTCATTTGGCGTGGAATCCACGACCAAGCCCCGAAAGCCCAATCTACGGGTTGAGCTACCGGTGGTCAAGACGGCGGGCGCCTTAAGCGAGGCGCACACAGCCGCCCCGCTGTCGCTGCGGGCTAGTAGCGACAGACAGGCGGACTGCACCTCGCCCACGTCGAGCTCCAGTGCTGCTTCTCGATCATTGGGGGAGCGCCGCCTCGTCGCAACCGTGCTGGTGCTGCGAGAGCCGCGGCTGGGCCGTTCCCGCTTCCGCCGCAGCCAACAGCGGCCCCCACTCGGCGCTGCGACGCAACGCGGCGCTGGTGTAGTACACCGACCATGCCAACAGCCCAATCAGGAAGGGAGCGTCGGTCAGCGCGATGACCAGCGCATAGCGATCGGTGCTCAAGGTCAGCAAAGCCCCCAGGCGCACCAGGCCTCGCGCGAAGAAGTACACCCCCCAGGCCAGCGTGACCCTGCGCATCACCTGCTGGTACGTCGCAGATTCGCGCACCACCTCAGGAAACGCGTAGATCTCGCTGGCAAACCAGGATGCGAATGGCCGCGGGGTCGCGAGTGACGCAAGCACGACAGACGCGAGCAATGCATCAATCCCCACCTCCACAGTCAGGTACGCCGTCGCGCTGCCGGAGGTCACGCCAACCACCGCCCTGATCGCGACCAGCACTAGCGCCAAGCGAACGACCATCGCCGGACGGTTCTGGCGACGCTCGTGCGCGTAGACGACCAGTCCGAACGCCACCGCCATCGCGATCCCCGTGGCCAGGCTGATCAGCTTCCACCCCGTGAAGAACATCGCGAGCGGTCCCAGGCCATCGCGGACGAACCGCGGACCCGCGCTACGCAGCACCGCCCGGACCGAGACCGGTGCGAGAACGACTGGCGCGGTGGCGGTGCTCTGGATAGCCCGCTCAGTCTAAGCCCCCGATCCTGCGCGCATCTAGCCCTCGACCAGTCTCGGACGAGAAAGCGCCGGCTGTCGTTGGTCGATCATTGCGACAGCGCCGCCGCAAATGGCTCAAAGCCTCTCGGTCATGGCCTCCGGCCGATGGGTCGTTAGCGCGGTGCGCGATGATCACCTTGTGCGCGACGACGCGGCCGGGGTGCCGAGCTGTGGGATCCCTCGAATTCCAGCGTCGGCGGGCGCCCTGATCTTTGACCGAGCAGGGCACCTGCTCGTTCTGAAGCCGAATTACAAGAAGGGATGGACAATCCCCGGCGGCCAGATTGAAGCTGGGGGCGAGTCCCCGTGGGAGGCATGCCAGCGTGAGACTCGGGAGGAGTGCGGTCTTGAGACCACTGCCGGGCGGCTCGTCTGCGTCGACTTCCGTCGGCCCAAGCCGAATCGCCCCGGAGGGGTTCGATTCCTGTTTGACTGCGGCGCGTTTACCTCCGAGCAGTTGGCCGCGATCAGACTGCAAGATGCAGAGATCGATGAGTACCGGTTTGCGGAGCTGAGCGAGGCGATCATGCTGCTCAGCGGACCGCTCCGCCGCCGCGTGTCGGCGGGGGTAGGCGCCGAGCGCTGCGTCTACCTCGAAAACGGCCGCCCCGTCCCTGGTATCGAAAACTGACGCCCGTGTCGCTCGTCGATCCAAGCGGCAGCGGGCTTCGAGATCTACTTCAAGCGTTGACTGTGAGGAATGTCCTCGCGAGCTGCGTGACTCGCTCGGGAGCCTCGTCGAGGAGGAAGTGACCCACGCCATCGAGTAGCTCAAGGCGCCAGTCGTCTGAGCGCGCGGCCATGGGCCGGACAGATGCCGGGCTGGTGGGGCCGTCCATCGTGCCGTGGATGTGCAGTGTGGGGGTACGCAGACGCGCGTGGCGATATTGCGGCAGGAAGGGGGTGGCGAGAGCGTGCACCAGTGCGTCTCGGTACAGCGCGACGCTTGCGTACACTCGCGCGGGATCGTCGAACTGGAGCATGTAGTTGGCTATGACGTCCTCGCTTGTTCGATGCAGCCCGATCCAGCGGCCGACGAGTGACTGCGGCGACCGCATCCTACGGACCGTGCGTGCGCCGAAAACGGGCAGCGCGAGCGGCTCCCAGTACCAGTAGCGCCAATGCGTCAAAGTGGAGTGCAGCGTGTAACCCGCATGCGGCCCGGGGACGCTCATCGCGACAAACCGGCGAAAGCGCTCGGGCGCCTCAAGCGCGGCCCGGTAGCCGATGAAGCAGCCCCAATCGTGGCCCACGAGATCAACGCGCTCGAGCTCCAGAACGTCGAGCAGCGCGAACAGGTCCTTGGTGAACTGCTCAGATGTGTAGCCCCTGCTAGGCGTTCCGCTCCAGCCGAAGCCACGGAGGTCCGCCGTAAGCACCCGACAACCATCGTCTGCGAATGCGCGGATCAGGTGGCGAAAAGACCACCAGTGCAAGGGCCAACCGTGCACGAGCACGACCGGATCGCCGTCGGGATCGCCCGCGACCGCGACATGCGCATCAAATCCGTCGAGGGTGACCCACGTGTGCTCGACGCCCGCTACTTGCAGATGCTCGTCGAGCGACATCTCGCCAGCCTCTCAGATCCGACCTACCGGCGGGCGAGGAGCTGCGCCGCCGGTCGCAGGCCGCCAGGAAGCGTCATTCCGTGGGCTCCCGGGGTGGGTGCTGTCCACACCCAGGGGGACTGTGAGCGAACGCGTGTGGCCCAGATTATGGGGTCCTGAAGAGATCGTCTACTCGACCGCACGAAAGGAAGCTCATGTCATTCCGCCTCTCATCATTCTCATCCCTCTCCACCGTCCGTCGCCTGAGCGTCGCCGCCCTGGCCGCGCTCGGCTTCGCCGGCACTGCCGGCGGCCTCGCACAGACAGCGCACGCCGCCTCGATGGCCACGCTGGTCTCTTGTCCATTCATGGAACGGGCGTACATGAATAAGGACGTGGCGACCCTGAGCCAGTACAAGAGGGAGCGCACCGGCTGGTGCCTCATCAACGACGCCCGTCGCAAGTACGGTGCCCCCCCGCTTCGGGACCAGTGGCAGCTGCAGAACTCGGCGCTTGCCCATGCCAAGCGGGCGGTCACGCTGCGCTGGTGGGACGTCAACAACGGACTGGCCAGTCATGTCGATCCCGATCAGGGCGACATGAGCCCGAGTGATGCGATCGCCCAGCGGATCGCGAACGCGGGCTTCTGCCGGAACGGAACTCGCGACACCAACGAGAACACCTTCTCCTCGTGGGGCGATGGCGGTGGCTATCCGCCGACCATCCGCGGAGCCGTCAGGTGGTGGCTGTCCGATCCGCCGCATCGCGCGACCCTGCTGAGCACGGAGTACAAGCGGGTCGGGGTGGGCATCATGCCCGGCAGCGCGTTCCCCGATGACACGGGCGGCGCACAGGCTGGGACCTTCGTCGCTGACTTCGGCGCCTGCAGCGGAACCTAATCCCGCGGATCACCACCACCCAGCGTGAGGCTCCGGCACCGACCGGAGCCTCACACGTTCCCTGACCTCTGAGCTCAGCCCCGAGCGGGGTCGCGCCGCGTGCAGCGAACGTGCTCATCGACAACCTTGACCTTCCACGGTCTCAGCGCGCCGAGCGTACGGAATCCCGCTTCTGCTTTGGGCTAAAAGCAGTAGGCCCCGCTTCCCCGCGGACTCTGGCGTCGCTTGTCGTCTAAGCGCCGGCAGCGAAGGCAATCACGGCAATCGGTGCGGGAACGAGGTGCAACTTCGCCCAGCAGGCCCACAAAGCCTCACGGCGTAGCGCGGCCGGGGAACCGGAGTGAGGGACGGCGTGGGCCACGCAAGCCATACGCGCACAGCATGGACTCGTGCGCCAGGCTGGCCGATGGGCCAGTACCAGTAATGGGCCATTCGTCCGCGGTCGTCTGCGGTCTTCTGCGGTCATGGCCGCGGCAGCCGCCTCGGAGCGGCAGGCCATTAGATGCCCGTACTGCCGCTGGTTTCAGGCGTTCAGCGGAGAGGGGGGGATTCGAACCCCCGATGGACGAAACCGCCCATACCGGTTTTCGAGACCATCAACCGGTCGCCGTGATTAGCAGAAGGTGCAGCGATCCTGTGAGGTGGTTCCGGTTGTGGCGATCGTGATGCGATCGAGGGGCCGTTTCGGGAGTTTCGGGAGGCGCTAGATCGGTTCGTGGCTGCTGCCGGGTTTGGCCAGGGCCCTTTGCCGGAGATTGCGCGCATTCGGAAAGAGTCTGCGCGGGGGGTAGCTTCGAGCACCGGGACGTCCGGGCGCTGGCCCCGGAGATACCGCCGGGCGCCGTCGAGGTCCTCGGCCTCGGCCGTGATCTCAAAGCCACCGGCCGCCTCGAGCACCTGGCGCACCCGCGGCGAACGATCGCGTGGTCGGTCGGCGCTTCTGTGCTGTTGCGGGTCGGCATCCTGGGAGCTGCGATCTCGGCGCTGGTCATCAAGGGGGTTGCGACAAGCTGATGACGGGACAGTTGATGGCGCGAACGGCGAGGGCGTCGTCCTCGTCACCGGGGAGCGCCGTGAGTACCGGTCGCCCACGGTGGGGCGAGGCGAGATCACGCCCGGGGCTCCGTCATCATCGAGCGCGGTACCGGGCTCTCTCGGCCTGTAGGTGTCCTATAGGCTCCCCGGATGCTCACCCGAGCTTCCGGTGCTTTGGCATGGATCGTGAGCCTTGCTGTCTTCGCGCTCGGCTTGGGGGGGTTAACGGCAAATGCGGGGGCCCGTACGGTTCACCACTGCGCGAACGAGCGCATCGCTGATCATGGCTATCCGGTAACCGCGTGGTCGATCTCCATTCAGAACACGAGTTGCGCTGCTGCTCGCCGAGCTCTTGCGCCGGCCATCGTGTGGCGGTTTGCTGAACCAGTATGGGGTTTGACCCGGAACGGAACCCCTGCTCGTCACGCTCCGCCCGGATGGTCTCGCTGCACCGAACTCGGGCTGTGGGTTTCGCGGCTGCTCTGGGACGATGGGAGTGTGAGAGGCTCGAAGAATCGCTGCACCGGCACGGGAGGACGGGTGCTCGAATTCCGGTGGCTCCATACCGGTCCGTGGTACGTGAACGAGGCTGGCTGCTCGCAAGCTTGCCCCGTGACTCGCTACTGAGCGGAGTCCCCATCTTTGCTGGCTTGGGGCGGTGGATCAATCTGTGAGACCGAGCCGGCATTAGCGATCGATGGGAGCAGGGGCACCCGATCACCCTTGACAGCGAGCGCGTACTGTGGCCCGAGCCTGACCTCAGTTGGTCTCGTCACTATGCGCGACGAGCGCGGGTCGCTACTGGCGGCAGCGCGTCGCCCGAGGTTGTACTAGCACGCCAGTCGCCCATAGGATCTGCAACATGCGGATCTTCAGTGTCTTTCATCGTCGTTTGCTCACATCCGTGTGCGCTGCTCTCGCTGCCGGGCTAATGCTCTTGCCTGCTTCGGCGCCCGCTCGTGCCCGCGTCTTTCTTGCGTGCGGGAATAGCCGTAGGTCGGCTCCGACACTTGCTCGAGTAGCGCCTGCGCGATGCGCGATGCGAGCCTACGACACATCTCAGCTCACGTATGTCGACGTAGAGTTTCGTCATCTGACCTGGAAGGGCTGGGGCAGCAGTCGCCCTATTGCGAGAGGCCAGTACGCCGTTAGCGGATACGGCTGGAACCCGGTGCGGATATCCGCCTCCCACACCGAGTCCTTCGTTGGCAAGCTAGAGAGGACGCTTCTACGTCAGGATCTCTGTGGTCGATACTTGCGCTTGCGGGTTCATAGGTCCTGGGCGCGGCTTCGTCCTCGATGCGACCCCTGACGAATAGGCCTGTGATGGTTGTCGAAGCTTCTCGATCAGTCTCACGACCGGAGTTCGGGATCGTCGGGGCGGGTGACCGGACCGAGCGCTCTCGGAGGACGGGCATGTCTCCGTACATCTGGCGGATGGAGAACCGGGTGCGGCATGCGAGTTTGGTGTGCGTCTTGGCGGTGGGGATCGCGGGTTGTGGCAGCAGTCAGCACACGGTGACCACGGTTGTCCTGCGTGCCGTCTCGACGACGACGACGGTTACTGCTGCAACAACGGTCACCGAATTCGGAGAGCCGTTCCCGCGGGCCGACCAGACGCTCGTCGCGTGCTCCGACGGTCATATGGGCGACGGGACACTGGCGTACGACGAGACCGCTGTCGGCGTTAGCTGCACGACTGTGCATCGGCTGCTGCATCAGAGCTACTACTGGCGGTCTGGCGCCATCGTGTCAGGGGTCGGCAGCGGCGGCGCGCCCACGCGCTCCGGGCCCCCGGGCTGGCAGTGCTTCATCGTCCTCAACTACTACCTGCGGAAGAATTGGGACGGGGGCGATCTGACCGGCGGCGTCGATCACTGTGATGCGGGTCGGCGGTGGTTTCGCTTCACATGGGGACGATCAACGCCATGGAGCGCGTAGTTGGGACGCGGCGCGTGGATGCGCGAGATTGCAAGGGCCCAGCAACCCAGGCGGTAGCTCGCGCGGATCGGGTCGTGGTTATCCCCCGGTGCACGGCGTAACGAGCTTCACCCGTGGCGCGAAGAGCAACCGGGCCCGCGGATAGATGGTGAAGCGCGTGTAGTAGCGAGCGCCGTTGCAGGACCGTCGCCCGTCGAGCTTGATCGTTCCCGGTACTCGCTGCGTCTGGTATGACGGATAGCCGAGCCGCTCGTAGATCAGGCCCTCGCCGAAGGTGGACGTCGCCCCCCAGTGGCGCCACGTGAGGTGCTCACCCTGGAGGTCCCCGTCGACGCTGGACGACGGGTTCGGGGGATGCCTGAGGTAGGTGTCGAACCCTCCACGCTCGACGTAGTCGCCACGCCCCGGGAGCTGGATGCGGGACTCGAAGCAAGCCCAGGCCGCTGCATCTCCGTCTGGACCTCTGTCAGACTTGGCGCGCGAGCCTTCGGATTGCTGGGAACGCCATGCCCGGTTCGGACCGCCTGCGCTTGCCAGTGGCTCAACCGCCTGGGGGTGAGCGGCCGGGACGCTCGGCGATGACGACTGGTGAGCAGCCGAAATGCTCTGTGATGAGGACTGCTTGCTCGTGCCCCCGCACCCGGCCAGCATCAGAATGCAGGTAGTGCAGATCACGGCGAGACGGAGTCGGGACACGTCGCAACCGCTTGGCAAGGCACGAGTGCTTCGCGTCAGCGCTTCCAGGTCGGGTCAGATGCAGCTAGAACGTCGCAAACGACAGACCTTGGTGGCCAGCGTGGCGTAGGCACTCATAGCTAGGGCGGAATGGCATGATCGGTGCTATGCGCCGGCAGTGAAAACCTCCGACGTTGGTGTTGCGCGTTCCCCGGCGGAAGCCTGACCCGGTGACGTCCGACGCTTGGTGGCAGGAGAGGCGATAGACGCGCACCAGGAATGAGCCGCCACCCCAGTAGTCGCTCGGACAGGATCGCCACGATGACACGGGTGGAGTCCGAAAGCCCGCATGAACCAGCGAGTTACCGGGTCGCGGTCTGACCGGTGCCGATGCAGCGGTCAGCGGCGACAGGGTCGTCAGGACGGCTGCCACCGCGAGCACGCACGCACCTCGGATGCGGCGCTGAATGACTTGCTGTTGCTTTGACATCGCGCATCGCCCCTGCGTCGTGAATCGCGATCGGCCCCGCGATGGAGCCTACATCGATGTGCTCTCCAAGTGGCGATCTTCACCAGAATCACGCGCCCGCGATAGGGCCCGCGGGTCCGTGTGACTCGCGGGCGACTCCGGATGAGCTCAAAGCCGAATCTTCGCCTACCCCCTGGCTTGCTCTGCCGGCGTATGTGTGTGCCGGAGGGTGCAGAGCGGGCCTGTCTGGATCCGGCCCACCTCCCCGCAGGCTGCGTGTGCGGGAGGGTTGGGGGGGGGTTCCGCTGTCTCGCTGCGGGCTCCATCGGGATGAAGAGGGCGCACGGCAATCGCGTTCGCGGCGGCGTCAGCGATCGCGGCGTGTGCGTGCCGACCTCTGCTGCCGAGGCTCGAAGCTCTCGGCTTGGCTCGCACATCGTGGGAACGCCGTTGGAATTTCAGCGCAAGGCCGCTAGGGACAGACGCTTCAGCTGCGGGCAACTATCTGAAGTCGGCCGCCTTGCCAAGCCCATCTCGCAGCGGTCGTGCCGCCACTCGGGCAGCAAGCCGGGTCAGTAGGCAAATAGATCGGCTGTCTGACCACGAATTGCCTCTGGCCTCTGCGGCCAATGGCGATACCCATGCCGCCGTGAGACGCAAAGCCGCCGCAACAGTCGCTGTGAAAGGCGACGCGTATCCAGTGTCGACCGCTCGTGCCTCGGAACGCAGCCCAGTAATGGGCGCCATGATTCATCGCCGTCCAGGCGCTCAGGACTATGTCGGGTCTACGGTCACCAGTGAAGTCCATGCAAATAAACTGGCCCAACCCACCATTGAACGGCTGCACGTCCCGGGCGATCGGCAGCGTATGGATCAGGCGCCTCGCAATGGCGGACGAACAGGAGCCCGACACCCGTGCGCCGCTGCTGCCCGCCGCGACGGCTGTTGCGATAACGACTCCGGCTGCCACGACCAGTACGCGCGTAGAACTCCGCATGGAAACCACTCTTGCCACCGGGTCGCCGGTTGTCAAGCGACGATGAATCTCGACCTCGACAGCGCTTTCGTGCTTCGGCGGAAGGCCTGGTCGGCCGCCGCGCCTGTGCCCGTGCTACCGGAGCGGGCCCACTGATTGGTACGGCGATTCGACGCTCGCCCCCCGGTTGCACGCAAGCGTCCGTAGGATGCCGCCGATGGGTCGAATGTCGCGAATCCTGCGGGCCCTCACGGGCAGCCTTCTCGTTGCTCTCGTGGTGGCCGGCGGTGCGTCCGGGAAGATGCGCTGGCCGGTCATCGGATGCAACGACAACTCCTCGCCGTTCTTGAACCATTACGCGTGGAGATATGAACCATCCGGCTATTGCGAGACGGGTGGATCGCTCGGAAGCATTGAGGGCATCGACCACGCCCATTGGAAGCGATGGGGACACGGCGTCGCGACCGCCACCGGCTACCTCGCTGACGGGCTCGGGTTCACCTACCGCGCGCAGATCAAGGCGTACGGCCTGCACGTCACACACCGCCTCTTCGGGAATCACGGTGTGTATGGCGCCTGGTACACGAGGCTCCACGTAACCGCACGCTCCGCGGTCTATGGCATACGCCGGGGCCCGTTCAACGTCTTCATCGACGTAACGCCCTGGTATTAGCCGGCGCGCTACTCGCGACTTCGCTCGAGCGCCTGAGCGAGCGCGAGCGCCGCTTCGCCGAACGCTCGCAATGCTTTCACCACCTCCGGATCGGCCAGCAGTCCCGACTGCTCGGGGACGGGCGCTCCTGGGACACCTCGACGCCGCCAGCCCCGATGAACTCGTTCAGATCCGCGTTTCGCACCGCACTCGTCGTGACCCGACTCGGACAGCCGGCAGCTCGCCCCGGTCGATCCAGTTCCGAACGGTCTGAGGGTTGACCTTGAGCCGCTCTGAGACCTCTTGGACCGTGGCGAACTCGTCCATGCAACGCGGAGCCTACTGAGCCGAATCGACGCTGTGCTCTCCAATGGCCTAGGGCAGTCCAGCGCGAAGCCGAGTGCGACTACGCGTATGACGTTTGCGCAATTCGTCGGAGCGGAGGTGCAACTTCGCCCAGCACGCACACACACACCATCACGGCGTAGCGCAGCCAGGGAACCGGAGCGAGGGACAGCGTGGGCCCGCAAGCCATACGCGCACAGCATGGACTCGTGCGCCAGGCTGGCCGATGGGCCAGTAATGGGCCATTCGTCCGCGGTCATCTGCGGTCTTCTGCGGTCATGGCCGCGGCAGCCGCCTCGGGGCGGCAGGCCATTAGATGCCCGTATTGCCGCTGGTTTCAGGCGTTCAGCGGAGAGGGAGGGATTCGAACCCTCGATGGACGAAACCGCCCATACCGGTTTTCGAGACCGGCGCATTCAACCGCTCTGCCACCTCTCCAGGTGTGGGGCCGAACGTTAGACGAGGACCTTGCGGAGCGGGGGTCCGGAGGGGGCGTCGGCGGGGGTTAGGGCGGCCGGGACGCATGAGCGCGCCACGAGCCGGGATCTCGGCGCCCGTGGCGCGGAAACGCGTCTGACAGACGCGAAATTGCACATCGACCGACCGCGCGGGAGGTCGATGTGCAATTTCGTGGATCGACGCCACGAGATCGCACAACCACCCGGCGGGCGGGAGCTCGTTGTGCGATCTCGTCGATTCCGGGTGCGGAACCGCGCCCGATCTCCGCTGCGGAACCCGCCGTCCGCCCCGCTACCGCCGCCGGTCCGCGAAGAACGCCCGCAGCAGATCCCCGCACTCCCCGCCGAGCAGCCCCGCCTGGACCACGGGGCGGTGGTTGAGCTGCGGGGTGTCGAGCACGTTGAGCACGCTCCCCGCCGCGCCGGCCTTCGGATCGGCAGCCCCGTAGATGACCCGGGGGATGCGGGCGAGCACGATCGCCCCGGCGCACATCGCGCACGGCTCGAGCGTGACGTACATGACCGCATCGAGCACCCGCCAGCTCTCGAGCGTCCGCGCGGCCTCGCGGAGCGCCACCATCTCGGCGTGGGCCGTCGGGTCGGCGCGCAGCTCACGTTCGTTGTGGCCGGCCCCGATCACCTCCCCGTCACGGACGATCACGGCGCCGATCGGGACGTCGTCGTGCTCGGTCGCGCGCTCGGCCTCGCGGAGCGCGAGGCGCATGAAGTACTCATCCCGGGGGAAGAAGTGGCCGCTCAACGTCGAATGTGGTGCATACAGGGCAACTTTCGGGTTGTCATGATGTCTTAGGGTTGATGACAGGACAACCTGCCCAGGCTCCCTGTCGCCGCACACATCCCGGGGCGCCTGCCGCCGTCCGCCACCAACTCGCTTGATGTCATCCCTCCGCCTGCTCACCCGTGCCACCGCCGTCGGCGCGGCGGCGCTCGCCGCCGCGCTCGGTGCCCCGGCCGCCGGCGCGGCGCCGTACGTCGGCAACCACGTGCTCGTCGGCTACGACGCGGCCAACCGGACGCAGCCCCAGGCCATGACCGCGGCGATCGGCCACCAGCTCGGCGTGGCCAGCGCGGGCGCCCCGGCGCCGCGGCAGCGGGTGCTCACGCTGCGCCGCGGACAGACCGTCTCCGGCGTGCTCCGCCGGCTCCGCGCACAGCCCGGCGTCGCCTTCGCCGTCCCCGACTACATCGCGCACGCCACCGGGATCCCCTGGTGGATCCCCAACGACCCCGGCCTCGCCCACCGCGCCGGCGGTTGGCAGTCGCTGCAGTGGAACTTCCTGCCCGCTCCCGGGGTCAATGCGCCCGAGGCCTGGGCGAACCTGCGCGGGGTGCGCCACCCCGGCGGCAAGGGCGTGACGATCGCGGTCCTCGACACCGGCGTCGCGTTCCGCAACTGGAAGCAGTTCCGGGCCGCCCCGGACTTCAACCACACCCGGTTCGTCGCTCCCTACGACTTCGTCACCGGCAATCGCTACCCGCTTGATCGCGACGGCCACGGCACGTTCGTGACCGGCATCCTCGCCGCCTCGACGAACAACGGCTACGGCCTCACCGGCCTCGCCTACGGCGCCTCGATCATGCCCGTGCGGGTCCTCGGTGACGACGGCACCGGCTACGCCTCGACGATCTCACACGGGATCCGGTACGCCGTCGACCACCACGCGCAGATCATCAACCTCAGCCTCGAGTTCTCGCTGGACGTCGCGCCCACCGACATCCCGGACATCATCTCGGCGATCCGCTATGCCCACAGCAAGGGCGTCGTCGTGGTCGCCGCCTCAGGCAACGAGGGCGTCGCCCAGGTCGCCTATCCCGCCCGCGCCACCGACGTCATCTCGGTCGGGGCGACGACGCGCGACAAGTGCCTGGCCAGCTACTCCAACGACGGATCCGGCCTCGATCTCGTCGCGCCCGGCGGCAGCGACAACAACCTGCAGCTCGCCGATCCGAACTGCCACCAGTCGCGGCCGCTGCCGGACATCTCACAGATGACTTTCGCCGATCCGGTCCACCCGAGCCACTTCAGCTATCCGGGCGGCTGGTACGGCACCTCGATGGCCGCGCCGCACGTCGCCGCCATCGCCGCGCTCGTCATCGCCAGCGGCGTGATCGGTCGCCACCCGACCCCGGAGGCGATCCTCCACCGGCTCGAGCAGACCGCGGTCCCGCTCGGCGGCGCCAAGCCCAATCAGGACTACGGCTACGGCCTGGTCAACGCCGGCGCGGCCACGCTGCCCGGCGCGGTCGCCGCGCGCGGCCGCTGACGCGCTCGGTCCTCGTCGCCGCGTGGCTCAGGTGGTGCGCACGATCAGCACCGAGCACGGCGCGTGGTGCGAGACCTTGTTCGGGACCGACCCGAGCAGGAACCGCTTCGCCCCGGTCATCCCCCGGTTGCCGACGACGATCAGGTCGGCCCGCTGCTCCTCCGCGACATCGAGGATCGCGTCGGCGGCGTCACCCTGCCGGGCGAACGTCTCGACGCTCTGCACCCCCGCCTGTGTCGCCTCCGACCGGGACTCCTCCAGCATCGCCAGCACCTCGTCGTGGGGGTTGACGATCCACTGGAGATCCTCGGGGACCTCGACCTTCTCGACCCGCAGCCGCTGGGCGCTGACCGGTTCGTATGCGCTCACCAGCAGCAGCCGGGCGCCGAGCTCCCGCGCGAGGTCGATCGCGTAGCGGACGGCCGTCTTGGCCGTGTCCGAGCCGTCGGTGCCGGCGACGATCGAGGCGAACACGGGCGGGACTCTAGGCCAGCCGCGTGATCGCGATCACGATTCCGGCCAGCACGAACACGACGATCAGTGCCTGCGTCCAGAACCAGAAGCGGGGCATGCGGCCACGGTAGCGAGCCGGCCGGCCCGCGAACGGGCCGCGCGGCGTCTCAGTGGAGGGCGCTCGCCCCGATCCCGTCGAGCAGACCGATCGCCCGCGGTGGGGCGTCGTCGACGACCTCGATCGCCCCACCGGGCCAGTACGGGTGCGGCGGTGAGGCACCGTGGACGAGCAGCGGCTCATACAGCCAGGAGCCGCAGTTGAGCACGCCCGGGGTGCCGCCCGCACCGCTGCCGTGCCACTGGTCGCTGACGTCTCCCTGCAGCGGCCCGAGGCGGTGGACGTGACCGAACACGACCCAGTCGGCCTCGATGCCGAGCCGGCGTACGACGGTGAGCAGCGCCGGGATGCTCGCCCGCTGCATCTGGATGCCGAGCAGGCGGGCGGTGAGCGGGGAGAGCTGCGGGCGCAGGAGGTGGCGCCGCACCCGCGGCATCGTCAGCGCTCGGGCGACCTCGAACGCATCGCCGAGCAGCGCGACGGCGGGCCGGGGCAGCCAGCGGGTCGCCCGCCGCAGGCCGGGGGTCCGTCCGCGCTCGTATTCGGCCGGCGTGGCCGGCCCGCCCGGCGGCTCGCCGAACGGTCCCCGGCCGACGCCGATCGCCGAGGCCGGGACGAGGTGCCGGTTGATGTAGTGGCCGTGCGTGGCCCACAGGCCCGGGTCGCACCCAGAACCCCGGGTAGCGGACCTCGACCCGCGCCGGCGCGAGCCATCCGACGAGCCGTGCGAGCAGCGGCGTGGCATCGGAGGGGATGACCGAGTCGACGGTCAGCCGGTCGAGCTGGGGGGCGGCACGCACCCACCGCCGGACGAGTGGCGCGTCGTGGTTGCCGGGAACGATCACCACCTCGCGGTCAGGGCCGAGGCGGGCGCCGATCGCCCGCATGGCCGGCTCCGCGATGGCCATCGCCTGGTCGTTGCGGCCCTCCATCAGCTCGACGACGTCGCCGAGCAGGATCAGGCGGTCGACGTCGTCAAGTGCCTCGAGCAGCCGGTGGAGCGGCTCGAGGCGGTGGAGGACGTCGTGGCCCAGGCGGGCGCCCAGGTGGAGGTCCGAGACGATCAGCGTCCGCACACGGCGCCACGATATCCGCGGCGCCGCCTGCGGAAGCGACTCAGGCCGTGGCGAGCAGCGGCAGGTCGAGCGCGGTGCCGCGCGCGAGCACGACGACCGGAGCCGCGGCATCCTCGAGCGCGTTCTGGGTCTGAGCGCTCAACAGCACCTGGCCCTCGCGCGCCTCGGCCCGCGAGCCGACGATCAGCAGATCGGCCTGGCGGGCGACGCTGACCGGCTTGGCCTCGAGGCTCTCCGCGAACGACGAGGCCGTCTCGGCGACAGCCGGGTCGTCGGAGTTGCCGAGCAGACCGATCGTCGACACCCGGCCGGCCGCGGTGATGCGGTATTCGGCCGGCGCGACGGCGATGGCGGTGCGACCACCCTCGAGCAGTGTCTGCGCGGTGCGGCCGGGCAGCACGTGGCCGGGGGCAGTGCGGTAGTCGGAGCCGAACACGATCAGGCCCGCTCCGATCTCATCGGCGAGCTGACGCAGGCCTTCGCCGGTCGACGGGCTGAGCACGACGCGGGTGCTCACCTCGTGCTCGCCGAGCGCGACCACGCCGCGCTGGAGCAGGGCGTTCGCCTCGTGCTCCTCGAGCTGCTCACGGCTCTGCTCGGAGCGCGTGCTGTGGCGGACGTATGCGAGGGTCAGCTCGGCGCCACCGGCGGCGAGGAGCTTCGCGAGCGCGAGCGCATCCTGGTCGTTGGCGGTGCCGTCGTAGGAAACGATTGCCTTGAGGGCCATGGGTCTCTCCCGGGTCGCAGTTCGGAACGCAATGTCGGACGAAATCTGCACCCCAGCCTCCCACCGGCTGGCTATCAGCACCAGCGAATGTTCTTCTCTGCAAGATAAGATTTGCTGATGCTCAATCTCGCCCGTCTCCGCGTGTTCCAGGAGGTGCTCAGCAAGGGCTCGTTCTCGGCCGCGGCCGACAGCCTCTCGTACACGCAATCCGCGGTGTCGCAGGCGATCGCGCGGCTCGAGGCCGAGGCCGGGGCGGTCCTCGTGATCCGCGACCGTCGCCACATCCGGCCGACCGCGGCCGGCGCGACGCTGCTCGCCCACGCCGAGGCGATCCTCGCCCAGGTCGACGCCGCGGAGGCCGATCTTGCGGCCGTGCTCGGCGTCCGCCGCGGGACTCTGCGGATCGCCTCGTTCCCGTCAGCCGGCGCGGCATTGCTGCCGGAGGCCGTCGCACTGTTTCGGGCCCGTCACCCGAACGTGACGCTGACGCTCGCCGAGGGCGAGCCCGAGGTGATCGCGCCGCGCCTGCGGGCCGGCGAGTTCGATCTCGCGCTGCTGTTCGAGTTCCCCGGCGCGCGCGAGCGGCCGACCGCGGGCCTGCGGACCGTCAAACTGCTCCAGGACACGATGTACGTCGCGCTCCCCGCCGCCCATCCGCTCACGGCCAGCCCGCGGGTTGCGCTCGCGGACCTTGCCGATGCCGACTGGGTGCAGACGTCGGCCTCGAGCCCGTGCGCCCGCCACGTCGTGCGCTCCTGCGTCACCGCGGGATACGAGCCGCGGGTGAGCTTCGAGAGCGACGACTACGACACCGTCCAGGGCCTCGTCGCCGCCGGGGTCGGTGTCGCGCTGATTCCCGGCCTGGCCCTCACTCGGGTCCATCCGCGGATCGCCGTCCGCGAGCTCGCCCCCCGCAACACCTCCCGCCGGGTCGTCGCCGCCACGCTGCCCGAGCCCGCGGTGGCGCCGGCCGCGCTGACGATGATCGACATCCTCAGCGAGGTCGCCCAGCGTCACGGCCGCCACCCGACCGAGGCCGCCGCGTGACCCGCGTCCAGCGACTCGTGTTCGGAGAGGTCGCCGAGCTCTACGACCAGCACCGGCCCTCGTATCCGGCGGCGCTCGTGGCCGACGTCTGTCCCCACCCGGTCGACGCCCTCGAGGTCGGTGCCGGTACCGGGAAGGCCACGGCGCTGTTCGCGCCCCGGGTCCGGGCGCTCGTCGCACTCGAGCCGAGTCCGGAGATGGCCGCCGTCGTGGAGCGGCGGTTCGCCGGCGATCGGCAGGTGGAGGTCGTACACAGCGACTTCGAGTCCTGGAGCCCGGCCGGACGCCGGTTCGGTCTCGTCTTCAGCGCGCAGGCCTGGCACTGGATCGACGCCACGCGGCGGGCCGAGCTGGCCGCCGACGTGCTCGAGCCCGGTGGGGTGCTGGCGGCGTTCTGGAACCGTCCGGCGTGGACACCGGGCCCGCTGCGCGAGGAGCTCGAGGCGGTCCTCGCCCGCCGGGAGCCCCAGCTCCTCGGCGGCAGCGCCACCCACCCGCTCGCCGAGCCCCGGGCCGAGATGTGGGACGCCTGGCGCCACGAGACAGAGGCGGCCGGTCGCTTCGACCGCACCGAGCTCGACCGCTACGACTGGAGCGTCGAGTACACGACCGCCGACTACCTCGATCTCCTCCGCACGCAGTCCCCCTACCGGTTGCTCGGCGAGATCCGGATGGAACGCGTGCTGTCCGAGCTCGGCGCCGTGATCGAGGACCACGGCGGCCGGTTCGAGCTGCCCCACCTCACCTGGCTCTGCCGGGCGTGGCGCGGGAGCTGACGGCGGGAGCTAGGCGGCGACCGGGGCCGCGCGCTGCGCGGTCCACTCGTCGGCCACCTCGCGGAGGATCGCGAGCATCGCCTCCGCCGCGGGGGAGCGGTAGCCGACTGGGAAGGCGGCCATGATCGGTCGCGCCGGGGCGGCGGGGGTCAGCTGCCGCACGACGACGTCGTCGCGGACTCCGCGGCTCACCATGTCGGGGATCAGCGCGACGCCGACCCCGGCGGCGACGAATCCGAGGATCGCGGTGTAGTCGTCGTTCTGGAAGGCGATATCGGGCTCGAAGCCCGCGGCGTGGCAGGCCCGGAGGAACCGTCGCGAGTCGGGGCAGGTCGACGGTGTGGCGAGCATCCACGGCTGCTGCGCGAAGTCGTCGAGCCGCAGCCGCCGTGCATCGGCGAGCGGATGGCTCGTCGGCATCGCCACGTACATCGGATCGTCGAACAGGTGAACGTGCTCGACTCCCGGTGTATCGGCCTCGATCAGCTCGTGCGAGAGCGCCATGTCGAGCTCGCCGGCGCGCACGGCCGGGAGCGAGGTGAGCGGGTCAGCCATCACGATGTCGAGCACGACCGCAGGGTGCCGGCTGCGGAACCGGGTCACCGCGAGCGGCACGATCGCCGCGGCGGCGGAGGCGAACGAGCCGATCCGCAGGCGGCCGGTGCCGACCCCGGCGAGCGTCCGCAGTTCCGCCTCGGTCTCCCGGAGGCGGGTGAGGATGTCCTCGGTGCGGTCGACGAGCAGCTGGCCGGCTTCGGTCAGGACCACTCCCTGGGGCAGCCGCCGGACGAGCAGCGTGCCGGTCTCGGCCTCGAGCACCGCGATCTGGCGCGAGACGGCGGGCTGCGTGTAGCCGAGGGCGTCGGCCGCGCCGCTGAACGAGCCCTGGCGGGCGACCTCGGCGAGGACCCGGAGTCGGCGGACATCGAGCATTACCTAGAGTTATACCTCATCCAGGTAAGCCCTATTTGCATTTATGTCCGGCGTGGCGCACAGTCTGCCCATGACCGCATCCCGCACCCCCCGTCTCGCCCCCGCCGGCGAGGCGATCACGATCCGGCCGGCCTACGCCGACGATGAATCCGCGCTCCAGCGCCTCGCCGCGCTCGACAGCGCCGACCGAGTCCCGGTCGGAGCGCTGCTGCTGGCCGAGGTCGGTGGCGAGCCCGTCGCCGCGCTCTCGCGCCGGGACGGGGCCGTGATCGCCGACCCCTTCCGTCGCACGCAGGAGATCGTCGAGCTCCTCCGCGCGCGGGCACGATCGCTCGCCGTCGGCGGCGAACGGATCCGACCCCGGTGGCGGCCCCTGCGCCGGGCGGCGCGCCGCGCGAGCGCCGCCGCCTGGCCGCACGTCGGCGCGTAGACTCGGCGGCAGGGGGATGCCCGGCGTGCAGCCGGGGCCCGTGTCGACGCTGGGTAGGAGTGAACCGTGAGCAGACGTCCGTGGATGAGTGTGCTGGCTGCCGTTGCGACGCTCGGCGCCGGAGCGTCGATCGCCGCCGCGAGTTCCGCGAGGACCTCACGCACGTCGTGCGCGCTCGGCCAGGCGAGCCCGGCCGCGGCCCGCGTCGCCCAGACGACGATCGCCGCTGCAGAGGCGTCGTTCATGCGGTCGCTGTCCGGTGTCTCGAAGGCGAATCGGGCCACCGCCGGCGCCGCTTTCGCGACCGACCTCGCGGCCTACGTCTACGGCTACCCGACCGTCATGGTCCGGCGGACGATCAAGACGTTCCCGCTCAACGTGATGCTCACGATCGGCAAGCTCGCCGACACCTCCACCCAGACTGTCGTCGCGCCGAATCACGACACGCTCTACTCCGTCTCCCAGCTCGATCTCACCCAGGGACCGATCGTGATCTCGACCCCGCCGACCCACGGCCGGTACTCCGTGATCCAGCTGACCGACGGCTTCACCAACGCCAGCTACGTCGGCGACGGCAGCCACGCCCGCACCGGCGAGACCGCCGTGATCGCCCCGCCGGGCTGGCACGGCACGGTGCCGCCCGGGGCCGTGCTGATGCGCTCGCCGACGAAGCTGATCTGGCTGCTCGGCCGGACGCTCGCGACCGGCCCCAGCGACACCGCTGCCGCGGTCGCGCTGCTGCAGAAGTACTCCTTGGAGACCCTCACCGCCTATCGGGCCGGCGTCCGCGTCAAGCCGGCCGTGCTGAAGGACTTCCCGACCGGCCGCAAGCCCGTCCACCCGCCCACGGGCACCGCCTTCTTCGACGAGCTTGGCGCCGACCTCGCCGCCGATCCGCCCCCCGCGGCCGACAACTGCGCGGTGAAGACCTTCGCCAAGGCCGGCGTCGGTGCCGGCCGCACGGCGGCGCAGCTCCACGGCCTCACCGCCCAGGCCCTCAGCGCGGCTGCGGCGGCCGGCCCCGGGGTGCTCAACCGGATCGTGACCGTCGGGCGGCATCTGCCCGGGATGCTCCGCAACGACTGGTCGACGACGCCGCCGGACACCGCGAAGTTCGGCACGCATTACATCGACCGCGCGATCGTGGCCGCGATCGGACTCGGCGCGAACACGAACGCAAAGGCCCTGTACCTCACCGAGGACCGCGACTCGCGCCACCGCGCCCTCACCGGGGGGCACAGCTACACCCTCCACTTCAAGCCGGGCCAGCTTCCGCCCGTCGGTCAGTTCTGGTCGCTCACGCTCTACAACAGCCGGATCCTCTTCTACGGCAACCCGCTCAACCGCTACACGCTCGGCGATCGCAGCCCCGGGCTCAAGCGGGACGCTCACGGTGGGCTGACGATCTACGTCTCCCACAGGGATCCGGGTGGCTCGAAGACCTCGAACTGGCTGCCCGCGCCGACCGACTCGTTCTCGCTCTATCTGCGCCTGTACGAGCCGAAGTCTTCGGCGACCCGCTGGAACCCGCCGTCCGTTGTGCGGGTCCGCTGACGCACGGCTGAGTCCGGCCCGGCGCTCAGCGACCGAGGATGCGGAGCAGCGCGCGGGCGCTCGCCGGCAGCGGGGCGATCAGCTCCCGCACGGCGGTGATGCCGGCGCGGAGCTCCGGGTCGCCGACCTCGACCGGGAGCATCGAGTCCTGGAGCGTGGCCAGCGTCCCGTCGGCGAGCGCGAGGTCAGACCCCGCCCGCTCGAGCGCGTCCCGGGCGTCACCCGGCCGGCCGTGGCCGTGGGCCGGCGCCGTGAACGCGACCGTGGGCGCGCCGTGGGCGGCGGCGAATTCGCGGTGGGTCCGCTGCGCCCGGGCGTAGGCCCGCTGAACCGGTCCGAACAGCTCCTCCTCCAACTGGTCGCCGCTGCGCTCGTCGACCAGCTCGTAGGCCTCGCCCAGCTCGGTCAGGGCGGTGCCGATCGCTTCGGTCGCAGTGGCCACCTCGGCGAGGACCTGGGTTCGGCCGTCGGCGGCGGAGAAGCTCACGCGACGCTCCCGTTCGTGCTCGCGCGCGGGGCGACCCCCATCAGCACGAACCCGAGGTCGTGGTGGACGGGGCGGTACCCGAGCCGGGAGTAGAGCTGCTGCGGACGGTCCTCGGCGTCGGCGGCGATCCACAGATCCCGGACCGCGGGCGCCGCCCGGGTCGCGTGGGTGGCCAGCGCGGTCCCGAGGCCGCGTCCGCGGTTCTCCGCGGTGACGTAGACGTCGCTCACCTCGGCGCCCGTCTCGCGTTGCTCGAGCTGGGCGTAGGCGATCGGCTCGTCGTCCTGCACGACGGCGAAGTTCCGCACGCTCCGGGAGAGGGCAAGCTCGCGCGCGCTCTCGAAGTGCCGGACGGACGCCACCCCGGGGAAGTCCTCCTCGTGCCAGCGCATCCGCAGCGGGAGCGTGTCGTCGTAGGAGACCTCCGAGATCGCCACTGCCGGAGGGTCGGGGAGGGGACCGTGGTGGCGCATCCGCACGGTGCGCAACGCGGCCCACCCCCGGGACTCGAAGCCGGCGCGGTACGGCTCGCCGTCCGTATCGAAGGAGAAATCGACGCGCCGGTGGGCCAGATCTCCGAGTGCGTCCTCGACGAATGCGATCAGCGCGTCAAGCGTCAGCTCCGGCCGTCGCTGCACGAGCACCGAGTTGTAGGCGTAGGTGGACGGGAACCGGCTGCTGCGCACCACCAGACCGTAGTCCCAGGGCGTGATCACGTCGCAGGTCGCCTTCAGGTCCGAGAGCCGCCAGGCCTGGACGCGCTGCGTGAGATCGTCGGCGTCAGGGATCGGCTTCACCCCGGGCGAGCTTACCGCCGCCCGCCGCCGCTCGGACGCGGTCGGCTCAGCGGAACTCCGGTGGCCGCTCCCCGGGGAAGATGTCCGGCAGCCCGTCGCTGACCAGGTCCGGGAACTCGGCCGGCCGCTTCTGCAGGAACGAGGTCACGCCCTCGACGGCGTCGGCCGAGCGCCCCCGCGCGAACATCGCCCGGGAGTCGGCGCGGTGGGCGAGCATCGGGTGCTCAGCACCGAGCATCCGCCACATCAGCCGCCGAGCGAGGGCAACGCTCACCGCGGCGGTGTTCATCACGATCTCGCCCGCCAGCGCGTAGGCCGCGTCGAGCAGCTCGCCCTGCGGGTGGACGGCCTGGACGAGGCCGTACTCGAGCGCCTCGCCGGCGGGAAACACGCGCCCGGTCGCCACGAGCTCCATCGCCCGGTTGATCCCGACCACCCGGGGCAGGAACCAGCTCGAGCACGCCTCGGGCACGATCCCCCGCCGGGCGAACACGAATCCGATCCGGGCCTCCTCCGCCGCGAGCCGGATGTCCATCGGCAGGGTCATCGTCGCGCCGACTCCGACCGCCGGCCCGTTGATCGCGGCGATCACCGGCTTGCAGCACTCGAATACGCGCAACGTGAACTCGCCTCCGCCGTCACGGTGAGGGAAGGGGCCGTCGGCCGGCGGGTCGTCCGCCGCGCGGAATGTGTCACCGCCCCCGGCCAGATCGGCGCCGGCGCAGAACCCCCGGCCGGCCCCGGTGACGACGATCACTCGAACCTCGTCGTCGGCGTCGGCGCGGTCGAACTCGGCGATCAGCTCTCGCTGCATCGTCGGGGTCCAGGCATTCAGCCGGTCGGGGCGGTTCAGCGTGATCGTCAGGACGCGGTCGGACAGCTCTGCGGTGATCTGTTCATGGCTCATGCGCCATGTCTACCTCAACCGGGCGGCGAGGTATAGGCTCTCTTTCCGTGGCCTGGGACTTCTCCACCGATCCTGAGTTCGCGCGCAAGCTCGAGTGGATGGACGGGTTTGTCCGCGAGCGGATCTGGCCGCTCGAGACGCTGCTCGACGAACTCGGCTTCGACGGCCTGAAGCGTGCGCTCGCGCCGATGCAGGAGGAGGTCAAGGCCCAGGGCCTGTGGGCCGCGCACCTCGATCCGGAGCTCGGCGGGCAGGGCTTCGGGCAGGTGAAGCTCGGCCTGATGCACGAGATCCTCGGGACCACGCCGATCGCGCCGCTCGCGTTCGGCAACGCGGCGCCGGACTCGGGCAACTCGGAGATCCTCGCCCTCGCCGGCACCCCCGAGCAGAAGGACCGCTACCTCCATCCGCTGCTCGCCGGGGACCTGAAGTCGGCCTTCAGCATGACCGAGCCGCATACCGCGGGCTCGGATCCGACGCTGCTCTCGACCCGGGCCGAGCGCGACGGTGACGGCTGGGTGATCAACGGGCGCAAGTGGTTCTCCTCGAACGCGTCGATCGCCGACTTCCTGATCGTCATGGCCGTCACCAATCCCGACGCCCGGCGCCACCAGCGCGCCTCGATGTTCGTCGTCGACGTCGACACCCCCGGGGTGAACATCATCCGGGACGTCGCCACGATGGAGCACCCCCAGGATTCCTTCGCGCGGTACGGCAACCACTCGGAGATCGTCTACGACAACGTCCGTCTGCCCGCCGGCGCGCTGCTCGGCGCCGAGGGCGCGGGCTTCCTGATCGCCCAGCAGCGGCTGTATCCCGGGCGGATCCACCACTGCATGCGCTGGCTCGGGGTCGCCCGTCGCGCGTTCGACATGCTCTGTGAGCGCTCGCTGTACCGCTACGCCCACGGCTCGACGCTGGCCGGCCACCAGAGCGTCCAGAACTGGATCGCCGACTCGGCCGCCGAGATGCAGGCGGCGCGGCTGATGACCCTGCATGCGGCGTGGAAGATGGACAACGAGGGCGTCGCCGCCGCCCGCACCGACATCGCGATGATCAAGTACTACGGCGCGAATGTCCTGCACGACGTCGTCGACCGTGCCCTCCAGGCCCACGGGTCGCTCGGTTACTCGACCGATCTCCCGCTCGAGGCGATGTATCGGTTCGCCCGTGCCGCCCGGATCTACGACGGACCCGACGAGGTCCACCGTGCGTCGGTGGCCCGGCAGATCCTCCGCGGCTACGAGGCCCCGGCCGACGAGGTCCCGACCGAGCACGTCCCCACCCGCCGCGAGGCGGCGCGGCGGCAGTTCGCCGACCTGCTCGAAGCCGTCACCGCCAACGACTGACTCACTTCCGGCACCACACGTGCCGATAAGCGGGGTGATGGCGGCCGGAGCGGGCGCAGTCGGACCAATCGGGGGGCGAGCCGATGTCCACCAGGCCTTCGAGCCGCTCGCCCTGCAGAGCGTCTGAGTCGGGTCCCTCACTCGCGGGGGTCCGGAGCGACCGAGTCGGCCCTGCTCGCTGCGAGCTCCTCGAGCTGCTCCGCTGTGTCGACGTCCTCGCCGCCCGCCACGTCGCTGCACTCGACCTCCACGGCGCCCGCGAGCAGCGCGTTCGCCCCTCTGTCACCCCGGAGGCGCATCACCTCGTCGAGCAGCGACGAGCGGAGCGCGACGGGGTGACCCGGGGCCCCCGCGTACACCGCTCGCGCCGCTGAAATGCCCGGGTCCGAGAACGCCCTTCGGATGACCTCTCGGACTGCGGCGGGCGTGAGGCCGGGCTGGTCGCCGAGCGCGATCACGATCGCGTCCGCGGGACGCAGCGCCTGAACGGCGCACCGCAGCGACGCCGCGATTCCCTCGCTCCAGCCATCGCACACGACCGGCTCCGCGCGGCCGAACGCGACGGCGCTGAGGATCTCCTGCGCATGGGCCCCGAGGACCACGACGACCCGCTCGAGCTCGGGTGTCGCGTTCATCGCGGAGAGGGCGTGTTCGAGCAGAGGCCGGCCGTTCAGCTCCGCGAGCTGCTTCGCGGTGCCGAAGCGCCGTCCCTCGCCCGCGGCGAGGATCGCTCCCCCGATCAGGCCGGCACCTCGTGAATCCGCGCCGCGCCGGCGCTCGCCAGCCGGCCGCCGGCACGACCGTGGCGCGCGGCGACGACCTCGGCCATGATCGAGAGTGCGGTCTCCTCCGAACTCGTGGCCCCGAGGTCGAGGCCGACCGGCGCGGCAAGCCGTTCCAGTTCCTCGTCCGTCACCCCGAGTGCTGCGAGTCGACGGCGGCGCTCCGCCTGCGCCCGGCGCGAGCCCATTGCCCCGACGTATCTCGCCGGCGAACGCAACACGAGCGTCAGGGCCGCATCATCGAGTTTGGGGTCGTGCGTGAGGACGACGACCGAGGTCGCGTGATCGATTCCGCCGAGCGCCTCGAACGCCTGCTCGGGCCACGCCACCATCACCTCCTCGGCCTCCGGGAATCGGTCGCGCGCCGCGAAGCGTGCTCGCGGATCGACCACGTAGGGACGCCAGCCGCAGATCCGCGCCAGGCGGCAGAGCGCCGCGGCGTACTCGACCGCGCCGAACACGATCAGCCGTGGCGCGGGGGACGTGACGTCGACGAACATCGGCGCTCCACGGTGCTCGCGGAGTTCGCTGCGCTCGGCCCAGATCAGCTCCTCGGCCGCGGCCGCCGCCCATCGGTCCGTTCCCAGGTCGCCGAGTGTGCCGCTGCGCTCTCCGTCCGCGTTGACGAGCAGCTTGGTCCCGACCGCCATCCCCCCCGGCGATGGCACCGCCGTCACGAGTGCGGCACGCCCGTCCGCGCGAGCGATCGCGGCGAAGCGTCCCTCCGTGCTCGCGGGGCGGTACTCCTCCACCAGGACGTCGATCTCTCCTCCGCACGGGAGACCGACCTCCCACGCATCGGCGTCGGCGATCCCGAAGTGGAGGAGGCGTGGCTCGCCGCCGCGCAGGACCTGTTGCGCGACATCGATCACCGCGCCCTCGACACACCCGCCGGAGACAGCGCCCCACACCTCACCGCGCTCGTTGACCGCCAGCTTGGCCCCGGGCGGCCGGGGCGCCGAGCGCTCGACCTTGACCACCGTCGCCAGCGCCACGCGGACCCCGCTGTCGACCCACTCGTCGACCTTTCCGATCACGTCCTTGATCGCGGTTCCTCCCGCACGGTGCCAGCATCCTAAATCAACGACTACCGGATCCGATGCGTGGGTATGCTCGAAGCGCCTGATGATGGCTCAGCGGCATGCCTGACCATTCAACGCACCCCCGCGCTGCGACCGAATCTCGGACCGGGATCGACGCCTCGCCGACCGTTACCCGCAACGGGATCTCCCGGCGGCGGTTCATCGGCTACCTGATCGCCGCGCCCACGGTGGTCGGGGCGGCGCAGCTGTTCGCGGAGCCCGCCGAGGCGGCGATTCCCACCGTTCAGCCGGTCGACCTGTATGACCTCAGCGACCTCCTGACCGAGGCGGCCCTGCCGACGGCGGGACTGCTCACGGTCACCGTCAACGCCGACGGAACGGTCTCATTCGCGCTCCCGCGCGCCGAGGTGGGACAGGGAATCACCACCGCCGTCGCGATGACGATCGCGGATGAGATGGGTGTGTCGGTGGATCACGTGAACGTCTCGTTGGCGGACGCACGTCCGGAGCTCGTGTTCAACCAGTTCACCGGCGGCTCGAACACGATGCACTCGATCTTCAACCAGGTCCGCGTCGCGGCAGCCGTCGCCAGGGGGCAGCTGACCCAGACGGCCGCCAACCAGTGGGCGATCAGCGTCGCCGGCGTCACGATCAAGAACGGACAGATCGTCGCCCCCGGGGGCAGGGCCACGAGCATTGCCGAGCTGGCCACCCGTGCCGCCGTGTCGAGGACCGTGGCCGTCCCGGCCCAGCTCAAGCCTGCGTCGCAGTTCACCGTGATCGGCAAGCCCCAGGCCCGGGTCGACGCGCTTGAGATCGTCACCGGCCGCAAGCAGTTCGCGATGGACCTCGACGTCCCGGGTGCGTTGCCGACGATGTTGTGCCGTCCGCCGACGATCAACGCTTCGGCGCTCGCGGTTCTCAACATGGCCCAGGTGGCCGCCATGCCCGGCATCACCGACGTCGCGATCATCCCCCACACCAGTTTCGTGCCCGGGGGAGTGGCGGTCCGGGGGCAGACGTTCGGCCAATGCATCGATGCCGTCGACGCGCTGCAGGTGACGTGGGGCGGGGGGAGCGCGGGCGGGAAGTCCGACGGTGACGTGCTCGCCGATCTGCGCAAGGCGGAGCTTCCGATCCCGCCACCGGTGGGACTCCTGACGAAAACGGTCGAACAGCAGTTCACGTTCTACTTCCGCCCCGGTGACCCGCTTGAGACGAACTGCGCGATCGCCGACGTCCGGGTCGGCAGCGCCGAGATCTGGTCGAGCCTCAAGTCGCCGATCTGGACGCAGGAGCAGCTCGCCCAGAATCTGGGGCTCCCGGTCGACAGTGTGAAGGTCCACGTCACTCAGGGCGGTGGATCGTTCGGTCGTCACCTCTTCTCCGACGCCGCGTTCGAGGCAGCGGCCGTCTCACAGAAGCTGGGCAAGCCGGTCAAGCTGATGTGGCATCGCACGGACAACTTCCGCCAGGGCCGGGTGCACCCGATGTCGACCTCGCGCGTGCGGATCACGTACACCGGGGACAACGTCCTCGCCTTCGACCAGCGCCACACGAGCGTCGCGACCGACTTCACGATGGGGTTCGGCGAGATCCTCAGCGCGATGCTGGCGACTCAGCCGCTCGGCAACACCGGCTACGCGGAGACCGTGTTCACGCTGACCCAGAACGTCCCCTACAACTTCGGCGTCGTCACCCAGCTGCTCAACGAGATCTACGACTACGAGACGTTCAACACCGGCAGCGTGCGGAACATCTACAGCCCGAACGTGACGACCGCGACGGAGTTGATGGTCGACCAGGCGGCCCGCGCCATCGGTCAGGACCCGTACAAGTTCCGGCGCGCGTTCGTCCGGGATCCTCGGCTCCAGGCGGTGCTCGACAAGGTGGCGCAGGTCGGGAGCTGGGGCCGAGCGATGGCTCCGGGAACGGCGCAGGGCATCGCGATCCACAAGGAATACAAGAGCGTCGCAGCGTGGCTGGTCGAGATCGACTGTACGAGCGGCACGGTCAACCGCAAGGTCGAGAACGGGTACACCGGGCCTCGGGTGACGAAGGCGGTGTGCGCCGTCGATGTCGGGCTGCCGATCAACCCGCTCGGTCTCGAGGCCCAGATGATGGGCGGACTGATGGACGGAATCGCGCAGGCCCTGACCTACAGCCTGCATCTGTCATCCGGTCACTTCCTCGAGGGCAGCTGGGACAACGCGTACTACACGCGGCAGTGGAACACGCCGCCGGACGTCGAGGTGATCGTGATGCCGTCGACCACGGGGGATCCCGGCGGTGCCGGCGAGCTGGGCGTTGCCCCATCGATGGCGGCGGTCGCGTGCGCGTACGCACGCGCAACGGGAACGCTGCCCACGAGCTTCCCGATCAATCACAACGGACCGCTCGGCTTCACTCCGATCCCGACCGTCCCGCCGCTTCCGCCGTCCGCCTCCGACGACCTCTCCTAGCCGAACCTCAAGGAGCTCGCGTGCCCACCCACACCTTCATCCTCAACGGGAAGTCCGTGAGCGTCGACTGTGCTGACGACGTGCGTGTGCTGTGGGTCCTCCGTGACCTCCTCGGGGTCATGGGTCCCAAGTACGGCTGTGGCCTCAACGTCTGCAAAGCCTGCACGAGCCACCTCAACGGGCAGGCCTTCCACCCGTGCTCGGTCGCGATCTCGCACATCAAACCGACCGACGAGATCACGACGATCGAGGGTCTTCCCGCCACCGTCGGAGCCGCCCTCCATCCGATGCAGCAGGCGTGGCTCGATTTCGACGTCGCGCAGTGCGGCTACTGCCAACCGGGTCAGATCATGACGGCGGTGGCGCTCGTCAAGCAGGTCAAGGCTCAAGGTCGCGAGATCGCCGACAGCGATCTCGACGGGATCCGCGACGTCTGCCGGTGCGGCACCTATCCCCGCGTCCGCGCGGCGATCAAGGCCGGCGCCGCCGCGATGCCCTGAGTCCGCCGTTCCGGGACACTGTCCCCCTGATGATCGTCGACGCCTGGATGCAGCACCCGACCGTGCGCTTCACCGAGCAGGAGATGTTCGCCTCGCTGTGGCGGTGGACGGGCGGCGGTCCGCTCACCGAGGAGCTGCCGATCTCGGCGACGCTCGGCGCGATGGACGCCGCCAAGGTCGACTTCGGGCTGCTCAGCGCCTGGCATGGGCTGCGCGAGGGCCCGATCATCACCAACGACGAGGTGGCCGGCTGGGTGGCCGAGCAGCCCGATCGTCTCGCCGGTCTCGCGTCGGTTGACCTCAACCGGCCGATGGACGCCGTCCGCGAGCTGCGGCGGTGCGTCACTGAGCTCGGGTTCGTCGGGCTGCGGATGCTGCCGTGGATCTGGGATGCGCCGCCGACCGACCGGCGCTACTACCCGCTGTACGCCGCCTGCGTCGAGCTCGGCGTCCCGTTCTGCACGCAGGTCGGTCACACCGGACCGCTGCGGCCCTCCGAGCCCGGCCGGCCGATCCCGTACATCGACCAGGTCGCGATCGACTTCCCGGAGCTGGTGATCGTCGGCGGTCACATCGGCTATCCGTGGACCGAGGAGATGATCGCGGTCGCCCGCAAACACGAGAACGTGTACATCGACACCTCGGCCTACACGAGCAAGCGGATCCCGCCCGAGCTCGTGGCGTACATGCACACCCGCGGCGGGCGCCGCAAGGTGCTCTACGGCAGCAACTTCCCGATGATCGTGCCGCAGGCCGCGCTCGCCGACCTCGACCGCCTCGGGCTCGATCCTGAGACCCGCGACCTGTACCTCGGCGGCAACGCGCGCCGCGTGTTCGGGCTACCCGGCGGTGACGTCGCCGAGCCCGCGTGAGCTCGCGACGGTGTGGAAGCCGACGTCGGGTTGACCGAGGATCGCGCCGAGGATCTCTCGCATGAAGGTGGCGATGTGGGGCGTCGCGAAGTGCGCCTGCAGCGCCGCCTCGTCGCGCCACTCCTCGACGAACACGAAGTCGTTGCGGACCTCGCTGTCCTCGGTGAGCCGGTAGTCGATGCAGCCGGCCTCCTCGCGGGAGGCCCGGGCGACCGCCTGCCCGATGCGGATCAGCTCCTCCCGCCGCTCGTCGTCGGTCCGGACCCGGCCCACCACCACGATCATCAGCTCATCTCCTCGACAGCGCGGTGAGGGCCGGGGCGAGCTCGCGCCACTGCTCGGCCGGGACGTCGAACGGGTTCTCCCCGAGCGCCTGGATCATCACGTGGTCGGCGCCGGCATCGAGGTGCCGGGAGACATGGGCGGCGATCGCGTCGGCGTCCCCCCAGGCGACCATCGCCTCCTTGAGCCGGGTCGAGCCGCCACGGACGAAGTCGTCGGCGCCGAACCCCTGGAACTCCCACGATCCACGGTAGTTCGGCAGCCCCGTGTAGATCTCCAGGTGCCAGTGGGCCCGGGCCTCGAACGTCGCCCGGTCATCGGTGAGGGCGACCGCCTGCTCGACGCAGATCATCGGGCCGGGGCCGACGATCTCCCGCGCCCGCGCTGTGTGGTCCGGGGTGACGAGGTACGGGTGGGCGCCATCGGCATGCGAGGCCGCGAGCTCGAGCATCCGTGGGCGCAGCGCGGCGAGGACCCGCGGCGGGGCCGTCGGCGGTCCGTCGGCGAAGAACGGCGCGCTGTCGAGTGCCTCCAGGTACTCGCGCATCGTCGTCACCGGCTTGCCGTAGGAGTGGCCGCGCATCCGCTCGACGATCGGGCCGTGGGAGATCCCCCACCCGACCACGAGGCGGCCCGGGAACGCACCGTGGAGCGTCCGCGACGCCGCGTTGCCGGTGACCGCGTCGCGCCCGTAGACGTTTGCGATCCCCGTTCCCACGATCAGGCGCTGGGTCCCGGCGAGCAGCAGCGAGGCGTTGGTGAACGCCTCGCGCCCGTAGGCCTCGCCGAACCACAGCGAGCCGTATCCGAGCCGCTCGATCTCGGCGGCGTGGATCGCCGCCTGGGCGGGTGGCACCGCGTCGAGCGCCCCCGTCCATACGCCGACCCGCGCTGCCCGGAGGGCCTGGAGGGCGGTGGCGTCGCGACTCGGCGCGTCGGGCATCGGCGACGAGACCCGAACCGCTAGTGGGTGTCGGGGAGGCGCAGTGCCCGCATCGTGTGCTCGTCCGGGAGCTTGGCGAGCACGCCGCGGATGATCTCCCGCTCGCCGGCCTCCGCGCGGCCGAGGTCGTCGAGCAGCGAGCGCAGCGCGGTGTGGGTGACCTTCAGCTCCGGCCCGGTCAGTCGCAATCCGAACGTCACCTCTTCCTCGGTGCTCATGGCCGGGAACGCTACCGGGTCCGCGCCCTCGGATCGAGCGATCAGCCGGCGACTAGCCTCGGGTGGACCGACGGCGAGCGATGAGGAGACCCGATGCGTGCGGTGCAATTCGACGACTACGGCGACGTCGACGTGCTGGACGTGCGCGATGTGCCCGAACCTGTCCCCGGGCGTGAGCAGGTTCTCGTCCAGGTGCGGACCGCCGGGCTGAACCCCGGCGAGATCGCGATCCGCAGCGGTGCGCTCCATGAGCGATGGCCGGCCACGTTCCCGTCCGGACAGGGCAGCGACTTCGCCGGCGCGGTGGTTGGCGTCGGTTCGGGAGTCGACGCCTTTGCGGCCGGGGACGAGGTCCTCGGCTGGACCGATGAGCGCAGCGCCCAGGCCGAGCTCGTGGCCGTGCCGGCGCAACAGCTCGTTCCCCGCCCGGCCACGGTCCCGTGGGAGGTGGCCGGCGCGTTGGTCGTCGCCGGGGGCACGGCCTGGGCGGCGGTGCACGCCGTCGCCCTCGGCGAGGGCGACACGGTCGCGGTGTCGGCCGCCGCCGGGGGCGTCGGGGCGATCGCCGTTCAACTCGCCGTCCGCACGGGCGCGCGGGTGATCGGGCTGGCCGGCGAGCACAACCATCCGTGGCTGCGCGGCCACGGCGTCGAGCCGCTCAGCCACGGCGATGGGCTGGCTGAGCGCCTGCGCGCCGCCGCTCCGCGGCTCGATGCGTTCCTCGACCTGTTCGGCGGCGGGTACGTCGACCTCGCCGTGGAGCTCGGCGTCGCGCCGGATCGGATCGACACGATCATCGATTACGACGCCGCCGCTCGTCACGGGGCCAGGCAGGACGCCAGCACTGTCGGAATGAACCGGGATGTCGTCCAGCAGCTGACGGATCTGATCGCGGCAGGCGAGCTCGAGGTTCCGATCGCCGCGATCTACCCGCTCGGTTCCGTCCGAGACGCATACCGCGACCTCGCCGACCGCCGCACCCGTGGCAAGCGCGTGCTCGTCCTCTAGCCACCATGCGCGCCGGCGCGATACGGTCGGCGCGATGGAGGTCAACGGGATCCAGCTCGCCGTGGCCGAGCACGGCCCCTCGGACGGGCCGGCCGTGATCCTGCTCCACGGCTTCCCTGAGCTCGGCTACTCCTGGCGCCATCAGATCGAGCCGCTCGCCGGCGCCGGCTACCGGCTGCTCGTCCCGGACCTCCGCGGGTTCGGCGACTCCGAGGCCCCGCCGGAGATCGAGGACTACGCGATCGACGTCCTCGCCCGCGACGTCCTCGGTCTGATCGATCACGCCGGCGCCGAGCACGCGACGCTGATCGGCCACGACTGGGGGGCCGACCTGGCCTGGAAGACAGCGTGGCTGCACCCGGACCGGATTCAGGCCGTCGGCGGCCTGTCGGTGCCGTTCGCGCCGCGCTCGCCGGCACCACCGCTGCCGATCATGCGCCGCCACCTCGGTGAGGACTTCTACATGGTGTGGATGCAGGAGCCCGGTGTCGCCGAGGCGGCGCTCGAGCGCGACGTCCGCCGGGCGATCGCCACCCCCCGTGTGTGGGACGCCGCGTGGGCGGCTGATCGCGACGAGGATCCGCCGACGCCGTCGTTCATGTCCGACGCCGAGCTCCGGGTCTACGTCGACGCCTACACCCGGTCCGGGTTCCGCGGCGGTCTGAACTACTACCGCAACCTCGACCGCAACTGGGAGCGCACGGCCGACGTCGCCGAGCGGCGGATCGAGCAGCCCGCGCTGTTTCTCGTCGGCGAGCGCGATCCGGTTCGCCGCTTCATGCCGGCGGCGGTGATGGACGGCTGGGTCACGGACCTCCGCGTCAACGATGTCGTTCCCGAGGCCGGCCACTGGCTCCAGCAGCACGCCCCCGAGGCGGTCAACGCCCACCTGCTCGGCTGGCTTGCCGAGGTCGTGCCGAGGTGAGCGCCGGACGATGAACGCGCTGCCCGCCGACGACAACGCCTCTGAGGTGAGCTTCTTCGTCACCGGCGGATCGGGCTTCCTGGGCCGGAACCTCATCCGCCGGCTCACGGCCGCGGGCCGCCGGGTCTCCGCGATCGCCCGGACCGATGTCGCCGTCGCGACGGTGGAGCACGCCGGCGCGCGGGCGATCCGGGGTGATCTCGACGACGCCGAGGCGCTCCGCCGGGGGATGGACGGCGCCGACGTCGTCGTCCACGCGGCGGCGATCGTCTCTGGCGGAGCCCGTGACCTCGACAAGATGCACAGGGTCAACGTCCAGGGCAGCCGCAACGTCGTCCAGGCCGCGCGTGCGGTCGGCGTGCCCCGCCTCGTGTATGTGAGCACGGAGCAGGTGCTGCTCGGCGGCCGCCCGATCGTCGACGCCGATGAGACCTGGCCCTACCCCGAGACACCGCTCGGCTCCTACGGGATCACGAAGGGCCAGGCCGAGCGCCACGTTCTTCAGGCGAGCACTCCCGCGACGAGCACCGTCGCCGTTCGCCCGCGGTTCATCTGGGGCAATGACGACACGACGATCCTCCCCGCGCTCGTCGCCGCCGCCGACAGCGGCCGCCTCCAGTGGATCGGCGGCGGCCACTACGAGACCTCCACCTGCCACGTCGACAACGCCGTGCAGGGCATCCTCGCCGCGGCGGAGCACGGCACCGGCGGCCGCGCCTACTTTCTCACCGACGGCGAGCCCGTCGAGTTCCGGACGTTCGTCACCGCGCTGCTCGAGACGCAGGGGGTGACGGCGCCGTCGAAATCGGTCCCGCGACCCGTCGCCCGACTCGCCGCGGCGGCACTCGACACCGTCTGGCGCCTCGCCCGCCGCCCCGGTCTACCGCCGCTCGACCGCGCCACCCTGCAGGTGATCGGCGAGACCTGCACCGTGTCCGACGCCCGCGCCCGGCGCGAGCTCCGCTACGCGCCGGTCATCACCCGTGAAGAGGGGCTGGAGGATCTGCGTCGGCGCCACGCGGAGCGGGGGTAGGCCCGTCTCCGGCACGGCGCGTCAGTCGTGGCTGACGTGCGACGCAACCCCGGCTGGGAAGGGGGAGAGGGGTGGCGGTTGGGGGGTTCCCGCGGAAGATCGTCGAAACCGCGGCTGATTCGCTCGTCAATGTCAGGAAGTTCCGCAGGGAGCGGCATTTCCTGACACACGCGGGCGATTGGACCGCCATTTCCAGGATCTTCCGCGATCGACGCGGCGGAACGCGACACGCGCCCTCGTCCGCGCCACGTGTGTCGTGTGGAGCCGCGTGACGCGGCCTGATACGACACGCACGCAGAATCCGGACACGGTTGTCGCACGAGGGCGCCCGAATTCGCGACCCGCTCCGGCCGCTCCCCTCCCAGCGGGGTGTGAAGCGCGATCGTCGCCGCCTCACACGATCGATCAGGCAGCCGCGAGCCGGACCGGCAGCGCATCCACCCCGTAGATCCCGCTCACGTTCTGGAGCGCGGGATCCCCGGCGAGTTCGAGCCGCTCCACCCGCCGGGCGAGGAACGCGAGCGCCTCGCCGAGCTCCGCCCGCGCGAGGTTCGCCCCGACGCAGTAGTGAATGCCGGCGCCGAAGGTGAGCATCCGCTTGGTCTCCCGGGGCATGCGGATGTCGAACGCGTCCGGGTCGCCGTAGGTGTCCGGGTCGCGGTTGCCGGCGAACGAGCACACGATCACGACGGTGTCGGTCGGGAACGTCACCCCGTCGACCTCGAGCGGCTCGACCATCATCCGCGCCGTCAGCGGCGTGATCGGTTCGAACCGGAGCGCCTCCTCGGCCGCCCGCGGGGCGAGGCCGTCCGGGTCGGCTCGGAGCGCGGCCCACTGGTCGGGCCGTTCGGCGAGCAGCCGGATCGCGTGGGCGAGCTGGCTCTGCGTGGTGTCGACGCCGCCGACGAGGATGTTGAGGACGAGGTTCTCGAGCTCGAGGTCGGACAGCCGGTCGCCCTCCTGCACCGCCGCGATCAGCGTCGAGATGAGATCGTCGGCCGGGGTGTCGCGCCGCCGCGCGATCAGCGGCCGGACCCAGGCGTAGAACTCGGCCACCTTCGCGTCGATCGTTGCGCGCGCATCGGGGTCGGCGAGCGCGATCGGGTCGAATTGGCGCTGGATCCACATCGACCAGTCGTGCAGCCGCGGGGCGTCGGCGTCCGGGGCGCCCATCACCCGGGCGATGACCCGCGAGGGGTACGGCTTGGCCACGTCGGCCACGAAGTCGATCGGCCCGTCGAGGGCCAGTCCCTCCCACAGCTCGCCGAGGATCTCCCTCATCGCCGGCCGATAGCGCTCGACGGCGCGCGGGCTGAGCGCGGGGTTGACGAGGCTGCGCAGTCGCGAATGGTCAGAGCCCCCGAGGTTGATGATGTTGCGCGTCATCTGCTCGTGCAGCGGCCCGCTCTCGATGCCGAACATCTCCGCCAGCAGCAGTCCCGGGAACACCGCCGACCGGGTGCGCAGGAACTGCTCCCCGGCGGCGCGGTCGAGCACGATCACGCCGAGCGGTGCCCGGGCGAGCCACGACCCTCGGGCGCGCAGCTCGCGCATCGCCTCGTGCCATCGCTCGCCGCTCAGCGCAGGGTCGTTGGGGTCGAACTCGGGAAGCTGGAGATCGGAGACGAGCGTCACGCCACGGACCCCGTCAGCTCGTACCCGCGAGCGGCACCACCGAGGGCGGCTGCCATGCGCCGTTCAGCGCACTCGCCTTCGGCCAGTACAGCCGGAGGTTGAGCCGGAACGCCCCGCTCGGCGCCGGGAGCCAGTTGATCCCCGACCCACTCGGCCGGGTGTGGGAGATGACGACGACGATCGAGCCGTTCCCCGCCCGGACGAGCGGCGGGTGGCTGCTCCCGACCGCGTAGCGATGGATCTTGTTGGACACCAGATATCCGGCGCTGTCGTACAGCGTCAGCGACCAGAACGCCCGCACCGGCGGCATCTGGCCGGCCGGGAACACCATCTCGTACTTTCGGCTGCCGGTGAGCTCGGCGCCGCTCACATCGGTCAGTCCGGTCGGGTAGATCGCCTCGGCCGGCGTGTTGGCCCCGAGCCCGAGTTCGGCGACGCCGGCCCGGTAGGTGTAGTCGGTCCCGTAGTCACCGATGTCCGAGTGGGGGATCGCCCAGCCGTGGTTGGCCTTCGCCTGGCCGAGGATCGTGTTCTTGGCCAACGTCACGAGCGTCGGCGGGAACGAGCTGACCGACGCCACCAGCGCCTGGAGCACGCCGGCCGGCAGTCCGGCCGTCTCGGGCCGCAGCCCGGGCCCGACCCCGACGGCGGCGAGCTTGGCCAGCTCCGGGGCATCGGCGGCCGGCGGCGGGTTGTCCCTCAGCGCCTGGCCGAGCGCGTCGAGGAACGCGAGCCCCGTCGGCGTCTTCGCCTGGCGGGGGTGGCCGGGGTGGCAGCCGCGGTAGCTGCGCGCGCCGCCGGGCGGCGTCAGCGTGTAGCGGCGCATCAGCGCGACGGCGCGGCGCTGGTCGGCGGCGTCGCTGGCCAGCGTCCGCCCGATCACCCACACCCGGCGGAAGTGGCTCGTGATCACGCGCGCGCCCGCCACCCGGTGACCGGGCTTGCCGGTCCAGGTGATCGCGAACCGCCCCGCCCCGGAGCCGGTCGTGCGCGAGCCGACGTAGGCGAACGTGTTCGTATACGGATCGAGGAGCTGGAAGACGAAGTAGCGGTGGCCCATCGTGGGATGACCGAGGACGACCGGCCCGCGGCCGAGGTCGAGATGCGCGATCGAGTACAGCGTGTCGACGTTCGGCGCGACGACCGTCCGGTTGGACGGATCGGAGAACTTCGTCGCCGTGCTGAACGCGTTGAACGGGGCGTCGCCCTTCGTGTCCGGGCACCGCACGCTCGTCGCCGTGCTCTGCACACGGAGAGACTCGAGCAGCGGGATCCCGTACAGATAGGCCTGCTGGCCGAGCGCGCCGGCCTGCGACGCGGTCACCGCGCCACGCGCGGGGACGGCGCCGAGGCACGCGACGAGCGCCACGACCGAGACGGCCACCCGGGCCCGCACGCCGCTGACGCCCACGGCTCGTCGTCCACGATGCCTCACCGCTGGACGCGGTTCCATTCGATCCACCCCAGCCCCGTCCGGCCGTCGGCCGCCGCCACCCGGCACATCGCGCGGGGGAAGTGGGAGACGCGGCCGTCGGGAGCCTCCAGGCGCAGCGCCCCGAAGGCGAGCGGCTCGATCTCGGTGACGAGATCCTCGGAGGTCACGGTGGCACGGGTGATCAGCCCGTTGTCGGCGACCTCCTCGGTGCAGTTCGCGGCCGCGATCTCGGTCAGCTCGTCCTCGCGCTGGATGTAGCCGACCCCGAACCCGGGCGCCTGCGGAACCGTGACCGTGTGGGTGTGCGTCCCGTCGGCGAGGTGGAGCGCGCTCCACATCCAGTCCGTCGCCCACCAATCCCGCGACCCCCACGAGTGGTCGCGCTGGCCGGGCCCGGAGACGATCAGTTGCTCCTCGCCGACGCGCACGGTCCCCGTCACCCAGCACGGAATCTCGTACCGGGTGGCGTTCCGCCACTGGTAGGGCTCCCCGACGGTCTCCCAGGTGAGGTCGAACTCGACCTCCACCGGCCGCCCGGCCTCGCCGCGCAGCGGTGCCGACTCATCCTCGTGAGCCTCGCCGGCGCCCCGCACCGCGACCCGGAAGCGCTCGAGCGGCGCCTCGCAGTGCTGCTCGGCGCGCAGCCCGCCGACCTCGATCAGCTGGGTCTCGTCGGCGGCGTCCGGAAGCGGCGCGTCGGGCGCGAGGACGAGCACCGCGGGGCGGTCCGGGCCGACGACGGCCACGGTGTACAGGGCGATCCCCTGGTTGGGCAGCCGGCCGAGGCGGACGTAGGCCCCAAGCGACCCGTCGTCACTGATCACGTCGAAGTACCAGCTCTCGTTCCACATCGCCTCCGGCCCGGGCGAGTGGCGGCCCTCGTCGGCGGGGTCCGGGCGCAGCGGCGCCGGTTTGCCCGCCCCGGGCTCCGGAAGCAGCTCGAGCGCGCCCAGGTCGAGCACCTGCTGTGCGCCACGAGCGGTCGTCGCCATGAACATGTCATCGCCCCGGTCGGTCCGTTCGACGACCATCGAGGCGACGATCGCCATCAGCAGGTTGTGGAACGCCTGACGGCGGTACTCCTCCCACGCCGTCTCGGCGCTCAGCCCGGTGGCGCCGAGCCGGCACAGCTCCTCGTGGTAGACGCCGACGAGCTCGCGCTCATGCGCGCGGCGGTCCTCGATCGACAGCCCTCCGCCGAGGAAGTACGACGCGTCGAGCATTGCCGGACCCCACGAGCATGTTTGCCAGTCGACGACCTTGCACCAGTTCGCCCCGAACAGCAGGTTGTCGAGCCGGTAGTCGCCGTGGACGAGCCCGGACGGCGGCCGGCGATCCTCCATCCACGCGTCGGCCGCCGCGACGAACCGCTCACACACCTCGACGTGGGCGGGCTCGATGCGGTCGGCGTAGCGTTCCAGGAAGCCGGGCAGCAGCGCGGTCATCAGCGCCTGGTTGATCGGCGAGACCTGGTTCAGCCACGGCAGCGCGCCGACGTGGAGGTCGCCGAGCACCGGGGCGTGGAGCCGGGCGAGCGAGAGCATCGCCAGGCGCGCCTCGTGCACGGTGCAGCCGGCGATCTGGTCGCCCTGCTCGGCGCCCTCGATGTCCTCGAGCACGAGCGTGAACCACCCCTCGGCCTCGTCGTATTCGGCGAGGTGGCAGGCGGCGAGCGGACCGCCGATGCGCTCCGCGAGATCGCGGTAGAAGGAGATCTCGCGCGCGTAGGCGCCCATGCCGACGCCGGTGCCGCGGCTGTTCGGGTCCGTCGAGGCGAGCTTGACGACGACCGAATCACCGTCGGCGAGTCGGACGCGGTGGCTCTGACTCATCTGCCCGGTCCCGATCCGGGTGACGTCGGCGATCTGCAACTCGGGCCGGCCGAGGACTCCGCCGAGCCACTCCTCGGTGATCTCCTCCGAGGTCCGGATCAGCCGCTGCGCTGCCGTGTCCGTCACCGCCGCCGATCCTATACCCGCCTGGGTCAGGGGCGGGCCACCGCCTCCACCCCGAGCTCCGTGAGCCGGCGGTCGAACGCCCCGATGCGAACCGTGTCGAGGTAGAAGTCCTCGTGTTCGACGATCTTGCCCCAGCGCGTGCGGATCACGAGCACGGTGCGGTTCTCGTAGATGCGGGTGCCGTCCGGCGCCTCCGCGTGGTCGTCGAAGCGGACCCACAACGTGAGCGCCCACGGCGGACCGGACACGGCGAGCCTGCGGATCTCGCCGCGGAGCCGCGCGGCGACGAAGTTCTGGAGGAAGCGCTCGATCGCCGGCCGGCCGACCCAGTCGCCCGACCAGCGGTGCTCGCCGGGGGCGAAGCGGAGCACCGCCTCGTCGGCGTACATCGCCAGCAACGCCGAGTAGTCGCCGGCGTCGAGTCGTCTGGTGTCCCGTCGGAACTTGAGCAGCAGCAGCCGGGGCAGCAGCGCCCGGGCGGCGATGGCGGCCGCCGCGCCGGCGGCAACGTCTCTGGCACGCATGTGTCAACCTCCGCTAGATCGTTCTATCTAGTGGTACGCTAGCGCCTGATGCCGAGGACCGCAACGCCCGAGACGACCACGGTGCCCACGCGCGATCGGATCCTGTACGCCACCGCGGAGCTGTTCCGCCGTCAGGGCTACACCGGGACGGGCATCAAGCAGGTGCTCGCCGAGGCCGACGCGCCCTACGGGTCGCTGTACCACCACTTCCCCGGCGGCAAGCGGCAGCTCGCCGACGAGGTGATCCGCGCCGGTGGCGCGTTCTTCCAGGCGCTCGTGGGGGCCGTCTACGACGCGGAGGTGGACCCGGTCGCGTCGGTCCGGGCGGTATTCGCCGGCGCGGCCGAGACGCTGATCGCGACCGACTACCAGGATGCCTGTCCGATCGCCACGATCGCGCTCGAGGTGGCGAGCACGGACGAGCTGCTGCGGATCGCCACGGCCGAGGTGTTCGAGGCCTGGACCGAGGAGCTCACCGGGCGGCTCGGCGACCGCGGGCTGGCGCTCGGCGTGATCTCAGCGCTCGAAGGGGCGTTCCTGCTCTGCCGCGCGCGGCGGACCGTCGAGCCGATGCACGCGGCCGGGGAGATGGCGGCGACTCGCGTCGCCGCTCAACTCGCCTGAGGCGCAGCCCCAGGGGGTATGGGGCCGGGCTCGGGGGAGGGTGCCGGCTTCGGCGGCCCGGCCGATGCGTAGTGGTTGCGCCAGATCAGGCGGTAGATCGGGATCCAGCGCGGGATGCTGCGCACGCCCGGGATGAACGGGATCAGGACCAGTGCCAGGCTGAGCGCGGTCATCACCGTCATCACCAGCAGGTCGGCGTTGGCCGAGGTCGAGAACGGCTTGATCTGGTACCAGAAGGTGTAGAGCCAGAGCCAGACCTGACCCGGGTAGCTGCCGGTCTCGTTCATCATGCCCCACTGGTCGCCGAGCAGGTGTTGGGCCTGAGCCCGGCTGTCCAGCGCCCCACCGTCGGCGAGGAACAGGAGGCTCTTCGTGTAGTCGGTCTGGAAGAACTGCCGGCTGGTGAGCAGCGCGCCGTCGAGGCCGCCCGCCTGGGCGAAGCCGAGCAGGCCGTTCATCATCACCGGAACCGGGCCGTAGTGACCGGGTGCGACCCGCACCGCGCCGTTCGGCCCGACCTTGCCGTTGCCGAGGGCCTTCTCGTAGGCCGACGTCCAGGTCGACTGCGCCTGCGCCGGTGCCGCGTCGTACGCCCTGACCGCCGACTGCACGACCGGCTGGCCGACGAGCGAGCGCAGCGGGTCGAGCACGAAATCGTTCACTGTGTTGATCGGATGGCTCACCCCGAACCACTTCGCCGGATAGATGAACGCCATGTGTTGGCCCTTGGAGGCGTGGTTGTACGGCGGGCCGTAGCCGCCGGTTCCGCTCGAGCCGTCGAGCTCGGTCGTCGCGGTGGTGACGAAGTCGACGGGGTCGCCCTTCGCCCACTGCTGGATCGTGCTCGGCTTGTCGTCGGGCGACGAGAACAGGATCGACAGCACGACGGCGATCACGGTCACCGCCAGGAACGCGATCGTGGCCTCCTTGACGAGGTCGTAGGGTCGGTAGGAGCCGGTCCACGGGCGGGTGGTGTCGCCTCGGCGGCGGCTCATGACGCCGCCTCCGTCTGGCCGTTGCCCGAGGGTGGCGTGGCACCCGATGCGTCGGCGCGATCACCGAGCTCGAACGGCGGCACGACGCCGTGCTTGCGGACCAGCAGGACATGGGCCACGACGAGGCCGACGACGGCCAGCGGCAGCAGCAGCACATGCCACGAGTACATCTGGCCGAAGTTCGTGAGGTTGAAGAACGCCCCGATGCCGGCGGAGTTCATCGCGTCCTTGGCCTGCGTGGCGATCCACTGGGCGTCGAAGTTCTGCTGGGAGACGTAGCCCGTCAGCGCGCACGGGATCGCGATCAGGAATGTCACCGCCCCGGTCATCCACACCTTGGCCCGGCCACCCCGCCATGCGGCCATCCAGAACTTGCCCCACAGGTGCAGGACCATGAAGAGGAAGAACAGCTCGACCGTCCACAGGTGGATGCTGTTGAAGAAGTGCCCGATCCCGGTGAAGTGCCACCAGGACGGCCCCTTCAGCGACAGGATCATGCCCGAGCCGATCAGCAGCGCCAGGCAGGCGAGCGAGAGCACGCCGAACACGTAGACCCATGACGCGACGTACGACGGCTGGCCGTCGGGGAGCAGCTTCTCGGGCGGGAGCGCGGCGACGGCCCGCCGGCGGAGCCTGATCGTCCACGACGACGGGGGCGGGGCGCCGGTCTCCTCGGCGGTCGTGCTCACGAGGGCTCCCGCGGCCCGGAGTGTCCGGGGAACGGCAGGAAGATCGCGGCGGCGAACACGACGAACATCAGCACGATCACGATCACGTTCGAAACCGTGAGCGAGATGAAGTGCCAGTGGAGGGTGTGCGCCGGATGGTTGAGGTTGAAGATCGCGGCCATAGCGAGCAACCTAGATCGGACGGCCACCCGGCCCATCCGCAACTCGCAGACGGACCAATACGGTGAATTACGGATCCGGTCGCCGGCGTTGGGAGACGGCGCGCGGAGGTCCGCTCAGGGCGTCTGGACGAGCTTGTGATCGAGCGCGTAGCGCACGAGCTCGGACCGTGTGCCGAGCCGCAGCTTCTGCTGGATATGGGCCCGGTGGGTCTCGACGGTGCGGACGGAGAGGTACAGCTGCTCGGCGATCTCGGTGTTGGTGTGACCGAGGGCGATCATCCGCAGAACCTCCACCTCGCGCTCGGACAGGCCGTCGGGCGGGCCCGGTGGCGGCTCGGCCGCGACGCGGGCGCCGAGGCGCGGGTTGAGGTATCTGTCGCCGGCCGCCGCGCGGTGGATCGCTTCGACGAGCTCGTCCTCGGCCGACTCCTTCAGCACGTAGCCGAGCGCGCCGGCGCTCAGCGCCTCGCGCGCGTAGGCGGGCTCGTTCTGCATCGTCAGCACGACGATCTGCGTGTCGGGGAATTCCGTGCGAAGGCTCGGGATCTCACTGAGCGAGGGGCCCTCGCGGAGGTTGAGATCGAGCACCAGGACATCGGGGTGGTGACCCCGGAGGTACCGCCGCGTCCCGGCGAGATCCTCGGCCTCGGCCGCGATCTCGAACCCGCCCGCCGCCTCGAGCACCTGGCGCAGGCCGCGGCGAACGATCGCGTGGTCGTCGGCGATGACGACGCGGACGGTGGCCCGCTCTGAGCGATCCTCCTGGTCCATCGCGTCAACGCTACCGCTGGGGCCGGTCCCGTCGTGGTTGTCGGCGGTGCGCCCGTCGGAGCTCACGAGAGCGTGGCGTGGTCGTCGGAGCGCAGGTACGGCGCGAGGTACTTGGCCGCGATCTTGTCCGCCGGCCAGCTGATCGGCTCGCGGCCGACCTGCGAGCAGGACCCGTGGCCGTCGATCAGGTTCGCGCTCATGTACAGCGGCGCGTCGCCACCGAGCAGGATCGCCCGCACCTCGGGATGCAGCGGCTTGGGCTCCACCGGCGCACCGACCGCCGCGGCGATCGACAGCGCAGCCGTGTCGGCCTGCTGGGAGGCGATCCCGCCGTGCTTGACCGCAAAGTCACACGCGTCCCCGGCGGCGTACACGTCGGTCAGCTCCCGCACCCGGCAGAACCGGTCGATCGGGATGAACCCGCCGTGGGCGTCGCGCGGCACCCCGGAGATCGTGGGACCGGCGAGCAGCGGCAGCGCCACCACGCGGTCGACGACCAGATCGCGGTTGCCAGGGTGGATCTCGATCCGGCCCGGCGCGCGCACCGTGCAGTGCGACGATGTGATCGTTGTGACCCGGTTCTCGGTGAGCAGCTGGCGCACCGCCTCGCTCGCGGTCGCGCCGAACAGACCGAGGGGCGCATCCTCGGGGGTGATGAGCGTGACCGACAGGTCGATGTTCGCCTCCCATCCCCGGCGGGCGGTCATCATCGCCAGCTCGTACAGCGGCAGCGGCCACGCCATCGCGGTCGGCGCGATGAAGGCCAGCGACTTGACGTAGCCCTCGTCGACGTCCTGCACGAGCCCGCGGTAGTGCTCGTCGAGCTTCGCGTCGTCGATCGTGAGCACGTGGTGAAAGGCCGGTGTGGCGTGAGCGCCCATCGCGAGCAGCAGGTGGTCGTACTCGAGCGTCCGGCCGCTCGCCGTCCGCACCTGCTTGGTGTCGGCGTTGACCGAGCGGAAGCCGTCGATCACCAGCTCGGCGTCGACATCCCGGGCGAGGCGCTCGAGCGGGTAGCGACGGGCGCCACCAGAGGAGAACGGCTCGAGCACACGCATCGGGCGGTAGACGAACTCGGGGTCCCGGGCGAGGATCGTGATCGCGACACGGTCGCCGGCGAGGTCGCGCAGGGCGAGCGCGGCCTCGCAGCCAGCGACGCCGCCGCCGACGATGAGGACGCGGGAGGTGGGATGGGAGTGAAGATCTGATTGCACGTGAGGCAGCCTACGGTTGCCCCTCGCCCGCGCCAGCCGTGCTCCGCCGACGCGGCATTGCAGAAAACTACGGATCTCTCCGGAGCCGTGAAAACCCGCAGTCGGAATGCACCGCTCCCCGGTTCCCGCTGCTCCGCGAAGGAGGCACGCTGATGTTGCTTCCCCTGTGCACCACGGACTCAGTGAGGTCGTCATGTTCAACCGCGTGCTGTACGCCACTGATGGGTCGGAGGCCTCCGACCGAGCGCTCTCCTACGCCGTCGCGGTCGCCGCGGACGGCGCCGAGCTGCACGTCCTCCACGTCGTCGAGAAGATCGTCGGAGGCCGCTCCGCGGGCCTCGACGTGAACGCCGGCGAGAGCCGGACCGAGGCCGATATCCGCGAGCGGCTCCGGCTGGCTGCCGGCGACCTCGCTCAGCCCCCGAAGCTGGAGGTCGAGAGCAGCCCGGCCGGCTCGGTCGCCACTCGGATTGCCGAGGCCGCGGACCGCTGCGGGGCCGACCTGATCGTCGTCGGGACGCGCGGGCGCGGGTCGCTCGCCGGTGCGCTGCTCGGCAGCGTCACCCAGCGGCTCCTCCACGTCGCGCACTGCCCGGTTCTCGTCGTGCCGCCGGCGGTGCCGGTCGGCGCCGAGGACACAGAGCACCAACTCGCCGGGGTGCGCTGACACCCCCATCGCTCGCGCCGGATGGAGAGCCGGCCCGAGCGAGTGGCGAGCGGGCGGCCCGGTCCGGGGCCGGGGCGCCCGCATGGCCGCCGCTGCGCTACGGGAGCTTGTACACGCTCCAGTTCGAGAACACCGCACTCGAGGCGGCGTCCGCCGGGCTGATGACCGCGAGACCGGCCTCGTAGTTCGGCGTCAGGTCCATCGGCGCGCTCGCGCTCCCGAGCAGCTTCCCGTTCGCGTACAGCCGCGCGGTGGCCGAGCCCGGCGCGAACTGGTCGCAGTCGAGCCGGAGGCGGTTGACCTGACCGGCCTTGATCGCCGCGTTCGTCGTCGGCGCGGTGAGCTCGATCGAGCTCGGGTTGCGCTTGATGCCGATCAGCCACTTCCCGTCCGGGGTGACCTGCCCGACGAGGGTTCCCTCTGCGGGCGTCGTGGGCACGGGGCACTGGATCCCGTAGAAGGGCTGTCCGCTCACGGGCTTCGCATCGACCTCGACCGCGATGTGACGGCCGTCGAACGTGTACGGCGTCGTCGGGCCGGTCTGGCCGTTTCCGCCCTTCACCGCGCTGATCGTGAGCCCGCCGTGGCTGTAGCTGACGTTCGCCCCCTGGAGCCATTTGATCTTCCCGTGGGGTGCGCTCAGGCTGTCCGTGTAGATCAGGGCCCCCTTGGCCTTGGCCCGATACCACGGATCGCCCTTGATCCCCAGGGCTCGCCCGAGGGCGGCCACGGCGTTGTTGTACTTGGTGAGCGCCGGCGTCAGCTGGGTCTTGAGCGCCGCCCCGATCGCATCGAGGCTCGGCTTCTGGCCGAGTTGATCGAGCGCCGCGACGACGGCCGAGTTCGCGGTGAACCAGTCGTTGAGCGTCGTACGTGATGCGGTGGGGAGGGTGTACTTGCGGATCTGAAGGTTGCCCTTGTAGAGCGCGTCGCGGAGCTCGCTCAGCAGCGTCTTCTCTGCCGCAAGGGTCGGCGCCGGGGCGTAGATCAGGGCGTCGTAGCCGCCGACCGAGACGTCCTGGGCCTCGAGCAACGTGACGACCGCCGGGTTGACCGCGGCCGACGCCGTGCTCGTCGTGCTGGTGCTGGTGCTGCTGCTCCTGCCGCTGCCACATCCGGCCACCGCGAGGGCGGCGACGCAACCCATGCTGACGACGCGCAGGGCAACCGTGCCCCGCGTGCGTCCGCCACTGCGAACACGACTCATCCGAGTGTCCATCAAGCCTCCGTTGTGTGATGACAAGCCCCGCGACGTCCGTGGTCCCCCGCCGTCGCGCGGCGGCATTCTAAGCAAACCCCCGGGGTCTGTGCACCGGGGGTCGACCCCGAGGTTTCGGGGCCCCGGCGGCGCGGCCCGTCCCGACGCTCTCAGGCGCTGCCCGTGTCGGCCTCGAGCAGCGCCGCCATCGCCGCGCTGCCCCGTTCGATCGCGGGACGCATCACGGGGTCGAGGTGCATCCGTAACGGTTCGTAGGCCGCCGGCAGGGTGCCCCCGAGGTGCTGGTCGAGCGCCATCAGGCGGGGGTAGTAGCCGCCGCCCATGCAGAAGATCGCGTCGTGGAACTCACCCTCGATCTCAATCCTGTCGAGCGTCGTGGCGTGCTCGAGCTCGAGCTCGGTGCGCTCGTTGCCGGCGACCGTCAGCCGGAGCGTGATCTCATCGGTCCCCCGGCGGCCGAGGGACACGACGAACAGGGTGGGCGGCTCGCACCGGACGATTTCGCCGCCGCCCATCATCGCCTGCTCGATGTGGCCGCCGAGACGGAATTCGCCGGTCACCGGGACGTACCAGCGTGCAAGCCGCTCCGGGTTCGTGCAGGCGTCCCAGACGTCGTCGATCGCGGCCTCGTAGGTCCGGCGCATGACGGCGACCCGTGCCTCCCCCGAGGCGATCGCCCGGCGGCGCAGCTCGGGCGGGGGCTCCGTGTATCCGCCAGGGTTCATCGGGCGGTGGAGTCCATGCCGGCCGAGCGCCGCCGCGCCCGCCGGCCGCGCGCGAGCTCGGTCCCGAGCGCGTCGAGCCGCTGGTCCCAGAACTTCCGGTAGGGCGTGAGCCAGTCGTCGACGGCTCGCAGCGGGGCGGCGTCGATCGCGTACATGCGGCGGGCGCCGTCGGCCCGCGCGGTGGCGAAGCCGCCGTCGCGGAGGACCCGCAGGTGCTGGGAGACCGCGGGCTGGGTGATCCCGAACTCGGCCTGGACGACCGAGCTGACATCGCCCGCCGAGCGCTCGCCGTCGGCGAGTAGCTCGAGGACCCGCCGGCGGACCGGATCGCCGAGGACGTCGAAGGCGTGCATGACCCAAGATTATCAGGAACTGCTTATATAAGCCATTCGTGATACGACACGGCCAGTCGCGAATGGCGGCTGCCGCAACTGAGAGGAGCCCACATGGACAGCGTTGTCACCGGCGTCGACTTCGTCGCCGTCCCCACCGACGACTTTGAGGCGAGCGTCCGCTTCTATGGCGAGGTGCTCGGGTTGCCGTGCATCGACCGCTACGGCGAGCGGCCCGGGGCGGAGTTCCAGGCCGGGAACCTCACCCTCGCGATCATGCAGACCGACGCGTTCGGCGGGACCTTCTCCCCGAACTGCATGCCGATCGCCCTTCAGGTCGACGACGTCGCGGCGGCGCGCGAGCGGCTCGAGGCGGCCGGAGTGCGGTTCGTCACCGAGACGTTCGATTCGGGCGATTGCCACCAGGCGATCTTCCTCGATCCGGCCGGCAACCCGCTCGATCTCCACCATCGCTACGGGCCGCCAAAGCCGGGTGGAGCGGCGGGGTAGCCTGCCAGCCATGACCTCCCTGGCCAGCCGGCCGAAGATCGGGCCGCTGCTGCGCGACTGGCGCCGTCGCCGCCGCCTCAGCCAGCTCGAGCTTGGGCTGCGCGCCGATGTCTCGAGCCGGCACATCAGCTTCATCGAGACCGGCCGCGCGCAGCCCAGCGTTGAGATGGTCAAGCACATCGCCGAGGTGCTCGATGTCCCGCTCCGCGAGCGCAACGCGCTGCTGCTTGCCGCCGGGTTCGCTCCGGCGTATCCACAGCGCGACCTCGATGATCCCGAGATGGGGCCCGTCCGCGACGCACTCGAGCACGTCCTGCGCGCGCACGAGCCGTACCCCGCCGTCGTCGTCGACCGCCACTGGGGGATGGTGAGCGCCAACCGGCCGCTGCTGACCCTGCTCGAGGGCGTCGACGAGGACCTGCTCGCGCCCCCGGTCAACGTGCTGCGGGTGGGCCTGCATCCCGATGGCCTTGCGCCGCGGATCGTCAACCTCGGCGAGTGGCGCGAGCACATCCTCGCCCGCCTCGGGCGCCAGGCGGTGGTGAGCGGCGATCCTGCGCTGTTCGCCCTCCACGACGAGCTCGCGGCGTACCCCGGGGCCGCGCGCGACGGCGCCGTCGACCTCGATGCCGGCACGATCGCCGTCCCACTGCGCCTGGCCACCGATCGCGGGGAGCTGGCCTTCGTGAGCACCGCCACGAGCTTCGGCGCCCCCACCGACATCACGGTGGCCGAGCTCGCGATCGAGGCCTTCTATCCCGCCGACCAGCTGACCGCCGAGGCGCTGGCCGGCGGCGGCGCCTAGCTCAGCTGAACCGTGACCGCGGCCGGGGTGCCGCCGCCGGTGGCGTCCCGATCGGTCGCCGTGACCATCACCCGTAGCGAGTGACGGTGGCGCAGGGCGCGCGAGGCGGAGGCCGTCAGCCGCAGGCGGATGCGAGTCGACGCCCCCGGGCGGACGGAGTAGGGCACGGCCGCCTGTGCGGAGGTCGCCCGCAGCCGGCCGGCACAGCGTCGAGTGCCGGTCAGCCATCGGGGCGGGCAGTGCAGCGCGATGGTGAACTGGCCCCGCGGGTCGGCGGCGAGCGGTGCGTCGGGAAGCTCGACGGCGCGCGCCCGCCATGGGCCCGCCGGTGGGAGCGGCGGCAGAAGCATGCCGCCGAGGCCGGTGCTCACAGGACTGGACGTGCTGCCGTAGCGCTGCTGCTGCTTGGCGGTCGGGATCCGGGGATTCGCCGGTGGATGCATGACGCGCACCGGGGTGTCGGTGATCGCACCGAGGACGCGGTCGTAGAACTCGCGCTCCTGCTGGCCGCCGGCGCTGCCCGCCGCCGGAGCCCAGTTCCCCCCCGTCGGGTCGATACCCGTCCGCACGGTCATCACGCCCTGGGTCGGGAACACGGTGACGAGCTGGCCCATCGAGCCGTTGAACTGCCACATGTCCCGGGGCAGGCCGAGGAACGAGGTCCAGTTGCAACGTGCCGTGGCGGTTCGCCAGATGAACCACGCGTAGCACCCGAACGGCGGGATCGTCTGGAGCGCGTCGCGGACGTACTGGCGCGAGAGCAGCCGTCGTCCCCGCCACTCGCCGCCCCGTCGCAGCAGCTCGCCGAACCGGGCGAAGTCGTCCGGCCGCATCATCAGGCCCCAGAAGCCCGCCGTCGTCCCGGCGGCGTCCCGGGTCCACGACCAGCTGCCCGGCGTGATCCCGATGGGGGAGAACAGCTGCCGTTGGGCGAACGTCTGGAAGTCCTCGCCCACGGCGCGCCCGATCGCCGCCGTGACCATCGGCGGTCCGCTCTGGAAGTACGCGAAGGTCGTGCCCGGTCTGGCCACGAACGGCAACGTGAGCAGGTCCCGAACGCGGTCCGGCATCGTGAGGTTGAGGTCGTGCCGCAGGTTGAGGCTGAGCCCCTCGGTCATCGTCAGCAGCTGGCGCATGGTCAGCGCGCCGTGCGGCCGGTCGGCCGCCGGGAACAGTGCACCGACCGGGTCGTCGGGGCCGATCAGCCCGAGGGTCCACGCGCGTCCGAAGGTCAGTGACACGATCGACTTGCCGAGCGAGAAGCTCTGCACGGGCGTCGACCGGCTCTCGGGGTTGACGCCGTCCTCGGCGATCAGGCAGCCGTAGCGGTAGACGCGGACCGCGGTCGATGTCTTGCTCTGCGCGAACGCGACCGCCGCCTGCACCCGGCTCGCGTTCATCCCGACCTCGGCCGGTGTCGCGCGCGGCCAGCGCGGACCCGGTGGCGCGCAGTGTCTCGCCGCATCGGCGGCCGCCGGCCCAGCGGCGAGCACAGCCGCCGTCGCCCCGGCGCCGAGGCACAGTCGCCGGAGCACGCTCGCCGCAACGTGCGTCCACCGTCGTCGAGCCGACTCTCCGTCCATCGACGACAACATAACTGCACGCGGACGGGTGGGCGGCGGCGGAGAGTTCCACGGCGGGTGGTGTCGGCGAGCTAGGGTGCCAACTCACTACTGGCGTCACTGGAGGGCGAGCGCATGAGCGGTGAGTCTCGGAACGACGGCAGCAACCCGCCGGGGCGGCTTCGGTCCCGCGCGCTTGCGGTGCTGGCGGGGGCGGTGGCGATCGGCCTGGGAGTCTCGGCCCCCACCGCCTTGGCGGCGTCCGGGGCGCCGATCGGGCCGTACTTCTCGGCGCAGTTCGCGGTGAAGCAGCTCCCGTACAAGTTCGGTCAGGCCTCCTCATGGGCCAACGACGGGCAGATCCTGTCCGCCCAGGGGGACGCGTCCGGGCTGACGCAGATCTATCGCGCACCGGCGAGCGGTCGCCGCCAGGTCTGTCTGACGTGCCGCACGGTGAAGGGGCCGAACGGCCTCCCCCAGGAGCGCGCGCAGGGCGACTGGGTCCTGTTCGAGTCCTACGGGCAGCAGCCGAGGCACCTCGGCGCGCCAGGGCTCGGTGGCTATGGGGGTGACCTGTACGTCATGCACCGCGACGGCTCACACGCGTATCGGCTGACGACCAACTCAGATCCGAACAACGGCGCGCCGTTCACGACGTCGTCGGGGACGCCGTACGATAACTTCCACGCCTACTGGTCTCCGGACGGCAGGCACATCGCGTGGACCCACAACGAGGCCGCGCCGCTGTCACGGGGTGGGGAGGCCTGGACGATCCTGCTCGGCGATTTCACGGTCACGCACGGCCGTCCCTCGCTCCGTCACGTCCGCGTCGTCGGGCCGCCGTACGGCGCGTACGAGACCCAGCCATGGTCACCTGACGGCAAAGGCTTCCTGTTCTTCGCGGCCGGCGGCCACAACTCGCCGTATCAGGCGACCCCGCCGGGCTGGGCGAACACGCGGGTCTACTACATGCGGGTGTATGGCGCGGGCGCCTCGCCCGCCCGCCCGCGCGTCACGCTGATCTCCGACAACGCCCCGTTCTACGAGGAGCAGTCGGTCTTCACCCCGGACATGAAGACCGTGGTGATGATGAGCAACCGCGGCGACACGCAGCACTCGTGGTACGGGCTCGTCGCTGCGGCCGCCCAGCGCACGGGCTACGACGCCCCCGACACCGGCCCGACCCAGACGCTCCAGTTCCTCGCCGACTTCGACGGCCCCGACTTCCGGGCCGACCTGTTCGCCGTCGACCTGCGCACCGGTGCGATCCGCCGGTTGACGTACCTCGACTACGTGATCCCCGAGTTCTTCTGGAACCGCAGCTACACGCAGCTCCTGTGGGGCATGAACGGCGGCGACCACCGCACCTTCACGGCGCGGTTCGCCGGCATCACATCCCCACAGCGGAGAATCCCCGCGCGCACCCCGTCGTGGCTCTACGGATCGACGATCGACATGGCCCGGGTGGGCGGCCAGGCGCAGCCGATTCGCGACCCCGGCCCGACCGACAACGCCGCGGTTCCCGTCGCGCCTCCGGTCGGCCCGGCGCCGGCGTTCCCCCACGCCCCCTCCAGCGAGAAGCCCGCCTTCCCGGCCGTCACCGCCACGTACCTCGGACTGTGGCTGGCCGACCTCAAGGCGCTTGGTGTCGCGGCCGACGCGACGTTCACCACCGACCCGCTCAAGCGCTTCGGGATCGGGTAGCGGCGGCCGGCGCGCTCCCGACCGCTACGGACTCGCGAGGTCCGGTGCCTTGGCAGCAGCCCTCCGTCCGGCGACCACGCCGGCCCGCCAGCCCGGCGCCCGCCCTCCGTGTGGGGGTGCTATCGACTCGGCGTCGATGCCGCTCGCTGTGATCGCCCACGCGATCACGGCGTTCGAATTCCACATCTCACCGGTCCTGAGCTCATCCCGTCCCCACACCGGGGTCGGCACCTGCGGTACGACGTCGAGCATGCGCCGAGCGGTCGACTCCTCATCGCTGAGGCGCTTCGGGCTGTCGATGGCTTCGGCGACGTCCGGTATGTGACCCCCGCTCCAGAGTCGGATCTCGTAGCGGAAGATCCGAAACCGCCCCGCCCAGCGAGCGCCGACCGCGCCTTCGGCGACCACGCCGCGCTCCGCTCCGCTCCAATTGCTGACCGGTGCCTGTTCGATCACGAACGTCCCCTCGGGCAGTTCGACCTGGAGCGCGGAGTGATAGAGATCGCGCGGAGGACGTCGCTGCAAGCGTGCGGACAGCGCCTCGTAGACGCGACCGTTGAGCCTGACGAAGTGCCCGCCGGCTCCGAGCGGCAGCCAATACAGGTCAACCCCGGCCATGCCGAGAGCCTACGTGGACGCCGATCGGTCGTCGCGAGCACAGGACACGGGTCGGGGGCATCGAAACCCCTGACCAGGCCGGGGGCGTATCGACGCGGCTGGCCGGCTCTGCACGACAGCGTTCCCAAGATCGGAAGGTCGAAAATGGATGCACCAGTCAAAGCCCGCGAGCAGCTGCCCCGCGCAGTCCGCTTCGACCCGAGAGCGATCCGGGAGGCGGTGCGCCAGGTCGAGGGGTTCAACGCCAAGCTGGCGCTGATCATCACCCGCAGCGTCGGCACGATGGCCTGCGCCTACATCTTCGCCTGCATCGCGTTGGTCAGCCTGCCCGCGGCGATCAACTCAGGACAGGTGATCATCATCGTCGCGTGGATCGCGCAGACGTTCCTCCAGCTGGTGCTGCTCAGCATCATCATGGTCGGGCAGTCGGTGCAGTCCGCCGCGTCGGACGCCCGGGCGGCCAAGGAGTTCGCCGACACCGAGACGATCCTCGACCGTCTCGACGTCCACACGGCCGGCGGCATCAAGGACGTGCTCGACGCGATCCACGCCCTCGGACACCCGAGCGACGCGCCGGGATCAGACCCGGCCGGGCCGCAGGCCGGATCCGCCTAGTTCGTCATTCCGGAGGCGTCATTGACGACACCGTCCGAGGGTGGGATCGTTCGGTGCGGGCATCTTCGAGGAGGGACCGGGTATGGCGATCACTCGTGAGGAGACTGAGCGCGAGAAGCGGACGCTGCCGTTCGGCTGGGGCCGCTTCGGCAAGGTCTATGACCAGCTGATCGAGATCTCCGAGGCGGACGAGTCGCTGCTGGCGGCGGGGGTGGCGCTGAACCCCGAGTACCGCCAGGGCGGCCGCTTCGTCCCGGGCACGCTGGCCAGCGCGGTATCCGAGCTGCGAAAGACCACGAACGTGCTCGTGGCCTGCACCAGCAAGCGACTGATCATGATCAGCACGGGCGTGGCGGGCGGAGTGCGCGAGCACGTGTCGATCCCGTATGAGGGGATGGAGATCGCCGAGCGCGCCAAGCGGTACTTCGTGATTACCGTGCCGGAGGGTCGGATCAAGATCCGGGGCATGGCAAAGCCGCAGCAGCCCCGGGTGCTGGAGGTTCTGGAGGCACAGGTGCGGCCGGCCGCCACCGACCCGGCGTGAGCCACTGCGGCTGAGCGGGCCGGTCCGACCTGCGGGAGTCCCTACGCCGACTGCACGAGGTGGCGCTCGAACGCCCACACCGTCGCGGCGGTCCGGGTTCGCGCACCCGTCTTGTCGAGGATGTGCTGGACGTGGTGCCCGGCGGTCTTGGGGGAGATGCCGAGGGTCTCGGCGATCTCCTTGTTCGTCTTTCCGGCGGCGAGCGCGAGCAGGACCTCCAGCTCGCGGTCGGTCAGACCTGCGGGCAGTTCACGCGGTCGCTTCGCCACGCGGTGACCTGCGGCGGCGAGCACGGCGTCGACCGCTTCCGGGCACAGGCGGCCGTCCCGCGCGTCGCGCAGCAGCTCGGCCTCCGCCCCCTCGGCGTCGAGCGCCGGTCGGTGGGGGCGCCGCTCCCGCATCGCCTGGTAGGAGTCGGCCGCGGCGAGGATCCGCGCCGCCCGGCCGAGCGAGGGCGCAGGCGCCCTGCGGTGGTAGCCGGCGCCGTCGAGCCGCTCGTGATGCGCGCCCGCCAGCTCGCCGATCGACGCCAGCCCGGGCGCGTGGGCGAACGAGCGCTCGGTGAAGTACGGGTGCAGCTGCACGCGCTCCCAGTCGGTCAGACCAAACTGTCCGGGCTTCTCCCAGATCGCGTTCGACACGGCGACTCGGCCGAGGTCGAGCGCGAGCGCGGCGCGCCGCACCGTCGTCACCTCGTCCGCCGGGAGGCCGAGGCGCCAGGCGGCCGCCTCGGCGAGTTGTGACGTGCCCTCGGCGTGCCCGCGCAGCCAGTAGGACTTGAGGTCGGTGAACGTCCCGACGACACGGAACGCGGCGTCGATCTCCTCGCCGGCCATCCACCGCTGGGGCGGCGGCTCGGCGGCCATCGCCTGGTCCCAGATGAGCGCGTCGTCGAGGCCGTCGAGCAACTCGTCGAAGTTGTCGGTCGCGAGGGCGGCCAGGCGCGGGTCGTACGCCCCGCCCGCGCGCTGCTCGATCACCTCGCGCGCCCGCCCGGTGCCCGCGGCCGACAGGAAGACCGAGATGTCGCGCGCGATGTGGAGCACCCGCGCGGGCAGTGCGATTCCCTCCCCTGCGGCCGCGCCCGGGAACCCGTTGCCGTCCCAGCGCTCGAAGACGTGCGCAAGGTTCGAGACAACCCCGGGGCCAAACCCGAGCCAGCGGGCGAACCGCTGGGCGACCTCGCAATGCAGGGCGAACGTCGAGCGGGCGATCTCGAGCGCGTTCTCGAGCGCGTGGGCGACCATCTCCTCACGGACCTCCGGCGGTCGTCCCTGGCCCACGACGTCGGCCAGGAAGGCACTGACCTCGTCCGGGTTTCCTCCGTCGACGAGGGCGAACTTGGCCCGCGGCTCGATGTCGTCACCGAACAGCTCTGTCTGCTCCGGGGCATCCGACGTGCAGCCGAACGAGTGCAGGAGCGAGACGTAGTACGCGTCCACGAGCTCCGGCGGGGAGAGCCCGGCGAGCTCGCCGAGGCGGACCGAGAGGATCGCCGTTCGGAGCGCGTGCTCGAGCGGTTGGCCGGTGCCCAGATCGGTCGCGATCGACATCGCGCCGATCACCTCGGCGGCGCGGATGGGGGTCGCGCCTTCGGAGGATCGCGCTGAGGACGGGCTGGGGGCGTCCGGTCCCATGGGGAGAGCCTACGCCTGCGGACGACCCAGGTGTGAGATCTCACAATCCGGAGCGGGGAAGTCGCCCGCGAGCGCGGACGACTTCCCCGCTGCCGGTGAGATCCGGGTCTACGCCACTGCGTGCGCGTGCTCGTGGGGGTCGATCGCCCCGAGGCTCTCGACGACCTTCAGGCTGCCGCCCCGCGCCTCGGCGATGTACATGTTCATCCGAACGTGGTGCTGGCCGGGCACCATCTCCGCCGGACCGCCCGGGCCCTTGGCGATTCTGGCGTGGTCGAGGGCCGCGACAACCGCGGCCTGATCGAGCGAGCCGGCCTCCGTGACGGCGGTCTCCCACAGCTTGAGGCCCCGGTACATGCCCGTGGATCCGCTTCCGGCACTGAACTCGGGCCCGTCGGGGAAGCGGGCGTTGTAGCGGCCGAGCAGCTCGCTGCTGAACGGGTCGCTGACCGACTGGTAGTAGTCGATGCACCCGTACAGCCCCTCGACATGCTCGGGTGGCAACGCGGCGACGAGGTTCTCGTCGAAGTACGTCGTGATCAGACGTCCACCACGCTTGGTGAACCCGGATTCGCAGAGCGCCTCGAGGAACGGGAAGCATCCGGGAGGCACCGTCGTGTTGAACACCACGTCAGCACCGCTGTCGTTGATCCTCCGAACCGTCGCGTCCCAGTCGGCGTGATCGACGGGGTGGTACTCCTCCCCGACGATCTCACCGCCGTTGGCCGAGGCGACCTCGTGGAGCTTCCGGTTCATCACGTGCGGCCAGATGTAGTCCGCCGAGGGCAGGTAGAACGTCCGGGCCCCGGTGTGCCGCATCACCCACGGGATCAGGGGCTCGACCTGCTGCGCGGGCACGGCGCCGGTGCAGAACAGGAGCGGGTGGTACTCCTGCCCTTCGTACTGCTCCGGGTAGATGTACAGCGTCTCGCCCTCGACCACGGCCGGCGTCTTGATCGCCTCCCTGGTCGAGCTGAAGATGCCGCCGAGGAGCACGTCGACACGGTCCTCCTGGACGAGCTTCGTGGCGGCGGTGGCGGCTTGCGCATCGTCGGTCGCGCTGTCCTCAATGAGCAGCTCGACGCGACGGCCGAGCACCCCGCCGGACGCATTGATCTCGTCCACGACAAGTGTCGCGGTGTTGGCCTGGGCGCCGCCCATGCTCGAGAGGGCGCCCGTCTGGTCGGCGATCACGCCGATCGTGATTGTGTCTCGCATGACTCGCTCCTACGCCTCGTAGTGGGCGCTGAGCTCCGGCACCTGCGGCCGGCCCTTGTGCCCGGCCTTCTGCATGATCGCCGGGACCTCAGGGTCGGAGGCGAAGCTCTTCCAGCCGTCGAGATCCCAGTCGAAGATCACCCACACCCGGTCGCCCTCGTTGGGGTCGCGGAACACGAGTGCGCCCTTCGATCCGTGCTGCTTGCGCTTCTCGGCACCCGCGGTGGAGAAGACACTCGTGAAGCGGTCGAAATCCTCGACCGTGGTGGTTGCCAACAGCATTCCCAGTCCTCCTTTGAGTTTCCGGCGTCTCCGATTGACACCGAAGCTGGCGCGAGTATCCGCCCGGGGTTCTGGAGGCACATCGGGCAATCGCCCTATAAGGGATCGAGCCCCGTCGGAGCGCAGTTGGCGGGTATCGGCGAGACTGATGAGGTGAGCGAACAGAACCCCGGCTTCTCCTCGGACAGGGCTCGTGAGATCGGCGAGCGGATCGGAATCCAGTGGGACCGTTCGCGGTTCGATGTCGAGCAATTCCGGATGGGGCTCGGGGTGGAGCTGGAGCACGGCCGCCGCGACCCAGAGACGAACGTCAGCGATGACGACGAGCTCACGACCGGCAAGATCGCCCGAGCGCACCTGAACGAGTTCCCGGACTACTACACCCGGCTCGAGAAGATGGAAGCCGAGGCTGAGGCGTACTGGGCCGCGCGCGAGCCGCCGCCGGACGCCTAGGTCCGGCACCGAGGCGGCCTGGCGGGGTCAGCCACGTCGTGCCCGAAGCGCGTTGAGGATGACGGCGAGGTCGATCGACCTCCTGGAACAGCGCGCCGGCGACGGGCGGCAGGTAGCCGGCGGCGGCGACGGCCATCGCGGCGATGCTGAGGCCCATGCCGGCGAGCACGCTCTGGCGGGCGATTAACAGCGCGCGCCGGCCGGCGTGAACAGCGTCGGCGACGCGATCGACGCGGTCGACGGTGATGACCGCGTCGGCGGTCTCGGAGGAGACGGTCGCGCCGGCGGCGCCCATCGCGATCCCGAGGTCGGCGATCGCGAGCGCGGGCGCGTCGTTGACCCCGTCGCCGACCATGATCACCGGTCGCAGGGCGCGGGTCGGCGCCGATCCGCCGGACGACCTCGAGCTTGTCCGCGGGGGATTGCTCGGCGTAGACGCGGTCGACGCCGATCTCGCGACCGACCCGCTCAGCGACCGATCGGCGGTCGCCGGAGATCATCGCGATGTGGCGGATGCCCTCGGCGCGGAGCCGCTCGACGATGTGGATCGCGTCAGGGCGGAGCTCGTCGGCCATGACGATCACGCCCGCGACGCGGTCATCGACCGCCACGACGACATGCGCCTCGCCCGAGCCGCGAGTGGTGGCGAGCGTCGCCGAGGCGCGTTCGGCATCGCGGATCCCGACGGCGCGCATGAACGCCCGGCTACCGACCGCGACGCGATGGCCGTCGACGGTCCCCTGGATCCCCTGGCCCGGCTCCTCGTGGACGTCGAGTGGCATCGTCAGCTCCAGCCCGGCATCGGCTGCAGCGGCGACGAGCGCTTCGCCGAGAACGTGGGCGGACAGACGGTCGAGCGACGCGGCGAGCTGCAGCAGCTGCGTCGGAGCTCAACTCCGCATGGGCGACGATCTCTCGCACCTCCGGCGTTCCGACGGTCAACGTGCCGGTCTTGTCGAACAGCACCGTCCGGGCCTCGCCGAGCGTCTCGATCGCGCCCGCGCCCTTGACGATCACTCCCGCCCTGGCGGCGCGGGACAGCCCGGAGACGAGCGCGATCGGCGCGGCGAGGATGAGCGGGCACGGCGTCGCCACAACCACGACGGCCAGCGCCCTGACGGGGTCGCCGCTCAGGGCCCATGCCAGACCGGCGACGAGCACCGTGACGGGAAGGAAGACGCCGGCATACCGGTCGGCCATTCGCACGAACGGAGCTCGCTGCGTCTGGGCCTGCTCGACCAGCCTGACCAGTGCCGCGTACGCGCTCTCGCCGGCGGGCCTGTCGGCGCGAACGTCGAAGGGCGCACCGGCGTTCGCTGAACCGCTCAGGACGGCCATGCCGCGCGATGCGGTCTGGGGCAGCGGTTCGCCGCTGAGCGTGCTCGTGTCGATCACCGCTTCTGGGCTCATCACCGTTCCGTCAACGGGCACGACCTCGCCGGTCCGGACGACGATCAGGTCGCCGATCTGGACGCGGTCGACGGGCACCTCCTCGAGCCGATCCCCGATCCGGAGCTGCGCAACCTTCGGCGCGCGCTGGATCAGCGACGTCAGCTCGCGCCGTGCGCGGCGAGAAGCGATCGATTCGAGCGCGGCGCCGCCGGAGAACATCAACCCGATCACCACGCCGGCGAGCAGCTCCCCGAGCGCGAGCGCCCCGACCATCGCGACCAGCGCGATCGTGTCGACGCCCAGGCTGTGCTCGACCACAACGGTTCGGACGACTTCGAATGCGAGCTCGACGGCCAGGAGCGCGACAGCCGCGGCCCACACCGCGTCGCCGGCGCTGGCGTAGCCGAACGCGTGCAGGCCACCGCCGACGGCGATCGCGGTCACCGCGATCGAGGCGAGGATCTGCGCGCGATGCTCGAGCAACCAGGCCGGTCCGCGGGCGCCGCTCCCCGAGCCGTCCCGAGCTCGCATGCCGGAACGCGGCACCGTCGATGCTGGCGCGCCGCTCATGGGGTGAGCGTCGCACCGAGGGCCGTGCCGGCAATCCGTGGCGGGCCGCCGGATTGGCGGGATTGTCCCCGCAGCACCGTGCGGCCAAATCCGGATCGGTGGTCAGTCAGGTCGGGGCGCTCGCCCGGGCGGATCTGCCTGGGCGAGCACTCGGACCAGCCCGTCTACTCGCTCGGGTCGTACTTGAACGAAACCCCGAGGCGAATGCGGTAGTTCAGCACTCCGCCGTCCTGGATCGTGAGGTCCTGTCGCACGACCTCGGCGACGCGCAGCTCACGGACGCTCTTCGCGGCAGTCTCGACAGCCACTCGGGCTGCCGCCTCCCACGACTCACTGCTGACACCCACGATCTCGGTAACGCGGTAGACACTGTCTGTCATGCGGACCTCCTATCAGGGGTTGAGCCAGAACGTGAGTCTTGCACCCCGCCTGATGGGTCGGGCGAAGGATTCGGTCCGCGTGTCGGAGGCCTGACCGGAAATGCGCGTTGGCCTGCACGCTCTCGGGATCGGCGCCGGCGCGCGCCGAGAGGTGATCGATGCCGTGGCGAGTGCCGCCGAGGCCGCCGGGTTCCGCACCCTCTGGGCGGGCGAGCACGTGGTGATGGTCGATCGCGGTGCGTCGCGGTACCCCTATGCGGCGGACGGTCAGATCGCGGTACCGGCTGACGCCGACTGGCTCGATCCGATCATCGCGCTCAGCTTCGCCGCGGCGGCCACGCGCTCGATTCGGCTGGCCACCGGCGTGTTGCTGCTGCCCGAGCACAACCCGGTGATGCTCGCCAAGCAGGCGGCGAGCCTCGACGTCCTCTCCGGCGGCCGGTTCGCGCTCGGGATCGGCGTCGGCTGGTCGCGCGAGGAGTTCGCGGCCCTGGGGATCCCGTTCGAGCGACGCGGCGCGCGGGCCGACGAGTACCTCGCGTCGATGCGCACGGTGTGGCGTGAGGATCCCGCCTCGTTCGGCGGCGAGTTCGTCAGCTTCGCCGACATCCGGGTCAACCCCAAGCCCGCGCGCGGCGAGGGGATTCCCGGTCATCGTGGGCGGGAACAGCGACGCCGCGCTGCGACGAGCCGCGCGGACGGGGGACGGCTGGTACGGCTTCAACCTCGACGGTCCGGCCGAGGTGGGCGAACGGGTCGCGCGGCTGCGCGATCTCTGCCAGGCGGCGGGGCGCGACCCCTCGGCGCTTGACATCGCGGTCGCCCTCGCGGACCCCCGGCCCGGCGACCACGCCGAGCTGGAACGGCTCGGCGTCGACGAGCACGTCCTCGTCGCCTCACCCCCCGCCGAACCCGCCGAGGCCGGCGAGTGGGTCAGGGCGTTGCGGCAAGCCCACCTCTGACCGGTCCGGGCGTACAGTCCGGACGTGGACCCCGTTCGACCACCGACCCCACCCGCAGACCGGGAGTAAAGGCAACACATGCGCTACGCAGCCGATCGTCCGCTCGGAGTCGCCCCCGCCACGGCGCTCGACTATCGAGAGCTGGCCCGGCGGCGCCTCCCGCGCCAGCTGTTCGACTACATCGACGGCGGGGCGTACGACGAGGCGACACTGCGCGCGAACAGCACCGACCTCGAACGGACGCTGCTGCGCCAGGTGGTGATGCGGGACGTCAGCGACCGGGACCCCTCGGTCGAGGTTCTCGGTCAGCGGCTGGCGCTCCCGATCGTGCTGGCACCGGTCGGGCTCGCGGGGATGTTCGCCCGGCGCGCGGAGGTGCAGGCGGCGCGGGCCGCTGAGTCGGCCGGCATCCCGTTCATCGAGTCGACGGTCTCGATCTGCGGCGTGGAGGAGGTGGCGAGGGCGACGAGCACCCCGCCCTGGTTCCAGCTCTACGTGATGCGAGACCGCGGATACGCCGAGGACCTGATGGCGCGAGCCCAGGCGGTCGGGTCGCCGGTCCTCGTCCTGACCGTCGACCTGGCGGTCGTCGGGGCCCGTCACCGTGACACGCGCAATGCCATCGGCGGTCATCCGAGCGCCTGGGCCAAGCTCCGCCGTGGCGTGGACATCGCGAGCCACCCACGCTGGATCAGGGATGTCGCACAGGGTGGTCGCCCGCTCACCTTCGGCAACCTCGAGAAGGCGGTTCCCGGCGCCCGCTCGCCGGACGCGTTCAAAGACTGGGTTGACGCGCAGTTCGACCCCAGCGTCACGTGGGAGGACGTCGCTTGGGTCCGCGAGCGCTGGAAGGGCCGTCTGGTGGTCAAGGGCGTGATGGACCCCGAGGACGCCCGACGGGCAGCAGAGGCCGGCGTCGACGGCCTCGTCGTCTCCAATCACGGCGGCCGCCAACTCGACGCGGTGCCATCGACCACCCGTGCGCTGCCCGAGATCGCCGAGGCGGTGGGGGACGAGCTCACGGTCCTCGCCGACGGCGGCGTGCGCACCGGCCTCGACGTGATCAAGCTCGTGGCCCTCGGGGCTCGCGCCGTCCTGATCGGGCGCCCGTGGGCGTGGGCCGTCGCCGCTCGCGGCGAGGCCGGCGTCCGTCACCTCCTCAAGGTCATGCGCGCGGACATCGATACCGGGCTCGGCCTGACCGGCAACACCTCATTCGCGTCGGTCGACCGCGCGGCGCTGTGGCACGCGGGCGGGGCGACCGATGCCGGTGGGGTCAATACTCGTTCTTGATGACGAAGTAGGAACCGCGGATGGTTCCGGCCAGCTTCGACCTCTGCCTCGCGAACTTGAAGTGCGGAGCGAGCTCCGCGGGGACTTCCATCCCGTCGGAGAGCTTGAACCCGACCGCCCGCTTCCCGGAGTCGTCGACCGTGTACATCACGTTGATCGACAGACCGCTCTCGTAGAACACGTACGCCATCCGGATGTTCTCCACCTGGAAGCTGGTCGCCTCGAGCGGGCGTGACGCGATCGTGAGGTCGCGCTCCTCCTTGAGGATCCGGTGGACCCAGTCGATGGTGGCCTTGGCGTCGCTGGCAGGCTCCACCGTGAAGACGTGGTCGTACTTGTTCTTGAAGTAGCGGGCCTCGTTCGCCCTCAGGCCGGCGAGCGCCGCCGCGACCGGCGACGATTCCAGACCGACGGTCGAGACGGTGGTGAAATCTACGGTGTAGGTCATGGTGCGAGATCGTAGGACGTGCCGGCCAGTCCGCTCGCCCGCAGACGCGCTTTGAGTGACCGGAGGGTGTGACTGGCGGGCGCCAGCGATTCGGCCACCTTCATGGCCGAATAGACCGCTGACTCCTGGGCGTCGAATCCGGTCGTGTACTGGCCGGCGAAGTACAGGCCGCGGCGTCCCTGGTGTTCACGCAGGGCGCGGGCGGCCCGGATCGCCGTCTGGTTGATCACCGGGTGCTGGAACCGCCGCTCGAGCAGGATGTGCGCCGGATCGGCGTCTCTGCGCGTGGCCCACGACTTGAAGACATCGACCGTTCCGCCCGACGGAAGCTTCGAGTGCAGTCCGCCGTACCAGACGCTCCCCTCGCATTGGCGACCGCGGACCTCTGCGTTGTAGGACGCCCAGTTGCTCCGATCCGGCTGCACGTAGGTCGGATCGGTGTGAATCAGCAGGCGCGAGTCGAAGTACTCGTAGGCGTTCAGCAACGCTGCGAGGTCGGTGAAGCCGTGCAGGCGGCGCACGAGCTGGTGGCCGACGCGTGCCGGCGCGTTCAACACCACCGACCGGTAGGGCCCGTGGCAGCCGGTCGGCGTCTGCAGCAGCCATCCGTCGCGCGTCTGCCTCAGTGCCTGGGCGGGTGCCCGGAGGTGGAGTCGCACCTTGGAGGTGCGGCCGAGCAGCCGTTGCAGGTTCCCCTGTAACCCGATCGTCGAGTTGTACGTGGTCGCGCCCTTGATGATGTCGGCCGGGAACTCCAACGCGAACGTCTGCAGGATCGAGCGCGCAGACGCGCGCAGCGCGTCGCTCCGGGGTGACCCGATCAACGCGGTGATCCACGGCTGCAGGACCTCAGACTTGAACGCCTGGCTGACGGGCAGGCTGCTGATCCAGGACTCGACGGTCGTCTCCCACGGCAGGCCCGACAGGACCGCCTGACGTGCCAGGCCGGTGAAGCGGGCGAACTCGAGCGTCGTCTGCGGCGTCGACAGCGCGTGCGAGGAGGAGAAGATCGGTACGCCACCGCCCGTCGGGAAGATGCACAGGCTGGCCGGCGCCTCCAGCGTCTCGTCGGCGTCCGGACGGGCCGGGTCGTAGAGGCCAACCTGCTCCAGCAGAGTGACGTAGATGGGGTGGGTGTCAGGGTGGAAGAACTGGGCGCCGATGTCGACGGTGAGCCGCCGACCGCGGTACACGATCGTGTGTGAATCGCAATGCCCGCCGATCTTCGCCCGGGGCTCGAAGAGATCGACATCGTGAGTGCCGGCCAGGAAGTAGGCGGTGGCCACCCCGCCCGCGCCGGCGCCGACGATGGCCACCCGCTGCCGATGCGATCTCGGCCCCGCGGCTCTCCGGTGACTGGCCGGTGCGGCGGCCTTCGCGGCGTCACGACGGACGAGGACCGAACCAGCGCCGACCGCCGCCAGACCGGCCGCGCGCCTGACGAAATCGCGGCGCGTCAGTGGGTCGGGTCCTCGGACCGTCTCGCTCATCGTGTCGCACAGCATCCCGCACGCACAGCGACTTGTCGCCGGCAACCCGGACCCGGGTCGCGCTCAGAGGGCCGAATTCTCGGCGGTAGAGTCGCTGTGGTGCCGTTCACCCACAGGAACCTCAAGGAGGATCTGGAGGATCACGGGTCCAACTTCGACGGCGCTCCGGACCTCCAGTTCCGCCACGCGAGCAAGGCGCTCGAGCTCGAGCAGAGCGGCCTGAGCTACCAGTACATCCCGAGCGGCTACCGCTTCCCCTACGGCCACACCCACAGGACGCAGGAGGAGGTGTACGTCGTCGTACGCGGGGGCGGCCGGATGAAGCTCAACGACGAGATCATCGACGTCAGGGAGTGGGACGTCGTGCGCGTCCCGCCCGGCACGTGGCGAGGCTACGAGGGCGGTCCGGAGGGCCTCGAGATCCTCGTCTTCGGTGCGCCCAGCCTCGGCGAGAAACTGCGAGAGGACGTCGAGGGTCAGCGCGACTGGTGGGCTGATTAGCGCCCGGTGGGGCGTCCCGCCCGCGTCACAGCCGTCATCCCGGGACCGCGCAACGAAGCATGAGGCGCGGCTCAGGTGGTTGCTGACTCAGCGATTCGGACGCGCGCCCGAATCGCTGTGCGTGCGCGCTCGAACGCGTCGGGGTCACCGTGGAGGATGAATGAGGTGTTGGCGGCGACGAGTAATGCTTGAAGTTCGAACGCGAGCTGCGCGGAATCGATGCGCTCGTCGAGTTCGCCCTGCTCAGCCGCCTCGCGGCTGAGCCGCTCGAGCACCTTGAGCCAGTCAAGTCGCTGGGCGGCGACGGCGTCGTGCACCGGGCCCGGGCGAGTGCCGACGTCGACCGCGGCTGCGGCGAAGAAGCAGCCGCCCGGGAAGACGCGGCGGTCGACGTGTGAGAGAAATGCCTCGCAGGCAGCGACCAGGCGCTCAAGCCCCTTTGGTGCGTGGAGCGCTGGGTGCAGGACCTCCGCCACGAACGTCTCGCGCGCGGCGTCGATGGTGGCCAGCTGCAGGTCCAGCTTGGAGCCGAAGTGAGCGTAGAGGCCGCTCTTGCTCATCCCGGTGGCGCGCGCGAGATGGCCGATCGAAAGTCCCTCGAGCCCATCCACCGTCGCGAGCCGCGCGGCCGCGTCGAGGATCGTCGCCCGGGTGCGCTCGCCCTTGGTCGGGTTGTCGGTGCTCAGTGCCACACTGCCAAGCATAAAGGAACGACCGTGCTATTCTCGCACGAGAGAATAGGACGATCGTGCTATTCGGGCGAGGAGAGGAAGGGATCCGGAATGCTTGCGAGCACCGATTATCTGGTCGTCGGAGCGGGCGCGAGCGGTCTCGCGTTCGCCGACACGCTGGTGGCCGAGGCGAACAACGTCGAGGTGACGGTGATCGACCGCCGACCGGTTCCGGGGGGCCACTGGCAGCACGCGTATCCATTCGTGCGTCTGCACACCCCTTCCGCCTACTACGGGGTGAACTCGCTGGCGCTCGGTGCGGACCGCGTCGACCAGGCCGGCGAGAACGCCGGGTATTACGAGCGCGCAACGAGCGAAGAGGTCTGTGCGCACTTCTCCCAGGCGGCCGCGCGGCTCACGCGGACCGGGCGAGTCCGCGTGCTCACCCGCCACGAGCATCTGGGCCCGGGGAGCGACGGAGAGCAGGTCAGAGACGTAGGGACCGGCGAGCTCCACGAGGTCGCGGTGCGTCTCAAGGTCGTCGACGCTCGTTACCTCGAGGCGTCGATTCCGGCTACGCACGTCGTGCCATTTGATATTGCGGCGGGCGTCCGGGTCGTGCCGGTCAACGACCTCCCGGCAGCCGCGCAGTCGGCGCGTGCCTTCACGGTTCTCGGTTCCGGCAAGACGGCGGCCGATGCGTGCCTCTGGCTGCTGGACAACGGCGTCGAGCCGGATCGGATTCGTTGGATCCGACCCCGCGACGCGTGGTTCTACGACCGTCGCCACTTTCAGCCCCTCGAGCAGGTCGGCGCGATCATGGAGGGAATCTCCCTCGATGCCGAGGCCGGCGCTGAGGCCGTGAATGTCGCCGACCTCTTCGAGCGGCTCGAGGCCTCGGGGCGGCTCGTGCGTATCGACCCGTCGCGCCCGGCCACGATGTACCGCGGAACGATGCTCAGCGCCGGTGAGCTGTCGGCGCTACGACAGATCACTGACGTCGTCAGGCTCGGCCGGGTGCGACGAATCGAAACCGACCGGATCGTGCTCGAACGGGGGGAGACAAAGACCGGCCCCCACGTCCTGCACGTGGACTGCACGGCGCTTGGACTCAACAACGCCCCGGCCACGCCGATCTTCCAGCCCGGCCGGATCGTGCTCCAGCAGGTGCGGCATCTCTCGCCGTCTTTCAATGCCGCGCTTCTCGGCTTCGTCGAGGCCCACCGGGACGACGAAGGGGTCAAGAATCAACTGTGCCCACCCAACCCGTACCCCGGTAGCATCGAGGACTGGCCACGGATGATGAGCCGTACATGGCGAACCGAAGGACGATGGTTGACCGAGCCCGATCTCTCGGCGTGGGTGGCCGGCAGTCGGCTCAATCTGGTGCGTGCCCTGCCTGACCATGCGGAGGAGCCATCCGTCCAGACGGCGGTCGGGCGATACCTCACGCACGTCACGAGCGCGATCGAGCGACTCGCGGCTCTACCGATGAGCTGACTCGGGTTGACGGGGTCCATTCGGCAGCAGCCCGCAGACGCGGTGGCGGTCGCCAACGAGGAGGCCGTCCGCGCCTGGGACACGGTGCTCTATGAGCGGTGGAAGTCGAACCGCCGCGTGTTCGTCGGCGCGCTGGATGAGGTGACCGAGGAGGTCTTCGCCCGCTTCCCGCCGCCCGAGGGCGGTTCCTGCCTCGACATCGGTTGCGGGTTTGGCGATACGACTCGGCGGCTGGCCGAGTTCGTCGGAGCACGAGGTTTCGCGCTGGGGACCGACTCCTCCGCGCATTTCATCACTGACGCCCGCCGCGAGGCCCATGAGTCCGGGGTCGAGAACGTCGGGTTCGAACTCTCCGACGCGCAGACGGCACGGTGGGATCCGATCTACGACTATGCGTTCTCACGGATGGGAACGCAATTCTTCGCCTCGCCCGTCGTCGCGATGCGCGCGATCCGTGGCGCGCTCAAACCTGGTGGCAAGCTCCGCAAGCTCTGCTGGCGCCGCAAGGCCGAGAGCCCGATCTGGGCCGAGACGGAGGAGGTTGTCCAGCGGTTCCTCTCGCGCCCTGAAGAGTACGACGCCGACACCTGCGGGCCCGGTCCGTTCTCGCTTGGGAATCCAGACACCACCCGTGAGATCCTCGAGGCCGCCGGCTTCGCGGAGGTCGAGCTGCATCGCCGCGATTTCGATTACTTCATGGGCGCGGACGTCGACGAGGCGGTCGAATCGCTGCTGGCCATCGGGCCGGGCGCTGAGCTGATTCGCCTCAACGGTGAGTACGGCGAAAGCCGTCGAGCTGAGATCGCTGCGGGGCTCCGCGAGCACTACGCCCGATGGCAGAGGCCCGACGGCTCCATCGTCGGCCGCGGCTCCGTCTGGATCGTCGCCGCCGAGAACCCCAAGTGAGGGAGCGGGGGGGTGCGCTCAGGCCGAGCGGTGACGGTGCCAGGGAGTGAGAAGCGTCTCGGCATCGGTCAGCGCAATCCGGGTGCCCGCCGCCGGCAGCGCGCCGAGCGCTGCCGCATCGAGCGCCACGCGGTAGTGGACTTCGAGTGACCCGACTCCACCATCGACGATGTCCGCGATGTCCAGCTTGAGCCGCAGGCCATCGGCAGCGCACTCGAGCGTGGCGTGCGGCGCCGACGCGTCCTGATGGCCTATGTCCAGGATCGTCCGTGAGCCGATCGCCGCCAGCAGCAGGCCCGGCGCCACGACGAGCGAGCCGACCCGCAGGCTGCTCCCGGTGCTCACTCGCGCGCCCGGGAGCCGCAGTCCGCGGACGGACTCCTTGACCGAGATCCCTTCGGCTGCGAGCACCGCCGAGTCCGCGGTCGCCTGACGCAACTCGGCGGGCATCTTCCCGGCGCCGAACAGGCGGTAGCGCCATGCCGGCTTCACGGCGCTTCGATCGTCTCCATCACGCGATTCGCACGATTGTGATGCCCGACCCGGGGTCCTCGTGCTCGCCCTCGCTCGTGGTGTTCACGAGCCTGATCGTGCTCCCGGTCTGGAGGGTCAGGATCCGCTGAAACGCGCACATGGAGGTGCCACTCGTGCCGCAGCTCGTTTCGTTCGGCCCGACCCTCGTGCCGTTGACCTCGAGCTGGACCGGGCCGGCGGGGCCGACCGTGGTCGTCACGAGGTACGTGCCCTGGGTCCCGAGGGTGAACGTCGCGTTGTCCGTCCCCAACCGTATGTCGAGGGTCGACGACTGGACGCCGGCCGTCCCGTCCGACGCCGTGAAGGAGAAGTGGCATCCGCCGCAGACGATGTTGTTGACGTCCGTGTAGGCGTCGATGTAGCTCGGCGGGGTCGCCGCGGACCCGGTGAGGCCCCGCCGGCCCCGCGGACCCGTCGCGCCGCGCGGTCCACGCTGACCCTTCTGATTCAAGGCGAGGGGGATGCTCCCGGCGCGGCATCTGCCGTCCGGCGTGATGACCTGCAGCTCATGGTCGGCGCTCTGGATGCACGTCCTGACCGTGCCGCTGCGGCCGAGGAATCCATTCCCCACGACCGCGTACGCGCCACCACCGAGCGCGATGAACAGCGCGATGCTGGCGACGACGTTCGCGTAGCTGAGATGCCGACGAATCAACCCCATCGGAGCCCCTCCGTGGTCCTACAGATGTCCCGGGGCGCAATATATACCCGGCACGCTTCACCAGCGGCAGTGTTTCGAAAGCCCCCGGCGCCCATGGGGCGCCGGAACGCGTGGGCGTCAGTGCCTTGGCGGCCGGCGGACCGGTCAGGTGGTCCCGGCGGGCGCTGCGCCGACCGGAGCCGGAGCGGTGGCGACCGCCTTGGGCTTGGGCTTCGCGGAGGACGACTTCTGCGTCATGGCGTAGACGCCGGCCGCCGCGACGGCGGCGACCACCACGGCGCACAGCCCGCCGGCGGCGTAGAGCGCGAACCGCCTGTCCGGCGTGGCCGCCGTCTTGCCGCGTGATACGGCCAGGAGCAGCAGCCCGAACACGATGACCACGCCTGTCCCGCCGACCAGAGCGGCCAGGATGATCTTCGAGAGTTCGCTCCAGTTGACCAGTGCAGTGGCAGTTGCGGTGCTCATCCGGGGTCGCTCAGGTGTGCGCGGGCAGCGCGTCTCCAAGCGCGAGCGCCTCAGCCCTGGGTGCGGTGGTTGTGCGGTCGAGTTCGTCAGGCGTGACTCGGCTGCGTTGCGCCAACCTGTAGAGCACGATCGCGCCCGCGGCGGCGATCACGGCGATCACCACCGAGCCCGCCGCGCTATTGCTGAAGAGGTTCGACATCTCCCAGGCGCCTGCTCCGAGCGCGGCTGCCGCCGGGATCGTGAAGAGCCACGCGGTGAGCATCTGCCCGACGACCTCCCAGTGCACGCTCGCGAGGCGCTTGCCGAGCCCGGCGCCCATCACGCCACCAGACACGATCTGGGTCGTCGAGAGCGGATAACCGTAGTAGGAGGACGCCAGGATCACGGCCGCGCTCGAGGACTCCGCGGCGAATCCCTGCGGCGACTCGATCTCGGTGAGCCGATTGCCCATCGTGTTGATGATCCGCCACCCCCCTGAGGCGGTGCCCAGCGCGATCGCCAGCGCGCAACCGAACTTGACCCAGAGTGGGACATAGAAGTGCGCAGCGCTGATGTCGCCGTGGGCGATCAACGCGAGCGTGATGACGCCCATCGTCTTCTGAGCGTCGTTGGTGCCATGCGCGAGCGACACCAGCGACGCGGACCCGATCTGGCCGAGGCGGTATCCCGCCACCGCCTCATTGGCGCGCAGCAACCGGATCAGCCGGTACGCCGCGAACGTCCCCAGCAGCGCAACGGCGCCGCAGACGAACGGAGATAGGACGGCCGGAACGATCACCGACTGCACCAGCTTGTGGAAGTCGATCGCGCCGGCGCCGCTGGCGACGAGCGTCGCGCCGATCACCCCGCCGATCAGCGCGTGACTCGAACTCGAGGGGATCGTCAGGTACCACGTGATCAGGTTCCACATGATCGCGCCGATCAGCGCCGCCAGGACCAGCACGAGCCCCTCGCCACCGGACAGCACGCTGGGATTCACGATCCCCTTGGCGATCGTCGCGGCGACGCTGATGGAAATGAACGCCCCCACGAAATTGAGCAGCGCCGACATCAGGACCGCGACGCGCGGCTTCAACGCGCCGGTTGCGATCGAGGTGGCGACCGCATTCGCCGTGTCGTGAAAGCCATTCGTGAAGTCGAACGCAAACGCGCCCAGGACGACCAACACCAAAATCAGCACGACGCCCCTCTTCAGATGCGTGACCGGTGGACAGCATCCATCATGACGTCCGCCCCAGACGAGCCCTCACCCCAAACGGATGAAATGAGGCCTGTCAGTAAGCGATTGCGTTGGCGTCGCCGGCGTGGACGTCGACGACGCCGTGCATCTCGTTGAGCTCCGTGGCCAGTTCGCTGAGCGGCCCACGGCCGCGAACTTCGAGCTCGACCGCCACCACGGCCGCTCCGTGGCCCTCGCCGAGCGGTCCGTTGTGCTTGATCGAGAGATCGGAGATCAGAAATCCGCGCCGGGCGCACTCCGCCAGTGCTTCGCGGAGAATCCCGTGTCCATCGAGGTAGACCAGCCGCAGGTCAGATGGCGCGTCCCGCGAACGAGGAAGCCGGCGCACCAGCTCCGGATAGCCGTAGGCAACGACGAAGTACAGCAGCGTGGTGGCGATCGCGACGATCGGCAGATTGCCACCACAGGCCATCCCGACCGCGGCCGTGACCCAAGCTCCGGCGGCGGTGGTGAGACCGCGAACAGCGTCGCGCCGCACGAAGATGATGCCGCCCCCGATGAAGCCGATCCCCGAAACGATCTGGGCCGCGACCCGGGAGGGGTCCATGGAAACATGCGCCTGACCCATGACGTCGTGAAATCCGAAGATGCTCACCAGCATGAAGACAGCGGAACCAGCGCCGACAAGTGAGTAGGTGCGCAGGCCCGCCGCCTTCTGGCGCATCTCGCGCTCCAGGCCGATCGCGGACGAGAGCAGGAGCGCCAAGCCGAGGCGCCAGAGGATGTCGAGTTCATGCATGGGAACATTCGTGCTACCCCGCACCGGGCGGCTCCAGTCGGCAGCGTGCGCTACCTCACAGGTGGAGAGATCCGAACTCCCGACCTCCGGTGGCGGAACGAGGCGCTGTCTACGGGGAGCCGGACAGCCCGGGCTCAGGTTGAGCGGCCCGGGACGCCGCATCGGCGAGCTGCCGAGCGCGGTTCAGCAGCCATGCGATCAAGCCGCCGACGCCGGGCACCCAGACGGAGATTGCGTGGTAGACGAGCACGGCGCCGACCGAGGCAGCCGGCGAGAACCCGTAGAGCACGAGCGCGCCGGCCAGTCCGGTGTCGAGTACTCCGATCCCGGCGGGCATCGGGATCAGTGTTGCCACATAGCCGATGAAGTACGCCACCGAGAGCGCCAGAACGCCGAGGGGGTGGCCCGTCGCGCGGCAGGCCGCCCACAGAGCTGCGATGTCCAGGCACTGGAACCCGACCGCGCCGAGCAGCCGCCAATGGGGGCTCGCCACCGACTTCCAGGCGCCTCCCAGCGACGCCGCGATCGAACCGGTGGTCGCCGCGAAGCGCCCGTCGTAGAGCCGGCCGATCAACATCGCGGCCACGGCAGAGCCGATCACGAACAGCGAGACGAGGATCGGGATCCCCGAGTGCGCAAGATCGTGCGGTCCGTGACCGATCCCTGCCAGCAGGAACGCTCCCGCGATGCCGTTGACGACGAATCCGAACAGGATCAGAAACGACAGCAGCGCGCCACAGCGCTCGACGAGACGACGCCCGTCGATGTCGTGATACCGAAGCATCCAACCGATGGTCACCGGGGAGGAGAGGTTCCCACCGGGCAGGACGGCGCTGGCGCCCATCGCGATCCATGCGACCTGACGGCCGGTCCTGCGTGGCGGCTCCGGGAAGAAGCGCCGGAAGACGACCACGTAGCTGAGGCACGATCCGAGCTCGAACGCGACGGCGGCCAGCAGCCAGAGCGGGTCCATCTTGGCCAGCGAGGCGATCACCTCACCCGGCGGCGCCACCCAGAACAGCACGCCCACGGAGATCACGCTCAGAATCGTCGTGGCGAGAACGCGTAAGCCGGTCCGTGGCCGCTTGCGGGGCGGGACCGCGGTGCTCGGTCGGCTGTTCACGCGGTGATCCTGCTGTCTCTCTGCGGCGACGGTTGAGCCCGTGCGGTCAGACCGGAGTCGGGGGTCGCATCGGCGTCGACGCTCTCACGAAGCTAGCAGTAGCTCTCGCATCGTCTCGGCGAGTGCAACCGAGTGACAGCGTCCGTTGATGCGAGTCAACCAGGGACCTAGCGGGCATGGCTTCCTCTGCTCGGAACGTGCGGAATGACTGGCGTGCTTCCTCACGCTCGCCTAGCCTTGCGCTGACCGGTCAACGCAACTCGGAGGGACCGATGGTTTCCAAGACCCATTCGCGTCATCGCCCGGCGCTCGGCGACCCCCGACGGCGCAATCACGTCCGCGCCCAGTTGCTCGGGTCTGGAGCACGCTGATGTCTCCGGTCAGCCGCGGGTTCACGGGTCGGCGGCGACTGGTCGCGGATCCATCGCGCGTTCCACCCGGTCAATACACCACGGATGATTTCCCGATCCTCTCGGCCGGTCCGACCCCGCACACCCCGTTGGACGCGTGGAACTTTCTCATCGACGGCGCGGTCGCCGAGGCCGCGTCGTGGCCGTGGGAGGAGTTCCTCGCGCTCCCAGCGGAGACCGTCACCGTCGACATCCACTGCGTGACGAAATGGTCCAAGCTCGACACCACCTGGAAGGGCGTGTCGATCGACACCCTGCTCGAAGCGGTCGACACCGAGGCGGAGTATCTGACCGTCTGGTGCGACGGCGGCTACACGACCAACCTTGCGCTCGAGGACGTGACGGACGGCAGAGGCTGGGTCGCGTACGAATTCGGCGGGCAGCCGCTCGACCCCGAGCACGGCGGCCCCGCCCGCCTGCTTGTGCCGCATCTGTACTTCTGGAAGAGCGCGAAATGGGTGCGCGGCCTCACGCTCACCACAGACGACGAGCCCGGGTTCTGGGAGTCCTACGGCTACCACAACCACGGCGATCCATGGCTGGAGCAGCGCTACCAAGGCGATTGACGTGGCAGCTCGCGACTGTTCTCGAGCTGGTCACTGAGTCCCCGCGCTGCAAGAGCGTCGGACTGGAGGTGCCCCACTGGCCGCGGCACCGTGCGGGCCAGCACGTCGATGTGCGACTCACCGCCGAGGACGGATATCAAGCGCAGCGAAGCTATTCGATCGCGTCCGGACCAGAGGACGGCCGGCTCGTCCTGACTGTCGAACGCCTCGACGACGGCGAGGTATCCCCGTACCTCGTCGACGAGCTCACGCCGGGCGACCAGATCGAACTGCGAGGGCCCATCGGCGGCTACTTCGTGTGGGAGGAGGCATTCGGCGGTCCGCTCGTGTTGATTGCCGGCGGGTCGGGCATCGTCCCGCTGCGCGCAATGCTCCGTCACTGGGCCGCCGGCGCGCGCGACACCAAGGTCTGCCTGCTCTACTCATCTCGTTCGCTCACCGATGTGATCTACCGCGAGGAGCTCTCCGGCCTTGACGGAGACAACCTCAGCGTCCATCTCGCGCTCACGCGAGAGTGGCCATCCACCTGGGCCGGGCATCGCGGGCGCATCGATCGGGAGCTGCTCGCCGAGCTGATCCCTCCGCCCGGACAACGCCCGCTGATCTACATATGCGGACCGACATCGTTCGTCGAGAGCGTCGCTCAGGCCCTGGTCGAGATCGGAAACGAGCCGAGCAGGATCAGGACCGAACGGTTCGGAGCGACCGGAGGCTGACCATGGAGCCACTGGACGGAAACGCGATCGCCGGGACGATGTACGAACACTTCGGGACCGAGATGACGACGGCACGCGGAACGTGCGCTCACTGCGGAGCCGGCGGCCAGGTCGCCGAGCTGCGCGTCTACATCAGAGCACCGGGCATCGTGGCGCGATGCCCGGCCTGCGGCAGCGTGGTGATCGTGATCGTGAGGGCCCGAGGGACGCTGCGGGTCGACGCCAGCCGCTACAGCCTCGCACGCGGCAGGGCAGCACAAGGCACGTGACCCCGAGCCGCAAACTAGAGGCCGGCGGCCGCGCTGGAGGTGGGGAGCCACTGGCCTCACCAGAACACGAGGTGCACCCGCTGGGTTCCGCGGAGCCCCTTGAGGCTGAGATCGACGGGCGCGCCGAAACGCCATCTCCCGAGCCGTTCCGTGTAGTCCTTCACCGTCCCGGAGGCCAGGATCTCCCCACCGTTCGCCGCGCCGGTGATCCGCGCCGCGAGGACGACCGTCTTGCCCAGGAAGTCATCCCGCTCGTGGAACACGTTGCCGGTATGCATCCCGATCCGCACACGCAGCTCCTCCTCGCTGCGATGCTCGCTGTAGGCGGTGAAGATCTGCTGCAGCTCCACGGCACAGACGAGAGCGGCGCTGGCGCTGGCGAACACGAGCATGAAACCGTCGCCCTGGGACTTCACCACCACACCGTCATGGCGGGCTACGCGGTCGCGGACCAGTGCATTGTGCTCCCGGATGAGCTTGAGCCAGCGGTCCTCTTCGAGCCGCTCGAGCAAGGCGGTCGAACCCTCGATGTCGGTGAACATGACGGTCACGCTGCCGTCGGGGGAGGTCTGCCCGCGCGACGGAAAGTCGTGTACATCGACGCTCGCCACCACCGCCGCCAGCGACGGCGACGTCTCGTCACTCGTCGGATAATCAACCGCGTTCACTCGCGCCCTCCGAGTCTCGCAGGTGAGCCCGTCGCTCGCCATGCATTCATAGCGCACGGTCTGGGCGACCCCGGAACGTGCCGGCACCCTGCTTGAGGCCGACTCCGGACGCCTCGGCTGTACAGCGCGCCCGGAGAGCTTCGAACTCCCGACCTTCGGTTCCGTAGTTACAGGTCGCTGGCGCATCCCCAGTGTCTATGAGGCGACTGGATGCGCTCAGGTGCGCTCAGTTGCAGCCGAAGTCGGTAGTTCGGTGCCCCGCTCGGTGCCCGAGACAGCTGCGAGGCTGCCGCATCGGGCCATCACGGCGCCCTAGGCAGGCCGGGAGTCGCGGACAACCGCAGGCGAAGCCCGAGAGTGTCGGAACTAGCCCGACAGTAGGGCGCCCAGTTTGAGATGTTGCGGAGCTGCTCGCGGGAAGGTGAGGGGAGAGATCCGTGGCGCGGAATGCCTCGCCCACCAGCATTAGCTGGATTACTATGGCGAGCGTGGTGCTCGAACCGGGTGTCGAGAACGAGCTCCGGGACGTTCGCGTCGCGATCGTCGGTGCGGGCTTCGGCGGCATAGGGGCCGCGGTCAGGCTGCGCGAGGCCGGATATGAGGACCTCGTGATCCTTGAGCGCGACGACGCGCTCGGCGGGACCTGGTGGACGAACACATACCCGGGCTGTGCGTGTGACGTCGCGGCGCACCTGTACTCGTTCTCGTTCGCGCTGAACCCGGACTGGAGCCGCTTGTTCGCGCCACAGGCTGAGATTCTCAGCTACCTCCGGCGCGTCGCGCGCGACCGCGGGATCGAGCCCCTAATCAGGTTCGGCACGGAGATGACCGGGGCGAGATGGGACGAGCACGCGAGTTGCTGGCGTGTGGAGACCGATCGCGGGGCCTTCACGGCGCAGGTGCTGGTCTCCGCCGCCGGGGCCCTGACCGAGCCGAAGCTGCCTGCGGTGCCCGGCCTGGACACCTTCGCCGGGACGATGTTCCACTCTTCGCGTTGGGACCACGGGCACGAGCTGAGCGGCGAGCGCGTCGGGGTGATCGGGACCGGGTCGACGGCGTCGCAGATCGTCCCCGAGGTTCAGAAGCACGCCGCGCGGCTGACAGTCTTCCAGCGCAGCCCCGGGTGGGTGCTCCCCCGCATGGACCATCCGCACAGCGACTTCCAGAAGCTCCTGCTGCGCCGGTTCCCGGCGCTGCAGCGCGCGATCCGGTCAGCCATCTACTACAACAACGAGCTCCTCGTCCTCGGCCTCGTCCGGCGCCCGCGGTTGCTGGCCGGGCTCGAGCGCGTCGCGCTCGGCTACCTGAAGCGGCAGGTCCCGGACGCGGAGATCCGCGCGAAGCTGACCCCCGACTACCGGATCGGCTGCAAGCGAATCATCATCAGCAGCGACTACCTCGGGACGTTCATGAAGCCCAACGTCGAGCTCGTGACCGAGGGGATCCGGGCGATCGTGCCGGACGGCATCGTCACGCAGGACGGCCGGAAGATCGAGCTGGACACGCTCGTGTTCGCCACCGGGTTCGACGTCATGAACCCGCCGCACTTCCGTCACGTGGTCGGCCGCGGTGGGCGGAGCATCCGCGAGGTCTGGGACGAGGAGGGCATCCGCGCCTACCTCGGGACCGTGATCCCCGGGTTCCCCAACCACTTCGTCCTGTTGGGCCCGAACACCGCGAGCGGCAACAACTCCGCGCTGCAGCCGATCGAGGCACAGATCGGGTTCGCGATCGACGCGCTTCGCGCGATCGACGCGCGGGGTGCGACGGCGGTCGACGTGCGCCGGGACGTGATGGAACGCTTCGATGACGAGATCCAGCGGCGGCTCGCACCGACGGTCTGGAACAGCGGCGGCTGTCACTCTTGGTACGTCGGCGCCGACGGGCGGAACTTCACGATCTGGCCCGCGTTCGCCAACGAGTACAAGCGCCGGCTCGCACGGTTCGACCCGGCCGAGTTCGAGCTGACGAGCACACCGGTCGCGTACTAGTCAAACCGCCGATCTGTGGCGTTGACTCAGACGCATAGGACTCGTCCGCCATCGGCGCCGGCGGACCGCTCGACTGTCGCCAATCCGATCGTGCGCTGCGAGGCGGTCGAACGGACGAAACCGATCGTGAGCCGATGCAAGCTTTTCCGCGCTCAGTAGGGACCGTGGACTCGCCGATGAGATGCACGTACGCCAACGAAGGCGGGTCTGCGTCGCGCTCGCGCGAGCCGGCGCTCGACCGTAGCTCCTCCAGGCCTCAGTCGTGAGACTCGGGTTGCGTCATCGTCCGCGATCCCCTGAGCCACGAGAGGCTGGGCTACCCCACCCGATGAGAAACGGCGATAACGATCGCGAGCCGTGCCGCCAAGGTCGACCCCGTCGTTCCAGGCGTCGAGTACGCGGCCCTCCACGCAGGAGTAGGATACGATTAGCGAGGCGGGTCAGTGCGCCGGTTCGTTTCCACCGCATCTGAACGTGCCGATAGGAGTCCGTGAAATGGACCGAGCGGCAGTGCGCGAAGTACCTGAGACGCACCCGGCCAGTCGGGTCTATCGAATATTCACCGGGATGTTCGTCTTCGGTCCTCCCGCGCTGCTGGTCGCGTCATTCCGCAGGCGCTGGTTCCTCGCCACCCCCACCAACCGTCGTATCTTCGGGGTGTCCTACCTGCTGAGTGGGTTGGGTATCACGGCGGGGTACCACCGGCTATTCACGCACCGGAGCTTCAGGACCTACCCGCTCATCCGAGGCATCTTCGCGGTTCTTGGTTCGACGGCGATTCAGGGGTCGGTCCCCGACTGGGTGGCGGACCATCGGAAGCACCATGCCTACGCCGATGAAGCCGGCGATCCGCATAGCCCCCACGTCGGCCATGAGGGTGGCCGGATACGAGGCTTTGTCCATGCGCACTTCGGCTGGCTGTTTGCCGACGAGAAGGCATCGCGGCATCGCTATGTCCCGGATCTGCTCGATGATCCCGTCGTTATGAAGGTGCACCGCCGCTTCGCTCTCATCGTCGTGCTGAGCTACTTTGTCGCGCCATTCACCGCTGGGCTGCTCGTTACGAGAAAGCTTCGTGGTGGACTGGCGGGCTTCCTGTGGGGTGGTCCGCTGCGCGTGTTCTTCGTGCATCACGCCACCTGGAGCGTGAACTCGGTCTGCCATCTCTGGGGCAAGCGCCCGTTCGAGACCCGGGATCAGAGTCGGAACAATCTGTTGGTTGCACTGGTCGGACTTGGCGAGGGCAATCATCACAACCATCACGCCTTCCCGAGGTCAGCCAAGCATGGCCTGCAGAGGTGGCAGTTCGATCCGACGTGGTGGCTCATCAGGACGATGGAGAAGATGGGCCTGGCATGGGACGTGCAGCGCGTCACCCCAGAGGCGATGGAGCGGAAGCGGGTAGCGAAGTCGGCGCAGGTCACATATCCCCAGGAACCGTCGGTGCGACCGAAGCGTGACCGTGGGACGGTCGAGGTTGCGTAGGCGGTAGCCCGCGCAAGCTAGGCGCCGGCGTGGACAGCCACGACCGCCTAATCTCGGCGGAAGAGCACCTCCGGGTGCCCGCCGCAATCCAATAGCCCGACCCGCCTACGATTGTCGCCACGAGCTCGACCGTGGGCACTGGGTGGCCGCGCGATCGGCTGACCGCCCTAAGCCGTGCTCGTTTCCCATGCCCGCTCGAGGGCGAATGCAGGTCGCCACCCGCGCGGCGCGACCCGCGCGTCGCGCCGCACGTGCTCCTCGCCAAGAGCTCGCATCCGCCGACGATCGCATTCGTCAGCGGCAGGAGCTTGAAGGGGCACGATCGGTTCGGCGACGATCCGAGCACCCTAAACGGGTCCAAGCGGGGCCGCTGCGGACGATCGCTCGCGCCCAGAACCGGGCGTTCGCGCTGATCGCTGTTCACGCCCGCGTCGAACGGCGAGGACGTCCGGGACCCTCACGCCGCCGTGGCGGTTGTGGCGTTTTGCTGATCGGCCCGCTGGGTGCGCTCGCCGATCACCCGGACACGCGCGCCCTTGCGCGGCGCGAGCGTGACAGCGTGAGGTGCCGAACGCGCGGGCAGCCGGACACAGGCGCGAGCTCGAAGCGCGCGAGGATCTCGCGCAAGAAGATCTTGATCTCCAGTAGCGCGAGCGCAGCGCCGAGCCAGCGATGCCCGCCGCCGCCGAATGGTAGGAACGAGTAGCCGTCCGGTGGCTCCTCTAGGAAACGCTCGGGCCGGAACACGTGCGGCTCGGGATAGTTATGGCTGCTGTCGCGGGTGTCGAATCGGGGTTGGGCCTACAGGACCGATTGGAAAGCACCTGCACGCCGAGATTTCCGCGCGGGTTCCAGTCGGTGGCCTGATCCGTCCGCAGGAGTGACGCCCGGATCGTCGATGAGTATGCGCTTGCGGCGTAGTGCTCGGCTGCCGCTACTCGCCAAAGGAGCGGCGGGACCTGGTGAGCGCGTTTCGCGCCGAAGGCCAGGTCGTCAGACCGCTGCCCCGTTCCGAACGCACCACTCGCCCCGCGCCGTAATGGACGAAGGTGATTCCATTCGCGACCGTCTTCTGTCGCCATCGCTTGTCGGTTAGATCATGGCGAGACGAGTCTTCTGCCACGTCAACTTCCCGCCTGCTGCGCGCTACTACGGGTGACGGTTTCCCGGTCTGGTGGAAGCCCCCGGGCCGGGCCTGGGCGCCGGGGCCGGCGAGGCCGAAGGAGTAGGGTGGTCGTTACGAACGGTTGCTGGACACCGCCGCTGACGAGCCGAGGCTGACCATGCACCGGCCCCGGAAAGGCATCGCGTAATGACGAATCGCGTTGACGAATTTGTCGTAGTCGAGGTCGTTGGCAACGAACCGGAGGCCGAGCTCCTCTGCTCACTTCTGCGCAGCGCCAGCATTGATTGCCTGCCCCGGCTCACCAACGCCGGGGCCGGAGCCGGCGACGGCCTGGGGACCGCGGGATCGCACGAGATCATGGTCAGAGAGCGAGACGCAGAGGCCGCCCGCGAGCTCTTGCACCGCGGCGGCGCGTAGCTGCCCGCGAGGACGTCCCGCTCAAGCCGCCTGGCAGCGGCCGGATGAGGAGCTCCGAGCCGGCCGCGCGCAGCAGCCGCTCCAGCGTTCGGACAGAGGGCTGCTTCCGACCGGCTTCGTAGGCGGCCAAGGTCGGCTGCGACGTGCCGGCCCGCGCGGCGAGCGCCCGCTGGCTGAGTCCGGCACGCTGCCGTGCGGACCGGAGCTCGAGCGCAGGATCCATCCGCACATGATATCTCATGAGATATCGCCCCACGACACGGCGGCGAGACCTCGGTCTCAGGCCCCGCCGCTTCCTGTCGCGCCTGACAGGAGTGTCCGATGGAACAGTGATCAGGCCGGTTGGGAAACGGCCTTCCCGGACGCGACGCCAGCTCGCGCCGACGGCATCCCGAGCAAGCGCGCGACCACGACCGCCGAGACACCGCACAGGCATCCGGCAACGAGCAGCGCGACGTGCAGGCCGTCGACGAAGTCGCCGGGGGTGGCCGGGTGGGCGGGGATCAGCGCACCCAGCACCGCCACGCCAATCGCGATGCCGGCCTGACGGAACGTGTCGTTGGCGCCCGCGGCAAGGCCGGAGTTGGCATCGTCGACCGAGTTCAGCGCGAGCCCGGAGAGGACAGGGTTGATCAGCCCGACCCCGGCCATACCGATCACCAGGCCGGGCTCGAAGGCGAGCCAGCTCGAGCCCGCGTGCAGGGTCGCGACCATGACGGCCAAGCCCGCGCCGGCCAGCGTCAGGCCGACCACCAGCAACGTCCGGGGCGAGCTCTTGGCTCCCAGCGAGGCGGTGGCCCCCGCGACGAGGAATGAAGTGACCGTGCCCGGCAGGTAGACGAGCCCGGTCTCGATCGGTGACAGGTGGAGGACCGTTTGCAGGTAGACGGTGAGATACAGGTAGCCGGCGAAAAGGGAGCCGGAGATCCCGAACGCGGTGACCTGAGCGGCGGTGAAATCGGGCGGTGGAAGAGCCCCAGCGGGAGCATCGGCTGCGCCGAGCGCCGCTCGACCGCCACGAACGCGGCCAGCGAGGCGGCGGCGACGGCGAACGAACCATCGACCAGCCCGCTCCCCCATCCGAGCTCGTTAGCCCGGAGCATTCCGTACACCAGCGCAAACAGGCCGGCGGCGAGGAATGTCTGGCCGGGCACGTCGACCCGCAGGGCGGATGGGTCCCGCGACTCCCGGACCGCGCGGCGCGTCACCACGAGGCACATGAGCCCGAGCGGCAGGTTGATGAGGAAGATCCACCGCCAGCCGAGGCCGGAGGCCAGCGCTCCGCCGACCAGCGGGCCGACGGCGAACGAGGCGCCGATCGTGGCGCCGTAGACGGCGAGCGCATTGCGGCGCTCGCGGGCCCCGGGAACGCATCGGCGAGGATCGCCAGCGAGACCGCGAACATCACTGCGGCCCCGAGCCCCTGCACCGCGCGCGCAGCGTCGAGCACGCCGATCGAGCCGGCTGCGGCGCAGCCGCGGAGGCGACGGTGAAGAGCGCCAGGCCGCCGGAGAACAGGCGTTTGCGACCGAAGCGGTCGGCCAGTGAGCCGGCGGTGAGCACTGCGGCCGCGAGGACCAGCGTGTAGGCGTCGACGACCCACTTGAGTTCACTGAGCGAGGTGCCCAGATCATGCGCGAGCGGTGCCAGCGCGGTGTTGACGACCGCGATGTCAAGCATCAGCATCGCAGTTGCGGCACAGATGACGGCGAGCGTCAGACGTCGGGAGGGCATGGAGTCCTGTCCTTTCTTGAGGGCTGTTGATGCGGGGGTAATCGCGGCGCGCCTCCCACGGGAGGCGCCCGGTCGATCCGGATCTTGTTGTCGGGGGCGAGCGCCGAACTGGTGCGCCGGGCGCGCAGTGCTTACGGGGACATCGCCGAGCGCGTCCCTGGATCTCGTTCGGCCAGGAGCTCGAGCGCTTCAGCCGCTCGTGCGCCTTCAGCATCTGCACGGACGGTCGTGCCCAGCTCGGCCGCACGCGCCTTCAGCGAGGGGTCGGCGAGCAGGCGCTGGAGCGCGGCGGCAATCGCCGCCGGCTTGGCGGATGGCTTGCAGCGCAGGCCGGCGCCACGGGCGACGACCCGCGCGGCGTTGTCGAGCTGATCGCGTCCCATCGGGACCACGAGCTGGGGCACGCCGGCGGCAAGTGCCTTGATCACCGTTCCGTGACCGCCGTGGTTGACGACTGCGGCCGCCTGAGCCAGCACCGTTCCGTGTGGCGCCGTGCGCACCACTTGGATATGTCTCGGTGCGGGCACGTCGGCCGGGTCGACGGCGTGGCCGGTCGTGACAACCGCGCGCACCGGAAGCGTTGCCACCGCGGCGACGATCCTGCGCAGTAGCGCGAGCTGGTCCTGCATCGCCGAACTGAGCGACACGAGCACGGTCGGATCCTCGCCGGGGGTGGCTCCCAGGGCTCCACCCAGATTGGATCCTCGAGCTGCGGGCCGGTGTAGCGGACGTTGCGCGGCAGCTCGCCGGCGAAGTCGAATGCCGGCGAGGTGAGCACGAGGACCTGCGCCGCACGGTCAGGCTGGGACCACAGGTCCGCGAGTGGCGCCAGTCCGTGGGCGGCCCGTGCGCCGTTGACCTCGGGCAGAGCGCGGTTCCACAGGTGCGTAGCCAGGCGGTTCACCGCAGCGTCGCGAACTCGCCCGAGGGCACCCGAGCATCGGTTGCCAGCCCGTCCCGAACGGCGGCATGCCCCGAGCCGGGAACCAGTAGATGTTCCCCAATAGGGCGGCCACCGGAATGCCTGCCACCTCGCCGGCGATCTGGGGTCCGAGCAGCATCCCGCTGACCAGCAGCACATCCGGTTCCAACTCCCGGATCGCGGCGAGCGTTTCGCTGCCTGCACGCCGGCTGGGGTCGCAACCAGCCGGTCGGAAAGCCGCGCGATCAGCTGCGGTGGAGTCTTCGCTTCGAAATCCCGGATCAGGTGGTCTTCGGGGGCCCGGCTCTTCTGATGCGGGGCCGCGACCCACGGTCGAAAGTCGGCGCCGAGTGCCTCCGCCTCGGTGCGCAGCGTCGGATCACCGAGCACCGAGATCCGGTGGCCCCGATCGGCCAGATCTCGAAGGACCGAGAGCTCTGGCGGCACGTTGCCCGCTCCGTCCCAGGTCACGAGCAGGTAGTGACTCATCGTCTAGCCCCTCCCCGGCCAGGAGGCGACGATCGCCCCGACCATGTCGTTGATGACATTCCTGGTGGCGGCCGCGCTGAGACCGAGTTCCCGCCTGAGGAGCTTCCAGGTGAAGACATCGGTTGCCGCGTAGAGCGCATGGACGGCCCGCCGGCGTTGCGCTGGCGAGGCCGGCAGCTGGTCGGCGAAGATCGTCTCGAGCCACTCCTGGTGGCTGGCCCGGGCGGCGGCCAGAGCGGTCGCGACGGCATCGATCCGGTCCTCGACCATGGCGAGGCGGACATTGGCGTCGCCGCTCTCCTCATACCGAGCCACGAGGACGGCCACCGCCCTGGCCACATCGCCGGGCGCCGCCGCGTAGAGCTGCTCCTTCGAGCGCTCGGTGAACAGCGCCACGCCGGCCATGAACAGCCCCTCCTTGGACCCGAAGTGGTTGAGGAGCGTCTGCTGGGAGACGCCCGCCGCTTCGGCGATGGCGGTCAGCGTCACCTCGTCGTATGGCTCGGCGAGGAAGCGGTCCATGGCGACTGCCGCCAGCCGGCGCCGCGTCGCCTCGGCGGCTTCGGCACGAGCCTTCATCTTGTATGTCCGACGGGAAGCTTTCATTTGAGCGTGACCCAAATCTAGCTTTGCCTTTGGGCATAAGTCAAGCGAAATTGTTTTGGGGGGACTTTGGCTCCACCGATCCACCGCCGCATCCTCGCCGAGTGCGATCCTTGAGCCCTCGCGTTCCTCGGATACCCGGGCGCGACCGAGGGCTTAATCCGAGTGAGGCGGAACCGGGTCCGGTTAAGCACGGATGACGCTGCGCCGAAGGTGGCGCACCATGCGCCAGGCCCGGCGTATCAGGCGAGAGGCCGTACAGCCTCGATGAAACGCCGCACGAGCGGGTTCGAGAAGCGCCAGTCGCCACGACCCCCGCTCTCGATGACACCGATGTCTCGCAGGTTCTCCAGCGCCCGCCGAACTGCTCCGCGCTGAAGGCCGGTGTAGACGGGCTGCCCGCGAGCGACGCGTTCGGCCACCAGCAGACCCAGCTTGTGGGCTCGTCGGATGCGCTCGACGATCTGCTCGTGGGCGACGCGGTCGGCTGCCATCGCCGACTGGAGCCCCTGCTCGACGGTGTCGAGATCCACGGTGCGCGTGTCCAGCTCGACCGTGACGAGGTGGGTCTTCTGGGCAACGAGCATGGTGCTGCGGGGCTGGCCCTCGCCGTACTCGATCATCCGGGTGAGCGCGAGCGGCTCAACCTGACAGTCGTCGGCCGTGAAGCGCTCACTCAGCCCTGCGGCCCAGGCCAGATCGTCGATCGGACGCAGATCGTGGAATCCCCCGAACTGGTGCAGGGCCCGATCGGCGGGGGTGAACAGATCCCGCATGAGGTGCTCGAGGCTGCCGGCGAACAGGAAGCTCACGCTCGTTGAGCGTTGGAAGATGGCTCGCATCCGCTTCGTCAGACGATCGGGATCTCCGTAGGGCTCGTGCGGGCCACCTACCTCCTGGAACTCGTCGAAGAACACGATGACCTGCTTGTTGTCGGCCTGCGCGATGCGCCCCGGAAGGGCAAGGGCATAGTCGAGGTAGCGCTCGGGATCCCTCGCTGCGAGTCCAGGCGCAAAGGCGATCTCGATCTCCTCCCCGAGCTGCGCCTTTGACTTGACGACCGCCGATGTGTGGAGGGCGTCGGCGACCAACCGGCCGGCTCGCCTCGTCTGATGGATTACCCGCCTGAGGGCCGAGCGGTTGGAGAGCGTCGACTCGACCAGAGCCTCCGCGAACTCCGCCGCGCTGGCGATCCTGAACAGATCGACACTGACCGTGTAGAGACCGCGCTTCTCCAAGCGGCCGATCGCCGCGTCGCACACACTCGTCTTGCCTGTCCGCCGAGGCCCCGCGACCACCAGGTTCGAGCCGGCCTCGAGCGCCGTGGCAACCTCGCGCACATCGACCTCGCGGCCAATCATCTGGCTCGCCGGGATCGGCTGGTCGGTCGGAAAGAGGTCGCCGCTGCGCTGTCGTGGCATGACGGACATGATACGCCATATCTGGCGCATTCATGCGCCGACTTTGGCGTATCAGAGCTTCGGCGCGCGATGCGACAACCGCGGAAGGAAGCTGCGCGACCTGCCGATACCCCGGCTGGCGAGGTGACCGCGGCGCCCGGTCAAACGACGTCAAACGACCGACCTGCCCAAAGAGAAGGCCCGATTGCTCGGAGGCCTCTCGTTCCTGCGGAATCTCAGTAGCGGGGGCCCGATCCGTCCGCAGGAGTGACGCCCGGATCGCCGAAGAGTATGCGCTTGCGGCGTAGTGCTCGGCTGCCGCCACTAGCCACAGGAGCGGCGAGACCTGGTGAGCGCGTTTCGCGCATTCCAATCGTCAGCACCATGGGTGCCGTCGTTTCGGCTCTCCCCGGTTCTGCATAGGCGGGGAAGGCCCGATGCCGGCGGGGCCGGTCGCCCTGGTCCTGGCGACGAGCAGGGAACTTGTCTGCTCCGGCGAGACACCTGCATTGTCACCACCGCGGTCACGGGTGGAGTCCGGTCCGGGGTGGTCGCGTCCGAATGAGCCAGCTCGTTCCTGGCGCGTTGACCTTCAGGATCCCTTCGACCGCTTCGACCCGTCCCTCACCGCGCCGCCAAGCTGCCGCCGGCGGCCGATGGACGGTCAGGATCGTCGAAGGTGCGATAGTTGCCGATCAGCTCGAACTGTTGGAACGACGCAGGCTGTTCGTGCCGCTCTGGGGCTCCCTCCACGAAGGCTTTGAACGCGGGCAGCTGCTGGAGCGCGCCGGGTGCGGCGCCCTCGTCGGCGTAGAGGTGGATGAACTCGGCTGAGTCAGCCGCCTGAAAGACGGCGTAGCGAAAGCCGTCGGGTTGCGCCCCTGCGAGCTCTTCGAAGACCGCGCGTACGAGCGCGGCGTTCTCCTCCTCGCGTCCGGCTTTGACGGTGTAGGTGACGATCGTGTGGTTCATGGTTTGCTCCTTGTGGGTTGTTCTTGGTTGGAGTTGCTTTCAGCTGCCGGAGTCACATGGCGGGCGCGGGCTGCGGACCTCCGATGGCGGTGGCGGAGACCGCTGTCTCCATCTCGTCCTTGCGGATCATCAGGAACGTGACGGGGATCCCGAGCAGCGCGATCCCGCCGGCGACCCAGAGGGCGGAGTGGAAGCCGCCTGTGAGGGCGGCGTTGATGCCATCCCCGGCGCGCAGCAGCGTTTTCGAGTGGCTCGCGGCGATGCTCGAGGCGATTGCGATCCCCAGCGCGCCACCGAGCTCCTGGGAGGTGTAGATCAGCCCGGACGCGAGCCCGGCCTCACGGTCCTCGACGCCGGCGAGCGCCGCGATCGATACGGGGATGAACGCGAACGCGGTTCCCATCCCGCAGCCGACCAGGATCGGGCCGGCCACGTTTCCCCAGAACTGTCCGCCTACCGGCGCCTGGGTCAGCCACAGCGTGCCGGCGCCGACGCATGTCATCCCGAGCGCCATCACGAGCTTGGCGGACCCCTTGGTGACGAGCAGCTGGGAGATTCCTGCGAACAGGATTGAGGAGATCCCTCCCAACGCCCACGCGAACCCGCCCTCAAGCGCGGAGAATCCGAGCACCTGTTGCATGTAGAGGGTGCCGATGAAGATGAACGAGTAGAAGCTCGCCCCGAGCAGGAAGCCGACGGCGTTTGCGCCCGCGAGCGTCTGCAGCCGGAAGATCTGCAGCGGCATCAGTGGTTCCTCGCCGCGGCTCTCGATCGCCAGGAACGCTGCGAGCAGCGCGACGGCGATCGTCAGCTCGGCGATCGTGCGGGTCGCGCCCCAGCCGACCTGCGGTGCCTGGGCGATCGCGTAGGCGAGCAGCACCAGCGCACCGGTCACCGTCAGCGCGCCAAGCGGGTCATACCGCCGCTGGGCGGTCTCGACACGGGTCTCCGGAACAACCCGTCGGACCAGGATCAGCACGACCAGGCCGACCGGGACGTTCAGCAGAAATATGTACTGCCAGCCGGCAAAGCGCGTGAGCAGGCCGCCGAACACGACCCCGAACGTCGCGCCGAGGGCTGCGAGCGCCCCCCAGATGCCGAGCGCTTTGTTGCGCTCGGCGCCCTCGGTGAACATGTTCCGCACGGTCGACAACGCGGCCGGCAGGAACGTCGCGGCGCCGAGGCCCTGGACGGCGCGCGCCGCGATCAGCGTCGAGTCGCTGCCGGCGAGCGACGCCGCGAGCGACGCGGCCGTGAACACCGCCAGCCCGGTGATGATCATGCGCCGGCGCCCGAGCAGATCGGCGGCCCGACCGCCGAGCAGCAGAAAGCCGCCGTATGCGAGCCCGTATGCGGTTACGACCCACAGCAGGCTCGTCTGCGAGAAGTGGAGCTTTCGCCCGATCGTTGGCAGGGCGGTGTTCACGATCGTCAGATCCATGACGGTCATGAATGCGGCGCTGGCTAGGAGCGAGAACGCGCGCCAGCGATTAATGGGTTTGGACATGATGGAACCTCCAGCGTTCTGGTTCGAAAAGCCGACTTAAAGAGGAAAGACGCGCCGACGGTGCGGCTACGGAGACCGCGCGCTCATCGCGCCACCCAGAAGCCGAACGCAGGCAGTAGCGACGGGTCGATGAACGCGTCGATCCCAACGATCCTCCTGCCCGTGACCTCGAGCACCAGGATCCCGTGCGGGATCAGCCCGCCGGCATCCGTTCGCCGATGCGCAGCGACGGCGGGGCGACCGTTCGCCCGTGTCGCCGTGAGTCTCATCCGGGCGAGGTCGCCGCCCGCCGCGGTCTCGCGGAAGAACTTCGCGATCGCAGCGGCGCCGCGCACCGCCGGCTGCGGCGGCATTCGCAGGACAGCGTCCTCGCGGAGCAGCGCCACGAGCCCGTCGACGTCGTCGCTCTCGAACGCCGCGACGTAGCGATCGAGCAACTCGCGCTCGGTATCCACCACTGAGGTTGGCGCGGGCGCCGGGAGGTGCAGCTCGATCGTCGCTCGCGCGCGCTGGAGCGCGCTGTTGGTCGCAGGGACCGTCGAGTCGAGCAGCTCGGCCACCTCGGGTGAGGTCCAGCCGAGCACGTCGCGAAGGATCAGCACCGCGCGCTGGCGGCCCGGCAGCTCCTGAATCGCCCTCAGGAGCGCCAACTCCATGCCCTCGCGGATCGCGTAGCGCGCCGCTGGGTCGTACGTCGGCGACGCGGCCGGGTCGAGCGGCGTGTCCGGATACGGCTGCACCGGCTCCGGCCGGCGGGGACGGCGCTCGAGCTCATCGAGGCACGCGTTCGTCGCGATCCGGTACAGCCATGTCTGCAGCTGCGCTCGCGGCTCGAACCGCTCGATCGCGCGCCACGCGCGCAGCAGCGTCTCCTGAACCACATCCTCAGCGTCCTGCGGAGAACCCAGCATCCGGTAGCAGTGAACCTCCAGCACGTGGCGATACGGCTCAACCATCCGACGGAACGCGAGCTCGTCGCCCGCCTGGGCGGCCGCCAACAGCTGGCGTTGCTCGGGGTTGTTGCGGGGCTTCGCGTTCATCGCTGTCACTACGTCAAACCCTCGCCGGCACGCAAACTCATCGGTGAAGGCCGCGATCTCCGAGGCACGCGATCATCGCGTGCCTGTAAAGCCACATTCGTGGTGTCGTAGTCGGCTCCGCCAGCTCCCGTTCCCGCCACGCGCCGAGCACAGTCTCCTCCAGCGCGCACTTACCATCGTCCGCGTCACCGAGCATCAGATAGCAGAACCGATCGAGCCCCTTGTGGTGGAGCTTGAGCAGCCGGCCGAACGCTACTTCGTCTCCGGCTCGCGCGGCCGAGAGCAATGACTCCTCGTCAACAAGATCCAGATCGCTCATAGCTCCTCAACACGTCAAACGGCCACGGACACGAGACCTCATCGATGACCCACTCGCCGGCGAGGTGCCAATCGAGGTCCGGCCGACGCGCATCGAAACTCAGGGAAGCCACGGCGATCCCCGGCCAGACGTTCGACGACACCTGCTTTGCCAACCGCGCGAGCCTTTCGATGACATCGGCCAGCGTCTCGCAACGCGCGGAAGGTAGGACAGACGCTCACTGCCTGAGCCACCCGCGGCCGTAGCTCGAGATTCGGGCATCGACACGCCGGCGGCGCGCCGGTACCTATCGGTGGCCGCCACCTCGCGGCTGTTGAGCTGTAGCTGCTCGATCGAAGCGACAGCGACGCGTTGGGACTGTCTGCGAGTCCTCTCACGCGAAAGGGGTGGCGCGCCGTCCTGCGCGCCGCTCCCGGCGACTGCCTAGGTATCGCCCCGGCGTCAGTCCGACCCCGAGACGCGCTCGTCTCGGCTGCTCCTGGTCGCCGCGGTCGTCGAGCTCACGCACGATCGCCTGGGTGGCGGCATCCCGCCGCCCGCTGATCGCGCTGTCCAGCCCCGGCCAGTCGTTTCGGAGCCCCGCCGAGCCCCGCCTGATTGGTTGGTCAGGCCGGCGGTTGACCCCCGACTCAGAATCCGGCGGGGCGCACTTTCGAGCACCTTCTCGGCGGTCCGAGATGAGTGCCTCGTCAACAAGCGGTGTCGCAACCGATCGCGACCACGTCAGCGACCCGTGTTTGGCGCAAAATCGCGGGGTTCGATTCCAGCTGGGGCATCGGTAGTCTTTCTATAGAGAAATTCTTTTCGCTGATCGAGGAGCTTGACGCCAGGAGCCGCCGCCAGGGAGCCGTCGCCCCCCCAGACGGCGCAGGCCAAAGCCTAGATAAGTAGTCAGTGCAGGAACTCAGGGCGGTGCAGGCGCAGCCGCATCGCCGGGCGCTCCAGAAGGTAATAGCTGACTGCCGCACAGGCGCAGCTCAGCGCGAACGCGCTCACCAGCAGCACGGGGTACGCGATGGGACCGTGGACGGTCTTGCTCAACTCCTGGATGACGAGCGTGTGGTAGAGGTAGAACCCGTAGGAGATCAGTCCGATCCAGGCCAGCACTCGGTTGCGAAGCGCCCGGCGAACGAGCCCCGGACCTTCGTCGGCGAACACCGCCGGGGCGAGCATCAGCATCGCCACCACCGCATAGAGCACGTGCTGTCCGAGCAGCGCGGCGCGGGAAGATCCGTGGAGCAAAAGCCGGTGCAGGTACCAGGCCGGGATCGCCGCCGCCAGCCAGCACAGCGTCGGGTGTCCCCTGATCAGTCTCACGATCGCGGGCTCGTTCGCTCTGCCCTGCTGTGCGACGCTGAGGATCGCTAGGAACATGCCGAACGCAAACCAGGTGAAGGTGCCGGGCAGCGTCGAAACCCTGGCTAGGTCGCCGAAGCTGTGAAAGTGCCACCGGAAGGCCAGCGAGGCGGCCGATAGAACCGCGAGCATGACCAGGTCGCCGCGCATCGAGTCGGGGCGACGGCCGAGCTTCGCCCCTACAGCGCTCAGCAGCGGTAGGGCGATGTAGAAGGTCATCTCGATGCACAGGGTCCAGGCGGCGCCGATGCCATGGCCGATGGTGTTGAAGCTGTAGATCTGCCCGAAGCCGTAGAACACCCACCAGTTGTGCCCATTGACCCCATTGACTACCCCCGCCAGCAGGGCGATGCTCAAAGCCGCCCAGTAGGCCGGGACGATGCGCAGCACGCGCCGGCGCGCGAAGCTTTTCAGCGAGAGCGGAAACCCCCCGCGGCGAGCGACTAGGAACGGGCGGTAGAGCAGAAAGCCGGAAATGAGAAAGAACAGCGCGACCCCCTGATCGGAGGTCTGCACGGCGTCCAGGAACAGCTGCGGATGGAAGTAGAAGCTGTAGAGCGCGATGATCGTATGGCCCAGGAACACGCTCAGCGCCGCCACCGCCCGCAGTGAGTCGAAGAGGGGGAAACGTGGATTGCCCGGCGGCGGAGCGAGGTTGGGTGCGGCGTCCTCGGGGAGGCTCGGTGCAGCGAGCACGTGGCCATCGGCCTGCGGAGCGCTGCTCACGTCAGGTCACGTCCCCGTCCGCGCTGCGGCGGCGAATTCAAGCCGGGCGGTGGGCCGAACGAGCGGAGGTTGACGCCCAAAGCGGGCAAAACAAGAAGTCAAGATGCCGACGCCAACCAGTCAGAGACATTCACCGGCGCAGTCGAGACGGTCCGCGCCATTGAGCACACTGCGGCGGTGGTGAGGGAGGCTGAGAGCCTGCATAAGAGCTCCGGTTCCCCGAGCAAAGGATGGACTCCCTCAAGGAGGACATCACCCATCCTTTCCGTCAGGCTGATGACCGGGAGATCCGCGCGCTCGCGCACCGCGTCCTTGTTCGGGTCAAGCATGCAGTCGACGCGACGAATGACCATGAGCGGCAAGATCACCTTGCCGTATTCGGACTGCTGTAGTTCCCACGCAGTAGCTCCGTGACGGACCAAATGAAAACTACGCAATTGCGGATCGTCTCAAAACTCATCGCCGTCGGCCCGTGCGTTGATGGTGCGGCGGCGAGCTTACTTTGGATGCAAGCCGAATGCCGCTGATCAACGTCCCCGCGCCGAAGGCACTTCCTCCGCCGTGCCGTCGAGAATGCGGAGGTGTGTAATGCTCAGCGAGAGGATCTAGCCGGTCCAGTTGGCTGGGGGCAGCCGCGGGTTGCCGTGGCGGGCCTGGTGTCGCTCATCACCTTCCGGACGCCTCAGGTCCGCGCTGCGGAAGACCGAGGAATCTGCCGTGCAGCGCACGTCGCCAAGCGGGCTTTCGTAGCGCGCCCGGAGAGATTCGAACTCCCGACCTTCGGTTCCGTAGACCGACGCTCTATCCAGCTGAGCTACGGGCGCGTCGCGGCCATTCTAGTGGCGCTCCGCCGACGGCCGTCGGCGGCGACAGGACGCGCGAAGCGCTTCGGTCGGGGCCGGCATTGCCGTCGTCTGTTCGTCCATCCCGGGTTGACGCCCGGACGGGCGGCGGTGAAATGGTGGGGTGAGCGTTCGCGCCCGCTGCTCGCTGGCCCTGGCTGCTGCCGCCGCGTGCCTCCTCGCGGGCTGTGCGCCGACGGTGGCCGTGAGCGGAAACGGGCTCGTGGACGGTCAGGGCAAGCCGCTGCGGCTCCTCGGCGTCGACCGCTCGGGCACCGAGTACGCGTGCATCCAGGGGTGGGGCATCTTCGACGGGCCGAACGACGCGGCGTCGGTGAAGGCGATCGCGGCCTGGAAGGTCAACGCGGTGCGGGTTCCGCTCAATGAGGACTGTTGGCTCGGGATCAACGGGGTGCCGTCCCAGTACGGCGGCGCGAACTACCAGCAGGCGATCGCCAACTACGTCTCGCTGCTCAACCAGAACGGCATCGTCGCGATCCTTGACCTCCACTGGGCCGCCCCCGGCGCGACACCGGCGACGAGCCAGCTGCCGATGCCCGACGCCGACCACGCCCTCACGTTCTGGTCGCAGGTCGGCGCGGCCTACAAGGACAACCTCTCGGTGGTGTTCGACCTGTTCAACGAGCCCTACCCGGGCAACAATCAGGACACCGCGGCGACCTGGTCGTGCGTGCGCGACGGCGCCAGCGCCTGCAATGGGCTCCTGATCGATCAGAACGGGAACTCGCTCTCCTACCAGGCGGCCGGGATGCAGTCGATGCTCGACGCGGTCCGGCAGGCCGGCGCGCACAACGTCGTGATGGTCGGCGGTCCGCAGTACTCGGGGACGCTCGACCACTGGCTCGCGTACCGCCCGGCCGACCCGCTCAACCAGGTCGCGGCGTCGTGGCACAGCTACAACTTCGGCGGTTGCACGACCGCGACGTGTTGGAATGCGAATGTCGCACCGACGCTGGCTTCGGTGCCACTGATCACCGGCGAGATCGGCGAGAACGACTGTGGCAGCTCGTATGTCACGCCGTTGATGAGTTGGCTCGATCAGCACGGTGGCAGCTACCTGGCCTGGACGTGGGATACGTGGGACTGCGGCGGTGGGCCGGCCCTGATCACCGACTACGCGGGAACGCCCACGGCATACGGCGCCGGCGTGCGCGACCATCTGCTCGGACTGGCCGGAGCGTCCGCCGCCGCGCGTGCCAGCTTGGCGCGAGCGGCGGGTGACACGCCCCGGCGGCCGGCTTCACCGCACCGCCGCGGTGGCGGGCCCGCCGATTACGTCGATCCGCTCACACGCGCGCGCCGCGTCCGACACGGCCACCGCCGGCGGACGAGACCACTCGTCAGGCCGAGGCGGCGAGCGGTGCGACCTGCGGCTCGGGCTGCGCGGCGCTGAAGGTCGACGGGTCTCTTCGCGAGCGCTCTCGCGCGATGGCGAAGGGTCGTCAGCCTGTGATCGGGTCGAGCGTGATCTCGACCGTGACACCGGAGCGCTCGTCGCCGCGGGCGATTGCGCGGCCGGTGCGGTGACGGCCCCGGATGCGCATCTCGACCGGTGCCTCCTCGGTGAGGTTGCGCCACCAGCGCTTCCGCTCGGGCCACCCGACGACGACACGGACGTGGTCGCCGTCCTGCCGGAAGCTGACCGGAAAGGTGTATCGCTGCCCGGTCCGTTTCCCGGTCACCGTGATCACGGCGAGGCTCCGGCTGAGCAGAGGGTGCAGTGGAGACTCGAGCGTCGCGCGGACGAGCGGGTTGGCGGTGCGGTTGAACACCGCGAACGGGGTGTGGGACGCCGACACTCCGGCGAACGTAGCGCACGCCTGGGCGGACACGGTCCGCCCAGGCGTGTCAGAGCATCCCGAGCTGGTCGATCGTGTCGACGTCGGTGTAGTAGTGGTGCGCGGAGACGATCGCGTTGCCCCGGATGACGTCGACGGCGCAGAACGGCCCCGCGTCCTCGTCCTCGATCGTGACCACCCCTGTCGCCAGGACTCTGCCCGGGCCGAGGTGGCGGACCTCGCGGAGCAGCATCCGGTGCTCGCGGCGGTGTTGGGTGAGCTGCGCGAACCACCAGCGCACGCCGTCGTGGCCGTGGACGTGGTCGGCGTGCCCGCCCGCCCTCAGCGGGTGGAAGTCGACGTCCTCGGCGAAGCAGCGGAGCATCGTCGGAAGGTCACGTGCGTTGAACGCCTCCACCCAGCGGGTGACGATCCGGGTCGGGTCCGCGTCTGCCAGACCACGCCTGACGTCGGAACGCTTCTCGCCCGAGATCGCTGAGCGGCTCGCGGTGGTCGGCGGCCGCGGTGAGCCGTGAGTCGAAGGACGGACCAGACGTTGCTCGGACATGCTGACTTCCGGTGGAAGATGCGAATGCAAGCCGACCGGCGCCACCGCCACATGTCGTCCTACGGCCGGGGCGGCCCAGACGGTCACTCCGGTAGAGACAACTTAACACCGTCCTGCGGCGGGCGCAACAGAGCGACCGAGGACTGCTAGGCAGGGGCGGCGAGCCCGACGAGCTCGGCGCTCCGCTCCCACAGCCCGGCGGCGAGCTCCGCGTCCTGGGCCTGGGCGCTCGGCGTGGCCACCTTCTCGTCCTCGATGTACTCGCCGGTCAGCCGGCCGCCCTCATCCGAGGTGGCGAGCCACACCAGCGATCGTGCACCACGCGCCGGTGTGCGGAAGAACGGACCACCGAGGGTCGTGAGGACCTTCCAGATCCCGTTGTCGTTCTTGCCGAACCCGGTGCGGACGACGCCCGGGTGAAAGCAGTTGGCGTGCAGTTCGGGCGCGCGGGCCGCGAGCTCGCGGGTGAAGAGGATGTTGCACAGCTTGGAGGTGCCGTAGACCCGCATCGCCTGGTAGCCCGTCTCGGACTGGAGGTCGTCGAGGTCGAGCCGCCCGGACTTGTGAGCGTCGGAGGCGGTCGTCACCACACGCCCACCGCTGAGGCGATCGCGGAGCAGGTTGGTGAGCAGGAACGGCGCGAGGTGGTTGAGCGCGAACGTCTGCTCGAACCCGTCCGAGGTCGTCTTGCGCGAGGCGAACAGAGCCCCGGCGTTGTTGGCCAGCACGTCGATCTGCGGATAGCTCTCGCGCAACTCGTCGGCGAGCCGCCGGACGTCGGACATCTGCGCCAGGTCGGCGATGTGCTGGTGGACGGGGGCGCCGCCACCGGTCGCCGTGGCCTCCTCGGCGACGGCCTGGACGCGCTCGGCCTCGCGCCCGACGAGCGCGAGCTCCGCGCCCTGCCGGGCGAGCTCGACCGCGGCGGCCTGGCCGATCCCGCGGGTGGCGCCGGTGAGCACGACGAGGGTCACGGTGCCGACTCTACCGCCGCCGGCGCCCGGCGGGCCGGGCCGGAACAGCACGGAGGGGGCGGGATTCGAACCCGCGGTCCGGTGACCCGGACTCCGGTTTTCAAGACCGGTGCATTCGACCGCTCTGCCACCCCTCCAGGGGAGCCAGATCGTAGTCGTGGCCGCGCGCGTGGGCCCCTCCCCGCACGGCCGTCAGCCTCTACACTCGGCCGACCCGGAGAGGTGGCCGAGTGGCTGAAGGCACTCGCCTGCTAAGCGAGTATGGGGGAAACCTCTATCGCGGGTTCGAATCCCGCCCTCTCCGCTGCTGCAAATTGGTGGATCTGGAACTTCGCGACACAGCCCGGTGACTCGCGCGAATCGGCAGATTGGCGGCAACGCACTCGGTGGACGTATCCCGGAGCGCGAACTGGGTGGCCGCACGATTGCGACCACCCAGCGGGTCACATCAAGCTGAACGAACTCCTAGAAGTGCAGGATCGTCTCGCCTTGATTGACGGTGGGCGCATCGACCGCCACGCCGATGTTCTCCTTGACCCACTCGGCGGCGCGCCGAGAGGACTCATCGGTGCCGGCCTTGTCCTGACAGATGGTCACGGTCTGTCCACCGCCGTTCTCGCGAACCGCCGAGTAGCTGATGAACCCAGGAACGGTGCCGATCAGGCGCTTTACGTCGTCTTCTCTCTGGGCGAGAGCATCGAACAGCTCCGATGCGCCCTGTCCCGAATAGCTTCTGAGGACTACGTGCATGCTGACTCTCCGTTCTGCGGCGGTGCCGCGTAGGTTGCCGCACGGCCTGCGCCCCCGCGCCCCGCATGGCATAACCCACCCTACACCCGGTGGAGAGGCGCAACCGGCATCTTCGAAGGCCGGCGGCGCAATGCTCCGCCACCTGAGGGGCGGTTCGATAGCAGTGGCCCACGTGTTCAACGTGGCCGATGATGCCGAGCCAGGTCACGCTTGATTTGGAAGCCGGGGTGGAAGTACCAGACGGCAGCAGACATCGACGCTCGAGCCCAGAGGAACGCTTGGATCCAGGCAAGCGGCGACAGACTGCGAGAGGCCGCAACAGGCGCGGCGCGATAAGCGAGTATGGGGGGAAACCTCTATCGCGGGTTCGAATCCCGCCCTCTCCGTTCGACCTGGGGTACGGTCGCGTTCGTGCCCTTTGTCCACGGCGAGCGAGAGTTGGTGGTTCGCGGTCAGGAACCTGCCGATGTTCTGGCGTGGGTTCGGGACGGCTTGATCCGCCGGAGGCGCTGGATCGACGCTCGCGTCACGGAGGGCATCGCGTTCCGAGGCGGATGGGGGCTCGCGTGGAGGACGTCGCAGAAGCCGATCGCCGGCTCGGTTCACGCCGGGAGCCGGGACCACGATGTCGTCGTCCGGGTCGCAATCCGTGACGCCGCGGTCGGAGCCCAGATCGTGATGCTCGGCTTCGAGCGTCGCCAGTATGAATCGATGATCAATCGCGAGTTGGATGCGATCCAACTCGACGTTGAACGGGCCGACGACCGTTCGGGCGCGATCTAGGGCCGTTCGAATGGCAGGACGACCGAAGGAGAGATGATGGACCACGGGGCCGCGGCGCGACGGATGTACGACCTGATCAACGGCGGCGACATCGAAGGATTCGGCGAGAGCTTGGCCGCCGACTTCGTTGAGCACGAGGAGACGCCTGGGATCCCGCCGACGAAGGACGGCGTCCTTCAGTTCTTTCGGATGCAGCGGGCGGGATTTCCCGACCTCCGGATGGACCCGGAAGACGTGCTGGTCAGCGGTGACAAGGTGATCCTGCGATCGAAGCTCACCGGAACGCACCAGGGCGAGCTGATGGGTATCCCCGCGACCGGCAGGCACGTCGAGGTGCGGTTGATCGACATCATCCGCTTCGACGACGATGGTCTCGCCCACGAGCACTGGGGAGTGCTCGACATGATGGCGATGATGCAGCAGCTGGGCGTGGTCCCGAACGGCCCGCCGGCATAACCCTGAGCATCGCCCGGCAGCCCCGGCTCGTCGATGCTTGACGAGCCGGCGCCGACCGTCAGAAGCCGGAGAGATCCAGGTGCTCAGCCGCCGAGACGCAGCACGCTGACCGTCTGCGCGGCCATCGCGGATTCGCCCAGTGCGTTGGGGTGCACGATCACCGGGTTGGTGCCCTGGAGCACCGGCTCGATCCAGCGAACGCCGATCGGCTCGCACGCGTCGTGACCGTTCGACACCTGGCTGAAGTCGATGTAGGTGACGTGGGTGGCCGCAGCGGCGCGGCCGACGGCATTGTTCAGTGTCGCTTGGATGTCTCGGACATAGGGAACGTCGCCGCTGGCGATCGGCATCTTCGTGAAGCACCCGCCCGTCGGCGGCATGATCCACGGGTAGCCGAGGATCGCGATCTTCGCGCTTGGCGCCTTCGCCCGGACCGCTGAGAGGGCCTTCACCAGCGAGGGGTAGGTCGTGTTGCGGATCGTGTCGTCGAACGAGGAGCCGTAGCGATCCTTGCACGGACTGCCCTGGCCGAGGGTCGAAAGCCCTGCGCTGCCGCAGTCGACGATGGTGTCGATGAACACGTTGCTGTCGTTGCCACCGATCGTCATCGTGATCAGCTGCGTGTTGGCGGCCACGGCATTGAGCTGCGGGGCCACGCCCGGGTACTGCGACGAGAAGTAGCTGCTCGTGTCCGCGGCGCCGCAGGTCACGTCGTCCAGCTGCGCGCCCGTGGCACCGGCGATCACGTGCGGGTAGTTGAGAGCCGAGCGCAGGCACTCGGGCGGAGCCGTGAGGTCGAGAGGCAGAACGCCGGAAGCGGCGCTGTACGAGTCGCCGAGCGCGACGTAGCGCAGCGGCGCGGCCGCGGCCTGGCCCGCGAGCGATGCGAGGACAGTGGCGCCGCATGCGAGTGCGAGCAGGAGCCGACGGGTCGGGCCGAAACGGTGGTGGGGCGGGTCGGACATACGCTCTCTCCTCGGGCGATTCGCGTTTCCAGGAACAGCAGTGTTTCCGAACAGTACGCTAGCGTTTCTGAAAGTGCAAGCCTCGTACCCGGACCGTGTGAGGGACTTTCGCGGCGAGCTGCCTGTCACGGACGGCCGGCTACCGGCCGGCCGCCACTCGCTGAGCCGGGAGGTCGTCCTCGCGTCTCAGCGCGGGCGCCTGCTTGACGCGATGGCCCGGGCGGTGGCGCAGCACGGCTACGGCGCCACCACCGTCGCCCACGTCGTCGAGCTCGCGGGCGTATCGCGCAAGACCTTCTATCAGCACTTCGCCGATAAGGAGGACTGCTTCCTCGCGCTGTACGACACGGGCATTGCGTTCGTGCTTGGGCGGATCGTCGAGACGCTCGGCGACCAACCAGCGGACCAGGCACCGCGCGACCGCGTCGCAGCTGGACTGCGGGCATTCCTGGGGGTGCTCGCCGAGGAGGCGGCGTTCAGCCAGGCGATCATCCTCGAGGTGCACGCCGCCGGGCCCCGCGGACTCGAACGACGCCGCGCCACGCTCGTCGCATTCGCCGAGCGCTACGAGGCTCTCAACGTCCTCGCGCGGGCGAGCGATCCTTCGGTCCCCGCGCTCTCGCGCGACATCGCGCTCGCGGTCGTCGGGGCGATCCTCGAGCTCGTCTCGACCTACATCGCCGACGGGCGCACCGCCGAGCTCGTCGCGCTCACCGAGCCGCTGACGGCATTCGTCGAGCGCATCGTGGTCCCGGACCCTGGCTGAACCGGGACCGGGCCCGAGTCAGGGGGTGGCGTCGGCCGGGCCGCCGTTGCGCGGCAGCCCGGAGTCCGCGGTGGCGTGCATCGTCGCCTTCGTCAGCGAGGTGTCGCCGAGGATCCGGCGGGCCGTGGTGTAGGACTGGGTCTGCTCGCCAGACGGCGAAGCTGTAGGTCCAGATCCCCCGGTGGACGGTGGCCGAGATGAAGGTGTCGTTCCCGGCGTAGATGCCGACGTGGCCGCCGGCGTCCCAGAACACGAGGTCACCGACCTGCAGCGGCCCGTGCACCGCCTGACCCTCGCTTCATCTGTTCGTAGGACGTGCGGTCGAGGTGGTAGCCGAAGTGGGCGAACACGTAGCTGGTGAAGCCCGAGCAGTCGAACGTCTGCGGGCCGTTGCCGCCGTACACGTACGGCGTGCCGGTGAAGCGGTTGGCGTAGGCGAGGATCTGCGTCCCGGTGATCCCCTCGGCCGTCGAGCCGCTCGAGATGGTGCGGGACGAGGTGGGCGTTGACGCGGCGGGCTTCGGCTTCGGCTTGGGCTTCGGTTTCGGCTTGGCTTGGCCTTGGGCTTCGGCTTCGGCTTGGCCCTGGGCTTCGGCTTGGCCGTCTTGTGGCTGTCGGAGTGGGCGGGCGAGGAGCGCGGCGCAGTGCCGGTCACGGCCGCGCCGCCGCTCGGCCCGCTCGCGCTCGGGCCGACCCCGGCGCCACCGGAGCCGGCCGCGAGCGCAGCGCTCGGAGTGGCCAGGCCGCAGCCCAGCAGTGCGACGGGGACCAGCAGGGATGTCAGGCGACGGTGGATGCGAGACGCTCCTCGGACGGGGTCGGCACTGCGATTCCCGCTGAGCGCCGCTCCGGACCCAACCGGTATCGGACCGTCGACGCCGGGCCTTGAATTCCTTCTGGACGTCGTGCCCGAGGCTCGAACGATTGCGGACCGACGTGCGTCGAAGTGGCCTGCAAGCGGGTAGAAATCGATTCCCTCGCCGACAGCACGAAAGGACGATCCCGATGGAAGCCACCACCTCCGAGCAGGCCCTCGCCGCCGCCCAGAACGACCAGACCGGCGACGAGGCGAGCCGACGTTCTCGCTCGCCCTCACCCAGGACCAGAAGGACATCCGCGACTGGGTGCACGGCTTCGCCGAGGGCGTCGTCCGCCCGGCGGCCGCCGAGTGGGACGAGCGCGAGGAGACTCCGTGGCCGGTGATCCAGGAGGCGGCGAAGATCGGCCTCTACGGCCTCGAGGGGATCGCGCAGTTCTGGCTCGACCCGACCGGGGTGATGTTCCCGGTGGTCAACGAGGAGCTGTTCTGGGGCGACGCCGGCATCGGCATGGCGATCATGGGCACGACGCTGGCCGTCGCGGCGATCCAGGCCAACGGCCAGCCCGAGCAGTGGGGCGAGTGGATCCCGCAGTGCTTCGGCACCGAGTCCGAGCCGAAGGTGGCGGCGTTCTGCGTCTCCGAGCCCGATGCCGGCTCCGACGTCTCGAGCCTGCGCACCCGCGCCAAGTACGACGAGGCAACGGACGAGTGGGTCCTGAACGGCCAGAAGGCGTGGGCGACCAACGGCGGCATCGCCGACGTCCACGTCGTCGTCGCCCAGGTCGATCCCGAGCTGAAGGCCCGCGGCCACGCGCGCTTCGTGATCCCGCCCGGGACCAAGGGGCTCGAGATGGGGACGAAGGTCAAGAAGCACGGCCTGCGCGCCTCGCACACCGCCGACGTGTTCCTCGACGACTGCCGGATCCCCGGCAGCTGTCTGCTCGGCGGCAAGGAGAAGCTCGACGCCCGGCTGGCGCGCGCCCGCGAGGGGCAGCGCTCCCGCGGGCAGGCCGCGATGCGGACGTTCGAGGTCAGCCGGCCGACGGTCGGCGCGCAGGCGATCGGCATCGCGCGGGCGGCCTACGAGTACGCGCTGGACTACGCCAAGGAGCGCGTGCAGTTCGGCACGGCAAGATCATCGAGAACCAGGCGATCGCGTTCACGCTCGCCGACATGAAGCTCGAGATCGACGCCGCGCGGCTGCTCGTCTGGCGGGCCGCGTGGATGGGCCGCAACGGCCACGACTTCAACAACGCCGAGGGCTCGATGAGCAAGCTGAAGGCCGGCGAGGTGGCGGTGTGGGCGACCGAGCGGGCGATCCAGATCCTCGGCGGCAACGGCTACACGCGCGAGTTCCCGGTCGAGCGGATGCACCGCGACGCCAAGATCTACACGATCTTCGAGGGCACCTCGGAGATCCAGCGGCTCGTCATCGCCCGGGCGATCTCCGGGATGCAGATCCGCTGAGCCGGAGCCGCGCGCTGCCCGCGCCGCGGGCGGCCGCAGCACGAGCGGCTCGCCGCCGGTGGCGGCGCAGCAGCACGAACGCGAGCGTGCCCCACACCGCCGGGATCCACAGCGAGATCGCGTGGTAGACGAGCGTCGCCGCGGCGGCCGGGCGCGCCTTGACGCCGTAGAGGACGAGCGCGCCGACCATGCTGCCGTCGAGCACGCCGATCCCGCCGGGATCGGGATGAGGTTCGACATGTAGGCGATCTGGTAGGCGAGCACGACCGGCGCGAGCGGCGGGCATGCGCCGGCCGCGGCAAAGCAGGCGACGAGCACGGCGATGTCGCACCACAGGTAGGCGATCGCGCCGATGATCCGCCAGTCCGGACGGCGGAGCAGATCCCGGGTGTCGACGGATGCTCGATGCGGTCGTCTCGAGCACGATCTCCAGCCGTCCGGGGACGGCGGCTGCGAAGCAGTCCGCGCTCGATCAGGCCGGGCAGCGCGAGGAAGAACGAGCAGACGCGGCGATGCCGACGGCCGCCGGGAGCAGGCCGAGCAGCGGGTTGCTCGGGCCCGGGCAGCGAGCCCGAGCCGACAGCGCGAGGCCGGCGAGCACCAGCGTGATCACGTTGATCGCGCTGGTGAGCAGGAACAGCACCGCCGAGCGCTGCGCGACCCGCTCCACCGGTGCGCCGCGCTCGACGCAGCAGCCACGCGCCGACGGCGACGCTGCCCGCCCCGCCGAGCGAGACCGCGGCGTTGAACGCCAGCTCGGTCAGCGCCACGCGGGCGCCGAATCGCGATCGGCGCGCGCTCGAACACCTGCAGGAAGGCGAGCACGTAGCCGAGGCAGGAGAGGATCTCGAGCCCGCGCCGCCGCGACCACCCACCCGGTCTGCATGTGGGTGACCGCGTCGCGCGACCCCGTGCAGTCCCGGGACGGCGAGCAGCAGCCCGACCGACGACCGCGAGCAGCAGGGCGAGCGAGATCAGCCCGTTGCGCAGCCGGCGCCGGGCCGTCGCGCTCGCCGTGATCGTCCCCGGCGGCGGCCGGGACGAGGCACGTCAGGCCGGGGCTGCAGGTCACCGATGCCCATTCCTCCGACATTAGTCTGAGCGCTCAGGCTACGCGCCGCTCGCGTCCGTCAGGTGAGGCGCAGCGGCGGCCCACAGGGCGAGTCGTCGAGGCGGCGAGGATCGGCACCACCGAGACGGCGCCGAGCACCGTGAACTCGCCGAGCTCGATGGTGCGCTCGCCGGCGTGGAGGATCCGGCGCCAGAGGAGCGTTGCCAGCGAGCCGATGTAGGTGAGGTTCGGGCCCGACCCCGACGCCGATGAGCATCGCCAGCACGGCGCCCGGTCTCCGCTGAGCAGCGGCACAGGATCAGCGTCGCCGGGAGGTTGTTGACGAGGTTCGCGAACACCGCGCTGAGCCCCGTGATCGCGAGCAGCGCCGGCAGGTCCGCGCCGGCTGGGGAGCAGCTGGTCGACGGCGTGCGGAGAGACCGTGATCGCCCGCCGCGCGCGACGATCAGTCCCAGCGCGCAGCACGAACAGCAGGAACCCGGGCTGAACCGCACCGACGAGCTCCGTCGGACGGCCGGGATTGGCGCAGCAGCAGCGACACGGCGCCCGCGGTGGCGAACCACACCGGCGCGACGGCGATCAGCGAGCTGAGCCCGAAGCCCGGCCAGGGTGAACGTGAGCACCACGAGCGGAAACCGGGGAGGGGCGGAGTGCCGGCGCGCGGCCCGGCGCCGGCATCGGCGGCGAGCTCGTCGGACTCCGCGCCGAGGTCGCCCCGCTCCGCACCGGGGCCACGGACAGGACCACCCACTCGATCGCCAGCGCCACGAGCCACGGCAGCAGCATCAGCTCGGCGAACCGGGCGAACGACAGTCGCGTGGCCTGGAACGCGAGCAGGTTGGTGAGGTTCGACACCGGGAGCAGGAGCGACCCGCTGTTGGCGAGATGCGCGCATGTGTACAGGGGCGCACGGGCGTCGGCCCGCAGCCGGGCACAGGTGACGAGCACGACCGGGGTGAGGAGCACGACCGTCGCGTCGAGGCTGAGCACGGCGGTGATCGCCGCGGCGGCGACGAACACGATCGCCAGCAGCCGGCGCGCAGACCCCCGGGCGCCGGCGGCCATCTCCGCGCCGATCGCGTCGAACAGCCCGGCCCGCCGGCACCCCTCGCCGAGCAGCAGCAGCGCGGCGAGAAAGCCGATCGTCGGTCCGAGCTGACGGAGCTCGCTGCGGGCCGCGGATTCGGTGAGCACTCCGGTGAGGAGCAGCACCGCGGCCGCCGCGGGCGCGATGATCCAGTCCGGTGGCCGACGAGGACGGGCGATGGCGGCGCCGAGGGCGAGGGCGAGCGCGACGAGCGCCGCGGCTTCGCTCACCGCGCTCTCGCCCGCGCGCGCAGGAGCGTCATCCGTGTCGGGGCGCCGTCGACGGTGGCACGCCGCCATGATCGCGTGCCGGCCACGCGAACGGCCGCGACGCCCGCGTCGTGTGCGCCCCGCCACATTTTCCACACAGGTTGTAGATCCGGCTTAACATGGTGTGAAAGGAGGAACCACCACCACCATGCCCCGAACTGCACTCATCACCGGCGCCACCGGCTTCATCGGCTCTCGCCTCGTCGACACGCTCACCGAGCCGGCTGGGCGGTTCGCTGCCTGGTGCGCAATCCCGACAGCGATCGCGCCCGGCGCTGGCCGCCGAGGGCTTCGATCTCCACCGCGGCGACGTGCTCGATGCCGACTCGCTTGCCGGCGCCGGCCGCGGGGTCGAGGTCGCCTACTACCTCGTGCACTCGATGGGCCGCGGCAGCCGCGGCGACTTCGCCGAGCGTGAGCTCCGGGCCGCCCGCGGCGTTCGCCGAGATGGCCCGTGAGGAGGGCGTCGAGCGGGTGGTGTACCTCGGCGGGCTCGGCGAGCAACCCGACCTCCGATCATCTGCGCAGCCGCCACGCGACGCGCCGAGGCGCTCGGCGAGTACGGCCCGCCGCTCACCTACCTGCGGGCCGAGCATGGTCGTCGGCTCGGGCAGCGAGTCCTACCGGACGCTGCGCTACCTCGTCCAGCGGCTGCCGGCGATGATCGCGCCGGCCTGGCTGAAGAACCCGACGCAGCCGATCGGCGATCGACGACACGATCGCTTACCTGGCCGCAGTCGGCCGACGCTGCAGTACGCCGAGGCAGCGAGATCCAGATCGGCGGCCCGGACGTCCTCTCCTACGGCGAGATGCTCGACCGCATGGCCGCTGCGCTCGGGCTCGCGCGCCGCCCGCGGATCCCGGTGCCGTTCATCACGCCGTGGCTGTCCTCGCTGTGGATCGGGCTGGTCACGCCGGTCGACGCCGGCATCGCGCGGCCGCTGGTCGAGGGACTCGCGTCGCCGACCGTCGTCACCGATCCGTCGGGCATGGACGCGCTTCGACGATCGAGCCGATCGGCTTCGACGAGGCGCTGCGGCGGGCGCTGGCCGATGATCCCGAGGTCTCGGAGACGGCGACCGCCGGTCACGCCTCCGCGCCCCGCGCCGCCTGACCGGCCCGCTCAGGCCAGCTCGCGCCGCCTGCGGCCGGCGAGCGCCAGGCCGCCGGCGAGCAGGCCGAGCACGCCGAGCGACAGCGCGACGATAGGTCAGCGCCGAGGTCCCGCCCCGCCGCCGAGCGAGTCGACGGCCTGGATCGTCGGCGCCGGGGCATCCGCGCTCTCCGGACCGGTCCAGTTGACGATCGAGCCGTCGGAGTACGTCTGCTGCGACGGTGAACCGGTAGGTCCCGCTCGAGGCCGGCTGGGCGAGGAACCCGAACACGCGAGTCCTCGCCGGTCGGGGTCCTGCCGCCGGTCAAGGTCGCCTGCGTGATCGCGGCGCTGTCCCCCGAGCCCGACTGCTGCTGCGACCTGCATCCGCCAGCCCGGCGGCGGCGGCGCGAACGAGTCGACCCCGAACCCGGACGGGAACGTCAGCGTCACCGCGCTCGTGGTCACGCCGCTCCTTCTCGGTCGGCACGGCGAGGCGTGTAGACTGGAGCTGTCCCTTGGTCAGCGACACCGCCGGGCTGACCCGGGCGTGAGCACCGGCGAGGGCCGGGAGGGTGAGCGCGAGGCCCGCGGCGAGGGCGCACGCCCCTGCCCGCAGGCTGAGTCGCGAAGAGATCATCGATGTCCTTTCCGTCGGCCCGCCGGCTGTCGGGCCGTGGGCGAGAGTGGTCGAAAACGGTGTGGCTTGAGTCAGAGCGCGCGGACGGCCGCGGGGGCCGGCGCGCCGATCCGCGGGGGGCCGCGGTCCGACCAGCCGGCGACGAGCGGCGCCGGCGCGGGTCGTCCCCGGGCCGTCGAGACGGGCGGTGCACGACGGTCGAGCGAGCTGTGGCCCGGACATCCGGCGCCCGCCGCGCCGCGATCTCGTGGACGACCCACAGCGCGCCGTGGAACAGGGCGGCGAGCACGAGCCCGATCGACGCCGACACCGGAACGGCCCACCAGCCCCCCAGGCCGAGGACCGCGGCCGCACCGCCGGGGTGACCGGTGGCCAAGAGCCCCTCGAGCGACTCCTGAACTCCGTAGAGCGAGCAGCAGCGATCCGGTGGCGAGCAGCCACAGAGCACCAGCGAGGCGGTGTATCGGGAGCCGGAGCGATGTCCGGCGAAGGCGCGGCCGGCCGCGCGAAGGAACACGCCGAGGGCGACGGCGAGGCACAGCACGATCCACGGGGTGATCGTGTGCAGGTAGGCGTGGCCCGGTGCGCTCCAGCTCGAGCCCGGCCCGACCGCCGAACGCGAGCGTGTAGCGGAGCTGGTGAACCGCGAGCTCGGCCGGGACCATCAGGAGCACCGGCAGCAGTGCACGGATCGAGTGCCGGGCCCGAGTGGGTGCCGTCATCGACGGGGGCATCCTTCGCGCACGATACCGCGGATGCGGGTGCCCTCCGTCTCCCCGCCGGCCGGGAACCTTCTGATGTAGCTCCGTCAGGCGGCTGACCCAGCGGGCGCGGGCAGCGTGAGCTCACGCCCGCAGATGTGTCCTGGCGCCTCGGCCTAGCGGTTCTTCGGGGCGGTGCCGAAGACGTGGTCCCAGAACGGAGCGCTGACGCCGTAGCCGCGGTCGTGGCTCTGGAAGTGGTGCCGCATGTGCAGCTCGCGGAGCCGGCGACCGAGCGCGGTCTTCGGGCGGTGATGGTGCACGTGGTAGTGCAGCATGTCGTAGAACAGGTACCCGGCCAGGAAACCGGCGCCGAAGGGCAGGAACGCCGGCGACCCGAGCACGAGCGAGAAGCCGAAGATGAACAGCGCGGCGAGCGGGATGCTCACCGACGGCGGCATCACCAGGCGCATCGGGTCGTTCGGATGGTCGTGGTGGACCCCGTGGATGATCCAGTGCAGGCGGGCGCCGATGCCCTGCTCGGGTTCGAAGTGGAAGACGATCCGGTGCAGCCAGTACTCGGTCAGCGTCCAGAACAGGTAGCCGCCGAGGATCCACACCGGGGTCAGCCAGCCACTGCCCTTGATCACCCCGTAGACGAGCATGAACACGATCACCGGACCGAACAGGACCGGTGGCACGGCGGGGTGCACGCGGGAGAGCTTGTCGAGCAGGTTCGAGTCGAACATCCGCGGCGAGGCGCGCAGGACCTCGCTCTTGCTGAGGCCCTCGAGGTCGTCGACGTGATGGGTCGCCATAGAGGCAGAAGTTTAGCTCCGGACCCCCGCGTGCCGGGCTTCGGGGTCTCCGCGGCGGGGTGACGGGTTTCCCGGGGCGGAGCTAGCGCGCGTCGTCGGTTTTGGCCGCGGCGGAGCTCAGCGGCATCGCGAGCACGATCTGGCTCAGCGAGACGACGACGACATCCCGTCGCTCGGCCCCGCCGCTGCCGTCGAGCGGGACGATCTCGACGTCGGTGAGCGGAAGGAAGCTCCGGTCGGCGGCGTTGAGGTAGTCGGTGAGGCGGCTGCGGTAGCCGTCGCGGGGCAGCCGCAGAGTGCCGGTCAGTCGGTCGCGGCCGGTGCGGATCTCGATCTTCGTCTCGCGGTGCTCCATCTGCCGGGCGGACGATAGCCGAGGGCGGGCTGCGCACGGCAGACTGTCTCGGACGATGGATTCCCTCGGCTCGGCACGGTGGTTCGAGATCCGCCCGGCGCAGAACCGCAAGCCGACGACGTACCGCTGCCCGCTGTGCGGCGAGCGGCTGCCGGCGCTCCGCCCGCACGCGCTGCGTGCTCCCCGAGGGCCAGGCCGCGGGCCGGCGTCACGCGCACATCGAGTGCGTGCTGGCCGCGCGCGCGGCGGGCCGGTTGCCGAGCCGGGCCGAATGGCGGCGTGGCGAGCGGGAGGCGCACGGGGCGCGGGAGGCGCGCGGGGAGCGCCGATCGCCCGGGCGGTCTCCGTGGTGGCGGCGGATCGCCGACACTCTGCGCGGCCGGGTGGAATAGGGTTGGCGGCGATGAGCCGCGATCTACGTCTGGGCTGAACGTCGGCTACTGGGCCGGCGGCCCGCCGCCGAACGCCGCGGAGTCGATCGCCGAGGCCGAGCGGCTCGGCTTCGACTCGATCTGGACCGCCGAGGCCTACGGCTCCGATGTGCTCACCCCGCTCGCGTGGTGGGGCGCGTCGACCGAACGGCTGAAGCTCGGGACGGCGATCGCCCAGATGTCGGCGCGGGCCCCCGCGGCGACGGCGATGGCCGCGATGACCCTCGACCACCTCTCGGGCGGCCGGCTGATTCTCGGGCTCGGCGTCTCCGGCCCGCAGGTCGTCGAGGGCTGGTACGGCCAGCCGTTCGCCAAGCCGCTCGCCCGCACGCGCGAGTACATCGGGATCCTCCGCGCGATCTGGGCCCGCCAGGGTCCGGTCACGAACGACGGTCCGCACTACCCGCTCCCGATGCCCGACGGCACGGGCCTCGGAAAGCCGCTGAAGTCGAGCATCCACCCGCTGCGTGAGGACATCCCGATCTACCTCGCTGCCGAGGGACCGAAGAACATCGCGCTCGCCGGTGAGCTGTGCGACGGGTGGCTCGCGCTGTTCATGTCGCCGGCGCACGACGACTTCTACCGGGGAGCCCTCGCCGAGGGGTTCTCCCGTGAGGGCGCGCGGCGGGCTGCGGACGACTTCGAGGTCGCGGCCACCGTGCCCCTGATCATCACCGACGACGTCGAGGCCGCCGCCGACGCCGTCCGCCCGATGTACGCCCTGTACTTCGGCGGGATGGGCGCCCGGGGGACGAACTTCCACGCCGACGTGGCGATCCGCATGGGCTACGAGGCCGAGGTCGAGAAGATCCAGGAGCTCTATCTGTCCGGCCACAAGAACGAGGCCGCCGCGGCGGTGCCGACGAAGCTGATCGAGCAGCTGACGTTGATCGGCCCTCCCGACAAGCTCCGCCACGACCTCGAGGCCTGGCGCGACTCGATCGTCACCACGCTGCTGATCGGCGGCGACGTCGACACGATCCGCGCCGCCGCCGAAGTCGTCCTCGGCTAGCCCCGCCGCGCGGCGGGCCTCTGCGGCGAGGATCGAGTGGGCCTTCAGGCCCAGGCTGAGCTGCTCGCGGCCCTCGCTCTCGTATGGCGAGAGGCCCGAGACGTCCTGCACCCGCGCCAGTCGGTAGCCGACGGTGTGGCGGTGCAGTGACATCGCCTCGGCCGTCTCGGTCGTCGAGCCGTGACGGGAGAGGAAGGCATCGAGCGTCGCGAGCAGATCGGTGTCGTGCTCGGCGTCGTAGGCCGCGAGCGGTGCAATCGTCGAACGCTGCAGGGACTCGAGCCGGTCGCGGTCGCGGAGCAGCACCCCGATCAGCAGCCGGAGCGTCTGGGCCGCCGACTCGTCACTGTCCTCGCCACCGAGCTCGACGAGCAGTTCGGCCTCGGCCAGGGCTTCGCCGAGGGCATTCGGGTCGCGCCGCGGCGCGGAACGGGCGGCCGTCGCGCCGAGCCCGCGCCAGCGCTCGATCAGCGCCTCGCCGGCGTCGTTCTCGGCCGAGACGAGGGCGAATGCGCGGCCGGGGCGGATCTCGGCGGCGAGCCCCGGGGCGTCGAGGGCGAACCCCTCGGCCGGCCAGCCCCGATCGCGCTGGCCGCACACCGCGACGGCACCGTGGTTGAGGTCGAGACCGAGGGCCCGGGCGCGGGCGAGGAGGGTCTGGAGGTCGTGGCTCCCGGCGGCGAGCTCGCGGAGCACCGAGGCTGCGTCGGGGCGGGCACCCTGACGGGCGAGGACGATCACCGCTGCGGCGGCGCCGACGGCCTGGAGCCACGGCTGTTCGGCGGGGGAGAGCGACGGCTCTCCAGGGGCGGCGACAAGGCCGTGGACCTCGTCGCCGACGACGATCGGGACGGCGGCGCCGTCGGCGGTGTTGCTCCGGGCCGCCTCGGCCGCCTCGGCGGTGAGCGCCTCGAGCGTCCCGGCGTCGATCTGCTCCGCGGGAGCGGCAAACGGTTCGCCGAGCGCGGGCAGGGCGATCGCGACCGGTCGCCCGAGCACCTCGGCGGCGCTCGCCGCGATGGCGCGGAGATCGTCGCCGCCGATTGCCGCCCGGACGAGTCCGAGCGGGCTGCTCGGCGGCGCGGAATCCGGTGCCGGCCGGGGACCGCTCCCCCGCGGTCCCCGGCCGTTCACCGGATCCGACTGGCCCCCGGACGGCGCGGTGTCGCGCATCGCGGCCGTCCGGGAGCTGTGGTCGACCTCGGTCAGGCCGGGGTCGGTGTCGGTGTCGTCGGTCCCCCGCTCATCCCGGGTATCCCTCCGGGATATCCGAGCGATGGAACATCGGATGGGTACACCTCGTGACCGTGTTCGGCCACGTCCCCGATCTCCATGTTCTCCTCGGACATTCGTAGCGGGATGACCAGCCCCACCAACTTCAGCAGGATGAACGTGCCGATCGCAGACCACGCGATCACGAACAAGCCGGCGAACAACTGCTACTTCAGCAGCGTGAACCCGCCGCCGTAGACGAGGCCGTTGGCCGCGATGCTCGCGGTCTTGCCGACGCCCTGGTACACGGCCTGACTCGGCTCGGCGAAGATGCCGGTGAGCAGGCCACCCGCGAGGCCGGCGAAGCCGTGCGTGTAGATCACGCCCAGCGTGTCGTCGACGTTGCGGAAGGGCCGCACCCGGCTGAGGTAGTTCAGCGCGAAGTACACCAGCGAGGACGCGATCACGCCCATCGCCATCGCACCCCAGCCGTTGACGTAGCCTGCCGCCGGGGTGATGGCGACAAGGCCGGTGATCATGCCGTTCACGCCGGAGATCAGACCCGGCTTGCGCCCGGTCATGTAGTCCCAGGCGATCCACACGAGGAACGCCACGGCGGTGCAGAGGTTCGTGTTGATCACGGCTGCCGACGCCGACGCACCTGCGAAGTACGGGTCGCCGCCGTTGAAGCCGTTCCAACCGAGCCACAGCAGGCCGGCACCGACGGCCACCATCAGCACGTTGTTCGGTGCGTCGATCTCGCGGTCTCGTTGGAGCCTCGGTCCGATCACCGCCGCCGCGACGAAGCCGGAGATACCTGCCGATAGGTGGATCACGTAACCACCGGAGTAGTCGACCGCGCCGTGCTGGGCGAACAAGCCGCCGCCCCAGATGCAGAACGCGTCGACGACGTACACGATCGAGATCCACAGGACAACGAACGGGATCCACGCCTTGAAGTTGATCCGGCCCAGCACCGAGCCCAGCATCAGGATCGGCGTGATCCCAGCGAACACGAACTGGAAGTAGACCAACGAGGCCTGTGGGAACTTGAACGCCGGTCCTGTCGTCGCCAACGGAATCGCGGCCTGACTCTGCTCAGCCTGATGGCCGAGCGATGGACCGGGTTTCCCGATGAAGTTGCCGAAGAACCCCGAGTGCGAGAGACCGTGGAACGGTGAGCCGAAGCCCATCTTGAAGCCCCACAGCAACCACACCACGAGCACGGTGGCGAATGCAGCGAAGGTCAGCATCATGGAGTTGATCGACCAGCGCTTCTGCATCACGCCGCCGTACAGGACCACGAGGCCGGGAACGCTCATGAGACCAACGAGCGTTGCAGCGGTCATCTGCCACGCGTTGTCTCCTGGGCTCAGCCACGAGGGATAGGCCAACCACTGCATAGAGGTTGATCTCCTTTCCGTAGGTCGTTTGACTACCGCCGGGCCGGAGGACCCGCACACGACGGCCGGGCCCATCGAGCCCAATGTGGGCGTTATGTTGCTCGGGGGGTGCCGCACCGGCCATGTACCCCCGTCCAGGGTTGGCCCAGGTGCGCTGGACATGTGGATAAACGCCCGCAATTTGGTGCAGGAATGCCGCGCGCGCCGGGGTCTCAGAGCACGTCGTCGGGACGCAGCTGACCCCGCCCGAAAGGGATGAATGGCGATTCACCGGCACCCCTCGACGGTGAATCGCCGTTCATCGGCTGGGCGGCCGCGCTCGCGGCACTGCCCGGGGCGTTGAGACGAAGCGCTAGAGCGAGAGCGCGGTGCCGGCCGGCAGCACCACGATCGGGCTGCGGGCCTCGCCGAGGCGGTTGCGGACCGCGCTGCTCAGGCTGATCCGCCCGGCCGCGGAGCCGCTGCCCGACCCCACGACGAGCAGGTCGCCCTTCGAGCCGGTGATGACCTCGGCGCCGAGGCTCTCGGCGAGCGCCTCAGCGCTCGCTCGGACGCCCTCGACCTCCGTGCCGGTCTCACCCCCATCGATCGCCACCGTGGCGATCGGGAGGTCCCCGCCGGTGCGGATCCCGGCCGGGGCGACGGCGACGGCCACGGGGCCGCCCTCGAGCAGGTGCTGGGCGGTCGTGCCCGGTGCGACCGTCCCCGGCGGGGTGCGGTAGTCCGAGCCGAAGACGATCATCGCGGCGCCCTCCTGGGCGGCGAGCTCGGCGAGTCCGACCCATGTGGAGGGGTGGACGACGACGTGGCGCGGGAGCGAGTCGTCGCCGAGCGTCGCCGCGCCCTGGTCGAGCCGGCGCTCGGCGTCGTGCTGGGCCAGTTCCTCCCGCCGGGGGTCGAACTCCCGCGAGTGACGGACGTAGGCGAGCGCCAGCGGCGTCCCGCCTCGCGCGAGGGCTTTGCCCAGCGCGAGCGCGTCGTCGTCGTTCGGCGTGCCGTCGTAGGAGACGATGATGCTCACGGGGCGCAATCCTGCCCGTCGGCCCGGCCGGATCGCTTTAGCCGACAGTCCAACGTTCACGCACGGCCGCTATCCACCTGGACGGTGATGGCGGGCTTCCCGTGCGATCAGCCCCATCTGTCAGCATCGAGCGTGTGAGGACCTTCGCATGCGCCTGGGCCCGCTGAGCGGGCTGAAGAGCGCGCTGTTCGTCGCGCTCGCGGTGCATCTCCACTTTCACCTCCAGCATCAGTTCAAGGGCCCCTCGCTCGATTACGGGGCGCTCGCCCTGGCAGCCGCGGCGAGCTGGTTCGGCCTTCCGGGCCCCGGCGAGTCCCTGCTGATCGCCGGTGGCATGCTCGCCGCCCACCACCGGCTCGACATCGCCTCGGTGATCCTCGTCGCGTGGGCCGGTGCGACCGCCGGCGGGGTCGGCGGCTGGGTGCTCGGGCTGAAGACAGGGCGCGCGTTGGTGCTCGCCCGCGGACCGTTCAAGGCCGGCCGCGAGCGAGCGTTGGAGCGCGGGGAGGAGATCTTCGCCCGGATGCCGGTCCTGGCCATCCTCATCGCCCCGTCGTGGATCGCGGGCATCAACCGCGTCCCCGCGCGCGTGTTTCTTCCGGTCAACGCCGTCTCGGCCGCCGGTTGGGCGGTCGGCATCGGCCTCGGCGCGTTCTACATCGGGCCGGCGGTGCTCGACCTCGTCGACGACCTGGGCTGGGTGCTCGGGACGGCGTTCGTGCTGCTCGTCGTCGCGATCGTGGTCGGCGCCGTCCGCCAGCGCCGCCGTGCCCGCGACCGCCGGGGAACCACGGCCGCCGCGACGGACCGCCCCTCGGGCCTCTAGCGGCCCTCTAGAGCTGGAGCCCCGACCAGGACAGCGTCTTGAACGGCGCGGCCGGCTGGCCGACGTTGAGCTGGATCACGGCGTGGGGCGTCGAGCGGGACATCGCGCACGTTCTTCGTCCACGCCTTGCCGTTGACGATCGCCGACACGGGGCCGGTGATCCCGCCGACCGTCGTCTGGCTGAGCGGCTGGTGCCACTCGTCGAAGAAGTTGCCCAGCGTGTAGATGCGCGCGGTCGGCGACTCGACGTGGATCACGCCGTCCGGCGCGTGGGTGTGCAGCCAGTAGATGCACTGGCCGCCGGCTGCGACCGGGCCCTGCGGGCTCTGCTGAACCATCGAGCCCGGGATGCCGATGCCGCCGGGCAGCGCCCGCGGCTGGCCGTTGACGTAGACCGCGAGGTGGGAGTGGATGTGGTAGGCGAGCTGCTCGGTCGCGCCGCAGCTGATCCCGTCGACGTTGTCCGTGCCGGTCGTCGAGGCCGGGGCGATCTCGCTCCCCTGCTCGATCGGCACGCCCTCGAAGCCGACCTGGGTCGGCGAGCCGCTGGTCGCGGCACTCGTCGCCGCGCTCGCGGAGCTCGACGATGAGCTGCTGACGGACGAGGAGCTGCTGGAGCCGCAGCCCGAGGCGAGCAGGGCGGCCGCGGCGAGGGTCACGGCGGCGGACAGACGGCAGGTCATGATGCCCGGCAGGGTACCCGGTGCTGGTAGCGTCAGCGCCGTGAGCACCGCAACGCTCCCGATGACCACCGCGCTCGAGCTTCCGGGCGCGACGGTCAGCGAGAACCTCGGCGTGTGTTACGGCCTCGTCGTGCGGAGCATGGGGTTCACCGGCGGCGTGACCGCCTCGTTCAAGGCCCTTCGCCGTGGCGAGATCGGCCAGTACACGCAGCTGCTCGAGGATTCCCGGCGCCACGCGATCGACCGGATGGTCGAGAACGCCGGCCTGATGGGCGCGGACGCGATCATCGCCGTGCGGTTCGACTCCTCGGAGATCGGCCAGCAGTTCACCGAGATCGTGGCCTACGGGACGGCTGTCAAGCTCGCCCGCGCCTGATCGGCGTGCCCGCCAGGTTGAGCGACCGCGAGCGCGAGCGGCTGTTCGACGAACTCGCTCGCCAGGCCGCCGCGGGCCGGCTTGACATGGCCGAGCTCGAGCGCCGGGTTGCGCAGGTCACGGCCGCCGAGACCCGCGAGCAGGCGGCCGAGGTGTTCGCCGACCTTCCGGGCGCCGACGTGCCTGGGATCACCGGGCCCGCGAGCGCCGCCCGGCCGGCGAATGACACCGCTCGGCCGAAGTGGGGCCGTGGCCACGGCGAGGCGGGGAGCCCGGACCCTGACTGGCAGCCGACCCCGGAGCGGTTCCGTGATCCCCGCAGCGGGCGGATCATGCGCGTGTGGATCGACGGCACCGGCTCCCGGCACTACGTCGCCGAGGACTGACGCCGCTCCACAACGACGACGGGGCCGCCGCGGCGACCCCGTCGAGACACTGACGCGTTCGGACCCGGCTAGCGCCGGCCGCCTCCGCCGAACAGCGAGAGCAAGAACAGGAACACGTTGAAGATGTCGAGGAAGATCCCCGCCGCGAGCGGCACCGCGCTCTCCGGGTTCGCCTTGGCGAGACGGTTGAAGTCGAGGACCGTGAACCCGCCGAAGATGACCAGACCGGCCACGCAGTAGATGATGTTCGCGCCCGGGATCGCGACGAACGGCGCGATGAGGCCGAACACGATCAGCGCGATCAGCGCCCAGAACAACGCCCGGGCCATGACCGAGAAGTCGCGCCGGGTGGCGTAGCCGTACGCCCCGAGGGCGCCGCAGAACAGCGCGGTCGTGCCCGCGGCCTGCCACAGCGCCGCCGGTTCGGCCTTCGCGTAGTAGTGGAGCACCGGCCCGACGAACAGGCCGAGCAGCAGCCCGAGGCCGAACAGCAGCGTGATCGCGAGCTGCTCGTGGCCCCGCTTCGTCGCGAAGTTGAGCCCGATCACGCAGCCGAACGCGCCGATGAACATGATGAAGCCGCCGGACTGGAGGTTGCGCCCGACGTAGGCGCCGAGCGCGGTGGCGCCGACGGTCAGCGCGACCAGGCCCATGACCTGCCCGAACACGGCACGGCTGCGGTCGCGGCTGACCGCCCCGGTGCCGTCGTAGCCCCGCGTCGCGGCGAGGGTGGAAGTCTCGTTGGTGGGCATCGTGTGTGATTGCTCCTGAGGTTTGAGGTGCGCCCCGATTTATCGACCGCACAGCGTAATACATGAAATGGCGTGAACTTCGCCGATCTTCGATGATTCTTCGCCGTCCTGAACGGGCAACGGGCGGAGTGATCCGCGGCCGCCTGCGGAGCGAATCCATGTTCGAAATGCCCGCGTCGCAGCCGACATCATGAAGATCGCCATCGTCGGCGCAGGGGTGTCCGGCCTCGTCGCCGCCCACCTGCTCCACCGCGAACACGAGATCACCGTCTACGAGGCCGGTGAGTACGCCGGCGGCCACACGAACACGATCCGGGTCGACACGCCCGACGAGACCCACATCGTGGACACCGGGTTCATCGTGTTCAACGACCGCAACTACCCGAACTTCGAACGCCTGCTCGGCCAGCTCGGCGTCGCCTGGCAGCCCTCGGAGATGAGCTTCAGCGTCAGCGACGTCCGCGGGGACTTCGAGTACAGCGGCGCCTCGCCGAACGGCCTGTTCGCCAAGCGCGCCCATCTCGTGACGCCGTGGTTCCACCGGATGGTCGCCGACCTGGCGCGGTTCAACCGCAGCGCCGCGCGAGCTGCTGCGGCGGCCCGGCGGCACGACGGGCCGTCGCTCGGCCACTGGCTGGAGGAGCAGCGGTTCTCGCCGACCGTTCATCGACCGGCTGATCGTCCCCCAGGCGAGCGCCGTGTGGTCGGCCGATCCGCGCCAGATGTGGCGCTTCCCGGCCCGCTTCATGGTCGAGTTCTTCGACAACCACGGGATGCTCGGGTTCCGCGACCGGCCGCGCTGGCGGACGGTGCGCGGCGGCTCGGCGCAGCTACGTGCGCGCGCTGATCGCGCCGTTCGCCGACCGCCTGCGCCTCGGCACGCCGGTGCGCGAGATCGAGCGCCGGAACGCGCACGGGCGTCGAACTGCGCTCCGCCGGGGCGCGAGGCCGAGCGCTACGACGAGGTCGTGCATCGCCACCCACTCCGACCAGGCGCTGCGGCTGCTCGGCCGACGCCACCGACGCCGAGCACCGAGCTGCTCGGCGCGATCCCCTACCAGGCCAACGAGGCGGTGCTGCACACCGACGTCGGATGCTGCCACGTCGCCGGCGGGCGTGGGCGACGTTGGAATTACCATCTGCGGGAGACCCGGCGGCCGGACGACCGTCACGTACCACATGAACCGCCTGCAGTCGCTCCGGGCCGAGCAGGAGTTCTGCGTCACGCTGAACCGGACCGAGCCGATCGATCCGGCGCAGGTGATCCGGCGGATCGACTACGCCCACCCGGTGTTCACGCCAGGAGGGCGTCGCGCGCGCAGGCGCGGGTGGCGCGAGATCAGCGGGCAGAGCCGCACCCACTTCTGCGGCGCGTACTGGGGCTGGGGCTTCCACGAGGACGGCGTGCGCAGCGCGCTGGCCGTCGGCGAGCGGTTCGGGGCCCGGCTGTGAGCGCGCTCCTGCCTCTACGAGGGCGCGATCCGCCACCGCCGGCTTCGCGGTCCGGGCCACCGACGTTCCGCCACCGGCTGGCGCTCGCGCTCATCGATCTCGACGAGCTGCCGACGCTGCTCGGCGGCCGGCTCGTCCGCCGCGGCCCCGGGCTCGTCCGGCTTCCGCCGCCGCGACTACTTCGGCGATCCCGGCGATGCCGCTGCGCGAGCCGATCGCCGACGAGGTCGAGCGCCAGACGCGGCGTGCGTCCGGACGGCCCGATCCGGCTGCTCACCGGCCTGCGCACGCTTCGGGCACTGCTTCAACCCGGTGAGCTTCGACCTCTGCTTCGACCCGGCCGGCGAGCACGTGGAGCACGTGCTGGCCGAGGTGACGAACACCCCGTGGGGCGAGCGCCACGCGTACGTCGATCAGCCGGCGCCGCCGACGGCGGCGCCCTGCACCGGCGAGTCGGCCAAGGCGCTCCACGTCTCGCCGTTCATGGACATGGACCAGCGCTACCGCTGGGAGGTGACCGATCCCGGCCGTCGAGCTGCGGGTCCACATCGAGAACCGCCGCGGCGACGCGGTACGTTCGACGCGACGCTCGTCGCTGCGCCGCCGCGAGCTCACCCGCGGCCTCGCTGGCCGGATGACCGCGCGCTACCCGGCCGCCACGCTGCGGGTGCTCGCGCTGATCTACGGTCACGCGCTGGCGCTGAAGCTCCGCGGCGTCCCCGTCCACCCCCATCCCGAGGCGGCGGCATGAAGGTCGGCCCTCGCCCGGCGGGCGGTCTCTGTGGGTCTTCGGCCAGATCCGCGTCGGCAGCCATCGTCGTCGTCGAGGACGGCCGGCGGCGGACCTACGGGCACGGCGCGCCCGACGGCGACCGTCGAGGTCCACCGCCCGCAGGCGTGGGCGATGCTGCTCTCCGGCAGCCGGGGCCTGGCCGACTCGTACGCCCGCGGGTCTGTGGGACACGCCGGACCTCGTGGCCTGCATCCGCCTCGCCGCCCGCAACGTCCACCTGCTCGATCGCGTCCGCTCGGCGCTCACCCCGGTCCGCGGCGCCGCTGCAGTACCTGCGCGGCACGGCCGGCCGCAACCACGCGCCGGCGCAGCCGCCAGGACATCGCCGCGCACTACGACCTCGGCAACGAGCTGTTCCAGCAACATGCTCGATCCGACGATGAGCTACTCGTGCGCGTTCTTCGAGCGATCCGTCGGTGAGCCTCGAGCGACGCGTCGCTGGCCAAGCTCGAGCGGGTGTGCGAGAAGCTCGCACCTCGGCCCCGGGCGACCGCGTGATGGAGATCGGGACCGGCTGGGGCGGGTTCGCGATGTACGCCGCCCGGACCCGCGGCTGCCACGTGACGACGACGACGATCTCCCGCGAGCAGCGGGACTACGCGGTCGCAGCGGTCCGGGCGGCCGGGCTCGAGGACCGGGTCGAGGTCCTGCTCGAGGACTACCGCGACCTGCGCGGCCGCTACGACAAGCTCGTCTCGATCGAGATGATCGAGGCCGTCGGCTGGCAGCACTTCGGCACGTTCTTCGCCCAGTGCTCGCGGCTGCTCGAGCCCGACGGCGCGATGCTGCTGCAGGCGATCACGATCGACGACCGGGCCTACGACGTCCAGAAGGCCGCCAAGTCGTTCATCAACACGCACATCTTCCCCAACGGCTGCCTGCCCTCGCTCGAGGTGATCGCCCGCAGCGTCGCCCGGCGCACCGACCTGCAGATCGCCCAGCTCGAGGATCTGACCCCGCACTACGTCGAGACGCTGCGCCGCTGGCGCGAGACGTTCGGCGCCACGACGCCGAGCGGTCGCCGAGCTCGGCTACGACGAGCGCTTCCGGCGGCTGTGGACGCTGTATCTCGCCTACTGCGAGGCCGGCTTCGCCGAGCGGCGGATCTGCCTCGTGCAGACGCTGCTCACCAAGCCGCTGTGGCGCAGCGGGCTCGGGGAGGCCGAGGAGCGTCCCGCAGCTCGCTCGGTCGCGTGCGCCGGCGTGAGCTCTGCCGAGGCCTCACAGCGGCACGCGGCGCCGGGTAGCGTGCGCGGCGATGCTCGGGCTGCCCGACGACGTCACCGCCTGCCTGTTCGACCTCGACGGCGTCCTCACCCAGACCGCGAAGGTCCACGCGCGCGCGTGGAAGCAGATGTTCGACGCAGTATCTCGGCGCGCGCCGACGACCGAGCCGCCGTTCGACGTCCACGACGACTACGACGAGTACGTCGACGGCAGGCCGCGGTCCGACGGGCGTGCGCTCGTTCCTGGAGTCGCGCGGGATCGAGCTGCCGCGAGGGGACGCCGGACGACCCGCCGGACGCCGAGACGGTCGACGGCCTCGGCAACCGCAAGAACGAGATCGTGCTGCAGATCATCCACGACGAGGGGGTCGAGCCGTACGAGGGATCGGTGCGCTACGTGCAGGCCGCCGGCGAGGCCGGGCTGCACGCGCCGTCGTGTCCTCGTCGCACGAACACCGAGATGTGCTGAAGGTGGCCGGGATCCTCGACTGCTTCGAGGACGATCGTCGACGGCCACGCCGTGGCCGACGAGGGCCTGAAGGGCAAGCCGGCGCCCGACACGTTTCTCGAGGGCGCGCGCGCGGCTGGGCGTCGAGCCCCGGCAGGCGGCGGTGTTCGAGGACGCGCTGTCCGGCGTCGAGGCCGGCCGGGCCGGGCGACTTCGGGTATCGTCGTCGGCGTCGACCGCGTCGGCCAGGCCGACGCGCTCCGCGCCCACGGCGCCGACGTCGTCGTCGAGGACCTCGCCGAGCTGCTGCGGAGGGCTGAGACACGGTGGCGATCCAGCATCCGAGCTTTCCCGGTCGAGCCGTGGGCGGTGCGGGAGACCGAGCTCGCAGCTGGACAAGCTGGCCCAGACGCGAATCGGTGTTCGCGCTGGCCAACGGCCACATCGGCCTGCGGGCGAACCTCGACGAGGGCGAGCCGTGCGGGCCTGCCCGGGACCTACCTCGGCGGGCTTCTACGAGAACCGCCCGCTGCCGTACGCCGAGGCGGGCTACGGGTATCCGGAGGACGGCCAGACGGTCGTCAACGTCACCGACGGCAAGATCATCCGGCTGCTCGTCGACGACGAGCCGTTCGACATCCGCTACGGGACGCTGCGCGCGCACGAGCGGGTGCTCGACCTGCGCGCCGGCACGCCTGCGCCGCGACCGTCGAGTGGGAGTCGCCGACCGGGCGACGGGTGCGCGTCGCGCTCGACCCGGCTGGTCTCGTTCACGCAGCGGGCGGTGGCGGCGATCCGCTACGAGGTGGAGCCGCTCGACGGCCAGCTCCCGGTCGTCCTGCAGTCGGAGCTCGTCGCCAACCAGCCGATGCCCGCCGCGTCGGCGGCGATCCCCGTGCGGCCGCGGCGCTCGAGGCGCCGCTCGTCGCCGAGTTCGCCGACTGGCGCACGACCGCCGCGCGCTGCTCGTCCACCGCACCCGGGCCAGCGGCCTGCGGGTCGGCGCGGCGATGGGCCACCAGATCGACGGTCCCGAGGCCGCACACCGAGGCAGGTGGAGGCTTCGACGACCTCGCCCGGCTGACCGTCGCCGCCGAGCTCGCCGCGGGGGAGCCGCTGCGGCTGGCCAAGTTCCTCGCCTACGGCTGGTCGGCCGAGCGCTCGATGGCGGCGATCCAGCGATCAGGTGGCCGCGGCCGCTGGCCGGCGCGCAACGCACCGGTTGGGACGGACTCGCCGCCGAGCAGCGGGCCTACCTCGACGACTTCTGGGAGCGGGCCGACGTCGAGCTCGACGGTGACGCCGAGCTCCAGCAGGCGGTGCGCTTCGCCCTGTTCCACATCCTTCAGGCCGGCGCGCGCGGCGAGCAGCGGGCGATCGCGGCCAAGGGCCTCACCGGTCCCGGCTACGACGGCCACGCGTTCTGGGACACCGAGACGTTCGTGCTGCCGGTGCTCACCTACACCGCGCCTCGCGCCGCGGCCGACGCGCTGCGCTGGCGTCACCGGACGCTGCCGATCGCCACGGCCCGGGCGCAGTCAGCTCGGGCTCGACGGGGCCGCGTTCCCGTGGCGGACGATCCACGGCGAGGAGTGCTCGGGGTACTGGCCGGCGGGGACGGCGGCGTTCCACATCAACGCCGACATCGCCGACGCGGTGCATCCGCTACCTCGCGGCGCACGAGGACGCGGAGTTCGCGCGCGCGGTCCGGGGCTCGAGCTGCTCGTCGAGACCGCGCGCCTGTGGCGCTCGCTCGGCCACCACGACGCCGAGCGGGACAGTTCCGGATCGACGGGGTCACCGGTCCCGACGAGTACAGCGCGGTGGCCGACAACAACATCTACACGAACCTGATGGCCCAGCGGAACCTGATCGGCGCCGCCGATGCGTCGCCGAACGCCACATGCGTCGCGCCGCCGAGCTCGGGGTCGACGACGAGGAGGCTCGCCAGCTGGCGCGACGCTGCCCGGGACGATGGCGGTCCCGTTCGACGACGCGCTCGGCGTCCACCCGCAGGCCGAGGGCTTCACCCACCACGAACGGTGGGACTTCGCGACCACCCGGCCGGACGAGTACCCGCTGCTGCTCCACTTCCCGTACTTCGACCTGTACCGCAAGCAGGTGGTCAAGCAGGCCGACCTCGTGCTCGCCATGCACCTCCGCGGCGATGCCTTCGAGCCTGCCAGCAGAAGGCCCGGAACTTCGCCTACTACGAGCCGCTCACGGTGCGCGACTCGTCGCTCTCGGCCTGCACGCAGTCGGTGATCGCGGCCGAGGTCGGCCACCTGGAGCTCGCCTACGACCTGTTCGGCGAGGCCGCGCTGATGGACCTCGACGACCTCGAGCACAACACCCGCGACGGCATCCACATCGCGTCGCTGGCGGGGACCTGGATCGCCGCCGTCGGCCGGCTTCGGCGGCATGCGCGACCACGATGGAGCTGAGCTTCGCGCCGCGGCTCCCAGGGCCGATCCGGCGGCTCGCCTTCCGCCTCACCTACCGCGGGGCGCTCCTGTACGTCGAGGTGCTGCCCGAGCAGGTCCGCTACGTGCTGCGGCAGGGTGACCGAGCCGAGCTCTCCCACTACGGCGAGGCCGTCCACCTCACCGCCGACGCCCCCGAGCAGACCCGGCCGATCCCCGCCGCGCCCGACCCCGGGCCGCCGCCGACCCAGCCGCCGGGCCGCGAGCCGCGCCGCCGGCGGCCCTCGGCCGGCGCCGCGCCGGTGCGCGATGGCGGCCGCTGAGCTCCCGCTCAGCCGGCGGCTGGCGACGACCGCCACCTGGCCCCTCGGAATTGCGGCGACCTCGCTGGCGCTACGTCTGGCGGATGACGGCGATCGACCGCGTCGACGAACAGGGTGAGCTCGCTGTCGACCGGCCGCCGCCGCTTCCCGCCGGGACCTCGACCCAGGGCATCCAGCTGCCTCGCGATGGAAGCGGCCCGCTGTTGCACCGCCGCTACCGCGGGCGGCTGCACGGCAGCGAGTGGAGCGCCGAAGCGCTGATGGCACACATCCGGCCCGACCCGGGGCGCGTCGCCCCGTGGGGCCTCGCGCGGTTCCAGAAGACGCATGGCGAGCGGCGCCGGATGGCGGTGGGGGACGAGTTCGTCGTGCGGATGCCGGGGCCGTGGGACGGGCCGGTGCGGATCATCGAGGTGACCCCCGAGAGCTTCCGGCTGGCGACGCTCGACGGTCACCTCGAGGCCGGCCAGATCGAGTGGCGGGCTGTAACCGACGACGGCGTGCTCGTGTTTGAGGTCCAGTCCTGGGCCCGTGCCGGAGATCGCCTGTCCGCCCTGCTCCACGACCATCTCCGGATGGCCAAGGAGGTCCAGCTGCACATGTGGACTTCGGTCGTGGAGCGGGTCTCGCGTCTTGTCGGCGGGGAGCTCCGGGACGGGATCGAGATCATCACCCGGCGCGTCGGCCCGGACGACCTCGAAGGCCTGGCGACCGGCGGCTGAACGTCCCCGCCCGGAAGGCGCGGGTGGCATGGGGTAGGTTTGCGGGGGAGCTTCTACAGGAAGCAGCACTTTTCCCGCACAAGAGTGGGAGGGAGGATCGCGGTGAGCGGAGAGCACAACGGAAGTGGGTTCACGATCCGCGAGATCTCCGCGCGCAGTGGCGTCAGCGAGGGGGCGCTGCGGATGTGGGAGACCCGCTACGGGTTCCCGAACCCCGATCGCCTGGCCAGCGGCCACCGGCGCTACAGCGAGCTCGAGCTCGAGCGCGTCCGCGCCGTCGTCCGCGCCCGCGACGAAGGGCTCTCGCTCCCCCGGGCGATCGAGCACGCCCGGACCCTCGCCGGCCGCGTCCGGCCATCGGTCTTCTCGACACTGCGCGAGACCTTCCCGCACCTCCAGCCGCAGCTGCTCCCCCGTCGGGCGCTCGTCTCGCTCAGCCACGCGATCGAGGACGAGTGCGTCGCCCGCGCCCAGCGACCGCTGCTGATCGGCGCCTTTCAGCACGAGCGGTTCTACCGCCAGGCCGAGCCACGCTGGCGCGAGCTCTGGCGGACGGCCGAGGCGGTGTTCGTGCTCGCCGACTTCGCCAAGGACCGGCGGCCGAAGGGCGGGCCGATCGAGATCTCGGTTGCCGACGGCGAGCCGCTGCTGCGGGAGTGGGTGCTCGTCTGCGAGGCCGACGAGTTCTCGGCCTGCCTCGTCGGTGCCGAGCGGCTCGGGCCGGCCTACGGGGACCGCTCGTTCGAGGCGGTGTGGACCATCGAGCCCGCGGTCGTGCGGGTTGCCGCGCGGACCTGCTGTGAGCTCGTGGGCCGCACCGCCCCCCAGTACGTCGAGCCCCTGCACAGCCGGCTGTCCGCGCCCGCGCCACCGTCGAGCCCGGAGGTCCGGGCCGCCGTCGAGCTCACCTCGCGCATCCTGCGCTACTCGGCGATCGGCGAGGATCCCGCTCGCGGGGTCAGCGCCAACGGCGCCTGAGCGGACCCGCTCCTTCGGCTCGCCGCCGGTCGACCGCCGCGCCGAGCAGGAGCAGCGTCGGCGGCCACAGGCCGACGAAGATCGCCCGGCGCTCGGCGTTCGCCCTGGCCGATTGGGTCACCGTCCGCGCGCGGATCCACAGGGTGAGGCAGAGGCCCACCGAACCCATCGCCAGCAGCCGGAACTGGGGCCCGCGCAGACCGACGGCGTTGAGCGCGTCGACGGGGTCGAGGGGCATCGTCCGCCGACCGTTCAGGCGTTGCCGATGAGGACACCGATCGCGAGCACGATCGCCCCGCCGAGTGTGACGACGATCAGCGAGGAACGCAGCGACACGTGCAGGAAGCGATACCGCACCCAGGCGATCACGAACAGCTCGATCGCGACCACGATGCCGGCCACCACCAGGGCCCGGTTGACGTCCGAGATGATGAATGGCAGCGAGTGGAAGATCCCACCGAGGGCGGTGGCCGCGCCCGTGATCGCGCCGCGGACGTAGGCCGAGCCGCGTCCGGTCTGCTCACCGGTGTCCGACAGCGCCTCGGAGATGCCCATGCTGACGCCCGCGCCGAGGGCGGTGGCCAGGCCGACGAGCAGCGCCGTGCGCGAGCTGCTCGAGACCGCGGCGGCGAAGATCGGCGCCAGCGTCGAGACCGTGCCGTCGATCAGCCCGACCAGCGACGGCTGGACGACCTGGAGGACGAACTCGCTCTCCTCCTCGCACCCGCACAGGCGCGTGATCAACCGGCGGAGCGTGGGGTGCTTGCGCAGGGTCTCGTTGGCGGCGAGCTTGTCGCCGGCCTCCTCCCCGGAGGTCGGCTCGTTCTCAGTGGTGTCTTCAGTCGCGATCTCTGTCATGTGCCGATCGTCTACCCGAGCGCAGGGTTTCGCGAACCGACCTGGGGAGCGGTTCGGTCGCCCGCCGCTGGGTAGCCGAACCGGGTCACTCAAGGAAAGGACACATGTCATGGCCGATGAACTGAAGGGCAAGAAGATCGCGATCCTCGCCGCCGACGGCGTCGAGCGGGTCGAGTACGAAGAGCCGAAGAAGGCCGTTGAGGCCGCCGGGGCGAGCACCGAGCTGATCTCGCTGCAGAGCGGCGAGATCCAGGCCATGGACCACGACCTGGAGCCGGCCCGGAAGATCTCCGTGGACCGCACGTTCGACGACGCATCGCCCGGCGACTACGACGGCCTGATCCTCCCCGGCGGCACCGTCAACCCCGACACCCTGCGAGCGGACGAGCGCGCCGTCGCGTTCGTCCAGGAGTTCTTCAAGACTGGCAAGCCCGCGGGGGCGATCTGTCACGGACCGTGGTTGCTCGTCGAGGCCGACCTCGTCCGCGGACGGACGCTCACCTCGTACCCGAGCATCCGCACCGACATCCGCAATGCCGGCGGCGAGGTCGTCGATCAGGAGGTCGTCGTCGATCAGGGCCTCGTCACCTCACGCAACCCCGACGACCTTCCTGCGTTCTGCGCGAAGCTGGTGGAGGAGTTCGCCGAGGGCAGGCACGACGTGGCCGCGGCGGGCGCGACGGCCTGAGCCGCGCGCGGACGGACGCTACGGTGGATGAGATGGAGATGAGATCGCTCGGAGCGACCGGAGTGCAGGTGAGTCCCCTGTGCCTCGGCGCGATGATGTTCGGGGGTTGGGGCAATCCCGACCACGACGATTCGATCCGGATCATCCACCGGGCGCTCGACGCCGGTATTAACTTCATCGACACCGCCGACGTCTACTCCCGCGGCGAGTCCGAGCAGATCGTCGGCAAGGCGCTGGCCGGTGGACGGCGCGACAACGTCGTGCTCGCGACCAAGGTGCACGGGACGATGGGCGACGATCCGAACCAGTTCGGCAACTCGCGCCGGTGGATCATCCGCGAGGTCGAGGACTCGCTGCGCCGCCTCGGGACCGATTGGATCGATCTCTACCAGATCCACCGCCCCGAGCCCGACACCGACATCGACGAGACGCTCGGTGCACTCACCGATCTCGTCCGGGCCGGAAAGGTCCGGTACATCGGGTCCTCGACGTTCCCGCCGAGCCAGATCGTTGAGGCCCAGTGGACCGCCGAGCGCCGCGGCCGCGAGCGGTTCGTGTGCGAGCAGCCGCCGTACTCGATGCTCGTCCGCGGAGTCGAGAACGACGTTCTGCCCACGTGCCGCCGCTACGGCATGGGCGTGATCCCCTGGAGCCCGCTCGCGGGAGGGTGGTTGAGCGGCCGCTACCGCAAGGACACCGAGATCCCGACGTCCCGCCGGGCCGAGCGGATCCCCGGTCGCTATGACCTGTCGCTGCCTGAGAACCAGCGCAAGCTCGAGGCCGCCGACGCGCTGGCGCTGCTCGCCGACGAGGTCGGGATCAGCCTGATCCACATGGCGCTGGCCTTCGTGATCCGCCATCCGGCGATCACCGCGGCGATCATCGGGCCGCGGACGATGGAGCAGCTCGAGTCCCAGCTCGGCGCGTCCGAGGTGACGCTGTCCGATGAGGTGCTCGATCGGATCGACGAGATCGTCCCGCCGGGCGTGACGATCAGCGCCCCCGACGCCGGGTGGACGAACCCCGCGCTGGCTCCCGCCGCGCGCCGGCGCTAAAACCGAGCAACCGTTCTCTTTCTATATCCTGGGTCGATGAGCGCGCGTCCCATGCCGGGGCGGGACGACCGAAACGGGCGCGGCGGTCCCCAGCGCCCGGTGACGGCGCCGAGCGGCGTGCGTGCCGGCCTGATCGTGCGGAGCTCGGCTGCGCTCGACATCGCGCTGCGCACCGCGGTCGCCTCCTACGTGACGGTCCCCGGGTCCTGAGCGTCGCCAGGCCGGAGACCCGCCGTCAGCTCGCCCACCTGCCGTTCTACCGCGACCTCGCCAGGGCCGCGGACGTCACGCGCTCGTTCCGGGCGCCGACGGGCGAGGTCAGGGTGGAGGCCCGGCCGGCCCCCGAGGCAGCTTCTCGCCCGACGACGGGGAGGTTCGGATGCTCCGGTTCTCAGCCCGTTCGAGCCGGTCAACCCCGACATGCGCGTGGCCTACGCCGCCATCGGGAGAACCGCACGGCCTGGGCGCAGCACTGGCGCCACCACGACGGGCCCCGGCCGACGCTCGCCGTGATCCACGGCTTCGGCGCCTCGCCGTACTGGCTGAACAGCCAGTTCTTCGCGTTGCCGTCGATCTACCGCCGCGGCTACGACGTGCTCCTGTACCTGCTCCCCTTCCACGGAGTCCGCCAGGCCCGGGTCGCGCTCAGCGGGTGGGGGCTGTTCGCCAACGGGATCGCCCATTTCATCGAGGCGATCGCCCACGCGGTCCACGACTCCGGCTGTACATGGACCACCTCCTGGGGGCGGGCGTCCCCGCCGTCGCCCTCACCGGCATCTCGCTCGGCGGGTGGGTCTCGGCGCTCCTCGCGACCGTCGATGATCGACTCCCCGTGGTGATACCGAATGCCGCCGTCACCGACGCCGGCCAGCTCGCCCGGGAGTGGTTCCCGGCCAGCGTGATGCTCGCCGCCGGTCTCCGGCTCGGCGGTCTGCACGGGGATGAGCTCGACGACGCGCTCGCCGCCGCCTCGCCGCTCACCTACGCCCCCCTGATCTCGTTCGAGCGGCGGATGATCATCGGTGGCCTCGGCGATCGGCGGGCCCCCGCCCGAGCAGTCGCGGCGGCTGTGGGAGCACTGGGACCGACCGCGGATCCACTGGTTCGCCGGCAACCACATCCTCCACGCCGGCCGCACCGCCTACCTGCGGGAGATGCTCCGCTCATGCGCGAGGCCGGCGTCGGCTGAGCGCGGCTACTCGGCGCGCAGGACGAGCACGGCGACATCGTCGCGCAGCCGCCGCGGCGGTGGCCCGAGCGTGCCGTACTCGAGGCCCTCGGCCAGCGAGCTGGCGTCCGCGCCGCGGAGGTCGGAGAGGATCTGTGGCAGCTCCTCCTCGCCGATCAGCCGCGAGTTCCGCTCCACCAGGCCGTCGGTGTAGAGCACGAGCACATCGCCCGGTGCGAGCTCGGCCGTGAACTCGGAGTACTCGGCCTCGGCGAACACTCCGACGAGCGGACCGTGCTCGGTGAGCGTCTCCACGGAGCTGTCGCCTCGGCGCAGCAGCGGTGGCAGGTGGCCGCCGTTGGCCATGCGCACCCGGGTCCTCGCACCCTCGGCGCTCCGCTCCAGACACCCGACGACCACAGTGCAGAAGCGGCCGTACTCCGAGGCGAGGAGGGCGTCGTTGAGGATCGCCAGAAGCTCAGCCGGCGAGTGCCCGAGCCGGGCCACCGCCCGGACCGTGTGACGAGCCAGCGCGGTCACCGCTGCCGCCTCGGCGCCGTGCCCGCAGACGTCGCCGACCACGAACCCCCAATTGCCGGACGGGAGTGCGAACACGTCGTAGAAGTCGCCGCCGACGTTGAGGCCGAGGTCACCGGGGTGGAAGCGGACAGCGACGTCGAGCCCGGGGACGGCGGGGAGCCCCCGCGGGAGCAGGCTGCTCTGGAGCTCGTCGAGCTGGCGAGCCTGGGTGCGGGCGTCGCGCGCGCGCTCGATCGCCACCGCCGTCGGGCGGGCCATCACCTCCGCCATCCGGCGGTCGCCGCTCGTCGGCGTGTGAAGGTGGGCGTGGAACAGCGAGATCACGGCCACGAGCTCACCGTCGGCGGCGATGACCGGGATCGAGAAGCCCGACCGCAACCCGTGCGCGTCGAACACGCCGGACAGCTCGCCCCACTCGGGATCGGTGGCGATCTCCGGCGAGATCGCGATCGCCTGGGTCGCCGCGGCGGCGCCGATCGACCCCGCGCCCGGCCCGATCTCGAGACCGTCGATCGCCGCCGAGATATCGGCGGGGAGACTGGGCGCGGCCCCGTGGACAAGCGACCGGCCGTCGTCGCCGACGAGCTGGATCGCGACGCTCGGCTCGAAGTCCGCGAGCCGCTCCACCTCCTGGGCGATCCGGGCGAGGATCGGCTCCAGCGGCTCGCTCGCGGCGATTGCCTGGAGGATGTCCCGCTGCCCGGCGAGCAGCCCCTGGGTCCGCACCCGCTCGGTCACGTCCTGGAGCACCGTGACCGCGGCGTAGGCATCGCCCTGCTCATCGCGGACCGGCGCGGCACTCGAGCGCAGGATGATCCGACGCCCGGTGTGGGTGATGTAGAGGAAATCCTCCTCCTCGGTCACGATGCCGTCGCGCACAGCGCGGGCGAGCGCCGTCCGCTCGGGTGGCAGCGGCTCCCCGTCGAGCGTCCGCATCCCGCCCCCGGTGTATTCGGCGACGCTGTTGGCCCCCGCGGGCTCGTAGCCGAGAATCGCCGCGACCTGACGGTTCATGAACGTCACCCGTCCGGACGGGACCTCGGCGAGGACGACACCGACGGGCATCTGCTGAAGCGTGGCCTCGAGCCGGTGGCGCTCGGCCCGCAGCTCGGCCGAGCTCTCCTGGCGGAGTGCCGCGAGCTCCACTCTGGCCATCACGCGGGCGAGCAGCTCCCGCCCCGAGAACGGCTTGGGCAGGTAGTCGTCCGCTCCGGCCTGGAGCCCCTCGATGCTCGCCTCCTCGCCCGCGCGGGCGGACAGCATCACGACGGGAAGCTCGCGCGTGTCCGGGTCCCTGCGGAGCGCCTCGAGGAGCTGGAAGCCGTCCATCCGGGGCATCATCACGTCGCTGATGAGGAGGTCCGGCGGGTCCTCGCGGACGCGCGCCAGGGCCGCCTCGCCGTCGCCGACCGCCTCGACGTCGAACTGGCTGCCGAGCACCCGGGTGAGGTAGCTGCGGAGATCGGCGTTGTCGTCGGCGACCAGCACCCGCGGCCGGCTCCCGCCGGGGGCCAACGGCGCCGGCGGAACCGGGCCCTCGTCGTCCCAGCCGAGACCCCAACTCAGCACCTCCTGCACGAACAGCGAGGCGTAGGCGGGAGCCCGATCGCCGCCCTCGTGGACGACCTGCTCCGCGGGGAGGTGATCACTGCCGAGCGGGACCCGGACCATGAACGTCGCGCCATGGCCGAACTCGCTCGCGACCGTGACCTCACCGCCGTGCAGTGCGACGAGCTCCTTGACCAGCGCGAGCCCGATCCCGGCGCCCTCATGGCTCCGCAACGCCGGGTTGTTGACGCGGTAGAACCGTTCGAACAGCCGGTCGATCTCGTCGGCGGGGATTCCGGGTCCGGTGTCGCTCACGGTGAGCACGGCGTGGCCGTCCTCGCTGCGCAGGCGGACGGTGATCTCGCCCTCCAGCGTGGCCTTGAACGCGTTGCTCAGCAGGTTGAGGACGATCCGCTCCCACATGTCGGGATCGACGAACACCGGGCCCGAGGTCCGCTCGGCGTCGATCGTCAGCGTGAGGCGACCGCGACGGGCGGCGTCGCTGAACGTCGCCGCGAGCTCCTCGGTGAGCGCGGCCAGCTCGACGGGCCGGAACGTCGCGCGCATCCGCCCGGCCTCGGCGCGGGAGAAGTCGAGCAGCGTGTTGACGAGCTTGAGCAGGCGCAGCGCGTTGCGGTGGACGAGACGGAGCTCGTCGCGCTCGAGCGCGTCCTCGGTGCGGAGCGCGTCCTCCATCGGCGCGAGCATCAGCGTCAGCGGGGTGCGGAGCTCATGGCTGACATTGGAGAAGAAGGCCGTCCGGGCACGGTCGAGCTCGGCCAGGGATTCCGCCCGCCGGCGCTCGGCCTCCACGCTCCGGGCGCTCGCCACCCCGGCGGCGAGCCGGAGCGCGATCAGCTGCACGAAGCCGCGGTACGGCGGGTCGATCTGGTGGAACGGGTTGACGCCGACGACGAGGAAGCCGTAGGGAGTCCCCTGCCCTTGGCGGAGCAGCGGCACGACGAGCGCGTTCTGGGGCGGCCGGTCCCAGGCACCGGTTGGGATCCCCGTGTAGCGCTCGGGGAGGTCCTCGATCAGTGCCGAGCTGCCATCGCGCACCTTCTCCAGCGGCCACGGTGACTGCCCGGTGCCGGTGGCGAGGTACTCGGGGGCGAGCGGATGGGGGCCGCTGAAGCTGGTCTGCGCGACGCGGTTGGCGCCGCCGGCCTCGTCGAACAGGTAGGTGATCGTGAACGGGAGTGAGCTCTGCACCCGGCCGAGGCGGATCGAGGCCTCGCGCAGGAACTCCCGCTCGTCGCCGACGGTGACGGGCACCTCGGCGAGCTCACGCAGGAGCGCCATCCGCCGCTCGCCGATCAGCCGGTCGGTCTCCTCGGTGACGACGCACAGCATCCCGGCGATCCGGCCCTCGTCGTCCGACAGCGGGCTGTAGGAGAACGTGTGGTAGGTCTCCTCGGTGTAGCCGCTGCGCTCCAGGAACAGCAGCAGCGCCTCGTCCCACGTCGCCTGCCCGGTGCTCAGCACGCCCTCGATGCGGGGGCCGATCTCCGGCCAGATCTCTTCCCACACCTCTCTCGCCGGGCGGCCGAGCGCCCACGGGTACTTGCGACCCAGGGTGTCGCGGCGGTACGCCTCGTTGCAGAAGAAGGTCAGCTTCGGGCCCCACGCCATCCACATCGAGAAGCGCGAGGTGAGCACCGCCCGGACGATCGTGACGAGGCTGCGTTGCCAGTTCTGCGGCTCGCCGAGCGGGGTGGCCGCCCAGTCGACATTCAGCAGGTCCTGGCCCACCTCGCCGCTCGCGCGCAGCGCCTCCCTGATCTCGAGTTCGGCCGCCGACGTCACGACATCACGACGTGCACGGAGCGGTCGGCGGAGAGCCGTCGGACAAGCAGGCGCACAGATTCACGGAGCGGATACCAGGGACGAACTCTAACCGGGCGCGTGAGCGCGTGTGACCGGCGATCCGAGCGTTTCGCGGCGATGATCTCAGGCCGGCAGCCCGCCGATGATCTCGGCGAAGCGCGCCGGGTCGCGCAGCGGCGCGCCGTGGCCGAACAGCACGAGCTCCGGCCGGAGCTCGGCCAGCCGCCGCGCCGAACGGCGGTTCTCGGCCGGATCGGGGCTGGCCAGCCCGAACGGCTCCATCGGCGGCCCGAACCCGAGGAATGGGTTGCGCCCCCACATCACGTCGCCGCACACGAGCACGCGGTCGGACTCGCGCCAGTAGGACACGTGTCCGGGAGAGTGGCCGGGGGTATCGAGCACCGTGAACCCCGCCACCTCGTCCCCCTCGGCCAGCCGGCGGTCGACGGCGCATTTCGGTCCCGCGGGGATCATCCGGCCGCCGGGGCCGACCATCTTGCCGAGCTCGACGGCCTCGGCGTCACGGGCGCCGCACCACAGCGGGATCCCGTGCTCGCGGCAGACGGCCTGGCTCGAACCGAAATGGTCGAAGTGGGCGTGGGTGAGCGCGTGCGCCGAGAGTGTCCTCCCGCGGATCTGCGACAGCACCCGTCGGCGATCGAGGAACGTCCCCGAGTCGATCAGCACGTCCTCCAGGATGTAGACGTTGATCCCGTCTCGCGGGAACCCGTCGAGCTGCCAGACCCCCTCGGCGTGCTGCTTCATGGCGGCCACCGTAGCGGAGCCCGGCGTGCGTCGAGTGCCGGGGTATAGATTGACCCCAACGGCCGTATGCGACTGCGCGGACTCCACCACATCACGATGATCACCGCCGACGCGCCGCGGAACGTGGCCTTCTGCGCCGGCGCGCTCGGGCTGCGGATGGTGAAGAAGACGGTCAACTTCGACCAGCCCGACGCCTACCACCTGTACTTCGGCGACGAGCACGGCACGCCCGGCTCGATCCTCACCTGGTTCGAGTTCCCCGGGGCCGCACCGGGGCGGGCCGGAGCCGGGATGATCCACCTGCTCGAGCTCGCCGTGCCGGCGACGGCCTCGCTCGACTTCTGGGCCGAGCGGCTCGACGGCGGCGGCGCGGGGGAGATCCGTCGTGACGGCGACCGCCTGCTGTTCTCCGATCCCGACGGGCTCGCCTACGCGCTCGTCCCGGCGGGCGACGATCCGCCGCTGCGGGCCGAGCATCCCGACGTTCCCGCCGAGCAGGCGATCGTCGGGCTCGCCGGGGCCCGGGCGTTCACGCCCCGGGACACGCTCGAGCAGCCGGCCGCGATCCTCACCGACACGCTCGGCTTCACCGCCGGCGGTCCGGGGGAGTTCCGGCTCGACGGCGTCGATCGCAGCTTCCGGTGGGCCTACGATCCGGCACCCGCGGCACGCGGGCTCCAGGGGTCGGGCAGCGTCCACCACATCGCCTGGGCCTGCGCCGACGAGGACCAGCTCGCCTGGCAGGACCACGTCCGCGCGGCCGGGCGTCAGGTGACGCCGGTTCTCGATCGCGACTACTTCCGCTCGATCTACTTCCGCGAGCCCCGCGGGGTGCTGTGCGAGATCGCCACGCTGTCCCCGGGCTTCGCGGTCGACGAGGACCCCGGCCATCTCGGCGAAGCGCTGCGGCTTCCCCAGCAGCACGAGCACCTCCGCGGCCGGCTCGATCAGATTCTCACCCCGCTCGGCAACCCCCGCGCGGCGGCCGGCGCGTAGCGGGGCAGGCGCCCGGCGGCGGTGAGCGAGCTCGTCCTCCGCGAGCGCCCGGCGGCCGGTGAGCCGGCCGGCCTGCTCGTCCTCCACCACGGCCGCGGCGCCGACGAGCACGATCTGCTGCCGCTCGCCGACGTCCTCGATCCGGCCCGCCGGCTCCACGTCGTCACCCCGCGCGGTCCGCTCACCGTTCCCGGGTGGCCCGGTCACCACTGGTACATCGTGCCCCGCGTCGGCTTCCCGGACCCGGAGACGTTCGGCGCGGCGCGGCGCGCGCTCGCCGGGCTCCACGACGAGCTCTGGGCTCGCACCGGGGTGCCACCGGAGCGCACCGTGTTCGGCGGTTTCTCGATGGGCACCGTGATGAGCTACGCCCTCGCGCTCAGCGCCGACCGTCCCGCCCCGGCCGGCGTGCTGGCGTTCTCCGGGTTCGTGCCCACGGTCGCGGGCTGGACGCCCTCACTCGCCGACCGCCTCGCGCTCCGGGCGTTCATCGCCCACGGCCGCGCCGACGGGGTGATCCCGGTGGACTTCGCCCACCGCGCCCGCGATCTCCTCCAGGGCGCCGGCATCGCGGTGGAGTACCGCGAGTCCGACGTCGATCACCGGATCGACCCACGGGCCGTGCCGGCTGCGGAGGCGTGGCTCGGCGGCGTGCTGCTCGGCGAGCGGTGAGCCGAGGCGGTCCGGTGCCACGTGGCGGCCGCGACCTGACGTGAACCCCGCTGGGGCCGGGGTGGTGGGCCGCCGAGCCGCTTGCACCTGAGCGGCATTGCACGGTACGCGCACAGATCCCGTCCGTGCGTGACGTATGGAGCCTCGCCACGCGGCTTGGTGCGACACACACCGCGCGGTGCGAGATCGTTGACGGGTTGCCGTCTCAGACGCGGCATTTCTTGACATGCGCGCGGTTCTCGCCCGCCCAGTCCAGGACCTTCCGCGCCACGCGGAAGTTCTCGACACCCGTGCCTCGAAGCGAGAGCCGCGGCTGAGAAACGCCGCACGAAACCAGCCGAGCGGCCGCGCACACCCTTCCCAGCCGGGGTTCGCCGCGCGTACGCCCGACGCCGACGCTACGCCGGCGCGAGCTCGACCGGAATGCCGTTGAGCACGGCGTTCCCCGACAGCGGATCGACCTCAGCGTCGTCGGAGAGGCGGTTGGAGTTCACCCCGGCGTGGCGGGCGGCGACGGCGAGCCGCGCCCCGGGGGTGTCGTGGCCCCAACCGTGCGGGATACTGACGACGCCGGGCATCACCTCGTCGGTGACCTCGACATCGACCTCGATCGTGCCGACGCGTGAACTGACCCGGGCCTGGCCACCGTCGACGAGCGACAGCCGCGCGGCGTCGTCGGGGTGGATATGGGCGGTGCACTGCTGCGGGCCGCGGACGAGGGGCTCGAGGTTGTGCATCCACGAGTTGTTCGAGCGCAGCTGCCGCCGCCCGATCAGGACCATCGTGCCGTCGGCGTGGCGGTCGAGAACCGTGGCGAGGCGGGGGAGGTCGTCGAGCAACGGCTTTGGCGCCAGCTCGATCCGGCCGCTTGCGGTGCGGAGCACCTCGGGGATGCGCGGCTCCAGCGGGCCGAGGTCGACGCCGTGCGGGGCATCCTCGAGCGTGGCCAATGACAGCCCCCCGTGGCCGTTGAAGCCATCGCCGTAGGGCCCGGTGCGGAGCATCAGGTCAAGCATCCGCTCCGGCCCCCGGCGATTCGCCAGGGCGGCCATGATCTCGTCGGGGTCGCGGTCGGCGATCAGGCTGTCATCGAGCGCGATCTCCCGCCGCACGGTCTGGTCGGCGACGAACCGGTCGATCGCCGCGATGTCGGCGTCGGCGCCCTGCCCGGTGACGATCCCGGTGAGCCGCAGCATCGTCTCCCACTCGTCGGGCGCGTCGGGATCCGACGGGAGCACCGGCGTCGAATAGCGGGCGAAGTTGCGCACCGCGAGCTGGGTGAATGCGAGGTCGTAGTGCGAGTGGCGCAGTGGGCTCGGCCCCGGCAGGATCACGTCAGCGTGGCGGGTCGTCTCGTTGACGTAGACGTCGAGCGCGACCATGAAGTCGAGGCCATCGAGCCCGGCGGCGAGCCGCTCCGAGTTCGGGGTGCTGAGCCCAGGGTTGCCCGCGACGGTGATCAGCGCCCGGATCTGCCCCTCCCCGGGGGTATCGATCTCCTCGGCCAGGCACGCCGCCGGGAGCTCGCCGTAGACCTCGGACAGGCCGCGGACCCGGCTCTGCCAGCGGCCGAAGCGGACTCCGCGCCCAGATCCCGGCCGGCCCTGGGTGTTGGCCTGGCCGGCGGCGGCCCGCGGGAACATCGCGCCGCCGGGCCGGTCAAGGTTCCCGGTGAGGACGTTGAGGACGTCGACGAGCCAGCTCGCCACGGTTCCGAACTCCTGGGTGCAGGTGCCGATCCGCCCGTAGACGACGGCCCGCGGCGCGGCGGCGAGCTCGCGCGCCATCCGGCGGATCTCGTCGGCGGCGATCCCGCACGCTCCGGCGACCTGCTCGGGGGCGAACGGCGCCACCGCGTCGGGCAGCGCATCGAGACCCGAGAGGTGCTCGGCGAGCTCGCCCGGGTCGGCGAGGTCCTCGGCGAGAACCGTGTGCACGAGCGCCGCGAGCAGCAGCCCGTCGGTCCCCGGGCGAATGAAGTGGTGCTCGTCGGCCTCGGCCGCCGTGCGCGTCCGGCGAGGGTCGATGACCACGACCTTGCCTCCGCGCTCGCGCACGCGGCGGAGCCGTCCGCGCATGTCCGGCGCCGTCATCAGGCTGCCGTTCGAGGCGAGCGGGTTCGCGCCGAGGATGACGATGTGGTCGGTCCGGTCGACGTCAGGGACCGGGACCGAGAGCGAGGTGCCGAACATCATCCCGACGGCCACCTGCTTGGGCATCTGGTCGACGGTGCTCGCGGTGAACACGTTGCGTGAGCCGAGCGCCCGGAGCAGGACGCGGGAGTAGATCGCGAGCGAGAGGTTGTGGACGCCGGGGTTGCCGAGGTACACCCCGACGGCGTTCGGTCCGTGCTCGGCGATGATCGGCGGCAACCGCTCGGCGATCAGCGCGAACGCCTCGTCCCAGCTCGCCGGGACGAGCTCGCCGTCTCGGCGCACGAGCGGTCCTCGCAGCCGGTCCGGGTCCTCGTCGAGGGCCTTGATGCTCGCCCCCTTGGGACAGATGAAGCCGTGCGAGAACACGTCCTCCTGATCGCCCCGGACCTTCGCCACCCGGCCGTTGTCGTCGAGCCGGAACTCGAGTCCGCAGCTCGCCTCGCAGAGTGGACAGGCGGCAAACGGCACAAACGGAGCTTAACCCCTGTGCCGGGTCGCGCGCCACCGCCTCGGCCGTTTCCCGGCGCACCCTCCGGGTAGCGCGACAGACGCCGCCCTGTCCAGGCCGGCCCCGCACCGACATGTCAGGAGAACCGACGTGACACATCAGGAGACGGTCGCGGTCCTCGGGGCCGGCGGCACGATGGGCCGCCCGATGGCCGCGAACATCGCCCGGGCCGGGATCGACGTCCGGGCCTGGAACCGCTCACCCGAGAAGGCGAAGCCGCTCGCCGACGCCGGCGTCCACGTCGCCGACACGGCCGCCGAGGCGGTACAGGGCGCCGGCGTGATCCTCACGATCCTGTCGGATGCCGACGCCGTGCTCGAGGCCGTCGAAGGCGACGCGGGTGCGCTGGCCGGCGACCCGGCCGACGGCGCGCTGTGGCTCCAGATGAGCACGATCGGCGAGCGCGGGACCGCGCGCTGCGCGGAGATCGCCGGCGAGCGCGGTCTCGCCTTCGTCGACGCGCCGGTGCTCGGGACCAAGCAGCCCGCCGAGCAGGGCAAGCTCGTCGTCCTCGCCTCCGGGCCCGAGGGCTGCCGGGAGCGCTGCGCGGGGATCTTCGAGGCCGTCGGCCAGCGCACGATGTGGGTCGGCGAGGCCGGGGCCGGGACGCGCCTGAAGCTCGCCACGAACAGCTGGCTGATCTCGATCGTCGAGGGTGCCGCGGAGACGCTCGCGCTCGCCGAGGGGATGGGGCTCGACCCGCGCCTCGTGCTCGAGGCGGTGGAGGGCGGACCGCTTGATCTGCCCTATCTCCAGCTCAAGGGCACGGCGATGATCGAGCGCTCCTTCGATCCGTCGTTCACCCTCAGCCTGGCCACGAAGGACGCCGGACTGGTCCAGGAGGCCGCCGAGGCCCACGGGCTCGACCTTCCGGTGCTCGCCGCGATTCGGGAGCGCTTCGCGCAGGGGGCCGCGGCCCACGGCGACGAGGACCTGTCGGCCACGTTCCTCACCAGCGCGCCGTAGCGGCGCCGCGCTGGCGGCCGGCTCAGTCCGTCGAGGCCCCGAACCGCCGGACGGCGAGGCCGCCGCCGACCATCGCCAGCCCGATCAGGGCCGCGAGCCACACGTTCATGCCCGTGTAGGGGAGGTTCGCGCTCGACCCGGTCGAGCTCGATGCCGTCGGGCTCGGGGTCGTGGCCGTCGTTCCCGACGAGCCCGTGCCCGCGGCCGCGGAGCCGCCCGTCGCGGCCGCGCCGGTCGACCCGCTCGAGCCCGAGGACCCGCTCGAGCTCGACGACGATCCGAGCACGACCACGGTCGCCTTCATGTACGGGTGGACGCTGCAGAAGTAGGTGAACGTCCCGGCCGAGCTGAACGTGTGCGAGCCGCTCTTGCCGTTCGTCAGGATGCCGGTGTCGAAGCTCCCGTTGTTGGCCGTCGCCGAGTGCGGCTGCTTGCCGGAGTTCGTCCACGTGATCGTGTCGCCGACGTGGATCGTGATCGAGCTCGGGCTGAACGCGAAGTCGATGATGTTGACCCCGGGATCGCCGGCCGCGTGGGCCACGGCGCGGACGCCCGTCGTGTCGGCGGCGACCGCGGTCTTCGTGCTCGAGGTCGAGGTGGACGTCGTCGTGGTCGTCGCCTGCGTCACCGTCGCGGCTCTTGGTGCCGCGACGGGAGCGGGGGCCGCAGGCGGCGCCGTCGCCGTCACGAGCAGCGATCCGCTGACGGTCCGGCCGCCGGCCGTCGCCTGCACGGCGACCTGATGCGGACCGGCGGTGGTGAAGCGGGTGATGACCACTGACTGCTGGCCCGTCGAGACCGTCGGCTGCGCCGTGCCCGGCAGCTGCCACGTGTAGCCGGTCGCCCCGGCCGGGGCGTTGGTGACCGTGAGCTGCACCGTCTGGCCGACCTGCGGGGCGGCCGGGGTGGCTGTCAGCTGAAGCGGTGCGGTGGGTGCGGTGGCGGCGGCCGCGGCAGGTGCTCCGGGGCTCGCAGCCGCGGGACCCGCGGCGGTGGCCGCGGCGGCGGTGAACAGAGCGAGCACGAGCGGGACGGAGCCGCTCAGCACCCGACGGCGAAGTGCATGGGTCATCGTTCTCTCTTCTCCAGGTCGGCCGCCCGGGGTGGACGTGGGGCCGAGATCGCAGGGGCAACCATCGCACATTTTCAGGACTCCGTGGTGAGGTGAATCCTTCCCGGGTCCCACCTCCCGCGCCCTGGCGACCCTATCGGCTGAGGCCGCGCCGCGCCAGAACGCACTCCAGATCCTCGATCCGGTCCTGGCCCCAGAACAGCTCGCCATCGAACTCGAACACCGGCACTCCCCAGTGGCGAAGCTCGGCCAGAGCCTGGGTGTTGGCCTCGACCCGCGCGGCGATCCGCGCGTCCCCGGTCGCCGCCGCGCACGCCTCCCAATCGAGGCCCGCCGCCTCGCACACCGGGCGGAGTCCGGCGTCGTCGGCGACGTCGACGGCCTCGCCCCAGATCGCGCGGCTGGCGACGAGCACGAACTCCCGAACGCGGCCGACCGACTTGGCGTACTCCGAGACCGCCAGGCAGCGCAGGGCGCCGTCGCCGACGGGGTCGTGGATCCGGCCGAACGGCATGCCCAGCCGGCGTGCCTCGCGTCCGACATCGCGCATCGTGTGGACGCCCTTGGCCCTCGGCACGGACTGGCCGCGCATCACCATCGGGATCACACCGAGGAACTCGATCTCGATCGCGTACCGGTCGGGCAGGGCGAAGGCGCGCGGACCGGACAGGTACGAATACGGACTCCGGAACGAGAAGAAGTAGCGCACGCGCGGAGCGGTCACGCTTCCACCAACCCGAGCTGCTCGAACCGCTCGACGATCTGATCGGGACGGTCGTGCGCGAAGAACCACTGGCCGTGGACCCAGGCCGCCGGCGTGTCGTACGGGCCGCGCCGGCGCATCCGGCGCTCGTTGCGCCGGACCTGCGGTGCGCCGTCGGTCGGAGGCTCGCCGCCGGTGCGCTCGCGCCACAACTCGATGTACTCCTCGGCCATCACCGGTCCGTCGGTCTCGAACCACAGGTGGGTGAGGGCGGCGACACAGAGGTCCGCGGTGCTCCGGCCGGCCGGCGCGGATCCGATCCACTCGGCGAGGAACGCGACCGTGCCGGGGTCGAGCGGCTCGCCCCGTCGGAGCTCCAGACCCACCCGCCGCGCGCGGCGGCGCGTGTCGACGATCGCCTGCACGCGCTTGTCGTATGCGGCCGGATCGCCGGCGATCCCCCGGTGGACGACGGGTGCGAGCGCGAGCGTCGACCCCGCGGTCGCGCAGCCGCCCGACGAGCTCGATCACCGCCACCGCGCTGGAGGCGTCGTCGAAGGCGAAGTACAGCTCCAACCGGCCGCGGCGGCGGGTCGCTCGGCGCAGGGCCGCCGCGGACCGGCCGCGGACGTCGAGCCGGCTGAGCGAGACGATCAGCCGCGGTCCCCACCGCCGCGTGATCCGGTCGCGGGCGGTCACGCTCCGGCGCCGGCCGTGCCCGTCGGTGCGTCCGTCGCAGCGGTCACATCGGCTGCGTCCGGTGGCCGCGCGATCGTCGCCGTCCAGATCCGGGTGAGGACCGACACCGCCAGCTCTGTCGTGACCGCGGGGGTCCGGCCGAAGCTGTCGAGCAGGTAGCTCTCGTTGAGCCGGTTGAGCGCCCGGGCGAGCTGCTCAGTCGCGGTTCGCTCAAGCCCGGCCGTCGCCGGCATCGCGGCGATGGCATCGGCGAGGAGCGCGTCGAAGCGGCCGCGGACCGACTGCTGGGCTGCGGCGATCTGCTCGTCGACGATCGCCGCCTCGGCGATCGCCCGCAGAAGCGGCCCGTGACGGGCGTAGACGTCGACCGCGGGCTCGATCGCCGCCGGGATGATCTCCAGGGGGCCGCGTGCTGCGGCCGCGGCGAGTCCCCGCTCGATCTCGAACAGCTCGGCGAACGCCGCGCCGGCGGCCCGCTGGAGCAGGTCCGCGAGGTCGTCGAAGTGGCGGTAGAAGATCGTCCGGCTGAAGCCCGCTGCGCGCATCACGTCGTCGACGGTCAGAGCGCCGTAGGACGTCTCGCGGACGAGCTCGGTGGCGGCGGTGATGATCGCCTGGCGGCTCTCGGTCCTCGCGCGGCGCAGCTCGGTGCGGGTGGGCATTGGCCGCAGCGTACCCAAGTTGACACCGTGTGACACGAACCGTAAGGTGAACGGCCATGTCTCTCCGCCGCCGCTATCTCCCCGCCGCACTCGCCGCGCTCGGCCTCCTCATCGGCAGCGCCGTCGCGCCCGCCGCTGGGACGCTCGTCAGCCGCAGCGGCGTCTTCAACGCACGCTACTGCGAAGTGCTCGAGCTCCACGGAGCCCCGCCCTCGGGCGTGGTCACCGTGTGGAACTCGCTCGGCCAGAACACGTGCCCGGAGTCGGTCTGGAAGACATTCAGTGCGACCGCGATCGCCAAGAAGTACGGCGACACGCTCGTGCTCCTCAATGGCCCGCGCCACTTCCTGATGGACTCGGTGACCGCGACCGTCGGCGGCCACCGCACGTTCTACGGACTGCGCTTCACCAAGGCGGCCACGATCCCGATTCGCAGCGCGGCGGATCTCGTCCGCGCCACCTACGCCGACCGGACGATCGTGCGGGACAACGCGTGGCGGTGGCGATCCGGGCGCACGCTGTACGAGCTCGTCGCGCCGGGTGGCGACGTGTACGTCATGCAGAGCTACTCGCAGATCGTCGATCCGAAGCTGGGCCTGTCAGACCTTCCGACTCTCGGCCAGCGGCTGACGCTGCCGGCCGGGTGGCGCTACCGCAGCGTCCACCTCCGCCAACCGTTCGTGCTGAGCGTGTCGCACAGCGCCACCGTCATCCAGGACGACCTGGAGAACACCTACCAGCTCGCGACCAAGCCGCCGAGCGGAAAGCTCCGCAACCACGCCGTCAATCTCGCCGGCAAGACGCACACGGTCAAGTCGGCCATGGCCGGGGTGCTCGAGGACCACGGCACGATCACCGGTACTCCCTTCGGAACCGGGACGATCGTGCTCGACGGCAAGCTCGGGGCGACCAGCCTCACCGGGAGCTACCGCCTCGTATTCGCCAAGGGCTCGGTCACCGGGAACATCGATCTGCCGTACAAGATCGACCCCGTCGCGAAGACGATCAGCTTCGCCGGAACCTCCCACCTCACCGGCGGCACCGGGCGCTACCGGGGCATCACCAGCGGCGCGCTCGTCGTGCACGACCACAACACGCTCGATGGCCAGCACGGCGTGCTGACCGTCACCGGCACGGCGCGCTACCACGGCTGACCGGCCGGTGCCCTGAAAGCGGGCGACCGGCCGGGCAACCGGAGGTTATGAGCTACGGGCGCGCCCCTGAGGCGATGCAGGCCTGGGCAAACCCACGACCGAGCGCCTGGCCCTTGGCCTGAGCGGTGGTCGGGTCGGCGGCGAGCGCGAGGATCTGTGACGTCGGTACCGCCTCGGCCTTCTTCAGCACACAGTCCTTGAACGCGGTCGAGAACTTGCTCGTCGCGAGGCCCGAGCGGATCGGGGCGAGGAAGCGATCCCGGGCGAGGCCCTGGAGCTTCGGCTCGCTCAGACACTCGATCGCCAGGTGGGCGCCGATCTGCTTGCCGCGGCTGGTGACCGCGTCGGGACCCTGCGCCGCGAGCGCCACAAGTTGGGCGAGCTCGGAGTTCGGGAGCTGGTTGGCCTTGTCGGTGATGCACGTCTTCACGGGGGCGGGCAGGCTCGAGGAGGCCGAGGAGGAGTTGATCCCCTGGACGATCGCGGCGTGCAGAGTCGCCGCGCCATGACCAGCCGCGACGCAGGCGCTTGCGGTATTGATGGCCTGCGACTTCGTCGCCGCATCCGGGTTGTTGCCGGCGTTGGCGATCTTCTGGAGCTGGGAGGTCGACAGCGACTTGAAGCGGCCCATCATGCAGCTCGACAGGTCGGCGTCGTTGAACGTGCTGCTCGAGTTCAGCTGGCTCTGGATCTTGTTCAGAGCCTTGGTGCGGTCGGCGTTGGAGGAGCTGCCACAGCCGGCGACGATCACGGCGAGGGCGGCGCACAGGGCGAGTGGTGACGTTCGGGAGAGGCGCATGGCGCGGAAAGCTACCGGGAACCGGAGCGGCCGCGCAATTCCCGTTTGGCCACGGATCAGAGCAGCCGGAGCGGCACGGCGCGGGCCATCGCCCGGTAACCGGCGGGGCTGAAGTGCAGGTGGTCTCCGCCGTCGTACGCGGCCGCGATCCGGTCCGGTTGGCGCGGATCGCGGACGGCCCGGTCGAAGTCGACGATGCCGTCGGAGCGGCGCTGACGGCGGATCCAGGTGTTGATCTGGACCCGCACGGCGTTCGTCGAGGCGGTGCCGTAGCCGAGCGTCGGATCGCCGACCGACGGGGTGATCGTCCCGAGCTGGATGCGGACCCCGGTCCGGTGGGCGATCGCGATCAGCTGCTCGTCCGCGGCGATCACCTGGGCGGCGGTCACCGTCGGGTCCTCGCCGATGTCGTTGATCCCCTCGAGCACGATCACGTCGCGGACCCCGGGCCGTGCGAGGGCGTCGGCGCCGAAGCGCGAGAGGCCGCTCGGGCCGAACATCGGGACGAGCCCCGGCCGGAGCAGCCGGTTGCCGCTGATGCCGGCGTTCAGCACCGACAGCGGCCGGCGGGCGGCGAGCAGGCGGCGCTGGAGGTCGTCCGGGTAGCGGCGGTCGGCGTTGATCGTGGCGAACTGCTCCCCACCGGCGGCGGTGCCCTGGAAGCCGTCGGTGATCGAGTCGCCGAAGGTCACGACAGTTCCCGTCCGCGCGGCCGCGCGGACGTCGACCCCGTCGAGGAAGTACCACCCGCAGGAATACGACCGGGTCGTCGTCTGCGTGAACGCGGCTCCACTCGTCTCGGCTGCGTGATCGCCGCTGCCGGCCGGGGTGAGATAGCTCGTCTGGCGAGTGACGAAGTGCTCGGTCGGGGCGAGCACTGCGCCGCTCACCGCGACCGTGACCGAAAGGTCGCCGAACGGCGTGACCGCCAGGCGGACCGGATCGCTCACACGCTCGGCGCCGGGCGGGATGGTCACCGTGCTCGCACCGGCGAAGGCCAGCCGCCGCAGCGTTCCCGCCCGGACGGCCGCGCCGTCGGCACGAATCCCGATCGTCGCCGGACCGAGTGTCACCGGGGTGGTCCCGAACCGGTTGCTCAGCCGGATCCGCACCTCGGTCCCGGCGAGGTGCGGCGCGATGATCATCCGCACCGTCTGATGGGAGAGCACTGGCTGGAACAGGCTGCCGTCGCTCGGCGACGCCCCCCACGTCCCGACCCAATGCGGCGACGGACGGTGGGCCGCGGCGGCGCCCGGGGCGAGGGCCACCGTGGCGATGACAATCGCAGCCACGAGCCGCGCGGTCGTCGAGCGATCCGCACCCCGCGTCATCCGCGTCAGTCCCGCTGTCCGGTGAGCACCCGGTGGATCAGGCGAACCCATCACGCTGGTCACATTGTCGCGTCCCACGGCCCTCCGGGCCGCACACCCATTAGCCTCCCCGCGACCCGTGTCCGTCGATCCGCGATCCACGGCCACCGCTGGTGGCGACCGGACGCTCCGTCTGTGGGCGGCCCTCTCGGTGGCGCTGGCGTTCGCCGACGCGTCGATCGTCGTCCTCGCGCTGCCGCAGATCGTCACCAAGCTGCACACCTCGATCTCGCACGTCGTGTGGGTGATCGGGGTCTACAACGCGGCGCTGATCTTCGGCTCGCTGCTGATCATCCCGGTTGCCCGGCGCATGCCGTTCCGCCGGGCGCTCGTCACCGGGCTGCTGCTGTTCGGCGCGGCCTCGCTCGGGTCGGCGGTCTCCGGGTCGCTCGCCGTCCTGATCGTGTTCCGCGCGATCCAGGGCTTCGCCGGCGCGCTGCTGCTCGCCGGCTCGCTGCCGTTCCTTGCCGCGGCCGCGCCGGAGGGCGTCTCGCCGCTGCGCAGCTGGGCCGCCGCCGCCGCGATCGGTGCCGCCGTCGGCCCCGCCGCCGGTGGCCTGCTGACCCAGATCTTCGATTGGCGCGCGATCTTCATCGCCCAGGCGCCGGTGGCGGTGTTCGGGGCGCTCGCCGTGCTCTACGCCCGCGGTCGACGTCGCGCAACGCGCAGGTCGGGATCGCGCGGCTCGAGCGCCTGATCACCCGACGAGAGCGAGGGGCCTCGGGAGGTCGGCGTCGTTGATCGCCAACGTCGCCCTCGGGCTTCTTCTCGGCCGGACTGATCGGCGCGCTGTTCATGGTCACGGTGCTGCTGATCAACGTCTGGGGACTCACCCCGCTCGCCGCTGCCGTCGTGCTCACAGCGATCCCGATCGCCACCGCAGTCGCAGAGCGCTTCTCGCTCGGCCGGCCGCCGCTCGCGTTCGGGGCGATCGGCGCGGTCGTACTCGCCGTCGGCCTCGCGCTGCTCGGCTTCGTCGACCACAAGCAGGTCGGGCTCGCAGTCTTCGCGCTGCTGCTCTGCGGCTTCGGACTCGGCATCGCGTTCCCGCCGCTCACCGGGTCCGCGCTGCGCTCGCGCGGCCACACGCTCGCTCGGGTCGCCAAGACCGTCGCCTCGCGGGACGCCGGCCTGCTCGATCGGCCTGCTGATCCTCACGCCGGTGTTCGTCAACAAGCTCAACACGGCGCCGAAGAAGGCGATCCCGCCGATCACCCGCTCGGTGTTCACCGCCCCGGTCCCACTCTCGGCCAAGCTCCAGCTCGGCGGTGGCCTGATCGCCGCTCAGAAGAACGCCTCGCAGAGCGAGCTCCCGGATGTCGGGCCGGCCTTCGCCGCCGTCGAGCGGACCGCGACGCCGAGCCAGCAGCTGACGCCTGAGGGCGCTGGAGACATCGGTCCAGCACGACATCGTCACCGCGGCGACGCACAGCTTCAAGACGCCGTTGCTCATCTGCGCGCTGTTCGCGCTGCTCGTGCTGCCGGTGCTCGCGTTCAGCTGGATCGTCCCGCCTCGGCGCGCCGAGATCCAGAGCTGACGCCGGCGCCACGGCCCAGGACCCCGTCGGCGCCTCGGCCCGCCGGCCGCTGGTAGGCTCGGCGCACCCGGAGGAGGAGAGGTCTCACATGGTGCGTTCGTCCATTCGCGTGCTCGTTGTCGCCGTCGTTCTGTCGCTGCTCGCCGCGGTCCCCGCGCTCGCGCGCGTCGACTACTCGGGGCCGGCGTACAACATCCTCGCCCCGGGCGAGTTCGGGGGCCTGCCCACCAACCAGTACTCCACCGATCAGGCGCAGCTCTACGACGCGCTGACGCCGCTCGCCGGCCACGTCACCCCGTCCGATCTGAGCAAGTACTACCTGTCGGAGAAGTTCGGCATCACCGGACCGGTCGTGCGCAGGGAGCAGACGGGCCGACCGGGCCTCCAGATCCTCCGCGACAAGAACGACATCCCGCATATCTACGGCACGACACGGGACGACGTGATGTTCGGTTCCGGTTGGGTGGCGGCCGAGGACCGCCAGCTCCTGCTGCTGGAGGGGCTCGGTCCGGCGTACCTCGCCACCCTCGACGCGCCCGGCATCAACCCGTTCGGCCTCGTGACCTCCGGCCAGTCGTTCACGCCCAGCGCGCAGACGATCCAGTTCGTCGCGAGCCAGGAGAACGTGCTTCGCCGCGCCGGCTCCAAGGGCCTTCAGGTGCTCCGCGACCTCCAGGACTGGATCGACGGGATCAACGCCTACGCGGATACCCAGCCGAACCGGGCAAATCTCCCGCATGCCAAGCTGACCGACGCGATCGCGGGCTTCGCCTTCATCGGCTCGATCTTCGGCAACGGCGGTGGCGCCGAGGTGTCGAACTCCGACTTCCTCGCCCGCCTGCGCCAGCGGCTCGGCACCGCGGCGGCACCCAGGTGTTCCACGACCTCCGCGAGGTCAACGACCCCGAGGCGCCGACGACGATCAACAAGCCATTCCCGTACGACACGGTCCCGACCGGGCCGACGCCGGGCGCGCTGGTCGTCGACCCCGGGACCGAGACGAGCGCATCGGCCGCCGCAGACAAGGCGACCGTCGCCTCGCACCGCCACGCCTCGAACTTCATCATCGCCGGTCACCGCTACTCGGGCGACGGACACCCGCTCGCCGTGATGGGCCCGCAGCTCGGCTACTACTACCCGGAGATCGTCATGCAGGGCGACCTCCATGGCGGTGGCATCGACGCCCGCGGGATCATCGCCCCGATCGCCCCGTACGTGTTCATCGGCCGCGGCCGGGACTTCGCATGGAGCCTGACGAGCGCCGACTCCCAGAACGAGCAGCAGTTCCTGGAGCAGCTCTGCAACCCCGACGGCAGCACGCCGACGCGCGCCTCGACGCATTATCTGTACAAGGGGCACTGCATCGCGCTCCAGCACTTCGACGCCGGACTGCTCGGCGCCGGAAACGGGCAGCCGGCCCATGAGCTCACGTTCATGCAGAGTGTGCACGGCCCGATCAGCGGAACGGTGCTCGTCCACGGCCAGCCGTATGCGATCGCGTTCGCCCGTTCGACTCGTGGCGACGAGCCGGCTGGGGAGCTCGCGCTCAGCGACCTCGACTCGAACCGGGTCCACAACCCGACCGAGTTCTTCCGGGCCATCAACCAGTTCGGCACGACGTTCAACTGGCCGTACATCGACAGCAAGCACATCGCGTACTTCTCCTCCGGGCGGCTCCCGATCCTGGCTCCGGGGACCGACTCCAGCCTGCCGGCGCTCGGCACCGGCAAGTACGACTGGCGCGGCTGGCTGCCGCTCGAACGCGCACCCGCACATGATCGAGCCGCGCTCCGACATCCTCACCAACTGGAACAACAAGCCCGCGCCCGGGTGGGGTGCCGCATCGGACAACTACGCCTACGGTGCCGTCCACCGTGTGCAGCTCTACCGCGGGTTCTTCCAGGGCATGAACGAGGCGAACGACGCTTCGATCATGAACCGGGCCGCCACCGAGGATCTCCGCGCGGTGATCGTGTGGCCGATCATCCGCCGCGTGCTCAACGGGTCGCGGGCGCCCGAGCGCGCTCGCCGCACAGGCCGCGCGCCTGATCGACGTCTGGCGGGCCCACGGCGCCAACCGGCTTGACCTCAACCTCGACGGCAAGATCGACTATCCCGGCGCCGCGGTGATGGACACGGCATGGGAGGGGATCGCCCGGGCGGTGATGTCGCCGGTGCTCGGGCCGCTCACCGACACGCTCGCCCAGCACCTCCCGTTCAGCTCGACGCCCAGCTGGGATCCGGGCTGGTTCAGCTACGTCTCCAAGGACCTGCGGACCGAGCTCGGGATGCCGGTCCGCGGGCGCTACAGCCGCCGGTACTGCGGCAACGGAAGCCTCCGGGCGTGCCGGGCGTCGCTGTGGGCGGCGATCCAGACCGCGGCGACGAAGCTCTCGCAGACCCAGGGCTCGACCCCGCAGAACTGGTCCTCGAGCGCAACGGCGGAGCGAATCCACTTTGCGCCCGGGCTGATCTCGAACACCATGCGCTGGACGAACCGCTCGACGTTCCAGCAGGTGATCGAGTTCACCGGTCACGGGGCGAGCAGCTGAGCCCTTCGATGTGACGGGTCGGTGGCGGCCAACGCGGCCGCCACCGGGGCGCTGCCCTTGACATAGCGGTACTCGCCAGTACCCTCGGACCTGCTCCCGAGTATCCAGCGAAGGAGACGATCCAGGACATGAGCACATCCGCCGCCGCCGTGCCCGCGCTGCCCGCTGCGGGCGAGCGCTTCCGTCTGCCCGACGGCCCCCGATCCCCGAAGCTGTTCAACGGGCTGTGCTTCCTGTTCGCGCGGAACTCCTCGCTGCGCCGGCTCCGGCGGCGCTACGGCGACGCCTACACGCTTGATCTGCCCGTCCTCGGCCGGACCGTCGTCGTCTCGAATCCGGACCTCGTCCGCACGGTCTTCACGGCCAAGCCGACCGTCCTGCACGCGGGCAAGAACCCGCTCGGGCGGATGCTCGGCCCGGGGTCGCTGTTCTCGATGGACGAGGACCGCCACCTGCAGGAGCGGCGGATGCTCCTGCGGCCGTTCCACGGCGACCGGATGCGGGCCTACGACGGGCTGATCGAGGAGGAGGCACTGCTCGCGATGCGCACGTGGCCCGACGGGCGAGGAGTTCGCGACGATCCGGAGCTTCAACCGGATCACGCTCCGGGTCATCCTCCGTGCCGTGTTCGGGGCCGACGGCGCCGAGCTGGCCGAGTTCGAGGAGCTGCTGCCGCGGATGGCCGCGCTCGGCCAGCGGCTCGTGACGATGCCGATCCTCCGCCGGGACTACGGGCCGTGGAGCCCGGGCCGCCGCTACGCCCGGATGCGGCGCCGCTACGACGAGATCATCAGCACCCTGATCGATGCGCACATCGGCGACCCCGAGCTCGACCAGCGGATCGACATCCTCGCCCTGATGCTCGCGCCGCTCCGCGACACCGGGGCGCAGATCGATCGCAGCGCGGTCGCCGACGAACTGCTGACGCTGCTCCTCGCCGGCCACGAGACGACCTCGTCCGCACTGGCCTGGACGGTCGAGCGGCTCCGCCGCCACCCCGAGGTGCTCCACCGTCTCGAGGCCGAGGCCGCCGGTGACGACGCCACGCTGCGCAACGCGACGATCAACGAGGTCCACCGTGTACGACCGGTGATCGGGGCCACCGGCCGGCTGGTGATGGAGCCGTTCGAGCTCGGGGAGTGGCGGCTGCCGCCCGGCACCAGGGTCGCCACCGAGGCGACTGTGATGCAGAACGATGATCGCTTCCATGCGGCGGCCGAACGCTTCGACCCCGACCGCTACGTCGGCGCCAAGCCCGACACGTACGCCTGGATCCCGTTCGGGGGCGGGGTGCGGCGGTGCATCGGTGCCGCCTTCGCCCAGCTCGAGATGGACGTCGTGATCCGCACGATGCTCCGCCACTTCGAGCTGCTGCCGACCGACGCTCCGGCCGAACGCGAGAGCTTCCGGGGCGTCGCCTTCGCCCCGGCCGATGGCGGTCTGGCGACCGTTCGTCGACGCCGGCGACCGCTCGGCGCCGAGGGCACAGGCGCGGGCACTGCGGCGTGCCCGGTGGCGCACTGAGTCAGCGCGCGCTGACCGGCGAGCCGACGAGGCCGAGCTTCATGAACGTCTTGATCTCGCTCGCCAGCGCCGCGAGGTCCTCGCCGCGCTCGACGGCGCGGATGATCGACTGCTGAGCCCCGCTCACCAGCAGGTACGCGCGCTGGAACGTGATCGGTTCCAGGCCGGGGTCGCGCCGGGCGTCGTCGGCCACGACCGACACGAGCAGCTGGGCATAACGTTCGGCTCCCTCGCGCTGGGCCCGCACGATCCGCTCGCCGAGCGACGGGCTCGCGAACGTCGCGGTGAGGCCCGGCTCGTCGAGCAGGATGTCGACATAGGTGTCGATCGCCTGGTCGATCTGGGTCGGCAGTGGCGCCTCGCGGTCGATCGCGGCGTCGACCCGCTCGAGCAGCAGCGCGGAGACCATCTCGGTGAGCTCGACGAAGCACGAGTCCTTGTCCGGGAAGTGCTTGTAGAACGTCCGCCGCGAGGCCCGGGCGTGGCGGACGATGTCGGTCACCTGCGTCTGGGCCAAGCCCTTCTCTCGGATCGACGCCGCGAGCCCCTCGAGCAGCCGCTCGTGTTGTGCCTCCAGAACGGCCTCGCGATCGCCCGCCATCACCGATCAACGTTACCGCCGCTCGGGTGGTGCCCGGGCAAGGTAGCCTGCGCCGCGATCCGTTCGGTCGACGCGCTCCGCGTGACCGAGCGATGAAGAGGGCTGAACCGATGACACGTCCGCGCTGGCGGAAGATGACCTGGGTGCTCGTCGCGTGGTGCGCGATCGTCGTCGGTGTGGCGCTCACGCTCGGCCTGACGGCGGCGCACCGCTGCCAGCACCAGCCCGGCGAGCGGCTGATCCGTGCCCACGGCGAGATCGGCGCGTGCAACACGAGCGTCGGCGTGGGGGTCGTCGCGATCCTCGTCCTCGGCGCCGCCGTGCTCGCGGTCCTCTCGCTGGCCTGGCTGCTTACCCGGCCGCGCCGGGTGTCGGTCCGCCCCAGGGGCTGACCCGCCGGCGCGCCGGTGCGGGAGATGGCCGACGCGGGTTCGGGGTTTTCCCACCGGACCGAGCACGCGTTGGCGCTCGCCGCCGGCAACTGCGCGGGTGCTGAACCCGGCCAGCCCGACGCCGTGGTCGATCCTCAAGCTGATGGAGGTCATCGGCGACGTCGTCCCGCCGGGCGTCATCAACGTCGTCAACGGTCCCGGCGCCGAGATCGGCCGGGCGCTGGCCTCGAACAAGCGCATCGCCAAGATCGCCTTCACCGGCGAGACGGTCACCGGTCGGCTGATCATGTCCTACGCGGCGCAGAACCTGATCCCCTCGACGACCGAGCTCGGCGGCAAGTCGCCGAATGTGTTCTTCGAAGACGTGATGGCGGCCGACGACGCGTTCCTCGACAAGGCGATCGAAGGCCTCGTGCTCTACGCCTTCAACAAGGGCGAGGTGTGCACGTGCCCGTCGCGCGCCCTGATCCACGAGTCGATCTACGACACGTTCATGGAGCGCTGCCTGGCCCGGATCGAGGCGATCACCCAGGGCGATCCGCTGGATCGCACGACGATGCTCGGCGCCCAGGTCTCCAAGGCGCAGCTCGAGAAGATCGAGAGCTACGTGAAGATCGGGCGTGAGGAGGGAGCCGAGGTGCTGATCGGCGGAGACCGGACTCCGCTCGATGGTCGCCTCGCCGGCGGGTACTACTACCAGCCGACCGTCCTCAAGGGGCACAACAAGATGCGGGTCTTCCAGGAGGAGATCTTCGGGCCGGTGCTCGCGGTGACGACGTTCCGGGACGAGGCCGAGGCGCTCGAGATCGCCAACGACACGATGTACGGCCTCGGTGCCGGCGTCTGGACCCGTGATGGCAGCCGGGCGTTCCGGATGGGCCGCGCGATCAAGGCCGGGCGGGTGTGGACCAACTGCTACCACCAGTACCCGGCGCATGCGGCGTTCGGCGGCTACAAGGCCTCCGGCGTGGGCCGCGAGAACCACCGCATGATGCTCGAGCACTACAGCCAGACCAAGTGCCTCCTGGTGAGCTATGACCCGAACCCCCTCGGGTTCTTCTGAGCCGATCCGCCGTCGTCGATGGGCGACCGACGCGGCCTCTGAGGTGATTCGCAGCCTCGAGGCCGCGCACGGCCCGTTGATGTTCTTCCAGTCGGGTGGGTGTTGTGATGGCACCCACCCGATGTGTCTGTCCGCGGGCGAGCTGCCCGTCGGACCCGGGGACGTGCGGCTCGGAGAACTCGCCGGGGCGCCCTTCTACATCGACGGCGACCAGTACGAGCGCTGGGGCCGCCCGCGATTCCTGGTCGACGTTCGCCCCGGGCCGGCGGACGGCTTCTCGCTGGAGGGATCCGTCGGCGTGCACTTCGTCACCTCCTCGCCACCCGAACCGGGCTGATGTCGATCTCCCACACATAGTGTCGGTCTCGCGCCATTGCCTCCCGATGTGCGCGGTCCGTGCGCACGGCCCCGCGTGATGTACTGCAGGCCGCGCCTCAGGGCGAGTACATGCCGACCTTCCCAGCCGCAGACCGCGAGGCGAGCACCTCGACCCCGCCCGGACCGAGCGTGCGGAGCATCCGGCATCCGCTCACCCGGGCGCTGCTCGGGCTCACCTTCACGACGGGTCTGATCGACGCGGCGAGCTTCCTCGGGCTCGGCCACGTGTTCACCGCGAACATGACCGGGAACGTCGTCCTGCTCGGGTTCGGGATCGCCGGCAGCGGCGGCCTGCCCGTCGTCGCGCCGCTCATCTCCCTCGGCTCGTTCCTGATCGGGGCGACGCTCGCCGGTCGGCTGCTGCGGCGGATGGAGAAGGACCATCCCACGATCGTGGCCAGCGCCCTGGCGATCGAGGTCTCGCTGCTCGCGCTGGCGGCGGTGCTCGCCGCCGTCATCGACGTGCACGTCGGCGAGACATCGGCGTACGTGATCATCGCCGTGATGGCCTGCGCGCTCGGCGCACGCAATGCGGCGGTGCGCGCGGTGGCGGTCCCGGATCTCACGACGACCGTGCTCACGATGACGCTCACCGGCTTCGCGGCCGAGTCGCAGGCGGCCGGCGGTGCGGGAACCGGCTCTGCCCGCAGGCTCTCGGCCGTCGGCGCGATGCTCGTCGGTGCCATCGCCGGGGCGCTGCTGCTCAAGCTCGCGCTGTGGGTCCCGATCGCACTCGCCTCGGTCCTCGGGCTCGTGACCTGGGGGCTCTACGCCCGTTCGCTCGATCGGCCTCCGGCCGCCGGGTAGGTTGCCCGGATGACCAACACGTACGAGGACATCCGCTATGAAGTCGACGGCCCCGTGGCCGTCATCACGATCGACCGCCCGGAGCGCTACAACGCCTTCCGGGCGCGCACCGTCGAGGAGCTGATCGCCGCATTCCGCGCCGCCTGGGCCGACGCGGCCGTCCGAGCGATCGTGCTCACCGGAGAGGGGGACAAGGCGTTCTGCAGCGGCGGCGACGTCAAGCAGCGCGCCGAGACCGGCGACTACGGCCCGACCGAGAGCGGGCTGTGGGAGATCAACTACCTGCACAAGCTGATCCGCGACATCCCCAAGCCGGTGATCGCGGCGGTCAACGGCCTCGCGATCGGCGGCGGTCACGTGCTGCACGTGATCTGCGACCTCTCGATCGCCGCCGAGACCGCGCGCTTCGGCCAGGCCGGGCCGCGTGTCGGCTCCTTCGACGCCGGGTTCGGCACGGCCTATCTCGCCCGCGTCGTCGGGGAGAAGCGCGCGCGGGAGATCTGGTATCTGTGCCGCCAGTACGACGCCGCGACGGCTGAGCGGTGGGGTCTTGTCAATGCCGTCGTGCCGCCGGGCGAGGTGCTGGCCGAGGCGAAGCGCTGGGCCGCGGAGATCGCCCGCATGAGCCCGACGGCGATCCGGTTCCTGAAGCACTCCTTCAACGCCGACACCGACCATCAGGGCGGGCTCAGCAACATGGCCGACGCGGGCCTCGACCTGTTCGTCGACACGCCCGAAGGACGCGAGGGCGCGGTCGCCTTCGCGGAGAAGCGTCAGCCCGACTTCGCCCAGTTCCCCTCCTGAGCCGCCGCCCTTGGGGTTCGCATAAGTCTGGGGATGTTCCCTAGGGCGAACGCCGCGCGGCGGCTTCTTCATCGGCTTCGTCGGGTTCGTGTTCTTCTCCCTCATCTGGGTCATGACGCGTCCGAAGGGCCGCGACTGCCCGGCATGCGGAACGCTCGTCGCGCGCGGAACGACGCAGTGCCCGACGTGCCATTACGACTTCGCCGCTGCCGCGTCGGCTGTCGCGGCGGTTCGTCCGACCGGCTGAGCCGCGCCGGCTCGCACCGGTCCCCGAGGCTTCCGCCTACGTGGGGTTGGGAGGCGGCGCGTCCGGGCCGGGAGGTGCGGGCGGAGGCGGAGGCGGAGCCGGGGGTGGGGGCGCGCCGAGGGGCGGAGCCGCGCCCGGGCCCGCGGGCGGAGCCGTGCCCGGGCCCGCGGGCGGAGCCGTGCCCGGGCCCGCGGGCGGAGGCGTGCCCGTCGTACTCCGACGATGGCGGCCGGCCGCGAAGATCGCGGCACCCCCGGCGACGAGCGCGATCACGATCAGGGCCCACCCCCACCAGGGGAAACCGTCGCCGGAGTCGGTGTTCGTCGCCGCCGGTTGCGTCGACTGGACGGTGACGTTGGTCGAGTTGGTGATCGACGGCTTCGTCACATTTGCGGTCGCCGTCTTGGTGGCTGACTTCGTCACACTGGCGGTCGTCGTCTGGGTGGCCGTCTTGGTCGTCACCGAGGCCGTCTTGGTCGTCGTTGAGCGCGAGTCGGTCGTGGCGCCCGTCGAGCTCGCGAACACTCCCTTGACCTGCTGCGCGGCGCTCGACGCGGCACTGCTCGCCGACCCGGAACCGCAGCCGCCCAGCGCGACGGTGGCCGCCCCGAGCGCGAGCACCACGAGGAGCGCTCGGCGGGTCGCCGCCGTCATGATCCCCCGAACCAGCGGTGGACGCGCACCGACTTGAGCGCCCCGACCTGATCGGCGGTCAGATTGAGGATGACCTCGTCACTCTCAATCCGATCGGCCGCGGTGATCGGAATCGAGATCTCCCGCTTGCCCCACAGGTGGCCGGACTCGAGCACGAAGTGCGTGATCTGCTCGTCGTCGACGACGAAGCCATCGACGTGTCCCAGGTCGTGGCCGTCCGACGAAGTCACCTGGCTGGCCCGTCGGATCTCCACTCTGTCCTTCGGAACGCGGTCGTATCCGATCGTGACGTGGGGGTCGTAGTCCATCGGCTGCGCCGTCAGCCCATCAGGCGCCATGCTCGAGTAGTACGGCAGGACGAGCGGCTCCTGGACCCCGACCTGCCAGTTCGGATCCTCGATCGGCACGTCGCCCAGGCGCAGGTACGCCGACCGCCTGACCGGCTCGGCGTCGCTGGTCTCGGCGACGGTGAGGTCCAGCAGGATCCCGCCGCCGCGGTCCGTTCGAGCCTGAGCCTGCTCGATCCGCACCAACGTGGCCAGATCGTGCCGGTCGTGCGGCTGGACGACGAGATGCGTGACGCGCCGCGTGCTCGGGTCGATGACCACGTCGGCCAGCTCTCCGTACTCCGCGTCCGTGCAGTGCACGGCGCAACCGAGATCGAGTCGCATTGCCTCAGGCTCCCACTTGCAGCGTGCTCGGTCCTCATCCGCATCGGGTGATCTCCGCCGGCGATCGAGCGCCGAGAATCCCTCAACCCGTGACCGCACCCGATTCCGACGCAACGGACGTCACGCGCCGCACCTGGCTTGCGGCCGAGCGGACATGGCTGGCGTGGTGGCGCACCGGATTGGCCACCGCCGCGCTGGCGATCGCCGTGGGACGAATCCTTCCGGACCTGTCGGGAGGCGCGAGGTGGCCGTACAGACTGCTCGGCCTCGGCTACGGTGCGCTCTCGGTCGCGGTGCTCGTGATCGGGGCCCAGCGCCAGCGGCGAGCCGCGGCGGCTCTGCGCCGCGGCAGCTTCGACGACATCTCGCCGTCGTTGGTCACGTGGCTCACGGCGGCAGCGGTCGTGCTCGCGTCGGCAACGTTCGTCGTCGTCGCCGTCGCGTTATAGGCGCGCGGCGCCGTCAGGGCGCCCGGCGCGGCGGCGACGCCCTCAGAGCCAGCCGGCCAGCGCGAACGCGATCCCGAGCACCAGGTCGACGGTGAGCAGCCCGCCGACGACACGCAGCTGCCGGCGGTGGTCACTGCCCATGTCATACACCCAGGCCGCTGTGGCGAAGAACGTCGCGTAGCCGAAGACCGCGATCACCGGGAACGTGGCCACGTTCCACCACCAGTAGTGCCAGTGGAAGTAGCCCGTCGAGTGCAGCAGGAGCTCGACCCCGACGCTGATCAGGGACATCACCGCGACCATCACCACCCGGTTGGGGATGCCGAGCACGCGCGCGTGGCGGTCGGCGGGCAGCATCTTCACGAACACGATCCCGGCGATCAGGAAGAAGAAGCTGATCTCGATCGTCAGGCCGATCAGGATCAGGTAGCTGGTCCGGCCCGTCACCGTCCACAGCGCCGCCTGGCCGCTGATGTGCAGCACGGCCGAGTTGACCAGCTCGTTGAACCAGTCGAACAGCCACAGCGACAGCCCGGCGAGCACGATGTCCCACCGCCGCCGCTCGACCTCGACGGCGTAGACATACACGGTGAGCGCGAGCAGCGGGATCGTCGACCACTCGAACGTCCGGCCGTGCCGGAGCATGTGCTCGGCCTGTCGGGTGAACTCCGTGACCGCTGCGAGCACGCGGGAAAGCTACTGGACCGCGGTGACCGGCCACGTCAGCGTCACCGGTCCGGGATGTGTGCGGACGACGGCCTGGACGGTGAGCGGCACACCGACCGACTGGGCGGGAAACGCGAGGGTAGAGCCGCAGCACCTTCAGTCTGCTCGTCCGTGGGAAGTGCCTGGGCGCAGGCTCTAGGCTGGCCGTGCGATGGCCTGGATGTTCCCCTCGCTGCGCGGCTATCAGGGCTCGTGGCTGCCGGGTGATCTGCTGGCCGGCCTGACGGTGTGGGCGGTGCTGGTGCCCGAGGCGCTGGCGTACGCGTCGATCGCTGGGGTGTCGCCCGTCGTGGGTCTGTATGCCGCGCCGGGCGCGCTGATCCTCTACGCCGCGTTGGGGAGTTCGCGTCAGCTGGTCGTGGGTCCGATGGCGGCGGCGGCGCTGCTGTCAGCAGCGACGGTCGGCGCGCTGGTTCCCGTCGGTGGTGGCCGCTTCGCGGCGTTGTCGGCCGCGTTGGCGATCACGGTTGGGCTTCGCCAACGCCGATGCCGTCCGCACCCGGATCCTGCAGGCCGCGGCCTCCGACGAGATCCGGGCGATCGTGCTCGATGCCGAGAGCATCCCGTTCATCGACGTCACCGCGTCACGCATGCTCGCCGACCTCACCGACGAGCTGCACGATCGGGACGTCCGACTCCTCATCGTCCGTGAGCTCGGTCAGGTCCGCGACGTGGTCCGCCATGTCGTCGGCGATCCCGAGCTCACGAACATCTATCCGACGGTCCAGGCGGCGGTGGATGCCGTGTCACCCTGACGCGCCGCGGCGGTCCAGCGGACCAACGACGGGGGATCATCCGATCCGGGTGATGACCGGGAGGTGTGGTGTGGGACGGTTGATCTCGCCGTGCGACTCACGCCCGGCCCACCGTCAATCCGGCCCGACCAAAAGCGCCGGGCCGAGCCGAGCCACCTAACAGGGAGAGGCACCATGGCAACACTTGTAGCGATCGGGTATCCGGACCAGGCGACAGCTGAGCAGGCGCGAGAACCGTTCAGCAGTTGGAGGCGGACCTGATCATTCAGGCCGATCAGGTCGCCGCGATCGTCCGTGATCCGGAAGGGAAGTATCACGTCCACACCACCCACGGTGGTGCGTCGGCCGGCGGGGGCGCGGTCTGGGGAGGGTTCTGGGGCCTGCTGTTCGGGTTGCTGTTCTTCATCCCGTTTGCCGGCTGGGCGATGGGTGCCGGTCTGGGCGCCCTGTTCGGCCACATGGGCGAGAAGGGGATCGACAAGGCCTTCCAGGAGCAGGTGCGTGACCAGCTGAAGCCGGGCACCTCGGCGCTGTTCCTCGTGATCGAGCAGGTCACGCCGGATAAGGCCGTCGCCGCGCTGGAGCAGTACGGCGGCACCGTGATCAAGACCTCGCTGTCAGACGAGGACACGAAGAAGCTCCAGGACGCGCTGCAGCCGCCGGTGCAGGCCCGCGCCGCCTCCTAGCGCAAGAGCTGATCCCGACGGATTCCGACGCTCGGATCGCTGATCCGAGCGTCGGTCTCACATCCGCTGAACCGTGCATCCGCGTGGGGCCGTTCGGCCCGCGCGGGTGACACGGTTCGCACCACCGACCTCTCGCGCTCGCTACGCCCGCTGGGCGAGGAAGTCCGCCAGTCGCGAAGCCGTGAGCGTTGGTTCGATTCCGTGGCCTTGACCTGGGATCGTCGCGAGCTCGGCATCAGGCAACGTTGCGCTGACCGCCTTCGCGGCCGCTTTCATGAACGGTGCCGTCTCCTCGCCGGAGAAGACAAGGGTCGGCACGCGAACGGCTGCGAGAGTCTCCGTCGGCAGCGAACGGTCGCCGACGACGGCGGCATCGTAGGCAAGGGTGTGAGCGATCGCCTCCATGCCGGCGCGGAACGGCGCACGACGCAGCTGCGCGACGACCTCCTGTGGCATCCCGACTGCCACCCGCTGGTAGAGCTCGACCGCCTCGCCGCGACGACCCTCGGCCACGAGGTCAGCGAGCTGCTTGGACAGGTCAGCCGGCAGCAGGGGGTCGCTGGCATCAGCGTTGTACGGCGGTTCGTAAAGCGCCAGTGCCGTCAGCTCGATTCCGGCCGCGGCTGCGGTCAGGGCAAGATTTGCCCCGGAGGAAAAGCCAAACAGCGTTGCCTCGCCGCCGGCGGCGTCGATCAGCGCGTCGATGTCCTCCACTTCGCGTTCCACCGTGTACGGCTGGGTATCGCCGCTCTCGCCACGGCCGCGACGGTCGCAGTTGAGGACGGTGCAGCGGTCGCTCAGGGCCCGCGCGAGCGGTTCGGTGGTCGAGCGATCGTTGAACGCGCCGCCGAGCAGGATGACCGGGGATCCCTTCCCGCTGCGCTCGTAGGCGATCCTGGTTCCGTCGGCCGATGTGACTGTGGGCATATCGGTATCTCCTTTTCGGTCTGGTCCTCTGTGCGTCGGGGTTGTTCCTTCTGAGCGTCGTCCGGGCACGGCGACGAGCGCTTCAGCCAGCCAGGTGCGGACCTGGCGACACCCTGCTCCCCTCGTCTCTCAGCGGCGGGTGCTCTCCCGCATTCCGTCGGTCAGCGGCAGGGCGGGGTTCAATTGCTCGGCTGCGATGCCGAGAAGCTCCTCCAGCACCTCGGCGGACCGTGGGTTGTAGAGGGGGCCACTTCCATCCCGGAGGAGACGGCGGGCAATCGCAACCCCCTGCGCCGGCACCGGTCCCGTCGCGCGAAGCGCGTCGATGAGACAACGGATTTCCGGCTCGGCGCGGCGGATCCGCTCTCGGCGGATGGGGGCCGCATGGGGATCCCACCTGGAGACGTACGGGCGAGCAGGAGCAGGCGCTCCCAACCCTCGGCGAGCTCAGAGCGGCGGCGGGGATCGACGAGTTGGCGCGCCCGCGCCGCGCACCGCGGGCTACTCTCCGGCACTTTCCCGCCGGCCAGTTGGGCGTCCAGTCGGGAGCGCAGACAGTCACGAAACCGCGTCGAAGTAGCGTCGCACGATGTCTCGATCATCACGACTTACGCCGAAGGACGGAAGTGGCATCATTGCCATAGTGCGTAACAAAACTGCCGATGTCGCGCTGGTCGGGGGGACGGGCTCTCACTGTTCGGCCTTCGGTCGCCACGGAGGTCTTCGGCGTCGACCGCTCTGCCGCCTACGGAGTGCCGTGGTATCGGTTCACGGTCTGTTCATCGGGCGCTCGCGCGGTGACGGTGGACAGCGGACTGCGGCATGGCGGCGCAGCCGGACTTGGTGCACTGCGAACGGCGGATCTGATCGTCGTCCCAGCCCTCGACCTCCGGGTACCTCCGCCTGCCGCGTGTGCTCCGCGAGCTGAGGCGCGCGCATCGTGCCGGAACGCGGATCGTCTCGCTGTGCACGGGCGCGTTCGTCCTCGCTGCCGCGGGGCTCCTCGACGGACGCCGTGCGACGACCCACTGGGAGGAGTGCGCGCAGTTCGCTGCGACCTATCCGCGGGTGGCGCTCGATCCGGACGTGCTCTACGTCGACGACGGTGACATCCTGACCTCCGCCGGAAGCGCAGCCAGCATCGATCTCTGCCTGCATATCGTCAGAGGGGACTACGGGGGTGAGGTGGCGGCGCGGTTGGCTCGCGAGCTCGTGATGCCCCCATTCCGCGAAGGGGGACAGGTCCAGTTCATCGAGACTCCGCTCCCGGCCCTCGATGCGCGCGACCCCTTCTACGAAGTTCTGTTCTGGGTTCAGGCGCACCTCGACGAGACGCTCACGATCGGCGACCTCGCCAAGCGGGCGGCGATGAGCAAGCGCAACTTCGCTCGCCGGTTTGTCGCCGTGTTCGGTGTTTCGCCCTACCAGTGGATCCTCCGCCAGCGTGTGCAGCTGGCCCAGCGCCTGCTGGAGACGAGCGACCTCTCGGTCGAGGCCATCGCCCAGGCCAGCGGACTGGCCACAGCGGCGAACCTGCGCGCCCGGTTCGCCGATGCCCTGCGCACGACGCCGAGCGCGTATCGCCGGAGCTTTCGCGGTCGAGGATCAGAGCTACCTCGAGGCGTCACCGATTCCTGAGGGCACGGGTCGGTTTCGAACCACCGACCTCTCGCGTGTGAAGCGGTTGCGCGAACTCCGCGATCGAGCTCCAGCGCCAGCTGGGTTTGGCTAGCGCCTGATGATGTTGTGCACCTCAACTAATTCAGGCTCGCCAGGATCGATCCCCAATTCCGCCAGGATCGGCCTCAGGCGCGCGCCGAAGGCATCGAGCTGCTCTTGCGAGTCCCAGACCTGGCTGACTTTGAGATTGCCTTCCGAACCGAAACAGATTTCATAGTCGAGCCCTTCGGCGGGAAACACGCCTTCTTCATAGAGACGACGCACAGCTTCGTCGTACTGGTGTGCTGTCAAAGACGGTGGCGAAAAGCGGATGAGCGTGCTCACGGCAGTCCTCCTGCTTGGGTTGTGCGCCGGACACGTGTCGGGCGCGGAGCGGGGAGCGAGTCGCGTGGACAGCCGCTTCGCCCTGCTGGAATCCGAGGTCTCTTCGGGCTCCGTATGGGGCACTGCGAACGTCTAGCTCGTCTAAACCTCAGAAGTCAAATGGCGACCCGCCCGTGTGAGCCAGCCTCACCGGATGCCCTCGAACCGATCGTACTACCGCTGCAATGCCTGACCTTCGGTCGGGAAGAGCTGGACGGCGGACGGTAATAATGGGCACGGGTGGTTTCGAACCAGCGAGCGATCGCCGGTCGGTCCTGAGACGGGGCCCTGCACCGGTGTCCTGAAACTCGTGGATCGGGGCTCGCCTGCCGGTCGTCGTCCTCGCGGCGCAGCCCGGATCCGGCCACCAGCTCTTTGGTCGTCCTGGAGACGACAACATGGCCTTCGCCATCGCTCGGCAGAGTCCAGACAAGTCGGGCCAGCATCGGTCTCATGGCCGACTCGATGCACAATGAATAAAGCTGCAGGTGCGTCCCGTCGATAGTCGCGTAATGGCAACCATTTCCGAGACTCCGGAACACGCGGCCACCGTCGGCACCGAATATCCACGCGGCCTAGTCGCGCCGACACGGCGTGGCCGCTCACCACGGCTGATCGGCGAGGTCATAGTCGACCTGGGGCTGGCACGTCGCGACACGGTCGAACAGGCCGTCGAAATCGCGCGCGAGCAGGGGACGACGACCGGCCGGGTGCTGATCGATGCCGGCGCGTTGCGCCACGACCAGCTAGCGCGCGCGCTGGCGGACCGCCTGGGGATCGACTTCGTCGACCTCTCGGTGTTCGAGATCGACGTCGGCGCGCTGAACCGGCTCTCTCCGGAACTCGCGCGCCGCTACCAGGCCGTTCCTGTTGGCTACCTCAGCGACGGGACCGTGGTCCTGGCCATGGCCGATCCAACCAACGTCCTCACTCTCGATGAGGTGGCGATGGTCATCGGCATCCCGATCCGCGCCGCAGCCGCTTCGAGCGAAGACCTCGCTGCCTTGATCGGGCGGATGAGTCGGCTCGACGATGCCGTCGTTGAGGTCGAAGAGGCCGAGCCCGATCTCGAGATTGCGCTGGCGGAGGGGCCCGACTCCGACGCGCCCGTCGTCAGGCTGGTCCATTCGATAATCGCGCAGGCCGTCCAGGAGGGAGCCTCCGACATTCATTGCGAACCGGAGAGCGGCGACATGCAAGTGCTGTTCCGCGTCGACGGCGTCCTCCGTCCCGCGGCGACTATCGCGCGGTCGGCGGCAGCCGGCGTTGTCTCCCGCATCAAGATCATGGCCAGCCTCGACATCGCCGAGCGGCGAGTCCCGCAGGACGGGCGCCTCGTCGTCACGATCGACGGGCGTCGCATCGATCTGCGCGTGGTCACGCTTCCGCTCGTCAGGGGCGAGGGCGTCGTGATGCGCATCCTTGACACGGGCGCCGTGGTGCGCGACCTCGAGCTGCTCGGGATGAACGCCGCTGCTCGCGAGCGGTTCGTCACCGCGATCGGCAGGCCGGCCGGCGCGGTGCTCGTAACCGGACCCACCGGCTCGGGCAAGACCACCACGCTTTACAGCGCGCTCAGCATGGTCAACGACCGCACGCGCAGCATCTTCACCATCGAGGATCCCGTCGAGTCGACGATCGCCGGCATCAAGCAGATGCAGGTCTCGGTCAAGGCCGGCGTGACGTTTGCCAATGGCCTGCGCTCGATGTTGCGCGCCGACCCCAATGTGATCATGGTCGGAGAGATCCGCGACCGCGAGACGGTGGAGATCGCGATCCAGGCGGCGCTGAGCGGCCACCTCGTGCTGACTACGCTGCACACGCGGGACGCTGCCAGCACCGTTACACGCCTGATCGACATGGGGATCGAGCCGTTCATGATCGCCTCGGCGATCGACTGCGTGGTTGCCCAGCGGCTGGCCCGCACCCTGTGCGATCAGTGCAAACGGCCGGCCGAGCTCCCGGCCTCCGTCCTCGCCTTGCACGACCTCGAGGACAGTGAGGTGTTCCAGGCTGGGGGCTGCATCCGCTGCGGCTGGACTGGCTACTACGGGCGCGTTGGCCTCTACGAAGTAATGCCGCTGACCGAGGAGATCCAGAGCTTGGTACTCGGCGGGCGAGGCGCGGCCGACATCGCCGCCGCCGCGGCCCGTGGCGGCATGAGCACCATGCGCGAGGACGGTCTGGACAAGGTCAGGCAGGGCGTCACGTCGCTGGTCGAGGTTGGGCGCGTGGTCGCGCCGCTCTGAGCGGGCTGGGGGGACGCCGAAAGAGCCCTCATCGAGCCGCCGTCTCGCGCGGCTCGAGCGTGGGCCGCGACGCGGGGTGCGTGAGGCCTTTCTGGATGGCACGGGTGGTTTCGAACCACCGACCTCTCGCGTGTGAAGTCGGCCAGCCTCGGGGATTGCTCACGGATGGCGGCTGCCTCGCAAGCCTGCCAGGATCGGCTACACGCGCGCTATTGTTGCCGCAGGGGCGATTTCAACGAAGACCATCGCATTGACGCGCAAGCACGCCGCTGCCGCGAACGGTTCAGTGCAGTCCAAGCTAGGGCACCGTTCAGCACCGGTGGCCGTTGCCGCTTTACTGGCACTGGCGGGCGTTGCCTATGCGGCATCTTCAATAGCCTCGAGCACGAAGCACCGGAACCCTCCCGGCGCAGTCAAGCTGCCCCGGGCGAGCGTCAAGCGCGTGGGTGCTGTTGTTTGCGGCAAGCGAGGCACAACGTGGCTGTCCGGGGGGATTCTCGCGTCCGGGTACTTCATCTCCGATGCGCAGGAGGCCCGTAACTACCTCGCATCGGCAGGTCGCGCGAAGGGACGCACGCGATCCCGATATCTCGCTCGCTCGAAGACCTACGGCCAGCGTGCCAGAGACCGCGAACCAACCTGTCTGCACCTCGGTGACCCTCCTGGCGCAGTCAAGCTGGCAAAGACGGCAGTCAAGCGAACTGGGGCATTCGTATGCGGGAAGGTGGGCAAGGACTGGACGCCAGGGACGATGCTCAGATCGGGCTATTTCGTCTCTGATGCTCAACAAGCGCTCAACTTCTCGTTGCTCGCTCGTCGGGCTAAGGGTCAGGACAGGACGAGGGACCTAGCTCAGTCGACGCTCTATACACAGAGGGCAAGAGATCATCAGGGCACGTGCACGCGGTTCGGTGCCGTCAGCGGTGGAAATGTCCCGCGACCGCCACCGCCACCGCCCCCAACCCCGCCGCCAACCCCGCCGCCAACCCCGCCGCCAACCCCGCCGCCGCCACCACCCGCGATTACATTTTCAACCTCCCCGCCCACGATCTCCGGCTCCACCGTGGACGGCTCGACGCTGACCGCGAATCCAGGCTCCTGGACGGGAAATGGCTCGATCTCGTTCGCGTATCACTGGGAACGCTGCGATACGGGTGGCGGCTTGTGCCAGAACGTCGGCGCGAATGCGACGACTTACCCACTCACCGGGTGATGTTGGCTCGACGATCCGCGTCGTGGTCACGGGTACCGACGCCGATCATGACGCTGCATCGGCGACCTCGGCGCAGACGGCGGTCGTGGCGGCCCTCGCGCCGATGAACTCCGGGCAGCCGTCGATCACGGGCACGACGAGGGCCGGGCAGTCGCTCTCGGCGGTGCAGGGCTCGTGGATGGGAACGCCACCGCTGTCCTTCGATTACCAGTGGGAGCGCTGCGATGCCAGCGGCAAATCGTGCCAGAACGTCGGTGCGAACGCGTCAACCTATCCGCTCGGCACGGCTGACGTGGGCTCGACGATCCGCGTGCTCGTCACCGCGACCAACGGAAGCGGCTCCGCCCAGGCCACGGCCGCCGCGACCGCCCTGATCGCCGCGGCGCACGATCCTGTCGTCGTCACGGTGGGCGACATCGCGTGTGCGCCCGGGGACACGACCGATTCCTGTCAGCAGGGCGCGACGGCGAACCTTGCCTCCGCGCAGCATCCCGACGCCGTCGTGCCCTTGGGCGACAATCAGTACAACGCCGGTCTGTTGAGCGAGTACACGGGCGCCGGCGCTTACGGGGCGACGTGGGGGATCTTCAACCCGATCGTGTTTCCCGATCCGGGCAATCACGAGTACACATCCAGTCCGACCGCGGCGGGCTACTTCAGCTACTTCGGCACCGCGACGCACGGCTCCACTGCTTCCGCGCCTTACTACTCCTACAACCTGGGTACGTGGCATCTGATCTCGCTCGACTCGGGCTGCAGCGACTCCGGCTGCGGCGACGTCGTCCAGGGGCAGACGACCTCCGCCCAAACGGCCTGGCTGCAGTCGGACTTGGCGGCACATCCGTCAGCGTGCACGCTGGCCTACTGGCACCACCCGCGTTTCTCCTCCAGCTTCTCGGGCGACAGCCCCGGCGCCGGCCCGCTGTTCAGCGCGCTCTACAACGCTCACGCCGACATCGTCCTCAGCGGCCACGACCACGTCTATGAGCGCAACGCGCAGCAAGACCCGACGGGCACGGCGACGACCACCGGCGTCCGCGAGTTCGTCGTCGGGACGGGCGGCGAGAACCTGATGACAATCGTCTCGGCCGAGCCGAACCTGCAGGCGTCCGACGCCAGCGATTTCGGCGTGCTGGTTCTCACGCTCCACGCCACGAGCTATGACTGGGCCTTCAAGCGCGTGGACGGTTCCGTCGACCTTGAGCAGCCTGGCAGGACGGCGTGCCACGGCAGCGGCACCGGATCGGGGTCGGTGCGTGACGCCCGCATGTGGCTGGTCGGGCCGACAGGCCGCCCGTTTTCAGTGAATGTCCGTCCGCAGCCCGCGCCCGTCGCGGCAGTCGTGCGCCACGGACTGCCGGTCGTGGTCCATATGACCCGTGCCGCCAACGTGACCATCAAGGTGTTGGTGCGCCGCGGTCGTCGGCTCACACAGATCGCATCGTTCTACACCACCGAAAGTCAGATCTCGCGGCCGTACACCCGGCTCCATCTGCCGCTTCCTGCACGCTGGCTGCGGGGCAGAGGACCCGTAACGCTGGTTCTGCGCTTCGCCG
>CAWCRB010000009.1:0-37096 GCA_963797905.1 uncultured Solirubrobacterales bacterium
GAACCACCGACCTCTCACGTGTGAAGCCGTTGCGCGAACCCCGCGATCGGCTCCAGCGCTTCGCCAGCTGGGTTTGGCTACCGCCTGATGATGTTGTGCACCTCAACCAATTCAGGCTCGCCAGGATCGATCCCCAATTCCGCCAGGATCGGCCTCAGGCGCGCGCCGAAGGCATCGAGTGGTCTTGCGAGTCCCAGACCTGGCTGACTTTGAGATTGCCTTCCGAACCGAAACAGATCTCATAGTCCAGCCCTTCGGCGGGAAACACGCCTTCTTCATAGAGACGACGCACAGCTTCGTCTGACTGCGTGTGTGTCAAAGCTGGTGGCGAAAAGCGGATGAGCGTGCTCACGGCAGTCCTCCTGCTTGGGTTGTGCGCCGGCCACGTTTCGGGCGCGGAGGGGGGCCGTCGCGTGACAGCCGCTTCGCCCTCTTGGAATCCGAGGTCTCTTCGGGCTCCGTATGGGGCATGGAACGTCTAGCTCGTCGAAACCTCAGAAGTCAAATGGCGACCCGCCCGTGTGAGCCAGCCTCACCGGATGCCCTCGAACCGATCGTACTACCGGCTGCAATGCCTGACCTTCGGTCGGGCAGAGCTGGACGGAGGACGGTGATAATGGGCAAGGGTGGTTTCGAACCAGTGAGCGATCGCCGGTCGGTCCTGAGGCGGGGCCCTGCACCGGTGTCCTGAAACTCGTGGACCGGGGCTCGCCCACCGGTCGTCGTCCTCGCGGCGCAGCCCGGATCCGGCCACCAGCTCCTGGTCGTCCTGGAGACGACAACATGGCCGACGCCATCGCTCGGCAGAGTCCGGACACGTGGGGCCAGCATCGGTCTCATGGCCGACTCGATGCACAATGAATCAAGCTGCAGGTGCGTCCCGTCGATAGTCGCGTAATGGAACCATTTCCGAGACTCCGGAACACGCGGCCACCGTGGCACCGAATATCCACGCGGCCTAGTCGCGCCGACACGGCGTGGCCGCTCACGACGGCTGATCGGCGAGGTCATAGTCGACCTGGGGCTGGCACGTCGCGACACGGTCGAACAGGCCGTCGAAATCGCGCGCGAGCAGGGGACGACGACCGGCCAGGTGCTGATCGATGCCGGCGCGTTGCGCCACGACAGCTGCGCGCGCGCTGGCGGACCGCCTGGGGATCGACTTCGTCGACCTCTCGGTGTTCGAGATCGACGTCGGCGCGCTGAACCGGCTCTCTCCGGAACTCGCGCGCCGCTACCAGGCCGTTCCTGTTGGCTACCTCAGCGACGGGACCGTGGTCCTGGCCATGGCCGATCCAACCAACGTCCTCACTCTCGATGAGGTGTCGATGGTCATCGGCATCCCGATCCGCGCCGCAGCCGCTTCGAGCGAAGACCTCGCTGCCTTGATCGGGCGGATGAGTCGGCTCGACGATGCCGTCGTTGAAGTCGAAGAGGCCGAGCCCGATCTCGAGATTGCGCTGGCGGACGGGCCCGACTCCGACGCGCCCGTCGTCAAGCTGGTCTATTCGATCATCGCGCAGGCCGTCCAGGAGGGAGCCTCCGACATTCATTGCGAACCGGAGAGCGGCGACATGCAAGTGCTGTTCCGCGTCGACGGCGTCCTCCGTCCCGCGGCGACTATCGCGCGGTCGGCGGCAGCCGGCGTCGTCTCCCGCATCAAGATCATGGCCAGCCTCGACATCGCCGAGCGGCGAGTCCCGCAGGACGGGCGCCTCGTCGTCACGATCGACGGGCGTCGCATCGATCTGCGCGTGGTCACGCTTCCGCTCGTCAGGGGCGAGGGCGTCGTGATGCGCATCCTTGACACGGGCGCCGTGGTGCGCGACCTCGAGCTGCTCGGGATGGACGCCGCTGCTCGCGAGCGGTTCGTCACCGCGATCGGCAGGCCGGCCGGCGCGGTGCTCGTAACCGGACCCACCGGCTCGGGCAAGACCACCACGCTTTACAGCGCGCTCAGCATGGTCAACGACCGCACGCGCAGCATCTTCACCATCGAGGATCCCGTCGAGTCGACGATCGCCGGCATCAAGCAGATGCAGGTCTCGGTCAAGGCCGGCGTGACGTTTGCCAATGGCCTGCGCTCGATGTTGCGCGCCGACCCCAATGTGATCATGGTCGGAGAGATCCGCGACCGCGAGACGGTGGAGATCGCGATCCAGGCGGCGCTGAGCGGCCACCTCGTGCTGACTACGCTGCACACGCGGGACGCTGCCAGCACCGTTACACGCCTGATCGACATGGGGATCGAGCCGTTCATGATCGCCTCGGCGATCGACTGCGTGGTTGCCCAGCGGCTGGCCCGCACCCTGTGCGATCAGTGCAAACGGCCGGCCGAGCTCCCGGCCTCCGTCCTCGCCTTGCACGGCCTCGAGGACAGTGAGGTGTTCCAGGCTGGGGGCTGCATCCGCTGCGGCTGGACTGGCTACTACGGGCGCGTTGGCCTCTACGAAGTGATGCCGCTGACCGAGGAGATCCAGAGCTTGGTACTCGGCGGGCGAGGCGCGGCCGACATCGCCGCCGCCGCGGCCCGTGGCGGCATGAGCACCATGCGCGAGGACGGTCTGGACAAGGTCAGGCAGGGCGTCACGTCGCTGGTCGAGGTTGGGCGCGTGGTCGCGCCGCTCTGAGCGGGCTGGGGGGACGCCGAAAGAGCCCTCATCGAGCCGCCGTCTCGCGCGGCTCGAGCGGTGGGCCGCGACGCGGGGTGCGTGAGGCCTTTCTGGATGGCACGGGTGGTTTCGAACCACCGACCTCTCGCGTGTGAAGTCGGCCAGCCTCGGGGAATGCTCACGGATGGCGGCTGCCTCGCAAGCCTGCCAGGATCGGCTACACGCGCGCTATTGTTGCCGCAGGGGCGATTTCAACGAAGACCATCGCATTGACGCGCAAGCACGCCGCTGCCGCGAACGGTTCAGTGCAGTCCAAGCTAGGGCACCGTTCAGCACCGGTGGCCGTTGCCGCTTTACTGGCACTGGCGGGCGTTGCCTATGCGGCATCTTCAATAGCCTCGAGCACGAAGCACCGGAACCCTCCCGGCGCAGTCAAGCTGCCCCGGGCGAGCGTCAAGCGCGTGGGTGCTGTTGTTTGCGGCAAGCGAGGCACAACGTGGCTGTCCGGGGGGATTCTCGCGTCCGGGTACTTCATCTCCGATGCGCAGGAGGCCCGTAACTACCTCGCATCGGCAGGTCGCGCGAAGGGACGCACGCGATCCCGATATCTCGCTCGCTCGAAGACCTACGGCCAGCGTGCCAGAGACCGCGAACCAACCTGTCTGCACCTCGGTGACCCTCCTGGCGCAGTCAAGCTGGCAAAGACGGCAGTCAAGCGAACTGGGGCATTCGTATGCGGGAAGGTGGGCAAGGACTGGACGCCAGGGACGATGCTCAGATCGGGCTATTTCGTCTCTGATGCTCAACAAGCGCTCAACTTCTCGTTGCTCGCTCGTCGGGCTAAGGGTCAGGACAGGACGAGGGACCTAGCTCAGTCGACGCTCTATACACAGAGGGCAAGAGATCATCAGGGCACGTGCACGCGGCTCGGTGCCGTCAGCGGTGGAAATGTCCCGCGACCGCCACCGCCACCGCCCCCAACCGCCCCGCCGCCAACCCCGCCGCCAACCCCGCCACCGCCGCCGACCCGCGATTACATTTTCAACCTCCCCGCCCACGATCTCCGGCTCCACCGTGGACGGCTCGACGCTGACCGCGAATCCAGGCTCCTGGACGGGAAATGGCTCGATCTCGTTCGCGTATCACTGGGAACGCTGCGATACGGGTGGCGGCTTGTGCCAGAACGTCGGCGCGAATGCGACGACCTACCCACTCTCACCGGGTGATGTTGGCTCGACGATCCGCGTCGTGGTCACGGGTACCGACGCCGATCATGACGCTGCATCGGCGACCTCGGCGCAGACGGCGGTCGTGGCGGCCCTCGCGCCGATGAACTCCGGGCAGCCGTCGATCACGGGCACGACGAGGGCCGGGCAGTCGCTCTCGGCGGTGCAGGGCTCGTGGATGGGAACGCCACCGCTGTCCTTCGATTACCAGTGGGAGCGCTGCGATGCCAGCGGCAAATCGTGCCAGAACGTCGGTGCGAACGCGTCAACCTATCCGCTCGGCACGGCTGACGTGGGCTCGACGATCCGCGTGCTCGTCACCGCGACCAACGGAAGCGGCTCCGCCCAGGCCACGGCCGCCGCGACCGCCCTGATCGCCGCGGCGCACGATCCTGTCGTCGTCACGGTGGGCGACATCGCGTGTGCGCCCGGGGACACGACCGATTCCTGTCAGCAGGGCGCGACGGCGAACCTTGCCTCCGCGCAGCATCCCGACGCCGTCGTGCCCTTGGGCGACAATCAGTACAACGCCGGTCTGTTGAGCGAGTACACGGGCGCCGGCGCTTACGGGGCGACGTGGGGGATCTTCAACCCGATCGTGTTTCCCGATCCGGGCAATCACGAGTACACGTCCAGCTCGACCGCGGCGGGCTACTTCAGCTACTTCGGCACCGCGACGCACGGCTCCACTGCTTCCGCGCCTTACTACTCCTACAACCTGGGTACGTGGCATCTGATCTCGCTCGACTCGGGCTGCAGCGACTCCGGCTGCGGCGACGTCGTCCAGGGGCAGACGACCTCCGCCCAAACGGCCTGGCTGCAGTCGGACTTGGCGGCACATCCGTCAGCGTGCACGCTGGCCTATTGGCACCACCCGCGTTTCTCCTCCAGCTTCTCGGGCGACAGCCCCGGCACCGGCCCGCTGTTCAGCGCGCTCTACAACGCTCACGCCGACATCGTCCTCAGCGGCCACGACCACGTCTATGAGCGCAACGCGCAGCAAGACCCGACGGGCACGGCGACGACCACCGGCGTCCGCGAGTTCGTCGTCGGGACGGGCGGCGAGAACCTGATGACAATCGTCTCGGCCGAGCCGAACCTGCAGGCGTCCGACGCCAGCGATTTCGGCGTGCTGGTTCTCACGCTCCACGCCACGAGCTATGACTGGGCCTTCAAGCGCGTGGACGGTTCCGTCGTCGACAGTGGCACGACGGCGTGCCACGGCAGCGGCACCGGATCGGGGTCGGTGCGTGACGCCCGCATGTGGCCGGTCGGGCCGACAGGCCGCCCGTTTTCAGTGAATGTCCGTCCGCAGCCCGCGCCCGTCGCGGCAGTCGTGCGCCACGGACTGCCGGTCGTGGTCCATATGACCCGTGCCGCCAACGTGACCATCAAGGTGTTGGTGCGCCGCGGTCGTCGGCTCACACAGATCGCATCGTTCTACACCACCGAAAGTCAGATCTCGCGGCCGTACACCCGGCTCCATCTGCCGCTTCCTGCACGCTGGCTGCGGGGCAGAGGACCCGTAACGCTGGTTCTGCGCTTCGCCGTGATCGACGACGTCAACGTCGCCGTCGCCGATCTGCTCGGCGAGGGCACGAGCCACCACCCCACCATCACCAAGACCATCACGCTCCAGCGTCACTGACGGAAGAACTCTCGTCGAGCGCCGTGCGGAGCGAAAGACAGCGTCGCCTGGGGAAGTGCCGATTTGGGTCCTGAGCCTCCTGCTGCCGCCTGTCGCCACACCCCGCAACGAGCACCATCGGGCACCAGCGGCGTGTGCAGCTTTCCAGCGCGACCTCGGTGACGCCGACCCCGAGACGTAGAAACCCCGCCGTAGCGGGGTTTTCTGAGGATGGGCACGGGTGGTTTCGAACCACCGACCTCTCGCGTGTGAAGCGAGCGCTCTCCCACTGAGCTACGCGCCCTGACCGGGAGCGATTCTACGACGCCCGGCCCCGCCGGGAGGGGCCGTGGCTGAGGAACGGCCGCCCGATGGTCGCTCCGTCAGGTGGCCGGCCCGCCGGCGTTGAGCTCTGCGACGAGTCCCGCAATGCGGGCGGCGATGTCGTCCCTGATCGCGCGGACCGCGTCGATCGGTTGGCCGCTCGGATCTGCGAGATCCCAATCGATGTAGCGCTTGCCGGGGATCACCGGGCATGCGTCGCCACACCCCATCGTGACGACGACATCGGCCCGTGCGGCGAGCTCGGGTGTGAGGAGCTGCGGCGTGCGGTCGGCGAGCTCGATGCCGAGCTCTCGCATCACCTCGACCACCTCCGGGTGGACGTGGGCCGCGGGGGTCGTGCCGGCGGACAGGGCGCGGTGGCTCCCGGCCGCGGCGCGGGTCAGGAGCGCCTGGCTCATCTGGGAGCGGCCGGCGTTCTGACGGCAGACGAATAGGACGGTGCTCATGTCGCGTGCGGGACGACGACCTCGGCCGCGGCCGCCGCGGGGAGGTTCGGGTAGAGGACGCGGATCGCGATGAGACCGAGGACGCCGCCGATCGTCTGGGCCACGATGAAGCCGGGGACGGAGGCGGGCGCGATACCCGCGAACGTGTTGGAGAACATCCGGCCGATCGTGATCGCGGGGTTGGCGAAGCTCGCCGAGCTGGTGAAGAAGTAGGCCGCCCCGATGTACGCGCCGACCGCGGCCGGGGTCACGGTCGCGCGCCTGGTGCGGGCGAGCGCGAAGATCACGAGCATCAGCCCGCTGGTCGCGACGACCTCGGACAGCAGGTGGGCGGCGCTGGCGCGGTGGTGCGTCGAGATGCTGATCGCGGCCTTGGCGAACATGCCGTTCGCGACGATCGCGCCGGCGATGCACCCCGCGACCTGAGCTGGGAGGTAGGCGAGTGCGTCACGGCGCCCGATCCCGCCGAAGGCCGCGTCGACGAACGACACGACGGGGTTGAAGTGGCCGCCGGAGACGGGGCCGAACATGAGGATGATCGCGAACAGACCTGCCGCGGTGGCGGCGGCGTTCTCGAACAGCTGGAGCCCGACGTCGTTCGGCGAGAGCTGCTGGGCGGCGATTCCGGAGCCGATCACGAGCGCCGCCAGGAAGGCGGAACCGAGGAACTCGGCGAGCAGCCGGCGGGTCAGCGGTGGCGCGGTTCCCATCTGCGGGCAGCAGTCTAAAGATTGACAAACATCACTTCAATCGGTATTCATATATAGATGCCCATCGATCTGGAACTCGCCCCGAAGACCAAGCGAGCGGCCGGTCAGCGCTGCTGCGAGCCGGTCGTCTACCCGGATGTCGAGCGCGGCGAGGCGGTGCGGATGGCCGCCGTCGCGAAGGCCCTCGGCGACCCGGTCCGCCTCCAGCTCGTCGATGTGCTCCGCAAGCACGCCGGGAAGGTGTGCGTGTGCGAGCTGGTGCCGTTGTTCGATCTGTCCCAGCCGACCGTGTCCCACCACCTCAAGGTGCTGCGCGAGGCGGGGATCGTCGGCTCCGAGCGGGTGGGGCTGTGGGCGTACTACTTCGTGATCCCTGAGGCGTTGAAGGAGCTGTCGACATGGCTGAGCTGACCGATATCCGCGAGTCCGTCCGGGAGCGATACGCAGCTGCGGCCAACGCGGCGTCCGACGTGGAGGCGGGCTCGAAGGGCGGATGCTGCGGTGCCCAGGGGCTCAGCTGCAGTCCGGCCGACGCGACCGGGGTGTTCGGGTCGGCGCTCTACGAGCACGACGAGAGCGCCCCGGCCGGAGCTGTGCAGGCGTCACTCGGCTGCGGTGTCCCGACCGCCGTCGCCGACCTCCACACGGGTGAGACGGTGCTCGACCTCGGGTCGGGCGCAGGCGCCGACGTGCTGATCAGCGCCCGGCGGGTCGGGCCGACCGGGAAGGCGATCGGACTCGATATGACCGACGAGATGCTCGCCCTCGCCCGAGCGAACGCCGCCGAGGCGGGGGTCGAGAACGTCGAGTTCGTGAAGGGATACCTCGAGGAGCTCCCGCTCGCCGACGAGAGCGTCGACGTCGTGATCTCCAACTGCGTGATCAATCTCTCCGGCGACAAGCCGAAGGCGCTCGGCGAGGCCGCCCGCGTGCTGCGTCCCGGCGGTCGGCTCGCCATCTCGGACGTGCTCGCCGATCCGGATATGGACGAGGCCACGAAGGCGGACATGGCCGCCTGGACCGGGTGTATCGCCGGCGCGCTGACGGAGGCGGAGTTCCGGGACACGCTGGCCGCCGCTGGTCTCACGGACGTCGAGATCCGCGAGACCCACCGTGTGCACGGTCAGGCCGGCGCCGCGATCATCCGGGCCCGGAAGCCGAGCGGCGCCCGCTGATGGCCTCGACGTCTCAGCTGCACCCGCCGCAGACGCTGTACCGGAACTGGGAGCACGAGCAGTGGAACCCCTGGTCGATCGACCTCTCGACAGACGCCCGCCAGTGGCAGGAGGGGCTCTCCGACCAGGACAAGGCCCTCGTCCACTGGGCGCTCTCCTCGCTGATGGTCGCCGAGGAGCGGATCACGACCAAGTTCGCCGCGCTCGTGATGGCCGCCGACACCGAGGAGGAGGCGAGTTTCCTCGCCACCCAGCAGGTCGACGAGGCGCGACACATGCAGTTCTACGCCCGTGTTCAGGATGACGTGATCGACCATCCCGCCGAGATCGCATCCCACGTCGCCCGCTCTCGTGAGCAGCTCGGCGAGTCGTTCGCCGTGATCTTCGATCAGGCGCTGGTGTCCGCGCACGACCGACTGGCCGCCGGCCCGCGTGATCCCGTCGCGAAGGTCGACTTCGTCACGACATACCACCTCGTGATCGAAAGCGTGCTCGGCCTGACGGCATTCGAGTTCATCACCCGCTACCTGCGCGACAACGCGCTGCTCCCGGGGTTCGTCGACGGCTACAGCCACATCCACCACGACGAGCAGCGGCACATCGGCTACGGCGTCTGGTACCTCCAGCAGGCCGCCGGACGCGAGACGGAACTCGCCGAGCAGATCCGCCGCACGCTCCGGGGACTCCTGCCCGCGGCGGCCGAGGCGCTCGCTCCGCCGGGGAGTGATGGCACCGACTGGGAGGCGCTCGGTGCCGGCAGTGCCGACATCAGCAGCTTCGCGCTCTCCGGACTCACCCGGCGGCTCGACATCATCGGCGTTCCGCTGGCCACCCTGTGAGCGCCGCGCACACCGTGCGAGCCCGGGGGAGCCTCGGTTCACCGGCCCCGGGGACCAACACACGACCTCCTATCCTGGCCGCCCGATGCGCGTGAGCCCTCAACCGACACAGAACGGCCGCGCTGCCGCCGACGCAGCGCTCTACATCGACTCGCTCGTGAAGCTGTACCCGACCGGGACCGAGGCGCTGAAGGGGGTCTCGCTGACGATCGAGCCCGGGGACTTCTTCGGCCTGCTCGGACCGAACGGCGCGGGCAAGTCGACACTGATCCACTGCTCGACCGGGCTTGCCCGCCCGACCTCGGGCGAGATCCGGATCTTCGGCAACGACGCCGTCGACCACTACCGCGAGGCGCGGCAGGCCGTCGGCCTCGCCTCGCAGGAGCTCAACCTCGACTTCTTCCTCACCGTCGAGGAGACGCTCGACTACCACGGTGGCTACTTCGGGATGCCGCGGCGCGAGCGCAGGGAGCGGGCCGACGGAGCTGCTCGAGGTGTTCTCGCTGACCGACAAGCGCCACGAGCGGACCCGCTTCCTGTCCGGCGGGATGAAGCGGCGGATCACGCTGGCCCGGGCGCTCATGCACCGCCCCCGCCTGCTGATCCTCGACGAGCCGACGGCGGGCGTCGACGTCGAGCTCCGGCTCGAGCTGTGGCAGTACATCGAGCGGATCAACCAGGAGGGCACGACGATCCTGCTGACGACGCACTATCTGGAGGAGGCCGAACGCCTCTGCAACCGGATCGCGTTCATCAACCACGGGCAGATCGCGGCCAGCGGCACGAGCGACTCGGTCGCCACGGACTACGGCGTCTCCTCGCTGGAGGACGCCTATCTGGAGCTCGTCGGCCGGCAGGAGCTCTCACGTGCCCACGTGGGCGGGGAGGCGGTATGAGCAGCGAGGTCGCACCGCGCTCCGAAGCCGCGCTCGCTCCCGCCCCGACCCCGTCGCGCCGCACGATGAGCGCCCGCCAGATCCGGGTGCTGGCGCTGATCCGGCGCGAGGTCAACCGGTTCATGAAGATCAAGCGCCAGACGCTCGGCGCGCCGCTCCTCGAGACGTTCCTCTACGTGTCCGTGTTCGGTGCCGCGCTCGGCTCGCGCATCCACTTCCTGCACGGCTTCCGCTACATCGTGTTCGTGATCCCCGGGCTGATCATGATGGCCTGGGCGCTCAATGCGTTCTCCAACAACGCGTCCTCGATCCTCCAGCAGAAGTTCCAGCGGGCGATCGAGGATCAGCTGAGCTCGCCCGCCTCGGCCGGCGAGCTGCTGCTCGGTTTCACGCTCGGCGGCTTCCTGCGCGGGATGATCGTGGCGACGATCACCTGGGGCGCGGCCGAGGTGCTCGTCGGCCTCCCGGTCACCGAGCCGCTCGTGCTCGTCCCCTCGCTGATCCTCGTCGGGCTGTTCTTCGCCCAGGCCGGGGTGTTCGTCGGAACCCGGGCCGAGCAGTTCGACGACGTCGCGCTGTACCAGCAGTTCGTGCTCCAGCCCCTGATCTTCCTCGGGGGCGTCTTCTACTCGGCCTCGCTGCTCCCCGAGCCGTTCTCGACGATCACCCACTTCAACCCCGTCTACTACATGATCGCCCTGGTCCGCTACGGCTTCCTCGGCTACCACGAGACGAGCATCGTGATCTCGTTCGTCGCGCTCGCCGGCGCAACCGCGGCCCTCGGTGCGATCAACTACTTCATGTTCGACCGCGGGACACGGCTGCGCTCGTAGCGATCCGGCCGCTACGATCCCCAGCGGACCGTGCTAGGCGGGGTGCTAGCGGTGCCCTGTACCCGCAATCCGCTCTAGCGGGGCTGAATTCCCTCTCGAGGGGTCATCGGCCCAAGGTCAGCGCCCTGTCTGGGGCGGTGATGGTTCGGTCCCGAAGCGGTGGAGAGCTGTGAACCAGGTCAGGTCCGGAAGGAAGCAGCCTTAAGCGGTCACCTCCAGGCGCATCGGGAGCGCTGAACCGGAGTCTTCAGACGGTGGCCGCGCCTTGGGAACGAGCTTCGACGGAGGGTGCACGGTCCATTTTTCGCCGCTCGCTCGACGCGCGCCGTCAGGACCCGTCGGCGCCCACCACCTCGGTCACCGGAACCCCGAGCGCGCGGACGCGGTGGGGGAGATCGAGGTGGAGCCACTTGGAGATGCGGGCCGGGAGCATCGAGAGGATCACCTCGTCGAACTCGCCGAGGTTGAGCGCGTCCTGGACGGCGACGTACACCTCGTGGGAGCCGATCATCCCCTCGACCGGCGCGCCGGCGGCCTCCGAGAGGACCGGGAGCGCCGCGTCGAGCCGGGACTGCGCCTCGGCGCGGCCGTGCTCCTCCGGATTCATCACCCGGTGCAGTCCGTGGGCGAGGGCCGGCACGAGCAGCGCAAACTCGGCGTCACCCTCGGCCGCCCGACGGGCGACGGCTTCGCGCAGCTCCGGGCTGTCGGCGGTCTGGTACGCGACGATCAGGATGCGGTGGCGAGCGGGCACTACGGCTCCGAGTGACGCCCTTCGGCGACTCGCAGTTGCCCGGTCGCGGGACCGAGGCAGCTCTCTCTCACACTGCACAGGCTACCTCTCCACGGGACCGCTGACCACCCCGGAATCAGCCATCTAGACTCGATCACCCGTGTCGACCGGCCCCTCGCTCTACCGCCGCCACCGCCCGCGTGCCTTCGCCGACGTGGTCGGCCAGGAGCACGTCGTGCGGACGCTGTCGAACGCGATCGAGCAGGACAAGGTCCATCACGCCTACCTGTTCGTCGGCTCACGCGGGACCGGCAAGACGAGCATGGCCAAGATCCTCGCCGCCTGCCTGAACTGCGTCGACGGGCCGACGACGACGCCCTGCGGCCACTGCGACGCGTGCCTGGCGATTCAGAACGCGACCTCGCTCGACGTGATCGAGATGGACGCGGCCTCGAACAACTCGGTCGATGACATCCGCGATCTGCGGGAGAAGGTCGCCTACGCGCCGGTCTCCGGCAAGCACAAGGTGTACATCCTCGACGAGGCCCACATGCTCTCCCAGCAGGCGTGGAACGCGTTCCTCAAGACGCTGGAGGAGCCCCCGCCGCGGACGATCTTCGTGCTCGCCACGACTGAGGCCCAGAAGGTGCTGCCGACCGTCGTCGACCGCTGCCACCGGTTCGACTTCGGCCGCCCGTCGGCCGAACAGATCGCCCAGGTCCTCGGCCGCGTCGCGCAACAGGAGCAGATCGACATCGACGGCGGCGCGCTCGCGCTGATCGCTCGCAACGCCACCGGCAGCTTCCGCGATGCGCTCGGGCACGCTCGAGCAGCTCGTGACCTACGCCGGCGGAGCGCGGATCGAGCCCGGGGACGTGCTCGCGGTGCTCGGCGTGGCCGACGGCGAGCAGCTCGCCACCGCGGTCGATGCGGTCGTCGCGCGGGACCCGGCCGCCGCGCTGCGGAGTGCCACGGCGCTCGCGGAGTCCGGTCGTGACCCGGGCCAGGTCCTCCGCGACCTCGAGGCCCACGCCCGCGAGCTGCTCACGGTGCAGATCCTCGGCGAGGTTCCGGCTGAGCTGCGCGTCACCCCTGAGCGGGACGCCCGGCTCGCCGACCAGGCCTCGGCGCTGTCGGAGACGGATGCGATCCGGCTGCTCGACCTGATCGGAGCCGCGATCGAGGTCACCGCCGACGGCGCCCAGCCGCGGATCCAGCTCGAGCTCGTCCTGATCAAGGCTGCGGCCCCCCAGATGGACCCGTCCGTCGCCGCGCTGCTCGCCCGCATCGAGCGGCTCGAGAGCGGCGCCCGCCCCGCCGCACCGACCTCCCCCGCCAACGGGGGCGAGCGCGCGAACGGCGGTTCGGCGGTCAGTGAGCCGTCGCCGGGCGCCCCTGCGGCGAGCTCGCCCGCGGCGACCGCCCCGGCGCCGACCGCGCCCAGCCCGAGCGCGCCGACGCCGAGCGCCCCTGCCCCGAGCCCGCCTGCGGCGACCGCCCCGGCGACCGACGCCCCGACTGTCCCGGCGATCGACGCCCCGCCGCCCTCGACCGCCCCGCCGGCTCCCGGCGCCCCGGACCTCGCCGAAATCGTCGCCGCCTGGCCGGCCGTGGTCGAGATCGTCCGGGGCGAGAACGCGATGATCGGGGCGCTGCTCGCCGGTGCCCGGCCGGTCGAGGTGACCGACCGTGAGCTGACCGTCGCCTTCCCCGAGGAGGCCGCCTTCCTCAAGCGCAAGGCCGAGCAGGACGACCACCGCCGGACGGCGACCGACGCCCTGCGGGCCGTCACCGGTCACTCGCTGGCGCTCCGCTACGAGCTGCGGGCGCACACCGAGGACGCCGATGCCCCGGCCGACGCGCCGCAGCTCTCCGGTGAGGAACTCGTCAGCCGGATCAAGCAGGACTTCGCCGCCGAGGAACTGCTCGACGACGAGGACTGACGGCGCCGATCCGGCCGATCCGGCATCGGCCGCCGGTATCGTCAAAAACCGAGCTCACGTCCATCTGGAGGATCCCCGATGCCCCCGCAGCCGAACATGCAGCAGATGCTCAAGCAGGTCCAGAAGATGCAGCAGGAGATGCTCGAAGCACAGGAGTCGCTGAAGGACGAGGTCGTCGATGCCTCCGCCGGCGGCGGCATGGTCAAGGTCCAGGTCACCGGCGAGCTCCACGTGAAGTCGATCGAGATCGACCCTCAGGCAATCGACCCGGACGACGTCGAGCTGCTCCAGGACATGGTCCTTGCCGCGGTCAACGAGGGCCTGCGCGCCGCGCAGGAGCTCGCCTCGTCCCGGCTCGGCGGGATCGCCGGCGGACTCGGCGGCGCGGGCGGCCTCGGCGGTCTGCTTCCGGGTCTCTAGGCCGCGCGGCCCGGCCACACCGGCTCGTCGCCATGTACGCCCCGCCCGTTCAGCGCCTCATCACCGAGCTCTCGAAGCTCCCCGGTGTCGGCGGGCGCACGGCGCAGCGGCTCGCCTTCCACCTGCTCCGGGTCGACGTCGATGACGCCCTCGCCCTCGCCGACGCGATCCGTGAGGTCAAGGAGCGCATCGGCCTCTGCGAGGTGTGCTTCAACCTGGCCGACGAGCCCCGCTGTCGGATCTGCACCGACGAGCGGCGCGACCCCGCGCTCATCTGCGTCGTGGAGGAGCCGTCCGACGTGATCTCGATCGAGCGGACCCACGAGTTCGCCGGCCGCTATCACGTGCTCGGCGGGGCGCTCTCACCGATCGACGGCATCGATCCGGAGGACCTCAAGATCGCCGAGCTCTACGACCGCATTCGCGGGGGCGAGGTCCGCGAGGTGGTGATCGCCACCAACCCGACGACGACCGGGGAGGCGACCGCGCTCCACATCGCCGCCGGCGCCCGTGAGCTCGTGCCCGGGATCGCGGTCACGCGTCTGGCCAGCGGGCTGCCCGTCGGCGCCGACCTCGAGTACGCCGACGAGCTCACGCTCGGCCGGGCGTTCGCCGGCCGCCGCGCCGTCTGAGCCGCGGCCGCACGGCGCCGGTCAGTCCCCTCACAGCAGCCCGTAACGGACCTTGAGCGTGAGGTCCGCGAGCAGCGCGGCATGGACCAGTGACCGGATCGCCGCGCTGTGGCGGGCGGCGGTGAGCAGCCCGGCGTAGGCCGCCTGCGGATCGCCCGGCGCACCGGTGATGTAGAGCAGCTCGTCGCCCGCCTGGAGCGCCTGGACCGCGGCCTGCCCGGGCGTGTCGCCGGTCGGCTGAAGGGTGGCGTCGAGGTCGCCGCTCATGACGACGCCTGGGAAGTTCAGCGTGTCACGGAGCAGCGCAATCACCTTCGGGTTGACGCTGGCCGGCGTGACGCCGTCGAAGGCCACGTAGGAGGCGTTCGACACCAGGATCACCGGCGCCTGTGCCGCGACCGCCTCGAATGGCAGCAGGTCGCGGGCCTCGAGCTGGGCGAGCCCGCCGCCGACCGTGGCCGGGCTCTGCTCGGGGTCAGAGGAGGCCGACCCCTCGCCCGGGAAGTGGCCGACGGCAGCCGCGATCCCGGCCGCACCGTAGCCGGCCACCGCGGCCCGGGTGAACGAGCTCACCGCCGCCGGATCGGACCCGAACAGCTCACCGGTGAGCGCCCCGGCTCGGCACGTCGACGTCGGCCAGCGGCGCGAGCGTCATCGTCACCCCGAGGGCCCGCAGCTTCCGTCCCGCAGCGAGGGCCTGGGTCTGCTCGATGCCCGGGTCGTTCGTCGCCGCGACATCCTGCTGCCCGCGAGGCGGAAGCCCGGGGAACGCGGAGTGCGAGCCGCCGGTCTGGGTGGCGGCGATCAGTGGTCGGAGGGCGGGGACGGTCGGGTCCCGGGCGGCACCGAGCTGCCGGACCAGGGTCGCCGCCTGTCGCCGGGACGCGTAGTTGGCACGGGTGAGCACCACTCCGCCCCAGTTGGTCCCGGTGCCGGCGCTCCCGGCGGTCTTCCCCGGGACGTCGACGACGAACAGCTGGGCGACCTGGGCGGCGAGCGGCATCCGCGCCGCCGCCGCGACGGCGGCGGGCGCGGGGTGGAACGGCTTGGCCGTCACCCGGGCGAGGCGGACGCGCGGCGTTGGCAGCTGGCGCGCCACGCCCCCTGGCGGGACGTAGTGCGGCTTCGGCGCGCCGCCGCCGCCCAGCACGGCGGCGGCGAGGCCGGCGAGTCCGAGAACGAGCACCGCGGCGGTGAGCGCGATGGCCCTGCGGCGGCGGATCGTCGGCGGGGTCGGACCGGTGGGACTCACCGCGTAACCTCCCGCGCCATGTCCGCGACCGACCCCTCGACCGTGGTGATGAAGTTCGGCGGCACCTCGGTGGCCGATGCCGAGCGGATCAAGCGCGCCGCACGGCGGATCGTCGCCCAGCGCGAGGCCGGCCACCGCGTGGTGGCCGTGCTGTCGGCCCGCGGCCAGACGACCGACCAGCTGATCGCGATGGCCGAGGAGGTCTCGGCGTTCCCGGACCCGCGGGAGATGGACATGCTGCTCTCCACCGGGGAGCGGATGTCGTGCGCCCTCTGCGCGATGGCCATCAACGACCTCGGCCACCGCGCGATCTCGCTCACCGGGTCACAGGCTGGGATCGTCACCGATACCTCCCACACGAGAGCAAGGATCCTGGATGTGCGCGCCGATCGCATCCGAGAGGGGCTCGCCGATGATCGGATCGTGCTCGTGGCCGGCTTTCAGGGGGTGTCGACGAGCCGCGACGTGACGACGCTCGGCCGCGGCGGCTCGGACACGACGGCGGTCGCCGTGGCGGCCGCGCTCGACGCCGAGGTGTGCGAGATCTACACCGACGTCCGGGGGGTCTACACCGCCGACCCCCGGCTCGTCCCCGACGCCCGCAAGCTCCCGTACGTGAGCTTCGAGGAGATGCTGGAGATGGCGGCCTCAGGGGCCAAGGTGCTGCAGCTACGCTCGGTCGAGTACGCGCGCACCCACGGCGTCCGGATCCACTGTCGGTCGAGCTTCGAGGACGGCCCCGGTACCGTTGTCCTGGGAGAGGACGAGACGATGGAACACCCGCTCATCACCGCTGTCACCCACTCCGCCGAAGAGGCCCGGATCACGCTGCTCGGCGTGCCCGACCGGCCCGGCGCCGCGGCCTCGATCTTCCGCGCACTGGCCGACGCCGGCTGCAACCTCGACACGATCATCCAGAACGAGCCGCGCGGGACCGGGCTCGACGCCGAGGTCTCGTTCACGATCGCCGGCGAGGACCTCCGGGCGGCGGAGCTGGCGCTCGCCCCGGTGCTCACCGAGCTGGGGATCGACCGGGTCGAGACCGATCCGGAGATCGGCAAGGTGTCGATCGTCGGGGCCGGGATGCGCTCGCACCCGGGCGTCGCCGCCACCGTCTTCGAGACGCTGGCCGGCGAGGACATCAACATCGAGATGATCTCCACCTCCCCGATCAAGATCTCCTGCGTGATCCGCGCCGGCGACGTGCCGCGGGCGGTCCAGGCGCTGCACGGGACGTTCAAGCTCGGCGAGGGCGACGTCCGCGAGGAGCGTCCGTTCGGACAGGAGCTCCGGTGAGCGCCCCGCGCGTCGCCATCGTCGGCGCCACGGGTGTCGTCGGCACCACGATGCTCGAGCTGCTGCAGGCGCGCGGGTTCGCCGCCTCGGAGATCGTGCCGTTCGCCTCGGCCCGCTCGGCCGGACGCACGCTGCCCGACGGTCGCGTCGTGCAGCCGCTCACCCCGGACACGATCCAGGGCTTCGACCTCGCGCTGTTCTCGGCCGGGGGAGGCGTCTCGCGCGAGTGGGGCCCGCAGTTCGTCGCCGCCGGAGCGACGGTGATCGACAACTCCTCGGCCTTCCGCCGTGACCCGGAGATCCCGCTCGTCGTCTCGGAGGTCAACCCCCACGTGCTCGAGGGATACCGGGGCCTGATCGCCAACCCGAACTGCTCGACGATGCAGCTGATGGTCGCACTCGCGCCGATCCACCGCGCGGCCGGGATCGAGCGGCTCGTCGTCGCCACCTACCAGGCGGTCTCGGGGACCGGAAAGGCGGCGATCGACGAGCTTGAGGGCCAGACCCGCGCCCACGTCGGCGGAGAGCCGCCGCCTGCGCCCGCGATCTACCCCGAGCCGATCGCGTTCAACGTGATCGGGGCGGCCGGGTCGTTCCCGGAGGGCGACGAGCACACCGATGAGGAGCGCAAGATGGTGTTCGAGACGCGCAAGATCCTCGAGGACGAGTCGATCGGCGTCGCGGTCACGTGCGTCCGGGTCCCGGTGAGGACCGGTCACTCGCTCGCCGTCAACGTCCAGACGCGCGAGTCGCTCGGAGCCCAGCGGGCGCGCGAGCTGCTCGCTGACGCCCCCGGGGTCACGCTTGCCGAGCTGCCGACGCCGTTGCAGGCGACCGGCCACGACGAGGTGTTCGTGGGCCGGATCCGCGAGGACGACTCGCACCCCCGCGCGTTCAGCATGTGGGTCGTGTCCGACAACCTGCGCAAGGGCGCAGCGACGAACGCGATCCAGATCGCCGAGCTCGTCGTCGACGGCCGCGGGGCCCGCCAACTTGCCTAGCGCACCTGACTCCGACGCCCTCTCGGTCGACGCGCTGGCCGAGGTGATGCGCCATGCACCCTCGACCCGACACTTCCGTGAGGACCCCGTCCCCAGGGAGCTGATCCATCGCGCCCTCGACAACGCACGCTACGCCCCGAGCGGTGGCAACCGCCAGGGCTGGCGTGTGATCGTGATTGAGGACGCTGCCACGCGCCGGCGCCTGCGGGAGCTTTACGAGGAACCGTGGCGGGCCTACATGCACGGCACCGGCGGACGCGCCGCGCTTGATGACCCGACGATCCGCGAGCAGCTTCCCGCCGGGCGGCTGCGCGGCCTGATGGGCGCCGATGAATACTCGCGGACGTTCGACCGGGCGCCCGTCCACATCATCCCGCTCGTGCTGCTCGATGCCCTCGCGATCGTCGACAAGGACCTCGATCGTCCGAGCATCATCGGTGGCGCGTCGATCTACCCGTTCGTCCAGAATCTCCTGCTCGGGCTCCGGGCCGAGGGGCTCGGGGCCGCCTTCACGACGCTGCTCGCTGCGGTCGAGGGCGAGGTCCGGGAGCTGCTCGGGTTCCCGGAGGACGTCGCGATGGCCGGCCACATCTCCCTCGGCTTCCGCGCCGACGCGTGGCCGAAGCAACTCAGCCGCAACCCGGTGGAGGAGTTCGCGTTCGCCGAGCGCTGGGACGCGCCGTGGTGAGCGCTACCCGTCCTTGACGATCTCGGCGTCGTTCTCGACCCGGGCGCCGAACACGAGCACCTCGAGTCCGCTCTCACCGGCGGCCAGCCGGCGGGCGAGTCCGGGGCCGACGCGGACCGCGTCGAGCTCCCGCAGCTCGACGGTCTCGCCGTCGAGGTCGATGCTGCCGCTGCCGGCGAGCACGACGATGACCTCCTCGGCCTCGCGGTGGCGGTGCGCGAACGCCTCCTGCTTGCCCGGTTTGACGGTGAGGTAGTTGATCCCCACATGCTCGGTCTGGAGTGCACCGCGGGCGAAGCGCGCCTCCTGCGTCTCGGACAGGCCGTGCTGCGCCGCCTGATCCTCGACGTCGTCGCGCAGGTGTTTCTTGGTGTAGCTCATGCCCGTGGCCTACCCGGCCGCGAGGGATCTCAGCCGCGGTTCACCGCGTCGCCCGCAGATCGCGGCGTGAGCGCACCCCGAGCTTGCGATACACCCGCCGGGCGTGGGTGCGGACGGTCTCGACGCTCACATGCAGCGATCGCGCGATCTCGGCGTTCGAGCGCCCAGCGCGGAGCAGCTCCAGCACGTCGGCCTCGCGGGGCGTGAGCAGCTCGGGGCCGACGGGATCGTCCTCGGGGCCGGCCACCGGCGGCATCACGTGCAGCCCGCGCGACGCGAGGTGGATGGCGTGCAGGACGTCCCGCGACTGGGCGTTCTTGGCCAGGCAGGCCGTCGCACCGAAGGCCATCATCTGCCGGCTCTCGGCTGAGCTCGGCCGGTTGGCGAGGATCACGAGCCGAGTCGCCGGATGGGCCTCGTGGAGATCGCGCACCGCGACCGCGCCGGTGAGCGAGCCGAAGTTGAGGATCGCCACGCTCGGCCGGTGGTCGGCCAGGGCCGGGCCGAGCCGCTCCTGGGAAACGTCGTGGGCGCACAGCTCGAGGCTCTGGTCCTCTTCCACGAGCGCCCGCAGGCCCCGCCCGACGAGGTCCTCGAAGTGGCCGATGACGACGGAGACAGGAGCGCGGTTGAGCATGGCGCGGGGATGCCGGCGGCCCCCCGGCCGCCGCGGAGCTTACCGCGATCGGGTGACGGGTGCGTCACCCGTTACGGCGTTCGGCCTCCCCCGAAGATCACCCGCGGCAGGGGACGACGGATCTCCCTGCACACGCGACTATTCGCAGCGAACTTCCGCGGGACGGAACAGGGGTATGTGCGGGGAGCGAGGAGTGGGAGCCTCGCTCCCCGTTCGCCTTTCTGGGTGTCTCCACCGCGGCTCGCGTCATACTCGCCGCCGTGCTGCGGCGGCTGGCCATCCTTCTCGGTCTCGGCGTCTTCGGCCTCGCCCTCGCCGGCTGCGGCGGGGGCACGTCGTCCTCGCACTGGGCCGACCTGCAGAGGGTGACGGTGTCCCTGTCGCGTCCGCTGGCGCCACCGCTCGGGGGACCGTTCACGAAGGTCTACGCCGACGCACCCGACCTCACCCGGGTCACCGTGCTGCTCAACCGCCACCACATCGTCCAGCTCGCCTCGCCGACGTCGAACGCCGGCTGCACCGGCGGATACATCGTCGCGATGAAGATCACCCGCAAGGGCTCCCCGCCGGCAACGCTCAACGCCTACCGCTGCGCGAACCACACGACCGGCGACGTCGGCGGCGACCTCGTCGGCTTCCTCACGGCGCTCGGCTTCCAGATCGCCTGAGCGCCGCGACCCGGGCCGTGGTCAGAGCTTCTCGTCACGAGGCGGAACGGTGGCCCGCAGCCGAGCCCGCGCCGCCTCGACGCGCGCCGCCACTGCGGTCGCGTCGGTGAAATCCGGAGCCGGTGGCGGCTCCGGTGCCGCCGGCGTGGTCGTCGTGGCACGCCGTGGTGCGCCGTGATCCCGAGGTCGCGCCGAGGCGCCGAGACCGCCGAGGCGCCGGCGCAGCGCGTCGATCACGCCGCGGTGGCGCCCACCACCGACGTCGACCAGTCGATCACCGACGTCGGGCGAACGACGTGCTTGTTCATGCCGAGCTCCTTCGGCGAGAGCCCGAGGGCCAGCCCGACGAGCTGCGGGAGGTGGAGCACCGGCAGGCCGAGCTCGCGGCCGACGACCTTGGACGCGAGCGGCTGCTGCAGGTCGAGGTTGAGGTGGCACAGCGGGCATGGCACGACGAGGCAGTCAGCCTCCGCGTCGAGCGCGTCGCCGACGTGGCGGCCGGCCTGCTTGAGCGAGGCGTCCTTGTTCATCGTGATGATCGGGAACCCGCAGCACTTGTAGACGCCCGCGTAATCGACGACGGTCCCGCCGAGCGCCTCGATCACCCAGTGCATGTACCGGTCGCGAGGGTGCTCCTCGTCGATCCCGAGCCGGTTGACCGGCCGGACGATGTAGCAGCCGTAGAACGGGCCGACGCGCAGGTCGGTGAGCGGGCGCTTGACCTTCGCCTTCAGCGCGTCGAGACCGATCTCCTCGACCAGCAGCCACAGGAAGTTCTTGTTGTTCAGGCCCTTCTCGTAGGTCAGGCCCTCGTCAGTGAGGTTGCCGTTGATCCGCTCGCGGTAGTCGGTGTTCGCGTCGAGCCGCTCCTGGCACTCCGACTGGGCGCCCTGGCACGTCGAGCAGATGTTCATCATCAGCTCCGCGCCCTGGACCTGCTGGGCGAGCGCGAAGGTCCGCGCGTTGAGCGTGTCGGCCAGCTCCTGGCTGTGCTCGGCGATCACGCCGGCGCCGCAGCACGCGGCGCGATCGAGCTCCACCAACTCGATGTCGAGCAGGGGGGCCACCGCGGCCATCGATCCGTGCAACTCCGGCGTGAACCCGCGGCTCACGCACCCGGGCCAGTAGGCGACCTTCATGCCGTCTCCGTTTCGCTTGTCGTCTCGTCGGCTTCGTGCCCATCGTCGGGTTCGTCCTCGTACCCGGACACGTACAGGTTGAGCTCGAAGCGCTCGTCCTGGCCCTCGACCTTCGCGTAGATCCTCTTCACCGCGTCGAGATCCGACTTCGGGATCTTGTGGCCGAGCATCGCGATCTTCGGACTCATCTTGCCGCGCACGACGGCCTTGCCGATGACGCCCAGCGAGGAGGCCAGCTCCTTGCCCGCGGCGGGGTGGAACTTGCCGAACCACGAGTTCCCGCCGTAGCTGCGCGGGAGCAGCTCGGCTTCGTGGAGCAGGCCGTAATCGTGGATCAGCGTGACGAATGCGTCCTCGTGGCGGCTGCCGTTGTTGGAGTCGTTGATCTCGTGATCGGAGCCGGCCTTGCGGCGCAGGCGCATGATCTGGCTCATCGGGTCGACGCCCTTCGGGCACGCGTCGATGCAGTTGAAGCAGTGGGTGCAGTCGTAGATCCCGTGCGGGTCCTCGGAGAGGTCGAGCAGCCGCTCCTTGTGCTCGTCGTCGCGCGGGTCGCCGACGAACCGGTAGGCCTTCGCCGAGGCGGCCGGGCCGACGAACAGCGGGTCGACCTCCATCGCCAGGCAGTCCGAGACGCACGCCCCGCACTGGATGCAGGCCATCGTCTGGGTGATGTCGACCATGTTCTCGTGCGGGACGATGTACTCCCGCTCGGGCACCGGCTCCTTGTTGATCAGCCACGGGGTGACCCGCTGGATCTTCTTCCAGTGGACCGCGTCCATGTCGACGATCAGGTCACGGATCACGGGCATGTTGCCCATCGGCTCGATGTCGATCACCAACGGCTCGCCGCCGCCACCCCCGTTGGCGTCGCCCTCCTGGGCCGGGTTCCAGCCGAATCCGTGGGCCCGCTCGGACGCCTCGCCGAGGTGGGTGTTGCAGGCCAGCCCCGGCTTGCCGTTCATCCGCACGCCGCACGAGCCGCAGATCGCCTGCTGACAGGAGCAGCGGATTCCGAGTGAGCCGTCGACGTCGTCGCGGATCGCCAGCAGCGCGTCGAGCACCGACTGGGTCTCGGGCATCTCGACCGTGTGCTCGTCCCAGTAGGCCGCCTGCCCGGACTGAGGATCGAAGCGCCGGACGCGAAGGGTGTACTCAGGCACTAGTAGGTCCTTTCCTGGGGCTGCCAGTGGGTGATCGTGACCTCGGAGTAGCTGACCTTCGGCACGTCCGCGCCGTTCATCGACACGTCGATGTGCTTCAGCCACTCCTCGTCGTTGCGCTCCGGGAAGTCCGTGCGCGATTGGGCCCCGCGTGACTCCTTGCGCTCCTCGGCCGAGACGACGATCGCCTCCGCGCAATCGAGCATGTACCCGAGCTCGATCGCGCCGATCACGTCCTGGTTGAAGATCGTGCCGCGGTCGTCGATCGTCGCGGTCTTCGCCTCCTCCTTCAGGCGTCGCACCACCTCATGGGCCTTGGCCAGCCCCTCGGCATTGCGGAACACGGCGACGTTGTCGTTCATCGCGTCGCCGAGCTCGCGCTTGATCGCGGACACCCGGCGGCCGCTGCCGGCCTCGCGGCCGATGATCTCTGCGAAGTGCTTCTCGGTCTCGCTCGATGCGCGAGGCGGGCGTCGTCGGCATCGTCATCTGGCGGGCCTGCGCGGCTGCGTGCGCGCCGGAGCGGCGACCGAAGATGAGCGTGTCGAGCAGCGAGTTGGCGCCGAGCCGGTTGCCGCCGTGGACCGACACGCAGGCCACCTCGCCCGCGGCATAGAGGCCGCGGATCGTCGTCTGGCCGTCGACATCGGTCTTGACGCCGCCCATGATGTAGTGCTGGCCGGGCTTGATGTGGATCGGCTCGCGGGTGATGTCGACGCCGGCGAAGTCCCGTCCGATGTTGACGATCTCGCGCAGCGCCTCGAGCGTCCGCTTGCGCGGGACCTTGGTCACGTCGAGCGCGATGCCGCCGTCCGGGAACGCGCGGCCCTCGTTGATCTCGGTCTGCTCGGCCCGGGACACGACATCGCGCGAGGCGAGTTCGAGCTTGTTCGGCGCGTAGCGCTCCATGAAGCGCTCGCCTTCGCCGTTGAGCAGCCATGCCCCTTCGCCGCGGGCGCCCTCGGTGATCAGCAGGCCGTTGCCGAGGAGCGTCGTCGGGTGGTACTGGATCATCTCCATGTCCATCAGGCTCGCGCCGATCCGGTAGGCCTGAGCGATCCCGTCGCCGGTGACGATCAGGCCGTTCGTCGTCGGGCGGTAGACCTGGCCGGCCCCGCCCGAGGCGAGGATCACGGACTTGGCGTTGAACACCTCGAGGTGGCCGTCGCGGAGGTTGCGGCAGATCGCGCCGACGCAGCGACCGTCGTCGTCCTGGAGGAGGTCGGTGGTGAACCACTCCTCGTAGCGGTCGACGGTCTCGCTGTGCTTCATCAGCTGCTCGTAGAGCACGTGAAGGATCGCGTGGCCGGTGATGTCGGCCACGTAGTAGGTCCGGGCCGCCGAGGCACCACCGAACGCCCGGGTACCGAGGTGGCCGGTGCCGTTGCGGTGGAACGTGACGCCGGCGTGCTCGAGCCAGAGGATCTCGTCGGGAGCCTCGCGGCACATCACCTCGATCGCGTCCTGGTCGCCGAGGTAGTCGGATCCCTTGACGGTGTCGAAGGCGTGGGACTCCCAGGAGTCCTCGGGGTTCAGCGCGGCGTTGATGCCGCCGGCGGCGGCGACGGAATGGGAGCGAACGGGGTGGACCTTGGAGATGATCGCCACGGTCGCCCCCGCCTGCGCGGCCGCCAGAGCGGCTCGCTGGCCGGCCAGGCCGGCACCGATGATGAGGACGTCATGAGAGGGCACGCGACGATTCTATTTCCCGCGCCGATTCGGCGTAATCCGCCATCGGCCGCAGAGAAATGTCCCGGGGCGCCGTGAGAGGCGTATGGTGGATCGTCGAGGATGAGGGACCGGACGCTCCGCCGTTGGACCTGCGCCCTCGCCGTGTCCCTCACGGCGATCGTGGCTCCAACCGCCGCGAGCGCGGCTCAGCCTGACACGCTGAACGTCGCGGGCACCGACAGCTTCGTCCTCTCAGCGCAGGTCGGTCCCTCCGGCGGACCGGCGACCGGTTCCGGGACGAGCCCGTTCCAGTTCATGGGACATTCGCTCACCATCACCGCCACCGTGACGTGCCTCCAGGTGACCGGGCCCGATGCGGGCGCCGGCACCCCGACCGCGCCGACCACCGCCCGGGTCGGGGTCGATCTGTACGTGTTCTCGAGTTTCATCCGGACCGAGACGCTCGAGTTCGTCGACCACGGTGGCAACGGGGCGGACACCGAGGGAGCGCCCCTCGTCGAGCCTGCCCACCAGGCCTCGTGCGATCCGAACGCCGCGCTCGAGCCGCAGGGCGCGACCGTCAACCGGGCTGTGATCTTCGATGCGCCGCTCAAGGATCCGACGTCGACCTCGGTCACGTGCGCTCCGGGACGGTCGCGCCGGGGGACGTGAGCCGGTGCACGGCAACGGTGGCCGACACGGCCGCGTCGGGCGCGAGCCCGCCGACCGGAACGGTGAGCTTCGGCCCCGCCGGATCGTGCCTGCTGGCCGGGAGCGGCGCCAGCACGTCGTGCAGCGTGCCGTTCTCGTCGCTCGTCCCGGGTCGGCGACGGTGAGCGCCTCCTATCCCGGCGATGGCGGCCACGTCGGGAGCGGCGGGCACGGCTCGGTCGATGGTCGCGGTTCCGGCCACGCAGCGTGGGTGTCTGGTCGCGGGTGGGGGCCGATTGCGGCTGGCTGACGGTGACCGAGCACGGTTTGCCGGAATCGCCTTCGGCTGGCCAAGTGGGTACGAGTCGTTCGTCGATCGTGGGCCGGCGCATCCGGTGCGGTTCGCGTCGACGCGCGATCGCCTCGGTCGTGTGCGGCCCGCGCTCGGCGAGCGTGTTCGGCAGCGGGCGCGTCGGGAGCGCGTCGGTGAGTTTCCGGATCGATGTCGCCCGGGCCGGGCTGGGGTGGACGTTACCGGATCCGGTTGAGCAATGGCTATGACTCGGGGCCGCGCAGGTCCGCCAGGCGGTTTGACCTCCGTGGCTAGCGCGCGCCGCGCCGGTGCTCGCTCGCCTGGGCCTCGCGGTGAGCCCTCGGTCTGATCGTGACCGCGTCCGCGTCCGCGTCGGCGCTCGACACGGTCACCGTGAACGCCGATCCGAGCGAGATCGGCTACGACTCGCTGACGCTCACGGCCAGGTGAACCCGGCCGGCGGGCCGGCGACGGGATCGGGGACGGCGGAGCTTCGGCTCTCGGCTCCGGGCAGCCGCTCGAGGATGCTCCGCTCACGCTCACGGTCACCTGTCTGCAGGTCACCGGGCCGGACGGCGGCGCCGGCACGGCGGCCGCTCCGACGACGGCACGGGTGGCGGGTTGACGCTGCGCTGAACGGGAACTTCATCCAGTCGGGGACCTTCGAGTTCATCGATCATGGGGGCAACGGCGCTGACACGCTGGCATCGATGCAGCAGCCGCCACACGCGGCATCGTGTGCTCCGTCACCGATCCTCGACTCCGAGCAGGCGGCGTTGAACGGCCGTGGGGCGGTGTTCGACGCGCCGCTGAAGGATCCGACGGCGACATCGGTCGCCTGCGCGCCGGGGACGGTGGCAGCGGGTGACTGGAGTGTGTGCCGGGTCACGGTGGCTGATACCGCGGGTTCGGGCCCGTCGACGCCGACCGGGCCGGTGACCGTCAGCGGACGGGGCCGGGTGGGGTCGTGGGGAGTCCGTGCACGCTTTCCGGGAGCGGCGCGAGCGCAGCTGCGTGGTCGTGGTGAGCTCGATCGCGCCGGGCGTGGAGGCGTTGAGTGCCGGCTATGGCGGTGACTCCGGCCATCAGTCGAGCTCGGGGTCCGGGTCGGTACAGGTCGCCGTGCCGGCGACCGAGCGCGGGTGCCTCGTGGCCGGGGCCGGCCACCTGCGTCTCGCTGGTGGCGATCGCGCTCGGTTTGCGGGATCGCGTTCGGCGCTCCCGCGGGTTACGAGTCATACGTCGATCGCGGGCCGGCCCATCCGGTGCGCCTGGTCTCGACGCGTGTGGTCAGTGTTATCTGCGCGGCGAGTCCGCGTTCGGCGAGCGTGTTCGGGACGGGCTCGGTGGGTGGATCGACGGTCGCTTTCCGAATCGATGTCATTCAGGCGAGGGGCGTGTGGACGTACCGGATCCGCCTGAGCAATGGCTACGACTCCTGGACAGCCGCGGTCCGCCGCGGCGGCCTCGTCCTCCGCGGGTCGTGATCGGTCAGCCCGGCTGAGCGCCGAGCGCCGACTGGAGCGCGCGCCGGACCTGCTCGACGGTGACCACGCCGCACAGGACGCCTTCGCCGTCGACAGCCATCAGCGCGCCCAGGCGTCCGAGCGGCTCGGACCCCAGCAGTTCGCTGAGCGGGCGATCCTGGTCGACCCGCCAGCCGCCGACCTCCGACGGCTCGAGCGTCACGCCGATGTCTCCGGTCTCACCTCGGTCGACCGCGGCCTGCACGCTCTCCTGGCGGGCGATGCCGAGGAACCGGCCGTCGCCGTCGACGACCGGGAACCACGACCATCCGTAGCGCAGGAAGTACTCGTCGAGCGCCCGCGCGGCGGGGATGTCGGCCGGGATCGCCACCGGGTGGCGGTCCATGATGTCCTGGACCCGGACGCCGTCGATCCGCTCGGTGACGGCGTTCTGGACGAGCGCCCCGCGGGCCGACTGACCGAGCAGGAAGGCGAGCACCACCAACCACAGCCCGCTGAACGCGCTGTTGCCCTGCAGCATCATGAAGATGCCGAGGCCCGCGAGGAGGACGGCGAACCCCTGACCGATCGTGGCGGCGACGCGAGTCCCCCGCTGCTTGTCGCCGGTCAGGCGCCACACGAGTGCCCGGAAGATCCGCCCGCCGTCGAGCGGGAAGGCCGGGATCAGGTTGAACACCAGAACGACGAGGTTCATCAGCAGCAGCCAGCTGAGCGCGAGCAGGACGGGCGTGACGGTGACGCTCGAGTCGAGCCGGAAGGCGTGCCAGAGCTTGCTCGGGCCGACGATCGCCAGGTCGACGGCGGCGAACACCAGGACCATCAGCAGCGTCGCCGCCGGGCCGGCGGCGGCGATCCGGAACTCCTCACCGGGCGAACGGGAGTCGCGCGACATCTGCGTGATGCCCCCGAACAGGAACAGCTGGATCCCGCGGACCTCGATTCCCTCCCGGCGCGCGACGAGCGCGTGTCCGAGCTCGTGGACGATCAGCGAGGCGAAGAACAGCAGCGCGCTCGTCACCGTCGTGAGATACGCGATCCCGTCGGAGCTGTGCAGCACGCCGCGGAAGGACGGGGTCAGCCACAGGATGACGAGGAACAGCATCAGGAACCACCCGGGCGCCACGCCGACGCGGATCCCGAACACGTCCATCAGCCTTACCTGTTCACGGCGGCCGAACATGCTGCAATGGTGGCACAGGCAGGGCTCCGCACGGAGCGCCTGCCAGAACCCATACGAACCTCTTCGACCCAGGAGCCCACGGTGACCGAACCGATCGCAGAGCTGCGAGAGCACCTCGCCGAGGTCGAGGACCTGCGGTACGCGTCCGAACTCCTCGGCTGGGACCAGCAGACGATGATGCCCCCGCAGGGGTCGGCCGCACGGGCCGACGCGCTCGGGACGCTCGAGCGCCTCACTCACGAGATGTTCGTCTCCACCCGGACCGAGCAGCTGCTCGACCGCGCGGCCGACGCGCTGAACGGCGCCGATCCCGAGTCCGACGAGGCCTCGCTCGTGCGCATCACCCGCAAACGCTACGAGAAGGCCGCACGGGTCCCGAGCCGGCTCGCGGCCGACATGGCCCGGGCGTCCTCGCTCGGTCAGGAGGCCTGGGTCATGGCCCGTGCGCAGAGTGACTTTGCGGCCTTCGCTCCGTATCTGGAGCGCAACCTCGCGCTCTCGCGGGAGTACGTCGACTGCTTCGAGGGCTTCGCCTGCGCCTATGACGTGATGCTCGACGACTACGAGCCCGACGCTCGTGCCAGTGAGGTGAGCGCACTGTTCGCCGAGCTCCGCGACGCGCTTGTCCCGGTGATCGCCACGCTGCGGCGAACACGCCGACGCGGTCGATGTCTCCTCGCTGCACGGCCGGTTTCCGATCGCCGATCAGCGCTCGATGGTCAACGGCGTGCTCAGCCTGATGGGCTTCACGCACGAGGCCTGGCGGATGGATGACGCCGTCCACCCGTTCGCGGCCGGAATCGGTGGCGGCGACGTGCGGATCACGACCCGCTGGGACGAGGGGTACTACGCCTCCGCCCTGTACGGCGCGATGCACGAGTGCGGCCATGGGCTCTACGAGGCCGGAATCGCACCCGCGCTCCGCCGCACCCCGCTCGGCCACGGGGAGTCGCTCGGCATGCATGAATCCCAGAGCCGCATGTGGGAGAACATGGTCGGCCGCGGGCGCGCATTCAGCGATGTCCTCGCCGCTCGAGTCGGTCCGCTGTACGGCGGTGGCGCCTCGCCTGACGCCCGGACGCTGTTCCGCGCCGTCAACCGGGTCTCGCCCTCGTTCATCCGCGTCGAGGCCGACGAGGCCACCTACGGCCTGCACATCATCCTGCGCTTCGAGCTCGAGCAGGAGCTGATCGAGGGCCGGCTGGCGGTCGCCGAGCTCCCGCAGGAGTGGAACCGGCGGTTCCACGCGATGCTCGGCCTGGAGGTCACCGACGACGCCGACGGCGCGCTCCAGGACGTCCACTGGTCGGCCGGGCTGATCGGCTACTTCCCGACCTACGCGCTCGGCAACCTGATCGCGGGTCAGCTGTGGGCCCAGGTCCACGAGGAGGTTCCGGACCTCGAGCAGCGGATCGCGGCCGGCGAGCTCGCCCCGCTGCGCGAATGGCTGCTGGACCGCGTTCACCGTCACGGAGCGAAGTTCTCCACCGACGAGCTGCTCCGGCGCGTCGTCGGCGGGCCGATCGCCGTCGGGCCGTTCGTGGATTATCTGAAGGCGAAGCTCGGCGCGGTCTACGGCGTCGCGCTGTAGGCGCGCCCGCCCGGACCGCAACCCGCTCTACAGCTCGTCGAGCGCCGCGTTGAACGTGGTGCTCGGCCGCATCGCCCGCTCCACGAGCTCCGGGTCGGGCCGGTAGTAGCCCCCGATGTCGACCGGAGCGCCCTGGACCTCGGCGAGCTCACCGACGATCGTCTCCTCCTCGGCGGCGAGCCGCTCGGCGAACGGGCCGAACCGCTCCGCCAGCTCGGCGTCGTCGGTCTGATCGGCGAGCTCGCGAGCCCAGTACAGCGCGAGGTAGAAGTGGCTGCCGCGGTTGTCGAGCTCGCCGACCTTGCGCCGCGGTGAGCGGTCGGCCTCGAGCACCCGCCCGGTCGCCCGGTCGAGCGTCGTGGCCAGGACCCGCGCCCGCGGGTTGTCCTCGTGATCGGCGAGCAGCTCGAGCGACGGCGGCAGCGCGAGGAACTCGCCGAGTGAGTCCCAGCGCAGATGGTTCTCCCGCGTGAACTGCTGGACGTGCTTCGGCGCCGATCCGCCGGCGCCGGTCTCGAACAGGCCGCCCCGGCCATCAGCGGGACGATCGACTGCATCTTCGCGCTCGTACCGAGCTCGAGGATCGGGAACAGGTCGGTGAGGTAATCGCGCAGGACGTTTCCGGTGACCGAGATCGTGTTCTCGCCGGCGCGAGCGCGCTCGAGCGTGTACCGCGCCGCCTCGCCGACGGGGAGGATCTCGATCGTCAGGCCGCCGGTGTCGAGCTCGTCGAGCGCGGGACGGACCTTGCGCAGCAGCTCCGCGTCGTGGGCGCGGGTCTCGTCGAGCCAGAAGACGGCCGGCCAGCCCGTCGCCCGGGCGCGGTCGACCGCGAGGCCGACCCAGTCGCGGATCGGCGCGTCCTTCGTCTGGCACATCCTCCAGATGTCGCCCGCGGCGACCTCGGTCTCGAGCAGCACGTCGCCGCCTTCGTCGATCACCCGGACCGTCCCCGGACCGGAGATCTCGAACGTCTTGTCATGCGAGCCGTACTCCTCCGCCGCCTGCGCCATCAGCCCGACGTTCGGGGTCGTGCCCATCGTCGCCGGGTCGAACGCACCGTGCTCGCGGCAGTGGTCGATCGTCTCGGCGTACAGCGGCGCGTAGGCGTGATCGGGGATCACGAACTTCGTGTCCTGGAGCTCGCCGTCGGAGTTCCACATCTGACCGGAGGTGCGGATCGCGGCCGGCATCGAGGCGTCGATGATCACGTCGCTCGGCACGTGGAGGTTCGTGATGCCGCGGTCGGAGTCGACCATCGCCAGCGGCGGCCCGTCGCGGAGCGCCGCCGCCACCGCCTCGCGGATCTCCTCGCCCTCGTCCATCGACTCGGTCACCTTCAGCAGTGCACCGAGCCCGTCGTTCGGGCTCACTCCGGCGGCTGCGAGCGCGTCGCCGTAGCGGTCGAACACCGAGCGGAAGTACGTCTTCACGGCGTGACCGAAGATGATCGGGTCCGAGACCTTCATCATCGTCGCCTTGAGGTGGACGGAGTAGAGGACACCCTGCTCCGCGGCCTCGGCGAGCTGGGCGGTGAAGAACGCGTCGAGCGCCTCGCGGCGCATCACCGAGCCGTCGAGAACCTCGCCGGCGAGCACCGGCACCGACTCGCGCAGCACCGTCGTCGTCCCGTCCTCGCCGACGTGCTCGATCCGCACCGCGCCCTCGGCGGCGACGGTGACCGAGATCTCGTCGGCCCGGAAGTCACCGGCGTCCATCGTCGAGACGTGCGAGCGGGAGTCGGGCGAGAAGGCGCCCATCGAATGGGGATGGTGCTGGGCGTACGCCTTCACCGAGGCCGGCGCCCGGCGGTCGGAGTTGCCCTGGCGGAGCACCGGGTTGACCGCGCTTCCCTTCACGCGGTCGTACCGGGCGCGGACCTCCCGCTCGTCGTCGTCGCCCGGATTCTCCGGGTAATCGGGCACGTCGTACCCCTGCTCCTGGAGCTCGGCGATCACCGCCTTCAGCTGTGGGACCGAGGCGCTGATGTTCGGCAGCTTGATGATGTTCGCCTCGTCGGTCTTGGCCAGATCGCCGAGCTCGGTCAGCGCGTCGGCGATCCGCTGGTCGTCCGACAGCCGTTCAGGGAACTGGGCGAGGATCCGGCCGCTGAGCGAGATGTCGCGGAGCTCGAGCTCGATCCCGGCCGCTCCGGCGTACGCCCGGAGGATCGGGAGCAGCGACGCGGTGGCCAGCGCGGGGGCCTCGTCGGTATGGGTGTAGACGATCTTCATCTCCAGCTGGACCCTACCGCCGGCGCGCGGAGGGTCGCGGTCCGGGGCGCGTGGGTAGAGTCGCCGACGTCAGTCTTCCCCACCGACGAGGAGAACCACACCTGTGAGCGATTCCCCCGTAAAGGTCGCCGTCACCGGCGCCGCCGGTCAGATCGGATACGCCCTCCTGTTCCGGATCGCCAGCGGTCAGCTGCTCGGCCCCGACACCCCCGTCCGCCTCTCCCTGCTCGAGATCCCGGCCGCCGTGAAGGCCGCCGAGGGCACCGCGATGGAGCTCGACGACTGCGCATTCCCGCTGCTCCGCGGGATCGACATCCACGACGATCCGGCGAAGGCCTTCGATGGCGTCGGGGTCGCGCTGCTGGTCGGCGCCCGCCCGCGCAGCAAGGGCATGGAGCGTGGCGATCTGCTCGAAGCCAACGGCGGCATCTTCAAGCCCCAGGGTGAGGCGCTGAACGCGCACGCCGACTCCGACGTGCGGATCCTCGTCGTCGGCAACCCGGCCAACACCAACTGCCTGATCGCGCAGTCGCACGCGCCGGACATCCCGGCCGAGCGGTTCACGGCGATGACGCGTCTCGACCACAACCGGGCGATCGCCCAGCTCGCGGCCAAGACCGACGCCGCCGTGAGCGACATCACGAACATGACGATCTGGGGCAACCATTCGGCCACCCAGTACCCGGACATCTTCCACGCCAAGGTCCGGGGCGAGAACGCCGCCGAGACCGTGAACGACCAGTCCTGGCTGGAGGGCGACTTCATCCCCACCGTGCAGAAGCGCGGCGCGGCGATCATCGAGGCCCGCGGCGCCTCGAGCGCGGCGTCGGCCGCCAACGCCGCGATCGATCACATCCACGACTGGGTCAACGGCACGCCCGACGGTGACTGGGTGTCGATGGCGATCCCGTCCGACGGCTCCTACGGTGTCGAGGAGGGGCTGATCTCAAGCTTCCCGGTCACCTGTTCCGGCGGGAAGTACGAGATCGTCCAGGGTCTGGAGATCGACGAGTTCTCCCGTGCGCGGATCGACGCCACGGCCGGCGAGCTCGCCGAGGAGCGCGAGGCCGTCAAGGGCCTCGGCCTGATCTAGTCCGTCAGGGAGATGTGGCGTTCGGGAGGGCTGGCGACGGCGGCCCTCCCGAACATGCCGCCGATCGACTACTCGGAGACGGCGTGCCAGCCCTGGCCCTCGCGCCGCACCTCGCCCGCGCCGACCAACTTCGGCATCACGCGGTAGAGATAGTTCGGCTCGATCGAGAGCTGCTCTGCGATCTGCGGGATCGTGATCCCGGGGTTGCCGCGGACGAGCTCGAGGGCCTGCGCGGAACGCGTGCCCCCGTTACGCCGACCCCGCGGTCGCCCGGCCCTGCGGCCGGATGCGCGGGAGCGTGTCTTGCGGCTCGTCGTGGTGCGACTTCCGGGAGGGCGACCGGGGCCGCGCCGGATCCCGAGGAGCGCGGAACGGGCAGCTTCAAGACGCTTCACTTCTTCCTGAAGCTCACTCAGACGACGGTCGATGTCCTTGACCGTCTCGTCAACGAAGTCTGCCAACGGACTCCTCCTATGGGAGTGGTATGAGTTGCACTGACACAGTCACATTAGTGACTTTTCTAAGAGTCTTCTGTGAAAGCGCCCCTCACTGCTCCGCGTTCCGGATACCGGTGCGTGGAGATCAGGAGCGATGAGGAGGTTCAACCCTCGAGCAGACGCTTCAGCGCCTGCAGCGATCTGTTCGCCTCGCGCTCCGATGCCGCCCCGACGACGACTCGCCCCGCGACGTTGCCGAGCATCCCGCCCGGCGGGTTGAACTCGTTGGTGTACTCGAACCGCGTCTTGCCGTCGCCATTGCTGGACAGTGCGTACTGGATCCGCGCCTTTGACCGAGCTGGTCCCCGTCCCTCCCAGGTGGCCGCTGTCGGCGCTTCCATCTTGGCGAGCTCCCAGTTCACCCGGAATGAAACGCCGCGCATGTGGAGGCACTGCTCCATCGTCGCGCCCGGCTCGCCGGCGTTCGTCACCTTCGACACTGACTTGTGAATCGTGACCCAGTCGCCGAGGCGATTGGGGTCCATGATCGTCTCCCACACCTCCTCGACGGGGGCGGCGATCTCGATGCTGGCGTGGACCGTGCTCATCGTCCGGCCACCTTAACGAGCCGCGAGCGGTTCGGCGGTCTCCCAGACCCGCAGCGCGCGCTCGATCGCCGCGTTCAGAGAGTGCATCCGCACGCCGAGCGCCTCGGCGCTGGATCCGGGCCGCGGAAGCAGATCGCTGCCCAGGCCCTCCATCAGCGGCCCGATCAGCTCGTGATCCTGGCCGGCGATGACAGCGGCGACCCGGCTGGCGATCGGGGTGAGGGTGAGCTTGTGCAGCGACAGCGCCGGCCGCCCGACGAGCATCAGGTCGCGGATGCGATCGATCAGCCCGCCATAGGTGACGACGTCGGGGCCGGCGATGTCCAGCGAGCGCCCGGCCACCGCCGGGTTCTCGGCGGCGCGCGCGAGCAGCTCGATCACGTCCCGCTCATCGATCGGCTGTGTCCGGTTGTCCCGCCAACCGGGGAGCGGGATGAACGGGACGCGCTCGATCAGCCGGACCATGAAGCGGAACGAGCTCGAGCGGGCGCCGATCACGATCGAGGCCCGGAACGCGACCGAGTCGGGCGTGGCGGCGAGCAGCTGCTCCTCGACGGCCAGCCGGCTGGCCAGGTGCTGGGAGGCCGGTGCGCCCTCGGGCACGAGACCCCCGAGGTACACGATCCGGCGCACGCCCGCGGCCTGGGCGGCCGCGACGAAGTTCTCCGCCCCGCGACGCTCCCGGGCGTCGAACGAGCCGTCGGTCGAGGGCTCCATCGAGTGGATCAGGTAGTAGGCGACATCGATGCTGTCGAGCGCGCGGCCGAGGCCCTGCCCGGAGACCACGTCGGCGGCGACGACCTCGAACCCGTGCCCGCCGGCGCCCCGCGCCGGGACATGCCCCGCACCTCGTGGCCGTCCCGGAGCAGCCGGGGGGCGAGGCTCGAGCCGATGTAGCCGCTGGTTCCGGTGACGAGGATGCGCATGGTCACCCGACCTGATCCCCGCTCGGACCCACGATCAAGCTTCTGTCCAGATTCCGGGCCTCCGCGGTCCCGACCTGGGCGAGCGCGTTGTCGAACTCCGTCAGCAGGATCCGCAGCACATGCTCCACACCGTCGGCGCCGTCGACCGCGAGCCCGTAGAGGGCGGGGCGGCCGACGAGCACCGCGCTCGCGCCGAGGGCGATGGCCTTGACGATGTCGGTTCCGCGGCGGATCCCGCCGTCGACCAGCACCTCGACTCCGCCCCCGACGGCGTCGATCACCGCCGGAAGCGCGTCCGCGCCCGCGATCGCCGTGTCGAGCTGCCGGCCACCGTGGTTGGAGACGATGATCCCGGTCGCGCCGTGTTCGGCGGCGAGCACGGCGTCCTGGGGCGCGAGCACGCCCTTGACGAGGACCGGCAGCTCGCTCTCGGCGGCGAGCTGCTCGATGTCACTCCAGCGCAGGTCCGGGTCGATCAGCTTCGTGTGGTCCGACGGGGCCATCGCGAACCGCGCGCCCGGCGGCGGCCGCGGCGACCTGATCCGGATCGCGCAGCTCGCGCTCGCGGAACCCCACGACGGGCAGGTCCGCGGTGACGACGAGCGCCTCGTAGCCGGCAGCCGTCGCGCGGGCCACGAGATCCCGGGTGACGCCGCGGTCCCTGAACACGTAGACCTGGAACCACCGGGACCCGTCCGGGGCCGCGGCCGCCACGTCCTCGACCGTGCACGTCGCCAGCGTCGAGAGGCACATCACCGCGCCGGCCGCCGCGGCGCCGCGCGCCATCGCCAGCTCGCCGTCGGGGTGGGCCATCCGCTGGAAGGCGACCGGCGCGACGATCACCGGGTGGGGACGCCGGCGGTTCAGGACGGTGACCGAGAGGTCGCGCTCGGCCACCCCGGTGAGCACGCGTGGCAGCAGCCGGAGCCGCTGCCAGGCCGCGACGTTGTCCCGCAGCGTGAGCTCGTCGGCAGCCCCGCCGGCGTAGTAGCCGTGCGACGCTCGCTCGAGCATTCGCCGGCCAGCCGCTCGTAGTCGGCGACGGTGATCGGGAGGGCGGGCGGGATGGCGTCGGTCACGGCCGTGGAAAAGCGACGAAATTGCAGGGGGTCCCGAACCGGACGCGCGATTTACCCGCAAATTGCAGGCAAAACGCGAAGTTGTGAAATTCTTGCGAATTTCGAAAAAGGGGCTCCGGCGCGGGGGGTGAATTCCGCTTTAGTGATCTCGACGGCGGTATCCGGCTCACGACGAGTGAAGGGGAGAAGGTCACGCATGGCGAGAGGGCAGGCGAGCACGGCGAAGGCGAGTTGTGAGGATTGCTTCTTCGGTCGAAGCGGGCTCTGTGCGGTGAGCGAGGCGGGGTCCTGCGCGACCTTCCGCCCGGCCCACCCCGACGGCTCAGACCGCCGCGCCAGCTCCGCATGGTGTTCCGCCAGGAGCGTCGCATGCAGGTCGCCTGGGCGTTCCCGTCGCCGAGCGAGCAGGTCGCGCTCCACGCGTGAGTCGCGCCGTCGCCGCCGTCGCGTCGCCCCACCGGGCGGGGCGCTCGGTGGCCGTCGGCTGATGTATGTTCTCCGCATGTTCTGGCCGCTGATCGGCGCGTTCATCGCCTTCGTCCTGTTCGCCATCGTGATGGGCATGGTGATGGACACCTCCGGACGCGACAGCGACCACTAGCCCCCGGCGACCGATTCGGTCGGCTCCGACGGCCGCTCACCCGCCCGCATCTTCTCCGCCGCTCGGCGCGGTCGGCGATCCAATCGCCCCCGCCGTGTCCGTCGCCCCGTGGAGCAGGATCGAGCACAGCACGGTGAGCGCGGCAAGGTTGAAGATCCGCGTGCCGGCGGTGATCCGGCCGCTCAACGCGAGCAGCGAGAAGGTCATCGTGGCCACCCCCTTGGGTCCGAACCACGCCATGAACGCCTTCGTCGCGCGGTCCGGCGCGGCGCCCCACAGGGCCACGAACACGCCCACCGTCCGGGCCACGAACAGCGTCGTCACGACGACCGCGACCGCACCCAGCCGTCGTCGAACAGGCCGTGGAGGGTGAGCAGCGACCCGAACACGACAAAGATCCCGAGCTTGACGAGCTCCACGAGATCGGCCGCCTGCTCCTGGAAGTGGTGGGCGAGGTCGGGGCTGGCGTATGCCGTACGTGATCGCGCACACGAACACCGCGATCAGGCCGTTGCCATGGGGCGGCAGGACGGTGAAGCCGTAACACACGAACGCGCACCCGA